>NZ_BDAG01000010.1 GCF_002091715.1 Pseudomonas migulae NBRC 103157 | reverse complement strand
CCTACAAGGTCAGAGCCGGCCGTATTCCTGAGCCGTACGATCCATCGCTTTCAAGGTCTTGCCGACCAGTTCATCCACTTCCTCCCGACTGGCAATCAACGCCGGCGCCATGATCATCCGCCCCAGCGTCGAGCGAATGATCACCCCTTCCTCAAACCCGATCGTGCGGCAGCGCCAGGCAATGTCGTTCTCATTGGCAAAGCGCTTGCGGCTGGCTTTGTCCTCGGCCAATTGCAACGCTGCGACCATCCCGACACCCTGGATATCCCCCACCAACGGGTGATGACCAAACACCTCGCGCAAGCACTTTTGCAGGTACGGCCCGATGTCATCCTTGACCCGAGTCACCACGCCTTCATCGCGCAATGCCTTGAGGTTGGCGATGGCCACTGCGGCCGCCACCGGGTGCCCCGAATAGGTCAGGCCATGGGCAAACACCCCGCCCTGCTCCACCAGCACCCGGGCCATTTTCTTCGACAGAATCAGCCCGCCCATGGGGATGTAACCCGAGGTCAGACCCTTGGCGATCGACAGCGTGTCCGGCTCGAAACCGAAGTGCTCGTGGGCGAACCATTCGCCAGTGCGACCGAAGCCGCCGATCACTTCATCAGCACACAACAGCACGTCGTACTTGCGACAGATCCGCTGAATTTCCGGCCAGTAACTTTCTGGCGGGAAGATCATCCCGCCCGCGCCCTGGAACGGTTCGGCGATAAACCCGGCGACCTTGTCCGCGCCGAGTTCGAGAATTTTCGCTTCCAGTTGCTGCGCCGCCCGCAAGCCAAATTCGTCCGGGGTCAGGTTGCCTTCGTGGGCGAAGAAGTACGGCTCGTCGATGTGCTCGATGTCCGGCAGCATGCCGCCCATTTCATGCATGAACTTCATGCCACCGAGCGCCGTCGCCGCCAGCGTCGAGCCGTGATAACCGTTCCAGCGACCGATCATGACTTTCTTCTCGGGCTTGCCGAGGATCGTCCAGTAACGACGCACGGTGCGGATCAGCACCTCGTTGGCTTCGGAGCCGGAGTTGGTGTAGATCGCGTGGCTGTAGTGCCCCGGCAACAGACTGAACAACAGCTCCGACAGCTCGATCACTTGTGGGTGGGTGGTGTGGAAAAACATGTTGTAGTACGGCAATTGCTCAAGCTGTCGAGTGGCTGCCGCCGCCAGGTCCTTGCGCCCGTAACCGAGGTTGGTGCACCACAGCCCGGACATGCCGTCGAGGTAACGCCGACCATCGTTGTCCCACAGGTGCAGGCGCTCGCCACGGACCATCACCCGCGGCCCTTCGTCGTTGAGCGCCTTCTGATCGACGAATGCGTGGATGTGGTGCGCAGCGTCGGCGGCCTGGTAGTCGCGGGTTTCACGTGGTGTGGTCATCGCCAGTTCTCCGTTTTGTTTTTAGCGCAGCTGAAACCAGGTGGTCTTCAACTGGGTGTATTTATCGAATGAGTGCAGCGACAGGTCACGGCCGAAACCGGACTGCTTGCCACCGCCGAACGGCACCGTCACGTCGAGCGCATCGACGCTGTTCACCGACACCGTGCCCGCGCGCAATTGCCGCGCCACGCGGTGGGCGCGATTGAGGTCGTCGGTCCACAGCGACGCAGCCAGACCGTAGACGCTGTCGTTGGCCAGCTGCAAGGCGTGTGCCTCGTCATCAAACGTGGTGACCGCCAGCACCGGGCCGAACACTTCGTCGCGGAACAGCGGCATGTTCGGGGTCACGCCGGTAAAAATCGTCGGCCGGATGAAATTGTCGGAGCCGTTGAAAATCGACTGCCGACCGCCACACACCTTGGTCGCGCCCTGGCGCTCGGCTTGCTCGATGAACTTCATGATGCGCGCGGTCTGGCGGCTGTCGACAATCGCCCCGGCGCTGCTAGACGGGTCCAGCGGATCGCCCGGCAACCAGCGTTCGGCCTGCACCTTGAGACGCTCGACGAACTCGTCATGGATCGAACGCTGCACCAGCAATCGTGAGTTGGCCGAACAGACTTCGCCCTGATTGAAGAAGATCCCGAACGCGGCTTTCTCGGCCGCCAGATCCAGGTCCTGACAATCGGCGAACACCAGGTTGGCGCTCTTGCCGCCGCACTCCAGCCACACCTGTTTCAGGTTCGATTGCGCGGAATACTGCATGAAATATTTGCCGACTTCAGTGGAGCCGGTGAACACCAGGCAATCGACGTCCGGGTGCAAACCGAGGGCTTTGCCGGTTTGTTCGCCAAGGCCCGGCAGCACGTTCAGCACGCCCGCCGGCAACCCGGCTTCCAGCGCCAGCTCGGCCAGACGCAGGGCGGAGAAAGGCGATTGCTCGGCGGGTTTGAGGATCACCGAATTGCCTGCCGCCAGCGCTGGCGCGAGTTTCCACGCGGCCATGTCCAGCGGGAAGTTCCACGGCACCACGGCGGCGACCACGCCCAATGCTTCGCGAGTAATCGTCGCCAACACGTTTTGTGCGCTCGGTGCGATCTGGTCGTAGAGTTTGTCGAGGCTTTCGGCGTACCAGCGAAACACCCCGGCGGCGCCCGGCACGTCGATGTTGTAGGCGTCCATCACCGGTTTGCCCATGTTCAGCGAATCCAGCAGTGCCAGTTCTTCGCGGTGGCTCATGATCAGATCGGCCAGACGCAGCAGCACTTGCTTGCGCTCAGCCGGCGAACGCGCCGCCCAGGTGCCGGCCTCGAACACTTGCCGCGCATTGCTGACCGCGGCGTCGACATCTTCAGCACCGCAAGCGGTCACATGGGCCAGGCACTGGCCGGTGGCCGGGTTGATCGCGGCGAAGGTCTGGCCCGATTGCGCCGAACGCGCTTTACCGTCGATCACGGCCAGGTCGGGAAACTGCAGCGCAGCGGCTTTTTTTTGCCAATATGCAAGCTCGAACACGTTCAGATGCTCCATGGGCTTTTCTTGTGTCTGGATGGTGGCCCAGGCCCGTGTCGAGGAAAAATAGTAAAAATGTCTTCGCAGACCATGAAAAAACTGGGCAGCCCATCTCCACGGTTGCGCGGTATGTGGTTATTGTTCAGGCACAACAACACCGTCGTCAGAACGGATGCAGTCGGCGCAAAAATTGCCTGGATGTCGAGTCCATCCACCCCGAGGTTTGCCGTGGCTGCCTACAACCTGCGTCAATTGAAGTACTTCATCACCACCGTCGAATGCGGCAGCGTCGCCGAGGCCTCGCGCAAGCTGTACATCGCCCAACCGGCCATTTCCACGGCGATCAAAGGCCTGGAAGACAGCTTCGGCGTGCAACTGCTGATCCGTCATCACGCCCAGGGCGTATCCCTGACCCCCAGCGGTGCACGCTTCTACCGCAAGGCCCAGGAACTGTTGCGCATGGCCAAGGAGTTCGAACAGAACGCCCTCGCCGACAACGACGTGGTGGCCGGGCAAATCGACATCGGCTGCTTCGAAACGGTTGCGCCGCTGTACCTGCCGCAATTGATTGCCGGGTTTTCGGCGCTGTACCCGGGGGTGAAAATCCGCATCCGCGACGGCGAGCAGCAAGAGCTGGTGCAAGGCCTGACCTCAGGCACCTTCGACCTGGCGATCCTCTATGAACACGACCTCGACGCCACCATCGAAACCGAACCCTTGATGCCCGCACAGCGGCCTTACGCATTGCTGCCGGCGGATCATCGCTTCGCCCAGCTCAAGCAAGTCTCGCTGCGAGATCTTTGCCTGGAGCCAATGATTCTGCTGGACGTGCAACCGAGCCGGACCTACTTCGTCAGCCTGTTCGAAGAGCTGGGTCTTACGCCACACATTGCCTTCAGCTCACCGTCGATCGAGATGGTCCGGGGCATGGTTGGCCAAGGGTTCGGCTTCTCGATCCTGGTTACCCGTCCGCACTCGGAATGCACCTACGATGGCCAGAAAGTGGTGTGCGTGGACATCGTCGAAGACGTCACCGGCTCGGGGTTGGTAGCGGCGTGGCTGAAGCGTGGGCAACTGACCAAACCGGCGCAGTTGTTTGCGGATTACTGCCGAGAACAGCTGACGGCCAAGGCCGAAAGATCACACCCGGCGCCTACAAGGTGCGTGGATGTTTGAGGCGTTGAGGTGAACCCAATCCTGTAGGAGCCGGCTTGCTGGCGATGGCGGTGGGTCAGTCAGCCGATTTGTTGACTGGACCACCGCCATCGCCAGCAAGCCGGCTCCTACAGGGTCGGGTTTACCTATTTGCGGGGTTTGATCCGCGCGGTCGCTTCGGCCACCAGCGGATCATCCGGCCAATAATGCTTCGGATACCGCCCTTTCAGGTCCTTCTTCACCTCGGCGTACGTGCTGCGCCAGAAGTTCGCCAGGTCCTGCGTCACCTGCACCGGCCGCCGCGCCGGTGACAGCAGATGCAACTTCACCACCTGCCGCCCACCGGCGATGCGCGGCGTTTCAGCCAACCCGAACAGCTCCTGCAACCGTACCGCCAGAATTGGCGGCTGCTCGCTGTAATCCAGGCGAATCGACGAGCCCGACGGCACACTCAAATGATGCGGCGCCAGCTCATCCAGCCGCTGCGGCAACGGCCACGGCAGCAAGTTATGAACGATGTTCGACAAGTCCAGATTGGCAAAATGACTGAGCCGCGAGACCTTCCCCAGATACGGCATCAACCAGTGTTCGAGGCCTTTGAGCAGCGCAGCATCACTGACATCCGGCCACTCACTCTGATCCTTGCTATCAAGGTCCAACTGCCGCAACAGCGCCACTCGCGCCTGCCACTGACGCAACTCCGGCGTCCACGGCAACAGCTCCAGCCCCTTGCGCCGCACCAGATTCACCAGCGCCTGACTGCGTGCGGTTTCATCGAGCCCGGTCAACGGTTCACGACTGAGGATCAGCTCCCCGACCTTGCGCTGACGCTCGGCGCGCAACACGCCTTCGCGCTCGTCCCAATCCAGCTGATCAACCACCCGCACTTGCTCGGCCAACACTGAATCGAACAACGCCGGATCGAAATCCGCCGCCAGATAAATCCGTTCCTCACGCTGGCCCTGACGACTGCCGAGATCGGCGATCACCAGCCACGACTGCTTCATCAAACTGTCGGCTTCAGCGAACAGCGCCGCGCGACCGTTGGCCAGGCGATATTCCGCACCACCCGCTCGACGCTGCTGCGCAACACGGTCGGGATAAGCCAGCGCCAACAGTGCGCCGAGCCAACGCGGATGATCCGGATCACCGACCGGCTCCGACGGTTTGCCGCGCAGGTAACCGCGATACTGGCGCGCCAGTTGCCGAGCCCGTTGCACACCGCCCTGAGCACCGCGCGCGGCACGTTCTTCGCCAGACAGCAGCACCAGTCGACTGTGCAAATCGGCGCCCGCTCCGCGCAGGATATCCCGCTCACCGAGCAGTGCCGCGACGTCACACGCCATGTCCGCCAAGCCAAGGGCCTGACCGCGCAGCAGCAAATGGGCGATGCGCGGATGCGCCGGCAGTTCGGCCATGGCCTGACCGTGACGGGTCAGCGCTTCACCGTCCAGTGCGCCCAAGCGATCAAGCAAGTCCTGAGCCTGGGCATAGGCGGCGGCGGGTGGCACATCGAGCCACACCAACTGCCCCGGCGACACACCCCAGCGACCCAATTGCAGCGCGAGGCCTGCGAGGTCCGCGGATAAAATCTCCGCACTGGCGTAGGCCGCCAGTTGCTCGTGTTGATCCTGCGACCACAAGCGATAACACACGCCCGGCTCCAGCCGCCCCGCCCGACCGGCACGCTGAGTGGCGCTGGCGCGGGAGATCCGTTGCGTGTCGAGGCGGGTCATGCCGCTGCCCGGATCGAAACGCGGCACCCGTGCCAACCCGGCGTCGATCACCACGCGCACGCCGTCGATGGTCAGGCTGGTCTCGGCGATGTTGGTCGCCAGCACCACTTTGCGGCAGCCTGCCGGCGCCGGATCAATCGCGGCGCGTTGTGCGGCCAAGTCCAGTTCACCGTGCAACGGGCAGAGCAACACCTGCGTGCTCTCGCCCAGCGCATCGGCCAGTTGTTGATGCACCCGGCGGATTTCCGCTTGCCCCGGAAGGAATACCAGGAGGCTGCCAGTTTCGTCATTCAAGGCCTCAAGGATGGTCTGCACCAGACGCGGCTCGATGAATTCACCGGGCTGGAACGGTCGGCCCCAGCGCATCTCCACCGGGTACATGCGGCCTTCGCTGCGCAGGATTGGCGCGTCGTCGAGCAGCCCGGCCAAGCGTTCGCCTTCCAGCGTTGCCGACATCAACAGGATTTTCAGCGGCTGATCGTCGCGAAACAGCTCCCGTCCATTCAGGCTCAGGGCCAGCGCCAGATCGGCGTCGAGACTGCGTTCGTGGAATTCGTCGAAGATCAGCAAACCCACGCCTTCCAGCGCCGGGTCGTCCTGCAGGCGTCGGGTGAGAATGCCTTCGGTGACCACTTCAATGCGGGTCTTGGGGCCGACTTTGCTGTCCAGCCGAATGCGATAACCGACGGTTTCACCGACCTTTTCGCCCAGCTCACTGGCCAACCGCTCCGCCGCCGCACGCGCAGCCAACCGGCGCGGTTCGAGCATCAGAATGGTCTGCCCGGCCAGCCACGGCTCGTTGAGCAGGGCCAAGGGCACACGGGTGGTTTTACCGGCGCCGGGCGGTGCTTCGAGCACCGCTTCGTGGCGTGTAGCCAAGGCTTCACGCAGGGCGGGTAAAACTTCATCAATCGGCAAAAAAATCATGCTGGCTCCAAAACAGAGCCGCGAGTATAACGGCGAACTGCTCGGCGTTCGTCGCGGTCCTAATTCATAACGGCGACACTTCGTTTTCCAGATGACTCAGGAGATTTCCTATGCGTGTTCCCTTTCGCCTGATTGGCGGTGTACTGGTTGCAACCCTGCTGACCCAGGTAACGGCTTGCGGATCGATTTTCTACCCTGATCGTCGCGGGCAGATCGACGGCAAGATCGACCCGGCCATCGCTGCACTGGATGCCGTGGGCCTGCTGTTCTACATCATCCCCGGCCTGATCGCTTTTGCGGTCGACTTCGCCACCGGCGCGATTTACTACGCACCGGGCGAGACCGCGCAGGTGGCGCCGGAAAAACTCAAGGAAGCCATCGGCGCCGACGGCAAGGTCGATACCCACAAGTTGCAGACTATTCTGGAAACCGAGCTGGGCCGCAGCTTCCCGCTGGATGACCCACGCCTGATCCAGCACAAGGGCAGCACCCAGCAACTGGCCTTGCTCGGCCTGCAACCAGCCGCGTAATTCGTGCACCTATAAGGAATAGCCGCACCTATGATTTCCAGCTCCGAACACGCCCGCCTGCTGCGGCTGGCGACCCGTGCCTCGGTGGCAGTGGCGTGCACCTTGATCGTTGCCAAAGCCATCGCCTGGTGGCTGAGCGGTTCGGTGAGCATGCTCGCCGGGTTGACCGACTCCACCCTCGACGGCGTCACCTCGCTGCTCAACCTGCTGGCGGTGCATTACGCCTTGCGCCCTGCTGACGACGATCACCGTTACGGGCACGGCAAGGCCGAGTCACTGGCGGGCATGGCACAGGCGTTGTTCATTGGCGGCAGTGCGGTGCTGATTGCCTTGCAGGCGTTTGAACGGCTCAAGCATCCGGAACCGGTGGGTGCGCCGTGGATCAGCATCGGAGTGATTGTGTTCTCTCTGGCGCTGACGCTGGCGTTGCTGATGTTGCAGCATCGGGTGGTCAAGGCCACCGGCTCCAACGCCGTGCGTGCCGACTCCCTGCATTACCGTTCGGATTTGCTGCTCAACGGCAGCATTCTGGTGGCGCTGGTGCTGGCCGGCTTCGGTTGGCATCAGGTGGACGCGTGGTTCGGATTGGGTATTGCCGCATACATTCTCTGGAGCGCCATTCAGATCGCCCGGGAAAGTTTTACCGTGTTAATGGATGAAGAGCTGCCGGCGGATGTCAGCCGGCACATGCTCGAACTGGCTTGCAGCGTTCCGGGGGTTTTGGGGGCGCACGACCTGCGCACGCGGGTTTCCGGCAATCAGTGGTTTGTGCAATTGCACCTGGAATTACCGGGAGAGTTGACGCTGTCAGTGGCTCACGGCATCAGCGATCAGGCGGCGGATGCGATTCACGCCGCTTACCCGCGAGCCGAAGTGCTGGTGCACGCCGACCCGCAGGAGATGGTGAAGGTCGCCAAGGCCAATCAGAAACTCACCTGATACCCGCGGCTGCTCAGGCAGTTACCCTGAGCCTGACGGTAGGCTTGCACCACCGAGGGGGCCGGTTGATAGGTGGCCGTGCGCGGATCGAAACCGCTCTGCTGCACCGCGTATTGATAGCACTCGTACCCGTCCTGATTGACCTGCTCCGGCGACTGGCCGTTGGCGGGATACGCCACCACGTCATAACCATTGCTGACCGGTTGCGGCTGCGGTTGCACGGGCGGCTCGACCACCACGTAATCCTGAGTCGTTTCCTGGTAGGCGTAATACGACCCGGCCGCGAGGAACAGCAGCGCACCACCAATCCACACTTCACGGGCGTAATCGGGCAGGTAGCTGACGCGAATCCCGCGCGGCGGCTGCACCACCACATAGCGCGGCCCTAGCGGCCGGTACCAGTAGCCGCCGGAGTAGAAATAATCCTGGCCCCGATAGGGCACGCGGTAGTCGCGGTCCGGGAAGCGGTCGATCACATGACCGGGACGATACTGCGGCCCTGGCCCCCAACCATTACCGTGCCCGTCCGGGCGACCGGCCCAGCGATGATCATCGGGACGCGGCCCGTTGTTCTGCCAGTGCTGGTTGTTGTCGTTACGCCGCGGCACGTCATTGTGGTAACCACGCTGTGGCTGCTGGGTCTGGCGCACAGTATCGGGCCGCCCCTGGATCGGCAGATCGTTGGCCGGCAATTGGGGGGGCGGCGGCGGTGGCCGAACGGGGTTGTTGAAATCGCGAGGCTGATTGTCTCGTGGCTGATTGTTTTGCCATTGACCGCCATTGCGCGGCTGCCCGTTGTGCTCGAACTGGCGACTGTTATCACCGCGAATGATGTCGGTGTTCTGCGGGCGCGGTTGATTGTTGCCCCCATGGCCCTGGTTGTTGCCCTGATGGCCGTCGCCTCGTTGCCCGTTGTCGGGACCACGGTTCTGCGGCTCGTCGGCCATTGATTGCGCAGTGACACTGATACACAGCAAACCAACACCGGCCAAACGCCAGATGCGCGACTTCATGCTTTTCCTCACTGCGGGTTAGGGCCTGTACGTAAGACTGGGAAAGCACAGGCCGGTTCTGCAACAGGTTATCAGTCGCGCAACTTATTTATTGAGGGGGAGGCAAAAGAAAGATTGGCTGTTCGGGTGTACACAAATCCCCCGTAGGAGCCGGCTTGCTGGCGATGGTGTGTCAGTCGACATCGATGTGTCTGACACACCATCGCCAGCAAGCCGGCTCCTACAGGTATTGCGTCCCTGGGGTTGCGTGAAAAACAAAAAGAAAAGGGAGACCCGTCGGCCTCCCTTTGAGAACTTCGTCCGTGCTCGACGCTTATGACGTCGGCTCACCTCACGCCGTCTTCTGGACAGTGTGCAGCTCGGGGGCCGGCACATCCCCGGTGGGGGTGGCGGCCGCGACTGGCCTGATTGGGCGAGTCGCTGTGGACTGTTTGTCCGAGCAGTGATTCTGGTGATAAGGATAGGCCTGCAGCGCCGACAGATGATTGCGAAGATTGCTCAAATAAACATGACTTGCGCAATTTTTAACCCTGGATAGATAATCTGCCGCAATTGATATGACAAAGGCCTGATTGATGAGCAAACTCGACCGATACGACCTGAGCATTTTGGCGGAATTGCAGCGCGACGCGCGCATCTCCAACCAGGAGCTGGCCGAACGCATCGGCCTGTCGCCTTCACCGTGCTCGCGCCGGGTCAAACAACTGGAGGACGACGGCTACATCACCCGCCAGGTGGCGCTGCTGGACCGCAAGATGCTCGGCTTGAGCCTGACCGCCTATGTGCTGATCGGCATGGACCGGCACACACCGGAGCGGTTCGAGAACTTCGAAGCGGCGATTCGTACGTTGCCGCAGGTGCTGGAATGCAGCCTGGTGACGGGCATGGATGCGGACTATCAGCTCAAGGTGGTGGTGCCCGACATGGATCACTATCAGAAATTGCTGCTGGGGCATCTGACGCGGATTGAAGGGGTGACGAGTGTGCGCTCGAGTTTTGTACTGAATCAGGTGCTGAACAGCACCGAACTGCCGCTGACTCATCTGCGTAGCTGACACCTTCGCGAGCAAGCCCGCTCCCACATTCGACCGCATTCTCATGGTAGAACTCGGTTACATGTGGGAGCGGGCTTGCTCGCGAAGGGGCCAGCACAGGCGACGAATAGCTGCGACACGCTGCCGCAGGCCAATACTGCACCAATCCCCCATACCGTATACTCCAGCGCCTTTTAACCCCGCCCGCGCTGGAGTTGTCCAATGGATCCTGCAGTATTCGAAGAGTGGATGATGACCGGACTGGTCAGCATTCTGATCATTTTCATGGGTTTCATCGTCTGGGATCTGGCGAAAAAATCCAAGGCCGGACGCTTTGGCTCGTTCATCCTGTTCTTCGTGCTCGGTCTGGGCGTGGCCGCGTTCGTGATCAAAAGCGTGGTGATCGGCCTGATCGAATCCGGCACGTTATAAGCGCGCCGGCACTTCTTTCCACTGGCCCTGTTCGAGCCCTTCGATCGACCAGTCACCGATCCTCACCCGCACCAGGCGCAACGTCGGCAAACCGACTGCCGCGGTCATGCGCCGGACCTGACGGTTACGCCCCTCGCGAATCACCAGCTCCAGCCAACTGGTCGGCACACTTTTGCGAAAACGCACCGGCGGGTTGCGAGGCCACAATTCTGGCTCATCCAGTTGCCGCGCTTCGGCGGGCAAGGTCATGCCGTCATTCAGTTCGACACCCTCGCGCAAACGCTGCAACTGCTCGGCGCTCGGCTCGCCCTCCACTTGCACCCAATAGGTCTTGGCCAGTTTGTGCCTGGGATCGGCTATCCGCGCCTGAAGCTGGCCGTCGTTGGTCAGCAGCAGCAAGCCTTCACTGTCACGGTCCAGGCGTCCTGCCGGGTAGATCCCGGGAATCTCGATGTAATCCTTGAGCGTCGCCCGCCCTTCGCCGTCGCTGAATTGCGTCAGCACATCGAAGGGTTTGTTGAACAGGATCAGCTTCGGCTCGGCCGGCGGCGCTTTGGCGACACGGCGCGGGGCTGAAGAGGATGGCGCAGGTTTCACGCCAGGGCGGCGGGAAACGGGACGTTGGGGACGGGACATGGCGAAGTGAACATCTAACGGTCAGGGCTGCTAATGCTAGTGCCCCGACCGCCAAATGACCATGACAACCGTTAGCGGAACGGCGGCTCGTCGAAGCTGCGCAGTTTGCGCGAGTGCAACGAGTTGAGTTCGGTGCGCAACAGGTCCACCGCCTCGATACCGATCTTCAAGTGCTGGCTGACCGCACGCTCATAGAAGGCGTTGGCCGAACCCGGCAGCTTGATTTCGCTGTGCAGCGGTTTGTCCGAGACGCAGAGCAACGTGCCGTACGGCACTCGCAAGCGATAACCTTGCGCGGCGATGGTGCCGCTTTCCATGTCCACCGCCACGGCGCGGGACAGGTTGATCAGCGGACGCTCCTGAGCCCAACGCAATTCCCAGTTACGGTCGTCGTAGGTCAGCACGGTGCCGGTGCGCAGGCGTTTTTTCAGCTCGTCGCCCTTCTCGCCGGTGATGTTGGCCGCCGCTTGCTGCAACGCCATCTGCACCTCGGCCAGGGCCGGAATCGGAATGTTCGGCGGCACGACCCGGTCGAGAATCCCGTCGCGGCGCATGTAGGCGTGGGCCAGCACGTAATCGCCGATGGTCTGCGACTGACGCAGGCCGCCGCAGTGACCAATCATCAGCCAGCAATGCGGACGCAGCACCGCCAAATGGTCGGTGATGTTCTTGGCGTTGGACGGGCCCACGCCGATGTTCACCAGGGTCACGCCATGACCGTCGCTGGCAATCAGGTGATAGGCCGGCATTTGATAACGATGCCAAACCACCCCGGCCGCAATCGCCGAGGCTTCGCCGTGGTCCATGCTCTTTTCGATGATCACGTTGCCTGGCAGAACCATGCGCACGAAACGCGGATCGCTGCGCAACTGCTCCAGGCCATGGACGATGAACTGGTCGACGTAGCGGTGGTAGTTGGTCAGCAGAATCCAAGGCTGCACATGGCGCCAGTCGCTGCCGGTGTAATGCACCAGCCGGCGCAGGGAGAAATCCACCCGCGCAGCATCGAACAAGGCCAGCGGCAGCGGATCGGTGTTTTCCCAATCGTACAGACCGTCAGCGATGCCATCGGTGGCGGCGGACAGGTCGGTACTCGGGAACACCCGCGCCAGCACGGCAGCGGTCACGCCGGAGCCGGCCAGTTCATCGCCCTGCTCGACCACGTAGGGATAAGGAATGTTCTGCTGGCTGACACCGACCTCTACGGTCACGGTGAAGTCGTGCATCAACGGCACGAGCTGTTCCAGCAAGTATTTACGGAAAGCCGCCGGATGGGTGACGGTGACGCTGTAGGTCCCTGGCAACTGCACTTTGGCGTAGGCGCGGGTGGTTTGTGGGACTTCGCCCTGGCAATGGTAGGTCAGACGCAATTCAGGATAACGAAACATCGCACGCTGTTCGGCGTCCGGTTCAACTCGATCCTTGAGGTAACGCTTGAGCGCCTGGCTCAGCGCGGTGGTGGCACGATTGTGCAAGAGCGCAAGCCGGTCCACGGCTTGCTCGGCGGTTTGAACGATAATAAAAGCTTCGGTCACGATCAGCATCCTGTGTTCTGACTTGCAGGCCTTCATCTTGCCTGCATCGTCGCTTCACGGGAACAGTGGCGTGTTGATACACAGACACCAGGTTCACCACGGCCCCAATGTGGGAGCGGGCTTGCTCGCGAACGCGGTGTGTCAGTCGACATCTCTATCGACTGACAGGGCCTCTTCGCGAGCAAGCCCGCTCCCACATTGGATCGGTGGCGGTTACAAAAGCGGGGTCGATCGGGCGACGATCGCTTCCACCTCCACCCCCCTTGGCAACGCGCCATACACGCGGCCGGCCGAACCGAGGCGGCTGGCGAGGAAGGCATCGCTGACCGCCGAATTGCCAGCCTCCAGCAACAGCTTGGCCTGCAGCCCCAAGGCGATGTCTTCGGTGAGCTGACGGGCACGATACTGAATGTCGCTGGTGTCCTTGAACGCCGCCTGCAATTGACTGATGTGCGCAGCCAGGCGTTTGTCGCCATGACCATCGCCCAACTCGCTGAACAGCACATCGAGCACGCCAGACTCTTTCGACAGCGCCCGCAGCACGTCCAGGCATTGCACGTTGCCAGAACCTTCCCACGTCGAATTGACCGGTGCCTCGCGGTACAAGCGCGGCAAGATGCTGTCTTCGACATATCCCGCGCCGCCCATGCATTCGGCGGCCTCGTTGATCATGGCGGGGGCGCGCTTGCAGATCCAGTATTTGCCCACCGCCGTCACCAGACGGGCGAATTTCGCTTCGTGCTCATCATCCAGATGATCCAGTGCCTTGCCCATGCGCAGGCTCAACGCCAGGGCCGCTTCGCTTTCCAGCGCAAGATCGGCAAGCACGTTCTGCATCAACGGTTGTTCGCTGAGCAACTTGCCGCCGACCATTCGGTGAGCGCAGTGATGGCTGGCCTGGGTCAAGGCCTGGCGCATCAGCGAGCTGGAACCGACCATGCAATCGAAGCGGGTCATGGCCACCATTTCGATGATGGTCGGAACGCCGCGCCCTTCTTCACCGACCATCCACGCCAGTGCACCGCGGAATTCGACTTCGCTGGACGCGTTGGAGCAATTGCCGAGTTTGTTCTTCAGGCGCTGGATGTAGAACTGATTGCGTGTGTCGTCGGGGCGGTGGCGCGGCAGCAGGAAACAGGTCAACCCCTTGTCGGTCTGCGCCAGTGTGAGGAAGGCATCGCACATCGGCGCGGAACAGAACCACTTGTGGCCCACCAGTTCGTAGGCCTGACCGGGACCGCTGGCACCGACCGGATACGCCTTGGTGGTATTGGCCCGCACATCCGTGCCGCCCTGTTTCTCGGTCATGGCCATGCCGATGGTGACGCCGGCCTTGTGCGCCATGCCGACGTTACGCGGGTCGTATTCGGTGGCGAGGATTTTCGGCAGCCACTGCTCGGCCAGGTCCGGTTGCAGGCGCATCGCCGGGACGCTGGCGAACGTCATGGTCAGTGGGCAACCGCTGCCGGCTTCGGCCTGGCTGTGCAGGTAGGTCATGGAGGCGCGGGCGACGTGGGCGCCGGATTGCGGATGGGCCCAGGGCAGCGAGGTCAGCCCGTGTTCGATCGCCGTGCGCATCAGCTCGTGATACGCCGGGTGAAACTCCACCAGATCGATGCGATGACCATAACGGTCGTGACTGCTGAACACCGGCTT
The DNA here is from genome assembly GCF_002091715.1 of Pseudomonas migulae NBRC 103157. Lineage (GTDB taxonomy): Bacteria > Pseudomonadota > Gammaproteobacteria > Pseudomonadales > Pseudomonadaceae > Aquipseudomonas > Aquipseudomonas migulae_A. Next base: position 155,162 of record NZ_BDAG01000010.1, on the reverse strand, counting down.
GTTCTGATTGGCCAGAAACCCCGCTTCCATCAGCGGCCCGCCAGCCAGAGCGCCATAAGCATCGATCCGCGATTCGGCCCAACCGGCCCCGAAACGTCGCGACCACTCCTGCAACGGCAAATCGATGCGATACAGGTTGGCGCCGTCCAGCGAGGGGGGCTGGTTGGTGACTTCGTGGGTTTCGGCGAACTGATGCAGGTTCATGACGGGGCTCCTTTGGTCAGCCAAGGAATTCAGTTAATCACTGCCCCGAGGCCGAACAAAGTGGCATATCCGCCTAACTATCGGCGCTTTCGCCTTGTTTTGGGCAAAGCACTCGACGGTACAACGCAGCCTGCAAGTCTTCGAATTTCACCGGTTTGCTCAGGTGATCGATCAAGGCACCGGTCGGGCAGCGTTCCCGATCAGCACTCAAGGCAATCATGAACACCGGTAATTGCTCGCAGCCCGGCAAGGCGCGGATCTGGCAGCACAGTGACACGCCATCCAGCGACGGCAACTGACCATCGAGCAGCACGGCGTCGAAGGTTTCACGCTGCAAGAGATCCAGCGCGGCCATGCCATTGTCGGCCGTTCGTACCCGAAACCCGAGCTTGAGCAACATGCCGCGCATCACCAATTGATTGATGCTGTTTTCATCCACCAGCAGCACGGTGCAGTCCTGCGGCAGACGCAGACGCGGGAATTCTCTAGTCATCATCGGCGTTGAGGCTCGCTCTACTACGGGCAACTCAAGCTCGACGTCGAGCTGGAAGCGACTGCCGCGACCGGGCTCGGAGCGGTGAGTCAAATGCCCGCCCAGCAAATCGACCAGTTGCCGACAGATCGCCAGGCCTACGCCCAGGCCGCCATATTCCCGGGTCATCGAGCCGTCGAGCTGGAAGAAGCGCTGGTACAGCGTCGCCTCGCCCAGATCGGTGAAGCCGATGCCGGTGTCGATTACTGCAAAGGACAGTGCCAGCCGGTCGGGGCCGACGGGTTTCCCCGTGACCCGCAGCGCCACGCCGCCCACCCGGGTGAACTTGATCGCGTTGTCCAGCAGGCATTCCAGGCATTGCGCCAACTTGATGTTGTCGCCGTGCAAACGGTCCGGCAGGCCCGGTGTGACGTCGACCTTGAAGTCCAGCGACTTGCCTGACGCATTGCCTTCGAACTGCACGCGCAGGGCATCGATCAGGCTGCGCAAACTGAAGGTCGTCGCATTGGCCTTGAGCTTGCCGGCCTGCAATTCGGTGAGGGTGAGGATGCCGTTGACCATGCGCATCATGTCGCGTGCCGAACCGGCGGCCGTTTGCTGATATTGCTCCAGCTCCGGGTCCATCTCGACGGTTTGCATCAACTCCAGCGAACCGATCACACCGTTCATGGGCGTACGCAATTCGTGAGTCAGCGTGGCGAGGAACTCATCCTTGAGCTTGTTACTGTGCGCCAGTTGCTGGTTGAGCACTTCGAGCTTTTGACCGGCATCGAACAAGGTCTGGGCCTGTTGCTCGCGCATGGCGTTGATCCGGTCGGCCAGGGCCAGGGACAACAGCGCCACTTCGATGGCCGAGCCGATCTGGCTGGAATACATGGTCAGGAACACGTTCGGCAGGTAACCCAACACCATCATTGTGTTGATGATGCCGCCGAGCAAAAACGCCGACCAGGCGATGATGAAATAACGCGCCACCCGCAGGCCGCGCCACCAGGCGAAAAAACCCGCCGCGAAAATAACCACGGTGAACGTCAGGGCCAGTGTCGTCGCCAGACGCAAGGCCAGGGCGTAACTGGTCATCAACGACAACCCGACCACCACCGCCCCGAACGCAATCAACGCCAGCAGCAAGCGATCGAGCCAGCGGTTGAGGGTCGACGTCTGCAGGAAGCTGCGGGCGAACTGGCTGCCGAACAGCCCCGCGCAACCAATGAAGAATGGCGTCGCGGCGTTAGCCCACCAGGGATTGTTCGGCCAGAAATACTGCACGGCCGCGCCGTTCACCGACAGTTGATACAGCCCGAACGAGGCGATATAGAAGATGTAATAGAGGTAACTGGTGTCGCGCACGCTGAGGTAGATGAACAGGTTGTAGACCAGCATCCCCAACAACACGCCGTAAATCAGGCCCAGCACATAGAGCCGCACCGGTTGTTCTTCAAGGAATGCCGTGCTCGACCACAACGTGACCGGCGCCTGGATCGACCCTTCGCTCTGCAGGCGCAGGTACAGGGTTTGCGTTTGATCCGGGGTGAAGTTCAGATCGAACAAATAGTTGTTCTGGCGAATTTCGCGACTGTCGAACGGCAAGGCATCGCCGGTCTGACGGGCCAATCGATAGGCACCCGCAGCATCGGGCAAGTACAGATCGAGGTGATCGAGGGGTGGATAGGCCAGTTCCAACAACCACGTCCGTTGCGTTGCGGGGTCGGTCGGGCGGTAATGCAGGTCGATTTTCAGCCAGAACACCGAACGCGAGTAGCCGGCGTTGAGGGTGGCTTTATCGTGGGGCTTGAAATGTCCGGCCACAGCTTGCGCACGGACATCATCGATGGTCGCCTGACCATCGGCATCTTCGAACACTTGCAGGGTTCGGCCCAGGGGCAGGCTTTGAGTGAATTCATCGAATTCGACTGCGCTCGCCATGAGGGGCAAGCAAAACAGCAACATCAGCAAATAGCGCATTTAAGCCCCAGCGTGGCCTGTCCGGTTATCTCAGGAAGCCCCTCATTCCCTTTGAGTAGACGTAAAACCGGTATTACCTGTTATTGGTTTGGATCCACTCTAGCATAGCCGTTGATGGCCATTGAACACCATTGAAATATTTCCTGCAAAGGCTCTAGTACGGGCGTTCCAGCGGAGCGTGTTGAGTTAGAGCTGTTTACTCGGTCAGATTATGACAATCCCGGCAGATTGCATTGCCAGCCCATGACTCTCTATCGGCAGGACTGGCGGGCACTGCACCCGAAAATCGATGTTTGGTGGTAAGCTCGCGCACCATGAATATCTACAGCTCTCGCCCCGTTGTCCTCTGTCTCTCCGGCCACGACCCAAGTGGTGGCGCCGGCTTGCAGGCAGATATCGAAGCCCTGCTTGCCCAGGGTTGTCATGCGGCCCCGGCCGTCACCGCCCTGACCGTGCAAGACACGGTCAATGTCACTGACTTCCGCGTCCTCGACCGCGAGTGGGTGCTGGCTCAGGCCAACGCCGTGCTCAACGATTCCGAAGTCGCTGCCGTCAAACTGGGCATGCTCGGCTCCCTGGAAATGGTCGACACCGTCGTCGAACTGCTTCAGGCGCACCCGCATTTGCCGATGGTCTGCGACCCGGTGCTGCGCGCCGGCGGCGGCGGACGACTGGGCAAGGATGAAGTCGGCTACGCCATGCGCGAACGCCTGCTGCCCTTGGCCATCATCGCCACCCCTAACCTTCCCGAAGCCCGCATCCTCGCCGAATTGCCCGAAGGCACCGCGGACGAGTGCGCTGAAAAACTCCTGCCCTTCGTCAAACACCTGCTGATCACCGGCGGCCATGGCGATGAAGACGAAATCCACAATCGCCTGTACAGCCGCGACGGTCGCCGCGAAACCTTTACCTGCCAGCGCTTGCCCGGCAGTTACCACGGTTCCGGTTGCACGCTGGCCAGTGCCCTCGCCGGTCGTCTGGCCCAGGGTGAAAACCTCGTCAGCGCCGTGCAGACCGCGCTTAACTACACGTGGCGCACCCTGCGCGATGCAGAGCAGCTGGGCAAAGGTCAATTCGTGCCGCGCCGCCTGCCACTGGATTTCTGTTCGTAACGCCATGAGGCATGCCCGATGAAACTACGTGGCCTTTACGCCATTACCGATAGCCAGCTGCTGGCCGGTAAATTCCTGTCGTACGTGGAGGCGGCGCTGGAAGGCGGCGTCACCCTGCTGCAATACCGCGACAAGAGCAGCGACGAGGCCCGCCGTTTGCGCGAGGCCCAAGCCCTGCGTGATTTGTGCGAACGCTACAAGACCCATCTGATCATCAATGACGATGCCGAACTGGCCGCGCGCCTGAACGTCGGCGTGCACCTGGGCCAGACCGACGGCCCGCTGACCCCGGCCCGTGCGCTGCTCGGTCGCCAGGCGATCATCGGCTCGACGTGCCACGCGCAACTCGAACTCGCCGAACAAGCAGCCAAAGAAGGCGCCAGTTACGTCGCCTTCGGCCGTTTCTTCAACTCCAACACCAAACCCGGCGCACCGACCTGCAACCTTGAGTTGCTCGACCAGGCCCGCAGCAAACTGCACCTGCCGATCTGCGCAATCGGCGGCATCACCCTGGACAACGCTGCGCCACTGGTAGCCCACGGGGTCGATCTGCTGGCGGTGGTCCACGGCCTGTTTGGCGCCGAGAGCACGGCTGAAGTGACACGCCGCGCCCGCGCATTTAACGAATTACTGAAAATCTGATTTGAGAGCCCGATCATGTCTCGTTCCGAAACCCTGTTTGCCAATGCCCAGAAACACATTCCCGGTGGCGTGAACTCGCCTGTTCGCGCATTCAAGAGCGTGGGCGGCACGCCGTTGTTCTTCAAACACGCGGAAGGCGCCTACGTCACCGACGAAGACAACAAGCGCTATGTGGATTACGTCGGTTCCTGGGGTCCGATGATCCTCGGCCACAGCCATCCGGACGTGCTGGACGCGGTGCGCAAACAACTGGAACACGGCTTGTCGTACGGCGCCCCGACCGAGATGGAAACCGAGATGGCCGACCTGGTCTGCTCGATCGTGCCGTCGATGGAAATGGTGCGCATGGTCAGCTCCGGCACCGAAGCGACCATGAGTGCGATTCGCCTGGCCCGTGGTTTCACCGGCCGCGACAGCATCATCAAGTTCGAAGGCTGCTACCACGGTCACTCCGACAGCCTGCTGGTCAAGGCCGGTTCCGGCGCGTTGACCCAAGGCGTGCCGAGCTCTGCCGGCGTACCGGCTTCCTTCGCCAAACATACCCTGACCCTGCCGTTCAACGACATCGACGCCGTGGCAACCATGCTCGCCGAGGTTGGCCAGGACGTGGCCTGCATCATCGTCGAGCCAGTGGCCGGCAACATGAACTGCGTACCGCCAGCGCCGGGCTTCCTCGAAGGCCTGCGGACCCTGTGCGACAAGCACGGCGTGGTGCTGATTTTCGACGAAGTGATGACCGGTTTCCGCGTCGCCCTCGGTGGTGCTCAAGCGCATTACGGCGTCACGCCAGACCTGACCACGTTCGGCAAGATCATCGGTGGCGGCATGCCGGTTGGCTGTTTCGGCGGCAAACGCGAAATCATGTCGCACATCGCGCCACTGGGCCCGGTTTATCAGGCCGGCACCTTGTCGGGTAACCCGCTGGCGATGGCGGCTGGTCTCACGACTTTGCGCCTGATCAGCCGCCCTGGCTTCCACGCCGAATTGAGCGACTACACCAGCCGCCTGCTCGATGGCCTGCAGCAGCGCGCCGATGCCGCCGGCATTCCGTTCGTGACCACGCAGGCCGGCGGCATGTTCGGCCTGTACTTCAGCGGCGCCGACGACATCGTCACGTTTGATGATGTGATGGCCAGCGACGCGAAGCTGTTTGGCCGCTTCTTCCACCTGATGCTCGAAGGCGGCGTGTACCTGGCGCCGAGTGCATTCGAAGCCGGCTTCACCTCGATTGCCCACGGCGAAACCGAGCTGAAACTGACGCTGGATGCCGCCGAACGCGCATTTGCCGCTCTGAAATAACGCTGTGCCGCTGACGTTGGCGATTGCCAGCGTCAGCTTTTACCTACATTTCAGCGTCTTTTCTTACTCATCTGCCGATAATCCCCCGTAAACCGGGCGATATATTCCCCGCGCAGCAGAAAAACGAGTAAAGACTTTGTAAGGTTGGCCCTGCTTATTTCATAATGCGCGCTTATTGGATCCCTCGATGGGTCCGCGCGCCCCTCAGAGGTAAGTCGATTCCCATGAACCGCACCGGCCGCGCCCTTGCATTGGGCTGCCTGTTGCTCCTTCAGCCCCTGCTCGCGCTCGCACAAGCAGGCGGCAACTCGTTGTTAATCCCAGCGATGGGTCGCTGCACCCTCAATACCCAGCCGCAAGATCTGGCACAGGCGCTCGCCGCCTGCCAGAAAGCGTCGGATGACGGGGATGCGCAAGCGCAATACGAGTTGGGTGAGTTCTATTACGACGGCAAAAATACCCCGCGCGACCTCAAGAAAGCCCTGGATTACTTCGAAAAGGCCTCGCTGCAAGGTCACGCCCAGGCGCAATTCAAACTCGGCACCATGTTCTTCCACGGTGAAGGCGTACCGGCCAATAACGTTCAGGCGTATATCGTGCTGAAAATGGCGGCGGTCAACGGTGCGGAAGAAGCGCTGGATACTGCGGACGAAGTCGCCGAGAAAATGCCGCGTGAAGAGCTTGAAGTGGCTACTCAGGTGCTTGGGCAAATCTTCCGCAAATACCTGATGGAATTGCAGAGCGCCGATGGGCGTACGCCGTTCTCGCCTCTTCCCTGATTTCTGTTTTGGCCTTTGCGGCCCTATCGCCAGCAAGCCGGCTCCTACAAGGATTGCGTCAGCTTTGTAGGAGCCGGCTTGCTGGCGATCTGAGGCGACTCCGTCTTGAGCCCTACTTCTCAGGCATCGGCATCGGAAACGGCATGACATTGCCGACCGCGCCGCGGGCTTCGCTGATTTTCGGCGTGCCGAGACGCTCGACTTCGTCGATGCGCACGATCGAATGCATCGGCACAAAGCTGCGCACGACACCTTCGAACTGAGCCTTGAGCTTCTCTTCGCTCGGATCGACGACCACTTGCGTACGCTCGCCAAAGACGAACTCTTCCACCTCCAGGAAGCCCCACAGATCACTTTGATAGATCTGCTTGGCGTACATTTCGTACACCTGGCCCTGGTTGAGGAAAATCACCTTGTAGATTGGAGCTTCACGTTTGGTCATGGTGGGCGAGCAACACATCGGGGGATAAAAATGAGGGCGCGAACTATAGCATAGCCACCGGACGCACAACGGTAGGAACCTCGGGACATGTTCCCTATAATGCGCGGTTCTTTGAATCACGTGATGACTGTATCCATGGCCAAGAAGCTTTACATCGAAACCCACGGTTGCCAGATGAACGAGTACGACAGCTCGCGCATGGTCGATCTGCTGGGCGAACATCAGGCCCTGGAAGTCACCGCTCGCGCAGAAGACGCCGACGTGATCCTGCTCAACACCTGTTCGATCCGCGAACGCGCCCAGGACCGGGTGTATTCCCAGCTCGGCCGCTGGCGCGAACTGAAACTGGCGAACCCCGAGATGGTGATTGCCGTCGGCGGTTGCGTCGCCAGTCAGGAAGGCGCCGCCATCCGCGATCGCGCTCCGTATGTCGACGTGGTCTTCGGCCCGCAGACCCTGCACCGCCTGCCGGAAATGATCGACGCCGCCCGCGCCACCAAATTGCCGCAAGTCGACGTCTCGTTCCCGGAAATCGAAAAATTCGACCATTTGCCGGAGCCGCGCATCGATGGCCCGAGCGCTTACGTCTCGGTCATGGAAGGCTGCAGCAAGTACTGCACGTTCTGTGTGGTGCCCTACACCCGTGGCGAAGAAGTCAGCCGACCGTTCGATGACGTGATTGCCGAAATCATCCACCTCGCTGAAAACGGCGTGCGTGAAGTGACGCTGCTGGGCCAGAACGTCAACGGCTATCGCGGCACCACCCACGACGGTCGCCTGGCGGATCTGGCCGAGCTGATTCGTGTCGTCGCGGCTGTCGATGGCATCGACCGGATTCGCTATACCACCTCGCACCCGCTCGAATTCTCCGACAGCCTGATCCAGGCTCACGCCGAAGTGCCGGAGCTGGTGAAACACCTGCACTTGCCGGTGCAATCGGGTTCGGACCGCATTCTTGCGGCGATGAAGCGCAACCACACCGCGCTGGAATACAAATCCAAACTGCGCAAGCTGCGCGCCGCCGTGCCAGGGATCTGCATCAGCTCGGACTTTATCGTCGGTTTCCCCGGCGAGACCGAAAAAGACTTCGAACAGACCATGAAGCTGATCGAAGACGTCGGTTTCGACTTTTCCTATTCGTTTGTCTACAGCCAGCGCCCAGGCACACCGGCGGCCGATCTGGCCGATGAAACGCCGGAAGAGCTGAAAAAAGAACGCCTGAACGCCCTGCAACATCGCCTGAACCAGCAAGGTTTCGAGATCAGCCGACAAATGGTCGGTTCGATCCAGCGGATTCTGGTCACCGATTACTCGAAAAAAGACCCCGGCGAGCTGCAAGGCCGGACCGAGAACAACCGGATCGTCAACTTCCGCTGCGACAATCCAACCCTGATCGGCCAGTTCGCTGACGTGCACATCGATGCGGCGCAGCCGCACTCGCTGCGGGGTTCGTTGATCACTGCATAACTTGCAGGAGCCGGCTTGCTGGCGATGAACGATAACCCGGTCATCCTGATGCACCGCGGTGCGCCCATCGCCAGCAAGCCGGCTCCTACAGAATCGGGGTGTGTCAGGTCGAGATATTTAAGAGCTTTCGCACCCGCCTCACTGGCGTTATCCTTGATTTCATCTTAATTGCCCCAGGGCGGCTAAATACGACCTTGAACGCACCCATAGAACCACATCGTTTTATCCTCGAGCCCTTTGAGGCTCGCCGCTTCGCCAATCTGTGCGGGATGTTCGACGAGCACCTGCGCTTGATCGAGCAACGCCTGACCATCGAGATCCGCAATCGCGGAAACCAGTTCGAGCTGATCGGCGACCCCAAACACACCACCTCCGCGGAAAACCTCCTGCGCCGCCTGTACCGGGAAACCAAGGGGACCGAGCTGTCGCCGGACATGGTTCACCTGTTCTTGCAGGAATCGGCCGTCGAAGAGCTGGACAACGTTTCCCCGTCCGAACCCTCCGTGGCCCTGCGCACCAAGAAAGGCATGATTCGCCCTCGTGGCTTGAATCAGTTGCGCTACGTGAAGGAAATCCTCGGTAACGACATCAACTTCGGCATCGGCCCGGCCGGTACCGGCAAGACCTATCTGGCCGTTGCCTGCGCGGTAGACGCGCTGGAGCGCGAGCAGATTCGCCGCATCCTGCTGGTTCGTCCGGCGGTTGAAGCGGGCGAAAAGCTCGGTTTTCTGCCGGGCGACCTGTCGCAAAAGATCGACCCGTACCTGCGTCCGCTCTACGACGCACTCTACGAGATGCTTGGCTTCGAATACGTCGCCAAGCTGATCGAGCGCCAGGTGATCGAAGTTGCGCCGCTGGCCTATATGCGCGGTCGCACGCTGAATAACAGCTTCATCATTCTCGACGAAAGCCAGAACACCACCGTCGAGCAGATGAAAATGTTCCTGACCCGAATCGGCTTCGGCTCCACAGCGGTCATCACCGGTGACATCACCCAGGTCGACCTGCCCAAAGGCACCAAATCCGGGCTGCACCATGTGATCGAAGTGCTGAAAGAAGTGCCGGGCATCAGCTTCACCCATTTCATGCCCAAGGACGTTGTGCGCCACCCACTGGTGCAGCGCATCGTCGAAGCTTACGAGCGCTTCGAGAATCGCGCGGCAGACGAAACACCAAAGGACAGTCGCCGCGATGCTTGAGCTTGATCTGCAACTCGCTACCGAAGCGCACGCCCCCAGCGAAGCCGAGTTCCGCCAATGGTGCGAACTGGCCTTGCGCCAGCGCACCGCCGACTCCGAGATGACCATTCGCCTGGTCGACGAAGCCGAAGGCCGCGAGCTGAACCACACCTGGCGGCAGAAGGATTACGCCACCAACGTCCTGTCGTTTCCTGCCGATGTGCCTGACGAGTTTCTCGATATCCCGCTGCTGGGCGATCTGGTCATCTGCGTGGCGGTGGTCGAGCGTGAAGCCGCCGAGCAAGGCAAGGAACCCAAGGCGCACTGGGCGCATCTGGTCATTCACGGCTGCTTGCATCTGCTGGGTTACGACCATATAGATGACGATGAAGCCGAAGAAATGGAAGCGCTGGAACGAACGTTGCTTGCAGAGTTGGGCTACCCCGACCCGTACGCGGACGACGAAATTGAAACATCCACTATCGTGACAACAAAGGATTCAGAGTAATCGCTATGAGCGAAGATCGATCGAGCAACGGGCAGAAGTCATGGCTGGGTAAGCTCACCCAGGCTTTTGCCCACGAGCCGAAGAACCGTCAGGAGCTGCTGGAGCTTCTGCGCGACGCACATCAAAACAAGTTGCTGGACAGCGAAGCGCTGGCCATCGTCGAAGGCGCCATCCAGGTTGCAGACCTGCAAGTACGGGACATCATGGTCCCGCGCTCGCAGATGATCAGCATCAAGGCGACCCAGACACCCCGCGAGTTTTTGCCGGCCGTAGTCGACTCGGCCCACTCCCGTTACCCGGTTATCGGCGAAAGCCACGATGACGTGATGGGCGTGTTGCTGGCCAAGGACTTGCTGCCGTTGATCCTCAGGGAGAACGGCGACAGCTTCAACATCAAGGACCTGCTGCGCCCGGCCACCTTCGTGCCCGAGTCCAAGCGCCTCAATGTGCTGCTGCGCGAGTTTCGCGCCAACCACAACCACATGGCCATCGTTATCGATGAGTACGGCGGTGTGGCGGGCCTGGTGACCATCGAAGACGTGCTGGAACAGATCGTCGGCGACATCGAAGACGAGCACGACGTCGAGGAAGACAGCTACATCAAGCCACTGCCCAGCGGTGACTTCCTGGTCAAGGCCCTGACGCCGATCGAGAACTTCAACGAGTTTTTCGACAGTGAGTTCTCCAACGATGAGTTCGATACCGTCGGCGGCCTGGTGATGAGTGCATTCGGGCATCTGCCGAAACGCAACGAAATAACCGAGATCGGCCCGTATCGCTTCCGCATCCTGAACGCCGACAGCCGTCGGATTCACTTGCTGCGCCTGACACCTATCGCCCGCTAAGGATTGAAATGCATCGTCTGACCCGCCCCGGCTGGCCCGGTAACCTGCTGGCCGTGGTGGCCGGTGCAATCACCACCCTGGCCCTGGCGCCGTTCGATATCTGGCCGTTGGCGTTGCTGGCGGTCGGCTTTTTCTACGCCGGTTTGCGTGAACTGAGCCCCCGCCAGGCCCTGGGCCGTGGGTGGTGTTTCGGTTTCGGCCTGTTTGGCGCCGGCACCAGCTGGATCTACTACAGCATCCACAACTTTGGCGGCGCATCGGTGCTGCTGGCCGGTTTCCTGATGCTGCTCTTCACTGCGGCGATTGCCTGGTTCTTCGCCCTGCCCGCCTGGATCTGGGCGCGCTGGTTGCGTCGCAACGAAGCACCGCTGGCCGATGCCATGGCGTTCGCAGCGCTGTGGGTAGGCCAGGAAGCGTTTCGTGGCTGGTTCCTCACAGGCTTCCCGTGGCTTTACTCCGGTTACAGCCAGCTCGACGGCCCGTTGGCCGGCCTCGCACCCGTGGGCGGGATGTGGCTGGTGTCCTTCACCCTGGCCTTGACGGCCGCGCTGATCTATAACGCTTCGCGCCTGATCAAGACGGGTCGCAAAGCCTTTATTGCGGCGGGTGTACTGCTGTTGGTCGGCCCTTGGGTTGCCGGCATCGTGCTCAAAGGTCATGCCTGGACCAGCCCGGCGGGTGCACCACTGAGCGTCGCGGCGATTCAGGGCAATATCGAACAAAGCATGAAGTGGGACCCGGCGCAGCTCAACGCGCAACTGGCGCTGTACCGCGACATGAGCTTCAGCTCCAAGCGTGTCGACCTGCTGATCTGGCCGGAAACCGCGATCCCGGTACTCAAGGAGTCCGCCGAAGGCTATCTGGACATGATGGGTAAATTCGCTTCCGAGCGGGATTCGGCAATGATTACCGGCGTCCCCATCCGCGAAGTCGTCCGTCACGAAAAACGTTTTTTCAACGGCATCACTGTCGTCGGCGAAGGCGACGGCACTTACCTCAAGCAGAAGCTGGTGCCGTTCGGCGAATACGTGCCGCTGCAGGATATCCTGCGCGGCCTGATCGCCTTCTTCGACCTGCCGATGTCGGACTTTGCCCGTGGCCCCGCCGATCAGGCGATGCTGCAAGCCAAGGGCTATCAGATTGCGCCGTACATCTGCTACGAAGTGGTATACCCGGAGTTTGCCGCCAGCCTTGCGGCTCGCAGCGATCTGTTGCTGACCATCAGTAATGACACCTGGTTCGGCACTTCCATCGGGCCGTTGCAACACTTGCAGATGGCGCAGATGCGCGCACTCGAGGCCGGCCGCTGGATGATCCGCGCCACCAACAACGGCGTGACCGGCCTGATCAACCCCTTCGGCCAGATCACCACGCAGATCCCGCAGTTCGAACGCGGCATCCTGTACGGCGAAGTGGTGCCGATGCATAACCTGACGCCTTACCTGCAATGGCGCTCGTGGCCGCTGATCATTGTCTGCATGTTGTTGTTTGGCTGGGCGTTGGTGGCCAACCGGATGGCCAAGACCGTTTAATCGCGGAGCCTGCAAAAAGATCGCAGCCTTCGGCAGCTCCTACAGGGGATTGTGTACACCCTGCAGGAGCTGCCGAAGGCTGCGATCTTTTGATTTTCAGCGGTAAAACAACGAATACCCTATCTGCCCCACCGCTTCATTCAGCAACTGCCCGCTCTGCCAGATCGACTTGAACTCAGGCATCCAGCCCCCCAATGGCCGGGCATTGTCCACGCCTAGAAACCCCACCGGCGCGGGCACCACCTCAAATCCTGCCTTCTGGAAACTCCAGACCGCCCGCGGCATGTGCCAGGCCTGAGTCACGACCACAACACGCTTGATTCCTTGTGGCAGCAACACCTCGGCACTGAACTGCGCATTTTCCCAAGTCGTACGGCTGCGCCCTTCCTGCCAACGCACGGTTACGCCAGCGTCTTCGAACATCGAGTCCGCCATCAATTTGGCTTCGGTGGGCGGCGTGCCGAAATGCAGGCCGCCGCTGGTGAGGATCGGCAGGCCGGAGGCCTTGGCCAGTCGCGCGGCATAACGCTGACGCCCCAGGCCAACACCGGTCGGCTGGTCCTCGCCCCAAGCCAGGTCGCCCCGCTCACGCCCGGACCCCAGCACAACGATCGCGTCAGCGCGCTGACTCAGGGTCGCCCATTCAGCGCGATCCAGCGCCGGCTCCCGTTCCAGCATCTTGGCACCCCATTGCACCACCACCGGCAGACTCATCAGCCAGAAGCCACCGAACCCCAGCGCAAAGCACAGCCCGGCCAGCCGCGGCCTCGATCGGCGAAACCACCAGGCAAGCGCCAGCAACAGCAACAAAACGCCGGGCGGCAGCAGAAGTTGTTTTATGAAGTAACGAAAAGGCATCGAGCATCTCCTGAAGATGCCCGAAGCCTAAGTGGGTTGACGCAATGCGACAACAAATGTGAAAGGACTATGCTTCAAAAAACCATACGTCATGGCTTCAAGTGCCCTTACTTGAATTGCAGAGACCGGACCTTTACCGCGTCCCTGCCCGGTGCCTTGTCCTTGAGCCAGATGATCTTGGCCGAACGTGGTGCGTCTAGTTGCTTCACTGCTTCTGACAAGCATCCGTGTGTCTCACGTTCACTGCGGTCCAGATAGGCCTTGACCAGTGCAAACTCTGCGGGGCTCAGGCCACGCAATTCCAGCTCAAGGGGGCGTTCATCACGCAACCGGCCAGCGGTTTTTGCCGCGTCCAGAGCCATTCCCAGACGATCAATCAGTCTTTCGTACAGCTCCGGCTTGGTAACATTTTGCTGTGAATCAACCATCCCTCACCTCATTGAAGATAAGACTCGCTCCCCAGTTAGAGCTTAGCTTCCATGAACAAACCGGCTGGATGCCGCGACCAACGGCCCTCGCAGCCATTTCTGCAAGACGCGCGGCAGTAATCAGGGTTTCCCTCGGTAGAGTGCGGTCATGTATGCTACGGCGCTTCCTGTAACTCCACTTCCAGCTCGCTTGGGCACCGCAACGCCGATTTGGCGTGATCACCGTCCAGCGTCGCATTGAAGAGGATTAGGCCACCCCTATTCAGTTCAAAAGTAGCCATGCACGAACAATATCAGCCCCGTGAAATCGAAGCCGCCGCCCAGTCGTTCTGGGACGAGCAAAAGTCCTTTGAAGTCAGTGAACAGCCAGGCAAGGAGACTTTCTACTGCCTGTCGATGTTCCCTTACCCCAGCGGCAAGCTACACATGGGGCACGTGCGCAACTACACCATCGGCGACGTGATCTCCCGCTATCAGCGCATGCAAGGCAAGAACGTCCTGCAACCCATGGGTTGGGACGCCTTCGGCATGCCGGCGGAAAACGCCGCGATGAAGAACAACGTAGCGCCCGCCAAGTGGACCTACGAAAACATCGCCTACATGAAGACCCAGCTGCGCAGCCTGGGCCTGGCGGTGGACTGGTCCCGCGAAGTGACCACCTGCAAGCCGGATTACTACCGCTGGGAACAATGGCTGTTCACTCGCCTGTTCGAAAAAGGCGTGATCTACAAGAAAAGCGGCACCGTGAACTGGGACCCGGTCGACCAGACCGTCCTGGCCAACGAGCAAGTGATCGACGGTCGCGGCTGGCGTTCCGGCGCGCTGATCGAGAAGCGCGAAATCCCGATGTACTACTTCAAGATCACCGCTTACGCGGATGAGCTGCTGGAAAGCCTCGACGAGCTGACCGGCTGGCCTGAACAGGTCAAGACCATGCAGCGCAACTGGATCGGCAAATCCCGCGGCATGGAAGTGCAATTCCCGTACAACGTCGACTCCATCGGCGAAGCCGGCGCACTGAAAGTCTTCACCACCCGTCCGGACACCCTGATGGGCGCAACCTATGTTGCCGTGGCCGCCGAACACCACCTGGCCGCCCTGGCCGCACAGAACAACCCTGAGCTGCAGGCGTTCATCGCTGAATGCAAGGGCGGCAGCGTCGCCGAAGCCGACGTCGCCACTCAAGAGAAAAAAGGCCTGCCGACCTCGCTGTTCGTCGAGCACCCACTGACCGGTGAGAAACTCCCGGTGTGGGTCGCCAACTATGTGTTGATGCACTACGGCGATGGCGCGGTCATGGCTGTTCCGGCGCACGACGAGCGTGATTTCGAGTTCGCCACCAAGTACAACCTGCCGATCAAATCCGTGGTGCGCACCAGCGCAGGCGATACCAACCCCGCGCCGTGGCAGGACGCCTACGGCGAGCACGGCACGCTGATCAACTCAGGCGAGTTCGACGGCCTCGACTTCGCCGGTGCGTTCGACGCCATTGAAGTCGCGCTGATCAAGAAGAACCTCGGCGCCTCGCGCACCCAGTTCCGCCTGCGCGACTGGGGCATCAGCCGTCAGCGGTACTGGGGCTGCCCGATCCCGATCATCCACTGCAACACTTGCGGTGATGTACCGGTCCCGGAAGATCAGCTGCCAGTGGTGTTGCCGGAAGACGTTGTGCCGGATGGCGCAGGTTCGCCATTGGCGCGCATGCCCGAGTTCTACGAGTGCAGTTGCCCGAAATGCGGCGCACCGGCCAAGCGTGAAACCGACACCATGGACACCTTCGTCGAGTCCTCGTGGTACTACGCCCGCTACGCCTCGCCGCACTATGAAGGTGGCCTGGTGGAAAAATCGGCGGCCGACCATTGGTTGCCGGTTGATCAATACATCGGCGGTATCGAACACGCGATTCTTCACCTGCTGTATGCGCGCTTCTTCCACAAGCTGATGCGCGACGAAGGCCTGGTGAGCTCCAACGAACCGTTCAAGAACCTGCTGACCCAGGGCATGGTAATCGCCGAGACTTACTATCGTCGCGAAGCCAACGGCGCTTACACCTGGTTCAACCCGGCAGACGTCGAACTCGAACGTGACAGCAAGGCCAAGGTCATCAGCGCCAAGCTGATCGCGGACGGCCTGCCGGTGGAAATCGGCGGCACCGAGAAGATGGCCAAGTCCAAGAACAACGGCGTCGACCCTCAGTCGATGATTGACCAGTTCGGCGCCGACACCTGCCGCCTGTTCATGATGTTCGCCTCGCCACCCGACATGAGCGCGGAATGGTCCGACTCGGGCGTCGAAGGTTCGCACCGCTTCCTCAAGCGCGTCTGGCGTCTGGCTCAAGCCCACGTCACTCAGGGCCTGCCGGGCAAACTGGACGTCGCCGGCCTGAACGATGAGCAGAAAGCCGTTCGCCGTTCGATCCACCTGGCGATCAAGCAGGCCAGCCACGACGTCGGCCAGAACCACAAATTCAACACTGCCATCGCCCAGGTGATGACGCTGATGAACGTGCTGGAAAAAGCCGCGCAAGGCACCGAACAGGATCGCGCACTGGTTCATGAAGGTCTGGAAGCCGTGACGTTGCTGCTGGCGCCGATCACCCCGCACATCAGCCATGAGCTGTGGCATCAACTGGGTCACGCAGACCCGGTGATCGACGCCGGCTGGCCGGTGGTGGACGAAACCGCGCTGGTGCAGGACAGCCTGACGCTGGTCATCCAGGTCAACGGCAAGCTGCGCGGCCAGATCGAAATGCCGGCCACCGCGACTCGCGAAGAAGTCGAAGCCGCTGCCCGTGTCAACGAGAACGTGCTGCGTTTTGTCGATGGCCTGACTATTCGTAAAGTGATCGTAGTGCCCGGGAAACTGGTCAATATCGTCGCCAGCTAATTGGATCAGGCGCCAGGTGAGCCTGGCGCCGAGTAAAACCTTTCGGGCCGTACGGTCGGCCCACATGGTTTCAAGGGGAGCAACAAGATGATCAAACGCAATTTGCTGGTGATGGGCCTTGCGGTCCTGTTGAGCGCCTGCGGTTTCCAGCTGCGCGGCACTGGCACCTATGAACTCGCCTTCAAGGAACTCGACCTGAGTGCACGCAACTCCTATGGCGAAACCGTGACCATGTTGCGTCAGGTGCTGGAAAGCAGCGGCGTCAATATCCACACGGGCGCGCCATACAAGCTGGTGCTGGCCGATGAGCAGGAAAGCCAGCGCATCCTCAGCTATGCAGGTGCCGGCCGTACTGGCGAGTACCAGGTGACCACCGTACTCAGCTACGACATCAGTGGTGAGCACAACCTGCACCTGCTGAGCGACAAGCTCGAAGTGCAGAAGGTCTTTATCCACGACGGTAACAACCTGGTGGGATCCGACCAGGAAGCCACCGATGCTCGCAAGGAGATCCGTCGCGAACTGGTACAACGCATGATGCTGCGCTTGCAGCAACTGTCGCCAGCCCAGCTGGATCAGCTGCAACAGACCGCCGAGGCCAAGGCCAAGGCTGAAGCTGCGGCACTGGAAGCCGCGCAGAAGGCTGAAGCGGAAACGCCGCGTCAGTCGCCTGTCGAAATCCCGCAGCAGTAAGACTTACGGGGCGCTCAGGCGCCCCGTTCGCCCTCTCTTATGAAACTCGCCCCCGCCCAACTCGCCAAACACTTGCAAGGTGCTCTCGCGCCGATCTACGTCATCAGTGGCGATGACCCGTTGCTCTGCCAGGAAGCCGCTGACGCCATTCGTGCAGCCGCTCGCCAACAGGGTTTCGACGAGCGCCAGGTGTTCGCAGCCGACGCCAGTTTCGACTGGGGAACGTTGCTGCAAGCCGGCGCAAGCATGTCGTTGTTCGCCGAAAAACGCCTGCTGGAACTGCGTCTGCCGTCCGGCAAACCCGGTGACAAAGGGGCGGCCGCGTTCATCGAGTACTGCTCGCGACCGGCTGAAGACACCATCTTGCTGATCAGCCTGCCGAAACTCGACGGCAGCGCGCAGAAAACCAAGTGGGGCAAGGCACTGGTCGAAGGCCAGCACACCCAGTTCGTGCAAATCTGGCCGGTGGATGCCAACCAGCTGCCGAGCTGGATCCGCCAGCGCTTGTCCCAGGCCGGGCTCTCCGCCAGCCAGGACGCCGTCGAGCTGATCGCCGCGCGCGTCGAAGGCAACCTGCTGGCCGCCGCCCAGGAAATCGAAAAGCTCAAGCTGATGGCCGAAGGCGGTCAGATTACCGTCGAGACCGTGCAAGCGGCGGTGGCCGACAGTGCGCGCTTCGATGTCTTCGGCTTGACCGATGCGATTCTCAACGGTGAAGCAGCGCATGCCCTGCGCATGCTCGAGGGCTTGCGCGGTGAAGGGGTCGAACCGCCGGTGATTCTCTGGGCCCTGGCCCGTGAACTGCGTCTGCTGGCCAATATTTCCCTGCAATACAGTCAGGGCGTTCCGCTGGACAAAGCCTTCAGCTCTGCCCGACCACCGGTCTGGGACAAGCGCAAACCGCTGATGAGCAAAGCCCTGCAACGCTACTCGGCGCAACGCTGGGCGCAGTTGTTGCTCGAAGCTCAGCGGATCGACGCCCAGATCAAAGGCCAGGCCGCGGGTTCGCCGTGGATGAGCTTGAGTCGGTTGTCGTTGTTGATGGCTGGCCAAAGATTGTCGTTGCCAGCAGAGTAAGATCAAAAGATCGCAGCCTTCGGCAGCTCCTGCAGGGTGAATGTGATGCCTTTGTAGGAGCTGCCGAAGGCCGCGATCTTTTGATCCAGCTTCCTACACATCACACCTGCATTTGCCCTATAGACAGAGTCCCAACTTCGGCAGATGATTTCCCCGCAAAACCCACTCACTTGCGAGATTTCATCATGAGCAAAAAGCCATCTAAAAATGGCCCCAACAAGGCCAAATCCATCGTCGCCCAGCCACTGTTCCGCAGCCGTCAGGAACGAGCCGGCAAGGGCAAAGGCAGCTACCGCCGCGAAGCCTTCCAGTCTGACAACTGGGAGGCTTCTTACTTTCTGGCGGCCTGAAAGGCAAGCCAGCGCTCAACATGTTAAGGTCTGCACCTGATTCGTACTCCCTGGACCCGTGCATGCCCTTTTGTATTTCCCGTCGTTGGCACCTGCGCCAATTGATAGCTGCCTCCAGCCTCGTTCTGCTTGTCGCCTGCGCGGAAAAACCGACCGCCGCCGACGCCCAACCGCTTCAGACCCTTCCCGTCGCGACAGCCCCTGCGGTGATTCCGCCCGTGGTCCCGACCGGTGAGAACCTCGACATCCAGCCAACCCAGACCTTCGCCGAATGGCAGGCGGGCTTCCGCAAGGATGCACTGGCAGCCGGCATCCGCGCCGATCTGTTTGATCGCGCCTTCGCCAATGTCAGCCTGGACACCAGCGTGATTCGTGCCGACCGCAGCCAGCCGGAATTTTCCCGCCCTGTGTGGGAATACCTCGACGGTGCCCTGTCGCCGCTGCGTGTGCGCAAAGGCCAGACGCTGGTCAACCAGTACGCGGACATCCTGCAAAGCATCGAGCAGCGCTACGGCGTCGATCGCCAGGCACTGGTCGCGGTGTGGGGCATGGAGAGCAACTTCGGTCAGTTTCAGGGCAGCAAGTCGGTGATCAACTCCCTGGCGACCCTGGCTTATGAAGGCCGGCGCCCAGGCTTCGCCCATGCGCAATTGATCGCGGCCCTGCAGATCCTGCAACAGGGCGATATCGAGCCGGAGCAGATGCTCGGTTCCTGGGCCGGTGCCATGGGCCAGACCCAGTTCATCCCGACCACCTACAACACCCATGCAGTGGACTTCGATGGCGATGGTCGCCGTGACATCTGGGGCAGCTCCGCCGACGCCCTGGCCTCGACCGCGCACTACCTGCAAAGCTCTGGCTGGCAAAAAGGTCAGCCGTGGGGCTTTGAAGTTCAGCTACCGGGAAGCTTCAACTACGTATTGGCCGATGGCACGATCCGCAAGAGTGTCGCCGAATGGCGGCAACTGGGCGTGACGCTGCCTAACGGCGGACAGGTTCCAGCGGGTTCCGAGCACTTGTCCGCGGCGCTGTTGCTGCCAGCGGGTTATCGCGGCCCGGCGTTCCTGGTGCTCGACAACTTCCGCGCGATCCTCAAGTACAACAACTCCTCGTCCTACGCCCTGGCCGTCAGTTTGTTGTCCGAGCGTTTCAACGGCGGGGGCCTGATCAACGGCACATGGCCCAAGGATGATTTGCCGCTGAGCCGCACCGAACGGATCGAGCTGCAAAATCTGCTGAGTGCCCAGAAATACGATGCGGGCACCGCCGACGGCATCATTGGTGCCAACACCCGCAAGGCGATCCGCAGTGCGCAACAGTCGTTTGGCTGGCCGGCGGATGGGTATCCAACGCACAAGTTGCTCGAAGGCCTGCGCAACCGATAATTAGCCGTATGGCGACTGCCGCCTTCGCGAGCAAGCCCGCTCCCACATTTCACCGCGTTCTTGCATGGAACACGGTCGAATGTGGGAGCGGGCTTGCTCGCGAAGACTGACTGTCATGCGATGAACTGCTAACGCCTGACCACCACATCCTGCTCCAGCACCAACTCCTTGCTCCCCGCATCCAGCCTCACCAACGCCCCCAGCGGCAACGTCAGGTTCGGATCGCAATGCCCGCTGCGCCACCCCGACAGCACCGGTATGCGCAATGGCTCAAAGGTCTGCTTGAGCAATCGCTCAAGCGCAACCGAATCAACCCCGGCCACATCACCCACCAGAACCCCACGCAACTTGCCCAGCGTGCCAGCCAGGCGCAAATGAGTCAGCAGCCGATCGATGCGATACAACGGCTCGTTGATGTCCTCGATAAACAGAATGACGCCCTCGGCATCCATCTCATAAGGCGTGCCCATGGTCGCGGCAATCATCGCCAGATTACCTCCCAGCAAGCGCCCGTGAGCGATGCCAGGCTCGATGGTGGTCAACGGGTAGGCCACCGGATGCGTCAGCACACTGCCCGCCTTCACCTGCCCTCTGAGCATGTTGAAAAACGAGGCCTCGGTAGGTTTTTGCTTGTCACCCAACAGATCTGCATTGAGCAACGGACCATGAAAGGTCACGAACCCCGCATAACGGCTGATCGCCAGGTGCAGCGCCGTGATGTCGCTGTAGCCGATGAACGGCTTGGCGTTGTTTTGCAGCAACTCGAAATCGATGCGGTCGAGCAAACGCGGTGTGCCGTAACCACCGCGCAGACAAATGATCGCATCGACCTCGCTGTCCGCGAAGGCTGCGTGCAAGTCATTGAGCCGCACATCGTCGCTGCCGGCCAGGTAGCCGACCTGCTCGTAGACACCGGGAAAAATTCGCAGCGCGTAACCGCGAGCCCGCATCCAGGCAATGGCTTTGTCGGTGTCCAGCGGCGCGGGGCCGGCGGGCGCAATGACGCCAATCAGCCCTTCCCGGGGCAAGGCTGGCACCGGGGTATGTGGAAACAGTGTGTGAGTCGGTCGAACGGTCATCCATGAATCTCCCTGCGCGAAATCTTCAGCACACAGTAGTCAGGAACGGGGACAAACAGAAGAGGGTCTGTCGCCCCACAGGTTGCAGGAAAAGCAGTGATCGCCACAGGCAAGGCGAAAAAATGCCCGCAGGGCCGGAAGCCGTGCGGGCATTTTTTTCTCACCGCGTGATCAGGACGACATCAGCTCGGCTTTAACCAGCTTCGCCTGCTCGTCGGCGTGGTACGAGGAGCGTACCAGCGGGCCGGAAGCGACGTTCTTGAAGCCCATTTTGTAACCTTCCTCGGCGAACCAGGCGAAGGTGTCCGGGTGCACGAAACGCTGCACCGGCAAGTGGCTGCGGGACGGTTGCAGGTACTGGCCCAGGGTCAACATGTCGATGTCGTGTTCGCGCATGCGCTTCATGACTTCGATGACTTCTTCGTCAGTTTCGCCCAGACCCAGCATCAGGCCGGATTTGGTCGGAATGTGCGGCATCATCTGCTTGAAGCGTTGCAGCAGGGTCAGCGACCACTGGTAGTCCGAACCCGGACGCGCAGCCTTGTACAGGCGCGGCACGGTTTCCAGGTTGTGGTTGAACACATCCGGCGGCTCGGCGGCGGTGATTTCCAGTGCGACGTCCATGCGGCCACGGTAGTCCGGGACCAGGGTTTCGAGCTGTACATTCGGCGACAGCTTGCGGATCTCGCGGATGCAGTCGGCAAAGTGCTGGGCACCGCCGTCACGCAAGTCGTCGCGGTCCACCGAGGTGATCACCACGTATTTCAGTTTCAGGTCGGCAATGGCGATGGCCAGGCTTTCCGGCTCGTTGACGTCCAGTGGTTTCGGACGGCCGTGGCCCACGTCGCAGAACGGGCAGCGACGGGTGCAGATGTCGCCCATGATCATGAACGTTGCGGTGCCGCCGGAGAAGCACTCGCCCAGGTTCGGGCAGGACGCTTCTTCGCACACGCTATGCAGCTTGTGTTTGCGCAGCAGGGCCTTGATGCGATCGACTTCCGGGGAAACCGGGATGCGCACGCGGATCCAGTCGGGTTTCTTCGGCAGTTCGGTGGTCGGGATGATCTTCACCGGGATGCGTGCAACCTTCTCGGCGCCGCGCAGCTTGACGCCGGCTTCTACCTTGGCACGCGGGGCCGGACGCTCGGTGACATCCAGCGTCGGGATCATGGTTTGCACTGCATCAGTAGTCATATCAGTCGATTCCGCCCGTTAGGGTCGTCTGCTCAGCATAGTCGAGGTGTTTGACGAGCTGCGCGCGCAGCCGGGCACTTACCTCGGCAAATTCAATCGATCCTGCGTGATCGCTCAGCTGGGTCATCGCCAGCCCGGCGTAGCCGCAGGGATTAATCCGTCGAAACGGTTCCAGGTCCATGTCCACGTTCAGGGCCAGGCCATGAAAGGAACAACCATGGCGAATCCGCAAACCCAGGGAAGCGATCTTCGCCCCGTCGACGTAGACACCTGGCGCATCCGGCTTGGCCGCGGCAGTGACGCCGTAACTGGCCAGCAACTCGATCAGGCAATGTTCCATGCGGGTGACCAGGTCACGCACGCCGAAACCGAGCTTGCGTACATCGAGCAACAGGTAGGCCACCAACTGACCGGGACCGTGATAAGTCACCTGGCCACCGCGGTCGACCTGCACCACCGGAATATCGCCCGGCAGCAACAAGTGCTCGGCCTTGCCGGCCTGGCCCTGGGTGAACACCGGTGGGTGTTCCACCAGCCAGATCTCGTCTGCGGCATCGCTGCCGCGTTCGTTGGTGAAGCGCTGCATGGCATGCCAGACCGGCTCGTAAGCCATCTGGCCGAGCTCGCGAAAGCCCAGCGAGCCAGACATCACAGCACCATGTGCACGAAACCGGTAGCCCGCAACTCGCTGTTGATGTCGTACAGCTGTTCTTGACCGGTGGCGATGATGTGCAGCTGGATGGTCGTGTACTTGCCGTTGGTACTCTGGCGCTCGGCCAGGGTCTTGTGGTCAACGGTCGCGTGTTTCTCAAGGATCGCGATGATCTTGTCCTTGAAACCCACGCCGGTGTCGCCGATCACCTTGATCGGGTAGTCCGCGCAGGGGAATTCGATTTTTGGCGCGTTTACTTCGGTGTCTGTCATGGCGTAACGGCCTCGTAAGCCGTGGCAACGGACATGGCCCCGCTCCGGAGTGGAGCGGGGCCATGAGAGTCCACACTAATTCAGTTGAACAAGCCGTAGAAGAATAGACGGATGCTATCCCACATGCGGCGGAAGATACCACCCTCCTCGACAGCGTCCAGGGCGATCAGGTCAGCGCTGTGCACCACCTTGTCGTCCAGTTTCACTTCGACTTTACCGATCACGTCGCCCTTGGCGATTGGCGCAACCAGTTGCGGGTTCATGGTCATGCTCGCGGCGAGCTTTTTCAGCTGGCCTTTTGGCAGGGTCATGGTCAGGTCTTGAGCCAGGCCGGCCTTGACTTGATTGGTGCTGCCTTTCCAGACAGGGGCCTGAGCCAGCTCGGCGCCTTTCTGATAGAAGGTCTGGGTTTCGAAGAAACGGAAACCGTAGGTCAGCAGCTTCTGGGTTTCAGAGGCGCGGGCCACTTCGCTGTTGGTGCCGAACACCACGGCGATCAGGCGCATGCCATCACGTACCGCCGAAGACACCATGCAGTAGCCAGCTTCGTCAGTGTGGCCAGTTTTCAGACCGTCGACGGTCTTGTCGCGCCACAGCAGCAGGTTGCGGTTAGGTTGCTTGATGCCGTTCCAGAAGAACTCTTTCTGCGAGTAGATCGCGTAGTGAGCCGGGTCTTCGTGGATGATCGCGCGAGCCAGCACTGCCATGTCGTGAGCCGACGAGTAGTGCTCAGGGTTCGGCAGACCGGTCGGGTTCATGAAGTGGCTGTTGGTCATGCCCAGGTCGGCCACGGTTTTGTTCATCATGTCGGCGAAAGCGTCTTCGCTGCCGGCGATGTGCTCGGCGAGCGCAACACTGGCGTCGTTGCCCGATTGAATGATGATGCCGTGCAACAGGTCGCTGACGGTCACTTGCGAGCCGACCTTGATGAACATCCGCGAACCACCGGTACGCCACGCGTTTTCGCTGACGGTCACCGGATCGTTTTCGCCGATCTGGCCACGACGGATTTCCAGGGTCGCGATGTACGCGGTCATCAGCTTGGTCAGGCTGGCAGGCGGCAGACGCTGGTCACCGTTGTTCTCGACCAGCACGTTGCCGCTGCTGGCATCCATGAGCACATAGGCTTTGGCGGCCAGTTGTGGCGGCGACGGCATCATCTCGACCGCGAAAGCCGCAGGCGAGAGGAGCAGCGGGACTAGAAGGCACAGGCGTTTGGCAAAGGTGGTGATGTTCATCCGTCTCTCGAAATCGCTAATGGAAACTGCCCGAGGGCAAAACTAATCAAGATGGCCCTCTAACGGGCCATCGCGTGTTCAGTCGTTCACTCAGAACCCTTGCCGGGCTTTTGTTCTTCAACGAGCCAACAACCAGGTTCACCCCCCGAAACCGCAAGTGAACCGTCAATCAAGTACTACGTATTACTCGGCGGTGACCACGCTCGGCGAACCGAGATTGGCCAGACGCACACTGTTCTGCACTTGCTGGATTTCACCCGGCGAGCCGATCGGCCCCAGGCGCACCCGATGCAGTGTCTGTTGATTGCGCACGATCGAGCTGATGAACACCGGAGCGCTCACCATCCCGCTGAGCTTCGATCTCAGGAGTTCTGCAGCGTCCGGGTTGGCGAACGCGCCCACCTGCAGATACTGGCCAGAGGCTGGTACAGAAGCGTTTTTTTTTGCATCGATCTGCACGGGCACGACGGCCGCAGCGTGTTGCTGCGGCGGCGGTGTCCATTGTTCGACCGTGCCGGCCGAAGCGGTAATCGTCGGCGCGGTATTTTGCGCGACTTGCGGCTCGTTGAGCATCAAAGGCGCCGGACGGCCTTTGGCGGCCCACCATTGCTGTGGATCGATGCCTTCAACCTTGACCCGTGCAGTGCCGGTTTCGGCATAGCCGAGTTTTTTCGCGGCTGCGTAGGACAAGTCGATGATGCGGTCCGAGTAGAACGGGCCGCGGTCGTTGACCCGCAGGATCACGGTCTTGTTGTTGTCCAGGTTGGTCACCCGAACGTAACTTGGCAGTGGCAAGGTCTTGTGGGCGGCACTCATGCCATACAGGTCATACACTTCGCCGTTGGCGGTGTTCTGGCCGTGGAACTTGGTGCCATACCAGGACGCCGTGCCCGAGGCGACGTAGGTCCTGGATTCCTGCAGCGGGAAGTAAGTCTTGCCCAGCACGGTGTACGGGTTGGCCTTGTAAGGACCGGTGTGCAGGGTTGGCGTGGCATCCGGGATGCGCGAAACGTCGACGTCCCACCACGGTGCGCCATCTTTGTGGGCGCGGTTGATGTCCAGCCCCGGCGTCGAGCGCACGGCGGTGGAAGAAGACTTCTGTGTCGGCGAGCGGCTGGTCGAACAACTGGCGACCAGCACTGCCAACGCGGCGAATGCCATCAGCTTCAGGGGTTTATTCATAGGCAATGCCCGCATTACTTGACGCCCCGTGCTTGGACCAGCTGTTCAGACAGTTGATGTACCGCCATGGCGTACATCACGCTGCGGTTATAACGCGTGATTGCGTAAAAATTCGTCAGGCCCATCCAGTATTCAGAGCCATTGTCACCTTCCAGGCGGAATGCCGTGACCGGCATATCATCGCGCAGCGCATCATGACTTGACCACCCCAGCGCCCGCAACTCCCCGACGGTTTTAGTCGGCTCGATGCCGGCAGTCAAACCTTCGTCGACCTGCGCGCCACGCACATCGGCGCGGCTGACCACAGGTTCACCGGCCACCCAGCCGTGACGCTTGAAATAACTGGCGACGCTGCCGATGGCATCGTCGGGATTGGTCCAGATATTAATGTGGCCGTCACCGTCGAAATCCACCGCATAGGCGCGAAAACTGCTCGGCATGAACTGCGGCAGGCCCATCGCCCCGGCGTAGGAGCCCTTGAGGGTCAGCGGATCAACCTGTTCTTCCCGGGCCAGCAGCAGGAATTCACGCAATTCCTTGCGGAAGAATTCGGCACGGGGAGGATAGTCGAAACCCAGGGTCGACAAGGCGTCGATCACCCGGTAATTGCCGGTATTGCGGCCGAAAAAGGTCTCAACGCCGATGATCGAGACAATGACCTGGGCTGGCACACCGTATTCCTGCTCGGCGCGGGCCAGTACCGCCTCGTGCTGTCGCCAGAAATCCACGCCGCGGGCGATGCGCGCGTCGGTGATGAACATCGGACGATATTCGTTCCACTGCTTGACCCGCTCGGCGGGTTTCGAGATCGCGTCCAGAATCGTCTGCTTGCGCTCGGCTTCGCGGAACACGCCCATCAGCTGTTCACCGGCAAAGCCGTAGTCGCGGGTCATTTCACCGACGAATTCGGCCACCTGGGGTGTGCCTTCGTAATCGCCGGCCAACGCGTCCTGCGCGATGCCAAGGATGCTTACCAGGCTGACCCATGGCGCATTTCGAGTCGCCCAGCCACGCATTACTTGCATTGAAATCTTCACCTTATTCAAACTTGTGCGATCCACTTACGATGGGTATGGATCGACATCAAAACCCCAAACGCTGACAGCAGCGTTACCAGCGAAGTTCCTCCGTAGCTAATGAACGGCAACGGCACCCCCACAACCGGCAACAGGCCACTGACCATACCGATGTTGACGAAAACGTAAACAAAAAACGTCATGGTAAGGGCGCCCGCGAGCAATTTGCCGAACAATGTCTGGGCCTGGGCGGTAATCACCAGCCCGCGGCCGATCAACAGCAGGTAAATCAGCAGCAGCGCGCAGATGCCGACCAGGCCGAACTCCTCGCCCATGACCGCGATAATGAAGTCGGTGTGGCTTTCCGGCAGGAAGTCCAGGTGCGACTGGGTACCCAGCAGCCAGCCTTTGCCGAAGACGCCGCCGGAGCCGATGGCCGCTTTCGACTGGATAATGTTCCAGCCGGTGCCCAGCGGATCGCTTTCCGGGTCGAGGAACGTCAGGATTCGCTGCTTCTGGTAGTCGTGCATGATGAAAAACCACATCCCCACGGCCACCGGCACGGCGGCGGCCAGCACGCTGATAATCCAGCGCCAGCGCAGGCCACCCATGAACAGCACGAACGCACCGCCCGCGAGAATCAGCAACGAAGTGCCGAGATCGGGCTGGCGCACGATCAGAATGAACGGCAAACCAATCAGAAACAGACTGACGCCCACATGCTTGAGCTGCGGCGGCAAGGTGCGTTTGGACAAATACCAGGCGATGGTCGCCGGCATCAGGATCTTCATGAACTCCGAAGGCTGGAAGCGGATCACCCCCGGAATGTTGATCCAGCGCGTGGCGCCCATGGCGTTGTGGCCCATGACGTCCACCACCACCAGCAACAGCACGCCGAGCACATAACCGACCGGCACCCAGCGGGCCATGAAGCGCGGTTCGAACTGCGCAATCACGATCATCGACACCAGGCCGATGCCGAACGAGGTAGCTTGCTTGGCCAGCAGATCCCAGCTCTTGCCGCTGGCCGAATACAGCACGAACAGGCTGCCGGCGGCGAGGGTCAGCAGCAGGATCAGCAACGGGCCGTCGATGTGCATGCGTTGCAACAGCGTCGCACGGCGACGCATCACATCCTCACTGGAGAGGATGCGATCGAAATTACTCTTCACGGGCCGTAGCCTCCGCACTGATTGGGCTGGCGTATTCGGCTTTCAGTCGGCCGTCCTGGTCCAGGAGCCAGGCGTCCATGACTTGACGCACCACCGGCGCGGCGACACCGGAACCGGACTCGCCGTTCTCGACCATCACCGACACCACGATTTTCGGGTTGTCGGCCGGCGCGAAACCGACGAACAAGGCGTGGTCGCGATGACGCTCCTGAACCTTGGAGCGATCGTACTTCTCGCCCTGCTTGATCGCGACCACCTGGGCCGTACCACTTTTGCCGGCGATCCGGTATTGCGCGCCGATCGATGCCTTGCGCGCGGTACCGCGAGCACCGTGCATCACCTGCTGCATGCCATGGTTGACCTTGGTCCAGTCGGACGGATCGCGCAGGACGATGTCCGGCATCGGATTGTCATCCTTCGGCCGCTCGCCTTCGACGGTCTTGGCCAGGTGCGGACGGTTCCACACGCCTTTGTTAGCCACCAGCGCCGTGGCCTGGGCCAGTTGCAGCGGCGTGGATTGCATATAGCCCTGGCCGATCCCGAGAATCAGCGTTTCGCCCGGGAACCAGGCCTGGCGACGGGTCGCGCGTTTCCACTCGCGGGACGGCATCAGCCCCGGCGACTCCTCGAACATGTCCAGGGAGACTTTCTGGCCGATACCGAACTTGCCCATGTAGGCCGACAGGCGATCAATCCCCAGCTTGTGCGCCAGGTCATAGAAGTAGGTGTCGTTGGACCGCATGATCGCCGTGTCCAGGTCGACGTAGCCGTCACCGGTACGGTTCCAGTTACGGTATTTGTGATCGTAGTTGGGCAGCTGGTAGTAACCGGGGTCGAAAACCCGGGTCGATGCCGTGACCACGCCCGAATCCAGACCGGCAATCGCTACCGCCGGCTTGATGGTCGAGCCCGGCGGATACAGACCGCGCAACACGCGGTTAAACAGAGGCCGGTCGATGGAATCGCGTAGCTCGGAGTAAGCCTTGAAGCTGATGCCGGTGACGAACAGGTTCGGGTCGAAACTCGGCTGACTGACCATCGCCAGCACTTCGCCGGTCGCCGGGTCGAGCGCCACCACCGCACCACGGCGACCGCCGAGTGCCGCTTCCGCCGCTTCTTGCAATTTGATGTCCAGGCTCAGGACGATGTCCTTGCCGGGAATCGGATCGGTACGCTTGAGCACCCGCAATACGCGGCCTCGCGCGTTGGTTTCGACTTCTTCGTAACCCACCTGACCGTGCAACTCGGGCTCGTAGAAGCGCTCGATACCGGTCTTGCCAATGTGGTGGGTGCCGCTGTAATTGACCGGATCGAGGGACTTCAGCTCTTTCTCGTTGATCCGCCCCATGTAACCCACCGAGTGCGCAAAATGCGCGCCCTGCGGGTAATGCCGCACCAGTTGCGCAACCACTTCAACACCTGGCAGGCGGAACTGATTCACGGCGATGCGGGCGATCTGTTCTTCGGTCAGCTCGAACAGGATCGGCACCGGCTCGAACGGCCGTCGCCCCTGGCGCATGCGTTTCTCGAAGATCACCCGATCCTCGGGCGTCAGCTCCAGCACTTCGACGATCACGTCGAGCACTTGCTGCCAGTCGCCGGAACGTTCGCGGGTCATGCTCAGGCTGAAGCTCGGCCGGTTGTCGGCCACCACCACGCCATTGCGGTCGAAGATCAGCCCACGGGTGGGCGGAATCGGCTGCACATGGACGCGGTTGTTTTCCGACAGGGTCGAGTGGTACTCGTACTGGATCACCTGCAGGAAATACAGGCGCGCGATCAGCACGCCGATCAGCGCCACCACCGCAATTGCCCCGAACACGACGCGGCCACGCACCAGACGGGCGTCTTTTTCGTGGTCCTTGATGCGGATCGGCTGGGACATGAGGCAGAACTACTTGTGGTAAGGGTGGCCGGACAGAACTGTCCAGGCACGATACAGCTGTTCGCCGATCAGAATCCGCACCAGCGGGTGCGGCAACGTCAATGGCGATAACGACCAGCGCTGATCGGCCCGCGCACAGACTTCCGGCGCCAGCCCTTCGGGGCCGCCGACCATGAAATTTACCGTGCGCGAGTCGAGCCGCCAGCGATCGAGTTCGACCGCCAACTGCTCGGTGCTCCAGGGCTTGCCATGGACTTCGAGGGTGACAACGCGCTCATTCGGCCCGACCTTGGCCAGCATGGCTTCGCCTTCCTGACGGATGAAGCGTGCCACGTCGGCGTTCTTGCCACGGGTGTTGAGCGGTATTTCCACCAGTTCCAGCGCCAGCTCGGACGGAAGACGCTTGGCATATTCATGCCAGCCTTCTTCCACCCATTTGGGCATGCGTGAACCGACGGCGATCAGTCGCAGTCGCACAGCGGTCCCTTATTGCTGGTCTTTGTTGAGCTTGGTGAAGTGCTCATGGGTGTTTTCCGGGCTGTGATGCGCAGCGCTGGCCGAACGGCTCTGCTCTGCACCGGCCCACAGGCGCTCCAGGTCATAGAACTGGCGAGCCGAGGCGGTCATCATGTGCACGATGACATCGTCCATATCCAGCAGGACCCAGTCGCTGTCGCCCTTGCCTTCTTCACCCAGTGGCTTGACGCCCTGGGCTTTGACGGCCTCGCGGACCTTGTCCAGCATCGCGCCGATCTGGCGGTTGGAAGTACCGGTAGCGATGATCATGAAGTCAGTGATGCTCTGCTTTTCACGAACGTCGATCACCTGAATGTCCTGGGCCTTGACGTCTTCCAGGGCGGCTACGGCAACCTTTACCAGTTCTTCGCCGACCAGCTCAGGGCCGGTTGGAGCTTCTACTGGCAGCGGGGCGCTCTTGAATGTGCCTTTGCGCTTAACTTTAGCTACGTCTTTGTCAGTCATATAAAACTCGTTTTGCTCATGTGTTCGGGTGGTTCAATACACGTTGATATCACGTGCCTTGAAGCACTCCCATTCAGTTCGGCGCACGGTAGAGTCCGTGCGCATCGATGTAGGCCAGGACCGCGTCGGGCACCAGGAAACGTACCGACTTACCGCTGGCCAGCAGTTGACGGATCTGGGTGGCGGATACCGCGAGCGGCGTCTGCCAGACGAATGCAATCTGTCCGCTCGGCCCTTTGAGGGCCAGCGGGTCGCTCACCGAGCGCGCTGCCAGCAGGTTGCGCAAGGCATCCGGCGGTTCGCTGTCGGCATCCGGGCGTTGCAGCACCAGGATGTGGCAATGCTGGAGCAACTCCTCCCAGCGGTGCCAAGTGGGCAGGCCGCAAAATGCGTCCCAGCCCAAAAGCAGAAAAACCTGGTCTTCAGCGGCCAGTTCGGCACGCATCAGTTCCAGGGTATCGATGGTGTAGGACGGTTTGTCCCGCTGCAATTCGCGGGCGTCCACCACCAACGGCGCCACACCGGCCACCGCGCACTTGACCATCGCCAGACGGTCCTTCGCCGACACCTGCGGCGTGCCACGATGAGGCGGCCGGGCACTGGGCGTCAGTCGCAACTCATCGAGCGCCAGCGATTCGGCGACTTCCAGCGCACCGCGCAAATGGCCGATGTGCACCGGGTCGAACGTCCCGCCCAGCATGCCGATACGTCGAGGCGCAGGTTCGCTGGCGGTTACCGGGGCCGACGGATTAAGGTCGCCCAAGTCAGACCGACGCCTGGCCGCGCAACTGGCCATCACCGACCACGATGTACTTCTCGCAGGTCAGGCCTTCGAGACCCACCGGGCCGCGGGCGTGCAGCTTATCAGTAGAAATGCCAATCTCGGCACCCAATCCGTATTCAAAGCCATCGGCGAAGCAGGTCGGCGTATTGATCATCACCGACGACGAATCGACTTCAGCCACGAAACGCCGGGTGTCGCCCTGGTGTTCGCTGACAATCGAATCGGTGTGATGGGAGCCGTACTTGTTAATGTGCTCGATGGCCTGGTCCAGCCCGTCGACCACTCGGATCGAGAGGATCGGCGCCAGGTATTCGGTGTGCCAGTCTTCTTCAGTGGCCAGCGCGGCATCGATGATCGCCCGAGTGCGATCGCAACCACGCAGCTCAACGCCTTTTTCGCGGAACTGTGCAGCCATCGACGGCAGGAAATCCTTGGCAACGGCTTGATCCACCAGCAGCGTTTCCATCGCACCGCAGATGCCATAACGGTAAGTCTTGGCATTGAAGGCGATGCGTTGGGCTTTCGGTAGATCGGCATGCGCACTGACGTAAACGTGGCAGATGCCGTCCAGATGCTTGATGACCGGAACGCGCGCGTCACGGCTGACGCGCTCGATCAGGCCGCGGCCGCCACGAGGCACGATGACATCGACGTATTCAGGCATGGTAATCAGCGCGCCCACGGCGGCACGGTCAGTGGTTTCGACCACTTGAACCACAGCGGCCGGCAAATCGGCCTCGGCCAGACCGCGCTGGATGCAGGCGGCGATGGCACGGTTGGAATTGATCGCCTCGGAACCGCCCCGCAGGATGGTCGCATTGCCCGACTTCAGGCACAGGCTGGCAGCATCGATGGTCACGTTGGGCCGGGATTCGTAGATGATCCCGATCACACCCAGCGGCACGCGCATCTTGCCGACCTGAATCCCCGACGGACGGAAACTCATGTCGCGAATGGCACCGACCGGGTCAGGCAAGGCTGCCACCTGTCGCAGACCGACGATCATGCCGTCGATGCGCTCCGGGGTCAGTGCCAGACGTTCCAGCAGCGCGGGTTCAAGACCATTGGCGCGACCGGCGGCCAGATCCAGCTCATTGGCGGCCGCCAGCTCGGCACGTGCAGCGTCCAGCGCATTCGCAGCCGCCTGCAGGGCGCGGTTTTTCTGCGCGGTGCTGGCACGGCCGATGATGCGCGACGCTTCGCGGGCGGCGCGACCCAGGCGGGTCATGTAGTCGAGAACGGACTCAGTCATGGTCTGTGATGGTCTTTGCTAAGGTCTTGGTAAAGAGTAAAGCGGCAGATTATAGCTGTCGCGTCCCCCGACTAACAGCGGTGACGGGCGGATGGTCGAAATGGAGGGCAATTTGCCGACGTTCAGCCGGGATTAAGCTGCAAATTGTTATCATCACGACTCAATCAGCCCTGATAAACACCGTTCATCATGACCAACCTGACTGTTCGTGCGTCCGCCGCGGGCCTGCCCAAGGGGCTCCCGGACGCGTTTTTCGACCGAGACGCCCAGACACTGGCCCGGGATTTACTCGGTAAAGTCATCCGTCACCGGGTCGGCGAACTGTGGCTCAGTGCCCGGATCATCGAGACCGAAGCGTATTACTTCGAAGAAAAAGGCAGCCATGCCTCGCTCGGCTACACAGAAAAGCGTAAGGCTTTGTTTCTGGACGGCGGCCACATCTATATGTATTACGCCCGGGGCGGCGACTCCCTGAATTTCAGCGCTCAAGGTCCGGGCAATGCCGTTTTGATCAAATCCGCGTATCCATGGGTCGATGAGTTGAGCGGGCCGGCGAGCCTGGCGCAGATGCTGCTGAACAATCCTGATGCCCAGGGCCGGCCTCGTCCTTCGCAAAAGCTTTGCGCCGGGCAAACGCTGCTGTGCAAGGCTCTGGGTTTGAAGGTGCCGGTCTGGGACGCGAAGCGCTTCGATCATGAAGTGCTGCTGGTGGAGGATGTTGGTCCGGCACCTGGCCACATCATTCAAACCACGCGCCTGGGCATTCCCCATGGGCGTGACGAACACTTGATGTATCGCTTCGTCGACGCGGCTTACGCGCCGTATTGCACGCGGAACCCGCTGCGACGGGGACAGGTCGAAGGTCGCGATTATTTTTTGCTGACTTGAACAATGAAAACCCTCCTGTAGGAGCGAGCTTGTGTGGCGAGGGGGCTTGCCCCCGTTGGGCTGCGAAACGGCCCCCACATTGCCGATGCGCCAAAGATTTTGTGAGTGCTACGCACTCAAACGGGGGCAAGCCCCCTCGCCACAGGTCGCTCCCACAGGGGGTCTGTAGTGTTTGAAGATTGTGTTTGGACTAATGAACATCGAGGGGAGTTGTTTTTATGGGCCCATGGCTCGATAGCGTGACCGGATGGCTGGCGGCAAATCCGCAGTGGCTGGCCGCGGCAGTATTCATTGTGGCCTTCGTGGAGTGCCTGGCGATTGCCGGACTGATCGTGCCCGGCACGGTGTTGCTGTTTGCCGTCGCAGTGCTGGCCGGCAGCGGCGCGCTGTCGTTGAGCGAAACACTGTTGCTGGGATTCGTCGCCGGCGTGCTGGGCGATATCCTTTCCTACTTTGTGGGGCGACATTTCCACCAGAACATCCGGCGCCTGCCCGGCCTGCGCCACCACCCGGAATGGATCGCCGGCGCCGAGGCCTACTTCCAGCGCTATGGCATTGCCAGTCTTTTGGTCGGGCGTTTCATCGGGCCGTTGCGGCCAATGCTGCCGATGGTCGCCGGAATGTTCGACATGCCCTTCCCGCGCTTCGTCGCCGTCAGCCTCCTGGCCGCGGCCGGTTGGAGCGTCGCCTACCTGCTGCCCGGCTGGGCCACGGGCGCAGCGATCCGTTTGCCGCTGCCGGAAGGTTTCTGGCCTGAAGCCGGGATCGTCGCCGGCAGCATCGCGGTGATGCTTGGCTTGAGCGCGACCAGCAGCCTGCGCCGTCATCGCAAAGCGACAATATTGATCAGCGGCATGAGCTTACTGATCCTGGCGGGACTGTTTATCGGCTACCCGCACCTCACCGCCCTCGATCAGGGTGTGATGACCCTGGTGCAGGAGCATCGCAGCCCGACGCTCGATGAAGTCGCCGTCACCTTCACGCTGATCGGCGAATTCCGCAACATGCTGCTGTTCAGCGCCCTGCTGACCGCTTTGCTGCTGTTGACCCGGCAATGGCGACAGGCGGTTTTCGCAGGCAGCACCCTGCTCGTCACCGCACTCGGCAACACCTTCACCAAACAGTTTTTCGCCCGCGTACGACCGGAGGTTTTAAGTGATCCGCTGGTGAGCTACAGCATGCCCAGCGGTCACGCGTCGGGGTCCTTCGCGCTGTTTCTGACCCTCGCCGTTCTGGCCGGTCGCGGACAACCACCGCGGATGCGCCTGACCTGGTTGCTGGTGGGTTGCCTTCCGGCGCTGGCGATTGCGTTGTCACGCGTCTATCTGGGTGCGCATTGGCCAACGGATGTGCTGGCCGGCGCGATGCTGGCGGCGTGTGTCTGTGCGGCGAGCCTGGGCTTGAGTCAGCTCAAGACACCGCTCAGCGCCATGCCACCCAGGATCTGGTGGCTGGTGTTGCCGACGATGGTGGCGCTGTTCGGGTTCTTTGCGTTGCGGCATTTACCGCATGCGATGTTGCGGTATGCCTATTGAAGGTCAAAAGATCGCAGCCGGGTAAGGCATACATCTGTAGGAGCTGCCGCAGGCGGCGATCTTTCAGCATTCGTCAGGCGAACAACTCACCCTGCAACTCATCCAGCAGCGCCTGAATCGCATCCAGGCGCTGCTGCGGATCGTCGAGTTGCAGCAGGTCGATCTTGTCCACCTCGGCGAACGGCAACAGGTACGCCAACTGATTGGCCAGTGATTGCTGCCCGGTCGCTTCAGTGCCCATGTTCAACGCTTCGACCATCGGGTGCTCGGCCAGGGCCTTGAGCAGCGCAACGAGATCGGCGTCTTCATCCTGCAACGGCTGCTCGGGCTCGTCTTCCAGCCACTCGACCTCGGCAACGGTCAACTGATCGCGCTGGACCTCGGTGCGCAACACGTGAAAACGCCGCCCGCCCTGCACTCGAATGCCCAGCAGACCATTGTCCTGCTGCTTGAAGTCGGTAATCAGCGCTTCACAGCCGACCAGCGCATAGCCCGCCGGAGCGATGCCGACTTCTTCGCCATCAAGAATGCACACCACGCCGAAACCGCCGCCCTGTTTCATGCAGCGGCTGATCATGTCCAGGTAGCGCGCCTCGAAGATCTGCAAGTCGAGGATGCAGCCAGGAAACAGCACCGTGTTCAGCGGGAAAAGCGGCAAGCTCATAGACATTTCCTTACACCACCATCGACACCGCCAACGGCAGGAACACCGCCGTGGCCACGCCCATCAGACTCATTGCCAGCGCCGCGAAGGCGCCACATTCTTCACTTTCCTGCATGGCCACCGCGGTGCCGACCGCATGAGCGGTCATGCCCAACGCCATGCCGCGCGCCTCGGGACTGTGAACACCGAGCCGATTCAGCAGGCTCGGCCCAAAGATCGCTCCGATCACACCGGTGATCAACACAAACACCGCCGCCAGCGCCGCGACACCACCAATCTGCTCGGCCACCAACATGGCAATCGGCGACGTCACCGACTTCGGCGCCATGGTCATCAGGATCATGTGTTCGGCACCGAACGACCAGCCCAGCAACACGCCCATACCGGTGGCGACCACACCACCTATCACCAGCGTAGTAAATATCGGCCAGAACAACTGCCGGATCCGTCGCAGATTGAGGTAAAGCGGCACCGCCAGCGCGACCGTGGCCGGGCCGAGCAAAATACTGAGGATCTCGGTGCTTTTGCGATACTCGGCGTAGGTCAGGCCGCAGCCTACCAAAACGCCGATCACCAGCAACATGGAGACCAGCACCGGCTGCAGAAAGATCCAGCGGGTTTTCTCGAACGCCGCCAGCACCAGTTGATAAGCGCCAAGGGTGATGCCGATGCCGAACAACGGATGATGAATCACCGACGCCCAGGCGCCTTGCCAGTCAAAAATCATTGTGAGTCCTCGCGGTGCGCGTGGCGCTTGACCATGCGCTTCATCAGCACACCGGCGAAGGCCATGGACAACAGCAGCGACAACACCAGCGCGCCCACAATGGCCCAGAAGTCCGCAGCAATATCCTTTGCATAAACCATCACGCCCACGGCCGGCGGCACCAGCAGCAACGGCAGGTAACGCAGCAAGCTACTCGCGGCAAGGTTCAGCGGCTCGCCCACCTGGCCACGACAGATCAAGTACACCAGCAGAAGCAGCAGGCCAATAATCGGCCCCGGCAGCACCGGCAAAAACAAATGGTTGATGGCTGTGCCCAGCAATTGGAACAACACCAGCCAGGTCAGGCCACGTAACAACATCCGTCCTCTCCCCTGCAAATTCGCGCCCGGCATTATAAGCATGCCAACGCTATGGACCGGCATTCGCCAAAAGCATGGTCAGTTGACCGGAGCAATTTGCCATGTTGATCTAAAGTGGTATTCCGGGAGGTCAAATCCCCCCACCTCAAAACTATAAAACCGATGAACCCAAGGAGAGTCTCAATGCCCTATGTTCCCGTTGCAGAGCTCAAAGATTATGTCGGCAAGGAACTTGGACGTTCCGAATGGCTTACCATCGACCAGGAGCGCATCAACCTGTTCGCCGAAGCCACAGGGGACTATCAGTTCATCCACGTCGACCCGGTCAAAGCCGCGCAAACGCCATTTGGCAGCACCATTGCACACGGTTTCCTGTCGCTGTCGCTGATCCCCAAACTGATGGAGGACATCCTGATCCTGCCTGAAGGGGCCAAGATGGTGGTCAACTATGGCCTGGACAGCGTTCGTTTCATCCAGCCAGTGAAGGTCAATTCCAGGGTTCGCCTCAAGGTCGACATGAACGAAGTCACCGAAAAGAAACCCGGCCAATGGCTGCTCAAAGCTACCGCCACGCTCGAGATCGAAGGTTCGGACAAACCGGCCTATATCGCCGAGCCGCTGTCGCTCTGCTTCGTGTAAACCCACCCGGATGCGAAGCAGCTCACGCTGTTTCGCGACCTCTGTCTTTCCCTCTCTATATAAGGTCATAGAGCTGCGGCATACTCGGTCGCCTAATTGACCGGATCCCGCTATGCGCCCACTTGCACTTCTAGCACTGACCCTGTTGCTCACCGCATGCGGTGACGGCGAATCGCTGTTGCCTCCCGACGCCCGCCTGCCGGACGGCGGACGCTATCGCGGTGACCTGGTCAACGGATTGCTGCAAGGCCAGGGCCGCGTCGATTACCCGAATGGCAGCTGGTACGCCGGCAGTTTCGACAAGGGCCAATGGCATGGCCCGGGCGAATGGCACGGCAGCAACGGCGAAGTGTATCGCGGCAATTTCAACCTGGGGCTGTTCGACGGCCAGGGCACACTGACCACCAGCGGCAGCAGCTACACCGGTGGCTTCAAGGCAGGTCGACGCGAAGGCGAAGGCACCCTCAAAGAAAACGGCATGACTTACCGCGGCGAATTCAAGGCCGATCAATATTCGGGGCTCGGACGTCTGGAACTCGAAGACGGCAGCTCGTATCAAGGTCAGTTCGCCCACGGCAAGCCCAATGGCGAAGGCCAGCGCGGCGATGCCAGCGGCAATCAGTTCACCGGACATTTCAAGGACGGTCAGCTGGAAGGCAACGGGACCTTCAACAGTGCTGAAGGCGACATCTATGTCGGCGGCTTCAAGAACAACCAACTGCACGGCAAGGGCCGCTACGAGAATGCCGACGGCGATGTCTGGCTGGGCCAATTCAAGGAAGGTTCGCTGAACGGCAAGGGCGAGTTGATCGGCGCCGATGGCAGCCACTACATCGGTCAGTTCAGCGACTGGCGCTTCACCGGTCAGGGCCGGCTGAACCTGCCCGACGGCAGCTTCTACATCGGCCAGTTCGACGGCGACAGCTATCAAGGTCGTGGCACGCTGGTGTTGACCGATGGCACCGTGCAGAGCGGCACCTGGGTCAATGGCCAGCGAGTGCGCGATGCCGACGGCAAACTGCTGCCCGACAGCCTCGAACTCGGCCTGCTGGCTCAGGGGCGCTTGCTCGAAGATGCACTGGCCAATGTGCCGGCCTCGACCCCGGCGATAGAGTTGTACACCCTGACCCTCGGCGGTGACGGCAAGCAGAGCGTGTTCCTGCGCGAATCCGATTACGTCAGCAACATGCTCACCAGCCGCTTCGGTCCGTTCGGCCAGATTCGTCTGGTGAACCATCGCGACCATCTCGTCGATCGGCCAATGGCCACCCGGGAAAACCTGCGCCGCGCTGCGTTGACGCTGGCCGAACGCAGCGGCCCGGAAGACTTGATCTTCATCTACCTGACCAGCCACGGCACCAGCGAACACGAATTCGTGCTCGACCAGCCGCGCATGGAACTGTCCGACTTGCCGGCCGATGAACTCGCTGCCGTGCTCGCACCGCTGAAAAACCGCGACAAGATCATCGTGATTTCGTCTTGCTACTCCGGTGGTTTCATCCCCGCCCTCAAGGACGAACGCACGCTGATCATGACGGCCGCGCGCGCCGACCGCGTGTCCTTCGGTTGCACGGAAGAAGCCAACTTCACGTACTTCGGCGATGCCCTGTTCGCCCAGGCCCTGAATCAGACCGACGACCTGGAACAAGCCTTCAAGCTGGCCAAGGCCACCGTGGCCGAGCGGGAACTGGCCGACAGCTTCGAAGCCTCTGAACCGCAGATCTGGGCGCCGAAAACCGTTCTCTCCCACTGGCAGCTGTTACGCAAACAGCAGGCACGAAAAGCGCTACAAAGTGTCTCTATCAGCAACAAGGATGCAAAGAGCAACTAAGCTGATCAGTATCAAGGGGGAAACACTATGTACTTGACGCCTCAGCATGTACTGCTTGCCGGAGCTACCGGTCTGACGGGTGAACATTTGCTTGATCGCCTGCTCAACGAGCCCACGATCACGCGTGTATTAGCCCCCTCACGTCGGCCGCTGGCCAAGCACCCCCATCTGGAAAACCCGGTCGGCGAACCGGCGGAGTTCCTGCCGCAACTGAACGGTCGCGTCGACATCGCTTACTGCTGTCTCGGCACCACGATCAAACAGGCAGGCTCGGAAGAGGCGTTTCGCGCGGTCGATCTCGACATGGTGGTGGCTTTCGCCAAACGCGCGCGGGAAATGGGCGCGCGGCACTTGATCGTGATCAGCGCCCTGGGGGCCGATCGGAGGTCCTCGATTTTCTACAACCGGGTCAAAGGCGAGATGGAGTACGCATTGCGCGCGCAAAACTGGCCGCAGCTGACCATTTGCCGACCTTCGGTGTTGCTGGGCGATCGTATCGAGCCACGGCCGGCCGAGCTGTTCGCCGGTCCGTTGTCCCGCCTGATCCCGGGCAAGTACCACGGCATCGAAGCCTGCCAACTGGCTCGCGCGATGTGGCGGCTGGCGCTGGAGGAGCAGGATGGGGTGCGGATTGTTGAGTCGGATGAGTTGCGCAAGTTAGGCAAATAGATCTCTAGCGCCAGAGAGGATGCCTTCGCGAGCAAGCCCGCTCCCACATTAGACCGAGTTCGCCTGGACAACTCGGTCTAATGTGGGAGCGGGCTTGCTCGCGAATGGCGCAACACTGATCTAAAGCCGAACACTACAACCCGCCGGTCGCCTGAAAACTCACGCCGATCACCGTCAACACCGACAACGGCAACAACAGCGTATCCAGCAAGGCGCTGGCCGGCAGATCAACGCCAGGATAGCTCGGTGCCTCTGCACCAAAACGATCCATGGCGCAGCAACCGCCGTTCATGGCATATAAATCCAGCCGCGTTCCCGCATACACCACCGGCGCACCCGGCTTTGCAGCATCCAGCGTGCGCACCGTGGCGCACCCCGTCAGTTGCAGCGCCAGCACGATCATCAGCAGCTTATTCATCGCTGGTCAGATGGTGTTCGCCCCACCGCGGCAGCATGTCTTGCGGGATGTTCAGCAGGTTGAGAATCCGCGCCACGACGAAGTCGATCAGGTCATCGATGGTTTGCGGCTGATGATAGAAGCCTGGCGACGCCGGCAGGATCGTCACGCCCATGTTCGACAACTTGAGCATGTGCTCCAGATGAATGCTCGAATACGGCGCTTCGCGCGGCACCAGGATCAGCTGGCGACGTTCCTTCAGCGTGACGTCAGCGGCCCGTTCGATCAGGTTGTTACAGGCACCGGTCGCAATGGCCGACAGCGTGCCAGTCGAACACGGCACCACCACCATCGCCGACGGCGCGCCGGAGCCCGAAGCCACCGGCGACATCCAGTCTTCCTTGCCGTACACCCGAATCTGCCCGGCGGCAGCGCCGGTGTATTCCGTGAGGAAGGCCTGCATCATCTGGGTTTTCGGCGGTAACGTAACGTCAGTTTCAGTGGCCATCACCAGCTGCGCAGCCTTGGAGATCAGGAAGTGCACCTCGCGATCTTCGCGGATCAGGCAGTCCAGCAGGCGCAAACCGTACTGGGCGCCCGAAGCGCCGGTCATCGCCAGCGTGATGCGTTCCGGGCCGTTGTTCATTTAAGCGCCTCGGCGAGTTTGCCGTGCAGGCCGCCGAAGCCGCCGTTGCTCATGATCACCACGTGAGTGCCGGGCTGAGCCTGGCTTTTCACACGCTCGATAATGCCTTCCAGGGAATCGCTGACAATCGACGGCACCGTGCACAGCGCCGCGGTAGCGCCCAGGTCCCAGCCGAGGTTGGCCGGTGCATACCAGATCACCTGATCGGCATCGACCACGCTTTCCGGCAAACCATCACGGTGAGCGCCGAGTTTCATGGAGTTTGAGCGCGGCTCGATGATGGCGATCAACGGCGCGTCGCCAATGCGTTTACGCAGACCGTCGAGGGTCGTGGCGATGGCCGTCGGGTGGTGAGCGAAGTCGTCGTAGATGGTAATGCCACGGACTTCTGCGACTTTCTCCATCCGGCGCTTCACGCTTTTGAACGCGCTCAATGCCGCAATGCCCATGGACGGCACAACACCGACATGCCGCGCCGCCGCCAAGGTGGCCAAGGCGTTGGCGACGTTGTGCTGACCGGTCATGTCCCACTCGACCACGCCTTGAGCGACACCTTCAAACATCACTTCGAATTTCGAACCGTCTTCACTCAGCAACTTGACCTGCCACTGACCGCCCGCGCCGGTGGTTTGCACCGGAGTCCAGCAGCCCATCTCGATCACACGCTGCAAGGCCGGCTCGGTGGTCGGGTGGATCACCAGACCTTCGCTCGGGATCGTGCGCACCAAATGGTGGAACTGTCGCTCGATTGCGGGCAGATCGGGGAAGATGTCGGCGTGATCGAACTCCAGGTTGTTCAGGATCGCCGTGCGCGGGCGGTAGTGAACGAACTTGGAGCGTTTGTCGAAAAACGCACTGTCGTATTCGTCAGCTTCGATCACGAAGAACGGCGTGCCGCCCAGACGCGCCGACACCGAGAAATTCTGCGGAACGCCGCCGATCAGGAAACCAGGGCTCATGCCCGCGTGTTCCAGCACCCAGGCGAGCATGCTGCTGGTGGTGGTTTTGCCGTGCGTGCCGGCGACGGCGAGCACCCAGCGACCTTGCAGCACGTGATCGGCCAGCCACTGCGGGCCGGAGACGTACGGCAAGCCTTTGTTCAGCACGTATTCCACAGCCGGGTTGCCGCGGGACATGGCGTTGCCGATGACCACCAGGTCCGGGGCCGGATCGAGTTGCGCTGGGTCGTAACCCTGGGTCAACTGAATGCCCTGAGCCTCAAGCTGAGTGCTCATCGGCGGATAGACGTTGGCATCGGAGCCGGTCACGTGATGGCCCAGCTCTTTGGCCAGAACCGCCATCGAACCCATGAAAGTGCCGCAGATACCAAGAATATGAATGTGCATAGTCGACCTCGTAAAACATGGCCGCAGGTTAGCGTAGGGAGGCGAAAATCGCACCTTGTGTTTCGGATCTGAAGACGCCTTCGCGAGCAAGCCCGTTCCCACATTGGCTCTCCTGTGTACACAACATTGGTGAGCAACAGAAATTAAATGTGGGAGCGGGCTTGCTCGCCAATGGCGGCAACGCGTTTTACCGGGCGATCCCGTGTTTACGCAGTTTCCTGTAGAGGGTATTGCGGCTAACGCCAAGTTGCTCCGCGGTATGGGTCATATGCCAACGGGTTTGCTCCAGTGCATTCAACAATGCCAGCCGCTCGGCATCATCCAGGGGATGTTCGCAAGGCTGTTCAACGGCAACAACCGGCGCCGGTCGCGCCTGACGAATCATCGCCGGCAAATCCTCCAGCCCGATCCGCCCGCCATCACACAACGCCGCCAACGTGCGCAGCACATTGCGCAACTGCCGCACATTTCCGGGCCAGGTAAAACCCAGCAACGCCTGGCGTGCCGGCTCATCAATCAGAACCGTCTCCCCGCCCGCCTCTTCCGCCAGCAGAAAATCGAGTAACTGCGATTTGTCACTGCGCTCGCGCAACGCCGGCAGTGCGATCTCCAGGCCGTTGAGCCGGTAGTACAAATCCTCGCGGAAGCTGCCATCCTGCACCCGCTCCAGCAAATTACGGTGAGTGGCGCTGATGATCCGCACGTTGACCGACTCCGGTTCCCCGCCAATCGGCACCACTTGCCGGTCTTCGAGCACTCTTAACAGCCGGGTCTGCAATGCCAGCGGCATGTCGCCGATTTCATCCAGAAACAACGTCCCGCCATCGGCCTGCTGCAACTTGCCGCGCATGCCTTCCTTGCGCGCACCGGTAAAGCTGCCGCCGCGATAACCGAACAGTTCGCTCTCGATCAGGCTTTCGGGGATAGCCGCGCAATTGAGCGCGACGAAGGCTTTTTCCGCCCGTTGACTGGCCTGATGCACCGCTTTGGCAAAGGCCTCTTTGCCCGACCCGGTTTCGCCGTTGATCAACAGCGGCACGTCCCGCTCGAAGACGCGAAGGGACTTGCGAAAATCTTCCTGCAACCCAGCATCGCCCAGACAAATGCCCGACAACCGCGACGGCCCGGCAATCACCGCAGCGGGTGCCACGGGCACTGGAATGCTGCGCGGCTGACCGCGCAATACGGCGAACAGACTTCGCCCGTCACGGGTGCGCAGCGGCCAACTGGCACTGGCATTCACACTCGCGCGGCCCAGCAACTCGTCCAGCGAGCAGTCGAAAAACGCTTCGACCGGTTTACCCAGCAGTCCGCCGCGAACATGCCCCAGCAGGTTGAGCGCACTCTGGTTGACGGCACAGATCCGCCCTTCCCCGTCGAACGCCAGCAACCCTTCGCTGAATAACCCGACGGATTCGGCCTGCAGGTGAAAACGCAGCAACCATTGATTGTCGAAGTAACGCAGGAAATAGCAGCTTTCGATCATCTTCGCCGACAGATTGACCAGCGCCATGGTGTGGAACTGGCTTTGTCGCGAGACTTCGTGACGCGCCGAGGACACGTCGAGCACCGCCAACAGTTCGCCATGCGGGTCGAACACCGGGCTCGCCGAGCAGGTCAGGCCGGTGTGGCGGCCGCGAAAGTGTTCGTCCTGATGGATGGTCAGCGACTGGCGCTCAACCAGGCAGGTGCCAATGCCGTTGGTGCCTTCGCAGGCCTCACTCCAGTCGGCACCGAGCCAGAGGCCGGCGCGCTCGAAAATCTTGCGTTCGGCGGGCGCGGTCACGCAGTTGAGGATCACCCCGCGCGCATCGGTCAGCAGCACGGCATGACCGGCGCCGGAAAGCTGTTGATGCAGGCTGCTCATTTCGTTGCCGGCGATGTGCAGCACTTGCTGCAGGCGTTCGCGACTTTCAAGGACGCGGCCATGCTCCAGCACCGTTGGCGCCATGGTCAGGGCCGGGTCGAGGTGGTAGTCCTCAAGACAACGCAGC
This sequence comes from Pseudomonas migulae NBRC 103157, assembly GCF_002091715.1. Lineage (GTDB taxonomy): Bacteria > Pseudomonadota > Gammaproteobacteria > Pseudomonadales > Pseudomonadaceae > Aquipseudomonas > Aquipseudomonas migulae_A. The sequence continues at coordinate 110,617 of NZ_BDAG01000010.1, read as the reverse complement.
CAGGACCGGGCAATGGACGGATCGCTGCCCGGACCGTGCAGGTGGGACTTACCCTGGGTCACGGTCAGCACTTGCTGGGCATGGCGACTCAAATGGTTGTCGTGCATTTCTTATTGTTCTCCCCGAGCGGTTTACACCGCCCCTGCAGGAGCTGTCGAGTGAAACGAGGCGGCGATCTTTTATCTTGTCCCTTAAAGCAAAATCAAAAGATCGCCGCCTCGTTTCACTCGACAGCTCCTACAAGGGTTGTGCCGAGCATCCTCCAGCCTGGCCTTCATTGCAATGCTGGCAAGACCGCCCGGTCACAGGTTGTGCCACAAGCGGTACAAAGTGTCCCAGGCACCGTACCGAAAGCGCCACAGACGCCGCCCGCCTGTCCGACAAAAAACGCGCAAGACCTTGATTTGCCTGACCTGCAGGGCAGTGGCCCGACCTTTGCTCTACGCTTATAGCAAGCGCACATGCGCTCTCCCTTATAAGCACAAAAGCCAAGGAGAAATCACTATGCGTTACGCTCACCCCGGTACTGAAGGCGCTATCGTTTCGTTCAAGAGCAAATACGGTAACTACATCGGCGGCGAGTTCGTCGCGCCTGTCAAAGGTCAGTACTTCACCAATACCTCGCCAGTGAATGGCCAACCGATTGCCGAATTCCCGCGCTCCACGGCCGAAGACATCGACAAGGCCCTGGACGCTGCCCACGCCGCTGCCGACGCCTGGGGCGCCACGTCCGCCCAGGCTCGCTCGCTGATGCTGCTGAAAATCGCCGACCGCATCGAACAGAACCTGGAAGTCCTGGCAATCACCGAATCCTGGGACAACGGCAAAGCCGTACGTGAAACGCTCAACGCCGACATCCCATTGGCCGCGGACCATTTCCGCTACTTCGCCGGTTGCATCCGCGCCCAGGAAGGCAGTGCCGCCGAGATCGATGGCAACACCGTGGCCTATCACATCCATGAACCACTGGGCGTGGTCGGGCAGATCATTCCGTGGAACTTCCCGATCCTGATGGCCGCGTGGAAACTCGCACCGGCCCTGGCTGCCGGTAACTGCGTGGTGCTCAAGCCTGCCGAGCAAACCCCGCTGGGCATTACCGTGCTGATGGAGCTGATCGGCGACCTGCTGCCGCCGGGCGTGCTGAACGTGGTGCAAGGCTTCGGCAAAGAAGCCGGCGAAGCCCTGGCCACCAGTAAACGCATTGCCAAGATCGCCTTCACCGGCTCGACCCCGGTCGGCTCGCACATCATGAAATGCGCCGCCGAAAACATCATTCCGTCCACCGTGGAGCTGGGTGGCAAATCGCCGAACATCTTCTTCGCCGACATCATGCAAGCCGAAGAAACCTTCATCGAAAAAGCCGCCGAAGGCCTGGTGCTCGCGTTCTTCAACCAGGGCGAAGTCTGCACCTGCCCGTCTCGCGCACTGGTGCAAGAGTCGATCTACGACGACTTCATGAAAGTGGTGATGAAGAAAGTCCTGCAAATCAAACGTGGCGACCCGCTGGACACCGACACCATGGTCGGCGCCCAGGCGTCCGAGCAACAGTTCGACAAAATCCTTTCGTACCTGGAAATCGCCAAGGGCGAAGGCGCCGAATTGTTGACCGGTGGCAAGGTGGAAAAACTCGAGGGCAACCTGGCGAGCGGGTATTACATCCAGCCGACGCTGCTCAAGGGCACCAACAAAATGCGCGTGTTCCAGGAAGAAATCTTTGGCCCGGTGGTGAGCATCACCACGTTCAAGGACGAAGCCGAAGCCCTGGCCATCGCCAACGACACCGAGTTCGGCCTGGGTGCCGGCCTCTGGACCCGCGACATCAACCGCGCCTATCGCATGGGCCGCGCCATCAAGGCCGGTCGCGTGTGGACCAACTGCTACCACCTGTACCCGGCGCATGCCGCGTTCGGCGGTTACAAAAAGTCCGGTGTCGGTCGTGAAACCCACAAGATGATGCTCGATCACTATCAGCAGACCAAAAACCTGCTGGTGAGCTACGACATCAATCCGTTGGGGTTCTTCTAACCCGACGCGATACCGCGTTAACGGCCATCGCCAGCAAGCCGGCTCCTACAGGTTTGCGCAGTCCTGTAGGAGCCGGCTTACTGGCGATAGCGCCCTCAAACACACCGCAAATCATAGCCCTGCCGCTCTGGCACGGGCTTTGCGTGCCCGACTTACAGTAAAAGCAGCCCCCGAAAGTCCAACAGATCAAACAATAAAAAAGACAGCGAGGACTTATGACTTCTTCCACACAGCTCAAACCCACACTCGGCACCCTGCACTTATGGGGCATTGCCGTCGGCCTGGTGATCTCCGGCGAATACTTCGGCTGGAGTTACGGCTGGGGCACCGCAGGAACCCTGGGTTTCCTCGTCACCGCGTTGATGGTGGCGACGATGTACACCTGTTTCATCTTCAGTTTCACCGAATTGACCACCGCCATTCCCCACGCGGGCGGGCCGTTTGCCTATAGCCGACGGGCCTTTGGCGAAAAAGGCGGACTCATCGCCGGCATCGCCACCCTGATCGAGTTCGTCTTTGCGCCCCCAGCCATTGCGATGGCCATCGGCGCCTATCTGAACGTGCAATACCCGGAGCTTGATCCCAAGATTGCAGCCGTTGGCGCCTATTTTGTGTTCATGACCCTGAATATCCTCGGCGTCAGCATTGCCGCGACGTTTGAACTGGTGGTCACCGTCCTGGCCGTCGCCGAACTGCTGGTGTTCATGGGCGTGGTCGCGCCGGGCTTCAGTTTCAGCAACTTCGTGCTCAACGGCTGGTCGGGCTCCAACGACTTCACCATGGCCTCGATTCCCGGCATCTTTGCGGCGATCCCGTTTGCGATCTGGTTTTTCCTCGCCATTGAAGGCGCGGCAATGGCAGCTGAAGAAGCCAAGGACCCGAAACGCACGATTCCCAAAGCCTACGTCAGCGGCATTCTGACTCTGGTGTTCCTCGCGATCGGCGTGATGGTGATGGCCGGCGGCGTGGGCGACTGGCGCCAACTGTCGAACATCAACGACCCGCTGCCTCAGGCGATGAAAGCCGTGGTCGGCAACAATTCGACCTGGATGCACATGCTGGTCTGGATCGGTCTGTTCGGTCTGGTGGCGAGTTTCCATGGGATCATTCTTGGTTACTCGCGTCAGTTCTTCGCCCTGGCCCGCGCCGGTTACCTACCACGTTCGCTGGCCAAACTGTCGCGCTTCCAGACTCCGCACCGCGCCATTCTGACCGGCGGCGTGATCGGCATCGCGGCGATCTACAGCGACGGCCTGGTCAACCTGCAAGGCATGACCCTGACGGCGGCAATGATCACCATGTCGGTATTCGGCGCCATCGTGATGTACATCATCAGTATGCTGAGCCTGTTCAAACTGCGTAAAACCGAGCCGAACCTGGAACGCACCTTCCGCGCGCCGGGCTATCCGATCGTCCCGGGGATTGCGCTGTTCCTGGCGGTGGTGTGCCTGGTGGCGATGGCGTGGTTCAACCCGCTGATCGGTTGTGTGTTCCTGGGCTTCATGGCGGCCGGTTATTTGTATTTCCAACTGACCGCCAAGCAGCGCTTCGATGCGCCGGCGGATGCGATGCTCGAAGGCGTCTGAGTTGCACCGGCGCCGGGCCCGCTGCCTGGCGCCTGCTTTATTAGGGTGCACCAAGATCCATTGTAGGCGCCGGCTTGCTGGCGATGGCGGTCCTCCAGCCGGCGCAAGTGCTAACCGGCACACCGTTGTCGCCAGCAAGCCGGCTCCTGCAGGATTCGCGGTGCTGTCAGGTTATTTACAGAATCAGGAGGACACCGTGGCCACATTTGCCCATTCCGTCGGCGCCCAGACCTACCGCTTCGCCAGCCTCAAAGAGGTCATGGCCAAGGCCAGTCCGGCGCGCTCCGGCGATTTCCTGGCCGGCGTCGCCGCCCTCAACGATGGCGAGCGTGTGGCCGCGCAAATGGCCCTGGCTGATATCCCGCTGACTCATTTCCTGCAGGAAGTGCTGATTCCCTATGAGGCCGATGAAGTCACCCGACTGATCATCGACACCCACGACAAACAAGCCTTCGCCGCGGTTAGCCATCTCACTGTCGGTGGTTTCCGCGACTGGCTGCTCAGTGATGCAGCCGACGAACACAGCCTGCGCGCCCTCGCCCCGGGCCTGACGCCGGAAATGGCCGCTGCCGTGTCGAAAATCATGCGCGTGCAGGACCTGGTATTGGTCGCGCAGAAAATCCGCGTGGTCACGCAGTTTCGCGGCACGATGGGCCTGCGCGGGCGCTTATCCACACGCCTGCAACCCAACCATCCCACCGACGAACCGGCCGGCATTGCCGCGAGCATTCTGGACGGGCTGCTGTACGGTAACGGCGACGCGATGATCGGCATCAACCCGGCCACCGACAGCATTGCCTCGATTTGCGCGATGCTGGAAATGCTCGACGCGATCATCCAGCGCTATGAAATTCCTACACAAGCTTGCGTGTTAACCCACGTCACCACGTCCATCGAAGCAATCAATCGCGGCGTTCCGCTGGACCTGGTGTTCCAGTCGATCGCCGGCACCGAAGCGGCCAACGCCAGCTTCGGCATCAACCTGAACGTTTTGCAGGAGGGCTACGACGCCGGTTTGAGTCTGAATCGCGGCACGCTGGGACAAAACCTGATGTATTTCGAGACAGGCCAGGGCAGTGCCCTGTCAGCCAACGCCCACCACGGCCTCGATCAACAGACCTGCGAAACCCGCGCCTACGCCGTAGCGCGACATTTCAAACCGTTCCTGGTGAACACGGTTGTAGGATTCATCGGCCCGGAGTACCTCTACAACGGTAAACAGATCATCCGTGCCGGTCTGGAAGACCACTTCTGCGGCAAATTGCTGGGCGTGCCGATGGGCTGCGACATCTGTTACACCAACCACGCCGAAGCCGATCAGGACGACATGGACACCCTGCTGACCCTGCTGGGCGTGGCCGGGATCAACTTCATCATGGGCATCCCCGGCTCCGACGACATCATGCTCAACTACCAGACCACCTCGTTCCACGATGCGCTCTATGCCCGACAAACCCTGGGCCTGAAGCCGGCGCCTGAGTTCGAACGGTGGCTGGCCAGAATGGGCATCTTCACCCAGGCAGACGGCAAGATTCATTTCGGCGATAGATTGCCGCCCGCCTTCCGCCAGGCGATGGGGCAACTGGGATGAGTGTCGAAATGGATAAACCGCCCGTTGATGCAGAAAACCCATTGCTGGAACTGCGGCGTCTGACCCCCGCGAGGATTGCCCTGGGCCGCACCGGCACCAGCATGCCCACCAGCGCGCAACTGGATTTCCAGTACGCCCACGCCCAGGCTCGGGACGCGGTACACCTGCCCTTCGACCATGCAGGGCTCAGCACGCAATTGGCGGAGTGCGGATACGAAAGTGTGCTCCTGCACAGCGCCGCCACAAACCGCGACAGCTATTTGCAGCGCCCTGACTTGGGACGAAAATTGAGCGATGAGTCGGCGCAAATCCTGCGCAACCATGCTTCAGCCCATCCCGGCGGCGTTGATCTGGTGATTGTCGTGGCCGATGGTTTGTCGGCACTGGCTGTGCACCGCCACACCGTGCCCTTCCTTGCGCGCATGCGAGAGCAGATCGAAGTCGATGGCTGGACGGTTTCTCCGGTGATTCTGGTAGAGCAAGGCCGTGTCGCGGTGAGCGACGAGATCGGCGAGTTGCTGGGCGCCAAAATGGTGGTGATCCTGATCGGCGAACGCCCTGGGCTCAGCTCGCCAGACAGTCTGGGGTTATATTTCACCTACAATCCAAAGGTCGGCCTGACGGATGCTTACCGCAACTGCATCTCCAATGTGCGACTGGAAGGCTTGAGTTATGGCATGGCGGCACACCGCTTGCTTTATCTGATGCGTGAAGCCTGTCGGCGGCAGCTATCGGGGGTCAACCTGAAGGACGAAGCACAGCTTCAGACGCTGGAGTCGGACTCAGGGGCGGAAATGAAAGGTAATTTCCTACTGAATTCGCCGAAGGCCTGAACCGTTTCCGCATTGCGTTTCTCATTCGGTTTCAGGCAGGATCGAAACACGGCTGCCCGAGTGAGAACCGTTCGCCGTCAGAGCAAGACAGCCACTTGAAGACGAGACCTATCGATGCGGATTATTCAAGCGACCCTCGAACACCTGGACCTGCTGACCCCGTTGTTCGTCAAATATCGCGAGTTTTATGGTTCCCTGCCGTATCCGGACTCGTCCCGGGCGTTCCTCGAGAAACGCCTGCGCCGCAAGGAATCGGTGATTTACCTGGCACTGGCCGATGACGACGACAAGAAGCTGATGGGGTTCTGTCAGCTGTACCCGAGCTTTTCGTCGCTTTCGCTTAAACGCGTGTGGATCCTCAATGACATCTACGTCGCTGAAGACGCGCGCCGTCAGTTGGTCGCCGACAATCTGATGCGCACCGCGAAAAAAATGGCCAAGGAAACCAATGCCGTGCGCATGCGCGTTTCCACCAGCAGCGACAACAAAATAGCCCAGAAAACCTACGAATCCATCGGGTTCAAGGAAGACACCGAGTTCAAGAACTACGTGTTGCCGATCAGCGACGAGCTGTAACGCCGGTTATCTGAAGGAGCGAGCTTGCTCGCGATGGTCGTCAACGGAGACGCTTCAAGCCCGACACCCCACGGCGCGCTCAAGGCCATCGCGAGCACGCTTGCTCCTACAAGAAAACCGCGCCCGCCGCCGGTCTTGCACGACATCCCCCGCTACAAACTCGACGCGCTTTTCACTTCTCAGCCCGTATAATGCCGACCTTTCCGGCTTGTAAGAAAAACTACACCCGTCTGTAGCCTTACGCGAAGTCATCCGCACAGGCCTGCCGAGTCGGGCCGTCACCACAGGTGCCCCCATGGATTTCAACCCGCTCGACCTTATCCTGCATCTCGATGTTTACCTCGACTTGCTGGTGAACAACTACGGGCCATGGATTTACGCCATTCTGTTTCTGGTGATTTTCTGCGAAACCGGCCTGGTGGTGATGCCCTTCCTGCCGGGTGATTCCTTACTGTTCATCGCGGGTGCAGTGGCAGCCGGTGGCGGCATGGACCCTGTGCTGCTGGGCGGTTTACTGATGCTCGCGGCGATCCTCGGTGACAGCACCAACTACATCATCGGACGAACGGCAGGCGAGCGCCTGTTCAGCAACCCGAACTCGAAAATCTTCCGTCGCGACTACTTGCAACAAACCCACGATTTCTACGACAAGCACGGTGGCAAAACCGTGACCCTGGCGCGTTTCCTGCCGATCATCCGCACTTTCGCACCGTTCGTCGCCGGCGTAGCGAAGATGCCTTATCCGCGCTTCTTTGCCTTTAGCGTCCTCGGCACCCTCCTCTGGGTGGGCGGCCTGGTGACCCTCGGTTACTTCTTCGGCAACGTACCGTTCATCAAGCAAAACCTGTCGCTGCTGGTGGTGGCCATTATCTTGCTGTCGCTGGTGCCAATGATCATTGGCGTGGTCCGCAGCCGCTTCGGCAGCCGCGCGTCCAAAGCCGAACCCCACTGAGCAATGTGGTCGCTCAGCGCCTGGCGTCGCCGGCGCATCCTGGCCAGACACCCGATTGCCGACGATATGTGGCAGCGGGTGCGCCATCACCTGAGTTTTCTCGACGGCATCAGCGCCGCTGAAGACCAGTGGCTGCGTGAAGCCAGTGTATTGTTCCTCGAAGACAAACACCTGACCGCCCTGCCCGGCGTCGAACTCCATCAGGAGCAGCGCTTGCTGCTCGCCGCCCAGGCGCAATTGCCCTTGCTGAACCTGGGCGATCTGAACTGGTATCAGGGTTTTCACGAAATCGTCCTCTACCCCGACGACTTCCTCAGCCCCCAGCGTCATCGCGACGCCAGTGGGGTCGAGCACGAGTGGGACGGCGAACACAGCGGTGAGGCCTGGCAGCAAGGCCCGATCATCCTCGCCTGGCCCGGCGTGATGGCCAGCGGCGGCTGGGAAGGCTACAACCTGGTGATCCACGAACTCGCGCACAAACTCGACATGCTCAATGGCGATGCCAATGGCCTGCCGCCGCTGCACGCCGACATGCGCGTCAGCGACTGGGCCAGGGTCATGCAAGAGGCCTACGACGACCTTGACCGACAGCTCGAGCACAACCCTGACGCAGAAACCGCCATCGACCCCTACGCCGCGGAAAACCCCGCCGAGTTCTTTGCGGTCACCAGCGAATACTTCTTCAGCGCCCCGGATTTGCTGCACGAGGCTTATCCGCAGGTCTATGAGCAACTGAAGCTGTTTTATCGCCAAGATCCGCTGAGCAGATTGCGGCAACTTCAGGCCGAAGATCCGGTCTATCAGGCACACTACTAAGGTCTACACGACCTCTGGCACATAGCAACGGTGGCGGAATATGCCTATAATCGCCGCCACTTTTTGGTCAATCCGGCCAAGTGTTTTTGGTCAACTAACGGGGGCACCGCCCAATGAGCTACAGCAAGATTCCGGCTGGCAAAGACCTGCCGAACGACATCTACGTCGCGATCGAGATTCCGGCCAACCACGCGCCGATCAAATACGAAATCGACAAAGACAGCGATTGCCTGTTCGTTGACCGTTTCATGGCCACCCCGATGTTCTACCCGGCCAACTACGGTTACATCCCGAACACCCTGGCTGACGACGGTGACCCCCTCGACGTTCTGGTCGTGACCCCTTACCCGGTTGCTCCAGGCTCCGTCATCCGCGCCCGTCCGGTCGGCATCCTGAACATGACCGACGACGGCGGCGGCGATGCCAAAGTCATCGCAGTCCCACACGACAAGCTGTCCCAGCTGTACGTCGACGTGAAGGAATACACCGACCTGCCACCCCTGCTGATTCAGCAGATCGAGCACTTCTTCGCGAACTACAAAGATCTCGAAAAAGGCAAATGGGTGAAGATCGAAGGCTGGGCCGGTGCAGACGCCGCCCGCGAAGCGATCACCAAGTCGGTTGCTGCCTATAAAGGCTGAGACGCCACTGGCCTTGCGCCACTGACGACTTGAAAAAACCCCGGTTGATCCGGGGTTTTTTGTGCGCGCTTGAATCAGCTTAAACAGCACGTTTAACTGGTGGGCACAGCGGTTTTTTCTTGTTTAATTCTTACCAAAGACGTCTTACATCAAGACTTAAAATTCACGCCGAATTTGAACGTTTTGTTGAATCAAAGCCTTATGCCGCGCGGCTAGACTCGTGTTTATGAAAAAGAACAAAACCTGCGGCCCACGATTCAGAACGCTCCTGAAAGAGGTCCAAATCACGACAACGAGATTTGCCGAATTCCTGGGCATCACCGACCCTCAAACCGTCCACAACTGGTATTCCCGCGGAGTGCCCGACTACCGCATGGAGGATGTCGCCAGAAGACTGTCCGTGAACAGCGAATGGTTGAAAACCGGCGAAGGCCCCAAAGACGCCAGGGAACTACGTCTGATCGACGACTCCGGCAACGCCTTCGACGCCCAATCGATCCGCGGCACCTACCGGGTCATCGAACCAGTCGATATCGAACTGCCCTTCTTCAAAGAAACGGCCATCACTCCCGGCACCGACAAAACTCATGTCATCAAGGACCCCAGCGAATCGATCCGCTTGCCTCGCAGCGATCTCGACTCCCTGGAAATCAAGCACTCCGACGCCATCTGCGCCCGGATGGTCGGCAACAGCATGGCCGAAAGAATCGAAGACGGCTCCATCGTCGCCATCGATCGCGGGCTCACACAAATTGTCGACGGCGAGATCTATGCCGTCGAGCACGACGGCATGTTGCGCATCAAGTACCTGAGCCGTGTGCCGGGCAACGCGATTCGCATGCGCAGCCACAACAGCGCCGAATACCCCGAAGAGATCTTCAGGACCGCGCAAATCGAAGAAGAAAACATCAGGGTGCTGGGATGGGTGTTCTGGTGGTCGACCCTGAACAAACGCAGGCCACCGGTGCCATTCTTGTAGCTTGTTTGCCGACACGCCCATTTCTACAGGTATCACTTAAACCCTGTGGGAGCGGGCTTGCCCGCGAAGGCGATGGACCATTCACCTCAAATCCCGGATCAGCTACCCGATCCAGGGCAACTGACAGCTCTACCCCGCACACCAAGCTGGGAATTTCCCAAAAAAATCAGTATGCTGCGCCCCACATTTGCGCATCGACCCGCCCCGCGGCTCCGATCGCACCGACAAGGCAGATGATTTTCTCGCCGAGTCCCACAGCCGGACGCAAGATCCGGGTGTACGTTTTGAAGGCTGGCGCGGTTTACCAAAAATGAACCAAGCCAGTCCCCGAGAAGCCGGCCACAAGCCGGCTTTTTAATGCCTGTCGAAAAGTTTCCTTACGAGTGTCAGCGGTGCTGATGGTAGAACGCAAAATGTGCAAGAGGTGCTTGCACAAGTATTACGTTCGCAGCCTCACGGATAACTAAACCCCTTAACCAACGTCAACTCCCCCACCGCCCGCATTGGCACCAGAAAAGTCTCCATCTTCTCGTTCGGCGTCCCTTCCTCCGTGATTACCGTCACCTGCGCCGTCGTCAGTGGTTGAACCGCGTCCTCTTGCCCGTCCTCATCACTCCGATACCCGCCCCCGAAGTAGTTCACGTATACGAGGTACTGCCCTTTGATCGGCGCAGGCATGGCGAAAATCTCCGGGCCGTACCCCGTCGTGACGTCCACATCCAGCGCCGCACCATTAGCCACAACCCGATCGCCATACCAGATGTGTGCCCCATCGGGCGTGATGAGGTGCAAGTCCAGATCCGTACCGTCGCTGTCCCAGGCCAGCAACACCCGCAACTTGGCCGGTGTCGCACCACCGCGGGTGTTGAGGAATTGCGTGCGATGGCGTTGTTGGCCATCGGGGCTGCGGACTTCGACGCTGTTGCTGCCGTTGGGAAACGAGAACGGTCGATCGAAGCGGCCAGCGGGATCGATTTTCAGCGGCATGCTGACGCCGTTGACGATCAATCGGCCCGGTTCAGTGGACTTGGGGGTGGCTTTGATCTGGCCGGTGATGCGTGCGGTGTTGGCCTGTCCTGCCGGCGTGTTCACCGAGGAAGCCGGGTAGTTGACGGTCTGGCGGAAGTTTTCGCCTTCGCCCTCGACCGCACCGGTGCGCCAGCCGCCGACGGGGGTGTCGAGTTTGACCGCGCTTTCAGCCGCAGAAACCGTCGGCAACACGCAAACAGAACAAAGGAACAGGAAGACCTGTGGATAACGGAGTTTCATGGCCTATTCCAGCAAGAGGTGGCGGGCGAGCCCTTCAATGTAGGTTTCATCCTGGCCGTTTGGGTGTGCTTCGAAGGCCAGGTGCAGGTATTCGTGGGTAAGGTCGAGGCGATCTTGCAGCGACAGCACGCCGCGCACGTAGATGCGCTGACGCTCGCGGTCGACGTACGGGCGGCCGAAGGCCAGACGGCAGACGGCGAACGTGTTGACTTCGTTGTAGCCGACCTCGCTTTCCAACCGCGCACGCCAGCCGCGGCGCTGGGTTTGCAACCAGTCTTGCGCGGCGGGCAGGGGTTCGCAGGAGGCGACCGGGTTGTCCCAGCGGCTGAGGCTCGCGCGCGGATAGGCGTGCAGCAGGATGGCGTCGTAGCGTTGGCCGGCGCTGGCCTGTTCGACGGCGTGCTGCCAGGAGAGTTTGTCCGGGCCAGGCTGGTCGGAGTGGTAGGTGACGGTGCTGCCGGCGAGGACGAGGTCGCTGGTCCACGCGGCGATGTTGCGTGATTCGGCGGTGGCCGGGCGTGGCGCGACGCGTTGGCGGCTGCTGCTGTCGTCGATGCTCAGGCAGTCGCCGTTGCGGGTGGCGTTTTGCAGCAGATAGGTTCTTATCGCGATGGCCAGAGCTTTGGCGGCCTCGGCGGGTTCAGGCTTCGCTTCTCGCTGGAGGACGCGGGCGACGTATTCTTCGCGGTCCAGGCGGGCGACCAGCTTGTCCTTCAATAAAAACAGCTCGCCATCACTGTGGATGTCGAGTTGGTTGCCGTTCAAGAATTCGACGCGAAAGTCGCCCTGCAGCGGCCCGGAAGTAACAGCCCGATCCCCCGCCAAAACGCGTCCAATCGGATAACGAGAAAACAACCCGACTTCGACGCAACGCCCCGCATCCACAGGCCAATCCACCGGCAACACCGAAGCCAACGCCTGACCGTAATTGCGCAGAACCATTTGACTGGTCCCCCGCCCACCGGCCCAGACCGGCGTGCCATCCACTGTCCAGCCGGCAAACCCACCCTGACGCGACGACGGATCCTGATCACCCAACCAGCTCCAGGTTTTCACCCGCAACCGGCCACCGAGTTCGCCTACGACATTGCCGTCGGCCGCATTCAGCACCACGTCCAGCAACACCCGCCGCGCCTGATCCTGCGCGGGCATTACGGCAAGCATTCGCAGCAACTCCACCACCGAAACCCGCGTGGATGGCTGCAACGAAGGCAAATCCAGCAACCACTCCGGCGCCTGCCGTGCCTGCCAATACGTGCGCCAATCAGCACCGGAAATACCCAATCGCGCAGGCTCAAAATACAAACCGCAGGACTTCACCAACGCCTGATCACGCTCAATCTTGCCGCCCGCGGTGCAGCAATAAACGTCTTCTTTCGACTGCCCGCGACATTCATACGCCGGCTCTCGGGCACCGGTGTCCACCAGCCAGCCGTAGACAAACAACTTCCACACACTGCCCAACGGTGTCTGCAAGGCGTCAGGCAACGGCTCGCGAGAAATCACCTGGGTCCGGCTCAGCAACAGCAATTCACCCTTGAAGCCCAGCCGCAACGGCTCGTCCTGCGCTGTCGCCAGCGCAGGGATCAAACACAGCAGCCACCAGACCAAATGTCGGGTCATGTCAGTTGACCGTGACCTGACCAAGCGCCGGTTTCTGTTCCTGGGCCTGATGCTGCGGCGCGTAGACCTGAGTGAAGCGCACCGGCGGCAGGTTGAACTGGCCTTTCTGCGAGAAGCGCACCAGATGACGCAGACGCAATTCGCCGCTCAAGGCATCCACCGGAATCGCGTAAGCCATCTGCCCCGGCTCGAAGCGCGCCTTCTCCAGCGCCGTCGGTTCAGTGCCGGCCTTGCCCATCAACTTGATGCCCCACGTGGTGCGCTCGACGTCCGCGCCCGGTGGCAACGGCACTTCGATCATCCCGTAGCGCAGCGGTTTGGCGGCTTTGCTGGTGATGATCACTTCGTCCAGATACAGGCTGTCGCTGGACAACGGCTTGGTGCCGACCGCTTCCAGTTTGAACGTGAAAGCTTCGTCACCCGGCACCAGACGCGACAGGCGACGGGTGATGGTCACGGCCATCGGATCAATCGGCGGTTGCCGGGTCTGAAAACTCAACGCTGCCCGCAACGGGCGTTCTTGCGTTCCGGCCAGCGACAATACGGCGGGCACCGGCGCAGCGCCCTGCCACGTCCAGTACATCTCGCCGGTGTCACCGTAGTTTTTCTTCCAGCCCTCACCCGGAGCCAGTGCAATGGTCGGCGAAGCCTGCTCAATGCTGCGTTGCAACCAGGTCAGCGCCAACGCGCGTTCCAGGGTCGATTGCTGTGGCAACAGACGTTGCAACAAGGCTTGTGCGTGAGCCTGATCGAAGGCTTGCAGCGACAGGTTCAGCGCTTCGGCAAATGGCTGGGAACTCACCGCCAGACGCTGTTGCGCATCCGGCAATTGACGATTGAACGCCTCGGGCAAGGTCACCTTGGACTGACGAGCCAACGATGCCGTCAACGTCCGCGCCGCCGCCAACCCGAGCGCCGAATCCGGATCGCTCATGACAATGCTGTCTTCGCCATCCTCCATCAAGTTCGCCGCATTGCCCTCGCCCGCTTTCGCCAGGTCATCCATCAAACCGCTGAGCAAGGTATTCACCGGCAATTGCATCTGTTTGGCGAACGACAGGATCAACGCCCGTTGCAGCAGTGGTGTGTTTTTCGCCTGTTTCGAATAGACCTCCAGCACCCGCTGCCAATGCTCCGGCGGCAGGCTCAGCTCCAGCGCTTTGCTGGCGTGCCAGTCGGCGTAGTAGGCGTACGCGGTGAGGAACGCATCCGGCTCACCGTCCATGCCCCACCAGGTGAAACTCGCGGATGGGCCGGCCATTTGCACCAGGCGCAGACGGCTGTTCTGCATGATCAGGCGCAGGCGATCGCGGATCGGCGGATTCGACGACAAGGTCGGGTACGCGATGCTCAATGGCAGCAAACGACTGGCCGTCTGCTCGACGCCGCCGTACGGATAGCTCAGCAAATCATCGAGCGCCGAGCGGAACAGCGCTTGCGGACTGTCATCCAGACGCAGGCGAATGTCCGTTGCGTCCGCCGGCAAGCTCAGCGGTGTATCACCGCTGGCCACGTCCAGGCTTTGGCTTTGGGTGACCTGCCAGCCTTCGCCGGTCGCGGTCAGGCGCACGGCCAGCGCGTCAGCGGTTTTGCCGTCCTGCACCAGCTCGGCGGTCCACTCGCCAGTGGCCAAGGCAAACGCCGGCAAAGCGATGTAGTTGATGCCGTTGTTCAGCGTCACCGGCACCCGCTGTTCGGCGCCGGCGTAGTGAATCACTAGCTCAGCCTTGACCGGTTTTTCCGCCTGACTGAAGGCGAACACACCGAGATCCGGTTTGTCGCCCGTGCGGAATTTGCTCGGGCCACTCCACTTCAGGTACAGCGGTTTTTCCGAACGCACGAACTGCTTTTTCTGCCCGACCTGACCGTCATCGGCGATGGCTCGCGCGGTGATGCGCCAGCGGGTCAGCGAGTCCGGCATCTTGAAGGTGAAGCGGGTTTTGCCGTTGGCATCGGTGATCAATTCCGGCTGCCATGCGGCGGTGTCGACGTCTTCACGACGCGGCCGCTCCAGCACTTTCACGCCGCGTTCGCTGCGATTGGCTTTGCCCGGTGCACCAGGGCTGCCCGGCAACGCGACGTCGTAGCTGATGAACGACAGACTGGCGCTGGTGCGCACGTTGTTGCGGCGCGGGTGGTAGAAGAACTGGTCGATGGTCGGCGCGACTTCCGGTTGCAGCGCGTAGACCATTTCATCGACCACGCTGACCGTCAGGTGCGCCGGAATCGGCTTGCCGGCGAACTGGGTGGTGAGGTCTACAGACACGGTATCACCCGGTTGATACGCCTCTTTATCCGTGGCGATGGCCACGTCGATCTGCGGCGCAATCACCTTGATCCCGGCATTCTGGAAGCTGTATTGACCGCCCTTGGTGTACAGCACCGAGAACGTCAGGTTCGGCGCGAAATTGTCCTTCACCGGAATGCGTGCGCGGTATTGAGTGTCGCTGAGTTTTTCCATCTTCAGCCAGTCGCCGCCCTTGGACAGCAGCGCCGTGGCCTCGACTTTGTCGCGTTCCAGCGACAGCAAGGCATCGCTGACGGGCTCCGGGAAAGTGATCAGCGCAAGAGCTTCGTCGCCCGCCTTGTACTCGGGTTTGTCGAGGACGATTTCCACGGTGCCGGGCACGGCTTTGACGCCGTCACCGGTGACAGAATGACCGGCCGCACCGACCACGCGACCCTGCTCATCCTTCAATGTCAGGTTGTAGGTGCCGGGACGCTCAAAGGCCAACGTGAAGCTTTTATCGCTCGCAGCGAGTTTGCCTTCGCCGGTGCTCTGGTCTTCCAGACGCACCCAGCGGTAACTGCTCGGCGTGACCGCTTTGCTCTGCTCGCTGCCACCTTCATTCACATAGCTGAACGCAACCTTGTCGCCCACCGCACTGAAGCGCTGCGGCGCACGCAGGCTGAAACTCGCCGCGCCTCGATCGATGAGGATTTCCTTGGTGGTCCTGACCCGGTATGCCGCGCCATCGCTGGCGAAAACGGTGAGCATGTAACGGCTCGGTTTCTCGGCGGCCGGCAGGTCGAGGGTCGCGTTGCCTTTGGCGTCAGTGGTCAATTCAGTGCTGGTCAGTTCCACCGGGAATTGCCCGAGGTATTGCAGCTCGTTATCGACCATCGACAGTTGCTGTGCTCGCAGGCTCAGGGTCAACCTGGCATCGGCCACCGGTTTGCCGTCGGGGTACAGCAACACCAGATTGCCTTTCACCGGTTCGCCGGTGCGGTAATCCTGCTTGGCCAGGTTCAACGAGATTTCGAAGTGCGGCTTGATGTATTCGGCCACGCGGAAGGCGCTGCTGTAGGCCTGATCCTTGTAGCTGAAACGCAGTTCATAACCACCGGCCACGGCGTTGTCCGGCAACTGGAAACGACCTTGGGTGCCGGCCTTGGAATCGAGTTTCAGCGCCAGCGTTTGCAGCGCGGTGCCCGTGGCATCGAGCACCGTCACATTGACGTCGGCAGCGGTTGGCGCCACGGAATCCCGGGCATTCTTGAACTCGCGACCGACGATTTTCAGCGACACCCAATCCCCCGGCCGATACAGCGGCCGGTCGGTGAACGCATAGAGTTTGGTGTCGTAGATTTCGCTGTCGTAATAGAAGTTCTCGGAGACAAACACCCCGCCCTCTTCGTCCTCGCCGATCACGAACGAACGCTCGGGGCTGACGTGTTTCAGGCGCAACAAACCATCGGCATCGGTGGCGCCGCTGCTCATCACGCCGAGGCCATCGGTCCACAGCACATTCACTTTCGGCACTGAACTGCCTTCGTGTTTGCGCGCAGCCCAGACCAGCAGTTCATCACCGGCAATCTTGCTCACGGCCACGGTGTTGGAGACGAAAACCATGGTGGTTGCGCGGTACTTGCCGATCAGCGCTTCCACCAGATACAGGCCCGGTTTCAGATTGCCCAACGGGATGTAGACGTTGCCCGGCGCGACAGTGACGAACTCGCTGGAAGAACCGGCCAGATTCACGCCTTCTGGCGGCTGGATCGGTTTGGCTTGCCACAGTGGATAACGGAACTGACTGACCACCGGCAGGCCCGGAATCAATGCGAATTGTGGCTGGGCGTCATAAGGCGTTGGCGCGGCGATGGCGGTGCCCATCTTCAGTTCCGGCACTTCCTCGGTGACTTGTTTGCGCGACTCGTAGGAAAACGCCCGCTGCATCACGCGACGGGATTTGCGGTACCAGTTGTCCCACAGGTACGCGAGGGTATTCGACAGGCCTTCGCCCTTGAACTGGCCGTCGCTGACCACGCGGTGCAGGTTCTTCTGGCGCTTGAGGAAATCCAGCGGCTTGTCGATGCGGTACACGCGAATGTCGGCACCGCCGTAAGGCTCCATGCGGAAACGGCGATAGTCGCGGCCCGGTGCTTCGAGACGCACCATCGCCTGTTCGTCGCTGGCGAAACTACTGTCGGCCAGCAGGAAAAAGCTTTCACCGGCCACCGGCGTGTAGCCGCTCGGCTCGACAGTGTCTTCGGCATTCACGGCCGAAAAAGGCAGCACCAATACCAACAGTAGAGACAGAAAACGCAGCATGCGGGCACCGGTCATTGGGAGAGAAAGTTCAGTCGATAGACGCCGATGAAGTTGGGGTTGGCTGCGTCGGGTATCCATCGGGTGTCCTTCCATGTCATGAGTTGCTGCAGGCTCGCGGATCGCATGCCGTTGTCAGTGGGGGTGGTAGTGCCGGTGTGATAGGCGATGTAGCGGCCCATCCAGATCATCAGGTGCTGGTCGTCGCCCTGATCGAAAAACATCAGGTCACCGGGCCGGGCTTGCGCCAGGTCGCGGCCCACCAGATGGCTGTTGAACTGAATCAGTTTGATCGCGTTGACGTACGGCCCGACCTTGCCGCCGCCCTGCTGCCATTGCTGGGCGAGGCTGCGTTGGGCCTCGCTCAGTTGCAGTTCCGGCGGCAGGTAGCGGTTGGACAGGCCATTGCTGCGCAGCCATTTATCGTCGTGGACTTTCAGCGCTTCGTTGGCGGCGAAACGCACAAGCCCGGCGCAGTCCTGCTGATACCAGCGCGGGCTCGGGCCCTGGGTCAGTTGCTCCTGGGCGATGCGCACGAACCAGGCACGGAACACTTGGGATTGCTGCGGGTCGAGCGGCGCAGCGTCGCTGGCAAATGCGCGACTGCCCAGCAACATCGCCAGCAGGCCGAGGCCTCGGATAAGTGCGGTCACAGGGCTTTCCATTCCAGCGGCAGCCATTGCCAATGGCCGTCAGGCTCGCTGCCTTCCGGCAACGTCAGCGCGTATTTTCCGTAGCCGCCGAGCTTGCGCAGTTTCGGGATCAGGTAGGTTTGCGCGGCGTTGTAGAACACCGGCTCCATGTCCTGCGGCAGGCTGTCGAGGGTTTCCTGCTGCATCAGTTGCGCCATGGAATCCGGGCCGAAGTAGACCGGCATCAGCAGGTCTTTGGGCACCACATCGGCCATCGGCGGGAAGCGTTTGTCGAGGGTGCCGACGGCTTTTTCAACCAGCTTGTCGTCAAGGGAAAACAGCAGCGTCGAACCGTGACGCGCCAGGCTGACTTTCATGAACGCCTTGCCGGTGATCGCGTCCGGGTTCTCGGCATCCTTGGCTTTGTAAGGGCCGAAGTTGGAGCTGACCTGGCGCTGCCACTGGTGGTTTTCGCCTTCCTGTTTTTCCACCACCGGGAACGCGTGTTCTTCGACGTTGCCTTCATAAGCGCCGACCATCGAGTTGAACAGGTTGCCCAGGTCGCCGTCGAGTTTGGCGCTGTCGTCATCATTCAGGCTGGCCACCAGCAGCGGCGTGTACAGCCGCGAATCGGCGTACCAGCACAGGCCGGCGGCACCGGCCATGTGTTCGGTCAGGGCCTGGGCCACGGTTTCTTCGGCGCCGAGTTTCACCAGCAATGGTTTCTGTTGTTCGGCAGCCAGTGGCAGCGCTACGCAAGCGCTCGCGCCCATCGGCATGGCTCGCCAGATCGGTTTGAAATCGAAGTCCGGCTGGTTTTCCAGTTCGTCCATGGCGAGAAAGCTGTGCCAGCCCTTGTCGTCCATGTCGAAGCGCAGGCCGGCGAAGTTCGGGATGAAACGCTGGTAACCCATGGCCAGAACGCTGGAATTGACCGACAGGCGTTGTTTCACTTCAGGGGCACGGGGTGGCAGGCCGAAGGCTTCAGGGAACAGTTTCTGGCCGCCGAGCAATGCTTCCAGCGCTTGGGTCGACACCATGCCGCGCTCGTCAGTCGAGCCGTGGCCGGTGTCATACAGCTTCGAAGGGTTGGACAGCACCACCAACTTGTCGCCATAGGAGGCGAACACCAACGTTTTGCTGTTGTTGTAGGTCAGTTGATACAGCGGCACCACATCGCCACCGACCTTGATTTCACTGAGCTGGGTCAGCTGCGAATCATCCAGCGCCACTTTCGCCAGCGGCTCCAGCACCTTGGCCAGACCACCGCGATCCATCACCAGCAAAAAATCTTTCAGACGACCATCCGCCCCCCGCCACAGCGCCACATCCGCCGGTTGATCGAAAAGCTGTTCGATCAGGCTGTCCTGCAACTTCAGGTCATGCTCGTAGATGATCCGCCGCAGACTGCCGATCAAGCCGAGGCGATCGGCATGGGCTTCGTAATAGAAGACGAAATCTTCGGTGAGGGTTTCCTTGAGGAACGGCACCGCCAGCAAGTCCTTGGGCAACTGGCTCAAGGAATGGGTTTCCAGCAAGCCGTCCGGGCGGCTCATGCCCAGTTTGTCGCTGGCCAACTCTGCGGGCGGCGCCTTGGGTTTGTGCATGAACCAGCCAAGTCCGGCCGCCACGCCAGCCACCAGGCATAACCCGACCAGCAGCGCCGGCCAGCGACGGGAAGGTTTGGCAGCGGGTGCGGCCGCGGCCGGAGTCACAGTGTTATCGCTCATTTCACAAAGCCCAATTCATCCGTGGTGCGGGATGCTTAATAGTTGAAAGTCTTGACCAGCAGCAGGTCACCGATCGCGCGCAGGGGCACGATGAAGGTCTCGCGTTTTTCGTCGACGGTGTTTTCATTGAGCACCAGATTGATTTGCGAGGTGATCACCTCGTTCTGGTTGCTGGTCTCATCGAAGTTATAGCCGCCACTGCCGAAGTTGCCCCAATAGTTCACGTAAACCAGATAGGTGCCATGCAGCGGGGCGGTCATGGTGAACATTTCCGGGCCGGGACCGTCGACGCCGTCCGGGTCCAGGCCTCCGCCGTTGTTCATCGCCGGGTGAGCCCAGAACGCATGCTGGCCGTCGGGCGTGACGATGTGCAGGTCGAGCTCGGCTTTCGGATCGTCCCAACCCAGCACCACGCGAATCCGCGCCGGGGTGCGCAGGTTGTTGGCTTCGTAGAATTGGACGCGCTTGAGGGATTTGCCTTCGACACTGCGCACTTCGACGCTGTTGGAGCCGGCACCGAATGCATACGGCCGGGCGAAACGCCCCTGGTCGTCGGTGTAGAGGTTCAGTGGATTGCCGTTGACTGCCAGCGTGTGCGGCCCGCGTTGCGTGCCGATGGCCTTGAGCTGGCCTTGAATCATCGTGCGATTGCGCTGCACGCCCCGGTCGATGGGCGGTGTGGGATAGGCGACTTGGGGGTTTTCGCTTCGATCGAGCAGGCCGTTGTAGCGCCAGCCGCCCACCGGTTCCGACAGCTCTGCCGTCGGCTCGGCCCAGGCTGCGATTGCGCAGACCCACCCTATCAGGCATAGAAAAAATGAACGCATGTGACGCCTCCTGCCATGCATAACGAAACCTTGCGCCTGATCCTCGGCGCGTTACAGATCCAAATACTGCGTTTCGTCAGAAAGACCCGTGACTATTGGGTCGTTGAAGGCGCGAAGGTTAGCCATTTGGCGGGTTTTTAACAATCAGACACATCTTTATTTGTGGCGGGAATCACGGTGAAAGCGAGGCGTGAGCCGAATAGCGGCCTTATTCGGCTCACAAAATGAGCCGAATCATCCTGTACTGCGGGTGTACCCGGCCCCCCTGTAGGAGCTGGCTTGCTAGCGATGGCTGAGCATCAGGCCACTTGTTTTTTGAGGGTGTACACATCCATTACTGCGGTAACGGCCGCTATGGGTTCCGCCCTTACGGCGGGTTACTTTGAAAAGCGCAAAGTAACCAAACGCCTGCGCCCCTGACGTACGGTGCAGATCAAGATCAAAAACAAAAGCCAAAGCGAGGCGGCCTGCCAGCCGACCTGTTTCTATGATCGTACACATCCCCCTGTAGGAGCCGGCTTGCTGGCGATGGCGGTGGGTCATCCAACAAATTTATTGACTGGACGGACGCTATCGCCAGCAAGCCGGCTCCTACAGGGAATCGCGTTTGCTTTTGACTTTCACCACTCATCAGCCCGAGCGTTAGCTCGCCTTCCGCTTTTGATCTTGAGGTGCACGTCCCCTCGAGGCACCGAACGAAAGGGGCAAAAGCGCTTGGTTACTTGGCGCTTTTCAAAGTAACCCGCCGTAAGGACGGAACCACATAGAAGCCGTTACCGCAAAAACGGATATCCCCCCAACCAACCACACAGCAGACAATGCCCTCATTTGCCCATAACCCCCATGTCTGCTAGTGTCGCGCCGGTTTAACGTCAACCGGAAATCGCCGCCATGGCCCGCAAAAAAGCTGCACTGGATTTCGAACAATCCCTCGCCGACCTGCAAACGCTGGTGGAGCGACTGGAGAACGGCGAACTGTCGCTGGAAGACTCGCTGGCGGCTTTCGAGCAAGGCATCGGTCTGACCCGCGATTGCCAGGCAGCGCTGGCCCAGGCCGAGCAAAAGGTTCAAGTGCTGCTCGAACGTGATGGCGAGCTGGCCGAGGAACCCTTTGACGCGGATCAACCAGAATGATTGCAGCGTATTCGGCGACCAGCCAGGCCCGCGTCAATGCGGCACTGGAAACCTTGTTCAACGCGCCAAGCCCTGAACTCGTGCGGCTGTACGAAGCCATGCGCTACAGCGTGATGAACGGCGGCAAACGCGTGCGTCCGCTGCTCGCCTACGCCGCCTGCGAAGCGCTGGGCGGCAAGGCTGAGCAAGCCAACGGCGCGGCCTGCGCGGTGGAGCTGATCCACGCTTACTCGCTGGTTCACGACGACTTGCCGGCGATGGACGACGACGATCTGCGTCGCGGCCAGCCGACCACCCACAAGAAATTCGACGAAGCCTGCGCGATTCTCGCCGGCGACGGCTTGCAGAGCCTGGCCTTCAGCGCCCTGCTCGACCCGCGCCTGAGCTCGTCGGACGCAGAAATTCGCCTGAAAATGGTCAGCGCACTGGCGCTGGCGGCAGGTCCGGCCGGTATGGTCGGCGGCCAAGCCATCGACCTCGGTTCGGTCGGTCTGAAACTCGATCAAAAAGCCCTCGAGACCATGCACCGGCACAAGACCGGCGCGCTGATCGAGGTCAGCGTCAAACTCGGCGCCCTCGCCAGTGGCCGTGCAGAGAAGGACGAACTGAAGTCCTTGCAGGCGTATGCACAGGCCATCGGCCTGGCGTTCCAGGTGCAGGACGACATTCTCGACGTCGAAAGCGATACCGAAACCCTCGGCAAACGCCAGGGCGCCGACATCGCTCGCGACAAGCCGACCTACCCGGCCCTGCTTGGCCTCGATGCAGCCAAGGCCTACGCCCTGGAACTGCGCGACCAGGCCCTGCACGCGCTGCGACCGTTTGACGCGGCCGCCGAGCCGTTGCGCGATCTGGCCCGTTATATCGTCGACCGCCGCAACTGACGGCGTATCCGCCAAAAAAGACCAACGCGTGGGCAGGGGGCGATGCATCAGGTAAACTGCCGCATCTTTTATACCTATAACGATTCGCCTGATGCCCACGACGTTTCATGAGATTCCCCGCAAGCGCCCGACCACGCCCCTGCTCGACCGTGCCAACACGCCGGACGGCCTGCGCCGGTTAGGCGAAGCCGAGCTGGAAACCCTGGCCGATGAGTTGCGCCTGGAATTGCTCTACACGGTCGGTCAGACCGGCGGGCATTTCGGTGCCGGCCTGGGCGTCATCGAGCTGACCATCGCGTTGCATTACGTCTTCGACACCCCGGACGACCGGCTGGTGTGGGACGTGGGTCATCAGGCTTATCCGCACAAAATCCTCACCGGCCGTCGCGAGCGCATGGGCACCCTGCGTCAGAAGGACGGCGTCGCCGCCTTCCCGCGTCGTTCCGAGAGCGAGTACGACACCTTTGGCGTCGGTCACTCCAGCACCTCGATCAGCGCAGCCCTGGGCATGGCCATTGCCGCCCGCCTGCAAAACAGTGATCGCAAGGCGATTGCGGTGATCGGCGACGGCGCGTTGACCGCCGGCATGGCGTTCGAGGCGCTGAACCACGCGCCGGAAGTGGACGCCAATATGTTGGTGATCCTCAACGACAACGACATGTCGATCTCGCGCAACGTCGGTGGCCTGTCGAATTACCTGGCGAAAATCCTTTCCAGCCGCACCTACGCGAGCATGCGCGAAGGCAGCAAAAAGGTCCTGTCGCGCCTGCCCGGCGCCTGGGAAATCGCCCGCCGCACCGAAGAATACGCCAAAGGCATGCTGGTCCCCGGCACGCTGTTCGAAGAACTGGGCTGGAACTACATCGGCCCGATCGATGGCCACGACCTGCCGACCCTGATCGCCACCCTGCGCAACATGCGCGATCTGAAAGGCCCGCAATTCCTCCACGTCGTCACCAAGAAAGGCAAAGGCTTCGCCCCCGCGGAAGTCGACCCGATCGGTTACCACGCGATCACCAAACTCGAACCTGTCGACGCACCGGCCGCCGCACCGAAAAAAGCGGGCGGGCCGAAGTATTCCGGCGTGTTCGGTGAATGGCTGTGCGACATGGCCGCTTCTGATCCACGCCTGGTCGGTATTACGCCTGCCATGAAGGAAGGCTCCGATCTGGTGGCGTTCAGCGAGCGTTTTCCGCTGCGCTATTTCGACGTGGCCATTGCCGAGCAACACGCCGTGACCCTCGCGGCCGGCATGGCCTGCGAAGGCGCAAAGCCGGTTGTGGCGATTTACTCGACGTTCCTGCAGCGCGGCTACGACCAATTGATTCATGACGTCGCGGTGCAAAACCTCGACGTATTGTTCGCCATCGACCGCGCAGGTCTGGTGGGCGAAGACGGCCCGACGCACGCGGGCAGCTTCGATCTGTCGTTCCTGCGCTGCATCCCCGGCATGCTGGTGATGACCCCTAGCGATGAAAACGAGCTGCGCAAAATGCTCACCACCGGCCACCTGTACAACGGCCCGGCGGCGGTGCGTTACCCACGCGGCAACGGTCCGAACGCAACGATCGAGAAAGACCTGCAACCGATCGAAATCGGCAAAGGCGTGGTTCGCCGCCAGGGCAGCAAAGTCGCCCTGCTGGTGTTTGGCGTGCAACTGGCCGAAGCGCTGAAAGTCGCCGAGACGCTGGATGCCACTGTGGTCGACATGCGTTTCGTCAAACCGCTGGATGAAGCGCTGGTTCGCGAGATTGCCGGCAGCCATGAGCTGCTGGTGACCATCGAAGAAAACGCGATCATGGGCGGTGCCGGTGGTGCGGTCAGTGAATTCCTCGCCCGGGAAAACATCCTCAAGTCTATGCTGCACCTGGGCTTGCCGGATGTGTATGTCGAACACGCCAAGCCTGCGCAAATGCTGGCCGAGTGTGGGCTGGATGAAGCAGGGATCGAAGCGTCGATCCGCGAACGCCTGCAACTGCTGGCCTTGTAAACCCGATTTCACACCTGTAGGAGCCGGCTTGCTGGCGATGGCGTTTTCAAGGACGCCATCGCCAGCAAGCCGGCTCCTACAGGGACCGTGTACTTCTGCGCTTCTACGAAAAAATCATGAATTTCTCCCCCCTCGCCTTGACGTTGACGCTTCTGCCGTCCGGCCCACTCCTGGCTGACACTTTCGAACGCAACCAGGCCCTGAAGCTGCCCGATGTGCTGATCAGCGCCAACCGCCAGGTCGAGGCCCGCAACGACAGCAGCGCCGCCAATACCGTGTTCACCCGCGAAGACATCGACCGTTTGCAACCCGACAGCGTCACGGACCTGCTGCGTCGTGTGCCGGGCGTGCAAGTCGGGCAAACAGGTGGGCGCGGGAGCCTGCCGGGGATTTACATTCGCGGGACGAAATCGGCGCAAAGTCTGGTGCTGGTGGATGGTCAACGCATCGGCAACTCGACTTCCGGCGACAGCAACCTGCAACACCTCAACATCGAACAGGTCGAGCGCGTGGAAGTGCTGCGCGGCTCCCGTTCGGTGATTTACGGTAGCGATGCGATTGGCGGGGTGATCCAGATTTTCACCCGCCGAGGCACCGAACAAGGCCTGCAACCGCGTCTGCATGTGGGCTTCGGCAGCCACCAAACCTGGGAGCGCAGCCTCGGCGTGTCCGGGGGCGATGAGCAAACCCGCTTCAACCTGGGCGCCAGCCTCGATGAAACCGCCGGGATCAATCGCACCCACGAGTCGTACCCGAGCGATGGCGATCACGATGAGTATCGCAACAAGTCGTTGAGTCTGAGCCTGAGTCACGCCCTCACCGATGACATCGAAATCGGCGCCAACCTTCTGGATAACCGCGGCAAAAGCGCATTCGACAATCCGTTCGGCCGCTTCGACAGCACCACCTTCAAATCGGCCCAGCAGCAGCCTTACAACGAGTTCACGGTGAGTAGCCTCAGCAGTTACGTCGATGCGCGCATCAACGACCTGTGGAAAACCCGCGTCGAATTCGGCCACGGCGAAAACCGCGAAAAATCCCTCGACAAGCTCAGCGACGAACGCGGCGTGTTCAACACTTACCGCGACTCGCTGAACTGGCAGAACGACCTGGCGCTCGACGCGCGCAACAGCCTGATCCTCGGCGGTGACTGGTACGAAGACCGCATCAACAGCAGCACAGCGTTCGACGAGGACAGCCGCTGGAACCGCGCGGCGTTTATCCAGCATCGCTATCAGGCAGACAGTTTCTCCACGGAACTGGGCCTGCGCCGAGACCAGAACCAGCAGTTCGGCAGCCAGAACAGCTGGAGCGGCACGTTCACCTTGCCGTTGAACCCGGACAACGACGTGCTGCTGACCTACAGCGAAGGCTTTCGCGCACCGACGTTCAATGACTTGTATTACCCGGATTTCAGCAATCCGGACCTGAAGCCTGAAACCTCGAAGAGCTACGAGCTGCAATGGCGCAGTCAGCTGACCGATACCAGTCGCCTCGAAGCGTCGCTGTATCGTACCGACCTCAAGGACGCGATCATCTTCGGCAGCAACGACCGCCCGCAGAACGTCGCCTCGGCGCGGATCAACGGATTTGAAGCGGCGTTGAAGCAAGAACTGTTCGGCTGGCAGAGCGCTCTTGGCGTAGCGATCATCGACCCGCGGGATCGCGACAGTGGCCACACCCTGGCGCGTCGCGCACGGCGGACGTTGAGCCTGGATCTGGATCGGCAGTTCGATCGACTGGGTGTCGGCGCCAGTTGGCAAGCGGTGAGCAGCAGTTATGACGATGAGAACAATCAGCAACCGTTAGGCGGATACGCGCTGCTGGGATTGCGCAGCAGTTGGGAGCTGAATCGTGAGATCAAGTTTGAGCTGAAGGTTGATAACCTGCTGGACAAGGAGTACAGCCGGGCTGTTGTACAGTCATGACGGCGGTCAGTTCGGGTATCGCGAGGAAGGTCGGGCGTGGATGTTTGGGGTGACCTGGACGCCGAAGATCTGATCTGAAATTCAGGGTGTCTGAGCAGGCCTCTTCGCGAGCAAGCCCGCTCCCACATTTGATCTCGGCCGCACACAAATCCTGTGCCCACTGAAGATCAAATGTGGGAGCGGGCTTGCTCGCGATGGCCGCACCTCGGTCTTAGCGGTCGGGCGCGATGACTTGGCACAGCCTGGCCGTCGCCTCGATCATCTGCCCACTCGGCCGCTCCAGCCCTTTATCCGTCACCATCCGCAATCGCCCCTGCGCCACCGCAGCCACCTGCGGCCAAGCCTTCCACGCCTCCAACTGCGCCTGATCACCGGCCAAAATCACCTCGGGGTTACGCTGCAACACCGCTTCCACGCTGACCTGCGGCGCCGGTAGCGCCAGATCAGCAAACACATTGCGCGCGCCGCACACTTGCAGCGCATCGCTGATGATCTGCCCGCCGCCGACGGTGTACAGCGGACGATCCCAGACCTGATAAAACACTCGCAACGGTTCATCCCGTCGATAGTGCTGGCGCAGTGAATCGAGGCGCTGACGCAGATTGCTGGCCAATGAAACGCCACGTTCGGGACGGCCCAACTGCAGGGCGATCGCCTCGATTTGCGTGGTCAGTTGTTCAAGATTGTGGGGGTCAGCGACGTAGGTGGGAATGTTCAATCGCTTGAGTTGCTCACGCTGAGCCGGGCCGACACTGCCGGGCCAGAGCAGCAGCAAATCGGGTTTCAGGCTGAGCAGCCGCTCCATGTCCAACTGGCCGTAGCGGCCAACGGAAGGAAGGTCTTTGAGTTCAGCAGGACGATCACCCGCATCGAGCACACCGACCAGAAGATCAGCCGAACCCAGTTCAACAACGATTTCAGACAGGGACGGCGCGAGACTGACGACGCGTTCGACTGCAGAGGCCAGGCCGCTGATGGCCAGCAGCAAAACCGCCAGCCCGATGCGGCACATCAGCCGAGTTGACGCGGAATACGGTAGAGGTAGAACAGCACCGTCGTCGACAACGCCAACAACACCAACGGCACCGCTTCGAGCCCGACGAAGACGGCCAACGCACCGATCCACGCCGGTAAAGCGGCGGCCAGAAACGCAGCACGGCGCTTGGCAGCCAGGATAATCCACGCGGCAGGCTCTTCAGGAGTATCGAGGGCTTTCTGGGTGGCGATCAGCGCGTGTTTGTAGCCACCGAAAAACTTCAGGCTGACAAACATCGACGCCACACCGGCGATGAACAGCGGCATCGCCAATACGGGCAGAAGCGCCTCGCCCTGGCCAAATACGCCGTTGATCACGAACAGCGGCAACAAGGCCAGCGCCAGGTATTGCCACCAGTTGACGGACAATCGCCGCCGCACCTGACCGCGGGTCACGCCCGGTCTACCTCGCCCTGATGCTCGTTGCCCATCATGTGGTCAAGCTTGCTGGCCTTGGTGGCCAGGTAGAGTTTGTTGTGCGGATTGTGGCCGGTATGCAGCGGCACGCGCTCGGCAACCACAATGCCCATGTCGGTCAGGGCTTTGACCTTGCGTGGATTGTTGGTCATCAGACGCAGGGATTTCACGCCCAGATGCTCAAGCATCGGCAGGCACATGGCGTAGTCGCGCTGGTCGGCGGCAAAGCCCAGACGTTCGTTGGCTTCAACGGTATCGGCACCGCCGTCCTGCAATTCATAGGCGCGGATCTTGTTCAGCAGGCCAATGCCGCGACCTTCCTGACGCAGGTACAGCAACACGCCACGGCCTTCACGGGCGATGGCCTGCAAGGCGGCCTCGAGTTGCGAGCCGCAGTCGCAGCGCTGGCTGAACAAGGCATCGCCGGTCAGGCATTCGGAGTGCAAGCGACCGAGTACCGGCGCACCGTCGTCGAACTCACCGAGGCTCAGCACAACGTGCTCGCGCCCGTTTTCTTCATCGAGAAAGCCGTGCATGGTGAATTGCGCAAAAGGCGTTGGCAGCTTGGAAGCGGCGACAAAAACGACAGGCACCGGTGTGCTCCTGATCAATAAGTACTGGAGATTCGCAGACGCGGCATTGTAACAGCACGTTCCTACAGACGCTTAGGCTGAATTATGGAGCATAACGATCTAAAAGTTTGATCACCGCCCCCGCATAAGAACCTGTAGGAGCCGGCTTGCTGGCGATAGCGGAGGTTCAGCCTGCATATTTATCGCCTGAATGGACGCCATCGCCAGCAAACCGGCGCCTACGAACTTCGCGGTGTACCGCGGTATCTGCGCTCAGTTCCGATCGAACGGGTACGGCTGTTTCCAGCGTTCGAAGATCGGTTTCAGCCGGCCGCTTTTGACCAGCACCTCCATTCGCTGGTCAAACAGCGCCATCAACTTCCGCGCCTTGGGCGTATCGGCAAAACACAGGTACAGCGGCAGTTCTGCAATATGCGTGCGCCGGAACAGGGACGGATCCGTGGCCCGGCGGACCATGTCATCAATTTCGGTCAGCGCATCAATGTAGTAGTCGGCGCGATTGTAGGTCAGCATCGACAGAATGCCGGTGCGCCGAGCGACTTCTTTATAGCGGTTAATGCTGGGCAGGTAATTCTGGAAATCGTAGCCGCGGACCCAGGCCAGTCGATAATTGCCCAGGGTCTCCAGAGTCGGTGCCGGGTTACTCGCCAGCCCCAGGGCATAGATGTGATCGGTGTCGTAATTCCAGCGCGGATACAGCAGATCGCTGACCTCGTCGCGATAACCGCCGACACAGGCGTCCACTTCTCCCCGCTGGGCCAGCCCGATGGCACGGATATAAGGTTCGGTACGAATGTTCAATTTGACGCCGGCCGGTTCGAAAACCTCCCGCAACACGTCCCAACCCAGGCCATGGCCATCGGCGGCGGTGTAGCCTTCCCAGTCTTCGCTGGCCAGATGGATCACTGATGGCGTTGTCACTGCCTCCCCCGCCTGGGCGAGCGAAGCAAACAGGGCGAAACCCATTACAGCCAACCAGCGTCGAGCCATCCTAGTCCCCTGCTCCGCCAGGCATCAGGCGAAAATCCATACCAGCCCCTGCATCGCCAACCATGCGAACACCCCGGCCAATACGTCGTCGAGCATGATCCCGACGCCACCGTGCACATGGCGGTCAATCCAGTGAATCGGCCACGGCTTGAGAATGTCGAAGAAGCGGAACACCAAAAAACCCGCGAGCAACCAGTACCAGCCTTCCGGCACCAGCCACAGGGTGATCCACATCCCGACCATTTCGTCCCAGACGATGCCTTCGTGGTCGTGCACCCGCAAATCGTCGGCCACTTTGCCGCACAGCCAGAAGCCGAACAGCATGGTGATGCCCAGCATCAGCCAGTAGCCCCAGTCGGGCAGCATCTGCCACAACGGAATAAAGGGTAGCGCAACCAACGACCCCCAAGTGCCCGGCGCCTTTGGCAAGGTGCCCGAACCGAAGCCGAACGCCAGGAAATGCCATGGATTGCGCCAGACCGACGGCGGTACGAATTCCGCCGGAACCTGTTTGGGATGATCTGTCACGGTGTCTCCCGAAAATGTTGATAGCCCCGTTTTTGCGGGGTGATGTCTTGCCCGGCAGCATCCAGCAGCACGACGCCCTGCCCCGTCACCACACGCCCGACCACATGGATCGGCCAGCCATCGGCCACCAGTTGCGGCAATTCGACGGACGGCAAGGTAAAAGCCAGCACGTAATCGTCTCCGCCGCTCAGTGCGGAGTGTTCGGCGCCCGATTGACCGAGGAAAGCCACTAAAGCCTTGGACAGCGGCAAGCGGTCCCGTTCAACCTCAATGCCGACCCTCGACGCCAGCGCGATGTGCCCGCAGTCGGCGAGCAGGCCATCGGAGATGTCCAGTGCCGACGTCGCCTTGCCACGCAATGCCTGACCCAACGCGAGTTGCGGTTGCGGCGCCCAGTAATGTGCCAGCAACGGATCGGCGATGACGGCTTCGGCGGTTCGCTGACCAAGCACCAGCGGCAAGGCCCCGGCGGCGTTGCCCAGCTCACCGCCGACACACAACAAATCGCCGACCTGCGCACCGCTGCGGGTCAGCGCCAAACCGCTCGGCACACGCCCGAACACGGTCATGGTCAGGCTCAACGGCCCACGAGTGGTATCGCCACCCACCAGCGCCACACCGCAGCGTTGCGCCATGAGGCTCAAACCACGGGCATACGCTTGCAGCCAATCGGCAGTCGCCGAAGGCAAGGTCAGGGCAAGGGTAAAGGCAATGGGGGTGGCGCCCATGGCAGCCAGATCACTGACGGCCACGGCCAGCGAGCGCTGACCGAGCAGAAACGGGTCGCAAGGGTCTGCGAAGTGCACGCCGGCAACCAGCGTGTCGGTGGAAATCGCCAACTGTTCCCCAGAAGGAACAGCGAGCAAGGCGCAGTCATCGCCGATCCCGAGAGCAACGCCTTCGCCGCCCTGCGCACAAGGCGCGGCGGCGAAAAAATTGCGGATCAGCTCAAACTCGCCCATGGCTGAGACAAAGAGTCCAAGCGCCAATCAGCGCTTGAACGCCTTCACTTCAGCTTCACGCAGACGCGGGGCCAGCTTGTCGAGTACACCGTTGACGAACTTGTGGCCGTCGGTGGAACCGAAGACTTTCGCCAGTTCGATCCCTTCGTTGATCACAACGCGGTACGGCACGTCGACGCGCTCGAGCAGTTCCCAGGTGGACAGGCGCAATACCGCCAGTTCAACCGGGTCCAGCTCTTCGATGGTCAGGTCCAGGCAAGGCGTGAGCGCGGCATCGATCCTGTCCTTCTGCGCGGGAACCCCGTGGAGGATTTCACGGAAGTAGGCACCGTCGACATCGCTGAAATCGTTATCGACCCGGAACTGCGCTTCGATCTCGTTCAGCGACTGCCTGGCCATGTGCCACTGGTACAGCGCCTGAGTCGCAAGCTGACGGGCTTCGCGACGCTTGACGCTTTTCGATGGCTTGCCGGCATCCGCAGGCTTTGGATCGCGCGGGTTGAAACGATCGCTTTCGTCGCTAATCACTTGGCCTCCAACTGCGCCAGCAGGCTGACCATTTCCAGAGCGGACAGGGCAGCTTCGGCACCTTTGTTACCGGCCTTGGTGCCGGAACGTTCGATGGCTTGCTCGATGGAGTCAACGGTCAGCACGCCGAAAGCGACCGGAACGCCGAACTCCATGGACACTTGGGCCAGGCCCTTGGTGCATTCGCCCGCCACGTATTCAAAGTGCGGAGTACCGCCACGAATGACCGCGCCCAGAGCGATGATGGCTGCGAACTCGCCCTTCTGAGCGACTTTCTGCGCAACCAGCGGGATTTCGAAGGCGCCAGGCGCACGGATGATGGTGATGTCGCTTTCGCTCACGCCATGGCGAACCAGGGCATCAACTGCACCGCTGACCAGGCTTTCAACGACGAAGCTGTTGAAACGGCCTACTACCAGAGCGTAGCGGCCTTTAGGGGCGATGAAGGTACCTTCGATGGTCTTCAGGGTCATTCGTTAGATCTCTTAAAGAGCCGGGACGCGTCTTCTACGCGTCCCTCAGTGATATTTGAACCGCGAATACAGGGCCGGAAACAACCGGTCATTATTCGGAGGGCACGTATTCTACAACTTCCAGATCGAAACCGGATATCGCATTAAATTTCATCGGCGCACTCATCAGGCGCATTTTGCGTACGCCCAGGTCCCGGAGGATCTGCGAACCGGCACCGACAATGCTGTAGGTGGTCGGTTTTTTCACCGGTGCGTGCTCCGCTGTTTCACGGATGTGCGCCAGCAACACGTCGCCATCGAGCGGGTGACCGAGCAACAGCACCACACCGCTGCCAGCCTCGGCAACCGCGGCCATGGCGGCACGCAGGCTCCAGCGGCCAGGCTGCTTGACCATCAACAGGTCGCGCAGCGGGTCCATGTTATGCACGCGAACCAGGGTCGGTTCTTCGGCGCACACGTTGCCCAGGGTCAGGGCCATGTGCACGTCGCCTTCCACGGAATCACGATAGGTCACCAGGTTGAATTGGCCCAGTTCGCTGTCCAGCGGCTGCTCGGCAATCCGCTGAACGGTACGTTCGTGGATCATCCGGTAGTGAATCAGGTCGGCGATGGTGCCGATCTTGATGTTGTGCTCGGCGGCGAACGCTTCCAGTTCGGCGCGACGGGACATGGTGCCGTCGTCGTTCATCACTTCGCAGATCACGCCGCTCGGCTCGAAACCGGCCATGCGCGCGAGGTCGCAAGCCGCTTCAGTGTGGCCGGCGCGAGCCAGGGTGCCACCCGCTTGCGCCATCAGCGGGAAAATGTGGCCAGGGCTGACGATGTCTTCAGCCTTGGCGTCTTTCGCGGCAGCGGCCTGCACGGTGCGCGCACGGTCGGCGGCGGAGATGCCGGTGGTCACGCCGGTGGCGGCTTCGATGGAGACGGTGAACTTGGTGCCGAAACCGGAACCGTTGCGCGGAGCCATCAGCGGCAGCTTCAGCAGTTCGCAGCGTTCGCGGCTCATCGGCATGCAGATCAGGCCACGGGCGTGCTTGGCCATGAAGTTGATGTGTTCAGGCTGGCAGCACTCGGCGGCCATGATCAGGTCGCCTTCGTTCTCGCGGTCTTCGTCATCCATGAGGATGACCATCTTGCCTTGGCGGATGTCTTCAACCAGTTCTTCGATGCTATTGAGCGCCACAAGGCACCCCCTTGGGTCAGGATTTTAGGTAGCCGTTGGCGGCCAGAAAGCTTTCGGTAATGTTACTGGAGGCTGGCTCTGCAGCCTTGTCGCCCAGCAACAGGCGCTCCAGATAACGTGCCAGCAAGTCCACTTCCAGATTCACCCGGCGACCTGGCTGGTACGACGCCATGATGGTTTCGCTCAGGGTGTGCGGAATGATCGTCAGCAGGAACTCGGCGCCATCGACCGCGTTCACGGTCAGGCTGGTGCCGTCGACGGTGATCGAGCCTTTGTGGGCGATGTACTTGGCCAACTCTTTCGGTGCACGGATGCGGAACTCCACGGCGCGTGCGTTCTCGGTGCGGGCAACGACCTCGCCCACGCCATCAACGTGACCGCTGACCAGGTGCCCGCCGAGGCGAGTGGTCGGGGTCAGGGCTTTTTCCAGATTGACCGGGCTGCCGCTTTTCAGGTCGTTCATGGCGGTGCAGTCGAGGGTTTCGCGGCTGACGTCCGCCGCAAAGCCGTTGCCTGGCAATTCAACGGCTGTCAGGCACACGCCGTTGACCGCGATGCTGTCGCCCAGTTTGACGTCGCTCAGATCGAGCTTGCCGGTTTCTACATGGACCCGCACATCTCCGCCTTTTGGGGTCAATGCACGAATACTGCCGATGGATTCGATGATGCCGGTAAACATGAAGTCCTCCTCGAGAACAGGGCCGTCGCGTGGCGCAGGCCGGAATTATACGCTCGCCGCTGGCGCAGGAATGGCAATGACTCGCCAGTCATCGCCAACCGCGCGGATTTCGGTGATTTTGAGCTCGGGCGCGTCTTTCATCTGCGCCAGCGGCCAGTCCAGCAATGGGCGGGCGGAAGAACCGAGGAACTTGCCGGCGATGAAAATCTGGAACTCATCCACCAAGCCTTGCTGGGCGAAAGCCCCGGCCAGACGCGGGCCTGCTTCGACCAGCACCTCGTTGACCCCGCGATTGGCCAGTTCGACCAGCAACTTGCGCAGGTCAACCAAACCATCGTCGCCCGCCACAATCAGGCATTCCGGACCGTTGGCGTATTGCTCTTCGATTGCCATGCAGGTGGCGACCAATGCCGGGCCGGCCTTGAAGAACGGCGCGTCCAGCGGCACTCGCAGACGGCCGTCGATCAGCACGCGCAGCGGCGGTCGGCTCATGGCCAAAGCGGTTTGCTCGGCGTCCAGTCCCAACTCGTCAGCGCGCACGGTCAAGCGGGCATTGTCCGCCAGCACCGTGTCGGCGCCGGTCAGCACCACACTGGCCTGGGCGCGCAGGCGCTGCACCGCAGAACGTGCGGCCGGGCCGGTGATCCATTGGCTCTCGCCGCTTTCCATCGCCGTACGACCGTCGAGACTCATGGCCAACTTGACCCGCACGAACGGCAAGCCATGCTCCATGCGCTTGAGGAAGCCTTGATTGAGCTTGCGCGCCTCGCCTTCCAGCACGCCGCTTTCGATAGCGATGCCGGCCTGGGCCAGACGCTGCATGCCGCGACCGGCCACCGACGGGTTCGGGTCCTGCATCGCCGCGACCACGCGGGCGACGCCGGCATTCACCAGTGCATCGGCGCAGGGCGGCGTGCGGCCGTGGTGGCTGCACGGTTCGAGGGTCACGTAAGCGGTGGCGCCACGGGCCTTGTCGCCGGCGGCACGCAGGGCGTGGACTTCGGCGTGGGGTTCGCCGGTACGCTCGTGCCAGCCTTCGCCGACAATCTGCCCGTCCTTCACGATCACACAGCCAACACGCGGGTTGGGGTGTGTCGTGTAATGGCCTTTGCGCGCCAGTTCCAGGGCGCGGGCCATGTAATGGGCGTCGAGGATGGCTTGTTCTGGGGAGGTGGTCATTCTTTCACCGGCTCACGGGCCAGGCGATCGATCTCTTCTCGGAACTCGTTGAGGTCCTGGAAGCGCCGATACACGGAGGCGAAACGAATGTAGGCGACTTCGTCGAGCTTTTGCAGCTCGGCCATCACCAGTTCACCGACCACGAGGGACTTGACCTCGCGCTCGCCGGTGGCGCGCAGTTTGTGTTTGATGTGCACCAGCGACGATTCGAGGCGCTCGACACTCACCGGGCGCTTCTCCAGCGCACGCTGCATGCCGGCGCGCAGTTTTTCTTCGTCGAACGGCTGGCGGCTGCCGTCGGTTTTGATCAGGCGCGGCAACACCAGTTCAGCGGTTTCGAACGTCGTGAAACGCTCGCCGCAGGCCAGGCATTCGCGCCGGCGGCGCACCTGTTCGCCCTCGGCGACCAGACGCGAGTCGATGACCTTGGTGTCGTTGGCACCGCAGAAGGGACAGTGCATGGTGGCAGGCAACAAAAAAAGGGAGGGCCATGGTAGCGCATCCCGGTGGCAAGACAAGCCATAGGGTTTGCGGTATACAGACGGGCTATATAGAACGATCCATGGATTTCACCTTGCTGGAGCCGCTAATGTCACTCAGACCGCTCGTATTGCTCAGCCTTTTCAGCCTGTTGGTGGCCTGTAGCAGCGATGCACCCAAGCCCCAGCCGCCGACGCCAGGGCCTGCCCCTCAGGCGGCGCAGAAAAAAGCCAAAGAGTCCGCCAACCTCGGCCCGCTGCCCGCCTATCAGCGTGAATTGAGCGGCACCCTGCAAGGCGTGCCGGCCGGCGCCGAAGTCGAACTGGCGCTGCTGGTGATCGACGAAAAGGACCGCCCGCAGCAACTGCTCGCCAGTTCGAGCCTGATCGGCACCAATCAGGTGTTGCCGTTTCATTTGCGTTTCAACCCGGAATCCTTCCCGGTCGGTGCCCGCGTTGAACTGCGGGGCCGCGCCAGCCAGTCCGGCCAGCTGATTTTGCACCTGCCGTCGCAAACCATCACGCAGCCAACCACGCAGGCCCTGGGCCAGCTGCAATTCGTCAAAGCGCCATGATTGCACCGCTCGACCTGCAACAGGCGTTAAGTGAACTGCTGGGTGATGCGCAGCTTGTCCCTGTCGCATTGCCCGATACCGAGCTGAAACTCTGGCTGATCGACGGCGACAACATGGATCGCGCCTTCAGCCCGGAAGAAACCCGACGGATCCTGCATGAGCCGCCGTACTGGAGTTTCTGCTGGGCCAGCGGGCTCGCAGTGGCCCGTTATCTCGCCGAATGTCCCGAGTGGGTCAAAGGCAAACGCGTGCTGGATTTCGGCGCAGGTTCCGGGGTCGCGGGGATTGCCGCCGTGAAGGCCGGGGCGCTGGAAGTGGTGGCCTGCGACCTGGACCCTCTGGCGATTGCCGCGTGTCGGGCGAATGCCGAACTCAATGAAGTGGAACTCAGCTACTCGACGGACTTTTTCGCCGAGGCGGACCGGTTTGATCTGATTCTGGTGGCCGACGTGTTGTATGACCGGGCGAACCTGCCGCTGCTCGATGAGTTTTTGAGCCGTGGCCGGGAGGCGCTGGTGGCGGATTCGCGGGTGAGGGATTTTCGTCATCCGCTGTATCGGCACATCGAAATGCTGGAAGCGATGACGTTGCCGGATCTGTGTGAGCCGGAAGAGTTTCGGCATGTGAGCCTGTACCACGCGCGACGCGGCTAAAAGCTTTCGCGAGCAAGCCCGCTCCCACGCTTGTTTTGTATCGTTCATAAAAGCCCGGTTCACCGCAGATCCGATGTGGGAGCGGGCTTGCTCGCGAAAGCGTCCTGTCAGACAACCCATCACCAACAGCCACTCCGCTTCCGGCCACCCCCCACCAAGCCGTATAGTTGCCCCATTCACGCTTTTACGAGATCTCCCATGAGTCAGGAAACGCCGTACATCTTCGACGCCACGACCGCTGATTTCGACCAGTCGGTGATCGAGAACTCTTTCCACAAACCGGTGCTGGTGGATTTCTGGGCCGAATGGTGTGCGCCCTGCAAAGTGCTGATGCCGATGCTGCAGACCATTGCCGAGAGCTATCAGGGTGAGTTGCTGTTGGCCAAGGTCAACTGCGACCTCGAACAGGACATCGTTGCCCGCTTCGGCATTCGCAGCCTGCCGACCGTGGTGTTGTTCAAGGATGGCCAGCCGGTGGATGGCTTTGCCGGTGCGCAGCCGGAATCCGCCGTCCGTGCGATGCTTGAGCCTCACGTACAGATGCCGCCACCGGCGGCGGCTGATCCGTTCGAACAGGCTCAGGCGCTGTTCGACGAGAGTCGTTTCGCCGACGCCGAAGCCATTCTCAAAGTGCTGCTGGGTGAAGACAACACCAACGCCAAGGCGCTGATTCTCTATGCCCGTTGCCTGACGGAGCGCGGCGAGCTGGGTGAAGCGCAGACCGTGCTCGACGCGGTGAAAAGCGATGAACACAAGGCTGCGCTGGCCGGCGCAAAAGCGCAGATCCAGTTTCTCGGCCAGGCCAAGGACCTGCCGGATGCCGCGGACCTGAAGGCGCGTCTGGCGAAGAATCCGCAGGACGATGAAGCGGTGTATCAATTGGCGATCCAGCAACTGGCCCGTCAGCAGTACGATGCCGCGCTGGATGCGTTGCTCAAGCTGTTCATCCGCAATCGCAGCTACAGCGAGGGCTTGCCGCACAAGACCTTGCTGCAGGTGTTCGAACTGCTGGGCAATGATCACCCGCTGGTGACCACGTATCGCCGCAAGTTGTTTGCTGCGCTGTATTGATCTGTAGGAGCCGGCTTGCTGGCGATGGCCGAGACGCGGTTGATCAGTGACACCGCGGCGCGGCCATCGCCAGCAAGCCGGCTCCTACAGGATCGGGACCCTCCTCGGGCTTACGATTCGATCCAGCTGTAGAGCGGCGTATCCCCGCCGCTCGACACTTTCACCTCGGCGCTATGGCGCAAGCGCACCAACAAGCGCTTGCCCGACGCCGCGCTGCCGGTCAGTCCTTCCAGTTGATCCAGCAAATCCGGCCCGCTCAACTGCCCGGCCTTGCGCAACAAATCCTTTGCGATCTGCCACTGCGCATCGTCCTGATTCACCGGTTTGGCCGGCACCGCACTGGCTTCGGGCTTGACCACCTGCAACTGCGCGCCGAGCCGTGCCCAGTCACCGTCGTCCATCTCCAGGGTCAAATCCACCGGCCAGTCGCCGACAGTTCCGCGTATCCGCAACATAAGCCTGCTCCTGCACATTTCTGACCCACATGCTCCCATGGGACTTGTGCAACGCCAAGCGGGCGGTCAAACTCTCCGCACTTACGTTATAAGATTACATAACAATCTCTTCACTTTACTTACGGAGACCCACCATGCGTCGTCTGCTGCTCGCTTTGCCGTTTGCCCTGTTGCCGCTGGCTGTCGCCCACGCCGCTGATGAACATGACCATGAGCACGGCAGCCTTGGCGCCCACGAACATGGCGTCGGTCGCCTGAACGCGGCATTGGATGGCCAGACTCTGGAGCTGGAACTGGAAAGCCCGGCGATGAACCTGGTGGGTTTCGAACACGCGGCCACCACCGATGCCGACAAGGCCAAAGTCGCCGCCGTCCGTGCGCAGCTGGAAAAACCGCTGGCCCTGTTCAACCTGCCGAAAGCCGCAGGGTGTGTGGTGGCGACCCAGGAACTGGAAAGCCCGCTGTTTGGTGACAAGCCAGACGCCGATGATGATCACGACGCCGATGCCAAAGACGAACATCACCACGATCACAGCGAAATCCACGCGCACTATCAATTCACCTGCGCGGCCCCGGGTGCGTTGAAAACCCTGGACCTGGCGAACATTTTCAACACCTTCCCGGCGACCCAGAAAATTCAGGTACAACTGATCAGCCCGAGCGGGCAGCAAGGAGTAGAAGTGACGGCCAAGGCTGCCGCCCTCAAACTCTGAATCCACCATGATCCTGTAGGAGCCGGCTTGCTGGCGATGAACGATAACGCGGTTTCATTCATGGACCGCGACGCATGTATCGCCAGCAAGCCGGCTCCGACAGGTCATCAGCACTCATGAAATCGGCGCCATGACCCAAGCACTCATCGAACTGTCCGACCTGGGCTTCAGCTGGCCCGGTCACCCGCCACTGCTGGACATTCCGGCCTTCCGCCTGGAACCCGGTGAAACCCTGTTCCTCAAAGGCCCGAGCGGCAGCGGCAAGACCACCCTGCTCGGCCTGCTCGGTGGCGTGCAAAAACCCGATCGCGGCAGCATTCGCCTGCT
Source organism: Pseudomonas migulae NBRC 103157 (assembly GCF_002091715.1). GTDB lineage: Bacteria > Pseudomonadota > Gammaproteobacteria > Pseudomonadales > Pseudomonadaceae > Aquipseudomonas > Aquipseudomonas migulae_A. Next base: position 71,212 of record NZ_BDAG01000010.1, on the reverse strand, counting down.
CGGCCAGGAACTGACCGAGCTCGGCGCCGGCGCGCGTGACCGCTTCCGGGTCGATCACACCGGCTACATCTTCCAGCAGTTCAACCTGCTGCCGTTTCTCTCAGTGCGCGAGAACGTTGAATTGCCCTGCCACTTCTCCAAGCTGCGCGCTCAAAGGGCGATCCAGCGCCACGGCAGCGTCGATCAAGCGGCCGCCACCCTCCTCGCCCACTTGGGGCTGAAGGATGAAAGCATCCTCAGCCGCCGCGCCGATTCGCTGTCCATCGGTCAGCAACAACGCGTCGCCGCCGCCCGTGCCTTGATCGGTCAGCCGGAACTGGTGATCGCCGACGAACCGACTTCCGCGCTGGATTACGACGCTCGCGAAAACTTCATTCGCCTGCTGTTCGCCGAATGCCGTGAAGCCGGGTCGAGCCTGTTGTTTGTCAGCCACGACCAAAGCCTCGCGCCGCTCTTCGATCGCCACCTGTCGCTGGCCGATCTCAATCGCGCCGCCACCCCGTCCGAGGTCTGAGATGTATTTGTTTCGTCTAGCCATGGCCAGCCTGGCTAACCGCCGCTTCACCGCGATCCTCACTGCGTTCGCCATCGCCCTGTCGGTCTGCCTGCTGTTGGCCGTGGAACGGGTGCGCACCGAAGCCAAGGCCAGTTTCGCCAGCACCATCAGCGGCACCGATTTGATCGTCGGCGCCCGCTCCGGCTCGGTGAACCTGTTGCTGTACTCGGTGTTCCGCATCGGCAACGCCACCAACAACATCCGCTGGGACAGCTTCGAACACTTCGCCAATAACCCGAAAGTGAAGTGGGCGATCCCGATGTCCCTCGGCGATTCCCATCGCGGTTATCGGGTGATGGGCACCACCGAGGCGTACTTCGAGCATTACCAGTACGGCCATCAACAACACCTGGAAGTGGCCGAAGGCCGCGCCTTCGCCACCGACCCGTTCGAAGTGGTGCTCGGCGCAGAAGTGGCCGATGCGCTGCACTACAAGCTCGGCGACAAACTGGTGCTGGCCCACGGTGTGGCGGTGATCAGCCTGGTCAAACACGACGACAAACCGTTCACCGTGGTCGGCATTCTGAAACGCACCGGCACCCCGGTGGACCGCACGCTGCATATCAGCCTCGGCGGCATGGAAGCGATTCACATCGACTGGCACAACGGTGTGCCCGCCCAGGGCCAAGGCCGGATCAGTGCCGATCAGGCGCGCAACATGGACTTGACGCCGCAAGCGATCACCGCGTTCATGCTCGGCCTCAACAGCAAGATTTCGACCTTTGCGCTGCAGCGCGAAATCAACGAATTTCGCGGTGAACCGATGCTGGCGATCCTGCCGGGCGTGGCGCTGCAAGAGTTGTGGAGTTTGATGAGCACGGCGGAAAAAGCCTTGTTCGTGGTCTCGCTGTTCGTGGTGCTGACCGGGCTGATCGGCATGCTCACGGCGATTCTCACCAGCCTGAATGAACGTCGGCGCGAGATGGCGATTCTGCGTTCGGTGGGTGCCCGGCCGTGGCACATCGCAACGTTGCTGGTGCTGGAGGCGTTCGCCCTGGCGCTGTCGGGCGTGATCGTCGGCGTAGCCCTGCTTTACGTGTGCATCGCCGCCGCACAGGGTTATGTGCAAGCCAATTACGGCTTGTATCTGCCGCTGGCGTGGCCAAGTGAATATGAATGGACGCTGCTCGGTGGCATCCTGATCGCCGCCCTGCTGATGGGCAGCGTGCCGGCCTGGCGCGCGTATCGCCAATCCCTGGCCGATGGCCTGTCGGTCCGACTATGAGGACGTTAACGATGCCCCGCGCTCTGCTTGCGCTGTTGATGCTGGTTGCCCTGCCGTTGTGGGCGGCCGAGCCGAAAGAGCTGACCTGGTCGGAAATGATTCCGCCGGACGCCATGCCGGAAGTGCCGAACATGACGCCCCTGCATGACCTGTCGCAGATGGGCAATGCGTTGTCCGCCGAGTCGGCGCCCGCCGCCAAACAGGACATGCCCAATGCGCCGGTGGTGAAGAGCCTCGACGGTCAGAACATTCGCCTGCCGGGCTACATCGTGCCGCTGGAAGTGAGTGAAGAAGGCCGTACCACGGAGTTTCTGCTGGTGCCGTATTTCGGCGCCTGCATCCATGTGCCGCCACCACCGTCGAACCAGATCGTGCATGTGAAAAGCGAAGTCGGCGTGAAGCTCGATGAGCTGTATCAGCCGTACTGGATCGAGGGGCCGTTGCAGGTCAAGGCGTCGACCAGTGAGTTGGCGGATGCGGGGTATCAGATGGAGGCGGACAAGATTTATGTGTATGAATTACCGGAGTGAATCCGGTGGTCATGGGGTGTTTTATAAATAGCCTTCGCGAGCAAGCCCGCGCCCACAGGATTTAGGTGATCCCTGTGGGAGCGGGCTTGCTCGCGAAGGGGCCAGCAAAGGTTCCGCAAAAATCGGGGCCATCACCGTTTCATTGAGCTGAATCAAAAGACCGTACCAGACGGCTCCGTACCATTGGACATCGAACATTTTCAACGTCCTTTGGAGCCCACATGCACAAGTCTTTGCTCAGCGCTTCGCTGTTTGCCCTCGCGCTCGCAGCCCCGCTCGCCTACGCCCACGAGGCGGGCGACATCATCGTTCGCGCCGGCGCGATCACCGTCAACCCGAAAGCCGACAGCTCCAGCGTCAAGGTCGATCAAGGCCCGTTGGCCGGCGCCGATCTGGGTGGCAAGGCCACTATGAGCAGCGACACTCAACTGGGTCTGAACTTCGCCTACATGCTCGACAGCCACTGGGGTATCGAGCTGCTCGCCGCCTCGCCGTTCGAGCATGACGTGAAAATCAAAGGCACTGCCCTGGGCTCGGCCAACGGCAAACTCGGCACCCTGAAACACCTGCCGCCGACCCTGAGCGTCGTGTACTACCCACTGGACGCGAAGTCCGCATTCCAGCCGTACGTGGGCGCCGGTATCAACTACACCTGGATCTACGACGAACACGTCGGCAGCGAAGCCCAGGCCAACGGCTTCAGCAACTTCAAGGCGAAAAGCTCCTGGGGCATGGCGTTCCAGGTCGGTGCTGATTACATGATTACCGACAACATCATGCTCAACGGCCAGGTGCGCTATATCGACATCGATACCCAGGCGACCGTGGAAAACAACGCCGTTGCCCCTGGCACTCGGGCCAAGGTCAATGTGGATGTCGATCCGTTCATCTACATGGTGGGTCTGGGTTACAAGTTCTAAGCCGCCTTCGCGAGCAAGCCCGCTCCCACATTAGACCGCGTTCATCTGAACGACCCGGTCACCTGTGGGAGCGGGCTTGTTCGCGCCTACAGAAGTCCCAACAACCGTGCCAGGCCGACACTCATCGGTGTCTGCGTCGGGCAAGTAAAACGCTCCAGCAACCGCTGGTTGTTCGCCCGCGAATGGCGGATATCACCGGAACGCGCCGGGCCGTAGTTCACCGACGGCAGCTCGCCGACGACCACTTTCAGCGCTTCCAGCATTTGCTTGAGCGTGGTTGCCTGGTTCCAGCCGACATTGACCGCGCCGCTTTCAACCTGCGGTTTCTCGATGGCTTGCACCAGCACGTGGACCAGGTCCTCGACGTACACGAAATCCCGCGTCTGCTCACCGTCGCCGAACACCGTGATCGGCAGGCCCTTCTGCGCCCGCTCACTGAAAATGCTGATGACCCCGGAGTACGGCGAGGACGGATCCTGGCGTGGGCCGAAGATGTTGAAGAAGCGGAAAATCACCGGTTCCAGCCCATGCTGGCGACGGTAGAAATCGAAGTAATGCTCACTGGCCAACTTGTCCGACGCGTAGGGTGTCAACGGTGCCTTGGGCGTGTCTTCGTTGATCGATTCGCCTTCACCATTATTGCCATAGACCGCTGCGCTGGACGCAAACAGCACACGCTTGACGCCGGTCTGGCGCATGGCTTCGCAGACATTCAACGAGCCGATGAAGTTGCTCTGGTGCGTCTTCACCGGATCGTCAACCGAGGCCTGCACCGAAGCCACTGCCGCCAGGTGCGCGACTGCACTGCAACCGGCCATCGCCTTGGCGACCAGCGCCGCATCGGCGACGTCGCCGACCATCAGCTCGACCCCAGGGTTATCCAGCGGCAGGTTGCTGCGCTTGCCGGTGGACAGGTCATCGAGAATCCGCACCGTATGGCCCTTGGCGAGCAAGGCGTCGGTCAGGTGCGAGCCAATGAAACCGGCGCCGCCGGTGATTAAAACGGGGCCGTCAGCCATGGCGATAGAACCTGTCCAGTAAACCCGGGAGTGCAGCACGCCAGGCGCGGGGCTTGATCCCGAAGGTGTGGAGGATTTTCTTGCAGGCCAGCACCGCATGTTGCGGTTCTTCGGCAGCGTCCGGGCGCGCGGCGTGAGCCTGGGCGGTCGGCGCTTCGATGGCCAGCGGATGCAGCGCGCGGGCTTCGGTGAGAATGGCCTGCCCCAGCGCCAACGGCGTGGTCGCTTCGTGCCCGGCGTAATGGTAGGTGCCCCACAGCGGCGCCGCGCAATCGAGTTGCTTGAGCACGGAAATGATCACCCGAGCGGCGTCGTCCACCGGCGTCGGGTTGCCACGGCGATCATCGGCCATCAGCAGCTCGTCAGGTTGTTCTGCGCGGGACAGGAAACGTCCGAGGGTGCCTTCGGGGCTGTCATCGAGCAGCCAGCCGAACCGCAGCAGCACATGCTGCGGGCAGGTCGCGCGCACGCTTTGCTCGATCCGCCACAAGGCCTGACCACGCAGGCCCAGCGGCACCGGCTCGTCTTTTTCGCTGTAAGCGGTCGCCCGGGAGCCATCGAACACGCGATAGCTCGAGGGTTGCAGCAGAACGATGTTGTGGTGCTGGCACAGTTCGGCCAGACGCTCGATGGCGCGCTCCTGCCCGGCCAGACGCAGCTCGCTGACCGTCTCCGCCTGAAACCAGTCGAAGTAGTAGGCGAGGTTGATCAACGCATCCGGCCGAGTGTCGTCGAGCAGTTGCGTCAGGCTCGCGGCATCCCAGCCGTCTTGCGGTGGGCGGGGGGCGAGGAAGCCGATGTCTTCTTCCGCACCGAGGCGAATCAGCGCCTGCCCAAGGGCATTTCCGCCGCCCAGTAACATAAGGCGCATTCGCATAGAGTCAGCAGGCCCAGTCTGATTGGAACAATGGCTTTATCGACACCGCTCGCGGGCGATGCCGTTGATAGATGCCGGAATCGTTGCATTTTGCGGGTTTAGTGCGCAACCGTCATCCGTAAAGTGTAGTTCCCCGGGATTTGTGGTGCTGCTTCCGGCCTCATCGCGGGCAAGCCCGCTCCCACAGGTTTATCGGATGGCCACAGAATATTGGCTCAACACATAACCCTGTGGGAGCGGGCTTGCCCGCGATAGGGCCCTGAAGTACAGCGCAGATCCCAAGCGGTACTTGCATCTTCAGCTCCCCATCCGCATTAATTACCCCATGAATCTGCCCATCTCCACGGACACGGCCCTGGCAGGCTTCCACCCCGCCGTCAGTGCCTGGTTCAGCAACACCTTCCCGACGGCCACCACCGCCCAGGCCCGGGCGTGGCCGCTGATCCGCCAGCACCGTTCGACCCTGATCGCTGCGCCCACCGGCTCAGGCAAGACCCTCACGGCATTTCTCGCGGTCATCGACGATCTGGTCCATCGCGGACTGGAAAATGAAGGCGGGCTGCCCAACGAAACCCTGGTGGTGTACGTCTCACCGCTCAAAGCCCTGTCCAACGACATCCAGATCAACTTGCAAAACCCGCTGGCTGGCATCACCGAGCAATTGCGCGTCATGGGCCTGCCCGAATTGCAGATCAACACCGCCGTGCGCACCGGTGATACGCCGCAGAAAGAGCGCTCGGCCATGCGCCGAACGGCGCCGCACATATTGGTCACCACCCCGGAATCCCTTTACGTGCTGCTCGGTTCCGACTCCGGCCGGCAGATGCTCGGCACCACGCGCACGGTCATCGTCGACGAAATCCACGCCATCGCCGCCAGCAAACGCGGCAGTCATCTGGCCCTGAGCCTGGAACGCTTGCAGGCGTTGTGCGCAGCACCGTTGATGCGCATCGGCCTGTCTGCCACACAAAAACCGATCGAAGCCGTCTCACGCTTTTTGGTCGGTCGTGACCGTGACTGCGAGATCATCGACATCGGCCACGCCCGCCCACGGGATCTGGGCATCGAAGTACCGCCGGTGCCGTTGTCCGCCGTCATGGCCAATGATGTCTGGGAACGGGTCTACGACCGTCTCGCCGTCCTCGCCCGCGAACACCGCACCACGCTGATTTTCGTCAACACCCGACGCTTGGCCGAACGCCTGAGCCGGCATTTGAGCGAACGTCTCGGCAAGGAAGCGGTTGCCGCCCACCATGGCAGCCTGGCCAAGGAGTTTCGCCTCGACGCCGAACAGCGGCTCAAGCGCGGCGACCTGCAAGTGTTGATCGCCACGGCGTCGCTGGAATTGGGGATCGACATCGGCGACGTCGATCTGGTCTGCCAGATATCTTCGCCGCGCTCCATTGCCGGATTTCTGCAACGGGTCGGCCGTTCCGGACACCAGGTCGGCGGCACGCCAAAGGGACGCTTGTTCGCCATCACCCGCGATGACCTGATCGAATGCACCGCCCTGCTCGACTGCGTGCGTCGGGGCGAACTCGATACCTTGCAGATTCCTCAGGCGCCGCTGGACGTGCTGGCCCAACAGATCATCGCCGAGGTCAGTTGCCAGGAATGGCAGGAGCAAGCGCTACTGGAGGTTTTCCGTAAAGCCTCGCCCTACGCCGGACTCGACGAAACGCATTATCAGGCACTGCTGCAGATGCTCGCCGAAGGCTACAACAGTCGCCAGGGCATCCGCAGCGCCTACCTGCACCGCGACGCCGTGACGCGCACGCTGCGTGGTCGCCGCGGCAGCAAACTGACCGCCGTGACCAGCGGCGGCACCATTCCGGACAACGCCGACTACAGCGTGCTGCTGGAACCGCAAGGGCTGAACATCGGCAGCGTCAACGAAGACTTCGCCGTGGAAAGCATCGCCGGCGATATCTTTCAGTTGGGCAATACGTCGTACCGAATCCTGCGGGTCGACACGGGCAAGGTCCGGGTCGAGGACGCTCACGGGCAGCCGCCGACCATTCCATTCTGGCTGGGTGAAGCGCCGGGGCGCAGCGCGGAATTGTCCTTCGCCGTGGCACGTCTGCAAGCACAACTCGATGAACTGCTCGGCGCCACGCCCGGCAACTTGCAGCCCGCCCTCGACTGGCTGACCGATACCCTCGGCCTGAACCTCGCCAGCGCCGAACAACTGGTGGATTACCTCGCCCGCGCGCGCCTGACACTGGGGGCCCTGCCGTCGCAGGACACGCTGCTGATGGAGCGTTTTTTCGACGAGTCCGGCGGCACGCAACTGATCATCCACACGCCGTTCGGCAGCCGCATCAACCGTGCGTGGGGCCTGGCCTTGCGCAAGCGATTCTGCCGCACCTTCAATTTCGAATTGCAGGCCGCTGCCAGCGAAGACGCGATTGTCCTTTCGCTGTCCACCAGCCACAGTTTCGAGCTCGATGAGGTCTGGCGCTACCTGCACAGCAACAGCGCCGAGCACCTGCTGATCCAGGCAGTACTCGATGCGCCGCTGTTCGGCGTGCGCTGGCGCTGGAACGCCGGGGTCGCGCTCGCGTTGCCGCGTTACACCGGCGGGCGCAAAGTCGCGCCGCAGATTCAGCGGATGAAAAGCGAAGACCTGATCGCCAGCGTGTTCCCCGACCAGATCGCCTGCGTGGAAAACCTCGCCGGCGAGCGCGAGATTCCCGAGCATCCACTGGTGGAACAGACCCTCGACGATTGCCTGCACGAAGCCATGGACTGCGAAGGCTGGCTGGCCTTGTTGCGGCGCATGGAAAGCGGTGACGTTCGCCTGATCAGCCGCGATCTGCCGGCGCCATCGCCGCTGGCCGCAGAAATTCTCAGCGCCCGGCCTTACACCTTTCTTGATGACGCGCCGCTGGAAGAGCGCCGCACCCAGGCTGTGCTCAACCGGCGCTGGACCGATCCGCAATCCACCGACGACCTCGGCGCACTGGATGCCGAGGCGATTCAAGCGGTGCGCGATGAGGCCTGGCCGACGCCGACCGGCCTTGATGAAATGCATGAGGCCCTGATGAGTCTGGCGTGCATCAGCGAAGCCGAGGCGCAGGCCAATCCGCAGTGGCCCGATTGGCTGAACGCACTTGCCGAGAGCGGTCGCGCCAGTCGTTTGCAGGTCGATGCCAAGCGATCCCTGTGGCTGGCGCTTGAACGACTGACGTGTCTGCGGGCGATTTATCCACAGGCAAAATTAGTCCCGTCGCTGGAGGCGCTTCCGGGGTTCGATGAGGCGTGGGAGCCGGACGAGGCGGTGCTGGAAGTCATCCGCGCGCGGCTCAGCGCGTTTGGCCCGTTGCCGCTGAACGCGATTGCCGAACCGCTGGGATTACCGTCGATACACATCACCCAGGCGCTGGCGCAACTTGAACGCGAAGGTTATGTGTTGCGCGGGCGATTTACCCCTGGCGCCGATCAGGAAGAATGGTCCGAACGGCACCTGCTGGCACGGATCCATCGCTACACGGTCAAGCGCTTGCGGCGGGAAATCGAACCGGTGGCGCTGCAGGATTTCATGCGTTTTCTGTTCGACTGGCAGCATCTTTCTGCGGCGACCCAGGGCCAGGGCAACGCCGTGTTGCCAGCGATTGTCGGTCAATTCGAAGGCTACCCTGCCGCTGCTTCCGCCTGGGACAGCGACATTCTGCCAGCGCGGATCAAAGATTATTCGACAAGCTGGCTGGATGACCTGTGCCGCAGCGGCAAACTGGTCTGGACGCGCCTGACTGCGCGCAGCAAAAGCGCCAGCACCGCGTTGCGCAGCACGCCCATCGTGCTGCTGCCGCGCAGTCAGGTTGGGTTGTGGAGCAGTCTGACTGAGCAGACATCGGTCAGTGAACTGTCGCCGAAAACGCAAAAGGTCTACGAAGCCCTCAGTCAGCACGGCGCACTGTTTTTCGATGAGCTGATTCACGAGGCTCACCTGCTGCGCTCGGAGCTGGAAATCGCCTTGCAGGAACTGGTCGGCGCCGGGCTGGTGAACGCGGACAGCTTTGCCGGTTTGCGGGCGCTGATCACGCCGGCGAGTAAACGCCAGGCCCGCAGCAGCCGACGCGGACGCGGGGCGTTTATCGGCGGCATGGACGATGCCGGGCGCTGGGCCTTGCTTCGACGCGGACCACCCGCGCCGGTGGTGGATAACAAACGTCCGGCACCCACACCGAACGAAACGCTGGAACACATCGCGATGACCTTGCTGCGCCGCTACGGCGTGGTGTTCTGGCGCCTGCTGGAGCGCGAAGCGGACTGGTTGCCGAGCTGGCGCGAATTGCTGCGCACATTCCATCGGCTGGAGGCCCGCGGCGAGATTCGCGGCGGGCGGTTCGTCAGTGGTCTGGCCGGTGAGCAGTTTGCCTTGCCCGAGGCGATTCCGTTGCTGCGGGAAGTGCGGCGCCGGGCGCATGACGGGAGTCTGATCGCGGTGTGCGGGGTTGATCCGCTGAACCTGGCGGGCACGCTGTTACCCGGCGCGAAAGTACCGGCGTTGGCGAGTAATCGGCTGGTGTATCGCGATGGTCTTCCGGCGGCTGCCGAGATCGCGGGCAAGCAGGTTTATTGGGTAGAGCTGGATCAGCAAATGACTGCTGAATTGCACAACAAACTGACCCGGCATTGAGGTTGTCTGGACGGGCCTCATCGCGGGCAAGCCCGCTCCCACAATGATCTCTGTTGTTAATAAGATCTGAATTCACCGAAAAACCTGTGGGAGCGGGCTTGCCCGCGATGAGGCCAGTAGTAACAACGCAAACTATTGAGTGCGCGGCTGATCTGGCAGCATCACCGGCGAATTTTCGGCCACCGGCCCATCATCTGCCAGCGCATGTTTCGGCATCAAAACCTGCTGTGGGTAAGTCTGCGCGAAATGCACCCACGGGCTGTTATCCACAAGCTTTTTCAAGCGCTGGTTAAATGCCCGGCTCACCGCATACTGCCCACCCGACACCGTACGGAACTGCGCCGTCAGCACCACGCCGTTGAGGTCCATTTTGTCGACACCAAACACATCCAGCGGCCCTTGCAGGTTGTACTTGAGAAACGCGTCCTCACGGATCGACTCCCCCGCCTCGCGGATCAGCTCGATGGCCTTGTCCACGTCGGTGTCGTAGGTGAACTGCACCGAGAAAAACGCATAGGCGAATTGCCGCGACTGGTTTGTCACAGCTTTGATCTGCCCGAACGGCACCGAGTGCACAAACCCTTTGCCGTCGCGCAGACGCAAGGTGCGGATGGTCAGGCCTTCGACGGTGCCGGCATGCCCGGAATCGAGCACCACCCAATCACCAATCGACAGCGTGTCTTCAATGATGATGAACAGGCCGGTGATCACGTCCTGCACCAATTGCTGCGAGCCGAAACCGATGGCCAGGCCGACCACCCCGGCACCCGCCAACAGCGGTGCGACGTTGATCCCGAGGTTGGCCATGGTAGTGATTGCGCAGATCACCACGAGGATGATTTTGATCGCGTTGCGCAGCAGCGGCAGAATGGTTTTTACCCGCGTACTGGGCTGTGTCGTGCGTTTATTGATCGGCGGCTTCAGTGCCTCCTGAATCGCCGTATCGAGCACCACCCACAGCAACCAGGTCACCAGGAAGATCAGGCCCATGCTGCTCAGCGATTCACTGATCGCCCGGCCCACCGAGTTGCGCTCGGCGAACTCGAACAGTGACACGCCCCAGATCCGCCCGAGGATTTCGATGAACGCCACGGCCATGACAATCCGCAACAGCGCATGCAGCAAGCTGAGAAAGCGCTCCTTGTAGGCACTGCTGCGCTGGATCGCCTGGGCTTTTCCGGACTTGAACAGGTGCTGGAAAATCGTGCTGAGGAACACCGTGGCGATCAGCAGAATGGTGGTGAACAACGCACAGCGCAGGGCTTTCTGATTGTCCTCGCCGACGCCGATCAGGTTGATCGCCGAGACCATCACCATCAGCAGAATCGGCCAGTACCAGAGCCCTGAAAAAATCCGCAGGGATTCCTGCAATGAAGGCTGTTTCAAGCGCTGCGCCAGCGCCCGGTTGCGGATCAGATGCGCCACCGGACGCCTCAGGCGGATCACCAGTAATCCAAAGATGATTGAAGCAAACAGGCCGGTAAACACGGCGATGCTGCTGGTGATGTTGCCACCCAGTTGCCGGGCGATCTGCGGGCTGGTCAAGGCGTCACTGAGCGCCGCAAGGAAGCCGATCAGAAACAGCGGTTTGGGGCAGTAATCACGAATGATCTGCACCGCCCGGCGCTTGTGCCCGGTGTTGAACATGACGATCACGCACAAGAACATCGAGGTGGAGAAAATGCCGCTGCTGGTGGCGTAGGCAAAACACAAGGCCAGCGCGCGGCCCACCGAGTTCGGCAGAAAATGGCTGACGTATAACGTCAGCGGCAGGCAGATCAACGCGGGAATCGTGTACGGCAGCAGGTAGCCGAGCAGGTCCTGGCTGCGCTGCCGTTTTCGGAAAAAACGCCCTTCACTCAAGCGTTTGTCCAGCAGTGCACCGAGCACTGTGAGCAAGGCGAACACACCGAGCCAGACGCCGGACAACAACAGGAAATCGCCGACCACGCTCATCGGTGATCGAGACGAAGGCTGATTCACCAGTTTGTCGACTTCATCCGCCGCCCGATCCGCCCGTATGCGCCAGGCGTCGACCAGGTTTTCGTTGAGGTCGAGCTTGTCCTGTACGTCGTCGATGCTGGAACTGATCGCCCCGAGCAAACCGCCCTGGACCAGCGGTTCAGGTTTTGCCGGCTCTTCGGCTGCGGCGGGAAGTCCCGGCACAGTGGCGGCTTCCAGTTCGTTGCTGCCCAGAAACAGCAACGCTCCCAGCAATATTGCGGTCTTGAACTTGAGCAAAACGGGGGAGCTCCTTGAAAAGGGTCTGTAAGGAACTGATTGGCAAATGCCCGGCAAGTTCGGTTTTCACCCCGATTTCCTCTGACACTCAACCTTGTAGGAGCCGGCTTGCTGGCGATGAGTCCCTCAAGAACGGCGGTGCATTGGTGGCCACCTTCGCCAGCAAGCCGGCTCCTACAAAGGACTGCGTGTTCGCTCGGAGGCGATATTTGCGCCTAAGGCAAATATCAAATGCCCACCCCTCTATTTTTCCGCACAACCCAAACCCGGACACTGCGCTCCATCAATCAATCCACCGGAGTTGCAGCCATGCCCATTGCCTTGCTCGCGCTGACCCTCAGCGCCTTTGCCATCGGGACGACCGAGTTCGTCATCGTTGGCCTGTTACCCACCATAGGCGCCGACCTCGGCGTCAGCCTGCCGTCCGCCGGCCTGCTGGTCAGCCTCTACGCCCTGGGCGTTGCCATCGGCGCCCCGGTGCTGACCGCCCTCACCGGCAAGGTCCCGCGCAAACTGCTGTTGTTGTCGCTGATGGTGCTGTTCACCCTCGGCAACCTGCTGGCCTGGAAAGCGCCGAGTTACGAATCGCTGATCATTGCGCGAATCGTCACTGGCCTGGCCCACGGGGTGTTTTTCTCGATCGGCTCGACCATCGCCACCAGCCTGGTGCCGAAGGAAAAAGCCGCCAGCGCGATTGCGATCATGTTCACCGGCCTGACGGTCGCGCTGGTCACCGGCGTGCCGCTGGGGACGTTCATCGGTCAGCATTTCGGCTGGCGTGAAACCTTCCTCGCCGTCTCTGCACTGGGTGTGATCGCCTTCGTCGGCAGCCTGCTCTACGTGCCGAAGAACATCGCCCACAGCAAACCGGCTTCGCTATTGCAGCAATTGCAGGTGCTCAAGCAACCGCGTCTGCTGCTGGTGTATGCGATGACAGCGGTCGGTTACGGCGGCTCGTTCATTGCGTTTACGTTCCTGGCGCCGATTCTTCAGGACATCTCCGGTTTCAGCGCCAGCACTGTCAGCCTGGTGTTGCTGGTCTATGGCATCTCGGTGGCGGTCGGCAACATCTGGGGCGGTAAACTGGCCGACAAACGCGGTCCGATCAGCGCCCTGAAAATCATCTTCGCCCTGCTCGCCGCCGTGTTGTTCGTGCTGACCTTCACCGCCGGTAACCCATGGTTGGCGCTGGCCACCGTGCTGGTCTGGGGCGCGGTTGCTTTCGGCAACGTGCCGGGCTTGCAGGTGTATGTGGTGCGTCAGGCCGAACATCACACGCCGCAGGCGGTGGACGTGGCGTCGGGGCTGAACATCGCTGCGTTCAACCTCGGCATTGCCGGTGGCGCGTGGGGCGGTGGTTTGATCGTCGCTCACATGGGCCTGATCCACACCGCGTGGATTGGTGGTCTGGTGGTGCTGGTGGCGCTGGCGCTGACCGCGTGGAGCGGTCGTCTTGATCGTCTGGGCCCGGTGTACGCCGAGCCGGCTGAAGGCTCGACCCGCGTCGTCGCCGGCCACTGAGTCCCCCTGCAGGAGCCGGCTTGCTGGCGATAGCGGTGTGTCAGTCACATAGATGTTGAATGTGCCATCGCTATCGCCAGCAAGCCGGCTCCTGCAGGTCTGTGTGTCTATTCAAGCTGTGCACCGTCCGTAGCCCCGTCGAAACTTTCTCGCTTGCCCCGCAGTCATCAAAAGACAGGGGCAACCGGGGACCATCAGGCGGGAGGCGATATGGCGGCGATCCACATTGGTATTTCAGGCTGGCGCTACACACCCTGGCGGGGGGATTTCTACCCGAAGGGGCTGACCCAGAAGCGCGAATTGCAGTTCGCGTCACGGGCGGTCAACAGCATCGAAATCAATGGATCGTTTTACGCCCTGCAACGGCCCGAACGTTACGCTGAGTGGTACGACGAAACCCCGGCAGACTTCGTCTTCAGCATCAAAGCCCCGCGCTTCATCACCCACATCAAACGCCTGCGGGATATCCACAAACCCCTGGCGAATTTCTTTGCCTCAGGGGTATTGGAACTCAAGGAAAAACTCGGCCCTGTCCTCTGGCAATTCCCGCCCAGCTTCAAATTCGACGCCGAGCTGTTCGAACACTTTCTAGAACAATTGCCCCGCGACACTGAAGAAGCGGCCAGCCTCGCCCGCCAGCATGATTCGCATGTGAAGGGTCACGCCAGCATGAAGGCGTACAAGAAAAAGCCACTGCGTCATGCCGTCGAGATCAGAAACGACACGTTCGTCGACCCGGCGTTTGTGCGCCTGCTCAAACGCCACAACGTCGCCCTGGTGATCGCTGACACTGCCGGAAAATGGCCGTATCGCAAAGACATCACCGCCGACTTCGTCTACCTGCGCCTGCACGGCGCCGAAGAACTCTATGCCAGCGGTTACACCGCCCAAGCGCTGGAACGCTGGGGCGAGCGGATCGACGCCTGGAACCACGGCCGACAACCCTCGGACCCGCAACTGATCGCACCGCGGCAAAAGCCCAAGGCGCGCAAATCCCGGGAAGTGTTTTGCTATTTCGACAATGACATCAAGGTCCGCGCCCCCTTCGATGCCCGTCGCTTGCTCGAATATTTTCATCTCGACAAGCGCCTCGCCACCACCCCCGGCGTGCCTGCTGCCGAAGGGGTGCTGCCATGAATGGGCCCGAGCCGTTCAATGCCGCCGATGATCAACCGCCAGCCATGGCCGCTGCGCGCCGTTTCACTGTGCTGACGGTCAACACGCACAAGGGTTTTACCGCGTTCAACCGGCGTTTTATCCTGCCGGAACTGCGTGAAGCGGTGCGCAGCGTATCCGCCGACGTGGTGTTTTTACAGGAAGTCCACGGTACCCACGAACATCACCCTCGGCGCTATAGCAACTGGCCGACGATGCCGCAGTACGAGTTTCTCGCCGACACGCTGTGGCCGCAATTCGCCTACGGACGCAACGCGGTGTACCCGGAGGGCGATCACGGCAATGCGCTGCTGTCGAAATTCCAGATCATTCGCCACGACAATCTCGACGTGTCCATCAGCGGACACGAGAACCGCGGCATCCTGCATTGCGTATTGCGCCTGCCCGGCGACGGCCCGGAAGTGCACGCCATTTGCGTCCATCTGGGGCTGCGCGAAACCCATCGCAATGAACAGCTGAAGCTGCTGGCCCAGCGTCTCGAAGAGTTACCGAGCGCTGCACCGGTGATCGTCGCCGGCGACTTCAACGACTGGCGCCAGCGCGCCGATGCACTGCTCAAGCCTTGTGGTTTGCGCGAGGTGTTTGCCGAACACCACGGCAAACCGGCGCGCAGTTTTCCGGCCCGCTTGCCGGCCTTGCGCCTGGACCGCATCTACGTGCGCAACCTCAAGGCCAGCCACCCGAAAGTCCTGGCGACGCGGCCTTGGTCGCACCTTTCCGACCACGCACCGCTATCGGTGGAGATCGAGCTATGAGCAGCGCTCCGATGGAGAAAAGCACCGTGGAACACGTGTCCACCAACCCGCCGATCCGTGAGCCCGGCGCGGTCGACGTCCAGTACGGCTGGCAGGGCAACAACCTGGTGGAACTGCTGGAGAATGGCGAAGCATATTTTCCGCGGGTGTTCGAGGCCATGCGCCAGGCCAAGACTGAAATCCTCCTGGAAACCTTCATCGTGTTCGAGGACAAGGTTGGCAACGAACTGCAGCAAGTGCTGATCGAAGCGGCGCAACGCGGCGTGCGGGTCACCGCCAGCCTCGACGGTTTTGGCTGCGGCGAGTTGACCACCGGCTATCTCGCCGCATTGAGCGAGGCCGGCGTGCGCATTCAGATATTTGACCCGGCGCCGAAACGGCTCGGCATTCGCACCAATTGGTTTCGGCGCCTGCACCGCAAGATCGTGGTGGTCGACGGCACGATCGCGTTCATCGGCGGGATCAACTTTTCCGCTGACCATCTGGCCGACTTCGGCCCCGAGGCCAAGCAGGATTACTCGGTTGAAGTGCAAGGCCCGGCGGTGGCCGACATTCATCACTTCGCCCTGCTGCAAAGTGGTCGTCCGGCGCGGGCCAAATACTGGTGGCAACGAAGGCGGCAGCGGCGTTCGGAACTGGCTTTCAGCGATCACGATGGCCAGGTTCGCTTGGTGTACCGCGACAACGGCGATCACCAGACCGATATCGAAGAGGTTTATCGACAAGTCCTGCGCAGCGCCCAGCGTCGCGTAGTCATCGCCAATGCTTACTTCTTTCCCGGGTATCGCCTGCTGCGCGAGATACGCAACGCCGCCCGCCGTGGCGTCGAGGTGCGGCTGATTCTGCAAGGTCAGCCGGACATGATGGTGGCCAAACTGGCGGCGCGCATGACTTATGACTACCTGCTCAAGGCCGGAGTGCAGATTCATGAATATTGCGAGCGCCCGCTGCACGGCAAAGTCGCGCTGGTGGACGAGGACTGGAGCACCGTCGGGTCGAGCAACCTCGACCCGCTGAGCCTGTCGATGAACCTGGAAGCCAATGTGCTGATCCGCGATCGTGCCTTCAACCGCGACTTGTTCGAACGCCTCGAAACGCTGAGCAACAACCACTGCAAAGCCATGTGTGCGGACAAATCCCCGCGCGGACGGGTCTGGCACATGACCGTCGGTTTCCTGGTGTTTCACTTTCTGCGGCACTTCCCGGCGTGGGCCGGCTGGCTGCCGGCACACAAGCCGCGCCTGAAACCCTTCACCCACCTCGATGGAGGCGACCATCATGAACCGCGTTGAAGCGCACCCGGCGCCTCACGCCGACAGCCCGACACCCGACTCGATAAAAAAATCACGCTGGAGCCGCTGGAAAAAACCGCTGACGATGGTGTTTTTCCTGGCGCTGATCGTGCTCTTCACGATGCTGGCCCAGCGCATCGAATGGAGCGAGGTGTTCGACAACCTTGCCGACTTCAAGGTGCGCACGCTGATCATTGCCTCCGGGCTGACGCTGGTGAGTTTTCTGGTGTACGCCTGCTTCGACCTGATCGGCCGCACCTACATTCGTCAGGACCTGACCTGGAAGCAGATCCTGCCGGTGGGCATCATCAGCTACGCGTTCAACCTCAATCTCAGCGCCTGGGTCGGTGGCATCGCCATGCGTTATCGTCTGTATTCGCGACTCGGCGTGAGCAAAAGCAACATCGCGAAAATCCTCGGCCTGAGCCTGGCGACGAACTGGTTCGGCTACATGGTGATTGCCGGCGCGGTATTCAGCAGCGGCCTGGTGCGCATGCCGCCCGGTTGGAAACTCAGCACTGACGCGCTGCAAGGTGTGGGGATTTTATTATTGCTGGTGAGCGCGGGTTATCTGGCGGCGTGTCGGTTTTCCACGCGGCGCGAGTGGGCCATTCGGGGCGTGGAAATCAACCTGCCTTCCTTGCGCATGGCGATCCTGCAACTGTGTCTCGGCGCACTGAACTGGTCGCTGATGGCGGCGGTGATTTTCACCTTGCTGCCGAGCAAACTGGATTATCCGCTGGTACTCGGGGTGTTGCTGATCAGCGCCATCGCCGGGGTCATCACCCACATTCCGGCAGGGCTCGGGGTGCTGGAAGCGGTGTTTGTGGCATTGCTGCAGCATGAAGTTTCGCGGGGGAGCCTGGTGGCGGGGTTGCTGGCGTATCGGGCGATTTATTTTATCTTGCCGTTGCTGATTACGTTGGTGATGTATCTGATTGTCGAGGCCAAGGCCAAGTCGCTGCGGATTGCGAAAAAGCCCAAGTGATTGGGTGCCTTTGAAAACGCTATCGCGAGCAAGCCCGCGCCCACATTAGACCGCATTGCAATGTGGGAGCGGGCTTGCTCGCGAATGATCTCGAGAACACTGCAAATCTCATGTCGACTGGATAATACTCAACCGCTCACCCACCACCATCTCGGTAATCCAGTCCACCAGAATCGAGGTGTACGCCTGTTGCGAAACCGGCTCGCTCAATGCGTGATCGGCACCGTCGATAATGCGGTGCGTCAGCGAATGCGTCTGCTGGCACGCGGCGCGGTAGCTCATGATCGTCGCGTGTGGCACGTAGTCGTCGTTCTCAGACTCCACCAACAGCACATCCCCGGTAAATTGCGAACAGGCGTGCAACGCGCGATTGCTGTCGGCACGAACCAGCGTGCTGCGGTAATCACGCAAATCCATCTTGTCCAGATCGCGCTTGGGCGTATGCCATTGCTCGTCGCGATACAGCGCCGGCACCCGCAGCGCCAGCCAGCGTACCGGCCGCAAGGAAGTCAGGATCGACGCCAGGTAACCGCCATAACTGGTGCCGACCACGGCAATCGCCGAGGTATCGAGCGCCGGGTGCGCGAGCAATCGGTCGTATGCCGCCAGCAGGTCGCGCAGGTTGTCTTCGCGGGAGACCCGCGTCAGCGGAATGCCGGTCCCGCCGGTGTGCCCGCGCAAGTCGAACGTCAGGCACACGCAGCCTAGACCGGCGATGCCTTTTGCCCGCTCAAGGTCGCGTTCCTGGCTGCCACCCCAGCCGTGCACGAAGAGCACGCCGGGGACTTTCGATTTGGGGCTGAGAAAAGTCCCGCTCATCTGTTCATCGTCGATGTCGATCTGAATGGTTTCGCTTCTAGCCGTCATAGGAATGGACCGTTACGTACTTGAGAAGAAATTCACTGTTTTGCGCCGGCCCGCGGTACACCTCGATGGCGTCCGCCGGCAGCGCCTGATCGACGTAGGTTTCCACCGAAGACACGCGGATGGCGCGCATGCCCGGGTGATTGACGAAACTCTGCAACGCCGCCACTTCCGCACTGCTCGCGCCGCCCATGCGCCAGGACTGTTCGAGTACACCGCTGCGCTGCCGGCCGTTAGTGTCCAGGCCTTGCGCGATGTCGTAGTTGCGACGCGACGCGTAGAAACCGGGATAGGCCTCATTCGCGGCGTTGTCGAACACCTGGGCTTGCCGGATCGCCAATCGCACCTCATCGGGCAGATCCAGCCTGAGCAGATCGTCGTAGTCACCCTGCACCACCAGCAGGTTGGACCCTCCGTAAACCTGCTCGCCCTGAGCGTCTTTGGTCAAGTATTGATCACCGCAATAGCTCAGCACGTTGTCGCCGATGAAGCTTTGCCCGACGCTGTGGGTCACCACATCGGTCAGGTCCTGTTCCAAAACCACGCCTTCGGTGAACAGTGTTTGGGCCTCGGGCCTGGCCAGGATTTCGTCGAACTGATCAAGGCTCTTGATCACCTCCTGACCCCGCCCGGCACAGGCATGAATCGGCTTCAAGCGAATCGGGCCGCTGTACAGCAAGTGTTCCGCCGCAGGACGCGCATCGTCGAAGGAAAACACGCTGAAGCCATCGAGCACCACGCTGCGCACCCGCTCGGAAAACAGCGGCGACCAACCTTGCGGAGCATGGGCATTCTTGTTGCGCAGGCCGTGGCTGATGGCTTTGGTGCAGATGAAATCATGCTCGACGTAGCCACCCCACAAATCCTCCGGTCCGCTGACTCCGAGCTGTCGCGCGGCAGCGGCACCGACCAGGGTTTGAGTGGGCAACAGATAAAGGTCTCGACCGCTGTGCCGTTCGGGATCGTAACTGCCACCGAATTTGAGCCCGAGGATAAGCGCGAGCCAACGGGCCAGCGCGCGGTTGGTTTCGACTTCATGTTGTGGCGCGTCGGGGCGCACCGAATGGGCGACTACCAGCTTCTTGCGGTTTGTTGGGGTCATGCGTCCCCCTTCAATCGGCGCTAGATGAATGTAGTGGTAGGGGTGCAGAGATCAGGCCAATGGCACCCGGTGTGAAATGAGCGGCAAATCAAGAAGTTGTTGAAAAGGTGATAGCACTACGCCTGTCTTATTCTGCACGACACCTGTTTCAGTTCCGGCATTTTGCACGACTCTCGCCTTGCACAGATCAACTGTGGGAGCGGGCTTGCTCGCGAAGGCGGCATGTCAGTCAGCATCAATGTCGACTGACATGCCGCCTTCGCGAGCAAGCCCGCTCCCACATTTTGATCTGCGGCGTTCTGGCTAACGAGCCATGGCGGCAGTCGGCGTCACGCCAAACCGAGACCGATAATCACTCGGCGCCAGCCCGGTTATCTTCTTGAACGTCGCGCGAAAGGCACTCGGGTCCTGATAGCCCACGGTCCAGGCAATGTGATCGATGGTGCCGTTGGTGAATTCAAGCATTTCCCGAGCCTTGCCGACCCGCAGGTGCTGGCAGT
Organism: Pseudomonas migulae NBRC 103157; assembly: GCF_002091715.1. GTDB lineage: Bacteria > Pseudomonadota > Gammaproteobacteria > Pseudomonadales > Pseudomonadaceae > Aquipseudomonas > Aquipseudomonas migulae_A. The sequence continues at coordinate 51,004 of NZ_BDAG01000010.1, read as the reverse complement.
ATTCGGTGGGTTTCAACCCGGTCGCGGCGCGGAATCGGCGCAGGAACGTGCGCTCTTCCAGCCCTGCCCGTTCGGCCATCGCCGTCAGCGACACATCCGTCGCCCCCGTGCTTTGCAGCCAGTGCTGAACCTTGAGAATCGAGGCGTCGCCATGGCTGAGGATCGGTGAAAAATTACTGCCGCATTCGCTCGCGCTGTCGCTGTGTTCCACCACCAGAAAACGCGCCGTGCCGGTGGCGATGCTCGGCCCCAGCAGCCGGTCGACCAGACGCAAACCCAGCTCGGACCAGGCCATTAACCCGGCGGTGGTAATCAGGTCGCCGTCATCGACGATGGGTGTATCAGCCTTGAGTCTGATCGCCGGGTAACGTTCGGCGAAGGCCTTGGCCGAGGTCCAGTGGGTGGTAGCGCTGCGGCCGTCGAGCAGACCGCTTTCGGCCAATAGAATCGAGCCCACGCAAACGCCGCCAAGGGTCGCACCTTGTGCGTGTTGCTGCCGAATCCAGCTCAGCAAGCCTTGCGGCGCCTGTCCTTCGGAAAAACCGGCAATCGACGGCGGGATCAACACCGCCACCAATGCACCGTCCGGCGCGGGATGGCTGTCGTAGACGCGCTTGGGCGCCTGATCGCCATCGACCTGCCAATGGCTGACCCGCAACAGCGGCAACTGCGCCGCCTGATAGTCGGCGGCAATCCGGTTCGCCACCCCGAACAAGTCCGTCAGCCCGTGCACCGCCGCCATCTGCGCGCCCGGATAAATCAGCACGCCCAGCTCGGCGATTGCCCTTTGTGCGTCCATTGTCAGTTTTCCCCCTTCTATTGTCGGTGCGGCCAATCCTCGGACGGCCCGCCAGACCCGATACTTCATTCCACACCCAACACACACTCGAGGAAACAGTCATGGCCAAGCAAGCACTCATCGTAGTCGATATCCAAAACGACTACTTCCCCCAGGGCAAGTGGCCGCTGGTCGGTGCGGATGCCGCTGCGGACAATGCCGTCCGCCTGATCAAGGCCTTCCGCGATGCCGGCGATTCGGTGGTGCACATTCGCCACGAATTCACCTCCGATGAAGCGCCGTTCTTCACCCCCGGCTCTGAAGGCGCGAAGCTGCACCCCAAAGTCCTCAACCGCGCCGACGAGCCGGTGGTGCTCAAGCATTTCGTCAACTCGTTCCGCGAAACCGAACTGAAGTCGATCCTCGACGAACAAGGCATCAAGGAACTGGTGGTGGTCGGCAGCATGAGCCACATGTGCGTCGACGGCATTACCCGTGCCGCCGCTGACATGGGTTATGTCGTCACCGTCATTCACGACGCCTGTGCCTCACGGGATCTGGAGTTCAACGGCCTCACCGTTCCGGCCGCCCACGTTCACGCAGCCTTCATGTCGGCGCTGGGTTTTGCGTATGCCAGCGTGGTGTCTACCGACGAGTTCCTGGCTGGTTAAGACGAAAACCTGTGGGAGCGGGCTTGCTCGCGAAGGCGCCGGGTCAGTTGACATCAACGTTGACTGACCCGGCGCCTTCGCGAGCAAGCCCGCTCCCACAGTGGTGCGTGACGTACACATCAGTTGTGAACCCACAGGTTCAATAGCCCGAAAAAATCTCACGCGTGAGCTATTGAGGGCGGCGGAAATTGCCTGTAGTGTTTCTCACGCGTGAGTTTTTTCACAACGAGGTCAGCATCATGAACAGCAGCTCTCCACCAGATCCGGCTTCCGGTTCTGTGACCGATTCCGCGAGCCGCAAGGGAGAGCGCTCGAAGCCGTCCGCGAAAAAACCGTCGAGCTTCTACATGAAGCAGATGCGCGCGGGCCTGGGTGCCGCCGGTTATGTGAAACACGAGACTTGGGTGCTTCCCGAAAACCGAAGCCTGCTCAAGCAGATGGAGAAACAGCTACGCCAACCGATTCTGGCTGGCTCATTCATGTCGGAGAATTACATGAGCGCAGGTAACACCTGGAACATCGATCGCCTCTACAGCGCCCTTCAAGCCCTGGACGAAGTGGTCTCGAACGACATCACCCTCTCCCTGGTTCAAGGCTCCGAGTCCAGCATCAAGCTGGAAATGAACGACTTCGGTGGCTTGCCGATTTACATCGCAGTGGTGGGCGACCAGATCATCGTCGATACCGTGCTGGTCGACATCGAGTCGATCAAGGACGTGCCGGCCTTCAATGAGGCCGTGTTGCGCAGCCGGGAAATGTTTCCGCTGTCGTCGATCGGTATCGAGTCCATGCCCAACGGCCAGGTCGTTTACAACATGTTCGGCGCGTTGAGTTCCGACTCGAGCCTGACCAACGTCGTGACCGAGGTGAAAACCCTCGTCGACAACGTCCAGCGCGCCAGCGAAGCCTTCGAACGTTTCTTCAATTAATTATTCGGGATTAGGGAGTATCCAATGACTCAGTCCATCTGGAGCAAATTGTTCACCGCGCTGCGTGGCGGTGCCAATGAGGTCGGCGAATCGATCGTCGACCAGCAGGCCCTGCGCATCCTCGACCAGGAAATTCGCGATGCCGACAGCGCACTGGCCAACGCCAAGCGTGAGCTCGTCACCATCATGGCCAAGCACAAACTGTCGGCCGATCGCGTCGGCGAGTACAACGCCAAGATCAAGGACCTGGAATCCAAGGCTCTGGCCGCGATCCAGGCCAATCGCGAAGACCTGGCACTGGAAGTGGCCGAAGCCATTTCGACCCTGACCAACGAACTGGATGTCGAGCAAAAGCAGGCCACCGAATTTGGCGGTTATGCGGACAACATGCGCAAAGACATTACCAAGGCTGAAAGCCGCATCAGAAGCTTGCGCCAGCAAGTGGACATGGCCAAGGCGCGCGAAAGCGTACAGAAAGCCCAGGTCAGCGCGTCCATCGCCAGTGGCGGTGCCAACGGCAAGCTCGAAACCGCGGTCGGCACGCTGAACCGCTTGCAAGCCAAGCAGCAGCAACGCGCCGCTGAACTGGAAGCGCAGGACCAACTGGCCGATGCGTCGACCGGCACCGACCTGGAGCGCAAGCTTCGCGAAGCCGGCATCACGCCGGATACCGGCAGCGCCAACGCGATTCTGGAACGCCTGAAGCAGAAATCGGCTGAGTAACAGAGGCCGGATGCATAACCTGTGGGAGCGGCGGTGCGAGCAAGTCGAATCGTCGCACCGCCGCTCCCACATGGATTCTGCGCCATGTTTTTTGTTGATTCGAGGTCAAGGATGGATGCCCTGAAGGGTTTCAAGACAATCGCCAGCCTCGCCATTTTCATGGTGGCGCTGCAACTGCTCAATGTCGCGACCGGTTACAGCCTTGTGGCCTTCGGCCTGGTGCCGAGAACAGTCCACGGACTGGGCGGCATCATCACCTCACCCTTTTTGCACGCGTCCTTTGCACACCTCAGCGCCAACCTGATTCCCTTCCTGATTCTGGGCACCCTGGTCATTGTCGACGGGCTCAACCGGTTCCTGGGCGTCAGCGCGATCATCATTGTGCTGGGTGGCGCGCTGGTCTGGTTGTTCGGTTTTTCAGGCGTGCACATCGGCGCCAGCGGCTGGGTATTCGGATTGTGGGCGTACCTCCTGTCTCGTGCCTGGTTCCACAGGAGCTGGGGCAACCTGATCACGGCCAGCGTCGTGGCCTTGCTCTATGGCGGCCTGGTCTTTGGCTTCCTTCCCCGCCAGGGTGTTTCCTTCGAAGGGCATCTGTTTGGTGCGCTCGCCGGATTTATTGCAGCCAAGATACTTTTATCTGCACCGCGCAACAGGTTTAATGCCGCTCGGTAGCCGCACTCCAGCATTCAGACGCCGGGGCGATTACCTCGCCAGGAATGAGCCCCCATGGAGTCAGGGACGAAATGTCGATTTTCCTATTACTGCGCATGTACGCCTCGTCCCTCTTCCACCGGTTCGGTTGGGCAGGACTGGTCATTGCCTTGGGCGTGCACCTGAGCACAGCGTATCTGGGCCTGGTGTTGCTGGGCGAACAGCACCTCACCGCCCCCGCCACGTTTACCTACTTCTATCTCACCACCACGCTCACCGTCGGCTATGGCGATCTCGCGCCACAGACATCGGCGGGACGCATTTTCGTGGCCACCTGGGTCATGCTCGGGGGCATTGCGCTGTTGACGGCAGCCATTGGTAAAACCACCAGCAGCGTTATCGATGTATGGAGAAAAGGCATGAAGGGCAAAGGTGATTACACCGGCAAAGTCGGGCATACGGTGCTCATCGGCTGGGAGGGTGCAGCCAGCGAGCGGGTCGTTGAATTGTTGCTTCAGGATGAAACCTCCAACGACAACCTGATCGTCATTTGCGATTGCACCCTTGAAGAAAACCCCATGCCGGGCCAGGCATCTTTCATCAAGGGTGAAAGCCTGTCCTCGGTGACGCTGTTACTGCGCGCGGGTGTTCCGGGGGCCGAACGCGTCCTGGTGCGAACCCATTCAGACGACCTGACCCTGGCCACGGTGCTGGCGGTCAATCAACTGAAGCCTGTCGGGCATGTGGTCGCGCACTTCAATGACAGTGAAATCGCTGCGCTCGCCAGCGCCTACGCGCCCAGCCTGGAATGCACGTCTAGCATGGCCATCGAGATGCTGGTGCGCGCCTCTCAGGATCCGGGTTCGTCCGTGGTCATCAACGAGTTGCTGTGTGTGGGCCAAGGCGCCACCCAATACTTGATGAAACTGCCCGAGACGTTCAACGCTACGTTCGGCGATCTGTACACGCAGATGAAGGAACACCACAACGCCACGCTCATCGGCTACCGCGCCAAAGGCGCCCGGCAACCGTCGATCAACCCGCCCAGCGCGACGCGCGTTGACGGCGGCGAACTCTTCTATATCGCCTCCACCCGCCTGAAGGAAATCTCCAATGGGATGGTTTAAGCAGCTGATGGGGCTTGAGGCCCCGAACGCGAATACGGAATCGAATTGGACAGCCAGCGACACTCAGCCGACCACCGGCCCGTTGGGTCTGGCGTTGGGCAAAGGTGTGATGTTCGACAGCACGCTTAAATTGCTGTTCGACGGAAAAACCGCCGTGGCCATCCCGGACTCCCAACAGATCTGGAGCAACGGCACCCTTGACCTCGGCCAGTCGACCTGGCTGTCGCGCTACTACATGAATGACGAAGACTACTGGCTGCAAGTGCACACCACCGGCGACATCGCCGGCCAGGTCGAGTCAGTGATCCTGTTCAACTACCTCAGCTACATCACCATCAGCAGCGAAGCGGAGCTACGGCGGCTGGCCGGCCCGCAAAGCCTGATCGGGCTGCCGACTTACACACACAACGGCGTCGAGTACACCCGCGAATGGGGTACCGAGGATGGCCAGACTGAACTGGTGGCGTTGAGCGAGCAGCTGAAAAACCCGGATGAGTCCTACAGAGTCGAGCACCGTTCGATGCTGTACGCCCGCGACACCGGCCTGACCGATCGCCGGGAGTTCCTGCTGTTTTCCGTCGAAGAGGACGCCGAAGGCACCATCAGCTTGAGCACTTCGCTGGGCATTTCGCTGTACACCACCGACCTGAACACTTTTTAAAAAGGAAGAAACCCATGCTAGAAGCGCTCTCCATTTCCCTGAACAAAGCCGCCGTGTTCGGGTTTGTTGCTTACATCCTCGGCGCCGCCGTGCTGTTCGCGCTGTTCCAGTTCATCTACACCCGCCTCACCCCGCACAAAGAATTCGAACTGATCCGTTCGGGCAACGTGGCGGCCGCGATTGCCTTGGGTGGCGCGATCATCGGTTTCGCGATTCCGGCCAGCAACGTGATTGCCTACTCGATCAGCATTCTCGACTTCGTCGTCTGGGCCGTGATCGCCGCGTTCGTACAATTGCTGGCATTCCTGATGACCAGCCTGGTGCTCAAAGGCTCCTCCGAGCGCATCAAGAAAGGCGAAATCGCTGCGGGCATCTACGTGGCAGCGGTGGCCATCAGCGTCGGCATGTTGAACGCCGCCTGCATGACCCCTTCCCAGAACTGATCGCGCACGGAGCTCCCGATGAAACGAAGCAAGTACGTTCAGCTGTCGCTGGCAGCCTCGGTCGCCATGGCGATTTCAGGCTGCGGGCCGACGGAAAAAACCTACTCGATGCAGAAGAAGTACAACTTCCAGTCCGTTCAGCAATGCGCCGATGAAAAGCTTCCGGTGGACGTCTGCTCGGACGCCTTCATGACCGCTATGGCCGAACATCGGCGCATTGCACCGGTGTACGACAACCAGGCCGATTGCGAAGCCGACTTCGTCGCCGACTGGTGCCAGCAGGATTCCGCCGGCAAATTCATCCCGAAACTGGGCGGCTTCGAACTGACCGCCGATGGCGAGGTGACCCAATCCCAGGTGGACGCCGCCAAGGCTCAACTGCCCGCCTCGGAAGCGAACAGTGGCGGCTCCGGATTCTCCGGCACCAGCCTGCTGACCGGTCTGCTGATCGGCAACATGCTGAGCAACAACCGCAACAGCTACTACTCCGAGCCGGTTTACCGTTATCGGGATGACCGGGGCAGCTATTCGTCTTCGACGCTCGGCCAGCGGATTGCCAAGGGCTCGACTTTTACCAAATCCAATCAGGCGCGATACGGCAGCAGCAACTACGCCGACTCGATTCGTTCCACCAGCAAACCGATGTCCGTTGCCTCGTCCACTTCCCGTGGCGGCTTCGGCAGCAAAGCCAGTGCACGCAGCGGCTGGGGCGGCGGCGGGTCGAGCAGTTAAGGAAACAGGGCCATGAAGAAAATCCTCTGCGCAGAGCGTCATGACTGGAAACAAACTGCCGAGAACCTCGGCTTTCTGTTCCACACCATCGACGATGAACCTTATTGGGACGAGAGCGCGTACTACCAGTTCACGCTCAAGCAGATCGAGAACGATCTCGAAGACCCGACCACCGAGATTCATGAGATGTGCATGGATCTGGTGGCCCGCGTGGTGCAGAGCGAGGCGTTGCTGGAGCGCCTGAGCATTCCTGCACCGTTCCATGACATGGTTCGTACTTCATGGCTCGAAGGTCATCCGCATCTTTACGGGCGTATGGACTTTTCCTACAACGGCAGCGGCCCCGCCAAACTGCTGGAGCTCAACTACGACACGCCGACCAGCCTGTATGAAGCGGCGGCGTTTCAGTGGGGCTGGCTGGAGCAATGCATCGAACGCGGCTTGCTACCCAAGAACGCCGACCAGTTCAACAGCATCGACACCAAGCTGCATCAGGCCTTTGCTCAACTGCAGCTCTCACAGCCCTTCTATTTCGCCTCGATGAAGGACTCGGTCGAGGACAAAGGCACCACCGATTACCTGCGACTGGTGGCGGAAAAGGTCGGCATCGAATCCCGCCACATCGACATCGAAGACATCGGCCTCACCAGTGATGGACGCTTCGTCGATCTTGAAGATCGCTGGATTCCTCACCTGTTCAAACTGCACGCCTGGGAGTTCATCTTCCACGAGCCTTTTGGTACAGCGATTGCCCAGAGCGATACGCAGTTTTTCGAACCGGCCTGGAAATCCATCATCTCCAACAAAGGCATCCTGCCGCTGCTGTGGGAATTCAACAAAGGCCACCCGAACCTGCTCGCCGCCCATCTGGATACCGACCCGAACAAAGCGGTGCCCAAGGGCTGGGTGCGCAAGCCATTCTTCTCGCGGGAAGGCGCCAACATCGAGCTGCAAACGGCTGACGGCCTGATCGTGAAAGAGGACGGCCCCTACACAGACGCGCCGTTTATCCTTCAGGAGTTTGCGCCGTTGCCACAGTTTGGCGACAGCTACACCTTGATCGGTTCCTGGGTGATCGGTGATCAGGCGGCGGGGATTGGTGTGCGGGAGGACAACAGTTTGATCACCAAGGATTCGAGCCGGTTCTTGCCGCACTTGATACTCGACTGAACAATCACCGTTCGTGAAAAAGCCCACTGCCGTGCATCGGGCGTCGGGTTGAAACAGGTGTAAACCCGATCGAGGACCAGACAACCACAAGACTTACCGCTGAAAAGCCGGATAATGGCGTCCAAATCGTCTAGCCCGTTATTCTGGTAATCCCCCATGGAAATCAAGGTCAACTTTCTCGACAACCTTCGGCTTGAAGCCAAGTTCGACGACTTCACGGTGGTGGCCGATCAACCTATCCGCTACAAGGGCGATGGCTCGGCACCGGGTCCGTTCGACTACTTCCTGGCTTCGTCGGCGTTGTGTGCGGCGTACTTTGTGAAGTTGTACTGCAGCACACGCAATATCCCCACGGATAACATCCGCCTATCGCAGAACAATATTGTTGACCCGGAAAACCGCTACAACCAGATTTTCAAGATCCAGGTCGAGTTGCCGGCGGACATCTCCGACAAGGACCGCCAAGGCATCTTGCGCTCCATCGACCGTTGCACCGTGAAAAAAGTGGTGCAAGCCGGGCCTGAGTTTGTGATCGAAGAGGTGGAAAACCTCGACGCCGATGCCCAGGCCTTGTTGATGCCTGCTTCCAGTTCAGAAGCGAGCACTTACATTGCCGGCAAGGATCTGCCGCTGGAGCAAACCATTGCCAATATGTCGGCCATTCTGGCGGACCTGGGCATGAAGATTGAAATCGCCTCGTGGCGCAATATCGTGCCCAATGTGTGGTCGCTGCATATCCGCGATGCACACTCGCCGATGTGTTTCACCAACGGCAAGGGTGCGACCAAGGAAGGCGCGTTGGCGTCGGCGTTGGGCGAGTTTATCGAGCGGCTCAACTGCAACTTCTTCTACAACGACCAGTTCTGGGGCGAAGGCATCGCCAATGCAGAATTTGTGCATTACCCGGATGAGCGCTGGTTCAAGCCTGGCCGTAAAGACGCGCTGCCGACTGAAATTCTCGACGAGTACTGCCTGAAGATTTACAACCGCGACGGCGAGCTGCGCGGCTCCCATCTGATCGATACTAACTCGGGCAATGAAGAGCGCGGCATCTGCTCGCTGCCGTACGTGCGCCAGTCGGACGGCGAGGTCGTGTATTTCCCCTCCAACCTGATTGAAAACCTGTTCCTCAGCAACGGTATGAGCGCCGGTAACACGCTGGCAGAAGCCCAGGTGCAGTGCCTGTCGGAGATTTTCGAGCGCGCGGTCAAACGCGAAATCATCGAAGGTGAATTTGCGCTGCCGGATGTGCCGGCCCACGTGCTGGCAAAATACCCAGGGATCCTCGCCGGTATTCAGGCGCTGGAAGAACAGGGTTTCCCGGTATTGGTGAAGGATGCGTCCCTGGGCGGTGAATTCCCGGTGATGTGCGTCACGTTGATGAACCCCCGCACTGGCGGTGTGTTCGCCTCGTTCGGCGCGCACCCAAGCCTGGAAGTGGCGCTGGAACGCAGCCTGACCGAATTGCTCCAGGGTCGCAGCTTCGAAGGCCTCAACGACCTGCCCCAGCCGACGTTTGAAGGTCATGCAGTGACCGAGCCGAATAACTTCGTCGAGCACTTCATCGACTCCAGCGGCGTGGTGTCCTGGCGCTTCTTCAGTTCGAAGTCGGATTACGAATTCGTGGAGTGGGACTTCTCCGGCCAGGGTGAAAACTCGAATGCCGAGGAAGCTGCGACCTTGTTCGGCATTCTCGAAGGCATGGGCAAAGAAGTGTACATGGCGGTCTACGAGCATATCGGCGCAACGGCCTGCCGCATCCTGGTGCCGGACTATTCGGAAATTTATCCGGTAGACGATCTGATCTGGGATAACACCAACAAAGCGCTGTTCTTCCGCGAAGACATCCTGAACCTGCATCGCCTGGACGAAGACGAACTGCGAGCGCTGGTGGAGCGCCTGGTGGAAAGCGAGCTGGACGACTACACCGACATCACGTCCTTGATCGGCATCGAATTTGACGACAATACAGCCTGGGGTCAGCTGACGATTCTGGAGTTGAAACTGCTGATTTATCTCGCCTTGCAGCAATATGAAGAGGCGAAAGAGGCGGTGGAAATGTTCCTGCAGTACAACGACAACACGGTTGAGCGCGGCTTGTTCTACCAGGCCGTCAATGTGGTGCTGGAGATGAAGCTGGACGAAGACCTGGAACTGGAAGACTACGAGGCCAACTTCCGTCGGATGTTTGGCAACGAGCGGATGGATGCAGCGATCGGCTCAGTGGACGGCAGCGTGCGCTTCCATGGTTTGACGCCGACCAGCATGAAACTGGAGGGCCTCGACCGGCATCTGCGCCTGATCGACAGCTACAAAAAACTGCACCAGGCGCGGGCCAACGTCACGACGTTATCCCGTTGACCGCAATCCTGTAGGAGCCGGCTTGCTGGCGAAGAACGGTGACACGGTTTGCCTGATTTACCGTGTGATCTTCTTCGCCAGCAAGCCGGCTCCTACAGAACGAGGTGCAAAAGAAAACCCCCGACCAGTCCAGAGGATTGATCGGGGGTTTAGAGGCTAAACCTTATGGTCGAGTCTCAGATGTTTCCTAGAACGGGATATCGTCATCAAAGCTGTCGAAATCCGGAGCTGGCTGCGGAGCGGCCTGCTGTTGTGGAGCCGGACGCGACTGTTGCGGTGCTGCCGACTGCTGCGGACGCGGAGCCTGTTGGCGCGGGGCCGGAGCGGACTGCTGATAGTTGTTGCCCCCACCTTGTTGGTCGCCCTGCTGTGGACGGCCGCCGAGCAGTTGCATGGTGCCTTGCATGTCGACCACGATTTCAGTGGTGTAACGCTTGATACCGTCTTTTTCCCACTCACGGGTCTGCAGCTTGCCTTCGATGTAGACCTGCGAACCTTTACGCAGGTATTCACCGGCGATTTCCGCAACCTTGCCGAACATCGACACACGGTGCCATTCAGTCTTTTCAACTTTCTGACCGGTTTGCTTGTCGGTCCACTGTTCGCTGGTCGCCAGACTCAGGTTGGTCACGGCGTTACCGTTAGGCAAGTAGCGAACTTCGGGATCCTGGCCGCAAGTGCCGACCAATATGACTTTGTTAACCCCACGGGCCATAACGTTCTCCTAGGCTACGCACGCTGCCTCGGCCGGGTTGTTCACCAGGCGCTCAAGGGTGGTGCGATCCAATAGTTCGGTGTCCAATTTTATGTAAATCGCCGCTTCATCTTCGACGATTACTGCATCTGTTACCCCTACGACGGCCTTCAGGCGCTCGACCAGACCCGCTTCGCGGATCGCCTCGGGCGACAACGGCAAGCGCAGGCTCGTCACGTAAGGTGGTTCGCGCATGGTAACAGCAAAGGCCAGCCAGAGGGCAGCCAGGCCGGCGCATCCGAGGAATACCGCCGACAAACCGCCGTGCTGGAACATCCAGCCGCCGAGGATCCCGCCCAGCGCCGAACCGAGGAACTGGCTGGTGGAATAAACCCCCATCGCCGTGCCCTTGCCGCCAGCCGGTGAAACCTTGCTGATCAGCGACGGCAACGAAGCTTCCAGCAGATTGAACGCGGTAAAGAACACCACCGTCCCGATCACCAGAGCCCGCAAGCTATCGCCGAACTGCCAGAAGAATAGCTCAGTGAGCATCAGCGTCAGCACCGCGCCCAATAAAACTCGTTTCATTTTGCGTTTCTTCTCGCCGTAGATAATGAACGGGATCATGGCGAAGAAAGAAATCAGCAGCGCGGTCAGATAGACCCACCAGTGCTGTTCCTTGGGCAGCCCGGCCTTTTCGACCAGGGCCAGCGGCAATGCAACGAAGCTCGACATCAACATCGCGTGCAACACAAAAATACCCAGGTCCAGGCGCAACAGGTCCGGGTGCTTGAGCGTCGGCATCAGTGCCTGACGCGCGACGCCGGACTCGCGATGCTGCAACGGCCCGGTCGAGCGCGGCACCATGAACATCACAATCACGATACCGAACAGCGCCATGCCACCCGTGGCGAGAAACAATCCGGACAGACCGAAAGCGCGGGTCAGCAACGGTCCTACCACCATGGCGACCGCGAACGACAGACCGATCGTCATGCCGATCATGGCCATGGCTTTCGTCCGATGCTGTTCGCGGGTCAGGTCTGACAGCAACGCCATCACGGCTGCGGAAATGGCCCCGGCGCCCTGCAGGATTCGGCCGGCGATAACGCCCCAGATCGAATCGGCGTTGGCCGCCAGCACGCTGCCGAGGGCGAAGACGATCAGCCCCAGGTAAATCACCGGGCGGCGCCCGATGCGGTCGGAAATGAAACCGAAAGGAATCTGAAAAATCGCCTGGGTCAGGCCGTAAGCGCCAATCGCCAGCCCGATGAGGGCCGGGGTCGCTCCTGCCAGATCCATCCCATAGGTCGCCAATACCGGCAACACCATGAACATGCCAAGCATACGGAAGGCGAACACAAGGGCCAGACCGCTTGCTGCGCGGGTCTCACTGCCACTCATGCGTTCGCTGTGGGGATCGTGCATGGAAAAACCTCATGTGAACCGGCGGCGATTCTACCAGTCCCATCGATTGACGGGGTATATCGCGACGCTTTGACGCGCTCCGCTGACAGACTCTTCATGTACGACAGTCATCCACTCGTTTGATAGTGTGCATCCATCCAGTATTTGGCCGTATACTCCTACGTTTTCGACGCCCGCCGAGCGAGGCCACTTTGGACAAGATCCTGATTCGTGGGGCCCGAACCCACAACCTGAAGAACATCGACCTGACCCTGCCACGGGACAAACTGATCGTCATCACCGGCCTGTCCGGATCCGGCAAATCATCCCTGGCCTTCGACACGCTGTACGCCGAAGGCCAGCGCCGCTATGTCGAATCGCTATCGGCCTACGCCCGGCAGTTTTTGTCGATGATGGAAAAACCTGACGTCGACACCATTGAAGGCCTGTCGCCAGCCATTTCCATCGAGCAGAAGTCGACCTCGCATAACCCGCGTTCGACTGTCGGCACCATCACCGAAATCTACGATTACCTGCGCCTGCTTTACGCTCGCGTGGGCATTCCGCGGTGCCCGGATCACGACATTCCGCTGGAAGCGCAGACTGTCAGCCAGATGGTCGACCTGGTCCTCGCGCAACCGGAAGGCAGCAAGCTTATGTTGCTGGCACCGGTGATTCGCGAGCGCAAAGGTGAACACCTTTCGGTCTTCGAAGAGCTGCGCGCCCAGGGTTTTGTACGAGCCCGGGTCAACGGCAGGATCTGCGAACTGGATGAGCTGCCGAAGCTGGATAAACAGAAGAAGCACTCGATTGATGTAATAGTCGACCGCTTCAAGGTACGCGCCGACCTGCAACAGCGCCTCGCCGAATCGTTCGAGACCGCGCTGAAACTGGCGGACGGCATTGCCCTGGTTGCGCCGATGGACGATGAGCCGGGTGAAGAAATCATCTTCTCCGCGCGCTTCGCCTGTCCGATTTGCGGCCATGCCATCAGCGAACTGGAACCCAAGCTGTTCTCCTTCAACAACCCGGCCGGCGCCTGCCCGACATGCGATGGCCTGGGCGTGAAGCAGTTCTTCGACATCAAGCGCCTGGTCAATGGCGAACTGACCCTGGCCGAGGGCGCGATTCGCGGCTGGGACAGGCGCAACGTCTATTACTTCCAGATGCTCGGGTCACTGGCTTCGCATTACAAGTTCAGTCTGGAAGTGCCGTTCAACGACCTGCCGGCCGATCAGCAGAAATTCATCCTGCACGGCAGCGGCTCGCAGAACGTCGATTTCAAGTACCTGAACGACCGTGGCGACATCGTCAAACGCTCGCACCCGTTCGAAGGCATCGTGCCGAACCTGGAACGTCGCTACCGCGAAACCGAATCGGCCTCCGTGCGCGAAGAGCTGGCCAAATTCCTCAGTACCCAGCCGTGCCCGGATTGCCGTGGCACACGCCTGCGTCGCGAGGCGCGGCATGTCTGGGTGGGCGAGAAGACTTTGCCGGCCGTCACCAATCTGCCGATTGGCGATGCGTGCGAATACTTCGGTGTCCTGAAGCTGACCGGACGTCGCGGTGAAATTGCCGACAAGATTCTCAAGGAAATCCGCGAGCGCCTGCAGTTTCTGGTCAATGTCGGCCTCGACTACCTGTCGCTGGATCGCAGTGCCGACACGTTGTCTGGCGGTGAAGCTCAGCGGATTCGCCTGGCCAGTCAGATCGGTGCCGGTCTGGTTGGCGTTCTGTACATCCTCGATGAACCGTCGATTGGTCTGCACCAGCGCGACAACGATCGGTTGCTGGGCACACTCAAGCACCTGCGCGATATCGGCAACACGGTGATCGTGGTCGAGCACGATGAAGATGCGATTCGCCTTGCTGACTATGTAGTGGATATCGGCCCGGGGGCTGGCGTGCATGGCGGGCATATCGTCGCCGAAGGCACGCCGGCCGAGGTCATGGCCCACCCTGACTCGCTGACCGGCAAGTACTTGTCGGGCCGGGTGAAGATCGCCGTACCGGCCAAACGCACACCGCGTAACAAGAAGTTGTCGCTGTCCCTCAAGGGGGCTCGCGGCAACAACCTGCGTAACGTCGACCTGGATATTCCGATCGGTCTGCTGACCTGTGTCACCGGCGTGTCCGGCTCGGGCAAATCGACACTGATCAACAACACACTGTTTCCTTTGAGCGCTACCGCACTCAACGGTGCAACGACGCTCGAAGCGTCCGCTCACGACAGCATCAAAGGGCTGGAGCATCTGGACAAGGTCGTCGACATCGACCAGAGCCCGATCGGCCGCACCCCGCGCTCCAACCCGGCGACGTACACCGGGTTGTTCACGCCGATTCGAGAGCTGTTCGCCGGCGTGCCGGAATCCCGTTCGCGCGGCTACGGGCCGGGGCGCTTCTCCTTCAACGTGAAGGGCGGACGTTGCGAGGCCTGTCAGGGCGACGGCTTGATCAAGGTTGAAATGCACTTCCTGCCGGACATCTATGTCCCGTGCGACGTCTGCAAGAGCAAGCGCTACAACCGCGAAACGCTGGAAATCAAGTACAAGGGCAAGAGCATCCATGAAACCCTTGAGATGACCATCGAGGAGGCTCGGGTGTTCTTCGATGCGGTGCCTGCCTTGGCACGCAAGCTTCAGACGTTGATGGATGTCGGCCTGTCGTACATCAAGCTCGGGCAATCCGCGACCACGCTGTCCGGTGGTGAAGCGCAACGGGTGAAACTGTCCCGCGAACTGTCCAAGCGCGATACCGGCAAGACGCTGTATATCCTCGACGAGCCGACTACCGGTTTGCACTTCGCGGATATCCAGCAACTGCTCGACGTGCTGCATCGCCTGCGCGACCACGGCAACACCGTGGTGGTGATCGAGCACAATCTGGACGTGATCAAGACGGCTGACTGGCTGGTTGATCTTGGGCCGGAAGGTGGCTCCAAGGGCGGACAGATCATTGCGGTCGGTACGCCTGAAGAAGTCTCCGAGATGAAGCAGTCCCACACCGGTTTCTACCTCAAGCCGCTGCTGGCTCGCGACAAGGCCTGAATCAGGCCCATGAAAAAGCCCCTGTCACTTTGTCGGTGACAGGGGCTTTTTTGTGTTGAATGCAGGAGCACGGATTGCTGACGACAATAATTTCAGCGATGCCATCGCCGGCAAGCCGTGCTCCTGCAGTTCAGCGTCAGAACTGCGATTGCAGGTAATTCTCCAGACCGATCAACTTGATCAGACCCAACTGCTTCTCCAGCCAGTAGGTGTGATCTTCTTCAGTGTCGTTCAGCTGGATGCGCAACATCTCGCGACTGACGTAATCCTTGTGCAGCTCACAGAGCTCGATGCCCTTGCAGAGTGCAGCGCGGACTTTGTATTCCAGGCGCAGGTCGGCAGCGAGCATATCCGGCACGGTGGTGCCGACATCCAGGTCATCCGGACGCATGCGCGGCGTGCCTTCGAGCATCAGGATACGACGCATCAGCGCATCGGCGTGCCCTGCTTCCTCTTCCATCTCGTGGTTGATACGTTCGTAGAGCTCGGTGAAACCCCAGTCCTCATACATCCGCGAATGGATGAAATATTGATCACGCGCGGCCAGTTCGCCGGTCAGCAACGTGTTGAGGTAATCGATTACGTCTGGGTGGCCTTGCATCGCCCTACATCTCCCTGCTTGAAAGTCTGCAGTTTGAACCACGGCGACTGTTTGGTCACTCGGTTTGCGCGATAAAAGCGAAGATTTTCTGAGAAAAATGGTTTAAATAGCGCAAAAACCGCCCAAATGAGGGCGGTTCTGCTTAGCGTTTAGACTTCGTTAAGCTGTACGTTAAGAGCCTTTGCGATTGCTTCTCCATACGCCGGGTCGGCCTTGAAGAAATGCTGCAACTGACGATCAACCACATCGCTTGAAACGCCAGCCATCGCCCCGGCAATGTTGTTGACCAACAGCGCCTTCTGCTCATCACTCATGAGTCGGAACAGCGCACCGGCATGGCTGTAGTAGTCGGTGTCTTCACGATGATCGAAACGATCAGCCGCTCCACTCAATGCCAGAGCAGGCTCAGCATAGCGAGGTGCTTGTTTCGGCGACTCGACGTAGCTGTTCGGCTCGTAGTTCGGCGCGGCACCGCCATTGCTGCCAAATGCCATGGAGCCATCGCGCTGGTAACTGTTGACCGGGCTGCGAGGTGCATTCACCGGCAGTTGCTGGTGGTTGGTGCCGACACGGTAGCGGTGCGCATCTGCGTAAGCGAACACGCGACCTTGCAGCATGCGGTCTGGCGACAGGCCGACACCCGGCACCATGTTGCTCGGACCGAACGCCGCCTGCTCGACTTCAGCGAAGTAGTTCAGCGGATTGCGGTTGAGCTCCAGTTCGCCGACTTCGATCAGCGGGAACTCTTTCTGCGACCAGGTTTTGGTCACGTCGAAAGGGTTCTCGTAATGCGCCGCAGCCTGGGCCTCGGTCATGATCTGAATGCATACGCGCCATTTCGGGAAATCACCGCGCTCAATCGCACCGAACAAATCGCGCTGTGCGTAATCCGGATCCGTACCGGCCAGGCGAGCCGCCTCTGCCGGCGCAAGATTCTTGATCCCTTGTTGGGTCTTGTAGTGCCACTTCACCCAATGACGCTCGCCGCTGGCGTTGATCAGGCTGTAGGTGTGGCTGCCGAAGCCGTGCATGTGACGATAGCCGTCTGGAATGCCACGATCCGAAAACAGGATGGTGACCTGGTGCAGCGCCTCAGGCGAGTGCGACCAGAAGTCCCACATCATCTGCGCGCTTTTCAGGTTGCTCTGCGGCAGGCGTTTTTGAGTGTGGATAAAGTCCGGAAATTTGAGCGGATCGCGAATGAAGAACACCGGCGTGTTGTTGCCAACGATGTCCCAGTTGCCTTCCTCGGTGTAGAACTTCAACGCGAAGCCACGTGGATCGCGCTCTGTGTCGGCCGAACCGCGCTCACCTCCCACGGTGGAAAACCGCAGGAACGTTGGGGTTTGCTTGCCGACGGACTCAAACAGTTTGGCGCTGGTGTACTCGGTGATGTCACGCGTGACGGTGAACGTACCGTAAGCACCCGAACCTTTGGCGTGCACGCGACGCTCCGGGATGTTTTCACGGTTGAAGTGGGCAAGCTTCTCGATCAGGTGGAAGTCGTCGAGGAGCAGTGGGCCGCGAGGGCCGGCGGAGCGAGAATTCTGGTTGTCGGCGACAGGAGCGCCACTGGCGGTTGTAAGTGTTTTGTTTTGGCTCATGCGATCTCTTCCTCTGTCAGACTTTAACTGCCGGCTATCGGCTGAGAGGGAGTATTGATCAGGAACGTTACACCTACTAATTCATTAACCTGTAGGCGCCGATAGAAAATAACTAACGAGCCGTACGGCTAAACTTTTTGATCGCCCACAAAAAACCGGGCACAAGGCCCGGTTTTTCGTTTCAGACTGACGTCTTACTCAGCGGATACAGCTTCACCGCCGGTAGCACGATCAACCAACTCGACGTACGCCATAGGCGCGTTGTCGCCAGTGCGGAAACCGCACTTGAGGATGCGCAGGTAGCCACCCTCACGGGTAGCGTAACGCTTGCCCAGGTCGTTGAAGAGCTTACCAACGATAGCTTTCGAACGAGTACGGTCGAAAGCCAGACGGCGGTTAGCCAGGCTGTCTGTCTTGGCCAAAGTGATCAGCGGCTCAGCAACGCGACGCAGTTCTTTAGCTTTCGGCAGTGTAGTTTTGATCAGCTCGTGCTCGAACAGCGACACTGCCATGTTTTGAAACATGGCCTTGCGGTGCGAGCTAGTGCGGCTCAGGTGACGACCACTTTTACGATGACGCATGGTTCATTCCTTACCAAACACGACGTTCGGTGATTACGACGATCAGGCAGTCGCCTTGTCGTCCTTCTTAAGACTTGCAGGCGGCCAGTTGTCGAGGCGCATGCCGAGGGACAGACCGCGGGAGGCCAGAACGTCCTTGATTTCAGTCAAGGATTTCTTGCCAAGGTTCGGAGTCTTCAACAGCTCTACTTCGGTACGCTGAATCAGGTCACCGATGTAGTAGATGTTTTCCGCCTTAAGGCAGTTAGCCGAACGTACAGTCAGTTCCAGATCGTCAACCGGGCGAAGCAGGATCGGATCGATCTCGTCTTCCTGCTCGACAACCACTGGCTCACTGTCACCTTTGAGGTCGACGAACGCAGCCAACTGCTGTTGCAGAATGGTTGCAGCGCGACGGATAGCCTCTTCAGGATCCAGGGTACCGTTGGTTTCCAGATCAATAACCAGCTTGTCCAGGTTGGTACGCTGCTCGACACGGGCGTTTTCCACCACGTATGCGATGCGGCGAACCGGGCTGAACGAAGAGTCAAGCTGCAAGCGACCGATGCTGCGGCTTTCGTCTTCATCGCTCTGACGCGAGTCTGCCGGTTCATAACCACGACCACGAGCTACGGTGAGCTTCATGTTCAGGGCGCCGTTAGACGCCAGGTTAGCGATTACGTGATCGGGGTTAACGATCTCGACATCATGATCCAGCTGAATATCGGCAGCGGTAACCACCCCCGAACCCTTCTTCGACAAGGTCAGCGTAACTTCGTCACGACCGTGCAGCTTGATAGCCAGACCTTTAAGGTTCAACAGGATTTCAATTACGTCTTCCTGTACGCCTTCGATGGCGCTGTACTCATGAAGTACACCGTCAATCTCGGCCTCGACTACTGCACAGCCGGGCATTGAGGACAACAGGATGCGGCGCAGCGCGTTGCCCAGGGTGTGGCCGAAACCACGCTCGAGAGGCTCGAGAGTGATCTTGGCGCGGGTTGGACTGACAACCTGCACATCAATATGGCGGGGTGTCAGGAACTCATTTACCGAAATCTGCATGGATGCACCTATTTTCTAGCCCTTACTTGGAGTAGAGCTCGACAATCAGGCTTTCGTTGATGTCGGCGGACAGATCACTGCGAGCTGGAACGTTCTTGAAAACGCCCGACTTCTTCTCAGTGTCTACTTCTACCCATTCTACGCGGCCACGTTGGGCACACAGATCGAGAGCTTGGACAATGCGAAGTTGGTTCTTTGCTTTCTCGCGAATCGCGACCACGTCACCAGCACGAACCTGGTACGACGGCACGTTTACGGTCTGACCGTTAACGCTGACGGATTTGTGCGATACCAGCTGACGGGATTCGGCACGAGTAGAGCCAAAACCCATACGGTATACAACGTTGTCCAGACGGCATTCGAGCAGTTGCAGCAGGTTTTCACCAGTTGCACCTTTCTTGCCAGCAGCTTCTTTGTAGTAGCCGCTGAATTGACGCTCGAGAACGCCGTAGATACGACGGACCTTCTGCTTTTCACGCAGTTGGGTGCCGTAATCGGACTGGCGACCGCGGCGTTGGCCGTGGATACCAGGTGCTGCTTCAATGTTGCACTTCGATTCGATCGCGCGCACGCCGCTCTTCAGAAAGAGATCGGTGCCTTCGCGACGAGCGAGTTTGCATTTTGGACCAATGTAACGAGCCATTCTTTACAATCTCCTGGATTACACGCGGCGCTTCTTCGGCGGACGGCACCCGTTGTGCGGGATTGGCGTCACGTCGGTGATGCTGGCGATCTTGTAGCCACAGCCGTTCAAAGCGCGGACTGCAGATTCACGACCTGGGCCTGGACCTTTGACGTTAACGTCGAGGTTTTTCAGACCGTATTCCAGCGCAGCTTGACCAGCACGTTCAGCAGCTACTTGAGCAGCAAACGGGGTGGACTTGCGGGAACCGCGGAAACCCGAACCACCGGAGGTAGCCCAGGAAAGAGCGTTGCCTTGACGGTCGGTGATGGTCACGATTGTGTTGTTAAAAGAAGCATGGATGTGGGCGATGCCATCAACCACTGTCTTTTTAACTTTTTTACGAGGACGAGCAGCAGGTTTAGCCATGATTAATTTCCTGTCGATTCGCTGGGGCGATTACTTGCGGATCGGCTTACGCGGACCTTTACGGGTACGCGCGTTAGTCTTGGTACGCTGACCGCGCACTGGAAGACCACGACGATGACGCAGACCGCGATAGCAACCGAGGTCCATCAAACGCTTGATTTTCATGTTGATTTCGCGACGCAGGTCACCTTCAGTGGTGAACTTCGCCACTTCGCCACGCAGCTGTTCAATCTGCTCGTCGCTCAGATCCTTGATCTTTGCGGCTGGGTTTACCCCAGTCACTGCACAGATCTTCTGTGCAGTAGTGCGACCAACACCATAGATGTAGGTCAGCGAGATAACAGTATGCTTGTTATCTGGAATGTTAACGCCTGCAATACGGGCCATTCAGTGGGACTCCAATTGACAGCTACCTACGCCCCGGAAGCCAAGAAATAGGGCGCGAGATAATATCGCTGTAATAACAAATAATCAACCCGGTAGCGCACTAGCTACCGGGCTTGAAGCACAATCACACTCAGCCTTGGCGCTGTTTGTGACGCGGTTCCGCGCTGCAAATTACTCGAACAACACCTTCGCGGCGAATAATCTTGCAGTTACGGCACAGCTTTTTCACCGATGCACGAACTTTCATCACCAACTCCTCGAACCTTATGGGTACTCAGCGCAACATGCCGCTGCCGTAACCCTTCAGGTTGGCTTTCTTCATCAGGGATTCGTACTGGTGCGAAACGAGGTGCGATTGTACTTGGGACATGAAGTCCATCACAACCACGACGACGATCAGCAACGAGGTCCCGCCAAGGTAGAACGGTACGTTTGCCGCAACCACCAGAAACTGGGGAAGCAGACACACGGCCGTCATGTAAAGAGCACCGAACATGGTCAAGCGAGTCAGAACGCCATCAATGTAGCGCGCAGACTGCTCACCTGGACGGATACCCGGAATAAAGGCACCGGACTTCTTCAGGTTTTCCGCTACGTCTTTCGGATTGAACATCAACGCCGTATAGAAGAAGCAGAAGAAAATAATCCCTGCACTAAACAGCAGAATATTCAACGGCTGACCAGGAGCGATCGACTGCGAGATGTCCTGCAACCAGCCCATACCTTCAGACTGGCCGAACCAGGCACCCAACGAAGCCGGGAACAGCAAAATGCTGCTCGCGAAAATGGCCGGAATAACACCGGCCATGTTCACCTTCAGCGGCAAGTGGCTGGTCTGCGCAGCGAAGACCTTACGGCCTTGCTGACGCTTGGCGTAGTGAACAGCAATACGACGCTGACCACGCTCAATGAACACCACGAAACCGATAATCGCTACTGCCAGCAAACCGATGGCAACCAGGGCGAAGATGTTGATATCACCCTGACGTGCAGACTCGAAAGACTGCCCGATCGCTCTCGGAAGACCGGCGACGATACCCGAAAAAATCAACATCGAGATACCGTTGCCAACACCACGCTCAGTAATCTGCTCACCCAGCCACATCATGAACATCGCACCAGCCACAAAAGTGGATACCGCGACGAAATGGAAGCCAAAGTCACCAGTGAACGCAACGCCCTGCCCTGCCAGACCAATGGACATGCCAATTGCCTGAACAAGAGCGAGGACGACAGTGCCGTAGCGGGTGTACTGGCTGATCTTGCGACGGCCAGCTTCACCTTCCTTCTTCAACTGCTCCAGCTGCGGGCTGACGGCGGTCATCAGTTGCATGATGATCGATGCCGAGATGTACGGCATGATCCCCAGTGCAAAGATACTCATCCGCTCCAGCGCGCCGCCGGAAAACATGTTGAACAAGCTAAGAATGGTCCCCTCATTCTGTCGAAACAGGTCCGCGAGTCGGTCCGGGTTGATACCTGGAACCGGGATGTGTGCGCCTATTCGGTAGACGATAATCGCCAGGAACAGAAAACGCAGACGAGCCCAGAGTTCAGACATACCGCCTTTGCCGAGCGCAGAGAGAGCACCTTGCTTAGCCATTTATTCCTCGAACTTGCCGCCAGCTGCTTCGATAGCCGCACGCGCACCTTTGGTGGCGCCGATTCCCTTTCCGATGGTAACAGCGCGAGTCACTTCGCCGGACAGCATGATTTTCACACGCTGTACGTTGACGTTGATCACGTTGGCATCTTTCAAGGACTGCACAGTGACGATGTCGCCTTCCACTTTAGCCAGCTCGGACAGACGCACTTCTGCGCGATCCATGGCTTTCAGGGAAACGAAACCGAACTTTGGCAGGCGACGATGCAGCGGCTGTTGACCGCCTTCAAAGCCTGGAGCAATGGTGCCACCGGAGCGGGAGGACTGACCTTTGTGGCCACGGCCACCGGTCTTACCCAAACCACTACCGATACCACGGCCCGGACGATGCTTTTCGCGACGGGAACCCGGCGCTGGACTCAGATCATTGAGTTTCATCGATTAACCCTCGACACGCAGCATGTAGTAAGCCTTGTTGATCATCCCGCGATTCTCGGGAGTATCAAGTACTTCTACAGTGTGACCGATGCGACGCAGACCCAGACCCTTAACGCACAGTTTGTGGTTAGGGATGCGGCCGGTCATGCTTTTGATCAGCGTAACTTTAACGGTAGCCATGATCAGAAGATCTCCTTGACGCTTTTGCCACGCTTGGCGGCAATGGATTCAGGAGACTGCATAGCCTTCAAACCTTTAAAAGTGGCGTGAACCACGTTTACCGGGTTAGTCGAGCCGTAGCACTTGGCCAGAACGTTCTGAACGCCAGCAACTTCGAGAACGGCACGCATAGCGCCGCCAGCGATGATACCGGTACCTTCAGAAGCAGGCTGCATGTACACCTTCGAAGCGCCATGGGCGGACTTCATTGCGTACTGCAGAGTGGTGCCGTTCAGATCAACTTGGATCATGTTGCGGCGAGCAGCTTCCATTGCCTTCTGGATCGCAGCAGGCACTTCACGCGACTTGCCACGGCCGAAGCCAACGCGCCCTTTACCATCACCAACCACGGTCAACGCGGTGAAAGTGAAGATACGGCCGCCTTTAACGGTTTTGGCTACGCGGTTAACTTGAACCAGCTTCTCGATGTAGCCTTCGTCGCGCTTTTGGTCGTTATTTGACATAACTTAGAACTCCAGCCCAGCTTCACGAGCAGCATCAGCCAGCGCCTTGACGCGGCCGTGGTACTTGAAGCCAGAGCGGTCGAAAGCCACCTGCGAGACGCCAGCGGCTTTAGCACGCGTAGCGACCAGCTGGCCAACCTTAGTGGCCGCGTCGATGTTGCCAGTGGCGCCATCACGCAGTTCTTTATCCAAAGTCGAGGCAGATGCCAGGACTTTGTTGCCGTCGGCCGAAATGACCTGGGCGTAGATGTGCTGCGACGAGCGGAACACGCAGAGACGCACGACTTCGAGTTCGTGCATTTTCAGGCGTGCTTTGCGAGCGCGACGCAGTCGAGTAACTTTTTTGTCGGTCATTTGCTATGCCCTACTTCTTCTTGGCTTCTTTACGACGGACGACTTCGTCCGCGTAGCGCACACCTTTGCCTTTGTACGGCTCTGGTGGACGGAAGTCGCGGATCTCGGCGGCCACTTGACCTACCAGCTGCTTATCGATGCCCTTGATCAGGATATCGGTCTGGCTAGGAGTCTCAGCGGTGATGCCTTCCGGCAGTTCATAATCCACTGGGTGCGAGAAGCCAAGAGCCAGGTTCAGCACTGTGCCTTTTGCTTGCGCTTTGTAACCAACACCGACCAGCTGGAGCTTGCGCTCGAAGCCTTGGCTTACGCCTTGGACCATGTTGTTTACCAACGCACGAGTGGTACCAGCCATTGCGCGAGTTTGTTGATCGCCATTGCGAGCAGCGAAACGCAGCTCACCAGCTTCTTCAACGATCTCAACGGACGAATGGATGTTCAGTTCGAGAGTGCCCTTGGCACCCTTCACCGAAAGCTGTTGGCCTGCGAATTTGACTTCGACACCAGCTGGCAGCTTAACGGGGTTCTTAGCGACGCGTGACATGCTTATCCCCCCTTAGAACACAGTGCAAAGAACTTCGCCGCCGACACCGGCAGCGCGCGCAGCACGATCCGTCATCACACCTTTGTTGGTGGAGACGATAGACACACCGAGACCGCCACGAACTTTTGGCAGATCATCGACGGACTTGTACTGACGCAGGCCTGGACGGCTAACGCGCTTCACTTCCTCGATGACCGGACGGCCTTCGAAGTACTTCAGCTCGATGGACAGCAGTGGCTTGATTTCGCTGCTGATCTGATAACCCGCAATGTAACCTTCGTCCTTCAGGACTTTGGCAACAGCTACCTTCAAAGTAGAAGATGGCATGCTTACGACGGACTTTTCAGCCATCTGGGCATTACGGATTCGAGTTAGCATGTCCGCTAACGGGTCCTGCATACTCATGGGCTAGACGCTCCTAATACACAAAAAATTAGCCTTGCGGCTACTACGTGTCGCCGAGTACATCCGCGCGAAAAAAGCACGGGCTCAGGCGAGCCGGGTATTCTAGACACACCCCACAAATGAATCAAGCCCCAAAAGGGGCTTGATTCAAGTTCAAGGTCACCGGCGGTCAGGATCTTGCGACCCCGAACACCGAGACTTTGATAGTGCTTACCAGCTGGCTTTAACCAGACCAGGTACGTCACCACGCATTGCAGCTTCACGCAGTTTGTTACGGCCAAGGCCGAACTTGCGGTAAACGCCGTGTGGACGACCGGTCAGGCGGCAGCGGTTACGCATGCGCGAAGCGCTTGCGTCACGTGGCTGCTTCTGCAGAGCTACTGTAGCTTCCCAACGCGCTTCTGGACTTGCGTTCAGATCAACGATGATAGCTTTCAGTGCTGCACGCTTTTTGGCGTACTTGGCAACCGTGAGCTGACGCTTCAGCTCGCGGTTTTTCATGCTCATCTTGGCCATTTTCCTACTCCAATCAGTTGCGGAACGGGAATTTGAAAGCACGCAACAGGGCGCGACCTTCATCATCGTTCTTGGCAGTGGTGGTCAGGGTAATGTCCAGACCGCGGAGAGCATCGATCTTGTCGTAGTCGATTTCCGGGAAGATGATCTGCTCTTTAACGCCCATGCTGTAGTTACCACGACCATCGAAGGACTTGGCATTCAGGCCGCGGAAGTCGCGAACCCGAGGCAGGGAGATCGACAGCAGACGATCCAGGAACTCGTACATACGCTCACGGCGCAGGGTCACTTTGACGCCGATCGGCCAACCTTCACGGACTTTAAAGCCAGCGATGGATTTCCGAGCGTAAGTCACAACGACTTTCTGGCCGGTGATCTTTTCCAGGTCAGCAACTGCGTGCTCGATGACTTTTTTGTCACCGACCGCTTCGCCCAGACCCATGTTCAGGGTGATTTTGGTAACGCGTGGAACTTCCATCACGTTCGAAAGCTTAAGTTCTTCCTTAAGCTTCGGTGCGATTTCTTTCCAGTAAATCTCTTTTAGTCGTGCCATGGTCTCATCTACCTAGCAGTGTTCAAGCATCAACCGCTTTTTGGGTCGACTTGAAGACACGAATTTTTTTGCCGTCTTCTACTTTGAAACCAACGCGATCAGCCTTGTTGGTTTCGCCGTTGAAAATGGCTACGTTAGAAGCATCCAGTGGAGCTTCTTTCTCGACGATACCGCCTTGTACGCCCGACATCGGGTTAGGCTTGGTATGACGCTTGACCAGGTTCAGACCACCGATAACCAGACGGTTATTAGCGAGAACCTTAAGCACCTTACCGCGCTTACCTTTGTCTTTGCCGGCGATCACGATGATCTCGTCGTCACGACGAATCTTTTGCATGTCGGATCTCCTTACAGCACTTCTGGGGCGAGCGAGACGATCTTCATGAACTTCTCAGTACGAAGTTCACGGGTCACTGGCCCAAAGATACGGGTGCCGATCGGCTCTTGCTTGTTGTTCAGAAGAACAGCAGCGTTGCCATCAAAGCGGATAATGGAGCCATCAGCACGACGAACGCCGTGACGAGTGCGGACTACAACAGCAGTCATCACTTGGCCTTTTTTCACTTTACCGCGAGGAATTGCTTCCTTCACGGTAACTTTGATGATGTCACCGATACCAGCGTAACGACGATGGGAGCCACCCAGCACCTTGATGCACATAACGCGGCGAGCGCCGCTGTTATCGGCCACATCGAGCATGGATTGAGTCTGAATCATATAATTTCTCCGACCCCTAGTCCTTAGACTTCCACAGCGCGTTCGAGAACATCAACCAGCGCCCAAGACTTGGTCTTGGCCAAAGGACGAGTTTCACGAATAGTGACTTTGTCGCCGATGTGGCACTGATTAGTTTCGTCGTGCGCGTGCAGCTTAGTCGAACGCTTAACGTATTTACCGTAGATCGGGTGCTTAACGCGACGCTCGATCAGAACGGTGATGGTCTTGTCCATTTTGTCGCTGACAACACGGCCAGTCAGCGTACGGACGGTTTTTTCGGCTTCAGCCATGATTACTTACCTGCCTGCTGTTTGAGCACAGTCTTCACGCGAGCGATGTCACGCTTAACTTGCCGGAGCAGGTGAGACTGCCCCAACTGGCCAGTTGCTTTCTGCATGCGCAGATTGAACTGGTCGCGCAGCAGGCCGAGCAGTTGCTCGTTAAGCTGCGGCGCGTCTTTTTCACGAAGTTCGTTCGCTTTCATCACATCACCGTCCGTTTAACGAAGGCAGTGGCGAGCGGCAGCTTTGCAGCAGCCAGGGCAAATGCCTCACGCGCCAGCTCTTCAGAAACACCCTCGATTTCATACAGGACTTTGCCTGGCTGAATCTGGGCAACCCAGTATTCCACGCTACCTTTACCTTTACCCATCCGAACTTCGAGTGGCTTCTTGGAAATAGGCTTGTCCGGGAATACACGGATCCAGATCTTGCCGCCACGCTTAACGTGACGGGTCAGTGCACGACGCGCTGATTCGATCTGACGAGCGGTGAGACGACCACGAGCTACAGACTTCAGCGCATATTCGCCGAAGCTGACTTTGCTACCGCGCTGAGCCAAGCCACGGTTGTGGCCAGTCATCTGCTTGCGGAACTTCGTACGCTTTGGTTGCAACATTTGGCGTACCCCTTACTTAGCAGCTTTTTTACGAGGCGCTGGTGCTTGTGGTTTCAGTTCTTCTTGGCGACCACCAATTACTTCGCCTTTGAAGATCCAAACCTTTACACCGATCACACCGTAAGTGGTGTGAGCTTCGTAGTTGGCATAGTCGATGTCGGCACGCAGGGTGTGCAGTGGCACACGACCTTCGCGATACCATTCAGTACGTGCGATTTCAGCACCGCCGAGACGACCGCTCACTTGGATTTTGATGCCTTTGGCACCAATGCGCATAGCGTTCTGTACAGCGCGCTTCATAGCGCGACGGAACATTACGCGACGCTCCAGCTGCTGAGCTACGCTCTGCGCAACCAACATACCGTCGAGTTCCGGCTTGCGGATTTCTTCGATATTGATGTGCACAGGCACACCCATTTGCTTGGTCAGGTCCTGACGCAGTTTCTCAACATCTTCACCTTTCTTCCCGATAACGATACCTGGACGAGCGGTGTGGATGGTGATACGTGCAGTTTGGGCCGGACGATGGATATCGATACGGCTTACGGACGCGCTTTTTAGTTTGTCTTGGAGATACTCACGCACCTTCAGATCAGCGAACAAATAGTCCGCATAAGTCCGACCGTCTGCGTACCAGACGGAGGTGTGCTCCTTGACGATTCCCAGGCGAATGCCAATGGGATGTACTTTCTGACCCATCTCTTCGACTCCGTTACTTGTCAGCAACCTTGACAGTGATATGGCAAGACCGCTTGACGATGCGATCAGCACGGCCTTTGGCACGTGGCATGATGCGCTTCAGCGAACGCCCTTCGTTGACGAAAACGGTGCTGACCTTGAGGTCATCAACGTCTGCGCCTTCGTTATGCTCGGCGTTGGCTACGGCCGACTCCAGCACTTTCTTCATGATCTCGGCGGCTTTCTTACTGCTGAAAGCCAACAGGTTGAGCGCTTCGCCCACCTTCTTCCCGCGGATCTGGTCGGCGACCAAGCGGGCTTTCTGGGCGGAGATTCGAGCGCCCGACAACTTAGCGGCTACTTCCATTTCCTAACCCCTTAACGCTTGGCTTTCTTGTCAGCCACGTGCCCACGATAAGTGCGGGTACCGGCGAACTCGCCCAGTTTGTGGCCGACCATGTCTTCGTTCACGAGAACTGGAACATGTTGACGACCGTTGTGTACTGCGATGGTCAGACCGACCATTTGTGGCAGGATCATCGAACGACGCGACCAGGTTTTCACCGGTTTGCGATCGTTCTTTTCCGCCGCCACTTCGATCTTCTTCAGTAGGTGAAGATCGATAAAAGGACCTTTTTTCAGAGAACGTGGCACTGTCGTATCCCTCTATTTACTTGCGACGACGGACGATCATTTTGTCGGTACGCTTATTACCACGAGTCTTCGCGCCCTTAGTCGGGAAGCCCCATGGCGATACCGGATGACGACCACCAGAGGTACGACCTTCACCACCACCATGTGGGTGGTCAACCGGGTTC
Organism: Pseudomonas migulae NBRC 103157; assembly: GCF_002091715.1. Taxonomy (GTDB): domain Bacteria; phylum Pseudomonadota; class Gammaproteobacteria; order Pseudomonadales; family Pseudomonadaceae; genus Aquipseudomonas; species Aquipseudomonas migulae_A. The sequence continues at coordinate 22,133 of NZ_BDAG01000010.1, read as the reverse complement.
ATGGCAACACCACGAACGGTTGGGCGAACGCCACGCCAGCGTTTGGCACCAGCTTTACCCAGCGAACGCAGGCTGTGCTCGGAGTTCGAGACTTCGCCCAGGGTCGCGCGGCATTCAGCCAGCACTTTACGCATCTCACCAGAACGCAGACGCAGGGTCACATAGACACCTTCACGAGCGATCAGCTGAGCCGAAGCACCAGCGGAACGAGCGATTTGCGCGCCTTTACCTGGCTTCAATTCGATGCCGTGTACGGTACTACCAACTGGAATGCTGCGCAGTTGCAACTGGTTGCCCGGCTTGATCGGAGCCAAAGCACCCGAAATAAGCTGGTCACCAGCGTTCACGCCTTTAGGGGCGATGATGTAACGGCGTTCGCCGTCTGCGTACAACATAAGAGCAATGTGAGCAGTACGGTTTGGATCGTATTCGATACGCTCGACAGTGGCTGGAATGCCATCTTTGTCGTTGCGACGGAAATCGACCAGACGATAATGCTGCTTATGGCCACCACCGATGTGACGAGTGGTAATACGACCATTGTTGTTACGACCACCAGACTTCGATTTCTTCTCGAGCAGCGGTGCGTGAGGAGCGCCTTTATGCAGCTCCTGGTTGACCACCTTGACCACATGACGGCGGCCAGGGGAAGTCGGTTTGCATTTAACGATTGCCATGATGCACCCCTTCCTTACTCAGCACTGCTGCTGAAATCGAGATCTTGGCCTGGCTGAAGGGAGATAACTGCCTTCTTCCAGTCATTACGCTTGCCCAGACCGCGAGCAGTACGCTTGCTCTTACCCAGAACATTCAGGGTAGTAACACGCTCTACTTTCACGCTGAACAGGCTTTCGACGGCCTTCTTGATTTCCAGCTTGGTTGCGTCAGTTGCAACCTTGAAAACGAACTGGCCTTTCTTGTCAGCCAGAACCGTAGCCTTCTCGGAAACGTGCGGGCCAAGCAGAACTTTAAATACGCGTTCCTGGTTCATCCCAGCAGCTCCTCGAATTTCTTCACGGCCGACACGGTGATCAACACCTTGTCGTATGCGATCAGACTAACTGGATCGGAACCTTGCACGTCACGTACATCAACGTGTGGCAGGTTACGAGCAGCCAGGTACAGGTTCTGATCAACCACTTCAGACACGATCAAGACGTCAGTCAGGCCCATGCCGGTCAGTTTGTTCAGCAGATCTTTGGTCTTCGGTGCATCAACAGCGAAGTCCTGAACCACAACCAGACGATCAGTACGCACCAGCTCAGCAAGAATGGAACGCATCGCTGCGCGATACATCTTCTTGTTCAGCTTCTGGGTGTGATCCTGAGGACGAGCTGCGAAAGTGGTACCGCCGCCACGCCAGATTGGGCTACGGATAGTACCGGCACGAGCACGGCCAGTACCTTTCTGACGCCATGGGCGCTTACCGCCACCACGAACGTCGGAACGGGTCTTTTGCTGCTTGCTACCTTGACGGCCGCCGGCCATGTAGGCCACGACTGCTTGGTGAACCAGCGTCTCGTTGAATTCGCCGCCAAATGTCAGTTCGGAAACTTCGATCGCTTGAGCGTCATTTACATTTAATTGCATGTCAGCTTCCCCTTAACCGCGAGCCTTGGCTGCTGGACGTACAACCAAGTTGCCGCCAGTAGCGCCAGGAACAGCGCCCTTGACCAACAACAGATTGCGTTCAGCGTCCACGCGCACTACTTCGAGGGACTGCACGGTCACGCGCTCAGCGCCCATATGACCGGACATTTTTTTGCCCTTGAATACACGACCAGGAGTCTGGCACTGGCCGATAGAGCCTGGAACGCGGTGGGACACGGAGTTACCGTGGGTATTATCTTGCCCGCGGAAGTTCCAACGCTTGATCGTACCCTGGAAGCCTTTACCTTTGGACTGACCGGTTACATCAACCAGTTGACCAGCAGCGAAGATTTCAGCGTTGATCAGATCGCCGGCCTGGTACTCGCCTTCTTCAAGGCGGAATTCCATTACGGTACGACCAGCGGCAACGTTCGCTTTAGCGAAGTGGCCAGCCTGAGCAGCTGTTACACGCGAAGCACGACGCTCGCCTACAGTGACTTGCACTGCACGATAGCCATCGGTCTCTTCAGTTTTGAACTGGGTGACGCGATTCGGCTCGATCTCAATGACCGTGACCGGAATGGAGACACCTTCTTCGGTGAAAATACGGGTCATACCGCATTTACGACCGACTACACCAATAGTCATGTTGTAAACCTCATGAGTGTACGGGGCTTTCACCCGCTATGGCCGCCCATTTCAGAGCGTTACACGACTAAGACCGAGTCTTAGCCGAGGCTGATCTGCACTTCCACACCGGCCGCAAGATCAAGCTTCATAAGAGCATCAACGGTTTTATCCGTTGGCTGGACGATGTCCAGAACGCGCTTATGAGTACGGATCTCGTACTGGTCACGCGCGTCTTTGTTGACGTGCGGGGAGACCAGAACGGTGAACCGCTCTTTACGGGTAGGCAGTGGAATTGGACCACGCACTTGAGCACCAGTACGTTTCGCGGTTTCCACGATTTCCTGGGTGGATTGGTCGATCAGGCGATGGTCAAAAGCCTTCAACCTGATACGGATTTGCTGATTTTGCATTGGATTTCAGACTCCGGCTGCTATTCCCACCGGGCGCAATACGCCCGTTAAAAGGAGGCGCAATTCTATAGACGCCCCAGATAGGTGTCAACCCAATAAAAAAGCCCCCGCTAAGCGGAGGCTTTTTCAACTCATCAAAGCTTACTCAAAAAGAGCTTACTCGATGATTTTGGCTACGACGCCAGCGCCGACGGTACGACCGCCTTCACGGATAGCGAAACGCAGACCGTCTTCCATTGCGATGGTCTTGATCAGGGTGACAACCATTTTGATGTTGTCGCCTGGCATTACCATTTCAACGCCTTCCGGCAGCTCGCAGTTACCAGTCACGTCAGTAGTACGGAAGTAGAACTGTGGACGGTAGCCTTTGAAGAACGGAGTATGACGGCCGCCTTCTTCTTTGCTCAGAACGTAGACTTCAGCTTCGAACTTGGTGTGTGGCTTAACCGAACCCGGCTTAACCAGAACCTGACCACGTTCAACGTCATCACGCTTGGTACCACGCAGCAGAACGCCGCAGTTCTCGCCAGCACGACCTTCGTCGAGCAGCTTACGGAACATTTCAACACCGGTGCAGGTGGTGACGGTGGTGTCACGCAGACCAACGATTTCCAGTGGATCCTGAACCTTGACGATACCGCGCTCGATACGACCAGTTACAACAGTACCGCGACCGGAGATCGAGAATACGTCTTCGATTGGCATCAGGAACGGCTTGTCGATAACACGAACTGGATCTGGGATGTAGCTGTCCAGAGTTTCAACCAGTTTACGAACGGCAGTAGTGCCCATTTCGTTGTCGTCTTGGCCGTTCAGAGCCATCAGAGCCGAACCAATGATGATCGGAGTGTCGTCACCCGGGAAGTCGTAAGTGCTCAGCAGATCGCGCACTTCCATCTCAACCAGTTCCAGCAGCTCAGCGTCGTCAACCATGTCAGCCTTGTTCAGGAAGACAACGATGTACGGAACGCCAACCTGACGGGACAGCAGGATGTGCTCACGGGTTTGTGGCATCGGACCATCAGCGGCCGAGCAAACCAGGATAGCACCGTCCATCTGAGCAGCACCGGTGATCATGTTCTTCACATAGTCAGCGTGACCTGGGCAGTCAACGTGAGCGTAGTGACGGATCAGCGAGTTGTATTCAACGTGCGCAGTGTTGATGGTGATACCACGAGCCTTCTCTTCCGGAGCGCTGTCGATTTTGTCGAAAGCAACAACAGCGGAACCGAAAACTTCGGAGCAAACACGAGTCAGAGCAGCGGTCAGCGTGGTTTTGCCATGGTCAACGTGACCAATGGTGCCAACGTTGACGTGCGGGAGGGTACGGTCAAATTTTTCTTTAGCCACGACAATTAACTCCTAGCCTAAAGGACTGAATCAGCCTTGTTTTTTGGTTACAGTTTCGACGATGTGCGACGGAGCTGTATTGTATTTTTTGAATTCCATAGAGTAGCTTGCGCGACCTTGGGACATGGAACGAACGTCGGTCGCATAACCGAACATCTCGCCCAACGGAACCTCGGCACGAATTACTTTACCGGAAACCGTATCTTCCATACCCAGGATCATGCCGCGACGACGGTTAAGGTCGCCCATCACGTCACCCATATAGTCTTCAGGTGTAACAACCTCTACCGCCATGATCGGCTCGAGCAACTCACCGCCGCCCTTCTGGGCCAGTTGCTTGGTCGCCATGGAAGCAGCCACCTTAAACGCCATCTCATTCGAGTCGACGTCGTGGTAGGAACCATCAAACACGGTAGCCTTCAGGCCGATCAGCGGATAGCCGGCAACTACGCCGTTCTTCATCTGCTCTTCGATGCCTTTCTGGATAGCCGGGATGTATTCCTTAGGAACCACACCACCCACTACTTCGTTCAAGAATTGCAGACCTTCCTGACCTTCGTCAGCAGGAGCAAAACGAATCCAGCAATGACCGAACTGGCCACGACCGCCGGACTGACGAACGAACTTGCCTTCGATTTCGCAGCTCTTCGTGATGCGCTCACGGTACGAAACTTGAGGCTTACCGATGTTGGCTTCGACGTTGAACTCACGGCGCATCCGGTCAACCAGGATGTCCAGGTGCAACTCGCCCATGCCGGAGATGATCGTTTGACCAGTCTCTTCATCAGTCTTGACGCGGAAAGACGGGTCTTCCTGAGCAAGTTTGCCCAGTGCAATACCCATTTTTTCCTGGTCGTCCTTGGTCTTAGGCTCTACGGCAACCGAAATAACCGGCTCCGGGAAGTCCATGCGAACCAGGATGATTGGCTTGTCAGCGTTGCACAAAGTCTCACCAGTGGTGACGTCCTTCATGCCGATCAAGGCCGCGATGTCACCAGCGCGCACTTCCTTGATTTCTTCACGGGCGTTCGCGTGCATTTGCACCATACGACCCACGCGCTCTTTCTTGCCCTTAACCGAGTTGATCACGCCGTCGCCGGAGGCCAACACGCCCGAGTAAACCCGAACAAAGGTCAAGGTACCCACGAATGGGTCGGTAGCGATCTTGAACGCCAGAGCCGAGAACGGCTCGCTGTCGTCTGCGTGACGCTCCATTTCCTTGGTCTCGTCATCCGGGTCTGTACCCTTGATGGCAGGAATGTCGGTAGGAGCAGGCAGGTAGTCGATAACGGCGTCGAGAACCAGGGGAACACCCTTGTTCTTGAAGGAAGAACCGCAAACAGCCAGAACGATCTCGCCAGCGATAGTACGCTGACGCAGAGCGGCCTTGATTTCCGCGTTGGTGAGTTCTTCACCTTCGAGGTACTTGTTCATCAGCTCTTCGCTAGCTTCGGCTGCAGCTTCAATCATGTTGCTGCGCCACTCGTCAGCCAGTTCCTGCAGTTCAGCAGGGATAGGCTCGCGACGAGGAGTCATGCCTTTGTCAGCATCGTTCCAGTAAACAGCTTCCATGGACATCAGATCGATCTGACCCTGGAAGTTGTCTTCGGAACCGATAGCCAACTGGATTGGCACCGGGGTGTGACCCAGACGCTGCTTGATCTGACCGATCACGCGCAGGAAGTTCGCACCAGCACGGTCCATCTTGTTTACGTAAACAAGACGTGGAACACCGTATTTGTTGGCTTGACGCCATACGGTTTCCGACTGAGGCTCAACACCCGAGGTGCCGCAGAACACAACGACCGCGCCGTCGAGAACACGCAGGGAACGTTCAACTTCAATAGTGAAGTCAACGTGGCCCGGGGTGTCGATGACGTTGAAGCGGTATTGATCTTTGTGCTGCTTCTCGGAACCCTGCCAGAAGGCGGTAATGGCAGCAGAAGTAATGGTAATACCACGCTCCTGCTCCTGCACCATCCAGTCGGTGGTCGCGGCGCCGTCATGCACCTCGCCCATTTTGTGACTTTTGCCAGTGTAAAAAAGGACGCGCTCGGTGGTGGTGGTTTTACCAGCATCCACGTGAGCAACGATACCAATGTTACGGTAGCGATTAATCGGTGTTGTACGAGCCATAAAGCCCTCGCAAAATTAGTGACGCTAAAATTAGAAGCGGTAGTGCGAGAAAGCCTTGTTGGCCTCAGCCATACGGTGCACGTCTTCACGCTTCTTAACTGCAGCACCTTTACCTTCAGCAGCGTCCAACAGTTCGCCAGCCAAACGCAGAGCCATAGACTTCTCGCCGCGCTTACGGGCGAAGTCTACCAACCAGCGCATTGCCAGAGCGTTACGACGGGACGGACGAACTTCAACCGGAACCTGGTAAGTAGCACCGCCTACACGGCGCGACTTTACTTCGACCAGCGGAGCGATGGCGTCGAGAGCTTTCTCGAAGATTTCCAGGGGGTCGCTGTTCTTGCGTTCTTTAACCTTTTCCAGCGCGCCATAAACGATACGCTCGGCAACGGCTTTCTTGCCGCTTTCCATCACGTGGTTCATGAACTTGGCCAGGATCTGGCTGCCGTATTTTGGATCGTCAAGCACTTCGCGCTTGGCTGCTACGCGTCTTCTTGGCATGGATAAGCCCTCAAACGGTCTTCAGGTTCGCTCGGAATCGGTGCCCTTTCGGGACGCCTCCGACCTTACTCTTATCGACTCAGAAAAATAGATGATTCAGTTTTTACAAAAAGCCACTACTACTTAGGCTTCTTGGTACCGTACTTCGAACGACCCTGGTTACGACCTTTAACGCCGGAAGTATCCAAAGAACCGCGAACGGTGTGGTAACGAACACCTGGCAAGTCTTTTACACGGCCGCCACGGATCAGTACGACGCTGTGCTCTTGCAGGTTGTGGCCTTCACCGCCGATGTACGAGGAAACCTCGAAACCGTTGGTCAGACGCACACGGCATACTTTACGCAGTGCCGAGTTAGGTTTTTTCGGCGTGGTGGTATACACACGGGTGCATACGCCACGACGTTGCGGGCAGTTCTGCAGCGCAGGCACGTCGGATTTCTCGACGATACGCTTACGCGGCTGACGTACCAGCTGGTTGATAGTTGCCATCTACTAGCTCCACTGTTGTCTTGCGACGCTATTGTCTTGCAAGAAAAGCAAAATGGCAGGAACGAATTCCCGCCAAATTTAGGGGTACAAGAGTCTAAAGAGGATCTTGCCCCCAGTCAAGGCAAGGCCCCGACCTCCCCGCTCATCCAACCTCGACAATTTGTCTCGACTCGATGAACGGAATGGCCAGGGCCTCACACTCATTTATCGCAGAACTCAGTTACCGCTCGAGTTCAGCGCTTCGGTCAGTGCAGCTTCCACTTCACTGGCGCTTACGCGCAACGGTTTGTCAGCATCACGGCGGCGTTTGCGCTCGCTGTGATAAGCCAGACCGGTACCGGCCGGGATCAGACGACCCACGACCACGTTCTCTTTCAGGCCGCGCAGGTAATCGCGCTTGCCGGTTACCGCCGCTTCGGTCAGCACGCGAGTGGTTTCCTGGAAGGAAGCCGCCGAGATGAACGATTCGGTGGACAACGACGCCTTGGTGATACCCAACAGCACGCGAGTGAACTTGGAAACGAATTTCTCATCGTTCGCCAGGCGCTCGTTCTCTACCAGAACGTGAGTCAATTCCATCTGGTCACCCTTGATGAAACTGGAATCGCCGGATTCAGCGATTTCAACTTTACGCAGCATCTGACGCAGGATGGTCTCGATGTGCTTGTCGTTGATCTTCACGCCTTGCAGACGATAAACGTCCTGGATCTCGTTCACGATGTACTTGGCCAGCGCACTCACACCCAGCAGACGCAGGATGTCGTGTGGATCGCTCGGGCCGTCGGAGATAACTTCGCCGCGGTTTACCTGTTCGCCTTCGAAGACGTTCAGGTGGCGCCACTTCGGAATCAGCTCTTCGTACGGATCGCTACCGTCGTTCGGGGTGATAACCAGACGACGCTTGCCTTTGGTCTCTTTACCGAACGCGATGGTGCCGCTGACTTCAGCCAGAATCGAGGCTTCTTTCGGACGACGGGCTTCGAACAAGTCGGCAACACGCGGCAGACCACCGGTGATGTCACGGGTTTTCGAAGTCTCTTGCGGAATACGAGCGATAACATCACCGATCGCAATTTTCGCACCGTCCGCAACACCGACCAGGGCGTTGGCTGGCAGGAAGTACTGAGCGATAACGTCAGTGCCTGGCAGCAACAGATCCTTGCCGTTGTCATCAACCATCTTCACAGCTGGACGGATATCTTTACCGGCAGCTGGACGGTCTTTGGCGTCGAGTACTTCAATGTTGGTCATACCGGTCAATTCGTCAGTCTGACGCTTGATCGTGATGCCTTCTTCCATGCCCACGTAGGTCACGGTACCTTTCATTTCGGTAACGATTGGGTGAGTGTGCGGATCCCACTTGGCCACGATTGCGCCAGCGTCGACCTTGTCACCTTCTTTAACCGAAATCACAGCACCGTACGGCAGCTTGTAGCGCTCGCGCTCGCGACCGAAGTCATCAGCGATTGCCAGCTCACCGGAACGGGACACAGCTACCAGGCAGCCATCCACTCGCTCAACGTGCTTCAGGTTGTGCAGACGGACGGTACCGCCATTCTTCACCTGAACGCTGTCGGCTGCGGAGGTCCGGCTTGCCGCACCACCGATGTGGAACGTACGCATGGTCAGCTGGGTACCCGGCTCACCGATGGACTGGGCAGCGATAACGCCGACCGCTTCACCGATGTTCACCTGGTGACCACGAGCCAAATCACGGCCGTAGCACTTGGCACAAATACCGTAGCGGGTTTCGCAGCTGATCGGCGAACGCACGATCACTTCGTCGATGCTGTTCAGCTCGATGAACTCGACCCACTTCTCGTCTACCAGCGTGCCGGCAGGAACGATAACTTCTTCGGTACCCGGCTTGAATACGTCACGGGCAATGACACGACCCAATACGCGCTCACCCAATGGCTCAACAACGTCACCGCCTTCAATGTGCGGAGTCATTACCAGGCCATGTTCGGTGCCGCAATCGATCTCGGTCACAACCAGATCCTGCGCCACGTCTACCAGACGACGAGTCAGGTAACCGGAGTTCGCCGTTTTCAACGCGGTATCCGCCAAACCTTTACGAGCACCGTGAGTGGAGATGAAGTACTGAAGTACGCTCAAACCTTCACGGAAGTTCGCAGTAATCGGCGTTTCGATGATGGAGCCGTCCGGCTTGGCCATCAGGCCACGCATACCGGCGAGCTGACGGATCTGCGCAGCAGAACCCCGTGCGCCCGAGTCGGCCATCATGTACATCGAGTTGAAGGACTCTTGATCGACTTCGACGCCATGACGGTCGATGACTTTCTCTTTCGAGAGGTTGGCCATCATCGCCTTGGAAACTTCGTCGTTCGCCTTGGACCAAAGGTCGATCACTTTGTTGTACTTCTCGCCCTGGGTTACCAGGCCGGAGGCGTACTGGCTTTCGATCTCTTTCACTTCATCGGTAGCAGCACCGATGATGCGGGCTTTTTCATCCGGGATAACGAAGTCGTTAACACCGATGGAAACGCCGGAAATGGTCGAATAGGCAAAACCGGTGTACATCAACTGGTCAGCGAAGATCACGGTCTCTTTCAAACCAACCACGCGGTAGCACTGGTTGATCAGCTTGGAGATCGCTTTTTTCTTCATCGGCTGGTTGACGACATCGTACGACAGGCCAGGTGGAACAACCTGGAACAACAGCGCACGGCCGACAGTGGTGTCGACGATACGGGTGTTCTTGACGCTACCACCGTCACGATCGTTAACGGTTTCGTTGATCCGCACTTTGACTTTAGCGTGCAGTGCGGCTTCGCCGGCACGGAACACACGGTCAACTTCCTGCAGATCCGCGAACACACGACCTTCGCCCTTGGCGTTGATCGCTTCACGAGTCATGTAGTACAGACCCAATACAACGTCCTGCGACGGAACGATGATTGGCTCACCGTTGGCTGGCGACAGGATGTTGTTGGTCGACATCATCAACGCACGCGCTTCCAGCTGGGCTTCCAGTGTCAGCGGTACGTGCACGGCCATTTGGTCGCCGTCGAAGTCGGCGTTGTACGCAGCACAGACCAGAGGGTGCAGCTGGATAGCCTTGCCTTCGATCAGTACCGGTTCAAACGCCTGGATCCCCAGACGGTGAAGGGTCGGTGCACGGTTGAGGAGAACCGGGTGTTCGCGAATCACTTCAGCGAGAACGTCCCAAACTTCCGGCAGCTCGCGCTCGACCATCTTCTTGGCAGCTTTGATGGTGGTAGCGAGACCACGCATTTCCAGCTTGCCGAAAATGAACGGCTTGAACAGCTCGAGAGCCATTTTCTTCGGCAGACCGCACTGGTGCAGACGCAGGGTCGGACCAACGGTAATTACCGAACGACCGGAGTAGTCAACACGCTTACCGAGCAAGTTCTGACGGAAACGACCTTGCTTACCCTTGATCATGTCAGCCAGGGATTTCAGAGGACGCTTGTTGGAACCGGTGATAGCGCGGCCACGACGACCGTTGTCGAGCAGTGCGTCGACGGCTTCCTGCAACATACGCTTTTCGTTGCGCACGATGATGTCCGGAGCGGACAGATCCAGCAGGCGCTTCAAGCGGTTGTTACGGTTGATCACTCGACGATACAGATCGTTGAGGTCGGAAGTCGCGAAGCGACCGCCATCCAGCGGGACCAGTGGACGCAGATCTGGCGGAAGAACCGGCAGAACGGTCAGCACCATCCATTCTGGAAGGTTGCCGGAACCCTGGAAGGCTTCCATCAACTTCAGACGCTTGGACAGCTTCTTGATTTTGGTTTCGGAGTTGGTTTGCGGAATTTCTTCACGCAGACGGCCAATCTCGTGCTCCAGGTCGATAGCGTGCAGCAGTTCACGGACAGCTTCGGCACCCATGCGGGCATCGAAATCGTCACCGAACTCTTCCAGCGCTTCGAAGTACTGCTCGTCGTTCAGCAGCTGACCTTTTTCAAGGGTGGTCATGCCTGGATCGATAACGACATAGCTCTCGAAGTAGAGAACGCGTTCGATATCACGCAGGGTCATGTCCATCAGCAAGCCGATACGGGACGGAAGCGATTTCAGGAACCAGATGTGGGCAACTGGCGAGGCCAGTTCGATGTGTGCCATGCGCTCACGACGAACTTTAGCCAGCGCGACTTCAACGCCGCACTTCTCGCAGATCACACCACGGTGCTTCAAGCGCTTGTACTTACCGCACAGGCACTCGTAATCCTTTACCGGGCCAAAGATCTTGGCGCAGAACAGGCCGTCACGTTCAGGTTTGAACGTACGGTAGTTGATGGTTTCCGGCTTTTTAACTTCACCGAACGACCACGAACGGATCATCTCAGGCGATGCCAATCCAATACGGATGGCGTCGAACTCTTCGACTTGACCCTGGTTTTTCAGCAAATTCAGTAGGTCTTTCAAGGCCTTTCCTCCTGGCGGAGCAGAGAGCGGGCAATCCTGCCCCGCTCTCGATTCGCGTCACGTGTTATTCGGTTTCCAGATCGATATCGATGCCGAGGGAACGAATTTCCTTGATCAACACGTTGAAGGACTCGGGCATGCCCGGCTCCATACGGTGATCGCCATCCACGATGTTTTTGTACATCTTGGTACGGCCGTTCACATCGTCCGACTTCACTGTGAGCATTTCTTGCAGAGTGTAAGCAGCACCGTATGCTTCCAGTGCCCAGACCTCCATCTCCCCGAAACGCTGACCACCGAACTGCGCCTTACCACCCAGCGGCTGCTGGGTAACCAGGCTGTACGAACCGGTAGAACGAGCGTGCATCTTGTCGTCTACCAAGTGGTTCAGCTTCAGCATGTACATATAGCCAACAGTTACCGGGCGCTCGAACTTGTTGCCGGTACGGCCGTCGGTCAGCTGCATCTGGCCGCTTTCTGGCAGGTCTGCCAGTTTCAGCATGGCCTTGATTTCGCTTTCCTTGGCACCGTCGAACACTGGAGTGGCCATTGGAACGCCGCCACGCAGGTTCTTCGCCAGATCCAGGATTTCCTGGTCGGAGAAGCTATCCAGATCTTCGTTACGGCCGCCGATCTGGTTGTAGATCTCGTCGAGGAATTTACGAAGTTCAGCGACTTTGCGCTGTTCTTCGATCATCCGGTTGATCTTTTCGCCCAGGCCTTTAGCCGCGAGGCCGAGGTGGGTTTCAAGGATCTGACCAACGTTCATACGCGAAGGTACGCCCAACGGGTTGAGGACGACGTCGACCGGGGTGCCATTGGCATCGTGCGGCATGTCTTCAACCGGCATGATCACGGAGACCACACCTTTGTTACCGTGACGACCGGCCATCTTGTCGCCCGGCTGGATGCGACGACGGATTGCCAGGTAAACCTTGACGATTTTCAGCACGCCTGGAGCCAGGTCATCGCCCTGCTGCAGTTTGCGCTTCTTGTCTTCGAACTTGTCGTCCAGCAGACGGCGGCGATCAACGATGTAGGCCTGAGCCTTCTCGAGTTGCTCGTTCAGAGCATCTTCAGCCATGCGCAGTTTGAACCACTGACCATGCTCAAGACCGTCGAGAACCTCGTCGGTGATTTCCTGACCTTTCTTCAGACCGGCGCCGCCTTCGGCTTTGTGGCCGACCAGAGCGGAACGCAGACGTTCGAAAGTGGCGCCTTCAACGATACGGAACTCTTCGTTCAGGTCCTTGCGGATCTCGTCGAGTTGAGTCTTCTCGATCGACAGTGCACGAGCATCGCGCTCAACACCATCGCGGGTGAAGACCTGCACGTCGATGACAGTACCTTTGGTGCCGGTAGGCACACGCAGGGAAGTGTCTTTAACGTCGCTGGCTTTTTCACCGAAGATGGCACGCAGCAGCTTCTCTTCCGGAGTCAGCTGGGTCTCGCCTTTCGGAGTGACCTTACCAACCAGAATGTCGCCGGCGCCAACTTCAGCACCTACGTAAACGATACCGGCTTCGTCCAGTTTGTTCAGTGCAGCCTCACCCACGTTCGGGATGTCTGCAGTGATTTCCTCTGGCCCAAGCTTGGTGTCACGTGCCACACAGGTCAGTTCCTGGATGTGGATCGTGGTAAAGCGATCTTCCTGAACCACACGCTCGGACAGGCAGATGGAGTCTTCGAAGTTGAAGCCGTTCCATGCCATAAACGCGATGCGCATGTTCTGACCCAGAGCCAGCTCACCCATATCGGTGGACGGACCGTCGGCCATGATGTCGCTACGCTGAACCCGATCACCTTTACGCACCAGCGGACGCTGGTTGATGCAGGTGTTCTGGTTGGAGCGGGTGTACTTGGTCAGGTTGTAGATGTCGACACCAGCTTCGCCAGTTTCAACTTCGTCATCAGCAACACGAACCACGATACGGCTGGCGTCGACGGAATCGATAACGCCGCCACGACGAGCCACGACGCAAACGCCGGAGTCACGGGCTACGTTACGCTCCATGCCGGTACCGACCAGCGGCTTGTCAGCACGCAAGGTTGGCACAGCTTGACGCTGCATGTTCGAACCCATCAACGCACGGTTGGCGTCGTCGTGCTCGAGGAACGGGATCAGCGACGCTGCAACCGAAACTACCTGCTTCGGCGAAACGTCCATCAAGGTGACGTCTTCCGGCGCCTTGACAGTGAACTCGTTCAAGTGACGAACAGCTACCAGCTCGTCGATCAGGACTTTCTTGTCGTTCATCGTGGCCGAGGCCTGAGCGATCACGTGATCAGCTTCTTCGATGGCAGACAGGAACACGATCTCGTCGGTGACCAGAGCGTCTTTCACCACACGGTACGGGCTCTCGAGGAAGCCGTACTGGTTGGTGCGCGCATAGGCAGCCAGGGAGTTGATCAGACCGATGTTCGGACCTTCCGGCGTTTCAATCGGGCATACACGACCGTAGTGAGTCGGGTGTACGTCACGAACTTCAAAGCCAGCACGCTCACGAGTCAAACCGCCAGGGCCGAGTGCAGAAACACGACGCTTGTGGGTGATCTCGGACAGCGGGTTGTTCTGGTCCATGAACTGGGACAGCTGGCTGGAACCGAAGAACTCTTTCACCGCCGCAGCCACTGGCTTGGCGTTGATCAGGTCTTGCGGCATCAGGCCTTCGCTTTCCGCCATCGACAGACGCTCTTTGACCGCACGCTCAACACGTACCAGGCCAACGCGGAACTGGTTCTCGGCCATTTCGCCTACGCAGCGAACACGACGGTTACCCAGGTGGTCGATGTCATCGACGATGCCTTTACCGTTACGGATGTCGACCAGAGTCTTCAGAACCGCGACGATGTCTTCTTTGCACAACACGCCCGAACCTTCGATCTCGGTACGACCGATACGACGGTTGAACTTCATCCGGCCGACCGCAGACAGGTCATAGCGCTCAGGGCTGAAGAACAGGTTGTTGAACAGAGTCTCGGCAGCATCTTTGGTTGGCGGCTCGCCAGGACGCATCATGCGATAGATCTCGACCAGCGCTTCCAATTGGTTGCTGGTGGAGTCGATCTTCAGAGTGTCGGAGACGAACGGACCGCAGTCGATGTCGTTGGTGTACAGAGTTTCGATGCGAACAACGCCGGCCTTGGCGATTTTCGCCAGGATCTCGGTGTTCAGCTCAGTGTTGCACTCTGCCAGGATTTCGCCGGTTGCCGGATGCACGATGACCTTGGCGGTAGTGCGACCCAGGACGTAGTCCAGAGGCACTTGCAGCTCTTTGATCCCTGCTTTTTCCAGCTGGTTGATGTGGCGAGCAGTGATACGACGACCTTGCTCGACAATAACCTTGCCTTTGTCATCCAGGATATCCAGGACAGCAATTTCACCACGCAGGCGCTGAGGCACCAGTTCCAGGCTGAGGTTTTCACCTTGCACGTGGAAGACGTTGGTGGTGTAGAACGCGTCCAGCACTTCTTCAGTGGTATAGCCGAGCGCGCGCAGCAGTACCGATGCAGGCAGCTTGCGACGACGGTCGATACGCACGAATACGCAGTCTTTCGGGTCGAACTCGAAGTCCAGCCACGAACCGCGGTAAGGAATGATGCGCGCGGAGTACAGCAGTTTGCCGGAGCTGTGCGTCTTGCCACGGTCGTGGTCGAAGAACACGCCCGGGGAACGGTGCAGCTGGGAAACGATTACACGCTCGGTACCGTTGATTACGAAGGTACCGTTTTCAGTCATCAGGGGGATTTCACCCATGTAGACTTCTTGCTCTTTGATGTCCTTGATCGCTTTGTTCGACGATTCTTTGTCGAAAATGATCAGGCGCACTTTTACCCGCAAAGGTACGGCGTAAGTTACACCGCGCAATACGCATTCTTTGACATCAAATGCCGGTTCGCCCAGGCGATAACCGACGTACTCCAGCGCAGCATTGCCGGAGTAGCTGATGATCGGGAAAACGGATTTGAAGGCCGCATGCAGGCCCACGTCGCGGAACTGATCTTTAGTCGCTCCCGCTTGCAAGAATTCACGATACGAATCCAGCTGGATGGCCAGGAGGTACGGCACATCCATGACGTCCGGCAACTTGCTAAAGTCCTTGCGGATACGTTTTTTCTCAGTATATGAGTAAGCCATCAGCGTTCCCCAGCTTGGTCACCTGCTTGTTTGGCCCCTCCCGACGGGAGCAGCCAGAAAATCGTGCAAACCCCATGGTTTGCGCCACCGCATCGGGTGGTTACAGCTCGTTACCAGCACCGACCCAGTCGGTTGCCAATAACGGAAAAAGGCCGGTGGCAAGAGCCACCAGCCATCAGCCTTTCGCTTAACGCTCGGGCTGGAGGAGCAAAGTCGATGCTTACTTCAGCTCGACTTTAGCGCCTGCTTCTTCCAGTACTGCTTTGGCTTTGTCAGCTGCGTCTTTGGCAACAGCTTCCAGAACCATGGCAGGAGCGCCGTCAACTACAGCCTTGGCTTCTTTCAGGCCCAGACCGGTCAGTTCACGTACTGCCTTGATCACGTTAACTTTCTTCTCGCCAGCTTCGGTCAGCATGACGTTGAATTCAGTTTGTTCTTCAACAACGGCAGCAACAGCAGCTGGACCAGCGGAAGCAGCGGCAGCGGAAACGCCGAACTTCTCTTCCATGGCCTTGATCAGCTCAACGATTTCCAGAACGGATTTTTCGCCGATTGCTTCGATGATTTGGTCGTTAGTCAGAGACATGACTATAAATTCCTGTATTGGGGTGACAGCCTACGCGGCCATCGAAATAAACAATAAACGCTGAAAGGAGTCGCTCAGCCTTAGGCTGCGGCAGCTTCTTTCTGGTCGCGAAGGGCCGCCAGAGTACGAGCCAATTTGCTGGTTGCGCCTTGAATCACGCTCATCAGCTGAGAAATTGCTTCGTCACGGGTCGGCAGACTTGCCAGTACGTCGATCTGATTAGCTGCGAGGAACTTGCCCTCGAACGCAGCTGCCTTGATCTCGAACTTATCCTGACCTTTTGCGAATTCTTTGAAGATACGAGCAGCAGCGCCCGGATGTTCTTTAGAGAATGCAATCAAGGTCGGGCCAGTGAACACGTCGTTGAGCACGTCATATTGAGTGCCAGCAACGGCGCGCTTGAGCAGGGTGTTACGTACAACACGTACGTAAACGCCAGCTTCACGAGCCTCTTTACGGAGTCCGGTCATAGCGCCTACTGTCACACCGCGGGCATCAGCCACAACAGCAGACAGGGCAACATTGGCAGCCTCGTTGACTTCAGCGACGATGGCCTTCTTGTCTTCGAGTTTAATTGCCACGGGTTTAACTCCTGCTTGTTACCGTTTCATCCAACCGGAGCCGGATGTCGTTTTGGTGTCTGATTCGGTAAGGAACCGGGAGCACCATCTGCGTAGGCTTGAGGTTTAAGACTTGCGTCGCCTACGGTCTTGGATAGCCCCCGCCAGGCAGGGACCCCAATCTTTCAATTGACGCGATCGCTCGCGCCAACCTGTGTCTTAAGCGTCGAGCGAGCTTTGGTCGATGACCAGACCTGGGCCCATAGTGGTGCTCAGGGTAACGCGCTTGACGTAAATGCCTTTCGAGGAAGCTGGCTTGATACGCTTCAGATCAGCGATCAGGGCTTCAACGTTTTCCTTCAGCTTGACGGCGTCGAAGCCGATCTTGCCAACGGAGGTGTGGATGATGCCGTTTTTGTCGGTGCGATAACGAACCTGACCAGCCTTGGCGTTTTTAACCGCGGTAGCTACGTCTGGGGTTACGGTGCCGACTTTAGGGTTAGGCATCAGACCACGTGGACCGAGGATCTGACCCAACTGACCTACAACGCGCATTGCATCCGGGGATGCGATAACTACGTCATAGTTCAGGTCGCCGCCTTTCATTTCGGCAGCCAGGTCGTCCATACCTACACGGTCAGCGCCGGCAGCCAGAGCGGCCTCAGCAGCTGGACCCTGGGTGAACACAGCAACGCGAACAGTCTTGCCAGTACCGTGTGGCAGCACAGTAGCGCTACGAACGACCTGGTCGGATTTACGCGGGTCAACACCCAGGTTCACAGCAACATCGAACGACTCGCTGAACTTGACAGTCGACAGCTCAGCCAGCAGAGCAGCAGCGTCTACAAAGTTGTAGGACTTGCCTGCTTCGATTTTACCGGCGATAGCCTTTTGACGCTTGGTCAACTTAGCCATTACACACCCTCCACGTTAAGGCCCATGCTACGAGCAGAACCGGCGATGGTACGCACGGCTGCTTCCATATCAGCTGCAGTCAGATCCGCATTTTTAACTTTCGCGATATCTTCCAGCTGAGCACGAGTCACGGTGCCGACCTTAACGGTGTTCGGACGAGCGGAACCGCTAGTCAGACCGGCCGCCTTCTTCAGCAGAACCGAAGCAGGGGTGGATTTGGTTTCGAACGTGAAGCTACGGTCGCTGTAAACAGTGATGATCACTGGAGTCGGCAGACCTGGCTCAATACCCTGAGTACGGGCGTTGAAAGCCTTGCAGAATTCCATGATGTTCACGCCGTGCTGACCCAGAGCAGGACCAACAGGTGGGCTTGGGTTAGCCTGAGCGGCCTTCACTTGCAGCTTGATGTAAGCGGTAATCTTCTTGGCCATGAGGCACTCCAATTACGGGTTCGAACGCCTCGAAAGGCTCCCCGGTTACTTGCGCGTTTATCCCAGTGACGACAAAACCCCACAGCCTAGGGCTGCGGGGTTGGGATGCTTGCCCAGCTAGACCTTTTCGACCTGGCTGAACTCGAGCTCTACCGGAGTAGAGCGACCGAAAATGAGCACTGCCACTTGGATCCGGCTCTTTTCGTAGTTAACTTCTTCAACCGTGCCAGTAAAATCGGCAAACGGCCCATCATTGACTCGTACCGACTCACCTGGCTCGAACAATGTCTTCGGCTTCGGCTTGTCGCTACCGTCAGCAACACGACGCAGAATCGCTTCTGCCTCTTTATCTGTGATTGGCGCAGGCTTATCAGCGGTACCGCCAATGAAACCCATCACCCGAGGAGTATCCTTGACCAAGTGCCAAGTACCCTCATTCATGTCCATCTGAACCAGCACATAACCCGGGAAGAACTTGCGCTCGCTTTTGCGTTTCTGGCCATTACGCATTTCAACCACTTCTTCAGTGGGAACCAGAATTTCGCCAAAGCCATCTTCCATGCCAGCCAGCTTTACGCGCTCTACCAACGAGCGCATGACATGCTTCTCGTAACCGGAGTAAGCATGCACAACGTACCAACGCTTAGCCACGGGACACCCTTAGCCGACAATCAAGGAAACAAGCCAGCCGAGCAGGGAATCGAGCCCCCACAACAGCAACGCCATTACCAGAACAACAGCCACAACAATCAACGTGGTCTGCGTGGTTTCTTGGCGAGTTGGCCATACGACTTTACGAATCTCGGTGCGAGCTTCCTTCACCAGCACAAAGAAAGACTTGCCCTTGACTGTCTGCAGGCCTACAAAGGCAGCTACAGCAGCAATGACAAGCAATGCAAGCACACGGTACAGGATCGGCGAAGCAGAGTAATACTGATTACCAACAACGCCAACAACCACCAAAGCGACTACCACTAGCCACTTGAGCAGATCGAAGCGAGAGCCTTGAGCTTCAGCTTTAGGAGTCATCTATGAAGATCCTGTGAAAAGAAAGCCAGACACACCAAGTGAATCTGGCAGGTCAGGAGGGAATCGAACCCCCAACCTACGGTTTTGGAGACCGTCGCTCTGCCAATTGAGCTACTGACCTAAAACAAAATCAGGCCGACCATTATGCCGGCCCGAAAAAGACATTACAACAATTTACTCAACAGCCTTTGCGCCCCGTCAGCACCGGGATTTAACCCCCGAGGAACAACGAAACACAACCAGACCATTAAAACAAAGGCAGATATTTTCATATCTGCCTTGTTATATGGAGCTCTTGAGCGGATTTGAACCGCTGACCTCACCCTTACCAAGGGTGTGCTCTACCAACTGAGCTACAAGAGCGTAACACTGTGCAAAACCTGCAAACTTGGAGCGGGTAGCGGGAATCGAACCCGCATCATCAGCTTGGAAGGCTGAGGTTCTACCACTAAACTATACCCGCGAGGCTTGCAGCTCTCGCTAAAAATGGTGGAGGGGGAAGGATTCGAACCTTCGAAGTCGTAGACGTCAGATTTACAGTCTGATCCCTTTGGCCGCTCGGGAACCCCTCCTAAGCGAGCCGGCATTCTATATCATGCCAGCCTTCTGTCAAGCATTTTCTCATTAAAAAACCTGAGGTTAGCTGCGTTGACCTCGCTTCGCACCGTTGACCCTCAAAGGTCTTCACTGCGAAGCGGGCGCCATTCTATGCAAACTATTCAGCGGGTGCAACCCCCTCGCATGGCATTATTTTATGTTTTAACTCGTTGAATTCTCTAGAAAGGTTTTGCAACTGCACTTCATCCAGCCAGCGACGGCTTTCAGGGGCCACGCGCACCCAGTAACCAGCAAACTCGGGGAGATCCTTCGGCAAGGACTGATACTTGATCTCCATGCCTTTCAAGCGTCGCTCAACAGCCTCAACGACCTCTGGACGAACAAAACCACCCAAGTACAAGCAGCTATTGTCCGCCTGGGCAGCTTTTCCTCTATCTCGGGATGCATCAGTCGTCTCGCTCAACAAGCGAATATCCTGCTGAGACCCCCGGTACAAACTCAAAGGAGTGACATCCTTCGCGCGCAGAGGAGCCTCTTGTTGGTGCCAGATGTAATAGAAGACGTTGAGAACAAGCAGCAACAGGAACAACCAACGCATACGAACCTCAGGACAAAGGACATGCCATAGCCAAACCCACAAATACCAGATCTGGAACCACTCTGGCCTCAGGAACGATTTCGGAAACCAACCCCGCATCCCCCCCAGTAAGGAATACGGAAAAATCTGTCCCCCAATAACTACGTGCGAGCTCCAACTGAGTCAGGACAAACCCCCTGAGCATCAATAAGCAACCCCGCTCAACCGCCTCGACGGTTGTCCGACCCGGGACGAGACTTTCCAGCGCGCGCTCTGCGGCCAGATCTCCATAACGAATTTTACGGGTATGGGTACGCAACTGATTCCGCATCAACGGCATACCCGGACAAATGAATCCTCCGAGATGCTCTCCATCACCGGCGACATAATCCGCAGTGACAGCAGTACCGAAATCCAGCACCAGGCAAGCACGCGATGCCAAATGGAATCCTCCAAGCATCGCCAGCCAGCGATCCAGCCCCAAGCGCTCGAACTCTTCGTAGCCATTGCGAACACCCAACATTTCGCGAGCGGGTGCTGCGCAAGCTACCGACACCCCAAAAGCCTCTTTCAGCAGAGAAACCAATGCACTGGTTTCCTCGGCCGTTCTGACACTGACTAACCGACAGAACTTGAGAGCGAGCCCCTTGAGCGCACTCAAACTCTCCAGCAATGCGAGATTCGAATCGACAACTCCCTCACCGACCGTCTGACGCGCATCCGCGCCAAGCACTCGCCACTTGATGAAGCTATTTCCGCAGTCGAGCTCAAGAATCATCACGCAACCTCAAGCTGAGCTCACCACCACTAAATACTTTTTCCACACCACCCACCTTCAAGCGCAGAGCCCCCTGACTATCAATACCCAGCACTTCACCATCTACTTGGTTAACACCAGCGATCAACGACACCGCCCGCCCCTGCCATAGATGATTTTGCTCCCACTCAGCCTGGATAGCGGGAAATCCGTCGACCTGATGCCGCTCCAAATAGACCTGGAGCATCTGACCTAACTCTGCGACCAGATGATTTCGATCGAACGCTCGCCCCGACTCGAGCCGCATGGACGTCCATTGCTGATCAACCTCATCGGTCTTCTGCATATTCACATTTATTCCAACACCCAGCACCACATGACACACGTCAGCGGGATCCCCAACCAACTCAAGCAATATTCCCGCGATTTTTTTCTGACCGACCAGAACATCGTTCGGCCACTTCAAACCCGCCTCAGAAACACCCAGCCCCCTCAGGGTTTGCATGACGGCAAGCCCGACAACAAGGCTCAAGCCTTCGAGCTGACGCATGCCACCATCAATACGCAGCACCAGACTGTAATAGATATTTTCTGCGAAAGGACTCGCCCATTTACGCCCTCGGCGCCCACGACCAGACGTCTGCCGCTCGGCGAGCACAAGGAATGGGGCTGTTTGGCCACGATCAATTGCACGCAACGCCTCAGCATTAGTGGAGTCAATTGAATCGAAAACAAGAATGGGCCAATCACAAGAAGGCGCCTGCTCTGCAATCGTGACAGAATCAAGCAGCGTCAACGGCGAAGCCAGCTGATAACCGCGCCCTCGCACCTTGTGGATGGACAAGCCAAGTTCAGCTTCTAAAAGCTGAAGTTGTTTCCATACAGCGCTGCGACTGACACCCAAAGCGGAACCCAGGGCCTGACCTGAATGAAATCGACCATCCTTAAGAAGCTTTAACAATGTCAGCATGCAAATCTCGCCTCACAATGAGGACCGCATGATAGCCACGCCTTGATCTGTTGCATAGAAACCGTCTCGGGCTGATTTTCCTGCGGGC
>NZ_BDAG01000009.1 GCF_002091715.1 Pseudomonas migulae NBRC 103157 | reverse complement strand
CCCCCCCTTGTAGCGCTCTTTCAGGCCTCTTCGCGAGTAAGCCCGCTCCCACATTTGATCGGTGTCGTACACAAATTTTGTCACCGACATAAATTCAATGTGGGTGCGGGCTTGCTCGCGAAAGCGATAGTCAATTCAGCACACCTCTAACTTTTGCACAAGCCTCGTGCACCCCCGCAAACCGCGCCCTTTTACCGCGCACGCTACCCAGTTTTTTCATCACTCCCATCGACATATTTCCTAATTTTCCTAATCCCCGCCTTGGTCCAACATCGACCTCGCCAGTCAGCCGAACGCTGCCCACAACAAGGTCCATCAGAGACCGCCCGTAGCAGCTCTTCTCCAAAGGCCGCTGGCCGTACTGCCCATGACAAAACTAAACCAACAGCTTTGGGAGTGCTCCATGATCAAGTCCTTGCTTACCCGCGTCGTTCATCCACTGGCGATCACCGCCCTTGCCGCCACGGTCGCTACCAGCGCCCAGGCCGGCACCCTCTCTATCGGCCACACAACGTGGGTCGGTTACGGCACGCTCTACCTCGCCCGAGACCTGGGCTACTTCAAGGAAAACGGTCTGACCGTCGAATTGCCGGTCGTCGAAGAGGCCTCGATGTACATGGCCGCGCAGGCCTCAGGCGAATTGTCCGGCTCAGCGTCGACCATCGACGAGGTACTCAAGTACCGTCCGCAATTCTGCTTCAAAGCGGTCGCTGCACTGGATGACAGCCATGGTGGCGACGGTGTTCTGGTGGGCAAGGACGTCAAGAGTCTGCAGGAGCTGAAAGGCAAGGCGGTGGCGGTGAACGAAGGTTCCACCTCGCAGTTCTGGCTGTCGTACTTGCTGAAAAAACACGGCATGAGCATGAGCGACATCACCGTGCAGAACATGACGGCCGACGATGCCGCCACCGCGTTCATCGCCGGTCGCGTGCCGGCCGCCGTGACCTGGGAACCTCATCTCTCGATGGTGCGCAACAAGCAACAAGGCAAAGTGCTGATCGACAGCAGCAGCACGCCGGGGGTGATCGTCGACGTGGTCGCGCTCAACTGCACGGTCATCGAGAAGCAACCGGAAGACGTCAAGGCGTTGGTCGCCGGTCTGTACAAAGCGGTGCAGTACACCAAGGACCATCCGAAGGAGGCCTACAAAATCATGGCCAAGGGCGTCGGTGGTTACCTCGCCGATCCGAAGGAGCTGGAAGCTGCCGCGCAAGGCGTGCGCTTCTACGATCAGGCCATGAGCGAAAAACTCCTGGGCTCGCCGGGCAAGCCGGGCGACAGCGAACCGCTGATCAAACTGGCCAACGAAACCGCCAGTGAATTGCAGGGCAAACCCTACAACGTCAGCAATGACGACCTGATCGACAACCGCTTCGTCACCCCGCTGTAGGAGGTTTGCATGTTCAAGCGCAATTCATGGCTGAGCCGCTGCATCACGCCCAAGACCGGCCTGCCGGTGTCGGTGATCTGGAGCGCAAGCGGCCTGGCCTGGGTGTTGTTGGTTGGCCTGTGGGCCGGATTGTCTTACGGCGGCGTGGTGCCGGGCATGTTCTTGCCGACGCCGGGCGCGGTGGTCGAAGCCGCCGTGCGCCTGAGCCGCGACGGCACGCTCGGTTTACACGTGTGGGCCAGTCTTGAAGTGGTGGTGGTCGGTTTCGTCGTTTCGTCGCTGGTGGCGGTGCCGCTGGGGTTGCTGATGGGCAGCTTCCGCATCGTCCAGGCGTTCCTTGAACCGATGGTGAATTTCATTCGTTACCTGCCGGTGACCTCGTTCGTGCCGCTGTTCATTCTGTGGATCGGCATTGGTCTGGAACAGCGTGTCTCGGTGATCATCTTCGGCGTGTTTTTCCAGCAACTGGTGATGATCGCGGACGTGTCCAAAGGCATCTCCAAAGACCTGATCAATGCGTCTTACACCTTGGGTTCAAACCGTCGCGATGCGGTGCTGCATGTGATCGCGCCGGCCTCTTTGCCGGGCGTGCTCGACACCTTGCGCGTGACCATGGGCTGGGCCTGGACTTACCTGGTGGTTGCGGAGCTGGTCGCGGCTTCGAGCGGTTTGGGTTATTTGAGCCTCAAGGCCATGCGCGGCTTTCAGG
The DNA here is from genome assembly GCF_002091715.1 of Pseudomonas migulae NBRC 103157. Lineage (GTDB taxonomy): Bacteria > Pseudomonadota > Gammaproteobacteria > Pseudomonadales > Pseudomonadaceae > Aquipseudomonas > Aquipseudomonas migulae_A. The sequence continues at coordinate 168,124 of NZ_BDAG01000009.1, read as the reverse complement.
TGGATGTGATTTTCCTCGCCATCGCGATCATCGGCCTGTTGGGCCTGGTCACCGATCAACTGTTCCGTTTCCTTCGTCTGAGGATTACCGCATGGGCTCAGTAACCGCCGTCAACCCGCGTTTCGTCACTCCGATGGCTGCCCCGGCGCACACCGCGCCACGCCTGCAGGTGGATAAGGTCAGCCTGCGTTACCAGAAGCCCGACGGCGGCGTGTTCACCGCGCTGGATCAGGTTTCATTCGAAGTCCCGGATCAGCAATTCGCCGTGCTGGTCGGACCGTCGGGCTGCGGCAAGTCGAGTTTGCTGTACCTCACCGCCGGCCTGAACGAGCCCACGGAAGGCGAGATCTATGTCGGTGGTCAGCAAGTGCAGGGCCCCGGCGCGGATCGCGGCATGGTGTTCCAGAGCTATACGCTGTTCCCGTGGCTGACGGTGCGCCAGAACGTCGAGTTCGGCCTCAAGCGGCGCGGCATGGCGGCGGCGCAGCGCAAGGAGATTGTCGATTACTACGTTAATGAAGTGGGCCTGACCGGGTTCGCCGACAACTACGCCAAGCAGCTGTCCGGCGGCATGATGCAGCGCGTGGCGATTGCCCGGGCGTTGGCCAACGACCCGCAGATCCTGCTGATGGACGAACCCTTCGGCGCCCTCGACAGCCAGACGCGTCTGCAAATGCAACAGCTGTTGTTGCGGGTCTGGGGCAACAGCAAGAAGACCGTGCTGTTCGTGACCCACGATATCGACGAGGCGATTTTGCTGGGCGATCGAGTCTATGTAATGGGCGCCAGGCCTGGGCGGATCAAACAGATTCTGGACGTGCCGATCGAACGCCCACGGACCCTGGACATGGTCATGGAGCGCTCGTTTATCGAGATGAAGCGCAATATCTTCGGGCTGCTGCATGATGATCTGGAGGAGGTGCATTGAGCTGCACAATCTCCTGTAGGAACCGGCTTGCTGGCGATTGCTGTTCATCATTCAACATTGATGTCGACTGAGGCGCCGCTATCGCCAGCAAGCCGGCTCCTACAGGTTATGTGTGTCAGTTGGCCGGCAACAGAAACCGCGCAATCACCGGCAAATGATCGGAGATCCGCAAGGTATCGTCCTGCCGCACCATCGCCTCGACCCGTTTGATCCGCGGGCTGTAGAACAGGTAGTCGACGGTCCGGTCCGGGCCGTTCAAGCCAGGATCGTTCGGGTAATGCGTCAGCCACTGCGCCCGATCGATTCCGCTGGCTTCATTGTTGGTCGGGATCATCGGGTACTTGTCCCACAACACATGCAATGCGCTGTCGGCGGAGTAGGGCGCGCGTTGTTCCGTGGGCAGGCGTCGATATTGCCCCAGCGGCAACAGGTTGAAGTCGCCACCGATCAGCCACGGCGTGCCGCGGCTTTCGAATCGGTCGAGGACCTTGGCGACTGCGGTCACCTGGGCTTGCAGCGTGTCGTCGGGTTGAAGGACGCGGTCCAGATGCGTGTTGAGCGCCGCGATCTGACCGCCATCGCTCAACGGCAGGTATGTCACCAGCAAAGCGTTTTTCGGTTTGAACTGGCGGCTGATGACATTAGCCGGCAGGGTCGGCAGTTGCAGGCGTTCTGCGTGCTCGATCTGGTAGCGGCTGAGGGTCGCCAGTTGCCGGCCGACGCTGCCGAAGATATGCGGCTGCGGCACGAAATCGGCTTTCCAGTCGAAGGCGGCTGCGCTGCACGGATACAGGTCGGCGACCCGTTCCTGAAGCAGTTTGAACTGGTTCTGGTAATCGCTGGCCTTGGCGCCGTCATCGAGCTCTTGCAGCAGCACGACATCCGGTTGCTCGTCGCGAATCACCCGCGCCACTTCATCGAGGCTGAAGGCCATGTCCTCGGTGGTCGGTTTTTCGTCGTTGCCGGCCGCCAGGTCATTCCAGAACACGTAGCGTTTACCCGCCAGGTACTGAACGTTCCAGGTCATGACTTTCAGGGCCTGGCCGGGCACCAGTTTCGGCGCCTGGGCGTTGCAACTGACCGGCAGTATTTCCCTGGCCTCGGGGCGCCAGGTCAGGCTGTAGATCAGCAGGGCAATCAGGCCGATTGCAATCACCAGGCCCAGCAGGGTGTAGCGCAGTAGACGGGTCATGGCTCGGCTTATTAGCGTTACAAAAGATGGCCCCGAGCATAACCGAGAGCCGCGCCGAAGCCCACGGTCAGAGCGGCCGGTCGACTTTCTCGGGAACGTCGGTGATCAGCATGAACAAACGGAACAACACCACGCTGGTGAACAACTGCAAAAAGCTGTGGGCGCTGTCGATCAGCAAGGAAATCACCGGGTTCTGCGGCTCCGGGTAAACCTCCAGGGTCAAGCCCTTGAGCAACCACAACGGCCCCATCACACACAGAATGCACACCAGGATGCGCAGAAAATGGCCGCGGGTCAGGCGCAGGCTTTCCTTCATCGCGGCCAGTGGCGCCAGGCCGCGCAGCACCAGCAGGTATTCGCCGAACGCGAGGGTCACCATTAGCCAGATACCGGGCAGGAAATACAACGACAGGCCGATCAGGATCAGCAAGGTATTGAGCGCGGTAAGCAGGGCGAAGCGCGGCCACAGGTAGGCGGACCTCGACAGCAGGTCACGGTTGCGCGGCGATTCACCCCGGCTGCGCGCATCGAGAAACAGGATCAGCGCGGCGGTGTACAGCGGATACACCAGCAGCCCGACGATCACGCTGATGCCGGAAAAACTGTCCGGCTCGGTCGAGTGATCGACCACTTGTTGCAGCAGCGCTTCGACGATCACCAGTGGCAGGCACAGCCGCACGATCTGGCCAAGATTGCGCTTGAAGAAATACAAAGAGTCACGCAGTACGTCGAACGGATTCATCAGTCGGTATCGCAGGTTGAAAGCAGTGGCCCACTTTAACCGATGCAGCGCTTCGGGACGCAAACGTAAACGTTCGGTAAAGGTCATTGAAACAACTTGTTTCAGCCTCCATTAAGGTCGAGCACCTTATCCTCTCTGGAGAAGGGCAACGATTTCCCCGGCAATCTACGAGGTCGCCATGAACAGCGAAGAACAAACCCTGATCGATGGACTGTTTTCCCGGCTGCAACAGGCCGAAACGGATTCAGCCCCGCGCGACGCCCAGGCCGAGGCGCGGATCAAGGAACACCTGACTCGCCAACCCGCGGCGGGCTACTTCATGACCCAGGCCATTCTGGTGCAAGAGGCCGCGATCAAGAGCCTTGACGCGCAGAACAAGCAACTGGATCAGCAAGTCCAGCAATTGCAGGCCGAACTGCAATCGGCCAAGGCGCAGACGACGGCTCCGGCGCCGAGCGGCGGTGGGTTCCTGTCGAGTATTTTCGGCGGCAGCTCCCGTGAAACACCCGCGCCCAGTGCACCGCCCTCCAGTGGTGGCTGGCGTGAGCCGGGGCGGCAGTCGTTCAATTCGCCGCCGCCGCCACAGCAGAACTTCGGTGCGCCGCCACCGCAGCAGAACTACGCGCCGCAACAGCAACCTGTCGGTGGCGGTTTCCTCGGTGGCGCGCTGAAAACCGCCGCCGGTGTGGCGGGTGGCGTGATGCTGGCACAGGGCATCAGCAGCCTGTTCCACCACAACCAGCAGCCGGAAGTGGTGGAAGTGATCAAGGAAGAGCCGGCTCAGGTCAACGATCAAAGCGGTGACAACGGTTGGGGCGATGACCAGCGCGTGGCTGACAACTCCCAAGACTATGCCGACACCGACTACAACGATGACAGTTCATCGTTCTTCGGCGGCGACGACGATTCCTTCGTCTGACACGCCATTCGTCCGGAGCGCTGCGGCGCTCCGGGCCGATTATTCGCGGAACAATCCTCCAGGCTGGCATACTGGGCAACTTTTCGGGCCCGGTGCCTGATCCCGCCTGCGCGAAAGAGGATGCACGGTGAAAAAAATTGCAGTGTTCGCCGATGTTCAAAACCTCTATTACACCGTGCGTCAGGCCTATGGTTGCCACTTCAACTATGCCGCGCTGTGGGCTGATATCAGCAAACAGGGCGAGATCGTCGAGGCCTATGCCTACGCGATCGATCGTGGTGACAGCAAGCAGCAGCAGTTTCAGCAGATCCTGCGCAACCTCGGTTTCACCGTGAAGCTCAAACCCTACATTCAGCGCAGCGACGGCTCGGCCAAGGGCGACTGGGACGTGGGCATCACCCTCGACATCATGGACGCGGCGGACCACGTCGACGAAGTGGTGCTGGCCTCCGGCGACGGTGATTTCGACATGCTGCTGGAGCGCATCATCGCCAAGCACGGCGTACAGGCGGTGGCCTACGGCGTGCCGGGCCTGACGGCTAACTCGCTGATCCGCGCCGCCAGTCGCTACGTGCCCATCGAAGGCGCGCTGCTGCTCAAGAATTGATTTTTACGGAGTTGAAACAGGTTTGGAACGCATAGCAGTCATCGACTTTGAAACCACCGGGATCTCCCCGAGCAGTAGCTGCCGGGCCACGGAAATTGCCGTGGTGATCCTTGAGCAGGGGCGCATCGTCGAGCGTTACCAGAGCCTGATGAATGCTGGGGTGCGTGTCCCGGCCTTCATCGAACAACTCACCGGCATCAGCAACGCCATGCTGCGCACCGCGCCGTCGGCGGAGCAGGTGATGAACGAGGTCAACGAATTCGTCGGGATCACGCCGTTGCTGGCGCATAACGCGGCGTTCGACCAGAAGTTCTGGGACTTTGAACTGGGGCGGATCAAGCGCACGCGTTTGCAGAACTTTGCCTGCTCGCTGCTCCTCGCCCGCCGCCTCATGCCCGCCGCGCCGAATCACAAACTCGGTACGCTCACCACCTTCGCCCAACTACCCCATACCGGCCAGGCTCACCGGGCCATGGCCGATGCCGAAATGGCTGCCAACCTGACGGCGCATCTGGCGCAGGAGCTGCGGCAAAAGCACGGGTTGCGCGAGTTGTCGCATGATCTGCTGGTCAGCCTGCAGAAAGTCCCGGCAGCAAAGATCAACGAGCACCTCAAGCGCCATCGCGGATTTTGATTCGCACCTGTAGGAGCCGGCTTGCTGGCGATTGCGGTGTGTCATTCAACATTGATGGCGGCTGATACGCCGCAAATCGCCAGCAAGCCGGCTCCTACAGGGTTCGGTGCTTGTGTTTAGCGGCGCCTCAAATTCGACGGATGGTGTGGGCCGGCGGAACGCTGCGGTTGCTGCATTGGCGCAAGGAGCCTTGGGTTCGCCTGCGGGATATGCCGGGTTTGTTGTCTGCCAGTTACAGCGGCGTTTGATAGATCCGCCAGACACACCGCAATCCCCCCCGTAGGAGCCGGCTTGCTGGCGATAGCGGTATTTCAGTCGATATCAATGTTGAATGACACACCGCAATCGCCAGCAAGCCGGCTCCTACAGGGTTCGCGGTGCTTGTGTTTAGCCACGCCTCAAATTCGACGGATGGAGTGGGCCGGCGGAACGTTGCGGCTTCTGCATTGGCGCAAAGAGCCTTGGGTTCGGCTGCGGGATATGCCGGGTTTGTTGTCTGCCAGTTACAGCGGCGTTTGATAGATCCGCCAGACACACCGCAATCCCCCCGTAGGAGCCGGCTTGCTGGCGATAGCGGTATTTCAGTCGATATCAATGTTGAATGACACACCGCAATCGCCAGCAAGCCGGCTCCTACAGGGGCAGTGTCGTATCAGACTTTTCCATTCCCTTCGATGTGCCCCAACGGCACGCGCTTTTCGATGGCGCTCGACAACACAATCGACGTCTTGCTGAACCCGAATTTGGCGATCCGGTTGATCAACTCCTCCAGCTCCGGCATCGAGCCCACCGCCGCTTGCATGATCACGCACGGATCCCCCGTCACCCGGTGGCATTCGGTCAGTTGCGGGATTTTGATCAGGTCGTCGTAGGCTTTCTGGTTGCCGTGCTGGTTCAAGCGCAGTTCGATGACGCACTGGATCGGTAATCCCAGCTTGGCCATGTCGACTTTCGCCTGGTAACCGGTAATCACCCCGCTGGCCTCAAGTTTGGCCACGCGCTCGGCCACGGCCGGGGCGGACAGGTTGACCTTGCGCGCGAGGTCGGCGTAGGACGCGCGACCGTTTTCCAGCAGGGCGCTGAGGAGCATGCGGTCGTATTTGTCCATGGTCGGATTCCTGAAAAATGACTGACTTTCGAAAACACGGTTTATAGCGCTGATCTCCGTGGTTTGAAAAGTGTACCGGCGCTATAAACAGGTTTTGTAGCTTATTTTCCGCCGTTGGCCTTTCTAGAATAGCTGTTCATTTGTCCTTGCCTGTGAGCTGCCCCATGCCTGGCCTGCGCCGTTTTCCCTTGCCGTTGATCGCTGCCTTTTTCGCCTTGTACGTGATTTGGGGCTCGACTTACCTGGTGATTCGTATCGGTGTGGAGTATTGGCCGCCCTTGCTGCTCGCCGGTATTCGCTTTGTGATTGCCGGGACCTTGATGTACGCCTTCCTGCGCTGGCGCGGGGCGCCGGCACCGACCCGGGCGCAGTGGAAAGCGGCGGGGATCATCGGGATTTTGCTGTTGGCTTGCGGTAACGGCGGGGTCAGTGTGGCGGAACACATGGGTGTCGCTTCCGGCGTCGCCGCACTGGCGGTGGCGACGGTGCCGCTGTTTACCTTGCTCTGCGGCTATTTCTGGGGCGCGCGCAATACCCGTCTCGAATGGGCCGGGATTGTGCTTGGACTGATCGGCATCGCCATGCTCAACCTCGGTTCCAACCTGCAATCGAGCCCGCTGGGTGCGATGTTGCTGATCTTTGCGGCAGCGGCCTGGGCGTTCGGTTCGGTGTGGAGCAAACACTTGCCGCTGCCCCAGGGCGCGATGGCCAGTGCCGTGGAAATGCTGGTGGGTGGCGTGGCGCTGCTGATCGGCAGTGCTTTGAGCGGTGAGCATCTGGAAGCCATGCCGCCGATTGAAGGGTGGGCGGCGCTGGCCTATCTGACGTTCTTCGGCTCGATCATCGCCTTCAACGCCTATATGTACCTGTTGAAAAACGTGCGTCCGGCGGCAGCCACCAGTTATGCCTACGTCAACCCGGCGGTGGCGGTGTTGCTGGGAATCGTGTTCGTTGGCGAGACCATCGGTATCGAAGAAGCGTTGGCCATGTTGGTGATCATCAGTGCCGTGGTGTTGATCGGTCTGCCGCAGTGGCGCCGGACGCCGGCACGACCGGCTGCCGTGGTGCAGACAGAATCGAGCGTGAATTAGGGTAAACTGCGCGCCATTGCATACCCGCGCTGATTTTTCCTACGGTAATCCCATGACTTTCGCCTCCCTTGGCCTGATCGAACCCTTGCTGCGCTCTCTCGAGACGCTCGGCTACCAGACCCCGACGCCGGTTCAGGCGCAAGCCATTCCGGCGGTGCTGGCCGGTCGTGACCTGATGGCCGCCGCCCAGACCGGCACCGGCAAGACCGCCGGTTTCGCGCTGCCGCTGCTGCAATTGCTGGCCATGGAAGGGCCGAAAGTCACTGCCAACTCGGTGCGTGCGCTGATCCTGGTGCCGACGCGCGAACTGGCCGAACAGGTTCACGAAGCCGTGCGCCAATATGCCGAGAACCTGCCGCTGAGCACTTACGCGGTGTACGGCGGCGTTAGCATCAACCCGCAAATGATGAAACTGCGCAAAGGCGTCGACTTGTTGGTGGCGACGCCTGGCCGTTTGCTCGATCTGTTCCGCCAGAACGCGCTGAAGTTCAACCAGCTGCAAACCCTGGTGCTGGACGAAGCGGATCGCATGCTCGACCTGGGCTTTTCCGAGGAGCTGGGGAACATTTACCGCGTGCTGCCGAAGAAACGTCAGACACTGCTGTTCTCCGCGACCTTCTCCGATGCGATTCGCCTGCTGGCCGGGCAAATGCTCAACGATCCGCTGAGCATCGAAGTCAGCCCGCGCAACGTGGCTGCCAACACTGTGAAGCAGTGGGTGGTGACGGTGGACAAGAAGCGCAAGCCGGAGCTGTTTATCCACTTGCTGCGCAAGGGCAAGTGGAAGCAGGTGCTGGTGTTCGCCAAGACCCGCAACGGCGTGGACGCGCTGGTGGAAAAACTCCAGGGCCTGGGCATCAATGCCGACGGCATTCATGGCGACAAACCGCAGGCGACCCGCCAGCGTGCGCTGGACCGTTTCAAGGCCAGCGAAGTACAGATCCTGGTGGCTACCGACGTCGCCGCCCGTGGTCTGGACATCGAAGATCTGCCATTGGTGGTCAATTTCGACCTGCCGATCGTGGCAGAGGACTATATCCACCGGATCGGTCGTACCGGCCGTGCGGGTGCCACCGGACAGGCTATTTCGCTGGTGTGCGCGGATGAAGTGAATCTGCTGTCGGCCATTGAGACGTTGACGCGTCAGACGTTGCCTCGTCAGGTGGAACACGATTTCGAACCTGAGCACCGCGTGCCGGACACCGATGCCAGCGGTCAGGTGGTGAAGAAGCCGAAAAAACCGAAGAAGCCGAAAACGTCCAGTGGTGGTAAGCGCAATTTGGGTAAATGGGTCGAGAGCGGGGATGCTTCGGCGCCGGAACCTTCGATCAAGCCTGTGCGAAAAGTGCCGGTGTTTAATACTGGGCCGCGTAAGCGTAAGCCTTGATTCGTTACGGCGTCTGCTAGGCCGCCTTCGCGAGCAAGCCCGCTCCCACACTGGATCTCTGGTGTTCACCAATTATGTGTTCACAAAAGGTGTGGGAGCGGGCTTGCTCGCGATGGGCGCGCCACGGTCTCAACCCTTGCGCTTGAGCCACTCCACCATCCCCAACCCCGCCGCTCGCCCACTGGCGAAACACGCCGTCAGCAGATAACCGCCGGTCGGCGCTTCCCAATCCAGCATTTCCCCCGCGCAAAACACGCCAGGCAGTTGCTTGAGCATCAAACGTTCATCCATCGACTCGAACATCACGCCACCGGCGCTGCTGATGGCCTCATCCAGTGGGCGGGTTTTCACCAGCGTCAGTGGCAACGCCTTGATTGCTTTGGCCAGTAATGCCGGATCGGCGAAGCATTCTGCCGGCGTCAGTTCGCGCAGCAACGCCGCTTTCACGCCATCAAGCCCCAGCTGGCTGTGCAGATGCTTGGACATGGAACGTGAACCGCGCGGTTTGCTCAATGCAGCCTGAATTTTATCCACAGGCCTGCCGGGCAACAGGTCGAGATGAATCGTCGCTGAGCCGTGTTGATTGATGGCTTCACGGATGGGCGCTGACAGCGCATAGATCAAACTGCCTTCAATGCCGGTGGCGGTAATCACACATTCCCCGAGCCGCGGAACATCGTCGTTGAGCCCGATGGCGATGTTTTTCAGCGGCGCGCCGGCGAATTTGCTGACCATCAATTCGCTCCAAGCCTGCACCTCGAAGCCGCAATTACTCGGCTGCAAAGGCATAAGTCCTACGCCGCGTTGCTCCAATGGCAGCATCCACGCGCCGTCCGAACCGAGACGCGACCAGCTGCCGCCGCCGAGGGCCAGCAAAGTGGCGTCGGGTTGAATGGTTTTTTCACCGTCGGGACTTCCGATGAGCAATCCACCGTTTTCGTCCCAGCCCAGCCAACGGTGGCGGGTGTGGATAACTACACCCGCATCCCGCAATCGTTTGAGCCAGGCGCGCAACAGGGGCGCGGCTTTCATGTCGGTTGGAAACACCCGGCCGGAGCTGCCGACGAAGGTTTCGATGCCCAGATCATGAATCCACTGGCACATCGCCTCGGCGCCAAATGAGCGCAGCAGTGGTGCAATCTGCGGTGCACGCTCGGCGTAGCGTGCGAGGAATGCCGGGTAGGCTTCGGAATGGGTGATGTTCATGCCGCCCACGCCAGCGAGGAGAAATTTCCTGCCTACCGAAGGCATGCCGTCGTACAGATCGACCTTGATTCCGGCCTGGCTCAACACTTCGGCGGCCATCAGGCCGGCGGGGCCGCCGCCGATGATGGCGACTTGAAGGGGGAGGGCGGCGGAGGTTTGGGTCATGAATGCACTGCGGTCTGGCGGGATAAGCCGCGCATTCTACCAGCATAGAACCCTGTGGGAGCGGGCTTGCCCGCGATGAGGCCGGCACATCCAACATCTTTGTTAACTGACAGTCCGCTATCGCGGGCAAGCCCGCTCCCACAGGGATCATTGGTGATATCAAGGGCTGATCAAAAAACAACCACCCCTTTGCAGGCTATACGCTGCAAGGCCTGTAGGTCCTTTCACTCAGGTTATCCACAGGCAGTTCCACAGGCATTGTGGGTAAAGACTCACACCTCAATGACAACCTGATGACGTCCAGACCCGCTGCGCGCTGTGATGGAGGATTCCATGACGTCGCGCCAACGCCTTGCGGTCTTTGCTGTAACCGCCGCCAATCACCCCGACCACCGGAATATCCCGCCCCAGGCAATGGCGCATCACGCTTTCATCACGGGCGGCCACGCCTTCGTCTGTCAGCTTCAGATAACCGAGCGCGTCATCCTTATGCACATCGACACCGGCGTCGTACAACACGAGGTCCGGCTGGTAGAGCGGCAGCAGATAATTCAGCGCGTCGTCCACCACCTTAAGGTAATCGGTATCGCCCATGCCTTTGGGCAACGGAATGTCCCAGTCACTTTCAGCCTTGCGTGCGGGAAAGTTCTTCTCGCAATGCAGGGAAACGGTCACCGCGTCCGGGGTGTTGTGCAGGATCCGTGCAGTCCCGTCGCCCTGATGCACGTCGCAATCGAAGATCAGCACCCGATTCACGCGACCGCTTTCCAGCAGGTAATGGCTGATCACCGCCAGGTCATTGAAGATGCAGAACCCGGCCGGGTAATCGTAATGCGCATGATGCGTGCCGCCGGCGAGGTGACAGGCCAAACCATGCTCCAGTGCCTGTTCCGCCGCCAGCAACGAACCGCCGACCGCACGCACCGTGCGCCGGGCCAATGCTTCGCTCCACGGCAAGCCAAGGCGCCGCTGGTCTTCGCGGGACAACTCGCCGCTCATGTAGCGTTCGATATAGGCAGCGTCATGGGCAAGGGCGAGAATCTCCGGCGGGCAGAGTTCCGGGCGCAGCAGGTCGGCGTCCCGGGTCAGTCCGCTGTCCACCAGGTGGTCGCGCAGCAGGCGAAACTTGTCCATCGGGAAACGGTGATCCGCCGGGAACTCGGGGCTGTAGTCTTCGTGGTAGATCAGTGGCAGCGACATGGCGGGCTTTTATCAAGGACGGCTGGCAGGATTGAAGGAAGGATCCTACCAGCGATGTAGACTTACGGCATGGAAAGGGGGGAGTAGACGATGGAGCCGATACTGGAGCTCGAAAGTGCGCGACTGCTGTTGCGGCAGTGGCGTGATGAGGATTTGCCAGCGTTTGCAGCGATGTGCGCCGATCCGCAAGTGATGCGCTATTTTCCGGCGCCCCTGAGTCGGCTGGACAGTGCTTCGCTGATCGGGCGCGTGCGCGGGCATTTTGCCGAGCATGGTTTCGGCCTGTGGGCGCTGGAGCGCAAGGATACCGGCGCGTTCATCGGTTTTACCGGGTTGGGTGTGGTCGGATTCGACGCGCCGTTTACGCCTGCCATCGAAATCGGTTGGCGTCTGGCTCGCGAGCACTGGGGCCTTGGCTATGCCAGTGAAGCGGCATGGACCGCTCTGCGCTGCGGGTTTGACCGGCTGGCGTTGAAAGAAGTCGTGTCCTTCACCACGGAAACCAACATGCCTTCACAGAAAGTCATGCAGGCCATCGGCATGCAACACGATTCAGCCGATGACTTTGAGCACCCGACGCTCGCGGCCGATCATCCCCTGCGTCACCATGTGTTGTACCGCATCACCCGTGAACAATGGCTGCAAACCTTGCATGGATAAGCCGGCCCGGACGTTTACAATGGCCCCCATGATGGCCCCGGCCAGAACCTGAATCGACCGCCGCAGCCAAGACTGCGCGGCATAGTGTTGTGTGAGGAGAGTCTGAATGAGCCAAGTGTTGGATGATCTGGTCGACTTGCTGACCCTGGAACCGATCGAAGAAAACCTGTTCCGTGGCCGCAGTCAGGACCTGGGTTTTCGTCAGTTGTTCGGCGGTCAGGTGATCGGTCAGTCGCTGTCGGCGGCCAGTCAGACGGTCGAAGCCGCGCGCCATGTGCATTCGATGCACGGCTATTTCCTGCGTCCGGGCGATTCCGCGTTGCCCGTGGTGTATCAGGTGGACCGGGTGCGCGACGGTGGCAGTTTCAGCACGCGTCGGGTGACGGCCATCCAGAAGGGCAACCCGATCTTCACCTGCAGCGCCTCGTTCCAGTACGACGAAAAAGGTTTCGAGCACCAGGCCGAGATGCCGGTGGTGGTCGGCCCGGAAAACCTGCCGTCGGAGCTGGAGCTGACTCAGCAGCGCGCTCATCTGATTCCCGAACACATGCGTGAAAAACTGCTGTGCCCGAAACCGATCGAATTCCGACCGGTCACCGAGAAAGATCCCTACAACCCGCAGCCGTCCGATCCGATCAAGTACGTCTGGTTTCGTGCAGACGGTGCCTTGGCCGATACCCCGGCGCTGCACAAATACCTGCTGGCCTACGCCTCGGATTTCGGTCTGTTGACCACGTCGATGCAACCTCACGGCAAGTCGGTCTGGCAGAAAGACATGCAGGTCGCCAGCCTCGATCACGCCCTGTGGTTCCACGCGGACCTGCGTGCCGATGACTGGTTGCTCTACGCGATGGACAGCCCGTGGGCCGGCAATTCCCGAGGTTTCACCCGCGGTAGTGTATTCAACCGCGCCGGGCAACTGGTGGCGTCGGTCACTCAGGAAGGCTTGATTCGTCACCGCAAGGATTGGGCATGAGCCTGGCCGAGGTGCGGCACTGGGTGTTCGATATGGACGGCACCCTGACGGTGGCCGTGCATGATTTCGCGGCGATTCGTGTGGCATTGGCGATCCCGGCCGAAGACGACATCCTGACTCACCTCGCCACGCTGCCGGCCGATGAGGCTGCAGCCAAACACGCGTGGTTGCTGGAGCATGAACGGGATCTGGCGCTGGGTTCGAAACCGGCGCCGGGCGCCGTCGAGTTGGTGCGTGAATTGGCTGGGCGCGGTTATCGGCTGGGCATTCTTACGCGCAATGCGCGTGAACTGGCGCATGTGACGCTGGAGGCCATCGGCCTGGCGGACTGCTTCGCGGTGGAGGATGTGCTGGGGCGCGACGAAGCGCCACCCAAGCCGCACCCCGGTGGTTTGTTGAAACTGGCCGAGGCCTGGAAGGTGCCGGCGAGCGAGATGGTGATGGTCGGTGATTACCGGTTTGATCTGGATTGCGGGCGGGCGGCGGGGGCGCGGACGGTGTTGGTGAATCTGCCGGATAATCCGTGGCCGGAGTTGACCGATTGGCATGCGGCGGATTGTGTCGAGCTGAGGCAGATGCTTTCGGCTTGAGGAATTGGTTGTCTGAGAGTGCCCCTTCGCGAGCAAGCCCGCTCCCACATTCGACCCTATTCTTTCTGAAAGAACTCGGTCGAATGTGGGAGCGGGCTTGCTCGCGAAGGGGCACTGCCAGGCAATACAAAACTCACTGACCAAACAAAACCTTCTGCCCCTCAGGCGACGTAAACATCCCATCCCCGTTATGCCCAACCCCGGGTACTTCGATCAGTTGCTGATTCAACTCTTTCGGATGGCTACGCTTTAAAGAATCAAAAAAATTGCGTCCGCGAATCAATCGGTAAGCACCCTGGGCTTGGGCTTCACAGCTTTTATCCAGCGCTGGGTGATTCGGGTCGATGTCCTGCTGCCCCAGTAGATAAACGATGTCACGCTGGACGTACTTTTCCTTCAGCTGCGCGGGTGTTTGTCCTTCGGCATAAGCAGGCAGATTGCTCAGGCCGTACTTCCAGCGATTGAAGTCCGGGCAACGGGCATGACTGAAAGCCACCGGCCGTCGCTCATCGAAATACGCGTAGGAGGACGGGTTGGCGATGACATAGCGCACGTGCACGCCAGCAGCCTTGAGTTCCGGTTGATCGTGACTCAACAAGGCATAGCGCTGAACCACCTGAGCACCACCGGAGTGGCCGGCGATGACGATGTCCTTTACGTCCGGAAACTGTCGACGATCGCCAAGCCGGGCAATGATCTGGTCGAGGGCCGCGTAGGAACTCAGCGCAAACGGAGCGGTGGATAAACCGCCGGCCATCCAGTCATTGCCTTGCCAACGCAACACGGTGTCGGCCACTGGATGGAGTGCCACGTCGGTTTCATTGAGAAATTGTGGAGCGATCACCAGCGTGTTGGCGCTTTGCCCGGCCTGTTCCGCCGCACGCTCGGCGCTCTGGCGATACGTTTCGGCGTTGCGCAACCGTCCATGGAGGATGATCAGCACGCGTTCGATTTTCGCTGGCGCCGGGCCAATGCCCACCGCCATCTCACCTTCGTTCAACAACAGCCGTCCGGCGCTGATTTCCTTGACTGCCTGCTCGGCAGCCTGGGTACTTGCACAGGTGAACAACAGAACCAACAGCCACTTATTCATCTATAGGTTTTTCGCCGCAAAGGTATCGCACTGGCCCACCTGGCCTTGCGCAAATCCGGTTTTGAACCAGCGCACCCTTTGCGCTGACGTGCCATGGGTAAACGAGTCCGGCACCACGCGACCCTGACCTTGCTGCTGCAAGCGGTCGTCGCCGATAGCGTTGGCGGCATTCAAGGCTTCTTCGATGTCGCCCGGTTCCAGCCAGTTCAGGCGCTGCTGCGCGTTGTTGGCCCAGACACCGGCCAGGCAATCCGCTTGCAGTTCCTGGCGTACCAGCAAACCGCCATCGCCTTCCATTTGCCGGCCTTGCTGGCGGGCAGTCTGAATTTTTGCCGAGACACCGAGCAACGTCTGAACATGGTGTCCGACTTCGTGAGCGATCACGTAGGCCTGAGCGAAATCACCCGCAGCGGAAAAGCGTTGTGACATTTCCTGGAAAAAACCCATGTCCAGGTAAACCTTCTGGTCTGCGGGGCAATAGAACGGGCCGGTCGCCGAAGTCGCCAGGCCGCACGCCGAGTTCACCCGGTTGCTGAACAGCACCAGCGTAGGATTCTTATACTGCCGACCGGCCTGCTGAAAAATCTGGCCCCAGGTGTCTTCAGTGTCACCGAGGATCGAGCGTACGAACTCCGCCCCTTCATCATTGGCCGGCGGTGCCTTGCGGGTTTGCGTCGAGGCCGGTGCCGATTGCTCGGTCATTTGGCCGGTCAACTGGCCGAGGATCTGCAACGGGTCCTGGCCGGTGATCCAGCCGATCCCGACAATCAGGATGATGGCCGTCAGGCTCAGGCCCTTGCCGCCACCAAAGCGCATCCCGCCGCCACCACCGCCGACATCATCACCACGGGCATCGACCACGTTGTCGCTGCGTCGGCCTTTTTTCCATAGCATGTGGGAATCCTCTGATTGTCCGTGGGGATGAGTGTTGCTGGTGAGTGAGAGCGGCGCCAGTCCGGTCGTCCGTCTTTCACTCGCTGGCCGGTAGCGTGCAGGCAGTAGGAACATGGATAACCCCTCGAATTCCCTCAGGGGACGGGTTTTTATCAAACAGTCGAGTGTCTGCGTCGCTCGAGCCTCGAGTTCCAGATTTCGCATTACCCGGTTCGTCTTCTAGAATCAGGGCAAATCGAATTCGGAACCTCCCATGGCTGGCAGTCAGATCGAACGTGTCTTCAATGTGCTCGAAAGCCTCACCCGTGACCCTCGCGGTTTGCCCATGCAGCTGCTCGCGGAGCAACTGGACATCCCTAAAAGCGCGACCCACCGTATGCTCGCGGAGCTGATTCGACTGGGTTATGTGCGGCAGAATCCGGAGAATCTGCGGTATCACTTGTCCACCAAACTGGTCGCGATGGGTTTTCGTTACCTGGCGGGTAGCGGCGCCGATATCGTTCAGCCCGTGCTGGATCGTCTGGCCCAGGAAACCGGGGAACTGGTGCGTCTTGGGCTTATCGAAGGTGAGCGGCAGATCTGGATCGCCAAATCCCAGGGCGCCCGTTCGGGGTTGCGTTACGACCCGGACATGGGCCGCGACGCACCGTTGTTTTATACGGCTTCGGGCCATGCGTGGCTGGCTTGCATGAGCGATGCCGAGGCCTTGTCGCTGGTGGAGCGCCAGGGCGGCGACCGGCCAAAGGATCTGGGACCGAACGCTCCGCGGTCCAACATTGAATTGCTGGAACGGCTGCGACTGGCGCGGGAGCAAGGCTACGCCTGGGTCGAGGAGAGTTCGGCAGTGGGCACTTCAGCGATTGCGGCAGTGGTACGGCACCCCACCGACGGGCGAGTAATTGGCGTGCTGAGCATTGCCGGTCCAAGCGCGCGGATGCCGGGAGCGCGACTGCATGAGCTGGCACCACTGCTGTTGAAATTTACCGAGGAATTGTCTGCCGCCAGCCTGGCGTCCGAGTTCTTCAATTAACGGTCATGCAGTCAAGCAGCTCGGCTGAAAATTGTGTGCGCTGTTCGCCCGGTTTTACAGAGTGGCTATGTGAGAATCTGGAACCAGGTTCTAAATTTAGATTGAATTCGCGAGGCACAAGGGCAATCCATGACCGTCAGCACTCCGCTCTCCGGCGTAAACCAACCCTTCAAAGGGATTTTGCTGATCGTCGTCGCCACCTTCCTTTTCTCCAGCCATGACGCCTTGTCGAAATACCTTTCGGGGTTCTACCCGATTGTCATGGTGGTCTGGGCCCGTTATGTGGTTCACACCTTATTGATGGCCGGGATTTTTCTGCCGCAGTCCGGGTTGCGCGTCCTGCGCACTAAACGGCCGATGCTGCAGTTGCTGAGGGCGTTGTGCTTGCTGGGCACCAGTCTGTTTTTCACCACCGGCTTGCAGTACATCCCGTTGGCTGAAGCCACGGCGGTCAACTTTCTCGCTCCGGTTCTGGTGACTGCACTGTCGGTGCCGCTGTTGCGTGAGCGCGTCACCCGTGGCCAATGGATCGCGGTGATTTGCGGCTTTGTCGGCGTGTTGATCATCGTCCACCCCGGCGGCGATCTGTTCACGCCAGCGGTTCTGCTGCCGCTCTGCTCGGCGCTGTTTTTCTGCTTCTATCAATTGCTCACTCGCAAGCTCAGTGAGATCGACAGCCCGACCACCAGCAACTTCTTTGCCGGCCTGTGCAACACCCTGGTGATGAGTGCGCTGGTGCCGTTCTTCTGGCAAGTGCCAAGCGTTGGGCATGGCTTGATGATGGTGGCGCTGGGCGCCTGCGGGATGACGGCGCATCTGTTTCTGACCCAGGCTTTCCGCCACGCAGCCCCGGCGTTGCTGGCGCCGTTCGGCTATTGCCAGATTGTGTTTGCCGGTTTGCTGGGCTGGTTGCTGTTTTCTCACACGCCGACCCTGACCACGATTGTGGGGATCGCGGTGATTTGCTGCAGCGGATTGGCGGCGGCGTGGCAACAGAGTCGCCGGTAGCCGCGGCGAACGAACTGTGGGAGCGAACCTTTGTGGCGAGGGGACAAGTCCCCTCACCATAAAGGTTCGCTCCCACAGGGTATTGCGTCGAACTTTACTCAGTAACGGTCGGAATCTTGCGCGGCGCCATGAAGTACATCCAGATCAGCGCGATGAAGTACATCGCCGGAATCAGGGTGAACAGCACGGTGTAGTTGTTGTTGGTGACCGTCAGGATATGACCGACCAACTGGGTCATGAACATCCCGCCGATGGCCGCGCACATGCCGCCGAAACCGAACACCGTACTCATCATGTGTTTAGGCGTGTAGTCCATCACCAGGCTCCAGATGTTCGCGGTCCAGGCCTGGTGAGCGCCGATGGCCAGGGAGATGGCGAAGACCGCGACCCACAGACTGCTTGAACCGGCCGCCATGATCACGCCGATGATGCAGCAGGCGAACAGGAACATGGACATCAGTCGCGCCTTGATCGGGTTGATTCCGCGACCGATCAGGAACGAGGAAAGAATGCCGCCGCCGACGCTGCCGAAGTCGGCCGTGAGGTAGATGATGATCAGCGGAATACCCATCTGGGTCACGTTGATCCCCAGGTTGTATTGCTGATTGAGGAACGGTGGCAGCCAGTACAGGTAGAACCAGAACACCGGAGCCGTCATCGAGTAGGCGAGGGCGAAGGCCCAGGTGCCGCGCATGCGCAGGATTCGGGAGAACGGTACGCGGGCCTGTTCCGGTTCGACTTCCTTCTGGATGTAGTCCAGCTCCGACTGTTTAACGCTCGGGTGATCTTCCGGGTTGAAGTACTTCAAGCCCCAGAACAGCAACCAGATACCACCCAGTGACGCCATGCACAGGAACGCCGCCTGCCAGCCCCACGCGTGGAGGATCAACGGCAGCAGCATCGGTGTGAACATCGCCCCGACGTTGGTGCCGGCGTTGAAAATGCCGGTCGCCACGGCGCGCTCGCCGGCCGGAAACCACAACCGCGTGGTTTTCACGCAAGCCGGATAGTTGGCGGCTTCGGTCAGCCCGAGGATAAAGCGGCAGACCATGAACCCGACCGCCGAGGTGGCCAGGCCATGGGCACCGGTCGCCAGGCTCCAGAGCAGCACCGCGCAGAAGAACACGCGCTTCACGCCGACCCTGTCGATCAACCGGCCTTGCAGCACGAAACCGATGGCGTAGCCCACCTGAAACCAGAAGTTGATGTTGGCGTAGTCCATCGCCGTCCAGCTCATTTCCTTGGCGAGGATGGGCTGCATGACGCCCAGCGCGGCGCGGTCGATGTAGTTCAGGGTGGTGGCGAAAAACACCAGCGCCAGCATGCCCCAACGGGTTTTGCCGACGGCCATGGCGCCGCGGATCTTGTCGCCGATGCCGCCAGCGGCAGGAGTCATGGAGGAACGCTCCACGGGAGAGCTTTGGGAAGGAGTCATGTAGGCCACCGATTATTTTTATGTGGTGTTCTGAGTCTTGGGTCACCGAGACCGATGTGTGTGACCGGACTCAATGTGGGGTGGATGGTGGGCAGTGGACGAAAAATCGTCAATTCGCCAAGTGTCATAGTGTTCGATAATCGCACGTAAAACTAACCGGATAGTACACTTTGAATTGCTGTGCAGGATCTTGCAGCCAATAATTCACGTCAAGAAAAACGCGGTCCTTGTAGGAGCCGGCTTGCTGGCGATGGCGTCCGCAAGATTGCCATCGCCAGCAAGCCGGCTCCTACATAAATCGTAAGCGTGCCAGGCCCTGAAAAGACAGCCTCCACCACCGGGAGTCGAAATATGCAGCGTTCCATTGCCACCGTGTCCTTGAGCGGTACCCTGCCGGAAAAACTCGAAGCCATTGCCGCCGCCGGTTTCGACGGGGTGGAGATTTTCGAAAACGACCTTCTCTACTATGACGGTAGCCCACGGGAAATCAGGCAGATGTGCGCTGATCTCGGGATCGCCATCACACTGTTCCAGCCGTTCCGGGATTTCGAAGGCTGCCGCCGCGATCGCCTGCCACGCAACCTGGAACGGGCCGAGCGCAAATTCGACCTGATGCAGGAACTGGGCACCGACCTGGTGCTGGTGTGCAGCAACGCTTCGGCCGACGCCATCGGTGATGAACAAATCCTCGTCGACGACTTGCGATTGCTGGCCGAACACGCCGGTGCGCGCGGCCTGCGAATCGGTTACGAAGCGTTGGCCTGGGGGCGGCATGTGAACACCTGGCAACAGGTGTGGAACATCGTTCGACAGGCTGATCATCCGAGCCTGGGTGTGTTGCTGGACAGTTTCCACACGCTGTCGCTAAAGGGCGATCCGAGTGCCATCGCCGACATTCCCGGCGACAAGATTTTCTTCGTGCAAATGGCCGACGCGCCGATCCTGGCCATGGACGTGCTGGAGTGGAGCCGCCATTTCCGCTGTTTTCCGGGCCAGGGCGAATTCGACTTGCCGGGGTTTCTCGCACCGATCATCAAGAGTGGCTACACCGGGCCGTTGTCGCTGGAAATTTTCAACGATGGCTTCCGCGCCGCGCCGCCACGGGCCAACGCCGCCGACGGCTTGCGTTCGTTGCTGTACCTGGAAGAGAAAACCCGCGAACGGCTGGCGCAGGAAAACCAACCAACGGCTTGCGCCGACATTTTGTTCGAGACTCCCGAGGCCAGCGAATACAACGGTATCGAGTTTCTCGAATTCGCCGTGGACGAAAGCCTCGGCGCCAAGCTTTCTCACTGGCTGGAGCGACTGGGTTTCGTCAAGGCCGGCCAGCACCGCTCCAAAAGCGTGAGCCTGATGCGTCAGGGCGACATCAACCTGATCCTCAATTCCGAGCCGTACTCGTTCGGTCACAGTTTCTTCGAGGCACACGGCCCGTCGCTGTGCGCCACCGCCGTGCGGGTCAAGGACAGCGCAAGCGCGCTCGCCCGGGCGGTGGCTTACAAAGGTCAGCCGTATCGCGGACTGGTCGGCCCCAATGAGCTGGAACTGGCGGCGGTACGTGCGCCGGATGGCAGCCTGATTTATCTGGTGGACCAGAACGCCGACGTCTATGGCACCGACTTCAATCTGCAACCGGCCGCCGTGGCCAGCGGTGGCCTCAAGCGCATCGACCACATGGCCATGGCGTTGCCGGCCGACAGCCTCGACAGTTGGGTGCTGTTCTACAAGAGCCTGCTGGATTTCGAAGCCGACGACGAAGTGGTGCTGCCGGACCCCTACGGTCTGGTGAAGAGTCGGGCGCTGCGCAGTCGCGACAGTTCGATCCGCTTGCCGCTGAACATTTCCGAAAACCGCAACACCGCGATCTCACACGCACTGTCGAGTTATCGCGGTTCTGGCGTGCATCACATTGCGTTTGATTGCGACGATATCTTTGCCGAAGTCAGTCGCGCCAAGCAGGCGGGCGTACCGTTGCTGGATATCCCGCTCAATTATTACGACGACCTGGCTGCGCGGTTCGATTTTGATGATGAATTCCTCAGTGAACTCGCCTATTACAACGTGCTCTACGACCGTGATGCCCAGGGTGGCGAGCTGTTCCACGTTTACACGGAGCCGTTCGAAGGGCGGTTTTTCTTTGAAATCATCCAGCGCAAGAATGGCTACGCCGGTTATGGCGCGGCCAACGTGGCGGTGCGACTGGCGGCCATGGCCAAATCCCGCAGCGGTGCCCTGCGCCAGGCCAAGTTGTAGCAATTTCGTAAACGCGAGGTTAAACCGCTGCCGCGCGGCTTCCTTCACTGTGCGGCGCGGCTCATAATCGCCAGCCTGTGCAGTGATGGCCGTGAGCCCGCAATGACAATAACCTCAGAACTCTCCGTAGCGCCCGACGAACCCATGGCCGAGCCCCGCAAGAGTCGCAAGAACAACCCGGAAAAGACCCGCGAGAACATTCTGCAAGAAGCCATTGTAGAGTTCGTCCAGCAGGGACTTTCCGGTGCTCGCGTCGATGCGATCGCCGAGCGCATTCACACCTCCAAACGCATGATCTATTACTACTTCGGCAGTAAGGAACAGCTCTACATCGAGGTGCTGGAGAAACTCTACGGCGATATCCGCAACACCGAAAACCGCCTGCACCTGGCCGAACTGGCGCCCGTGGAGGCGATTCGGCGGCTGGTGGAGTTCACCTTCGATCACCATGATCGCAATGTCGATTTCGTGCGCATCGTCAGCATCGAGAACATTCACAACGCGGAATTCGTGAAGCGTTCCGATGCGATCAAGGCGATGAACAACACCATTCTCGATTCACTGGGTGTGATTTTGCGTCGCGGGGCTGAAGAGGGTGTGTTCCGGGCGGGGCTTGATCCTTTGGATGTGCATCTGCTGATCAGCTCGTTCTGTTTCTATCGCGTGTCGAACCGCCATACGTTCGGTGAGATTTTTCAGATCGACTTGCCGGACGAAAGCATCAAGCGGCGTCATCGGGAGATGATTTGCGAGTCGGTGTTGCGATACCTGCAGGACTGATTGCGGTGTGTGCTGGCTTTGTAGGAGCCGGCTTGCTGGCGATAGCGCCTTTGAGATCGCCATCGCCAGCAAGCCGGCTCCTACAGGTCCGAGTTCATTTCAACCTCAACCATTCATGCTCTGAAAATGCGCCAGCATCCGCTGCGCATCCGGCACCACGCCGCTGAACAATTCAAACGCCTTCACCGCCTGAAACACCGCCATGTTGCCGCCATCCAGCGTCCGGCAACCCAAGGCGCGGGCGTTGCGCAGCAGTTCGGTTTCCAGCGGAAAGTAAACGATCTCCGCCACCCACAACTGTTTGCGAAGCAACTCCACCGGCACCGGCATGCCAGGCAGTTTTTTCATGCCCATGGGGGTGGTGTTGACCAGTCCGTCGGCCTGAGCCAGCGTGCTCGGCAGATCATGACCCGCCACCGCTCGGCCAGCGCCAAAATGCTGATTAAGGTTGTTTGCCAGCGCCTGAGCGCGACTATTGTCCACATCGAAAATGCTCAGCAGTCGTACGCCTTCGCTCAATAACGCGTGGGCCACCGCCGCGCCGGCCCCTCCTGCGCCCATCTGGACGACACGCTCAACGGCAACGCCCTGCAGACCACGCCGAAAACCTTCGGCAAAGCCCAGGCAATCGGTGTTGTGGCCGATGCGTTTGCCGTCCTTCAACACCACCGTGTTCACCGCACCGATGCCGCGGGCTTCCGGTGACAATTCGTCGAGCAGCGGGATGATCGTCTGCTTGCACGGAAAGGTGATGTTCAGGCCGGTGAAATTCATCTGCTCGGCCGCCATCAGCAAGTCGGGCAGGGCATTGCTGTCGAGTTTGAGCTGGTCGAGGTCAATCAGGCGGTAGAGATAACGCAAACCCTGGGCATCGCCCTCATGCTCATGCAGTGCGGGAGTACGGGACGCCTGAATGCCGGCACCGATCAGACCGGCCAGTACAGCGTTGTTCTGAGTCACGGCGTTCACCCCTTCAAGCGCAGGCTGAAATGTTCAAGTGCCAGGCGATAGCCGTGGCTGCCGAAACCGGCCATCACCGCGGTGGCAATGGCCGACACGAAGGAGTGGTGGCGAAAGGGTTCGCGGGCGTGGACGTTGGACAGGTGGACTTCGATGACCGGCAGTTCGCTGGCGACCAGGGCGTCGCGAATGGCGACGGAGGTGTGGGTCCAGGCGGCCGGGTTGATGACGATCCCGGCGCAACGGCCGCGGGCGGCGTGAATCCAGTCGAGCAATTCGCCTTCATGGTTGGTCTGGCGAAACTCTACTGCCAGGCCGAATTCTTCGGCGGCACGGCCGCACAACGCTGAGATGTCTGCCAGGGTTTCGTGACCGTAAGTCGCCGGTTCACGGGTGCCCAGCAAGTTCAGGTTCGGGCCGTTGAGCACCAGAACGATAGGGTTCATCGGGGTCTCTCCACTTTTTATTTTTGGCATTGGCTGAAGTTCAGCCTGTGGAGATAAAATGTACCAGATGGTTAATATGGTCAATTGAAGCGGCGGCGAACCGGACATTTGTGTGCGGTGATCGGACAATTACAAAGTTTGCAGCCTTTTGCAGTTCCTACAGGAAAACGCGTTCCCACTGTAGGAGCTGCCAAAGGCTGCGATCTTTTAGCGCGGCAAATGCTCAACCAGAAAATCGATAAACGCCCTTAGCCGAAGCGGCATGTGACGACTTTGTGGATAGAGCAGGGTGAACGGCCGCGAGCGTCCACCATAAGGTTTGAGGAGCTCCACCAGCGAGCCATTGGCCAGTTCGCTTTCAACGATAAAACGATAGGTCTGGAACAAACCCGCCCCATGTTTGGCCAGCGTCACGCCGCCCAGAACATCATCGGAACAACTGAAATTGCCCTCGGCCTGAATCTCGCGTTGCTCGCCATGGTCGTTGAACAACCAGGCAATTCGCCGACCGCTGCTGGGCAATTCGTACTGGATGCATTCGTGCTGTTTGAGATCGTCCAGGGTTTGCGGAGTGCCCGCGCGCTTCAGGTAATCAGGGCTGGCAATCATCACCAGTTCCGCGTCCTCAAGCTGGCGGGCGATCAGCCCGGAATCCGGAATCGCCCTTACGCGAATGGCCAGGTCATAGCCTTCACCGACGAAATCAATGTTGCGATTGCTGATGTGCGACTCGACTTTCACCTGCGGAAAGCGCTCCCGAAACGCCGGTAGCAGCGGCAGGATCCGGTGATGCGCATACGTTGTGGGAATGCTGATGCGCAAGGTGCCGGAAGGCTCCTGCTGCTGGCCCATCACTTCGCGTTGGGCCTCGACCAATTGCGCCAGCGCCTGACGGCATTCTTCGTAATACCGGCGCCCGCTGTCAGTCAGTTTGACGCTGCGCGTGGTGCGCGCGAACAACCGCACGCCCAGGCGTTCTTCCATGCGCGACACCGAACGGCTCACCGCTGCGGGCGTTACGCCTGCCACCAGCGCTGCGGCGGTAAAGCTGCCTGCTTCAGCGGCGAGGCAAAACAGCTCAATGCTGCCGAGCTGAAGATCGTCGAATGTTCGCTGCATGATTGATTACACCGGGGATCAAATGAAGGGCCTGACGCAGTGTTTATCAAATTGGTGAAAGGATTGCTTACCATTTTTGCCCCTGATTGCCGAGCCAGGGTAGGCCTGGGACGCTAGCCTCAAGTTCCGGGAACTGAATGAAGGTCAGCACCGGTTATCGGATTGTTCAAGGAATGGCGAGTCATGAGACTCAATAACCTAACGGATGGGTTAGTATGAAATTGTTCAGCTACAAAGGGCTTTCAGTCGTGATCATGCTGCGTGATGAGCACTGTCCGCCGCACGCGCATGTGGACGCCGGAGCCTGGAGCGCACGCTTCAAATTCAGCTTTTGGCACAACGGTGTCGAGCTGTGGGATGTGGCTCCTCATTCCAACCGGCCACCAATCGCCGTGCTGGAAGGCCTGCGTCACGCACTCAGGCAACCCGCCCACTTGCGTCGCGCTCGAACGATCTGGTGGGAAAGGCTGAACACGGTCTGCCTCGATCATCAGATATGGGACTGGCGGACCAGCGAAGTCCTGGTGGTGAAAAGGATTGCGAGTACGACTGACATGATTTGCTCGGCTTGCTATGAGCCCGAGACGAACAAGACCTTGCTGGCGCTGTTTGGCGCTTCGGAGGGCGTGGAGATAAAACTATGAAAACGATAGAGGCAGGGATACTGGCCGACCGGCCCGTGAGTGAGGCCGTGCTGGATGACGCCATCCGGCGAGGGCAAGTGCGCCACAAAAACGGTTTGCAGGCGACGGGCGTGACCTTTTTGGAACCGTGTCTGGCCGTCAGTTTCATTGATGGCAGTGGTGTGCTGCTGCCGGTTCAGCACTATCCGGAATTCGATGGTTTCGAGGTCGAGGATTTCGCGGACCTGAAAGTCGGCTTTTCTGGAACCGCCCTTTGCCATGAGGGCAAGGATTTGCATGTGTCCATCGCCGGGATGATTTCTGCGAGCAAGCCGCTGATGGACATGGCCGCCTCGGTCATCGCTTCGCGCAATGGTCGCCAAAGCAGCGCTGCCAAGGCTGAGGCAGCGCGGGCCAATGGTCGCAAGGGTGGGCGTCCGCGCAAGCCGGATGTCCCCGTTTGAGCACGCACAAAAAAGCCGTCGTTTTGACGGCTGTTTTGTATCGGGCGAATGCAATCAGCGCCGGGTCAACAACACCCCGGATTCCATGTGGTGGGTCCACGGGAACTGGTCGAACATCGCGCATTGAGTAATGCGGTGGGTGTCGTGCAGTTGGGCGATGTTGGCCGCCAGGGTTTCCGGGTTGCAGGAAATGTAAAGGATATTGTCGAAACGCCGGGTCAGCTCGCAGGTGTCCGGGTCCATGCCGGCGCGAGGCGGGTCGACGAAGACGCTACCGAACTCATAGCTCTTGAGGTCGATACCGTGCAGGCGCCGGAACGGGCGGACTTCGTTCAGGGCTTCGGTCAACTCCTCGGCGGACAAACGCACCAGCGTGACGTTATCCACTGCGTTTTCGCTGAGGTTGCTCAGCGCCGCGTTGACCGAGGTCTTGCTGATCTCGGTGGCCAGCACTTTACGCACGCGGGTCGCGAGCGGCAGCGTGAAGTTACCGTTGCCGCAATACAGCTCCAGCAAATCGTCCGGGCGATCACCGAGGGCGTCGTAAGCCCAGTTGAGCATCTTCTGGTTCACGGTGCCGTTCGGCTGGGTGAACGCGCCTTCGGGCTGGCGATAGCTGAAGGTGCGGCCACCGACGTCCAGTTTCTCGACCACGTAATCATGGCCGATCACTTCGCGTTTGCCTTTCGAGCGGCCGATCACGCTGACGTTCAGGTCTGCCGCCAGCTTCGACGCCGCCGCATGCCAGTGTTCATCCAGCGGGCGGTGATAGCACAGGGTAATCATCGCATCGCCGGCCAGGGTGGTCAGGAACTCCACCTGAAACAGTTTGTGGCTCAGGGCCGCACTGGCTTTCCACGCGGCCTTGAGCTGTGGCATCAACTCGTTGATGCGCAGGCTGGCAATCGGAAACTCGTCGATCAGGATCGGCGTGCGTTTGTCTTCCTGGGAAAACATCGCGTAGTGACGTTCGCCGGCTTCACGCCAGAGGCGGAATTCGGCACGCAGGCGGAAGTTTTTCAGCGGCGAATCGAACACGGCTGGCTCAGGTGCATCGAACGGGGCCAGCAGGTCGCGCAGGCGAGAAACCTTTTCTTCGAGCTGAACGGTGTAAGCCTGGGAATCAAAAGTCATGCGTTGAACCAACCCAACTTGATCACGAACAGAATCGACAGAATCACCAGTGCCGGGTTCAGCTCACGGCCGCGACCGGACAGCAACTTGATTGCGGTCCAGGAAATGAAACCGAAGGCGATGCCGTTGGCGATGGAATAAGTGAACGGCATGGCCAGCGCTGTGACCACGACCGGTGCGGCAACGGTGATGTCGTCCCAGTCTATTTCGGCCAGGCCGGAAGTCATCAGTACCGCGACGAACAGCAGTGCCGGTGCCGTGGCGAACGCCGGAACGCTGGCGGCCAACGGCGAGAAGAACAGTGCCAGCAGGAACAGAAACGCCACCACAATGGCCGTCAGACCGGTGCGGCCACCGGCACTCACGCCGGCTGCGGATTCGATGTAGCTGGTGGTCGTCGAAGTACCCAGCAACGAACCCGCCATCGCCGCGGTGCTGTCGGCGATCAGGGCGCGCCCCATTTTCGGCATGTGGCCGTCCTTGCCCATCAGGCCGGCGCGCTTGGCGACACCAATCAGGGTGCCGGAGTTGTCGAACAGGTCGACGAACAGGAAGGCGAAGATCACGCTGACCAGACCGATGTCCAGTGCACCCTTGATGTCCAGTTGCAGGAAGGTCGGCGCCAGCGATGGCGGCATCGACATCACGCCGCCGAACGGGGTGAAACCCAGGGCAATCGACGCGATGGTCACGACCAGAATCCCGATCAGCACCGCACCGCGCACGGCCAGAGCCTCGAGGGCAACGATCAGTGCAAAACCAAGCGTTGCGAGGATCGGTGCCGGTTGTTTCAGGTCACCGAGGCCGACCATGGTCGCCGGATTGCTGACCACGATGCCGGCGTTGTGCAGGGCAATCAGCGCCAGGAACAGGCCGATACCGGCGGCAATCGCCGAACGCAGCGGCAGCGGGATACTGTTGATGATCCATTCCCGAATGCGGAAGATCGACAACAGGAAGAAGCACACGGCCGAGATGAACACCGCCCCCAGCGCCACTTGCCAGGTATGGCCCATGTGCAGGACCACGGTGTAGGTGAAGAACGCGTTCAGGCCCATGCCCGGTGCGAGGGCGATCGGATAGTTGGCGATCAGGCCCATGGTCGTGGAGCCGATGGCGGCTGCCAGGCAGGTCGCGACAAACACTGCGCCCTTGTCCATGCCGGTCTCGCCGAGGATGCTCGGGTTGACGAACAGAATGTAGGCCATGGCCAGGAAGGTCGTGACGCCCGCAAGAATCTCGGTCCGCACGTTGGTGTTGTGTGCCTTGAGTTGAAACAGCCTTTCCAGCATGTCTGCTCCCCGTGGCGCGCCCGGCGCCGTGAATGTATCGACCTCAACAGCAAAGCACAGACCGCTGCAGGCGCCTGGTAATTTTCTGTGGGTCGGAAAAAGCCGCGCATCATACCAGCCACGTGGGGTTGTGGCTGCTTATGGTGGTGATCGTCGTCGATGTTTTGCGTTAAAGCCAAGTGCGCCATACTGCGCGCTGGTTTTTGGGGGACATGGGGATTGCATGAAAAAGCGTCTGGTTACCGTATTTGGAGCATTGATTGCCTTGTTGCCGGGGGCGCAAACCGCTTCGGCGGCCTCGGCGGCGCCGTTGAGCCAGGTCAAGGTGCTCAAGGTCGAATCGCCGGCCTGTGGGTTTGAAGACATCGGCGAAGGGCAGGAGAAGACACGCTGCGATCACAGCGGGCCGAACATCAAAATCTACGTGCTGGAAGTCGGCTACGGCCGCAAGGCGCAAGTCGGGCTGGACGGTTTTGACGTGAACGGCACCCGGACCCCTGTGTGTGCGTTCGATAACGGCAACCTGACCGATTGCACCGTCGGCAGAAAAACGGTCGGCTACCTGTATGTCTTCGATCTGGCCGGCAAGCAGGAAGGCACCTTCACCTTCAGCAACACGTCCATCAACGCGCCGGGCAACACAATGTCGACACAGCTTTACATCAAGTAACGGCCGGTTCGAACAAGGGTCAGGAAAGCTGACTACGCTTTAAAGATCATCCTGTGGACCGCGCCCATGACCTTTAGAGCTCTGATTACCCTCGCCGAGGGCATCGATGACCTGCAAACAGTAACGCTGATCGATGTACTGCGCCGCGCCAAGGTCGAAGTGGTGGTGGCCAGCATCGAGGGGCGGCGCATGCTCACCTGTGCCCGCGGTACCCGAGTGACGGCCGATGCGATGCTGGTGGATTTGCTGGCCCAGCCGTTTGACTTGATCGCACTGCCCGGTGGTGCAGTCGGTGCTCAGCATCTGGCTGCCCATCAACCCTTGCAGCAATTGATCAAGGATCAGGCGGCGGCAGGTCGTCTGTTCGCCGCCATCGCCGAAGCCCCGGCCGTGGCCCTGCAAGCCTTTGGCGTCCTGCGACAGCGGCGGATGACCTGCCTGCCTTCGGCGAGTCATCAGCTGTCGGGCTGCAACTTTGTCGATCAACCGGTGGTGGTCGATGGAAACTGCATTACCGCTCAAGGTTCCGGGGGCGCTTTGGCGTTTGCCCTGACGCTGGTGGAACAACTGTGCGGCAAGGCGACCCGGGCGACGGTGGCGGGGGAGCTGGTCGTTTAAACCCTGGCCTCCTCAGCCGGCACATGCATGCGATCACGGTTGGCCAGTGTGGGGAATAGCTTGATCCACACCCCGGTCACCACCAGCGTGCCGATGCCGCCCATGACCACCGCCGGCACGGTGCCAAACCAGTGGGCGGTGAGGCCGGATTCGAACTCGCCCAACTGATTCGAAGCGCCGATGAACAGACCGTTCACAGCGCTGACCCGGCCACGCATTTCATCCGGTGTTTCCAGCTGAACGAAGGACGCGCGGATCACCATGCTGATCATGTCTGCCGCGCCCAACACCACCAGCACGGCCAGTGAGAACCAGAACGAAGTCGAAAGACCGAACGCGATGGTCGCGACGCCAAACACACCGACAGCGGTAAACATCACCCGACCGACCTTGCGATCCACCGAGAAACGCGCCAGCCAAAGCGACATCAGCAACGCACCGACTGCTGGAGCGGAGCGCAGCAGACCCAATCCCCATGGCCCGGTCAGCAGGATGTCCTTGGCGAACACCGGCAGCAACGCCGTCGCGCCCCCCAACAGGACGGCAAACAGATCGAGGGAAATCGCGCCGAGAATATCCGGACGACTGCGAATGAAGCGGACACCTGCCAGCAGCGAATCCAGGGTCGCCTTGCCTTTGTTCAGGGGCGTTTGCCGGGCGGGCAGGTTGAGCATCAACAGGCAGGCGATCACATAAAGGATCACGGTCGGCCCGTAGACCCAGACGCTGCCGAAGGCATACAGCAAACCACCGAGGGCCGGGGCGACGATGGTTGCCGATTGTTGCGCCGACTGTGCAGCGGCGACGGCGCGGGGGAACAGCGCAGCGGGAACGATGCTTGGTAGCAGCGCCTGGGTGGTCGGCATCTCGAAGGAGCGAGCGGCGCCGAGCAGAAACGCCAGGACGAAGATCATTTCCCGGGTAACGTGGCCGGTGGCACCGCCAATCGCCAGTGTCAGCGCAATCAACGCCTGCAGTGACTGACAGATGGCCGCGACTTTGCGGCGATCATAGCGATCGGCGACATGCCCGGTGTGCAACATGAACAGCACCCGCGGGGCAAATTCCACCAGGCCGACCAGGCCCAGGTCCAGCACGTTGCCGGTCAGTTGATAGAGATTCCAGCCGATGGCGACAGTGAGCATCTGAAAGCCGCTGGCGGTAAACACCCGAGCCAGCCAGAACGCGATGAAAGGGCGGTGATGACGTAACAGCAAGGGCGCTTGGCTGGGCATCTGAGGCGGATCTTGAGCGAGGGGAGGTCCGAGATTATCACCAACCTGTAACTAGAAGTTGCAGGTCTGGCAAATTTAGATAGCTAGACACCGATCCTGCAGGAAATGTGTTGCGACTGATTGCCAGGGCTATGAGGCAACCTGTCACGCGGCAAAAGACCACACCGTCCATCCCCCAAAACCGGACTACTCTTTCAGCCATGCTTGATCCAGATCAAAACCTTTCTGGAATTGATCCGGCGGCCAGATGGCCAGATTCCCTACGTGTGATGTTGGTAAAAAGAAGAACGAATTCAAATTCGCCACACTCCATATCCGTGGGGGCAGTGGGTGCAGGCCGCAAGCCTTCAGCCGGTATTACCTGACAGAGGAAGACTTATGTTCGGTTTGGAGGCGCTTGATCTCGCCCGAATTCAGTTCGCGTTCACCATCTCGTTCCACATCCTGTTCCCGGCCATCACCATCGGTCTGGCGAGTTACCTGGCGGTACTCGAAGGCTTGTGGCTGAAAACCCATAACGATACCTACCGCGACCTGTACCACTTCTGGTCGAAGATCTTTGCCGTCAACTTCGGCATGGGCGTGGTCTCCGGGCTGGTCATGGCCTATCAGTTCGGCACCAACTGGAGCCGATTCTCGGATTTCGCCGGTTCCGTGACCGGGCCGTTGCTGACGTACGAAGTGTTGACGGCCTTCTTCCTCGAAGCCGGGTTCCTTGGGGTCATGCTGTTCGGCTGGAACAAGGTCGGGCGCAACCTGCACTTTTTCGCCACGGTCATGGTCGCCATCGGCACGTTGATCTCGACGTTCTGGATTCTCGCTTCCAATAGTTGGATGCAGACCCCTCAAGGCTACGAAATCATCAACGGCCAGGTCATTCCAACCGACTGGCTGGCGGTGATCTTCAATCCTTCGTTCCCGTACCGCCTCATGCACATGGCAACGGCTGCGTTCGTGGCGACGGCGTTCTTCGTCGGTTCTTCGGCGGCCTGGCATTTGCTACGCGGCAAGGACAACCCGGCGATCCGCACCATGCTCTCGATGGCCATGTGGATGGCCCTGATCGTGGCGCCGATCCAGGCGGTCATCGGTGACTTCCACGGCCTCAACACGTTGAAGCACCAACCGGCGAAAATCGCGGCGATCGAAGGTCACTGGGAAAACCACGGCGATGAACCGACTCCGCTGATCCTGTTCGGCTGGCCGGACATGAAAGCCGAGAAGACCAGATTTGCCGTTGAAATCCCGTACCTGGGCAGCCTGATCCTCACGCACTCCCTGGACAAACAGGTGCCGGCGCTCAAGGAGTTCCCGCCTGAAGACCGGCCTAATTCGACCATCGTTTTCTGGTCGTTCCGGATCATGGTCGGTCTGGGCATGCTGATGATCTTCACCGGTTTGTGGAGCCTGTGGCTGCGCAAGCGCGACAAGCTGTACACCTCGCGACCGTTCCTCTATCTGGCGTTGTGGATGGGCCCGTCCGGCCTGATCGCGATCCTCGCCGGTTGGTTTACCACTGAAATCGGCCGCCAGCCGTGGGTGGTCTACGGTTTGATGCGCACGGCAGACGCGTCGTCCAATCACAGTTTCATGCAGATGAGCATCACGCTGGTCCTGTTCGTCGTGGTCTATTTCGCGCTGTTCGGGGCCGGCCTGGGGTACATGATGCGTCTGGTGCGCAAAGGGCCGAAGATCGACGAAGGCGCGGAAACGCCCGATGGCGGTCCAGGCAAGAAACGTACGCCGGCTCGTCCGCTGTCCGCCGCCGACGATCCCGCCGACGCCGACCACGACCCCAGCCTGCAAAAGGAGATTTGAATCATGGGTATTGATCTTCCGCTGATCTGGGCCGTGATCATCATCTTCGGCATCATGATGTACGTGGTCATGGACGGTTTCGACCTGGGGATCGGGATTCTCTTTCCATTCATCCCGGGCAAGACCGACCGTGACGTGATGATGAACACCGTCGCACCGGTGTGGGACGGCAATGAAACCTGGCTGGTCCTGGGGGGCGCGGCGTTGTTCGGCGCCTTTCCGCTGGCGTACTCGGTGGTGCTCTCGGCGCTTTACCTGCCGCTGATTTTCATGTTGATCGGGCTTATCTTCCGCGGTGTGGCGTTCGAGTTCCGCTTCAAGGCCAAGGACGACAAACGCCACCTCTGGGATAAAGCGTTCATCGGTGGTTCGATCGCCGCGACGTTCTTCCAGGGTGTGGCTCTGGGGGCGTTCATTGATGGATTGCCGGTGGTCAACCGTCAGTTCGCCGGCGGTTCACTGGACTGGTTGACGCCATTTACGATGTTCTGCGGTCTCGCACTGGTGGTGGCTTATGCGCTGCTGGGTTGCACCTGGCTGATCATGAAAACCGAAGGCAAGTTGCAGCAACAGATGCATGACCTGGCGCGGCCGCTGGCCTTCGTGGTGTTGGCAGTGATCGGCATCGTCAGCATCTGGACCCCGCTGGCCCATGCCGAGATTGCCGCTCGCTGGTTCACGCTGCCGAATCTGTTCTGGTTCCTGCCGGTGCCGATTCTGGTGCTGGTGACCATGTACGGTCTGATCCGCGCCGTGGCCCGCAATGCGCATTACACGCCATTCCTGCTGACGCTGGTGCTGATCTTCCTCGGCTACAGCGGTCTGGGCATCAGCCTTTGGCCGAATATCGTGCCGCCGTCGATCTCGATCTGGGACGCCGCCGCGCCGCCGCAGAGTCAGGGTTTCATGCTGGTGGGGACGTTGTTCATCATCCCGTTTATCCTGGGTTACACCTTTTGGAGCTACTACGTGTTCCGCGGCAAGGTTACCCACGAAGATGGCTACCACTAGCGCACACCGCAATGGCGCAGGGTTGAAACCTGCGCCATTTCAGAGGAGATCATGATGATGGCTGGCAAACATTCCTTGCAGGAAATCGAAGCCGCAGAGAAAAAACCGCTCTGGCAGCGACTCGGCTGGCTGGCGATGATCTGGACCGGCAGCGTGGTGGCGCTGTTCATCGTCGCGAGCCTGATGCGCATGTTCATGAATGCAGCAGGCCTGTCGACGCACTGATTCGCAAGATCCCATCCCGATGCCTTATGGCACGGATTTACAACCCTCCTGCGCTGGAGGGTTTTTTTTGCCCGGAGTTATTTTCGGGCTTTGAGGATCACGAACTTCGGTGTGGCTGCCACTTGTTCGACGCCGCGGAACAACCGCGCCAGCTTGCTGTGATACCCCAGATGTCGATTGCCGACGATATACAGCGCGCCGCCCACCACCAGTGCTTCCCGGGCTTGCTGGAACATCCGCCAGGCCAGAAAGTCACCCACCACTTGTTGCTGATGAAATGGCGGGTTGCACAGCACCACGTCCAGTGATTGTGGTTCCTGCCCGGCCAAACCATCTCCGGGACGCACGATCACGTCCCGATCACCCAGCGCTGCGCGCCAGTTTTCGGCAGCCGATTGCACAGCCATAAAGGACTCGTCCACCAGCGTGTAGTGCGCTTCGGGATTTTGCAGGGCACTGGCGATGGCCAGTACACCGTTGCCGCAACCGAGGTCGGCGACCCGCACCGCGCCAAGGTTCGTCGGCAAGTGCGGGAGAAACGCCCGCGTGCCGATGTCCAGACCCTCGCGGCAAAATACGTTGGCGTGGTTGAGCAGCTCGATGGACGGCGTGTCGAGTCGATAGCGGGTCGGGTAGGGGGACGTCGCGGAAGCTTTGGCTTCAACCGTTGCGATCAACAGCCGGGCCTTTTTCACCGCCAATGAGGCCTGCACCGGACCAATGTAGCGCTCCAGCAAGTCCCCGGCAGCCCGCGGCAGATGCTTGATCATGGCACCGGCAATCACTTGGGCGCCGGGGGCCAGCTGATTTTGCAGGCGGATCAGTTGTTCCTCCAGCAAGGCCAGGGTTT
Source organism: Pseudomonas migulae NBRC 103157 (assembly GCF_002091715.1). GTDB lineage: Bacteria > Pseudomonadota > Gammaproteobacteria > Pseudomonadales > Pseudomonadaceae > Aquipseudomonas > Aquipseudomonas migulae_A. Next base: position 133,761 of record NZ_BDAG01000009.1, on the reverse strand, counting down.
TCGGTACCCGGATCAGCACCCGGTCAAACGGGCCGGTGACTGTTTCGCTGGCAGGCACGCTCGGCACCGCATCAAACGCCTGGCCGTTGCGGATCAGGTTCTTTTCCAGCCCCTGGAAGGCCAGGAACGAATCGCCGCTCGTGGTGACCTGAACCTTGCCTGCCAGACTGGCGGCCAATGCGCCGAAACTGTCATTGAGCACCAGCACGCGGGTGTTCGCGGTCGGTTGCTGTCCTGCCAGATGGTTGAGCAGGTATTCGTCGGCGGCATCGAACGCTTGCAGCGGTTCGTTCTGCTGTTCGGGCTGGCGGATCAGGTCGAGGCGGGCGAAGGGTGTTTCGAGCAAAGGCATGGGGCGGGGCTCTGGGTAATCAACGGGTTTCCCGCGGCCCAGGGGCGTTGTAGCGGGCGAGACCGTCCAAGTGTACTGCGTCGTGAAGGTTCACACGGCAACACTCTGGAGGCGTCGCGAATGGTACGTTTTTTTCTTTTGGATTACTCGCAGGTTTTAACCGGTCAACGGATCGAGGTGCGGTTGAGGTAGCCGGCCTTGAGGGCGGCGATAATGGCGGCAATCTTGTTGCTGACCCCGAGTTTATCGATCGCACTTTGAATGTGGAAATGGATGGTTCGTGCGCTCAGATTAAGAATTTTCGCGCTTTGTTCTGCCGTCTTGCCGTCCGCTGCCAGTTCCAGAACGTCGATTTCCCTTGGCGATAGATGCGGGCCTGGCGGTTTCGCAGGACTCTTGGGCAGCGATTGTGCGATCAACGCATGGAGATGACTGCACATGAACACTGAGAAGCCAAGATTCTCATACAGCTCCATTGCCGTGATCGGACAATGGCTTCTGGCCAGGCTCAAAATGCTGCATAGGCCACTCTCTTCGTCGTGAAACGATTGTGACCAGCCGTGCTCCAAACCTTGCGCTACAAGGGCCTCCCACAGTGAAGGAACCTTGCAGAAAAGGTTTTCGCTCCATAGAACCGGCATCATGGAGTGATTGCAATGGGCTACTACTGGATCTATTGATTTCAGATTCTTTTGTTCATATTCGTTGTTCCAGTCGAGAGGGTAATTGTTGCGTCGGATGGTATTGGCTTGATTGTTTTTTGTTGGGTAAGTAGTTGAAATGGCGAAAAATTGAAACCCGATATTTTTCGCAAATCCAAGTGCAATCCGATATGCATTTTCTATGTCGGTCGTGTACGACAATTGGGTAAGCTGCGTTTCCTTCCACTGCTCCATTATGTATCTCCATTATCCAATCTTCTCTGGGGTGCTGATTGGATCCGAGATCCAGCACGCAACGAGTGTAGGATGAATCCTACATGTACGGTGAGACTATTTGGCTTGTTAGACCTTTAAAAACTAAATATCTGGTTCTAACAATATAGGTGTAAAAAGGATGAACATTGAATGACAGCCTTAATGTGAATTTTGCAAATTAACTGTATGGTCCGTAAAAGTTTATGTTTTTGGCGATAGGTGTTTTCACAATACGCATTAAAGGCACTACAAACAGTAAGTGTTTAATTTGCATGTTTTGCGGGACACTGGAGTCACCCGTTCAATGGAGCGCCCCATGACTGCCAGCGCAGAAAAATTCACACGCCAGACCCTGCTCGACGTCCAGCCGTTGACCCCGAACCTGTTCACTCTGCGCACGACCCGGGATCCGGGCTTTCGATTTCGTGCCGGGCAGTTCGCCCGGCTGGGGGTTACCAAGGCCGATGGCAGCACTGTGTGGCGTGCCTATTCCATGGTCTCTTCACCCTATGACGAGTTCCTCGAGTTCTTTTCCATTGTGGTGCCGGGCGGCGAGTTCACCAGTGAGCTGAGCCGGCTGGGCGAGGGCGATACCCTGCTGGTCGACCGTCAGGCCTTTGGTTACCTGACGCTTGACCGTTTTGCTGACGGACGTGATCTCTGGTTGTTATCCACAGGCACCGGCGTGGCGCCGTTTTTGTCGATCCTGCAGGACTTCGAAGTCTGGGAGAAATTCGAAAGAATCATCCTGGTCTACAGCGTACGTGAAGCCAGGGAGTTGGCTTACCAGGACCTGATCTCGGGGTTGGCGCAACGTGACTATCTGGCCGAGTACGCACACAAGCTGCAATTCATCGCCACCGTCACGCGTGAGGAGCATCCGGGCACCTTGAATGGCCGGATTACGACGCTGATAGACAATGGCGAACTCGAGCGGGTGGCGGGTGTGGCACTGACGGCCGAGCATTCGCGGGTCATGCTTTGCGGCAATCCGCAGATGATCGATGACACGCGCAAACTGCTTAAACAGCGCGACATGCACTTGAGCCTCAGCCGGCGCCCCGGACACGTCGCGGTGGAAAACTACTGGTAAAAAAAACGGCGCCCCGAAGGCGCCGCTCTTGAATGCATCACGTCACTCAGGCCGGTTGTTCTGGGCCTTGAGCAGATCGCGAATCTCGCTCAGCAGCTCTTCTTCCTTGGTTGGAACAGGCGGCAGCGTTGGTGCAACGGCCTCTTCGCGCTTCAAGCGGTTGATGGCTTTTACGCCCATGAAGATCGCGAACGCGACGATGATGAAGTCGATCATGCTCTGGATGAATTTGCCGTACGCCAGCACCACTGCGGGGATATCCCCGTTGGCTGCCTTGAGCGTAATGGCCAGGTCACTGAAATCCACCCCTCCGATCAACAGGCCGATTGGCGGCATCACCACGTCTCCGACAAACGACGAAACGATCTTGCCAAAGGCTGCGCCGATGATGATACCAACGGCCATGTCGACCACATTACCCTTGACCGCGAAGGCCTTGAACTCACTTATCACGCCCATAGGTTATTTCCTTGTTACAGATGAGGTTGGTAACGCAGTGTAAATCAGTCAAAGGCATCTCGCTCGAAACAACTGCTTACAGCGTTTGCCTGCTATCGACCGGGTCCTCGGGGAAAAGTTTACAAAGTGCCATCATTCCTGAGCGATTGCCCGCACTGCCCCATCACTCTGGGGGCATGCTCTATCGGTGCCAGCGCATTCAGTCCGTCACTCGTCCGCCTCTGCTTGCCGCAATGGAGAGGTGCATGAAAGTTTGAGAGGGAATAAGTGATTGCAAATATGGGCTTGTTGCAAGGAACAATTAGATTCGGGATCTTTTACATTGTTTGTTTGAATGTATAGGTCGTGGGGGGTGGCAAGTTGTGCGTGCTATTATATTGCCAGTAATTTGATATGTTTTGTTGAGCCCTAATTTATTGAAGTAATGTTGTACGTTCTCCTGTCGAGATATAAAAGGCTTGTACAGCTTTTGTTTTTTATTGATTGATCCGACCCAGATCTGGATTGGGCTGTCGATGCGCAAAGTTGTACAAATTCTGTGGGACTGTCACTCGAAGGTTACGTTTCCGATAATCGAATAATTGCTGCTGAAGTTTCTTTCATTGGGCAACAGCTTCGCGCCGATTCAGTCCAGCTGAGCTATCATCGCGTTTTTTGCCGGGAGTTCAGATGGCCAAGGCCAAACGCATGTACGGCTGCACCGAGTGCGGCTCAACGTTCCCCAAGTGGGCGGGCCAGTGCGGCGAGTGCGGAGCCTGGAACACCTTGACCGAAACCATGGTCGAGAGTGGCGGCGCTGCGGCCCCCAGCGGTCGCACCGGCTGGACCGGCCAACAGGCGCAGATCAAAACCCTGGCCGAAGTCAGTGTCGAAGAGATCCCGCGCTTTTCCACCGCCTCCAGCGAGCTGGATCGAGTCTTGGGCGGTGGTCTGGTGGACGGCTCGGTAGTGCTGATCGGCGGTGACCCCGGCATCGGCAAATCAACCATCCTGTTGCAAACCTTGTGCAACCTCGCCAAAAGCATGCCGGCGTTGTATGTCACCGGCGAAGAGTCCCAGCAACAGGTAGCCATGCGCGCCCGGCGCCTGGGATTACCGCAGGATCAACTGCGCGTCATGACCGAAACCTGCATCGAAACCATCATCGCCACTGCTCGGCTCGAAAAGCCCAAGGTCATGGTGATCGACTCGATCCAGACAATTTTCACCGAACAACTGCAATCGGCACCGGGCGGCGTGTCTCAGGTTCGGGAGAGCGCGGCATTGCTGGTGCGCTACGCCAAGCAGAGCGGCACGGCGATTTTCCTGGTCGGCCACGTGACGAAAGAGGGCGCATTGGCCGGGCCGCGAGTGCTTGAGCACATGGTCGACACCGTGTTGTATTTCGAGGGCGAATCCGATGGTCGTCTGCGCTTGCTGCGGGCAGTGAAAAATCGTTTCGGCGCGGTCAACGAACTGGGCGTGTTCGGCATGACCGACAAGGGCCTGAAGGAAGTCTCCAATCCGTCGGCGATTTTTCTGACGCGTGCTCAGGAGGAAGTACCGGGCAGTGTGGTCATGGCGACGTGGGAAGGGACCCGACCGATGCTGGTGGAAGTCCAGGCGTTGGTGGATGACAGCCATCTGGCCAACCCGCGCCGGGTCACGCTGGGCCTGGATCAGAATCGTCTGGCGATGTTGCTGGCGGTGTTACACCGTCATGGCGGCATTCCGACCCACGATCAGGACGTATTCCTCAACGTAGTGGGTGGCGTGAAGGTGTTGGAAACCGCTTCCGACCTGGCGTTGATGGCAGCGGTCATGTCCAGCTTGCGCAACCGGCCATTGCCCCATGATCTGCTGGTGTTCGGCGAAGTCGGTTTGTCTGGCGAGGTACGCCCGGTGCCGAGCGGTCAGGAACGTTTGAAAGAAGCCGCCAAGCACGGCTTCAAACGGGCCATCGTGCCCAAAGGCAATGCGCCGAAGGAAGCGCCACCGGGGTTGCAGATTATTGCCGTGACGCGTCTGGAGCAGGCACTCGACGCGTTGTTCGAATAAACCAGCTCCCTTTGTAGAAGCCGGCTTGCTGGCGACGGGCCTTGAGCCTTGTGTTGTGCTTAGTGCCACCTTCGCCAGCAAGCCGGCTCCTACAAGGGGGGTCATGCGTCTATAAGCGCGCCAAGCTCCCGCTCCAGCTCTTGCGGATCGCCGAGGTTGAGTTCAATCAACCGCCGCAGACGCTCAATGGATTCCAGGCTGATGTGCCGGCAAACGAAACCCAAATGGCGGTTATCGTCGTGCGTCAATTGCACGTCCATCTTGATCTCGATCTCGTTAGTGAGATGAATCTCGATGGAAAAACTGTTTTCCCGATCACCCAGCCACGGCTCGGGGCGCTCGATCAGCAGTCCCTTGAGGGACAAGTCGATCAGCTTCACCGGCCAGATGAATTCTCCTTGGCTCAGCTCGGTTCGGGCATCGAACGCAATTCGTTTGAAACGGCGGCGATCGGCAGGGTGTTCGCTCATGGCGCAATCCTCTGAATGTTCGCTGACTATAGACCCGCATTGTCTAAGCCTGCCAGCCAGTGCAAGCGTCTCGACCAATGTCGGGGTATGGCCTTTGCCGTCAGGAGAGCTAAACTCGGGGTGGTTGTCTTTCTTGTCCACCCTGGCTGGAATCATAAAATGAAAAATAATAATAGCCTGGCACGCCATCTACCCTGGCTGCTGCTGGCAATCGTAGGAGCGTGCGCCCTTGGCGTAGTGGCATTGCGCCGAGGCGAGGCGATCAATGCCTTGTGGATTGTGGTCGCTGCCGTGGCCATTTATCTGGTTGCGTACCGCTACTACAGTCTGTTCATCGCTAACCATGTGATGCAACTCGATTCGCGACGGGCCACACCCGCCGTGCTCAACAACGATGGTCTGGACTACGTCCCCACCAACAAACACATCCTGTTCGGTCACCACTTCGCGGCCATCGCTGGCGCGGGGCCGTTGGTCGGTCCGGTTCTGGCGGCGCAGATGGGTTATCTGCCCGGCACGCTGTGGCTGATTGCGGGCGTGGTGCTGGCCGGTGCGGTTCAGGACTTCATGGTCCTGTTCATGTCCACCCGCCGCAATGGCCGCTCCCTGGGCGATATGGTCCGTGAAGAAATGGGCCGCATCCCCGGCACCATCGCGCTGTTTGGCTGCTTCCTGATCATGATCATCATCCTCGCGGTGCTGGCGCTGATCGTGGTCAAAGCCCTGGCCGAAAGCCCATGGGGCATTTTCACGGTGATGGCGACCATCCCGATCGCGATGTTCATGGGCATTTACATGCGCTACATCCGCCCGGGCCGCATTGGCGAGATCTCCATCGTCGGCGTGCTGTTGCTGCTGGGCTCGATCTGGCTCGGCGGGCAGATTGCCGCCGATCCGGTCTGGGCCAAGGCCTTCACCTTCACTGGCGTGCAGATTACCTGGATGCTGGTCGGTTACGGTTTCGTCGCCGCCTCGTTGCCGGTGTGGCTGATTCTGGCACCGCGTGACTACCTCTCCACGTTCCTGAAAATCGGCACCATCGTGGCGTTGGCGATCGGCATCCTGGTCACCATGCCCGAGCTGAAAATGCCGGCATTGACCCAGTTCGTCGATGGCACCGGCCCGGTGTGGAAGGGCGGTCTGTTCCCGTTCCTGTTCATCACCATCGCCTGTGGCGCGGTCTCGGGTTTCCACGCGCTGATCTCCTCCGGCACCACGCCGAAACTGCTGGATAACGAGGTCAACGCCCGTTACATCGGTTACGGCGCCATGTTGATGGAGTCCTTCGTGGCCATCATGGCGATGGTTGCCGCGTCGGTGATCGAGCCTGGTGTGTATTTCGCCATGAACAGTCCAGCGGCAGTCGTCGGTGGTGATGTGATGGCTGTGGCACAAACTGTCAGCAGCTGGGGCTTTGCAATTACCCCGGAAGCGCTGCAAGCGGTGGCCAAGGACATTGGTGAAACCACCATCCTGGCCCGTGCCGGTGGTGCACCGACCCTGGCGGTCGGTATCGCGCAGATCCTGCACAGTGTCCTGCCGGGTGAAAACACCATGGCGTTCTGGTACCACTTCGCGATCCTGTTCGAAGCGCTGTTCATCCTGACCGCGGTGGACGCCGGCACTCGTGCCGGACGCTTCATGCTCCAGGACTTGCTCGGCTCCTTCGTGCCGGCGCTGAAACGTACCGAATCCTGGGCCGCCAACCTGATCGCTACCGCCGGTTGTGTGGCGATGTGGGGCTGGTTGCTGTATCAGGGCGTGATCGATCCGCTGGGTGGCATCAACACCTTGTGGCCGCTGTTCGGTATCTCCAACCAGATGCTGGCCGGTATCGCGCTGATGCTCGGCACCGTCGTGCTGATCAAAATGAAACGCCAACGCTACGTCTGGGTGACCATGCTGCCGGCGGTCTGGCTGCTGATTTGCACCACCACTGCCGGCTTCATCAAGCTGTTCGACGCCAACCCGGCCATCGGTTTCCTGTCGCTGGCCAAAAAATACAGCGATGCGCTGGCCAACGGTCAGATCCTCGCCCCGGCCAAGGACATCACTCAAATGCAACACGTGATCTTCAACGCCTACACCAACGCAACGCTGACGGCGCTGTTCCTGTTCGTGGTCTTCAGTATCCTGTTCTACGCGCTCAAGGTCGGCATTGCCGCCTGGGGTCAAAAAGAGCGTACGGATAAAGAAGCGCCATTCCAGGCCTTGCCGGATGCTTGATCGAGGAATGCAGCATGTTCAATGACCTGAGTCGCCTCGGTAAATACCTCGGTCAGGCCGCGCGCCTGATGGTCGGCATGCCCGACTACGACAACTACGTCGAGCACATGCAGACCAAACACCCGGACAAACCGGTGATGAGCTATGAGATGTTCTTCCGGGAACGTCAGGAAGCCCGTTACGGTGGCAAGGGTGGGCCGAAGTGCTGTTGATGCAACAGCCGGCTTGATGCAATCCCTGTGGGAGCGGGCTTGCTTGCGAAAGCGGTGTGTCATTCAACATTAATGTCGACTGACACGACCTCTTCGCGAGCAAGCTCGCTCCCACATTTGTTTTGTGTTGATTTCTCATTTTGTGAAACAGGAGACTCCAGTTGTCCTCTCCCATTCCCGTCACGATCCTCAGCGGCTTCCTTGGCGCTGGCAAGACCACGCTGTTGCGTCACCTGCTCAAAGCCGAGCACGGCCTGAAAATCGCCGTGATCGAAAACGAATTCAGCGACGCCGGCATCGACACCCAACTGTTGGGTGATGAACCGGTGCAAGTGATGACGCTGTCCAACGGCTGTGTCTGCTGCACGATCCACACCGACCTTACAAAGGCGCTGTACCTGCTGCTCGAACGCCTGGACAGCGGCGAAATCGCCTTCGACCGTCTGGTGATCGAGTGCACCGGCCTGGCCGATCCGGCCCCTGTGGCGCAAACCTTTTTCATCGACGAAGAACTGCGAGAGCGTTACATCCTCGACGGCATCATCACCTTGGTCGACGCGGCACATGCCGACACTCATCTGACCCAAACCATCGCCCAGGCGCAGATCGGTTTTGCCGACCGCCTGCTGGTGAGCAAGCGCGATCTGGTGGAAGAGCCTGCTTTCACCGCGCTAAGCGAACGCCTGACCCGGATCAACCGTCGCGCGCCCATCCGCGTGGTTGACCACGGCAAGATCGACCTGGCCGAATTGCTCGACGTGCGTGGTTTCAACCTCAATGCCGACCTCGGTGGCGGTGTGAGTTTGCGCCCGGTCAGCAAGGCGCCTTCCATCGACCGCATTTCCAGCCTGGTGCTGCGCACTGACAAGCCGCTGGATATCGACAGGCTCAGCGAGTTCATGAACGAACTGCTGGAAGATCATGGCAAGCAACTGCTGCGCTACAAAGGCGTGCTGAACATCCTTGGCGAACCGCGGCGCATGGTGTTTCAGGGTGTCCTGAAGTTGTACGGATTCGATTGGGATACGGAATGGGCGGAGGGCGAGGCGCGGGAAAGCGTGATCGTGTTTATTGCCGATGATTTGCCGGAAGACAAGATTCGCGAGGGGTTCGCGCGGGTGGCAGCGGAGTAAGGCCCGACATCTTCAGCGAGCTCGATGCCGCCTTCGCGAGCAAGCCCGCTCCCACATTCAACCGAGTTCCTCCAGGGGGAATGCGGTCGAATGTGGGAGCGGGCTTGCTCGCGAAGACGATCTAACCAGCAATACGATTTTGGCGGGACATCGGTTGTGAGTTCAGTAAAACTGCCTCCAATTGATCCAAATGCTGACTGAGCAAATCCTCGGCGGTCACTGCATCCCCGCGCTCCACCGCATTCACAATTTTCTCGTGATTCTGCCAATCACAATAACCCTCCACCTGCACATCAAATTGCGCAATCGCCAGCGAAGTCAGCGGCACCAGGCTGTCCAAAAAATGCGCCAACGGTACATTCCCCGCCATTTCAGCCAACTGCAGATGAAACTCCCCGGCCAGCCGAGTCGCCGCGCCACGCGCCGTGCACAGGCGCTCGCTATCGATCAAGGTGCGCAGGTGTTTCAGATGCTGAGGATGGGGCTGCTGACAGGCCAGCCGCACGACGGTGGTCTCAGTCAGTCGCCGGGCATGCAGCGTCTGCCGAATCTGCTCGCTGTCGAGCACGGCGACGCGGGGGCGATGGTGAGTGCGCAGCACGATGACTTGCTGATGGGACAGTTGCGTCAACACGCCACGAATGTCACTGCGTCGAACGCCGAACATCTGCGCCAGGCTTTCTTCAGTGAAACGGCTGGCCCCATGGATGCGTTGCTCGAGAATGGCGTCGAAGACTCGCGAGTAGAGATCATCCGCCGGCGGAGAAAAGGGCAGGGCGACAAGAGTGTGCGGTGAGGCTAAGCTGTTCATGGCTTGTCTCCGGTTTCAATAGGTTTCAACTGCCGAGGTTGTCGTCCGGAATATTCAATTCGATGCCCATCCGCTTTCCTTCGCGAAGGATATGGCGGCGCATTTCGGCACTGGCCTGGGCGCTGTTCTTGCTGCGAATCGCGCGCACCACGGCCTCGTTCTCTTCCAGACGCTCAGCCAGATGCTCGGGGGAGTTGCGCAGCACTTCGGCGCTTTGCTTGAGGGCATTGCTCGTCTGCTGTACCACGCTCTGGAAGATCGGGTTCGAGGTCAGGGTAAACAGCTCTTCGTGGAAGGCGATGTAGGCGTTTACGCCGGCCTCGCTGTCGTTGGCCTCCAGGGCTTCGCGCATGTCCATGAGGGTCAGGCGCAGTTGCCCGACTTCCTTGCTGCTGATGGACTGCGCAACCAGACCGACGATAAACGGCTCAAGGGTGTAGCGCAGTTGCAGCACGTCTTCCAGGCTTGCACCGGCCACCGCACTGTCGTGGCTTTGGCTGTCGCTGAGATTGGCGTCCAGCACCACCACGCCTTTGCCCGGCATTGAACGCACCAGCCCGAGGGTTTCCAGCACGATCACCGCTTCGCGCAGGCTCGGGCGGCTGATGCCCAGTTGTTCGGCCAGTTCACGCTGGCCCGGCAACATCTCGCCGGAGCGCCACTGGCCACGGGCCAAGGCGGCCCGGAGTTTTTCTACCACTGAATTGACGACGGTTGACGAGGTAATCACTGTTCGCTCCAAGTCGCGATAAATGTGCCTGCCCGCAGGCAGGCACACGTTGTTTAAAATTCCTGCTGATGCGCCGGGGCAACCGGTTTTCTCGGCTGGAAGGTATAACCGACCTGACCGGAAAGTACTTTGTTCGCCCGTTGGATATCGATGTCTTTTTCCCAGCGCGCGATGGCCACGGTGGCGACGCAGTTACCAATCAAATTGGTCAGCGCCCGACCGATGCCCATGAACCAGTCCACCGCCAACACCAGCACCAGGCCGACCACCGGAATCGCCGGAATCGCGGTCAGCGTCGCCGCCAGAATCACCAGCGCCGAGCCGGGAATCCCGTGGGCGCCTTTGGACGTGATCAATGACACCAGCAGAATCGTCAGCAAATCGGTCATGGCCAGCGGCGTGCCGGTGGCATTGGCGATGAAGACGATGGCAAGGGTCAGGTAGATCGAAAAACCGTCGAGATTGAACGAGTACCCGGTTGGAATCACCAGACCCACCGTCGAACTGCCAATGCCCAGGTGCTCGAGCTTGCGCATGATTTGAGGCAGCACGGCATCGGACGAGGCGGTGCCCATGACGATCAGCAATTCTTCGCGCAGGTATTTGAGCAAGGGCCACATCTTCAGGCCCGAAAGGCGCATCACCAGGCCGAGAATCAATGTCACAAACGCCACACAGGTCAGATAAAACAGGCCGACCAGGCTGCCCAGGTGCTGCAGCGAATCCAGGCCATATTTGCTGGTAGTGAAGGCAATTGCGCCGAACACACCGATCGGCGCCAGACGCACGATCATGCCCATGATGCGGAAGATCACGTGGCTCAGTTCATTGATCAGTCGGGAAATGCCTGACGCTGCTTCGCCCACCAGGTTGAGTGCACTGCCGAACAGCACTGAAAACAGCAGCACTTGCAGAATGTTGTTCTCCGCGAAGGCGCCGATGACCGAGGTCGGTATCAGGTTCATCAGGAACTGGGAGGTGGTTTGCATGTGCTGGCCGCGCTGGGCGATGTCGCCCATGTCGGCAGCGGAAAGCTGCTCCAGATGAATGTTCGCGCCGCTGCCGATGCCGGTGGTGAACGCTAACACCAGGCCAATCACCAGGGCGATGGTGGTCAGGATTTCAAAGTAGATCACCGATTTCAGGCCGATGCGCCCGACCTTCTTCAGGTCGCCGGCACCGCTGATGCCGCTGACCACCACGCAGAACACGATCAGACCAATGAGCATCTTGATCAGCTTGATGAAGCCGTCACCGAGCGGTTTGAGCTGGGCGGAATATTCGGGAAGGGTCAGCCCGCAGACGATGCCGAGCACCAGTCCGAGAACCACTTGAAGGAAGATTGAACGCGAGCACCATCTGAGCATGGGAGGAATCCTGGTCGGTGTCCTGGCTGCCGTGCGCGGGGCGCATCGGATTCAGGACTTAATTATTGTGGTCTTACCGGTATGTCCAGTGCAGGCGCAGTCTACGCTGGGATTTTTTGGGAATACAAGAGGAAATCGAGAAATTGGCATGACCGGTCTGACCAGTGGTTGGCCAGCGGAATTGGGTTTTTCAACGATGGTGACCAAGGACCGACGCAACGCTCACAGGAATATCGTCAACAGTCGGCGTCAAAAATGGGCGGTGATGAGTGTTCATGGGCATAAGGTTGTAAATGGATATTAAGCTGAACGTTCCAACGTTTTGATTGAGCCAGGTGTTATGGCACCAAGCGATTACCAATTCAGGTTTTTGTAATATCAGGAAAGTAATTCAGGGACAGGTTTTATTGGCTTGGACGGCTGGCAGCGCGTCTGAGTTTTACAAGGTGTTAAGAGGGTGGATATCTAAGTTGTTTATTGTGGTTGTGGTGGGGGCTCGGTCAGTAAGAAGGTTGTAAGCATTTCGTTTCATTTAAAGAGAGATGATTGTGGCTAGTAGATGGTAATTTCGATTTTCGCCACCTAAGGCGAATAATTATTTTATCAGGAGATACTACATGCAAGAGCTAATTTTGGATCTGTCCGGTGAGTTTGGTGCGGATTTCCAGTCTTATGTGAGTTCTGGTAACGCTATTGTTGCAGCTGAAGTAGGTTGTGACACTACTCTGAGTTGCTCGACCCTGTCATGCACCGCACTCGGCTGCTGCCTCCCGTAATAATTCAAGGCGGGCTCTGGCCCGCCTTGTTTCCCAACAAGAGTCAGGTTTGCCTGTCTTCTGAATGTCGAGTGAACATCATGAACGCAGCAAAGGCGCAAGAATGTGACGCACTGAGCAAAATGATCGATGTTTTACACAATGATGATAAAGCTGTTCGGTGTTACTTTGGTGTCGATCGTAAGACGTTGCTGGAAGAATATCGAGATACATTGTCTTCTGGCAAAAAAAAAGATGCGCCAGTGACTGGCGCGTTCGAAGCGCAAGTTGAAAAGATTGCTTCATTGCTGCTGAAGAGTGATGCCGAAAAAGTCGTGTTCGGCAAATTTTATGCTCGTTGGTATGATTTGTTGGAACATGTTTTTGAAAGTGATCTTAGATACAAAGACATGTGTGAATGGATTGATGTGGAAGTGTTTCTGCCTGCCATTCGCTCTCACTTGACTTTACTGGTTAAAAGTCTGGCAGAGAAATCGCTGGTTCATCATCTGAATAGCCGGTTAGCTGACGGCGCTGATCTGGATCTGGACACTTTTGATCAGGAACTGGCAGGCGAGGGGCTGGCACATTTCCTGGCATCGTATCCGGTGCTGACACGGTTGCTGGTAGAACGGATCGAAGATACGTCGGCGTACCTGTACAAAATCCTCACTTGTTTTGCCGAGGACTTTCAACAGCTCAAGAGCACTTTTGCCTTGTCCGACAGGCGTGTTAGGGCGATCTCCCTGGGGCTAGGAGATGCTCATGCCAACGGCGAAACCGTCTGTTGCGTGCGGGTTGGTAGTCATGAACTGATTTTCAAGCCAAGAAACAATCGTGAAGCGTTGTTTTACAGTGCTTTGCTCGAGCAATTGCGCACGCAGACGGGCAACAGCTGCTTCGCCGTCTACGCACCCCTGATGGTTTCTTTGGATGATCATTGCTGGATTGAAAAAATAGAAAACGTCCCGTGTGCAGCGGATAGCGACTTACCGCTTTTTTTTCAGCGTCTTGGGGCTCAGGTGGCAGTGATCCACGCCTTGAACGGCATTGACTTCCATTATGAAAATATCATTGCCTGTGGCAGCAGTCCGGTAATGATCGATCTGGAGTGCCTGTTCACTCCGGCCATGGTTGATTTAAAGGTTGATGTGCCTCATGGCCGGGCGCTTTTCAAGATCATCAAGCTCAACAGCCAGTCGGTGTTTACAACAGGTTTTGTGCCTAATTCTGCACGCTCGGAGAATGACCAAAGTGGCTTGAGTCGGCAGCGGCAGTTCGTCGCCATCAGAAAAATGCTTGTGCTTGAGGGTGGTTTTTATAGCTTGAAGCCGCATGAAGTCGACAACCGCCCGATGATGCGGCACCTGCCCGTTTTTGCAGGCGAGACGCGTTCGGTCACTGATTACAGAGACGCATTTTTCTGCGGTTTCGAGCTTGGTTACGATGAAATCGTCAAGCGTCGAGATGCCATTCTCGAATTACTGGAAAGGCATGCCCAAGGGTTGAAGTCCCGGGTACTGATCAAAAGTACCCAGCGCTACGCTGACTTTATCGCAATGATGACTCACCCCCGGTTTACCCAATGTCAGCTGAAGCATGACTTGCTGTTGGCGACCTTGTGGTCCGATATCGGCGATACGCTTAATGAATACGACATTCCCAGGCACGAGATCAATGAGCTGAAGAAGGCCAATTTTCCTTGTTTCACTCAATCCTTGCTGTCTGACCATTTGCTCAACGCCCACGGACAGACCGTTGCTCTTTTGCCGATTGAACGCCCCTTTGAGAGTTGCCGGCGCAAGTTGGAAATGCTGTCGCCCAAAGACAAGGCGTTCCAGATTCAGATACTGCAGGCGTGTCTGTTGCCCGGCGCCAGCGAACCACTTAATCGAAGCCATCATCTTGTAGCTGTGCCCGATCTTGGCCGCGCGCAGTACCTCGACGGCGCCATGCGCATTGCCGAAATCATTGAAAAATGCCGAATAGAAGGCGAGGACGGCGATGTTGGCTGGGCGTTCATGGATACGCATCCACACACCAGACGCAATTTCATAACGTACATGGGCAATAGTTTGTACAACGGAATGGGGGGGCTGGCGATTTTCTACCTGAGTCTGTTCCGGGTCAGTGGAGCGACGCATTACCGGGATGAGGCCGAGCGAATCCTGCTTACGATCAATCACTCCCAAGAGCATTTTCCAAACAAGCTGGCAGTCAGTGCGTATTTCGGTCTGACATCCTACCTCTACGTGCTGGTCAATTATGAGTTGATAACTGGCCGCAAGACCTATCAGGCAACCGTCGAAGAACTGTTGTTGAAACTGATGGACTTTCCGCGTGTAGGCGATGAATTCGATTTCATTCAAGGTTGGTGTGGCGCCCTGACCGTTCTGGTGAATCTCTATCAGCTCGAAGAACGTGAAGGAGTGCGCTCCCTGATTGAAAAGCTCTCGCATGCCATTCAATCGGCACTGACACTGGACAACGGAACATTGCGGCTCCACTCAACGGGTAAACCGCTGTGGACGGGCTTTTCTCATGGTATTTCCGGGGTATTGCAGGCAATGGGCAAGGCTTGGAACGTCACGAAAGATCCGTTGCTCGCAGAGTTGATCACCCAGTGGTTGCAGGCAGAAAACCGCCTCACGGTCGATGGTTTCTGGCTTGATCTGAGGGAAAACGCACAGTCTGCGTGCGCGACAAAGTGGTGCCATGGCGACGGCGGTATTCTCCTTTCCCGAAGCGGGTTGACGCAGACGATGAGTGAAGCGCTGGGCGCCGCCACCCACGCTGAACTCGAGCAGGATGCCGAGCGATGCGAACGCCATCTCTGGGAGCAAAGCCTCGGTTCCGGGTACAGCCTGTGTCATGGTGATTTCGGCAATTTGATGTGCTTGCTGAAGTTCTATCGCGACACAAACAATGAGCAGGGCATCGCAAAGGTAAAGTGTGCGCTCTCCCAAGTGGCTCATAATTTCTTCAATGAAGATTTTCTGGATGAACACACCATTCCCGACCTGGGCATGATGCTCGGGATCACGGGCGTCGGTCAGGCTCTGTTGCACGCCGTGGATGCCGGTTTGCCGGATGTGTTAGCGCTCGACTTCGCGCGATCGACTGACTGACCTGCGCAGGTACTGCAAAAAAACCGGCCATCATTGGTCGGTTTTTTTTGCTGTCTTATGGATTGATTCAGTCGCGGTCTGCGATTAAACCGCTACTGATCATAAACAACGGAGTCCGGCTGGATACGATCAATGGCCATTGGGAGTGTATCGTGTAGTGATGTTGATCTTGAAGGTCGCAAGTTCTCCGCCCCGGTTGGGATAGTCAGTAATTACTTGCAAGCCTGGCTCATCGCCGTAAGTGCAAACAGGCCGCTCCTGAGGACCGCTATACAGTAAAAACTCATGTTCATTTGATTCTGACAGGTCAGTCATTTTAAGGCTTTTGCCGTTAGCGTTCTTGAGACGGAAAAAAGTAGGCGCCCCGCCGTCATGTACAGTCCAGTTACGCAGCGATCCTTCCATACTTAATGTGTCTCTGTAGTTTCCATCCCTGCCTTTAATCTTGATGATGTAGACACCATTGATATAAGCAAAGAAAAACGACTCCTCGGGATTCATCGAATAATCGCTGAATGTAATGAGGTTGTGCGTGTTTTTGAGCTCTTCCTGGTGGAGCTGACGTAGTTCTTCGCTGGTTCGCGGGTCGTCTATCTTTTTTTGCAGTATCTTTTGTGCTGTCGATACAGCTTTGTCGTTGATTTTGAGTGTCGCGGTGAACGATTGTTGCGGATCTGGGTTGCTCATTGTCTGTTTTACTTCCATGTAATGTAATAAATATTTATAGGGTCTGTTGTCCTTGAGCTGGAAAAGTGGCTCAGGGGGTTGCAAGTGTTGTAAGTTTTACGGCTTTCGTTTAAATACACTAGCAGGTAAATTGTTGGTTAAGTGCTGTGTTGTTGTTTCAAGGTTTATATAGGCGATAACTGTCTATAAGGTCTGACGTTTAATGGAGGGCGATGTATTTCTGGTAGACGAAAAAAAACCGGCACACGTGCCGGTTTTTTTTAACTGCGGTTTAACAGGGCTGTTTAAGCACCGTACACCGGCAGCTTCTTGCAGATGGCTTTGACCTTCTCACGAACGGCGTCGATCACCGCTTCGTTGTTCAGATCAGCCAGGATGTCGCAGATCCAGCCGGCCAGCTCTTTGCACTCTGCTTCCTTGAAGCCGCGAGTGGTCACAGCCGGAGTGCCGAAGCGCAGGCCGGAGGTGACGAACGGGGAGCGTGGATCGTTTGGCACGGAGTTCTTGTTCACGGTGATGAATGCTTTGCCCAGAGCGGCGTCGGCGTCTTTACCGGAGATTTCCTGCTTGATCAGCGACAGCAGGAACAGGTGGTTTTCAGTACCGCCGGAAACCACGTCGAAACCGCGCTCGATGAATACGCTGGCCATGGCCTGGGCGTTTTTCACTACTTGTTGCTGGTAAGCCTTGAACTCAGGCTGCAGCGCTTCCTTGAAGCAGATCGCTTTAGCAGCGATCACGTGCTCCAGCGGGCCACCCTGGGCGCCCGGGAATACCGCGGAGTTCAGCTTCTTCTCGATGTCGGCGTTGGCGCGAGCCAGGATCAAACCGCCACGTGGACCGCGCAGGGTCTTGTGAGTGGTGGTGGTCACGACGTCAGCGAATGGTACCGGGTTCGGGTAGACGCCAGCGGCGACCAGACCGGCCACGTGGGCCATGTCGACGAACAGGTAGGCGCCAACCTTGTCAGCGATTTCGCGGAAGCGCGGGAAATCCAGGATCTGCGAGTAGGCAGAGAAACCGGCCACGATCATTTTCGGCTTGTGCTCAACGGCCAGGCGCTCGACTTCGTCGTAGTCGATCAGGCCATTTCCGTCGATGCCGTACTGAATGGCGTTGTACAGCTTGCCGGAGGAGGAAACGCTGGCACCGTGGGTCAGGTGACCACCGTGAGCCAGGCTCATGCCCAGGATGGTGTCGCCCGCTTGCAGCAGGGCCAGGTAAACGGCGCTGTTGGCTTGTGAGCCGGCGTGCGGCTGAACGTTGGCGTAATCGGCGCCGAACAGTTCTTTGGCGCGGTCGATGGCCAGTTGCTCAACGATATCGACGAACTCGCAACCACCGTAGTAGCGCTTGCCCGGGTAGCCTTCGGCGTATTTGTTGGTCAGTACCGAGCCTTGAGCTTCCATCACCGCAGGGCTGGTGTAGTTTTCCGAAGCGATCAGCTCAATGTGCTCTTCCTGGCGCTGAGCTTCTTGCTCCATGGCGGCAAAGAGATCGGCGTCGTACTTGGCAATAGTCAAATCACGGCTGAACATGGCGGTCCTCAAGGATCGGGGGCAGAAAAGGGGGGCATTCTAACCCAATGGGTTTTAGATGGCATATGAAAGGACATCATGTCGCAGACAAGTGGTGTTCATGCAGGGATTGGCGGTGATTGTGCAGGCCTCATCGCCAGCAAGCCGGCTCCTACAGTTGGAATGCGATCCCCTGTGGGAGCGGGCTTGCCCGCGAAGGGGCCATCTGCAGCACTACAAATTTCAGTCGAACATGAACAACGCATCATTACTGAACTGCGCTTCAAATCGCCCCGCCGGCATCGGACGCCCGAACAGATACCCCTGAACCTCATCGCAACCATGCTCACGCAGGAAGTCGAGCTGCTCATGGGTTTCCACGCCTTCAGCAATCACCGCCAGATTGAGGCTGTGCGCCATGGCGATGATCGCTCGGGCAATCTGCGCATCCTGCTCGCCTGACGGCAATCCGTCGACAAAGGTCCGGTCGATTTTCAGCACGTCGATCGGGAACTGCTTGAGGTAGTTGAGCGACGAATAACCGGTGCCGAAGTCGTCGACCGCAATACTCAGCCCGAGGTTCTTCAGCCCGGCCAGAATCTGCATCGCCTCGCTGACTTCG
This sequence comes from Pseudomonas migulae NBRC 103157, assembly GCF_002091715.1. Lineage (GTDB taxonomy): Bacteria > Pseudomonadota > Gammaproteobacteria > Pseudomonadales > Pseudomonadaceae > Aquipseudomonas > Aquipseudomonas migulae_A. The sequence continues at coordinate 115,245 of NZ_BDAG01000009.1, read as the reverse complement.
CGCATCAGGATACTTTCGGTCAGTTCCAGCTCAAGGCATGCCGGCGGCAGGCCGGTTTCCTTGAGGATGGTGGCGATCCGCGTGCCGAGCTGGCCGTCGGAGAACTGTCGTGCGGAAATGTTCACCGACACCTTCGGCACCCGCACCTTGGCCTGATGCCAGGTCTTGAGCTGACGGCACGCCTCGCTGATCACCCAGTCGCCGACGTCCACCACGAGACCCAGCTCTTCGAGCACCGGAATGAAATCCCCTGGCGGTACCAGGCCACGGCGCGGATGACGCCAGCGCAGCAAGGCTTCGGTGCCGGTCAGGCGTTTGCCGTCGCCGCTGAATTGCGGCTGGTAGTACAGAACGAATTCGTTTTGCTCCAGGGCGTGGCGCAAGTCGCTTTCCAGCTCCAGGCGCTCCAGGGCGCTGGCGTTCATGTCCGCCTGATAGAACTGGAAGTTGTTCTTGCCGCGCTCCTTGGCGTGGTACATCGCGGTGTCGGCGTTCTTCATCAACTGACTGAGTTCGTTACCGTCCTGCGGACTCAGGGCGATGCCGATACTGGCGGTGACGAAAAACTCGCGGCCTTCGAGCACGAACGGTTTCACCAGGCTGGCGAGGATCTGCTCCGCCACGTGAATCGCCCGGTTCAGAGCGATTTCCCGGTTGATGCGCGGTTGCAGTAGCAAGGTGAATTCGTCGCCGCCCATGCGTGCCACGGTGTCGTCGTCATCGACGCAACCGAGCAGGCGCGTGGCCATTTCCTTGAGCATGCGATCGCCGGCAGCGTGCCCCAGGGAGTCGTTGATCGGTTTGAAACGGTCCAGGTCGAGGAACATCAGCACCACCCAGGACTTCTGCCGTTCCGCCGATTGCAGCGCGGTGTGCAGGCGATCCTGGAACAGCGTGCGGTTGGGCAAGTGAGTCAGGGCGTCGTAATAGGCGAGACGGTGAATCCGTTGTTCGCTGGCTTTGCGCTCGCTGATGTCGCTGAAGAAGCACACGTAACTGGCCAGGTCGCCTTCGTCGTCGAGCACCGCCGTGATGCCGACCCACGCCGGGTAATGCTCGCCATTGCGGCGCTTGAGCCAGACTTCGCCTTCCCAGGTGCTGTGCTGATTCAGTTGCTTGAGCACATAGCGCAGATGCGCTTCCTGCTGCTCGTCGACGGTCAGCATGTTCGGCAACTGGTCGAGCACTTGCTCCACCGCATAACCGCTCACGCGACTGAACGCTTCGTTGGCCTGGACGATGTAGCCCGCCGGGTCGGTGATCAGGATCGCCGAGGTCGAGTGTTCGAATACCGTGGCCGCCATGCGCAGGTCTTTTTCGGCGCGGCGCTGCTGGCTGATGTCGCGACCGACACCGAGCACGCCTTCGAAGGCGCCGTGTTCATCCCAGACCAGCACCAGACGCAGCTCGATCGGAATCTTGCGCCCGTCGGCCCGCAGGCAATCGAACAGGAACAGCTGGGTTTGCACCTGACTGCGCAGCAGCGCCAGTTGGTCGGGTTTATCCAGCGCTTTGCTGACGCGGTCCATCAGGCTGTAAATGCCGGACAATTGCTGAGGGTTGGCAATGGTCGTCTGCCAGCCGTTCTGGAAGATCCAGTCGGTGTCGTAACCCAGCACGGCCTGCACCGACGGGCTGACGTAGTTGAGCGAGAGCCTGCTGTCGGTGGAGAAGATCACGTCGCTGATGCTTTCGGCGAGCATCCGGTAACGCTGCTCGCTGTCGCGCAGCGACTCGCTGGCCTCGATCTGTTCGGTGATGTCCTTGGCCACACCGATGATCCGCGTGACCTGGTCATGCTTGTCCCGCGCCAGCGCCTGCTCACGAATGTCGAAGCGCCGCCAGTTGCCGTCCCGGTGACGGAAGCGCAGCTGGCATTGCAGCAATTGGGTGTAGCCCGCGTGACGCTGGGTCTGGCGTGAACGATGGTAGTGGTCGGCATCTTCGGGGTGCAGAAGGATTTCCCAGAAGTACTCGCCCATCTGGTGCAGCTCGGTGCGGTTGTAGCCGAGTGTCTGGCCCAGGTGGTGGTTGCTGAAGATCATGCGCTGGCTGATCACGTCCTGCACGTAGAGGTGATCCGGCACCGTGCGCACCACATCGGACCAGAAGCCTTCACGCTCGAGCAGCGACAGTTCGATGAGTTTGCGGCTGGTGATGTCGCTGATGCTCAGGATCACCGCTTTATAGTCGTCCTGGTTTTCCGGCAGGCGCAGCACCAGCCACAGGTGCTGGTCACGGCCAGTGGCGTCCGGGAGTTTTATCTCCAGCTCAAGCTGTTTCTGCTGGTTGATCATCGCGTCGAGCACTTGATTGCCGATGGCGGTGCCTTCCAGCGGGTTGCCCTCGATCAGCAATTTCCAGGCGTGTTCGCAGGTGTTGACGTTGAGCAGTTGCAGGGCAACCTGGTTGACCTCGGTGATGCGCAGTTCCTGCAGCAATTGATGCCGTTGTTCCGCTGATTCCAGCCAGCCGCGCAGTTGTTCGCTGTTGTGCAACCGGGCTTTGTCGAGCGCAGGCTTGAGTCCCGACACGTCCAGGACACACAGCGCCACGCCGGTACCTTCGAAAATATCCTTGTAGCGTCGACGACCTTCAGTCACCTGGCGCTGACGGCGGCGCATGTTCAGCAGGGCAATCAGCGGCAGCAGGGAGAGCGCCAGTCCCAACAGGCATTTGCCGATGAACGCCGGCAACAGTTCTTCAATCACGCGCTTGCGGTCGAACAAACCGCGCAATTGCCAGTCGCTGCTGCTCAGCGGAACCGTCAGCACGCTGTTGGCCACATCGTCTTCGGTCAGTTCGCCCGGCTTGGCCAGGGGCTGCGATTCATCGCGGCTGATGACCTGGTGATTGAAACGGTTTTCCACCAGCCACAGTGGGCGGATTCCGGTTTCGTTCTGTTTGGTCAGTGACGAGAAAAAGGTCGGTTTCAGGCGCAGGGCCCAGTAGCCACGAGTGCTGCCGCTGGCCTGATGCAGCAGCAGGTGCACCATCGAGCCGTTATCGGCGTTGCTGAAATAGTGGGCCTGGCGTCGGCTGTGACGGACCAGCTCGGAGAGGTAGTCGGCGTCCTCGCTGTCGGCGGCGCTGTCCGTGAGGATTTTGCCGGAGGGACTCAACAACGCGAGGCTGAGCAGGTCGGGCAGGGATTTTTGCAGTTTGCGAAGCAACTCCTGCTGTTCGTCGGCGGTTTGTGGCTGTTCGACGATCGGTAGCAGGTTGAGGGCGATCTGCGCGTTGAGCGACATGTTCAGACTGACTTGCGCGGCCAGATCGGCGGTGTAGTCGATGGTGTACTGACGCTGGTTTTTCTGGGTTTCATGCAGCTGATCCAGCAGTTGCCAGAACAGCAGGGCGAGCAGCAACAGCACGAGTGTCGCCAGCGCACCCTTTAAGGTTCCGCGCAGGGGGGCGCCAGGCGCGACAGTCGGCGCACGGGGGATCAGGGGCGGAGTGACATTGGACAAACTGTAATCCTGCGGTTTGGCTGGACTGGCGCGACGTGCACTATAAGCCGGACGCCCGGAGGGCGGCTAGCATGCCTTGAGTTGTGGCAAAGTGCCAGACCCTCCCGGCTGGACTGCCTCTCGTCATTCAGGTAGCTTTGCCGGTTACGCGGGAGCGTTCCAGCTCCTAGAATCAGGCTTTTTCAGCGCGCACATATTGATAGCTTTCAATCGGGCGACGCGCACGGCCTGGCCAGGCATCGCCTGCGCCCTAATCATTCATCTGTCACTGACCCAAGGTTCTCCATGGCTCAATACGTCTTCACCATGCATCGGCTGGGCAAAGTTGTTCCGCCGAAGCGGGAAATCCTGAAAAACATTTCGCTGTCTTTCTTCCCCGGCGCCAAGATCGGCGTGCTCGGCCTCAACGGTTCGGGTAAATCCACGTTGCTGAAAATCATGGCTGGCGTCGACACCGAGTTCGAAGGCGAAGCCCGTCCGATGCCGGAGCTGAACATCGGCTACCTGCCGCAAGAGCCGATCCTGGACCCGACCAAAACCGTGCGTGAAGTGGTCGAGGAAGCGGTCAGCGTGATCAAGAACGCCCAGGCGCGCCTGGACGAGGTCTACGCGGCTTACGCTGAAGAAGATGCCGACTTCGACAAACTGGCAGCCGAACAGGCCAAGCTCGAAGCCATCCTGCAAGCCAGCGACGGTCACAACCTGGACCGCCAACTGGAAGTCGCCGCCGATGCGCTGCGTCTGCCGGCGTGGGACGCCAAGGTCGAATTCCTTTCCGGTGGTGAGAAGCGTCGTGTGGCCCTGTGCCGCCTGCTGCTGTCCGCCCCCGACATGCTGCTGCTCGACGAACCGACCAACCACCTGGACGCCGACTCCGTCGCCTGGCTGGAACACTTCCTCCACGACTTCCCGGGCACCGTCGTTGCGATCACGCACGACCGTTACTTCCTGGACAACGTCGCCGGCTGGATTCTGGAACTTGACCGCGGCGCGGGCATTCCTTACGAGGGCAACTATTCGGGTTGGCTCGAAGCCAAGTCCGATCGTCTGGCTGCCGAATCCAAGCAGCAGTCGGCCCACGAAAAAGCCATGAAGGAAGAACTGGAGTGGGTGCGCAAAGGCGCCAAGGCCCGCCAGTCCAAATCCAAGGCTCGTCTGCAACGCTTCGAAGAAATGCAATCGCAGGAATTCCAGAAGCGCAGTGAAACCAACGAGATCTACATCCCGGCCGGTCCGCGCCTGGGTGACAAGGTCATCGAGTTCAAGAACGTCACCAAGGGCTACGGCGATCGCGTGTTGATCGACAACCTGTCGTTCTCGATGCCGAAAGGCGCCATCGTTGGCGTGATCGGCGGTAACGGCGCGGGTAAATCCACGCTGTTCCGTATGCTGATGGGCAAGGAAACTCCGGATTCGGGCACCATCGAAGTCGGCGAAACCGTGCAACTGGCGTGCGTCGACCAGAGCCGTGAAGACCTGGACGGCAGCAAGACCGTGTTCCAGCAAATCTCCGACGGTTCGGATCAGATCCGCATCGGCAACTACGAGATTCCGTCGCGTACTTACGTCGGTCGCTTCAACTTCAAGGGCGGCGATCAGCAGAAGTTCGTCAAGGACCTGTCCGGTGGTGAGCGCGGTCGCTTGCACCTGGCCCTGACCCTGAAGGAGGGCGGCAACGTCCTGCTGCTCGACGAACCGTCCAACGACCTCGACGTTGAAACCCTGCGTTCCCTGGAAGAAGCTCTGCTGGACTTCCCGGGCGCCGCCATTGTGATCTCTCACGATCGGTGGTTCCTTGACCGCGTCGCGACCCACATCCTGGCGTACGAAGACGACTCGCAAGCGGTGTTCTTCGAAGGCAACTACACCGAGTACGAAGCCGATCGCAAAAAACGCCTCGGCGAAGCGGCTGCCCAGCCGCATCGTGTACGGCACAAGAAACTGGCCTGATTCCAGGTTGGTTGCATGAAAAAACGGAGCCTTCGGGGCTCCGTTTTTTTTTGGTCTTTTGGTGGCGCCGCGGTGCGACATTTCGCGAGCTGCCCCCACATTATTTGATTTTCAGTGGACTGCGGATTCGTGACCACCACAGATCACATGTGGGAGCGGGCTTGCTCGAAGAGGCGAAATCCATGACGGTGCAGTATTCAAATCGCGACTCCCTGTTTGGGTGCAAATATCGTCCAGATCCGCATTAATTTATATCCAGCGCACCATTTATTTTCATAAGTGCGACATTTTGCGCTGTCGTGGTGCGCGGTCAGTTTGCTAAAGTCCGGCCCAATCTCTTCCAACGACAATAAATTTGCCGAGACTTATCCATGATCGAATCCGTTGAATCCTTCCTTGCCCGTCTGAAAAAACGCGACCCGGACCAACCCGAATTTCATCAGGCCGTCGAAGAAGTCCTGCGCAGCCTTTGGCCGTTTCTTGAAGCCAATCCGCACTATCTGACCTCCGGAATCCTGGAGCGGATTTGCGAACCGGAGCGGGCAATCGTTTTCAGGGTTTCGTGGGTCGACGATCAAGGCAAAGTGCAGGTCAATCGCGGATTCCGCATCCAGATGAACAGCGCTATCGGTCCGTACAAGGGCGGGCTGCGTTTCCATCCTTCGGTGAACCTTGGGGTGTTGAAGTTTCTTGCCTTTGAACAGACCTTCAAAAACTCGCTGACGTCGTTGCCGATGGGCGGTGGCAAGGGTGGGTCGGACTTCGATCCAAAAGGCAAAAGCGATGCTGAAGTCATGCGGTTCTGCCAGGCCTTCATGAGCGAGCTGTATCGTCATATCGGAGCGGACGTCGACGTTCCGGCCGGTGATATCGGCGTCGGGGCTCGCGAGATCGGTTTTCTGTTTGGCCAATACAAGCGCCTGAGCAACCAGTTCACCAGCGTGTTGACCGGCAAGGGCCCGAGCTATGGCGGCAGCCTGGTTCGCCCGGAAGCCACCGGTTTTGGTTGCGTGTACTTCGCTGAAGAAATGCTCAAGCGCAGCGGTGCAACCGTCGAAGGCAAGCGCGTGGCCATCTCTGGTTCCGGCAACGTTGCGCAATACGCGGCGCGCAAGGTCATGGACCTGGGCGGCAAAGTGATTTCGTTGTCCGACTCCGAGGGCACGCTGTACTGCGAAAGCGGTTTGACCGAAGAGCAGTGGCGGGCAGTACTGGAACTCAAAAACGTCCAGCGCGGGCGTATCAGTGAACTGGCCGGCCGTTTTGACCTGGAGTTCAAGGCCGGCCAGCACCCGTGGGCGCTGAGTTGCGACATCGCTCTGCCCTGCGCGACACAAAACGAACTGGATGTCGAAGCGGCTCGCACGTTGTTGCGCAACGGCTGCATCTGTGTGGCGGAAGGGGCAAACATGCCGACTACCCTCGAAGCGGTGGACCTGTTTATCGAGGCGGGGATTCTGTTTGCGCCGGGCAAGGCTTCCAATGCCGGCGGTGTCGCGGTGAGCGGGCTGGAAATGTCACAGAACGCCATGCGCCTGTTGTGGACCGGTGGTGAAGTGGACAGCAAGCTTCACGCGATCATGCAATCGATCCACCACGCTTGCGTGCATTACGGCGAAGAGAATGGCCGGATCAACTACGTCAAAGGCGCGAACATCGCCGGCTTCGTCAAGGTTGCCGACGCGATGCTCGCCCAGGGCGTGGTTTAAGCCGGTTCGATACGGATGATCTCGATCATCTGATCGCCGGCCGGGCGTTGCCACAGCACCTCGTCGCCGAGTTGCGCCCCGAGCAACGCCCGGCCCAATGGTGAGCCCCAGTTGATCAGGCCCGCAGAGGCATCGGCCTGATCTTCGCCGACCAGTTGTACGGTCTGCTCGGTGTTGTGTTCGTCGGCGAAGGTCACATGGCTGCCGATCTGCACTTTTTGCGTTGAGTTCGCGACGGTCACGACCTGGGCGCTTTGCAGGCGCTGGTTGAAATACCGCAAATCTCGTTCGAGGTCCGCCAGGCGTTGCTTGTCGGCGTGCTCACCTTTGGCCGATTGCTCACTGTGCAATTGTTGCAATTGGGCGACCTTCTCCTGCAACTGGGCCAACCCCGTGGGCGTGACGTAATTGGGCTGCGCGCTGACCTGCCGTTCGACTGGCTGATCGGCTTGTGCGGCGGCGTTATCTTCATTGACGAAGGCGCGACTCATGGTTTTCTCCCGTTATAGGGTTTGGGCCATGGTCATGGTCTTTTAGTTTCGATGGATGTCTGAAAGCGACTCATTGCGAGCGAAACGCACGGGCGGCGTCCTGGTCTTTCCGTTGCTGCCAGGCTCTTTCGCGCTCGTCCCAATGGTGGCTGCGATAATCCTCGCGGTCTTCGCTTTCACGCATGGCCTGACACTGGCGGAAACCATCGCTCCAGCCTTCGGCGTAGGGCTTGTCCTTGAGATAACGCGGCACGTTCTTGCGAAACTCACCGGTGATCGCCCCGGCCGCTTGCCGGCCACTGCTGCAGCCGTCGTCGAAACCATCGGCGAAGGCCGGTGGATAGCCCTTGGCAATCAGGTCTTCGTGGGTCGTCTGGCAGCCCGCGATCAACATCAATACAGCCACTACACCCACGCAACGCCACATCTCGGACTCCCGGCCATTCGACGACCTATACGTGAAGTCTAGGAGTGGATTCGTGAGGCGTTCGTGAAAGGAGTGTGATGAATCTGTCAGGTAGCGAAATCCCTTTGTAGGAGCCGGCTTGCTGGCGATAGCATCACTGCGGTCATTCAGGTTACACCGCAGTGATGCCATCGCCAGCAAGCCGGCTCCTACAGGTCAATAGTGATACCACTTCATCTCAAGCATCACTTCGTTCTCGGGCGAGGCGAGGTGGCTGAATTCGCGCTGGGCGCTCAGGCGCAGGCCCAGGTTGCGCGACAACTCCCACTGTTGGTTCAGGCTCACGCTGCGGCGGACTTCGCCATTGGTGAAGAAATCGCCTTTGGCTTCAAGGCTGAAATTGCCCAGCGGATTTTTCCACAGCACACCGCTATTGAAACCGGCGGCTGGCGCGATAAAGCCCGCGAAGTCGTTGTTGTGCTCAACGCGCACCGTGCCCAAGGCAAAACCAAGCATGTCCTCGCTCAACTGCCAGGTGCCGCCGCCACCGCCGTTGACGTGGCTGACCAGCGTTTCATCGTCATGTTTGCCCGGCACGCGCTCAAGGCCGCCGGTGACTTGCCACGACAACGGCTGCAACAGCTCGTTGCGCGGCGTCAGGGAGCGAATGGTCGCCAGGTCCAGTTGCTGCAACTGCCATTGATTGCCTTCGTACTGGCGCAGTTTCATCTGCAGGATTTCAATCTGCGCGCCGAGGGGAAAACTTTCGGAGTTGTCGTTGAGGTCGTGATAGGCCATGCGCAGGCCATATTCACCAAACGCCTTGTCGCCCCGGGTGCCGATGCCCGCCTGCCAGGTGCGGGACTCATGGCCGTCCTCTGGCAAACCGGGTTGCGGAATGTCCAACTCGGGGGGCGGGTTCTGGTTGATCGCCCGCAGCAATTCGAAACTGCGTTGGGCCCGTTGCGGGTCGCGTTCCTGGCCGTTGGCGCGGTAGCGTTCGAGCCGGTAAGCCGCGTCGATGATCAGTGCCTGGCGCGCGCGGGGTTGCGCCTTGAACGCCGGTTCCTGCAATTGTTTCTGGTCGGCGCTGACTTTCAGTACCCACTGCTGTTCTTCATCGGTGAGCGGCTCGGCGCGGCTCAGCAGCTCACGCTCGCGGGACGGACGATATTGAATGGATTCCACCAGGCCTGCTTCTTTCACGGCTTTGACGGTGTCGGTTGGAATCGCGGTCAGCGGGAATTGTTCAGTGAGGCGCAGGCTCGGGCGCGCTACCTGCAAAAGCTCCAGCAGGCGATAGGAGCAGTTTTCGTCGAAGAAGAAATAGTCGAACTGGATCTGCTTGAGCTCCCAGACATGCTCGACCATGCGCTCGGTTTCTTGTGGCGTCAGGTTCAGCCGGTATTCCCACAGGTCACGGTTCTCGAGACTGCGATATTCCGAGAGTTTTTCCTGGTACGGCACCAGCGCGAACAGGCCCGGATAGCCGCCCATCAAGCCCTTCCAGGCGTAGAGGATGCTGTTGTCCGAGCCTTCGATGTAGGCGCCGAAGTTGATCGCATAGCTGAGCAGCGCCGTCTTGTCGCTCTGCACACCTGCCTGATCGATGCGCAGCAGGGTATGGCCGAACATCGATGACGGGCTGTTCAGATACGCCGCCGGGAAAATCATCACCGCGCTGTGGGGCGAGACATCCTTGAACCATTGCTTGAACTCGGTGCAGTCCAGGGGCGGCAGGTCGGTCAGGTTGAGTTGTGCTTTCAGCCAGCGAGTACGCGCCGGGTAGACACATTGCGCGTGTTGCTCGCCGGCACTGGCTGGGGCATAGAGCGCCTGCACGGTCGCGGCCAGTTCACGGTCGGGATGTTCATTGCCGTCGGGCGCCAGAAAGAACTTCCTGTCGCTGACATAGCTGCGCCAGCCGCCCAGCTTGGCGGTTTCGTAATGACCGAGGGAAAGCCAGAAGGGATCATTGGCCAGTTGCTGCAAACGTTGATTGTCGATGTGTGGCGCGGCGGACAGCGGGGCGCAGACACAGAGCGCCAGCCAGGCAAGGCGTTTGAGCATAGTGGGCAACTTAAGTCGAAAAAAATAAAGACCCGGTACGGAAGATCCGTCCTTGCAGGAGCCGGCTTGCTGGCGATGGTATCGACGCGGTCGTTCACATACACCGCGGTGATGCCATCGCCAGCAAGCCGGCTCCTACAGTTGGAGGATATGGCCGAAAAGGGACAGGTCCAAAAAAACAAAACCCGCTCCCCTAAAGGAACGGGCGGGTCGAGCTTAAGCTTGAGTGGCGTACTTGGCCAGACGCGGATCGCTCTTCAGAACGGCCAGGGTGTTGGTATGCACGTCGTCAGCGGTCACGTCAGCCTTGCTGAAGATCTGCTGGAAGTGCTCATGAGTGACGGCGGCGAAGTGCGCACGGTCTTCCGGCGCCACGCCCAGTACCACGGCGTAAGTGGTCAGCGCTTCGCCCTGACCCTTGGCCATGTCTTCGGACAGCTCGTTCATCATGCCATTCATGGCAATCCAGGATTTGCCGCCATAGGTCAGCGACGCATTAGTCGAGCAACCGTTGGTACCGGAGGTCATACCGAAGGTTGCGTTACCGGAAGTGCCGTTGGTGGTGGATGCCAGGAAGTGAGCCGGGGTGCCACGCTGACCTTCGAACAGCATGTTGCCCCAACCGCAATCCGGGCCACCTGGTGCTTGGGCCATGGCGTTGATGGATACAGCGGTGAAGAGAGTACCGAGAAGAATCCGTTTCATAGCTTTGTTCTCTTTATGTGCATACCAATGGACAAGGGTTCTGGCCCGGCTCTGTACGAAAACTGCCTGCGCGGCGATCAGGCTGCGTTGAAAATAGACTCGGAATGCTCATGTGGGTCCCCCACACTCCGCTTCCTCATCTGTTTTCGCCTTGCCTGATCGCCGCTCGGCGAGTTTTCGTACAGACCACTACGGCGCCAGTGGGCCGGTTATTGTTCCAGCCGCGCAGTTTGGAGTTTAGGCACGTTCCAAGGGTTCCGTCACATTTTGCGAAATATTCGTTGAAAACGTTGATTTAGACCCGGTCCGCCCGGGGATAGCCGTTTAGCTATGCTTTGGCTAAAGGCGCGCCTTGCCAGTGGGGTATGGGCAGCGCCAGAATGCCGCTATCTGCCCCGCCTGATGTAAGGAAGCCCGATGCCTGATCCTGTTGCTGCCAGCTTGCGTCTAGCGCCCGAAGCGCTGACTCGTCCGTTTTCCGCTGAACAGTTCAGCTTCTCTACCACCAATGATCTGGAGCCCTTCCGCGGTGTGCTTGGCCAGGAACGTGCGGTCGAAGCCTTGCAGTTCGGTGTGGCCATGCCACGCCCCGGTTACAACGTATTCGTCATGGGCGAGCCTGGCACTGGCCGGTTTTCGTTCGTCAAACGCTACCTGAAGGCCGAAGGCAAACGCTTGCAGACCCCGGCCGACTGGGTCTACGTCAACAATTTCGATGAGCCCCGCGAGCCCCGCGCCCTGGAATTGCCCTCGGGCACTGCCGGCGCGTTCATCGGTGATATCAACGGGTTGATCGACAACCTGTTGGCGACTTTTCCCGCGGTGTTCGAACATCCGTCCTACCAGCAGAAGAAAAGCGCCATCGACCGCGCTTTCAACCAGCGCTATGACAAGGCGCTGGACATCATCGAGCGCCTGGCGCTGGAGAAAGACGTCGCGCTTTACCGCGATGCCAGCAACATCGCGTTTACCCCGATGAGTGAAGGCAAGGCACTGGATGAAGCGGAATTCGCCCAGTTGCCGGAAGCCGATCGCGAGCGTTTTCACGATGATATTTCCGGACTGGAAGAGCGCCTGAACGAAGAGCTCGCCAGCCTGCCGCAATGGAAGCGTGAGTCGAGCAATCAACTGCGCCACCTCAACGAAGAAACCATCACCCTGGCCTTGCAGCCGTTGTTGTCGCCGTTGTCGGAGAAATACGCCGAGAACGCGGCGGTGTGCGGTTACCTGCAGGCGATGCAGGTTTATCTGCTGAAAACCGTGGTCGAGCAACTGGTGGACGACAGCAAAGCCGACGCTGTTGCCCGCAAGATGCTGGAGGAGCAATACGCGCCGAGCCTGATGGTCGGTCATTCGGCCAGCGGCGGTGCGCCGGTGGTGTTCGAACCGCACCCGACTTACGAAAACCTGTTTGGCCGCATCGAATACAGCACCGATCAGGGCGCGCTCTACACGACGTATCGTCAACTGCGACCGGGCGCGCTGCACCGTGCCAACGGCGGTTTCCTGATCCTCGAAGCGGAAAAAATGCTCAGCGAACCGTTCGTGTGGGATGCGCTCAAGCGCGCCCTGCAATCGCGCAAGCTGAAAATGGAATCGCCGCTGGGTGATCTGGGTCGCCTGGCCACCGTGACCCTGACACCGCAACACATTCCGTTGCAGGTCAAAGTCGTCATCATTGGTGCCCGACAACTGTATTACACGCTGCAAGACCTCGATCCGGACTTCCAGGAGATGTTCCGCGTCCTGGTGGATTTCGACGAAGACATCCCGATGGTCGACGAGAGCCTGGAACAGTTCGCCCAGCTACTTAAAACCCGCACCTCCGAAGAAGGCATGGCGCCGCTGACCGCCGATGCGGTGGCGCGCCTGGCGACGTACAGCGCGCGTCTGGCTGAGCATCAGGGACGTTTGTCCGCGCGCATTGGCGACTTGTTCCAACTGGTCAGCGAAGCGGACTTCATTCGTCACCTGGCGGGCGACGAAATGACCGACGCCGGGCACATCGAGCGTGCGCTCAAGGCCAAGGCCACTCGCACCGGGCGCGTTTCGGCGCGGATTCTCGATGACATGCTGGCCGGGATCATCCTTATCGACACCGATGGCGCAGCGGTCGGCAAGTGCAACGGGCTGACGGTGCTGGAAGTCGGTGACTCGGCGTTCGGTGTACCGGCGCGGATTTCCGCCACGGTCTATCCGGGCGGCAGCGGCATTGTCGACATCGAGCGTGAAGTTAACCTCGGCCAGCCGATTCACTCCAAAGGCGTGATGATCCTTACCGGGTATCTGGGCAGCCGTTACGCCCAGGAATTCCCGTTGGCGATTTCCGCGAGTATCGCGCTGGAGCAATCCTACGGTTACGTTGATGGCGACAGTGCGTCGCTGGGAGAGGCGTGCACGTTGATTTCGGCCTTGTCGAAAACGCCGCTCAAGCAGTGCTTTGCGATCACCGGTTCGATCAACCAGTTCGGTGAAGTGCAGGCGGTTGGCGGGGTCAACGAAAAAATCGAAGGCTTCTTCCGCCTCTGCGAGGCTCGCGGGCTGACCGGTGAGCAGGGGGCGATCATTCCTCAGGCCAACGTCGCCACACTGATGTTGGACGAGAAGGTGCTGGCGGCGGTGCGCACGGGGCAATTCCATGTCTACGCGGTGCGTCAGGCCGATGAAGCGCTGAGCCTGTTGGTTGGCGAGCCTGCCGGTGCGCCGGATGAAAATGGCGAGTTCCCTGAAGGCAGCGTGAATGCGCGGGTGGTGGAGCGTCTGCGGGTGATTGCGGAAATGATCAGCGAAGAAGACCTGAAAGAAGCCGAGAAAGAAGCTGCGCAGGAAGCCTTGGTCGAAGCCAAACCGGCCTGATACAACTCCCGGGGCCACCCCGATCCACTGTGGGAGCGGCGGTGCGACGTTTCGACTTGCTCGCGAATCGATTTTTCATTCAACACATCTGTTGACTGATCTACCGCTTTCGCGAGCAAGCCCGCTCCCACATTTGTATTGGACGAATCCTGAAAAAGTGCCATCACTCTGACGTCAACATTCACACAATGACCATTCGGCGCCTTCTGGTCTCAGTTGACGTGCTGGTCAGACTTTTCTTCTATTCTCAGCTCAAGGATATCGACAGTAATCACTGGATCGAGACAGCTCTCCCGTGGGGGCTGAATACCGGATCTACCGAGGGTCGCCGCCATGTCGCGCAACCTCTGCCTCACCCGTCAATGCCTGGGTCTTGTGACCCGTATCGAGTGCGCCATCAAGCCATTGGCTGGCGATACGGGCATGTGGACCTTGCTGTTTGCCGCCGGAATGGCCGGCGAGCAACCGTCAGCCATCAAGGCCCAGGGCCCGTTTCATGGCCCCTTCGTGGCTGAATCAATCCTCGACACCATAGTTGAAAGCCTGACCCTGCACGGCTACGAGCTGGCCGACGATCCACAAATCTGGTGCCTGCACCTGCAAGCCCAGCTGCGGGAAATCAACGGAGGCCGTTGCCGCAACCTGGGCGGCTTCGAGTTTCGTCCCGACCATTGAAAGGGCTACTGGTCAAGGCTGGACGTATCAGCCTTGTCGAGCTTGACCTCGAAACCATATTGCACGGTGGTGAGATCGGTTCGCTGATAAGTTTCCAGACGAGTGGGCTGGCCATAGAAGTAATGCACGCCGAATAACGCCGGGCCTTCTGCGCTTGCGTCGTGTATGACCGAAAGAATCTCCTTGAGGTAGTGACCGCTATCGTCCCTGGCGAAAAAGCGCCAGTCCTGTGCGGGAAACAGCTTCAGATCAACCACCAGCGCATTGCCTTTCAATTCCAGGCCTTTAGGCAGTTGGTGGGCGTCGAGTGTCTGCTTGTCGATCGTCGCCAGGAACAGCGGCATGGAGCCCACCGCGTAGGCCGGCGTTTGCGCAAACAGGTTCAGATCGTAAGTGATGATGCCGCGCAGGGGATCGATCTGATACGCCTCCGGCGGAAGCTCGATCGGCTCATCGCGTTTTCCTTTGCTGTCCTCGGTAAAGAAGCTGACCGGGCTATCGCCGGGGTTGAAAGAAGTGCCCAGCAGTTCATCGTTGAAACTTCGGGTGTGATCGAACTCAATGCGCGCGGCGCTCGGGTCGTCCACCGATTGCCGGATGCTGACGCTCTTTTTCAGTTGTTCCTCGCTCAGCGTCGCACCTTTGAGCCAGCTCGGGGCCTGATCGTCGTAAACCACCACCGGCAAGGTCAGCGGCTGGATGGTTTTGTCGGTGGTGTGCTGGTCGAAGCGACGCACTGGCAAATCCAGGTCCTTGCGTGTGACCGTGGCCGCCGAGAAGTCGAGCAGGCTGACTTCAAGGGTCTCGATCTGTCCGTTGAAATACACCCTGGAGTAATGGTTCTTTTGTTGCTTCTCAAAGGCGCGCTGCTCTTCTTCGAGCTGTTTTTCGAACGTCTCGCTCCAGGCTTTTTGTTGCTGCATTTTTGTGAGCTGTTGTTGATAGAAGGCAATTTGCGCGGCGGTTTCGTTGATTGAACCGGAGCGCGAAAGAAATTGCCCGGTGGCGTCCTTCGCCTGGACGATCAGCGGCTTGAGTGGCGTTGCGCCCACCTCGGGCGCCAGCGGTGCGCTGTTGTTGAATTCGATCTCGGCGTAATTGTTTGTCAGTTTCAGCAAGGTGACGCTGAGGTTGTCGTTGGTGCGTGTCTGGCCAACGTCCTTTTTTGTCAGCTCGAAGCTATAAAGCCTGCGAGGTGCGATGACTTCCACTTTGCCTTGCAGGCTCACCGGCTGCGGCTGGTGCTTGTTGTCGACGTCCAGGCCATCGATGAACGGATAAGTCACTGTCAGGTCGTCGGGGTTGGTCAGATTGGAGCTCGACGGGCTTAGCTGAATACCGGGGTCGGTTTCCGACCATTCCGGCTGGAACGCGATCACGCGTTTGTTGCTCAGGGTCACCGACTGCCATTCCAGACTATGGGGAAAGAGGAACGCGGCCGGAATGTCGAAGTTGAAGGGGAACACCGGTTGCAGGTCGGTCAGGTAATCGGAGCTGGAATCCTTGTGCAGCACAATCAGGCCATTGATGTACGTATCGACCAGCGCCTGGGGCGTGGGATAGTGCTTGAGCACCGCAAGGACGTCTTCACCGTACTCGGTGACCACGGGTTTGCTGTCGAGTTTGAGTTGTGCCCGTTCGAACAACAGCAGCGAGCCACCCAGCTCGGCCACGACATCCTTGAGTTTCGGGTCCTGAATGGCATCCAGGGCCTTCTCGAACTGCGCGGTTTTTTCCTCGAGGCTGACCTGGCGTTTGTCATCGCTGGGTGAGCAGCCGCTCATCAGCAGAGCCAGACAAATCCCGGCGCTCATTAAAGGCAATCGCACATCCATTTCCCGTCTTCCTGTCCGATGTCGCTGAGCTGTCAATGGTTTGGACACTAGCAGAAAAACCTTGTCACACACGTGCAGGTTGCGGATTTCCCGATGGTTTCTGGCTGCTTCTGGGTATGGACAGGCGGCTGGTATACTCGCGGCCATTTTCAACCCAATGTGTGAGATTCAATGGAACGCTTTATCGAAAATGCAATGTACGCCTCCCGCTGGCTGCTGGCGCCGATCTACTTTGGTCTGTCCCTCGGTCTGCTGGCATTGGCGCTGAAATTCTTCCAGGAAGTCTTCCACGTCATTCCCAACGTGTTCTCGATGGCTGAATCGGACCTGATTCTGGTGCTGCTGTCGCTGATCGACATGGCACTGGTGGGCGGTTTGCTGGTGATGGTGATGATTTCCGGCTACGAGAACTTCGTCTCCCAACTGGATATCGATGACAACAAGGAAAAGCTCAACTGGCTGGGCACCATGGATTCGTCTTCATTGAAGATGAAGGTCGCAGCGTCCATCGTGGCGATTTCGTCGATCCATCTGTTGCGCATCTTCATGGACGCCAAGAACGTCGATCCCGAGCATTTGAAGTGGTACGTAATCATTCACATGACTTTCGTGGTATCGGCCTTTGCCATGGGGTATCTGGATAAACTCACCAAGCACTGACACGCACGGCCCTTGCAGGAACGAGCCTCGCTCCTGCAAGAAGTGTGAAACAGACGGGCGGCGTCGTTTATGGCTTGTACTTTGAGGTCCTGAGGCCTATCCCTTAAAGATGTTGTCTCGCCACTGTGTGAGGTGCGTTCCATGAACTTCGAAGAGCTACGTGCTTATGCCATCGCCGGGAAAGTCGATGAGCTGAACCTGATCTCCATGGAAGGCGGTATCTACCTGCTGGAAGCACGCATGCATGGTGCTGCGTATCCCTTGAATGATGCCAAGGGCCAAGGCATTCACCTGCGTTCGGTCGAGCATGCGCGTCAAGTGCTTCATGCCTTTCCCACCTTGCCGTTCAACCTCGTGCACACCTCGGTTCATGATGAAATGTGCGGGTTGGTTGCGAATGCAGAGGAAAGCCTGAAGGTGCCGATCAATACAGGTGCCTGGCGACACTGACAGCGCTCATCAGCGCAACGACATCTGTGCTAGTCTGCTGGCCCTTTTGGTTCCGGGCGCTCCGGGATGCGCTGTGCACGCACGGCAAGTTCCAGGGCCGTCCGCACAGCGGAGCAGTGTCATGTCCGAAGTAAATCTGTCCACCGACGAAACCCGCGTCAGCTACGGTATTGGCCGTCAGCTGGGCGACCAACTGCGCGACAACCCGCCGCCGGGCGTCAGCCTGGACGCGATCCTGGCTGGCCTGACCGACGCATTCGCCGGTAAGCCAAGCCGTGTGGGTCAGGAAGAAATGTCCGCGAGCTTCAAGGTTATCCGCGAAATCATGCAGGCTGAAGCGGCTGCCAAAGCTGAAGCGGCTGCTGGCGAAGGCCTGGCGTTCCTGGCTGAAAACGCCAAGCGCGATGGCATCACTACCCTGGCTTCCGGTCTGCAATTCGAAGTGCTGACAGCCGGCGAAGGCGCCAAGCCATCCCGTGAAGACACCGTGCGTACTCACTACCACGGCACCCTGATCGACGGCACTGTGTTCGACAGCTCCTACGATCGTGGTCAGCCAGCTGAATTCCCGGTTGGCGGCGTGATCGCCGGCTGGACCGAAGCGCTGCAACTGATGAACGCCGGCAGCAAATGGCGCCTGTACGTGCCGAGCGAACTGGCTTACGGCGCTCAAGGCGTTGGCAGCATTCCGCCGCACAGCGTACTGGTCTTCGACGTCGAGCTGCTTGACGTTCTGTAAGCCCGACTACCTTGTAGGAGCCGGCTTGCTGGCGATAGCATCACCGCGATGTTCCTGAAACACCGCGGCGCCTGGATCGCCAGCAAGCCGGCTCCTACATGGTTTGCGTTACTCATACTTCGATCTTATGGTTCAGATCGCTCGTCGGGCGCAACGCCCGGGCATAGCAGAACAGAAACAGATTGCGTACCAGTTCCTTGAGCACCACCGGCTCGCTGGAACTCAAGCCGTTGACGTCCAGGTCACCCTGATCCTGCAGCTCGTTCAAGGCTTCTTCTTCAAGCACCGCGCAGACTTCCCCGGTTTCCCGATGCAGGATCCTGAGGTAAGGATGAGGGCGGTCCAGCCAGGCATCGATCAAATAAGTCATGAGTCTCATCTCCATTAATGGGTTTCAATGAGAATAATTCTTATTCATCAAATAGCAAGGGCCTATTGGCAGTTTGTGGTTTTTTCCGGGTAAAGATTGCGTAAGGTCAAAACGGCTGGCGTTCGGCTATTGCGAGGGATTGCTGGGCGAAGCGGAGGAGGGCGAAGCGCCATCCCACGCAGGGCGCGGGATGGATCACAGCAGGTTCAGACTTTTCTGACGAACTCGGATTTGAGCTTCATTGGGCCGATGCCGTCGATCTTGCAGTCGATGTCGTGGTCGCCATCGCACAGGCGGATGTTCTTGACCTTGGTGCCAACCTTGACCACCAGCGACGTGCCTTTGACCTTGAGGTCCTTGATCACGGTGATGGTGTCGCCGTCCTGCAGGACGTTGCCTACCGAATCTTTTTTCACGGTGTCATCGGAAGCTGCTTCAGCTTCGCCGCTGGCGGACCACTCGTGGGCGCACTCGGGGCAGATCAGCTGTGCGCCGTCTTCGTAAGTGTATTCGGAATTGCATTTCGGGCAGGGTGGCAACGTGCTCACTAAGGCTCCTTGGATTCAGGATCGCTAAAAAGCGCACATTATATAGGGTTTTACGCGGGAGAGGGATGTACGACCTGTAGAAGCCGGTTTGCTGGCGATGTATACGCCTCGGTGTGTCAGGAGTTCCGAGGTGATGCAATCGCCAGCAAGCCGGCTCCTACAAGGGGCGATCAGTGCGTGCGGGCTACGGCGAATTCACTCAGCTCAACCAATGCATCGCGATACTCGCTGGCAGGCAGCGCTTCGAGGCATTTGATCGCGCGAGCCACATAGTCGCGGGCCAGTTGCGCGGTGTACTCAAGGGAGCCGGAAGCTTCAACGGCCTCGCGAATGCTTTCCAGGTCCTCGATGCCGCCTTTCTGAATCGCCTTGCGCACCAGTGCCGCCTGTTCCGGCGTACCTTCGCGCATGGTGTAGATCAGTGGCAGGGTCGGTTTGCCTTCAGCCAGGTCGTCGCCGACGTTCTTGCCCAGGGTCTCCGCGTCGCCCTTGTAGTCCAGCAGGTCGTCGACCAGTTGGAAGGCCACGCCCAGGTGATCACCAAAGGTGCGCAGGGCTTCGGCCTGTTCCGGCGTCGCCTCGCACAGCGCTGCGGCACTGTGGGTCGACGCCTCGAAGAGCATCGCAGTCTTGCCGCGGATGACTTCCATGTAGGTTTCTTCAGTGGTGCTTGCGTCGCGGACCTTCGACAGCTGCAACACTTCGCCCTCGGCGATGATGCGCGTGGCTTGCGAAAGGATCTTCATCACCGGCATGGAGCCCAGTTCGACCATCATTTCGAAGGAACGCGAATACAGGAAGTCGCCCACCAGCACACTCGGGGCGTTGCCCCACATGGCATTGGCGGTCGAGCGGCCACGGCGCATGCCGGACATGTCGACCACGTCGTCGTGCAGCAAGGTGGCGGTGTGCAGGAACTCGATGGTCGCGGCCAGGAGACGCAGGTCGTCGCCCTCGCGGCCAAGAGCCTTGCCACACAGCAGCACCAATAAAGGACGCAGGCGTTTGCCACCAGCCGAGGTGATGTAGTCGCCGATTTTCGATACCAGCGGCACTCGGGAAGTCAGCTGCTTCTTGATGATGCCGTCGACGGCGCTAAAATCGTCCGCCACCGCGCGGTAGAAAGCTTGGGGTTGCATCAGCGACAGTTGCTCCAGAAGGGTTGCGCGGCATGCTAGGACCCACGTCGGCGGGTGTCAAGGCGCGATGGACGGCCTCTTGCATCGCTCCGGTAGCTTGCGTACAATCGCGCACCCTGAACTTCCTGGGCAGCACCTGCCTTACGCAATTGCAAACGGGCCTTCCAGCCTTATGCAGCCATGCCAGCCAATACCTCTTCTTATAAAGAGCTGGGTGAGCAGGATTATCGGAGAAATACCATGTCGTACGCAGTAATCGTTACTGGTGGCAAGCAGTACAAAGTCGCCCCAGGTGAATACCTGAAGATTGAAAAACTGGAAGTCGCTACCGGCGAATCCGTAACTTTTGATCGCGTTCTGTTGGTCGCCAATGGCGATGACGTGAATATCGGTGCTCCAGTTGTTGCT
This sequence comes from Pseudomonas migulae NBRC 103157, assembly GCF_002091715.1. Lineage (GTDB taxonomy): Bacteria > Pseudomonadota > Gammaproteobacteria > Pseudomonadales > Pseudomonadaceae > Aquipseudomonas > Aquipseudomonas migulae_A. The sequence goes on along the minus strand of NZ_BDAG01000009.1, from coordinate 94,764 downwards.
GGCGCTACCGTTGTGGCTGAAGTGATCTCCCAAGGTCGTCACGATAAAGTCCGCATCATCAAGTTCCGTCGTCGTAAGCACCACATGAAGCGTATGGGCCACCGCCAGTGGTACACCGAGATCAAAATCACCGGTATTCAGGCTTAATTTCAGCCTAATTCCTCACTAGGAGAATTGAACTCATGGCACACAAAAAAGCTGGTGGTAGTACCCGTAACGGTCGCGACTCAGAAGCCAAACGCCTTGGCGTGAAGATGTATGGCGGCCAGGTTATCATTCCGGGCAACATCATCGTGCGTCAGCGCGGCACCCAATTCCACGCCGGTTACGGTGTTGGCATGGGTAAAGATCACACTCTGTTCGCTAAAATCGACGGCGTGATCAAGTTTGAAGTAAAGGGCGCCTTCGGTCGTCGTTACGTAAGCATTGTTCCGAAGACTGAAGTCGTCGCGGCATAATTACGTGGTTGCTGGAAAAGCCCTGTCTTGCGACGGGGCTTTTTCGTTTGTGGGGTGAGTCTCTTGCAAAGCTGTTTGTAATGGGCTCCAGCGCTGGATTTGCGGTCGTTGATTGAGGTCGCTGCGCTCATTTTTGCAAGAGTCTTATGTCTAGATTTTTTCGGCTCGTCCGTATGGCGAGAGGCGTTTTGTTATGAAGTTTGTTGATGAAGTATCGATTCGAGTAAAGGCCGGTGACGGCGGCAACGGTTGCATGAGCTTCCGTCGCGAGAAATTCATCGAAAACGGCGGCCCGAACGGCGGTGACGGTGGTGATGGCGGCTCGGTCTACATGATCGCCGATGAAAACCTCAACACCCTGGTGGACTACCGTTACACCCGGCACTTCGATGCCGAGCGCGGTTCCAACGGCGGCAGCACCGACTGCACCGGCAAGAAAGGTGAAGAGCTGGTGCTGCGTGTTCCGGTTGGCACGACTGTCATCGATGCTGCCACCCAGGAAGTGATCGGCGACCTGACCAAGGCTGGCCAGAAACTGCTGGTGGCGCATGGCGGCTGGCACGGTCTGGGCAACACCCGTTTCAAATCCAGTACCAACCGCGCTCCGCGTCAGACCACTCCGGGTAAACCGGGTGAGGCGCGTGATCTGAAGCTGGAAATGAAGGTGTTGGCGGACGTCGGCCTGCTGGGCTTGCCGAATGCGGGCAAAAGTACCTTCATTCGTTCGGTGTCGGCTGCCAAGCCGAAAGTCGCCGACTACCCGTTCACCACGCTGGTGCCGAACCTGGGCGTGGTCAGCGTCGATCGCTGGAAGAGCTTCGTGGTCGCGGACATTCCGGGTCTGATCGAAGGCGCTTCCGATGGCGCAGGCCTGGGGATTCGCTTCCTCAAGCACTTGTCGCGTACCCGTTTGCTGCTGCACCTCGTGGACATGGCGCCGCTCGACGACACCAGTGCCCCGGACGCTGCTGAAGTGATCGTCAGCGAACTGACCAAGTTCAGCCCGTCTTTGGCTGAGCGTGATCGCTGGCTGGTACTGAACAAGTGCGACCAGATCCTTGAAGAAGAGCACGATGCTCGCGTCAAGGAAATCGTTGATCGCCTGGAGTGGACCGGTCCGGTTTACGTGATCTCCGCCATCTCCAAGCTGGGCACCGAGCGTCTGTGTCACGACATCATGCGTTACATGGAAGATCGTGCCGATCGCCTGGCGAACGACCCTGCTTACAAGGAAGAGCTGGCTGAACTCGATCAGCGCATCGAAGACGAAGCCCGTGCTCAACTGCAGGCTCTGGACGACCAGCGTGCCCTGCGTCGCAGTGGCGTGAAGTCGGTCCATGACATCGGCGACGATGATTGGGACGAAGAAGACGTGGATGATGAGGACGGTCCGGAAATCATTTACGTGCGCGACTGATCTGTTGCGATAAACTTGAACGCCGCTCCCTGGAGCGGCGTTTTAGTATCTGGAAATCGGTAGTCACGAATAACGTTATGGGCAGCGCTGGGTCGCGCTGTCCTCAAGCTAAGGTTGAAGATGATGCGGAGCAAGGTGACAGGTGCGCAGCGTTGGGTCGTGAAAATCGGCAGCGCGTTGCTGACGGCGGACGGCAAGGGCCTGGATCGCGCGGCAATGGGGGTCTGGGTCGAACAGATGGTGGCCTTGCATGAAGCGGGCGTCGAGCTGGTGCTGGTGTCCTCCGGGGCGGTAGCGGCGGGCATGAGTCGTCTGGGCTGGACCGTACGACCCAGTGCGATGCACGAACTGCAGGCGGCTGCCGCTATCGGTCAGATGGGTCTGGTTCAAGCCTGGGAATCGAGCTTTGCCGAGCATGGCCGACACACCGCGCAGATTCTCCTGACGCACGACGACCTGTCCGACCGCAAGCGCTACCTGAACGCCCGCAGCACCTTGCGTGCCTTGGTCGAGTTGAAAGTCATCCCGGTAATCAACGAAAACGACACCGTGGTCACCGACGAAATTCGTTTTGGCGACAACGACACGCTGGCGGCGCTGGTGGCCAACCTGGTCGAAGCTGATTTGCTGGTGATCCTCACCGATCGCGACGGCATGTTCGATGCCGATCCGCGCAACAATCCCGATGCCAAGCTGATTTACGAAGCACGCGCTGATGATCCGGCTCTGGATGCGGTGGCGGGCGGTACCGGTGGTGCGTTGGGTCGTGGCGGCATGCAGACCAAGTTGCGTGCGGCGCGTCTGGCGGCGCGTTCCGGTGCGCACACCATCATCGTCGGTGGGCGCCTTGAGCGTGTGCTGGATCGCCTGAAGGCGGGCGAGCGTATTGGCACCTTGCTGTCGCCGGAGCGCGGTATGCTGGCGGCGCGCAAACAATGGCTGGCCGGCCATTTGCAAACCCGTGGCACGCTGGTGCTGGATGCGGGGGCGGTGACGGCGTTGTCCCAAGGCAACAAAAGCCTGCTGCCGGTCGGCGTCAAGCTGGTCCAGGGCAGTTTTCGTCGCGGCGAAATGGTGGTGTGCGTGGCGCCGGACGGTCGTGAGATTGCCCGTGGCCTGGCCAACTACAGCGCGCTGGAAGCGCAGAAAATCATCGGTCAATCGTCTGAGGCGATTGTCGGTCTGTTGGGTTATATGGCGGAACCGGAACTGGTTCACCGCGATAACCTGATCCTGGTCTGAAGGAATACCTGAATGCGTGTTGCAAAAGGATTGTTGGGGCTGCTGTTGGCAATGCCGCTGCTGGCCTCGGCCGAGGAGATTGGTCAGGTGTCGACGGTGTTCAAGTTCGTCGGCCCGAATGACCGCATCGTGGTCGAAGCATTTGATGATCCGAAGGTCGAGGGCGTGACCTGCTACCTGTCCCGGGCCAAGACTGGCGGCGTGAAGGGTGGTCTGGGTTTGGCTGAGGATCGCGCTGAGGCGTCTATCGCTTGTCGTCAGGTGGGGCCGATCAACTTCAAAGGCGAGTTGAAGGATGGCGAGGAAGTGTTCAAGGAGCGTACATCGCTGGTGTTCAAGACCATGCAGGTGGTGCGATTCCTCGACAAAAAGCGCAATACGCTGGTGTATCTGGTCTACAGCGATCGCTTGATCGAAGGCAGCCCGCAGAATGCGGTGACGGCGATTCCGATTCTGCCGTGGGCGCACGCTCAATAAACTGGCGAAGATCCAAATTGTGGGAGCGGGCTTGCTCGCGAATGCGGTGTGTCAGGCGATATTGATGCCGGCTGATACAGCGCATTCGCGAGCAAGCCTGCTCCCATATTTTTTTGCGGTGCGTTTACTAAATGACAGGCAATAAAAAACCGACCCTGGGGTCGGTTTTTCAACAAGCTTATCGCTTATGCGGCAACAGCAAGGTTCAGAGCCTTGACGTGACCGTTCAGGCGGCTCTTATGGCGAGCAGCCTTGTTCTTGTGGATGATGCCTTTATCGGCCATACGGTCGATAACTGGCACGGCCAGAACGTAAGCAGCTTGAGCTTTTTCAGCGTCTTTTGCGTCGATGGCCTTAACTACATTCTTGATGTAGGTACGAACCATGGAACGCAGGCTGGCGTTGTGGCTGCGACGCTTCTCAGCCTGTTTTGCACGTTTTTTGGCGGAAGGTGTGTTGGCCACCGTCGAGCTCCTCGAAAGACTTTTTAGGAAATAGCAAACAAAATAGGCCGCGAATCATGCCGATGAGTTGATGTCTTGTCAAGGGCGGTTGAGACGTTCCGCTAAGTGGTAGGTATAAAGAGGCGGGATATTTATTTCCGGCGCTTGACCTGTAAACTCGCGAGCTTTGGCTCTGTGCTGCTGCGGCGCGGAGTATCGCATAAGTGGGCGCGTTGTTCGCCTGCTGTTTATCGACAGGCACAAACTCTTTCAATGAATCTGCTCAAATCGTTGGCCGCCGTCAGCTCTATCACGATGCTTTCCCGGATTCTGGGGTTCGTCCGTGACACCCTCATTGCACGCACATTCGGCGCGGGAATGGCGACCGACGCCTTCTTCATCGCCTTCAAGTTGCCCAATCTGCTGCGCCGGATCTTCGCCGAAGGGGCCTTTTCCCAGGCGTTCGTGCCGATTCTTGCCGAATATAAAAGCCAGGAGGGCGAGGAGGCGACACGCACTTTTGTTGCCTACGTCTCCGGCCTGCTGACGCTGGTACTGGCGCTGGTCACCGCACTGGGCATGCTCGCCGCGCCATGGGTGATCTGGGCGACCGCGCCAGGTTTTACCGACACGCCGGAAAAGTTCGAGCTGACGTCCAACCTGTTGCGGGTGACCTTTCCTTATATATTGCTGATCTCCCTGTCTTCACTGGCCGGGGCGATCCTCAACACCTATAACCGCTTCTCGGTGCCGGCCTTCGTGCCGACCTTGCTCAATGTCAGCATGATCATCTTTTCGGTGTTCCTGACACCGTATTTCGATCCGCCAGTGATGGCCCTGGGTTGGGCAGTGCTGGCCGGTGGGCTGGCGCAATTGCTTTATCAGCTGCCGCACCTGAAAAAAATCGGCATGCTCGTGCTGCCGCGCCTGAACCTGCGCGACAGCGGCGTCTGGCGGGTCATGAAACAAATGCTGCCGGCGATTCTCGGCGTTTCGGTGAGTCAGATTTCGCTGATCATCAACACCATTTTTGCGTCGTTCCTGGTCGCCGGCTCCGTATCGTGGATGTATTACGCCGACCGCTTGATGGAATTGCCGTCCGGTGTACTGGGCGTGGCGTTGGGCACGATTCTGCTGCCGACTCTGGCCAAGACCTACGCCAGCAAGGACCGCGCCGAGTATTCGCGGATTCTCGATTGGGGCCTGCGCCTGTGCTTCATGCTGGTGCTGCCATGCTCGCTTGCGCTGGGGATTCTGGCTGAGCCGTTGACGGTTTCGTTATTCCAGTACGGTCAGTTCAACGCCTTCGACGCGGCCATGACCCAGCGGGCGCTGATCGCTTATTCGGTCGGATTGATCGGGATTATCGTGATCAAAGTGCTGGCGCCAGGCTTTTATGCGCAACAAAACATCCGCACGCCGGTAAAAATCGCGATTTTCACGTTGGTCGTCACGCAGTTGTTCAACCTGGTGTTGATCGGTCCGCTGGCCCACGCCGGGCTGGCACTGGCGATCAGCGCCGGTGCCTGCATCAACGCCGGCCTGCTGTTCTATCAGCTGCGCAAGCAGCAGATGTACCAGCCACAACCGGGCTGGGGTAAGTTCGGTGCGAAGCTGGTGATCGCGGTGTTGGTGATGTCAGCGGTGTTGCTGGCCGGGATGCACTTTATGCCGGCCTGGGATCAGGGGCACATGCTCGAGCGATTCCTGCGTCTGGGCGCGCTGGTGGTTGCTGGCGTGGTCTCTTATTTCGGCATGTTGCTGCTGATGGGCTTCCGTTTGCGCGACTTCAATCGCAAGGCGCTGAGTTGAGGCTATTGCCTCGATAAACACGGGCGAGCCGGCGGTTTTGTCGGTTCGATCACTTTGGGTTACGGTGTTGCCTGTCGTCGGCCGCCGGGTGTGGTTATAATCGACCACTTTATGAGCAAGAAGCGCGTTATGCAGCTGGTTCGAGGCCTCCACAACCTGCGCCCCCAGCATCGGGGCTGTGTCGCCACTATTGGCAACTTTGACGGTGTTCACCGTGGCCACCAGGCTATCCTGGCGAGGCTGCGTGAGCGAGCGCTCGAGTTGAGCGTGCCCAGCTGCGTGGTGATTTTCGAGCCGCAGCCGCGGGAATTTTTCGCCCCGGACACGGCGCCGGCCCGTCTGGCGCGTCTGCGAGACAAGTTGCAGCTGCTGGCTGACGAAGGTGTCGACCGGGTTCTGTGCCTGGCCTTCAATCAACGCCTGAGCAAGCTCAGCGCCAGCGAGTTCGTCGATACCATTCTGGTGGACGGCCTTGGCGTGCAGCACCTGGAGGTCGGCGACGACTTCCGCTTCGGCTGTGACCGGGTAGGGGATTTCGATTTCCTGCAACAGGCCGGCGTCATGCAAGGCTTCACCGTCGAAGCGGCGCAAACCGTTGAACTGGACGGTATACGCGTCAGCAGCACCCAGGTGCGAAATGCCCTGGCCGCTGCAGACTTTGCCTTGGCCGAACGCCTGCTCGGTCGTCCGTTCCAGATTACCGGGCGTGTGTTGCACGGCCAGAAGCTGGCGCGCCAACTGGGTACGCCAACCGCCAACATTCAACTCAAGCGCCGTCGCGTGCCGTTGTCCGGGGTTTTCCTGGTCGACATCGACATCGACGGCAAGACCTGGCCAGGCGTCGCCAACATCGGCGTGCGGCCAACGGTCCAAGGGGATGGCAAGGCCCACCTCGAAGTACATCTTTTAGATTTTGCCGGCGATCTGTATGACCGGCGTTTGACGGTGGTTTTCCACCACAAGCTGCGTGAAGAGCAGCGTTTCGCCTCTCTGGAGGCGCTTAAGACGGCGATCAATGCGGATGTCGCCGCCGCCCGTGCCCTGTCGCACCTAGCGCCAATCGCTAATGAAGAGCCATAAATGACCGACTATAAAGCCACGCTAAACCTTCCGGACACCGCCTTCCCAATGAAGGCCGGCCTGCCTCAGCGCGAACCGCAGATTCTGCAGCGCTGGGACAGCATTGGCCTGTACGGTAAGTTGCGCGAAATTGGCAAGGATCGTCCGAAGTTCGTACTTCACGACGGTCCTCCGTACGCCAACGGCACGATTCACATCGGTCATGCGCTGAACAAGATCCTCAAGGACATGATCATCCGCTCGAAGACCCTGTCGGGTTTCGATGCGCCTTATGTTCCGGGCTGGGACTGCCACGGTCTGCCGATCGAGCACAAAGTCGAAGTGACCCACGGCAAGAACCTGGGCGCGGACAAGACCCGCGAACTGTGCCGTGCCTACGCCACCGAGCAGATCGAAGGCCAGAAGTCCGAATTCATCCGTCTGGGCGTGTTGGGCGACTTCGCCAACCCGTACAAGACCATGGATTTCAAGAACGAGGCCGGTGAAATCCGCGCACTCGCCGAAATCGTCAAGGGCGGTTTCGTGTTCAAGGGCCTCAAGCCCGTGAACTGGTGCTTCGACTGCGGTTCGGCCCTGGCTGAAGCGGAAGTCGAGTACGAGAACAAGAAGTCCTCGACCATCGACGTGGCGTTCCCGATTGCCGATGAAGCCAAACTGGCTGCCGCTTTCGGTCTGTCGTCGCTGGGCAAACCGGCTTCGATCGTGATCTGGACCACCACCCCGTGGACCATCCCGGCCAACCAGGCGTTGAACGTTCACCCGGAATTCAACTACGCCCTGGTCGATGTCGGCGACAAACTGCTGGTCCTGGCTGAAGAGCTGGTCGAATCCTGCCTGGCCCGTTACAGCCTGGAAGGCTCGGTCATCGCGACCACCACCGGTAAAGAGCTGGAGCTGATCAACTTCCGTCACCCGTTCTACGATCGCCTGTCGCCGGTTTACCTGGCCGACTACGTTGAACTGGGCGCCGGCACCGGCGTGGTTCACTCCTCGCCGGCCTACGGCGTAGACGACTTCGTGACCTGCAAGAAATACGGCATGGTCAACGATGACATCCTCAACCCGGTACAGAGCAACGGTGTTTACGTACCGTCGCTGGAGTTCTTTGGCGGCCAGTTCATCTGGAAAGCCAACCCGGCCATCGTCGATAAACTGACCGAAGTCGGTGCGTTGCTGCACACCACCATCATCGAACACAGCTACATGCACTGCTGGCGTCACAAAACCCCATTGATCTATCGCGCCACCGCGCAGTGGTTCATCGGCATGGACAAAGAGCCTGCGACCGGCGAAACCCTGCGCAAGCGCGCGCTCAAAGCCATCGAAGAGACTCAGTTCGTTCCAGCCTGGGGCCAGGCGCGCCTGCACTCGATGATCGCCAACCGTCCGGACTGGTGCATCTCCCGTCAGCGCAATTGGGGCGTGCCGATCCCGTTCTTCCTGAACAAGGAAAGCGGCGAGCTGCACCCGCGTACCGCCGAGCTGATGGAAGAAGTCGCCAAGCGCGTCGAAGTCGAAGGCATCGAAGCCTGGTTCAAGATGGACGCTGCCGAGTTGCTCGGTGACGAAGCGCCGCAGTACGACAAGATCAGCGACACCCTGGACGTCTGGTTCGATTCGGGTACCACGCATTGGCACGTTCTGCGCGGTTCGCACCCGATGGGCCACGAGACCGGCCCGCGCGCCGACCTGTACCTGGAAGGGTCGGACCAACACCGCGGCTGGTTCCACTCATCGCTGCTGACCGGTTGCGCCATCGACAACCACGCGCCGTATCGCGAACTGCTGACCCACGGCTTCACCGTGGATGAGTCCGGCCGCAAGATGTCCAAATCGCTGGGCAACGTGATCGCGCCGCAAAAAGTCAACGACACCCTGGGCGCCGACATCATGCGTCTGTGGGTCGCTTCTACCGATTACTCGGGTGAAATGGCGGTGTCCGAGCAGATCCTGCAACGCAGTGCGGACGCTTACCGGCGGATCCGTAACACCGCGCGCTTCCTGCTCTCCAACCTGACCGGTTTCAACCCGGCCACCGACATCCTGCCGGCCGAAGAAATGCTGGCGCTGGACCGTTGGGCCGTTGACCGCACGCTGCTGCTGCAACGCGAGCTGCAAGAGCACTACGGCGAGTACCGCTTCTGGAACGTCTACTCCAAGATCCACAACTTCTGCGTGCAGGAGCTGGGCGGTTTCTACCTCGATATCATCAAGGACCGTCAGTACACCACTGGCGCCAACAGCAAGGCCCGCCGTTCGGCGCAAACCGCGCTGTATCACATCTCCGAAGCGCTGGTGCGCTGGATCGCGCCGATCCTTGCGTTCACCGCCGACGAACTGTGGGAATACCTGCCGGGCGAGCGTAACGAATCGGTGATGCTCAACACCTGGTACGAAGGCCTGACCGAACTGCCGGAAAACGTTGAACTGGGCCGCGCCTACTGGGAGCGGATCATGGCGGTGAAGGTCGCTGTGAACAAGGAAATGGAAATCCAGCGCGCGGCCAAGGCCGTCGGTGGCAACCTGCAAGCCGAAGTGACGCTGTTTGCCGAAGACGCGCTGAGCGCCGACCTGGCCAAACTGAGCAACGAACTGCGTTTCGTGCTGATCACCTCGACCGCCAGCGTTGCGCCTTTTGTTCAGGCACCAGCGGACGCAGTGGTCACCGAAGTCAGCGGCCTGAAGCTGAAAATCGTCAAGTCGGCCTTCGCCAAGTGCGCCCGTTGCTGGCACTGCCGTGAAGACGTCGGCGTGAACCCGGAGCATCCGGAAATCTGCGGTCGTTGCGTCGACAACATCAGCGGCGCTGGCGAGGTTCGTCACTATGCCTAATGCCGTTGGCCGTTTCGGACGGCTGAGCTGGCTCTGGTTGAGTTTGCTGGTCCTGGTCATCGACCAGGCCAGCAAGTTCTACTTTGAAGGCTCGTTGAAGATGTACCAGCAGATCGTGGTGATCCCCGATTACTTCAGCTGGACCCTGGCCTACAACACCGGCGCTGCGTTCAGCTTCCTGGCCGACAGCTCGGGCTGGCAGCGCTGGCTGTTTGCCTTGATCGCGGTGGTGGTCAGTGCGGTGCTGGTGGTATGGCTCAAACGTCTGGGGCGCAACGAAACCTGGCTGGCCATTGCGCTGGCCCTGGTACTCGGTGGCGCGCTGGGCAACCTGTATGACCGCATTGCCCTGGGCCATGTGATCGATTTCATTCTGGTGCATTGGCAGAACCGCTGGTATTTCCCTGCGTTCAACTTCGCCGACAGTGCAATTACTGTCGGTGCCGTGATGCTTGCGCTGGACATGTTCAAAAGTAAAAAGACCGGAGAAGCCGTTCATGACTGAACAGGTATTGGCTGAGCAACGCATCCGCCAGAACACGGAAGTCACCTTGCACTTTGCACTGCGCCTGGAGAACGGCGACACCGTCGACAGCACCTTCGACAAAGCCCCGGCGACCTTCCAGGTCGGCGACGGCAACCTGTTACCAGGTTTCGAAGCGGCACTGTTCGGCTTCAAGGCGGGCGATAAGCGTACGCTGACGATTCAGCCGGAAAACGCGTTCGGCCAGCCAAACCCGCAAAACGTGCAGATCATCCCGCGCTCGCAGTTCAAGGACATGGACCTGTCGCCGGGTTTGCTGGTGATCTTCAACGATGCGGCCAATACTGAGCTGCCTGGCGTTGTGAAGGAGTTCGATGACGAGCAAGTGACCATCGACTTCAACCATCCGCTGGCCGGCAAGACATTGACCTTTGACGTCGAGATCATCAGCGTCAAATCGTTGTAACTGACCCCACCGGCTCGCGATAACATACGTTCTTTCTGAATTTACGCGGTGTCCTGTAGGAGCGAGCTCGCGATGGGCGTCAACGATGACGCGAACATCCTGGCGAAACGAGTCTTCTTTTCGTTTTTCGCGAGCAAGCTCGCTCCTACACAGGGCAAGACACGAGGCACAGCATGCAAATCAAACTCGCCAACCCCCGTGGCTTCTGCGCCGGTGTGGACCGTGCGATCGAAATCGTCAACCGCGCCCTGGAAGTCTTCGGGCCGCCGATCTATGTGCGCCACGAAGTGGTGCACAACAAATTCGTCGTCGAAGACCTGCGCGCTCGCGGCGCGATCTTCGTTGAGGAACTGGATCAGGTGCCCGACGACGTGATCGTGATCTTCAGTGCCCACGGCGTTTCCCAGGCTGTTCGCACCGAAGCCGCTGGCCGTGGCCTCAAAGTGTTCGACGCGACGTGCCCGCTGGTGACCAAGGTGCACATTGAAGTTGCGCGATACAGCCGTGACGGCCGTGAATGCATCCTGATCGGCCACGCCGGTCATCCGGAAGTCGAAGGCACCATGGGCCAGTACGATGGCAGCAATGGTGGCGCGATCTATCTGGTTGAAGATGAAAAAGACGTTGCCGCGTTGCAGGTGCACAATCCTGAAAAACTGGCATTCGTCACCCAGACGACCCTGTCCATGGACGATACCAGCCGCGTCATCGACGCCCTGCGTACGCGCTTTCCGGCGATCGGTGGTCCGCGCAAGGACGACATCTGCTACGCCACGCAAAACCGTCAGGATGCAGTCAAAACACTGGCCGATGAATGTGACGTGGTGTTGGTGGTCGGCAGCCCGAACAGCTCCAACTCCAATCGCTTGCGTGAGCTGGCAGAGCGCATGGCCACCCCGGCCTACCTGATCGACGGTGCCGAAGACCTGCAAAAAAGCTGGTTCGACGGTGTCGAGCGTATCGGTATTACCGCTGGTGCCTCCGCTCCTGAAGTGCTGGTGCGTGGCGTGATTCAGCAACTGCAGGCCTGGGGCGCTACCGGTGCCGATGAGCTGGCCGGTCGCGAGGAAAACATCACGTTCTCCATGCCTAAAGAGTTACGCGTCCGTTCTTTGCTTTAATCTTTTTCGCTGTACACAGCGCTTGTTCAGCCTTCTGGCTGTCCAGGCGCACGCGGCCGGAGCGGGCCAGGACCACCTGCAGGTGGCTGACCGGTTCGCGAGCCGCGCAAATATGCAATGTCCCCGCTTGAAAGGCCTTGCCCGGCATCAATGGTTCGCCTAGACGGCTGAAACGTACAAAACGGTTCACACTCCAATTGCCGATAATCGGCACACCGGCGTCACGTGCGTGCTCAATCAACAGTGGATTGCTTCTGTCTTCAGGGCCTTTGCCACTGATGTCCAGAATAATCCGCCAGCCCTGACCCCAGTCTCCATTGATGCCATGGATCACGACATTCTGGTTATGGGTGAGTGCCGCAGTCCTGGCATTGCGTATACCGCTGATCAACGACTCCGCTGCTACTTCTCGATGGTTCGACTCGGTGAGTGCTGCGAACGCCGGACTGACCAAATGCAGAACAATCCCGACAATCATCAGTCCCATAAGCAGTTCAATCAGACTGAAACCTTGCTGGCGCATGAAAACTCCCTCCCTGGAATGCGGTTGCCCGCGCAATCCTTGCGCGAGTAATAGGAAAACAACCGAACATCAGTCCGTCGAATGTTCTAGCGTGTAACAGCAGGTATAGCCGACGGCAGCGGAGGGCACCGATGGATCATCGTACAAAAGGTTTCACGCTGATCGAGTTGCTGGTCGCGCTCGCCGTCTTTCTGATTCTGATCACCCTGGCGGTGCCGGCGTTTACCCGTTCGGTGCAAGGCACCAAGGCCGACACTGAAATCGGCGACCTGCAGCGCGCTTTGAATTTCGCCAGGCTTGAAGCCATCGACCGGGGCATTACCACCCGGGTGCGTCCAACCGCTGGCGGTAGCGTCTGGACCGGAGAGTTGGCGGTCTACGACAGTACTGGCACTCCGGCCAGTGTGTTGCGGGTTGTTCCAGCGATGAGCAGTGACGCGACTCTGACGCTAACCTCAGGAGTGACCGCCATCGATTTCAACAATCTGGGCGGTCTGTCGGCACCGTCCACGGCGGTGGTGATCAGCTATGTACTGGGGGCGCAAAGCAGGACGCTGAATGTGTGTTTGAACGGACGAATTCTATTGGGTGGAAGTTGCGGATGAGGGGATGGAGCAAGCGAGCACAGGAAGGCATGACGCTGATCGAGGTTCTGGTGGCGTTGTTGATTCTGAGCGTGGGCCTGTTGGGGGCGGCGGCGTTTCAGCTCAATGCGCTGAAATACACCGACAGTTCGCGCATGACCAGCCAGGCAAGTTTTATCGCCTACGACATGATGGACCGCATCCGCGCCAACTCCGGCGCCGATTACACCGTCACGCCGCCGACATCGGGCAACCTGAGTGTCGCTCGGGATCAGGACCTGTACGACTTCACCTCCAACATTGTCAATTTCCTCGGCAGCACCGCCACGGGCAGCGTCACCCTTAATCAGCGGGTGTACACCATCACCATCACTTGGGACGACTCGCGGGCTGCCAATGTCGCCAACTCTCGCCGCAGCTTTGTGCTGACCAGTCGCGCCGCCGTCGATCCGGTGTCGACGCCATGAAGCGGCTCAATAGAGGTTTCGGCCTGATCGAAATGCTGATCGCCCTGGCGTTGAGCCTGGTCGTGGTACTTGGTGTGGCGCAGGTATTTATCGCGGCCAAGAACACCTACGTCAGTCAGAACGCGGCGGCGAACATTCAGGAAGATGCGCGTTTCGTGCTGAGCAAGATGATTCAGGAAATCCGCATGGTGGGGATGTTTGGGTGTCTGGGGACGATTACCGATGCAAGCGCGGGAGGAAGTTTCTATCTCAGTCAGGTAGCGCCGATCAGTTGGGACAATGCCAATCTCAAGCTGACCCTGGTGACAGCCGATGTGGGAGCGGGCGGCAGCACACCGACCTGGACGGTGGTTTCCGATTGCCGCAACACGGCGACGGCTTATTCCAACAAGCAGGATCCTGCGACGGGACAGTTGGCGTTTCCGATTCGGCGGCTGGTCTACAGCCTTAAGAACGGGCAATTGACGATGGGCAGTGGCATCGGGACGCCGACTCAGGCAGTGCTCATCGACAACGTCAGCAAATTCGACGTGAGCTTCGGCCTCGCTGCGTCGGCCACTGATACATCCGCTTCCAGTTACAGCCTCAACCCATCCGACCCTGCGCGAATCCGTAGCGTGCGCCTGACGCTGACGCTGAGAGATCCGAACAGTCGCGTTAGCGAGCAAACCTTCAACGTGGTTGCCGCTTTGCGCAACCGCCTGCCATAAGGGGAGGGCCGATGAATTTCTCTTCCGTGACCTCTCATTCCCAGCGCGGCATGGCATTGCTGGTGAGCCTCGTGTTCCTGCTGTTGCTGACACTGATCGGAATTTCATCGATGCAGAACGCCACCCTGCAGGAAAAAATGGCCACCAGCGTGACCCTGCGCAATCAGTCGTTCCAGATCGCCGAAGCCGCGTTGCGCATCGGCGAAAGTGCGGTGCAATTGAGTACTTATGCATTGCCGGTTTGCAGCGGCAATCAATGTTTGCCACCCGCCGAGTCATCGACCATCACGGCTGCCGGTCTCAATTCCACTTCAGGTGTCACCTGGATAGCTGCCGCCAACGGTTTCTACGGGGTGCAGAACATCGGCACCACGTTGAACGCCGTGAATGTGCCAAGCAACACCTCTGCGACGCTTTATCGGGTCACGGCAGTGGCCATCGTCGGCAATAACGTTCGCAGTGTGGTGGAGAGCATCTATGCCAAGTACTGACAGGTGTTCCGGGATCTGGCGGTTGCTTTCTGGCGTTGCATTGGGCCTGTACCTGTCAGCCCCTGCATACGCGTTCACGCCCTCGGATTCGCCCTTGCTGAGCGCTGCGGCGGTTCCGCCAAACGTGATGCTGCTGATCGACGACTCGGGAAGCATGAACAACATCATTTGGGCGCCGGATTTCAATCCTGCGGCCAATCAAGCACCAATTGCGAATTGCAGCTCCAACACCTCATGTTTTTCGGGCCAGAGCCTGGACATGGACGATACCAATATCGCTCTGTCGAGCCTGAATCGCGGCGGTTGCTCGACCAACGGCAATTGGTACGGTTTTTATCGGGGGTTTTTGGGGCTGTCATCGATTTGTCTTAAGTTGCCTGACCCGGTGGGCAATGAAAACACCCGTTACACGGCTAACTACCTGTCTTATCTGGTAACGCAGGCCAATGGTGCAAGCCGGGATTACACCACCGGTGCGATCCCCAATGATTACCGTATGAATGTCGCGAAGGATGTGTCCAAAAAACTCGTTACCAGTAATCGTGCGCTGCGTATCGGCCTGTCGACGTTCAATCCGCCTTCGAGCTCCAATTCCGGACCCGGTGGTTTTATTGCCCGCGCAGTCAGTGATCTGTCTCCCGTTGGCAGCGTTACCCAGGATAAAGCGGACGATAACTTCGATGACCTGATTTCATCGATCACGGGTTTGAGTGCAATCGCCAATACCCCGCTGGCAGAAACCTATTACGAGATCACGCGGTACATGCGCGGCATGGCGCCGTACTACAACTCGACGCCCACCACTTACACCAGCCCGATCCAGTATCGCTGCCAGAAAAACTACGGCGTGGTGATCACCGATGGCCTGCCTACGTTCGACCGGACCTTCCCGACCAACGACCCGCTCGGTGGCAGCCGTTTGCCGAACTGGGATGGCATCAGCGCGAACGATGGCGACAATCTCTCCGGTGATGGCGAGGGTGATACGTTGTATCTGGACGACATTGCCAAATTCGCTTTCGACATCGACATGCGAACCACCGGTACCGACGGCGCCGGCAAGAACTGGAACGCCACGGATTTCCCCACGCAGAACATGAACACCTACGCCGTAGGTTTCACTGCCGCGAACCAGATGTTGTCGGACGCCGCCAGATACGGGCAGGGCAAGTACTATCAGGCAACAGACAGCGTCGGCCTTAACACCGCGCTGGCATCTGCCCTGAGCGACATCACGTCGAAAGCCGGTTCAGGAGGTAGCGGCACCACCAGCAGCTCAATCGTCGGGGCTGGCTCTGCCTATTTTCAGACCAGCTATGACCCCAAGGACTGGCGCGGCACCATCAAATCCTACGGGTTCACCTCCACCGGATCGGTCAACACTTCATCAGTGCTCTGGACCACCGACACCGCCATAGTGCCCGGCGCTACGGCGCCGACTTATCAGTCCTGGAACACCGCGAGCAATACCCCCGTCACCCTGGCTTACACCAATTTCGACTCGACACAACAGACAGCGCTGAGTCAGGGCCTGCCCACCGGCATCACCGGCAGCGATCTGGTGGAGTGGAGCAAGGGCACCAACAAAGCGGGCTTGAAGGTACGCAGCGTGTTGCTCGGCGACATCATCAACTCACCTTTGGTCTTGGCCTTGCCGGCGGACAAAACCGCATCGGATCTGGTGAGTGACACCAGCTACACCACCTATCTGGCGACCAAAGCCACCAACATGAACGCCAGCCTGGTGGTCAACGCCAACGACGGTTTTGTCAGCGTCATCAACTCGGGTAACGGTGCGAGGCGCTATGCCTACATGCCTTCCAGCGTACTGCCGTCGTTGCACTTCATCGCCGATACGGCCTACATCAACGGCGTCAGCCACAGGTTTCTGGTCGACGGGCAGGTCGGCGTATTCGATGCACAACTCAACAGCGCCTGGAAAACCCTGGCGATCGGCGGGACAGGGGCCGGTGGCAAGACGTTTTACGCATTGCAGTTGTTTGACGCTTCGCCCAGTAACGTGATCAAGGCGTTGTGGGAAATCAGTGCTCCCGGGACTGCAAACCCGGCGAACGTTTTCAATGATCTGGGTTATGCCTACGCCCGTCCGGAAGTGGCACGCTTATCTAATGGGCGGTGGGCAGCGTTCATTTCCAACGGCTATGGCAGCAACTCGGGCGTGGCAGCGTTGTACGTGGTGGATATCCTTGATGGGTCTCTGATCAAGAAAATCGTGGTCGACAGGACGGAAACTACCAATGGCCTGTCGTCGGTGAAGCTCAAGGTCAACTCGCAGAATGTGGTGCAGGCCGCCTATGGTGGCGACCTGAAAGGAAGGCTGTGGAAGTTTGATTTAAGCGGCACCAGCACGGACACCTGGGGCGTAGCGTTTTCCGGCAAGCCGCTGTTCACGACTGCGGGCGGTGCCTCGCAGCCCATCACCGCACAACCGCTGCTGGCGGACAATTCACTGGGCGGTAAAGTGGTGTTTTTCGGCACCGGCAAGTTCAACGAGACCGTCGACAAGACCAACAAGGATCTGCAGGCGTTTTATGCGGTGTGGGATGCGGACGGCGGCTCCGGACAGATCACCACGTCAAGTTTGCAGATTCAATCGGTGACGGGCGTGTTCTCGGGAAGCTCGGGGCAATTCATCACCACCAGCCAGAACGAAGTGACCTATCCGGCGGAAAAGGGCTGGTACCTGCCACTGGTCTACAACAGCGTATTGACCGGTGAGCGGGTGATTAACCAGGCGGCGCTGGTGTTGGGGCGAATCGTATTTACCACGGCCATTGTGGATACCACGGATCCTTGTGCCAGTTTCGGCACTGGCAAAGTGGTCGAACTGGATGCGTTCAGCGGTAAGATGCTCAACTACGCGGTGCTCGATACTACGAACGATGGACTGATCGATAGCAAGGACGCTATTTCCAGTGGTGTGATCATGACGAGTGGAATTCCGATTGTGAATAACATCGTCGACGGTGGAACCAAAAAGTTCGTGGGCGACACCAGTGGCACGGTGACCACGCTGACCGAAAAGGGCGGCGGCGGCAGCCGTCGCATCATGTGGCGACAAATTCAGTAAGCGAGAGTTGAGGCATGCGCAGATCCAACCGAGGTTTTACCCTGATCGAAATCATGATCGTGATTGCGATCATCGGGATCGTCATCACCATTGGCTACCCGAGCCTCACCGAATACGTGAATAAGGGGCGCCGGGCTGAAGTGGCCGGACTGCTCTCCGAGCAGGCGCAGATTCTCGAACGGTTTTACTCGAAGAGTAATGTCTACACCGGTGTCACCGGCCTGAGCACCGGCAATGACTACTACACCATCACCCCGACTGTGACCGACCAGACCTTTCTGCTGACCGCAACGCGCAAGGCCGGCAGCATGGCCACTGACAAGTGTGGCGATTTCACCATCACCAACACCGGTGTCAGAAGCATGGTCGGTGCAAAGACCGGGCTGACCACCAAGGATTGCTGGGGGCGCTGAGTTTCTTTTTCGGGCGCCTTTTGCGCCCTCTGTCTATCTAACGTTTGGATCGGAACATGACCATGCAACAGCAAGTGGTGATTGTCGGCGGCGGTGTGATTGGCCTGCTGACGGCGTTCAATCTCGCGTCCGAAGTACAGAGCGTTGTGCTGCTGGACCGTTCGAATGTCGGTCAGGAATCTTCCTGGGCCGGTGGTGGCATTGTTTCTCCACTTTATCCGTGGCGCTACAACCCGGCGGTCACCGCGCTAGCCCACTGGTCCCAGGATTTTTATCCACAGCTGGGCGAGCGACTGTTCGCCGCGACAGGAGTTGATCCCGAGGTGCACACCACCGGCCTGTACTGGCTGGATCTGGATGATGAGGCCGAAGCGCTGGCCTGGGCCGAGCGGGAAAACCGTCCGCTGCGGGCTGTGGATATCTCGGCGGTGCACGATACGGTGCCGGTGCTGGGCGCCGGTTTCTCCCGGGCGATCTACATGGCCGACGTGGCCAATGTGCGCAATCCGCGGCTGGTGAAATCCCTCAAGTCCGCTTTGCTGGCGCTGCCGAACGTGACGATTCACGAGCAGTGCGAGGTCAGCGGGTTTATCCGTGAAGGCGATAATGTCGTCGGCGTGCACACTTCGACGGGCGCGATCCACGCTGATCAAGTGGTGCTGACTGCTGGTGCCTGGAGCGGTGACTTGCTCAAAAGCCTTGGGCTGGAACTGCCTGTCGAGCCTGTGAAAGGGCAGATGATTCTCTACAAGTGCGCGGCGGATTTCCTGCCAAGCATGGTGTTGGCCAAGGGGCGTTATGCGATTCCCCGGCGCGATGGCCACATTCTGATTGGCAGTACGCTGGAGCATGAAGGCTTCGACAAGACACCGACCGCGTCTGCGCTGGAGAGCCTGAAGGCCTCTGCGGTGGAGCTGATTCCTGCGCTGGCGGAGGCCGAAGTGGTCGGGCACTGGGCCGGGCTGCGACCGGGTTCTCCGGAGGGAATTCCCTACATTGGTCGGGTGCCGGGGTTCGATGGGTTATGGCTCAACTGCGGGCATTACCGCAACGGGTTGGTGCTGGCGCCGGCGTCGTGCCAGTTGTTTGTGGATGTGATGCTGGGCAGGGCGCCGATTATTGATCCGGCGCCGTATGCGCCGGCCGGGCGGATCTGATCGCGGCGTCTGTGGTATCGCCATCGCGGGCAAGCCCGCTCCCACAAGGTTTGCGTCGATCACAATATTTTCAATCGACACAAAACCTGTGGGAGCGGGCTTGCCCGCGATGGGCCCTCAATCCAACCCGAACTTCTTCAGCCTGTAACGCATCGACCGAAACGACAAATTCAACCGCTGAGCCGCGGCCGTGCGGTTCCAGCGGGTTTCCTCCAGGGCCTGGAGGATGAGTTTGCGTTCGACGTTGTCCAGATAGTCTTCCAGATTGTCGATCTGCGTCAGGTCCGGCACCCCACTGTCTGCAGTGCAGTTGCCTTCGGCCAGTCGCAGGTCGCTGGCTTCGATCTGCTTGTTTTCGCACAAGGTGTGAGCCCGTTCGAGCATGTTCTCCAGTTCCCGCACGTTGCCCGGAAAACGATAGCTTTTCAGCGCCTCGAGCGCTTGCGGGTGGAGTTTCGTGGCGGGCTGGCCGCTGCCGGCTGCCAGACGTTTAAGGACATGAGTGGCCAACGATTCGATGTCATCACGGCGTTCGCGCAAGGGCGGAACCCGTAATTCGATGACGTTGAGCCGGTAGTACAAGTCCTGGCGAAAGCGTTCGGCGGCGACTTCGGCGGCGAGATCTTTGTGGGTGGCGCAGAGGATGCGCACATCGACCACGGTTTCCTGTTGTCCGCCCACGCTGCGAACGGCTTTTTCCTGAATCGCCCGCAACAGTTTGACCTGCATCGCCAGCGGTAAATCAGCCACTTCGTCGAGGAACAGCGTGCCGCCATGGGCTGCCTGGAACAGCCCGGGTTTGTCTTCGATGGCACCGCTGAAGCTGCCTTTGCGATGGCCGAAAAATTCGCTCTCCATCAATTCCGACGGGATCGCCCCGCAGTTCACCGGAATAAACGGCTGGTGGGCGCGGGAACCTTGTTCATGGATCAGTCGTGCGACCAATTCCTTGCCGCTGCCGGACTCGCCGCTGATGTACACCGGCGCCTGGCTGCGGGCCAGTTTGTCGATTTGTTTACGCAAATTGCGCATGGGCAACGAGTCGCCCAGCAAGCGACGATCGACGGTGGCACCCGGTGCGGGCATGCGCAGTGCGCTGGTGACCAACTCGCGCAGGCGGGCGAGGTCGACCGGTTTGGTCAGGAAGTCGAAAGCACCGGCTTTTAGCGCGTTGATCGCCGTTTCAAGGTTGCCGTAAGCGGTGATCATGGCCACCGGCAGTTGGGGGTAGCGTTGCTGAATGTGTTGCACCAGCTCAAGGCCGGTGCCGTCCGGCAGGCGCATGTCGGTCAGGCACAGCTCGAACGTTTCGCGCTTCAACAGGGCCTGGGCTTCGCCAAGGTTGCGGGCGCTGAAGGTGTCGAGTTTCATTCGTCCCAGGGTGATTTCCAGGAGTTCGCGGATATCCGGTTCGTCGTCGACAATCAGGACTTTTTGCCGTGGGCTCATGTTCAACTTTGTTTCCGTCCGTGAGCAAAGGTGATGCGAAAGCAGCCGCCGCCTTGGCGTGGTTTGAAGTCTAGGCGGGCCTGGTTGCTTTCGCACAGTTCACGGGACAGATAAAGCCCCAGGCCTGTGCCTTGGGGGCTGGTGGTGAAGAACGGTTCGAACAGGTGCACTTGCTGATCCGGTGCCACGCCGGGGCCATCGTCCAGGACTTCGATGATCGGTAGCTGAGTGTCGGGGTCGATGAACAGATCAAGCCAGACCTGCGCCTGATCGTGGGTTTGAGCGCTGTGGCGCCAGGCATTGCGCAGCAGGTTGTCGAGAATCTGGGTCAGCTGGTTCGGGTCCATCAGGGTTTGGAAGTCTCCCGAGCCGATATGCAGATGAATCTGCTGACGATCGAGTGCACCTTCGCGACTTTCTGCAACGAACTGTTCCAGCCACGGCTTCAGATCAAGCCGTTGCGACACGGTTTGCTGGCGGCGGGACAGTTGCAGGACGTTTTCGATAACCCGATTCATACGCTGAGAGTGATCTTGAATAATCTGGGTCAGACGTCGGTCCGCGCGGTTCAGTTCCTCCGATTCCTGCAATAACTGGGCGGCATGACTAATGGCGCCCAGCGGATTGCGTATTTCGTGGGCGATCCCGGCCGTCAGGCGGCCGAGGGCGGCGAGTTTCAGTTGTTGCGCCTGCTGGGCGATTTGCGCGAGGTCTTCAAGAAAGACCAGGATCTGGTGGTGTGGGCTTTGGTCCAGCGCAATGAAACTCGGTTGCAGCTCCAGGCCACTGCCGGTGACTTTCAGGCTTTGGGGGCGCAGCGTCGGGTTGTTCAACCACAGTTGCAGGCGCTCGACGAGTGCGGGTGAGTGGTCATCGATTCGTTGGCCTTCGAGGTTGTCACGGCCCAGCAGGGTCTGGGCGCTGTGATTGGCCAGTTGCACTCGCCGCTGGTCGTCGAGCACCAGGATGCCGGTGCGCATGCGCTGCAGGATCAGCGCATTAAGGGCTTCAAGGCCTACGACTTCACTGGCCCGTTGTTCGGCGAGGGTTTCGCTGACTTCCACGCGCTGGATCAGCCCTTGCACCAGCAAGGCAGCGGCAAAACACAGCGCACCGAGCGTACCGACTTGCAGGTAATCGTTAGGGGGGGCGGGATGGCTGAAGCTCAGGAGAAAACTCAGCCCGACGATGCCGATTGCGGCGACGGCGGCAATCAGCAGGCCGATACGACTTCGCAACAAGGCATTGCTGATGGCCACTGAAACGATCAGCAGGTTGCCAATGGCGCTGGCAACACCACCGGCGGCATAGAACAGGCCGCACAGCAGCAGCACATCCATCAGTGCCAGGCTGAACAGTTGCGCCGGACGGCGGGTGTTCTCAAGGAAGACCACCAGCAGAATGTTCAGGACCAGGTACAACCAGCTGCCGCTGCGCAACAGGTCGTCATTGGAATAGGTGAGCAACTGGTTGTCGAGGTTGCTGGAGATCAGCAGCACCAGGGTGATGCCGACACTCAAGCGGTAGAGATGATAAAGGCGCAGCAGTCGCTGGGCCTGTTTGCTGCCGGGACTGGACGTCTCAGCGATCACTGGTGCCCGGGCCTTGCTCGAGGTGAGCCTGGCTGCAATACCACTGTTGTTGAAGGTTCAGCGCGCGGTCGCGGGGCAGGTGGACGCCACAATGGGCACAACGGACCATGGGCGCGGCTTCCAGTTCGGCAGAGGACTTGGGTACAGAGGGTTGAGCCTTGAACTTGCGCCAGAACCATACCGCAGCGGCAATCAGGGCGATCCAGAACAATAGACGAAGCATGGTGAGCTGCTTTATGACGAGTGATTCTGCAGTTTAGCCAAGGACATGACGGGCGCACAGCGTAATAAATCGCTGAAATAAAAAGGGAGACTCAAGAGTCTCCCTTTTTGCACAACCGAGGTATCAGTCGAACACGCCGAAGGTCATGTAGCTGAACCACGAGCGGTCGCTGTTGTTGACTTCGGACTCGTGTTCCTCTTCTTCGATCACGTCGCCATTTTCATCTTTAGGCTTGAGATCGTTCGGAATCGCGTCTTTGGCGTCTCGGAATTGTCTCTGCACGTCCTGGTTGGCGCGGGTTTCGCCCGGCGGCAGCGGTGGACGGGATTCGATCAGGCCCAGGGTCGCCTTGCTCAACCACGAACGGTTGTCGGCTTCGTCTACCGACGGCACGAACTGACCGTCCACCAGGGTTGGGTGGTTCGGGTAGTTGAGCTTCAGGGTTTCGAGGCTGGTGGCCGCCAGGTCGTCCAGGTGCAGACGCTGATAGGCTTCGGTCATGATCGCCAGGCCATCACCGACCGACGGGGTTTCCTGGAAGTTTTCCACCACGTAACGACCACGGTTCGCGGCAGCGACGTAGGCCTGACGGGTCAGGTAGTAGTCGGCAACGTGAATCTCGTAGGCCGCCAGCAGGTTGCGCAGATAAATCATGCGCTGCTTGGCGTCCGGCGAGTAGCGGCTGTTCGGGAAGCGGCTGGTCAGCTGGGCGAACTCGTTATAGGAGTCGCGGGCAGCGCCCGGGTCACGCTTGGTCATGTCCAGCGGCAGGAACCGCGACAGCAGGCCGACGTCCTGGTCGAAAGACGTCAGACCCTTGAGGTAGTAGGCGTAATCCACGTTCGGATGCTGTGGGTGCAAACGAATGAAACGCTCGGCGGCAGACTTCGCAGCCTCAGGCTCGGTGTTCTTGTAGTTGGCGTAGATGAGCTCGAGTTGAGCCTGATCGGCGTAGCGGCCAAATGGATAACGCGACTCCAGCGCCTTCAGCTTGGCTGTGGCGGCGGTGTAGCTATTGTTGTCCAGGTCGGTCTGAGCCTGCTGGTACAGCTCGACTTCGCTAAGGTTTTCGTCTACGACTTCCTTCGATGAGCAAGCAGCGGTCAATGCGAGGATGGCGATCAGCAGCAGGTGTTTCACTTGCATGGCGGCTTGCGTCCCTATGACGGCCGCTGTCTTGGGCGGGGCCGTCCTGTTATGATGAGCGCCCCGTTGAATAGCCTCGGGGCAAAAGACGCCGTATTTAACCACAAGCGCGCAGCCGAAACCAAAGGCTGTGCCGACGCCTAGTCCGAGCATGTCCGATAAAATTGAACTTCGCGCAGAGGTGCCGTCCGAATTGGGCGGCCAACGCCTCGATCAAGTCGCCGCACAATTATTCGCTGAGCACTCGCGCTCGCGCCTTTCCGCCTGGATCAAAGACGGCCGCCTGACTGTGGATGGGGCGGTAATCCGCCCGCGAGACATCGTTCACGGTGGCGCCATTCTTGAGCTCACTGCCGAGCAGGAAGCTCAGGGCGAATGGATCGCTCAGGACATCGAGCTGGACATCGTCTATGAAGACGACGACATCCTCGTGATCAACAAGCCTGCGGGCCTGGTGGTGCATCCTGCCGCCGGCCACGCTGATGGTACCTTGCTCAACGCCTTGCTGCACCACGTGCCGGACATCATCAATGTGCCCCGCGCCGGTATCGTGCATCGCCTGGACAAGGACACCACCGGTCTGATGGTGGTGGCCAAGACCATTCAGGCGCAGACGCAGCTGGTTACACAGTTGCAGAGCCGCAGCGTCAGCCGTATCTACGAATGCATCGTGATCGGTGTGGTAACGGCGGGCGGCAAGATCAACGCGCCGATTGGTCGTCACGGCCAGCAACGCCAGCGCATGGCTGTGATGGAAGGTGGCAAGCAAGCCGTCAGCCACTACCGCGTGCTCGAGCGTTTCCGCTCCCACACGCACGTGCGGGTGAAGCTGGAAACCGGTCGTACGCACCAGATTCGCGTACACATGGCTCACATCAACTTCCCGTTGGTCGGAGATCCTGCCTACGGCGGTCGTTTCCGCATTCCGCCAGCCGCCAGCCAGACCATGGTCGATTCCTTGAAGACGTTCCCGCGTCAGGCGCTGCATGCGCGGTTCCTGGAGCTGGATCACCCGACCACCGGTGTGCGCATGAGCTGGGAGTCGCCACTGCCGGACGATTTCGTCTGGTTGCTGACATTGCTCAAGCAAGACCGCGAGGCGTTCATCGGATGAGTGACTGGCTGATTCCCGACTGGCCTGCGCCTGCCGGGGTGAAAGCCTGTGTGACCACCCGTGCGGGCGGCGTCAGTCTGGCGCCGTTCGACAGCCTCAACCTCGGCGATCACGTCGATGACAGCCCTGAAGCTGTTGCCGAAAACCGCCGTCGCCTTACCGATCATTTCTCTATTCAACCGGCCTGGTTAAAGCAGGTTCACGGCATCGTCGTGGCTCACGCGGACCCAAGCCTTGTGGCCACCGCCGACGCCAGTTGGACGGCAACACCCGGCATTGCCTGCGCGGCAATGACGGCGGATTGCTTGCCCGCATTGTTCTGCGACCGTGCCGGTACGCGCGTCGCAGCCGCCCATGCCGGTTGGCGCGGGCTGGCGGCGGGTGTGCTGGAAGCAACTCTGGACGCACTGGCCGTACCACCGGAAGACGTTCTGGTCTGGCTCGGCCCGGCGATTGGCCCGCAAGCCTTTGAAGTCGGCCCGGAAGTTCGCGAAACCTTCGTCGAGCAATTGCCTGAAGCCGCCAAAGCCTTTGTGCCAAGTGCAAACGCCGGCAAGTTCATGGCCGACATCTACGAGCTGGCGCGCTTGCGTCTGGCTGTTCGCGGCGTTACTGCTGTATATGGTGGCGGTTTCTGTACCGTGACCGATCCGCGCTTCTTTTCTTACCGCCGTAGCCCACGCACCGGTCGGTTTGCCTCGCTTATCTGGCTCGAACGCTAGACTTCTCTGATCTACATCAACTGTACGACGCTTGAAACTCCCAGAATCGACCACATCTAGTGAGGTATCTGGCAGGTTTCTTCATTCAGGATGTTTTATAGGTCCGGCCTGCTCAAAAGGAAGGTGACCCATGCGTATAGATCGTTTAACCAGCAAATTGCAGTTAGCTCTATCCGACGCCCAATCGCTGGCCGTCGGCCTTGACCATCCCGGTATCGAACCGGCGCACTTGATGCAGGCCATGCTTGAGCAGCAGGGCGGTTCGATCAAACCCCTGTTGATGCAGGTCGGTTTCGACGTCAACAGCCTGCGTAAAGAGCTGACCAAAGAGCTCGATCAGCTGCCAAAAATCCAGAACCCGACCGGCGACGTCAACATGTCGCAGGATCTGGCGCGCCTGCTCAACCAGGCCGATCGTCTGGCCCAGCAGAAGGGCGATCAGTTCATTTCCAGTGAGCTGGTGCTGCTCGCCGCCATGGATGAGAACAGCAAGCTCGGCAAATTGTTGCTCGGCCAGGGCGTGAGCAAAAAAGCCCTGGAGAACGCGATCAATAACCTGCGTGGCGGTGAAGCGGTCAACGACGCCAACCACGAAGAGTCGCGCCAGGCGCTGGATAAATACACCGTCGACCTGACCAAGCGCGCCGAAGACGGCAAACTCGATCCGGTGATCGGTCGTGACGACGAAATTCGTCGGACCATTCAGGTGCTGCAACGCCGCACCAAAAACAACCCGGTGCTGATCGGTGAGCCTGGTGTCGGTAAAACCGCCATCGCCGAGGGCCTGGCCCAACGCATCATCAACGGCGAAGTGCCGGACGGCCTGAAAGGCAAACGTCTGCTGTCCCTGGACATGGGGGCATTGATTGCCGGTGCCAAATACCGCGGCGAGTTCGAGGAGCGCCTGAAATCCCTGCTCAATGAACTGTCGAAGCAGGAAGGGCAGATCATTCTGTTCATCGACGAACTGCACACCATGGTCGGCGCCGGTAAAGGCGAAGGCTCGATGGACGCGGGCAACATGCTCAAGCCTGCATTGGCTCGTGGTGAATTGCACTGCGTCGGCGCAACCACGCTCAACGAGTACCGCCAATATATAGAGAAGGACGCGGCTCTCGAGCGGCGCTTCCAGAAAGTGCTGGTGGACGAACCGAGCGAAGAAGACACCATCGCCATTCTGCGTGGTCTGAAAGAGCGTTATGAAGTTCACCACAAAGTGGCGATCACCGACGGTGCGATCATCGCCGCGGCCAAGCTCAGTCATCGCTACATTACCGATCGTCAGTTGCCGGACAAGGCCATCGACCTGATCGACGAAGCCGCCAGCCGCATCCGCATGGAAATTGACTCCAAGCCGGAAGTGCTGGACCGCCTGGAGCGTCGTCTGATTCAACTGAAGGTGGAATCCCAGGCGCTGAAAAAAGAAAGCGATGACGCCGCGAAGAAACGCCTGGAAAAACTCCAGGAAGAAATCGTTCGTCATGAGCGTGAGTATTCGGACCTCGAAGAAATCTGGAACTCGGAAAAAGCCGAAGTCCAGGGTTCTGCGCAGATTCAGCAGAAAATCGAACAGTCCCGTCAGGAACTGGAAGCCGCGCGCCGTAAAGGCGACCTGAACCGCATGGCCGAGCTGCAATACGGGGTGATCCCGGACCTGGAGCGCAGCCTGCAAATGGTCGACCAGCACGGCAAAAGCGAAAACCAGTTGCTGCGCAGCAAGGTGACCGAGGAAGAAATCGCCGAAGTCGTCTCGAAGTGGACCGGCATTCCGGTGTCGAAAATGCTCGAGGGTGAGCGCGACAAGCTGATGAAGATGGAAAGCCTGTTGCACCAGCGTGTGATTGGTCAGGACGAAGCGGTGATCGCGGTTTCCAACGCAGTGCGGCGTTCGCGGGCCGGGTTGTCCGACCCGAATCGTCCCAGCGGTTCGTTCATGTTCCTCGGCCCGACCGGTGTCGGTAAAACCGAGCTGTGCAAAGCGTTGGCCGAGTTCCTCTTTGATACCGAAGAGGCGATGGTGCGGATCGACATGTCCGAGTTCATGGAGAAACATTCCGTGGCCCGGTTGATCGGTGCGCCACCAGGCTACGTAGGTTACGAGGAGGGCGGTTACCTGACCGAGGCGGTGCGTCGCAAGCCTTATTCGGTGATCCTGCTGGATGAGGTCGAGAAGGCCCACCCGGACGTCTTCAACATCTTGCTGCAAGTGCTGGAAGATGGTCGTCTGACCGACAGCCATGGCCGCACGGTGGATTTCAAGAACACCGTGATCGTCATGACCTCCAACCTGGGCTCGGTACAGATCCAGGAACTGGTCGGTGATCGTGAGGCTCAGCGCGCGGCGGTGATGGATGCGATTTCCACGCACTTCCGGCCGGAGTTCATCAACCGGGTCGACGAAGTGGTGATCTTCGAGCCATTGGCTCGGGATCAGATCGCGGGCATTACCGAGATCCAGTTGGGTCGTCTGCGCAGTCGCCTGACCGAACGGGAGCTGAAGCTGGAACTCAGCCCTGAGGCCATGGATAAGCTGATCGCGGTTGGTTACGACCCAGTGTACGGCGCACGGCCGCTCAAACGAGCGATCCAGCGCTGGATCGAAAACCCGCTGGCGCAGCTGATTCTGTCGGGTCGTTTCATGCCCGGCGATACCGCCAAAGGCGTTGTGGAAAACGACGAGATCGTCTTCGCCTGATCCACATCGGCAATAAAATTGAAGAGGCCTCGCATTGCGAGGCCTTTTTTTCGTCAGGTTGTTGAACTGAAAGGAAAAGGCTTGTAAAGTGCGCCCCGCAGTAAGTCGCCCTGAAGGGTTCCAGCTCCCCAAGCAGGAATCTGAAATAAGTTGCAAATCATTAACTTGAAAGCAATTTAGGGGGTTGACAGAGGTGCTTAAGATTGTAGAATAGCGCGCCTCAGACACACGAACGCAGCGATGCGAACGAGTCGAAGAGAACGCAGCAAAGCTTCACCGTTGTAAATTGAAATATGTAGTTCCGTGATAGCTCAGTCGGTAGAGCAAATGACTGTTAATCATTGGGTCCCAGGTTCGAGTCCTGGTCACGGAGCCAATTTCAAACCGGGGTATAGCGCAGTCCGGTAGCGCGCCTGCTTTGGGAGCAGGATGTCAGGAGTTCGAATCCCCTTACCCCGACCATTTTTGGGTCGTTAGCTCAGTTGGTAGAGCAGTTGGCTTTTAACCAATTGGTCGTAGGTTCGAATCCCACACGACCCACCATTTTTGAAACCAGCTAGCGCTGGAATCGAATCTTAAGATCAGACGCCAAAAGCTCTGTTCGCAGAAGGCGCCTTTAAAAGGTGCCTTTTTTTTACCGGGGTATAGCGCAGTCCGGTAGCGCGCCTGCTTTGGGAGCAGGATGTCAGGAGTTCGAATCCCCTTACCCCGACCATACATAAAAAGAAGGCGTCCAATAGGACGCCTTTTTTTTGGCCTTATTCCGTCCTGAATAGGGTTTACACCTTCTGATCTGTTTTTCAGGAGGGGCGTAATGGAATCAGCAAAAAAGGCGCAGCCATTGCCCCCAGGCTTTCATCTCCAAGCCGGGCTCGGCGTCCAAAGCGTCTTGAATTAAACCTTCATCAAGAGCAGCGTCACCAGCGCTTGGTTCGCGGTCAGTCAATCCTGCAGATGAGCCTGCTGTTTCGTACCGCGCACAAGAACGCCGGTTTGTTTGATGTGTTTGCTCGCGCGAACATCATCAATCAAACCGGCGTTCTGTTTTCTATGTTTCCCGGGATCCGTGAAAACTTTTTTGCATTTGAAATCAAGATTGTGCCAAGGATGACGGTCTGTTCAATGCATCGGGGTCATGCTAAAACCTCCCGGTCTGCCAATTCGTCTGTAGCGCTCGTGCAATAAGGGTTGCTGCCGCGTCCCTCGGATTAATTGAGCGGTTTCCATAGACATTTGCAGGTAAGGTTTCCCATGAAGGCGGTAATTCTGGCGGGTGGGCTTGGCACGCGTATTTCTGAAGAGTCCCATTTGCGTCCCAAGCCGATGATCGAAATCGGTGGCAAGCCGATTCTCTGGCACATTATGAAGCTCTACTCTTCTTACGGAATCAATGATTTCGTGATTTGCTGTGGTTACAAGGGCTATGTGATCAAGGAGTACTTCGCCAACTATTTCCTGCACATGTCCGATGTCACGTTTGACATGTCCAATAACACTATGGAAGTTCATCAGCGCTACGTTGAGCCGTGGCGCGTCACGCTGGTCAATACCGGCGAGGACACCTTGACCGGAGGACGGCTCAAGCGAGTCCGTGAGCATCTGGGCGATGAGCCATTCTGTTTTACCTATGGTGATGGTGTATCGGATGTGAACATCCGCGAGCTGATCGATTTTCACCACGCTCATGGCAGGCTTGCCACCGTCACGGCTATTCAGCCGCCGGGAAGATACGGAGCTTTGAATATGCAGGGCAGCCAGGTCAACAGCTTCCAGGAGAAGCCTGCAGGTGATGGCGCCTGGATCAATGGCGGCTACTTTGTGCTCAATCCTTCCGTCATTGATTACATCGCTGATGATCAATCCAGCTGGGAAGCCGAACCGCTGATGCGATTGGCTGACGAGGGTAACCTCATGGCTTATCAACACAGTGGCTTTTGGCAGGCAATGGATACCTTGCGAGACAAAAACCACCTCGAAGATTTGTGGAGCAAAGGTAACGCACCCTGGAAGCGCTGGGCATGAAGCAGTTCGGCGATCTCTATCGGGGCCGTAAGGTCCTGCTCACCGGGCATACGGGCTTCAAAGGCAGTTGGTTGGCAACTTGGCTCTGCGAACTCGGAGCGCAAGTAACCGGTCTCGGTTTGACGCCTGAAACTGATCCGGCTCACTGGGATCTGCTGAACACCCCATCGGTTGATTTACGTGGTGACATTCGCGATTCCGCGGTGGTTCGGGATGCATTCGAGCAAGCGCAGCCGGAAATCGTTTTTCACCTTGCTGCTCAGGCACTGGTGCGTCGCTCCTATCGCGATCCGCTGGAAAGCTGGTCGACCAATGTGATGGGGACTGCCAATGTGCTTGAGGCCTGTCGGCTTACACCTAGTGTGCGGGCTGTAATCGTTATTACGACTGACAAGGTATACGCTAACAACGAGTGGCCTTGGGGCTATCGTGAAAACGATCGCCTCGGTGGTCATGACCCTTATAGTGCCTCCAAAGCGGCCAGCGAATTGGTAGTCGACAGCTATCGCAAGGCATTCTGGAGCACTGAAGGTGCACCGTTGATCGCCTCGGCGCGTGCCGGTAATGTCATTGGTGGCGGCGACTGGTCCGAAGACCGTCTGATCCCCGACCTGGTCAGGGCTATTCAGGCTCACCAGTCCCTCGAAATCCGTTCACCTCAATCCACCCGACCTTGGCAGCATGTACTCGAATGCCTGTCTGGTTATCTTTTGCTCGGTCAGCGACTTCTGATGCTCGATAAGGCGATCGAGGGCGGGTGGAACTTTGGTCCTGCACCGCAAGACAACCGTACGGTTGCAGAGGTTTTAGCTGGGCTGCAGGCGTATTGGCCTGAACTCGCCTGGCATACCACTTCGGTACCGCAGCCGCACGAAGCCAACCTGTTATACCTCGACTGTTCACAGGCGAAAGCCCGTCTGGGTTGGCAGCCGGTCTGGAGCCTGGAGCAAAGCCTGGAAATGACGGCTGACTGGTACCGTCACCAATCTTCCACAGGTCAAGCGATCACTCATGAACAACTGGCCAAGTATATAGCCGCGGCAGCACGAGCCGGTTGCGTCTGGATCGACTCATGAATATCCGGTCTACAGCTATAAATGGCGCGGTGGTAGTTGAAACCCAGCCATACCAGGACCACCGCGGCGCTTTTAGTCGCTTTTTTTGCGAAAAAAGCCTGGCTGACGTTCTGGGTTCTCAGCATATCGTGCAGATCAACCATTCTCGTACCTCGACCATTGGCGCCGTACGGGGGCTGCATTTTCAGCATGCCCCCCATGCGGAGATGAAAATGGTTCGTTGCC
Source organism: Pseudomonas migulae NBRC 103157 (assembly GCF_002091715.1). Lineage (GTDB taxonomy): Bacteria > Pseudomonadota > Gammaproteobacteria > Pseudomonadales > Pseudomonadaceae > Aquipseudomonas > Aquipseudomonas migulae_A. Next base: position 63,232 of record NZ_BDAG01000009.1, on the reverse strand, counting down.
TGAAAGGCCGGGTATGGGATGTGGTCGTCGATCTGCGTGCAGGCTCTCCGACATTTTTGCGCTGGCATGCTGAAGAGCTGAGCCCGCAAACCGGTCGCATGTTAGTGATTCCGCAAGGCTGTGCGCACGGTTTTCAAGTGCTCGAAGCCGAGAGCGAATTGCTCTACCTGCACACAGCTTTCTATGAGCCGGCGGCTGAGGGGGCTGTACGATATGATGACCCTCGACTGGGAATCACCTGGCCATTGCCTGTCACCGATCTTTCCGAGCGCGACAAGAATCACGCTTTGCTATCTAACGAATTCGTCGGACTTCATGTATGAAATGTCGCCACTGCTCTGAGCCGCTGCAGCACACTTTTCTGGATCTGGGTTTTGCTCCACCCTCCAATTCGTACCTCAGCGAAGCGGAGTTAAGCTCGCCGGAAATCTACTTTCCGCTCAAATTGAAAGTGTGCGGGAACTGCTGGTTGGTACAGACCGAAGATTACGCTCAGGCAGACCTGTTCTTTTCCAAGGACTACGCCTACTTCTCGTCCACTTCGACCAGTTGGCTCGAGCATGCCGCTGTTTATTCGAGGACCATGATCGAGCGCTTGGGGCTTGGAGCTGACAGCTTTGTCATCGAAGTGGCTTCGAACGACGGTTACCTGCTGAAGAATTTTTTGGCCGCCGATATCCCATGTCTTGGGATTGAACCGACCGCCAGCACGGCCGCTGCTGCGGAGGAAATCGGTATCCCGGTGTTGCGTGAGTTTTTCGGTGAGGAACTGGGCAAACGGCTGGCGACCGAGGGACGCCAAGCTGATTTGATTGCCGGCAACAACGTTTTTGCCCATGTGCCGGATATCAACGATTTCACTCGTGGTCTGAAAGCGGCTTTGAAACCTGGGGGGACCATTACCCTTGAGTTTCCGCACCTCATGCGCCTGATCCAGCACACCCAGTTCGACACCGTATACCACGAGCACTTTTCCTATTTGTCGCTTTACACGGTAAACCGAATCTTTGCCCAGGCTGGTTTGCGGATCAGTGAGGTAGAAGAGTTGCCGACCCATGGTGGTAGTTTGCGCGTGCACGGCTGTCATGTTGAGGATGGTCGCAGTGACAGCCCTGGCGTCGCTCGTCTTCTGGACGCGGAATTGCAGTTCGGGTTACAGGATCTGAAGATTTATCAAGGTTTTCAGGTGCTGGCCGATGAACTCAAGAATGGTTTGCTGAGTTTCCTGATCGAGCAGAAGCGCGCGGGCAAACAGGTAGTTGCATATGGTGCCGCTGCCAAGGGCAACACGCTGTTGAACTATGCGGGCGTTAAACCGGATCTCTTGGCCTATGTGTGTGATGCAGCGCCGTCCAAGCAAGGTAAATACCTTCCCGGGAGCCATATCCCGGTCTACTCGCCGCAGAAGCTGAAAGAAACTCAACCCGATACCGTGGTGATTCTGCCCTGGAACATCGCCGATGAAGTGATCGGTCATCACAGCTACGTCAGAAAGTGGGGCGGACAGTTTGTAACGGCTGTTCCCGCACTGGAGGTCAAATGAGCGAGCGGATTTTCTACACCAAGCCTTCGATTACCGAACTGGAAGTCGAGTACGCCACTGACGCGGCCAGAAACGGTTGGGGCGACAAGTGCTACGAGTACATCGTGCGTTTCGAGAATGCATTCAAGGCCCACCTTGGCGTTGAATATGCGATTGCTACCTCGAGCTGTACGGGTGCCCTGCACATGGGCATGGCCGCCTTGGGCATAGGGCCGGGCGACGAAGTGATCATGGCAGACACCAATTGGATCGCCACCGTTTCTCCTGTCGAACACCTGGGCGCTACACCAGTATTCGTCGATATTCTTCCTGATACCTGGTGCATTGATCCCGAGCAAGTGGAATCAGCCATCACCCCTAAAACCAAAGCCATTGTCGCTGTGCACCTGTACGGAAATCTCTGCGATATGGACCGTTTGCTGGAAATCGGCGAGCGCCATGGCATTCCCGTTATCGAGGATGCGGCTGAAGCGATCGGCTCTCAGTATCACGGTAAGCGGGCCGGTAGCATGGGGGCTTTTGGCAGCTTTTCTTTCCATGGCACCAAGACCCTTACGACGGGCGAAGGCGGCATGTTTGTCACTAACGACGCCGCTCTTTACGAAAAAGTACTGACACTTTCAAACCATGGCAGGGCGAGAGGACAGACCAAGCAGTTCTGGCCGGACATGGTTGGTTTCAAATACAAGATGTCGAATATTCAGGCGGCGATTGGATGTGCGCAAACGGAGCGCATTGATGACTTGATCCGGCGTAAGCAGGAGATCATGAGCCTCTATCGAGAAGGCCTGAAAGCGTACTCGGGCATTGCGCTCAATGCGCAGCCTGAAGGAACGATCATTGGTGCGTGGATGCCGACAGTCGTATTTGAAGAGCAGACCGGGATGACCCGTGAGCGTTTACAGGCGGCTTTTCAGGCCGCCAATATCGACGCTCGAGTATTTTTTCACCCGCTCTCTAGCTTATCGATGTTCGAGGCTCGGCCTGAGAATGTGAATGCCTATTCCATCCCGCTGCGTGCGATGAATCTGCCGAGTTATCACGACTTGACCGCTGCTGAATTGGAGCGGGTGTGTTCGGTTTTTTCGACATTGTAATGTCTTCAAATTGGTTAAGTGTTCGTAGACCCCGATCCAGAGCGCCCCATGAATAAATACTTGAGTCCAGAACAGATAACCGAGTTTGAACGCAATGGCGTGTTGATTATTCGGGATTTTTATGACGAATGCGACATTGGGGCGGTTCAGCGCGGTATCCATGATGTCATTGGTCAGGTCATGCTCAAGTACGGTATTGCCGACCTGAGAGGCGCCTACAACCCGTCGGAGTTCGATAAGGGTTATCTGGATCTGATCAAAATCAATCGTTCTTGGGGCGGTGAGATCTATGATGCAGTGAAACAGATCCCTGCCTTTATACGCTTGGTTGCGCATCCCCGACACGAGTCGCTATTTTCGGAGTTGAGGCAGGGGTCTATTCCAGGCATTGCGGCGGGCGGGTACGGTATTCGTATCGACTGTCCTTTCGAAGACAAATACCGTGCGATGTGGCATCAGGAATACCCTGCTCAGCTACGAAGTGTAGATGGCTTGGTTTTCTGGAGCCCACTAGTTGATGTAACTGAGGCGCTGGGGCCGGTAGTGTTTTGCCCTGAGTCGCATAAGCTGGGAGCATTGCCCGTTTGTAATGCTGATCCGGAGGGAGTCGGGCGTTCTGGTGCTTACGCGTTGATGATTAAAGACGAACAACAGTATCTGGAAAAGTACAGTAAAATTGCACCTCTAACATCACCTCGTGATCTGGTAATCATCGATTTCATGCTCTTGCATTGCTCTGGTTATAACAATGGTGATCGGGCGCGATGGTCCATGCAATTCAGATATTTCAATTTTGCAGATCCTGTAGGCCGTGAACACGGTTGGAAAGGGTCGTATGCAGCTGGCGTTGATTTTCGCGCCGTACATCCAGAATTATTTCACGCGGAGTAAAAAATAATGCACTGCAATGTTTGTCTCACTGAAATCGAGAAGCCTATCTATGCGGCTAACTCCAATCAGTCCCTGACTTCGCTGTGTGAGCTTCGCGATGGACAAGTGAATGTGTGGTCGTGCCCGGTGTGCTCGCATTTACGGAGCGAGGCGTTCGCCGATACCGTTGCCTATTATGAGTCCGATTACAAAATTCTCCTGAGTGACGAAGAAGAAGATCAGATTTACGAAGTGAAAGAAGGTGAGATCGTTTATCGGACGGACCATCAAATAACAACCTTGCTGAACAAGTTGAACTTGCCCGCTGGCGCTACAGTTCTTGACTATGGCTGTGCCAAAGCCTCTACGCTCAAGAAGTTGAGCGGGGTGCGTACTGATTTGAATATTCATTTATTCGATGTCAGTTCGATGTACAAAGAGTATTGGAATAAATTCGTCAGTGCCGATAAGTGCGCGATACACACAACGCCTGAGTCCTGGGCATCCAACTTTGACGTCCTGACCTCCTTTTTCGCCCTTGAACATATCCCTGAGCCGATCGATACAGTGAAAAAGGTTCACGCCTTGCTCAAGGACGACGGTGTGTTTTATGGGATCGTGCCTGATACCTTCGGCAACGTTGCGGACTTTGTAGTGATTGACCACGTCAACCACTTCACCGCGCCTTCGCTAGCCTACCTGCTTGATTCCGCCGGGTTCCGCGATATTCAGATCGATGATGTTGCCCATCGCGGCGCCCTCGTCTTTACCGCTCGTAAAGGCACCCAGAGTTCAGCTGCGTTAAACGTAGCAGAAACCATTACACGATCAGAAGAATTGGCTCGTTATTGGGAGGCTGTAAACCAGCGCATCTCCCATACTTCGCAAGCCTATGCGGGCGTCGCCAAGGCTATTTACGGCTCGGGCTTCTATGGCGCCTATATCGCCAGCGCAATGAATGACTTTGATAGCGTTACCTGCTTTTTGGACGCTAGTCCTTTCCAGCAGGGAAAAGAGCTGTTTAGCAAGCCGATTCTTTCTCCTCAGTCGCTTCCGGAAGATGTGAAGGTACTTTACGTGGGCTTGAATCCCAGCATTGCTCGCGCCGTCATGGATGAAATGCGCTGGCTGCAAGAGCGAGATGTCTCTCTGGTTTTCCTCGATGAGCAACTTGCATGATCACAGGGAAAAAAGTACGGCTACGTAGCTGGAAAGAGGACGATCTCACGTTGCTCCGGAGCATGCGTAACGACGTTTCGTTGCAAGCTCAGTTGCTGGCCCGTCCGCGAGGCAGCGATGAAAATCAAGTGCGTGAATGGTTGAAAGGTTTTTCGGGGGCCTCTGATAGTTTCATTTTTATCCTGGCGGATCCTGCCGATGACACGGCATTGGGTTTTTTACAGTTTAAAAACACTGATTTTGTGAGTCGAAATACAGAGCTGGGTATCTGCTTGGCGTCCAGCGCCCAGGGGCGCGGTATCGGCGGGGAGGTACTTGCCTTGGCCAGCGCCTATATGCGTGACACTTGGGGGCTTGGTAAGATTTGGCTGAAAGTCAGAGGCGACAATACCGCCGCAATAAAATGTTATGAAAACGCTGGCTTCAAACGCTGTGGAAAGCTCTCGAATCACGTGTTCATTTCAGGCGCTTGGCATGATGTGGTGCTTATGGAACTCTTTTTGAGTTAAGTGAATTATGAACATCGTCATTTCACAATCGATGCTTTTTCCATGGGTAGGCCTGTTGGAACAAGTGCGCCTGGCCAACGTTTTTGTTCATTACGATGACGTACAGTTTTCCAAAGGTAGTTTCGTAAATCGGGTACAAATCAAGACACCCCAGGGTATGCGCTGGATGACAGTCCCTTTAGTGGATCTGCATCTAGGTCAAAAAATAAATGAAGTTCAGGTGCCTCCGACTTCGAAATGGCGAGAAACACACATAGCGTTGCTGGAAAGCAGCTTTGCGAACGCTCCATTTCGTCAGGATGCGCTTGAGCTCGTTGCGAATGTCTATTCTGGCGATTATGCAAATGTCGGAGCACTGGCCCGTGCGTCGTTGATGGCGCTGCTCAAGTATTTTGGCTTGGATGTTAACTGTCGTTTTATCGATGTGCAGTCCCTGGATATTCCGGGAACCAGCAGTGATCGCGTCCTTTCAGTGGTCAAGCGCCTGGAAGGGGACAAATACATCACCGGTCATGGCGCCGGACGTTATCTCGATCATGAGTTGTTCGAGCGTTCGGGCGTTGCCGTCGAATATATGGCCTATAACTGCACGCCTTATCCTCAATCCCATGGCGAATTTACGCCCTATGTTTCCGCCCTGGATCTGGTGGCGAACTGTGGCAAGCTCGGGCTTGAGTCTATAAATTCTGGAACTACAGATTGGAGAAGCTTTAAAAATGAACCCGCATGAGCAATTTCGTCAGGAAGTCGTAGAAAATATTGAAGCCTTGGGTGCTGACACTGACCTGCAAGCGTTGTCCCGTGTTTGGGTTCGTGAAATCAGCCGGCACAAATGGGCTTATAACTTTTCCTGGTTCGGCCGTCCGGCGATTCAATTTCCTAACGATACTTGGGCCATGCAAGAGCTGATCTGGGACATCAAACCGGATTTGATCATCGAGACTGGCATTGCCCACGGTGGCTCATTGATTTTTAGCGCTTCGATGCTGGCGATGCTCGATTATTGCGAGGCTGTAGAGCAAGGCAAGAGCCTTGATCCGAAGGCTAGCAAGCGCCGTGTGCTTGGTATTGATATCGATATCCGTAAGCATAACCACGATGCGATTAAAGCTCACCCCATGTCGAATATGATTGAAATGATTCAGGGTTCGAGTATCGATAGCGATACAATTTCAAAAGTTCGGGAATATGCAAAAGGTTATAAGCGTATTTTGGTCTGCTTGGATTCGAATCATACACATGATCATGTATTGGCAGAACTTGAGGCTTATGCCGATCTCGTCAGCACGGGCAGTTACTGCGTGGTATTTGATACCTTGATCGAAGACATGCCAGTCGATTTGATCCAAGAACGCCCATGGGGGCCCGGGAACAGCCCGAAAAGTGCAGTTAAAGAATACTTGAAGCAACATGCCGAGTTCGAAATCGACAAGAGTATTGATTATAAACTCCAGATCAGCGTTGCGCCTGACGGTTTCTTGAAGCGCGTCAGATAAGCTGGTACGGCGGGATGCTTCGAAGGAACCCAGCGCCGTGGAAGAAGTAGCGCGTAACGCCGTGTCGACTTCCAATGCCACTCGCCAGTCCAGCGAATCGGCGCATCTGGGGGCAGTAGCGGGTCAGCGAAACTGCCAGCGCGATCAGCGCCTTGGCCAAGGATGTGCAGCACACCGGTGAATTGGTGCAGTCGCTGGCCAATCAATCCCAGGGCATTGGCAAGGTGCTGGATGTGATTCGGGCCATCGCCGAACAAACCAACCTGCTGGCGCTCAATACTGCGATTGAGGCGGCGCGTGCAGGTGAAAGTGGGCGCGGATTCGCGGTGGTGGCTGATGAGGTGCGCGCATTGGCGCATCGTACGCAGCAAATCGACCCAGGAAATCGAGCAAATGGTCCAGCATGCGCAACGGCTCGAGTCTGGCGCTGGACTCCATGAACGCCAGCACGCTGGTGTTGGCTGAGCGGGCCGGCGACGCATTGCAGACCATCACGGCGTCGGTTCACGAGATTCACGAGCGCAATCTGGTGATCGCCAGTGCTGCGGAAGAACAGGCGCAGGTAGCTCTGGAAGTGGATCGCAATTTGGTGAATATCCGTGATCTGTCGGTGCGTTCCGCCTCCGGTGCCGATCAGACCAGTGCCTGCAGTCATGAGCTGTCGAAGTTGGCCAAAGCACTGCAGGGCATGGTGCAGCGTTTTCGGGTGTGATTCCCTAGGTGTAAAAAAGCCGCGCTTCTCGAAAGGGAGGCGCGGTTTTTTTCGAAATTGTATAACGACGGCATTAATCGAAGCTGGCAAAATGCCATTCTAGAATTCGTTCATTCAGTGGGTGGGTGTATCGCTACCGAAAGATGCCATGACGCTAAGCAGTGTTTGTTGGTCGGAACGGAGCCAGCATCATCAATTGCCTTAAAGCCATGCTTGGAGATAAGTGGCATAATGCGCTTTTTTCGGTTGCCGGCTTAGGGATTACCCTGCTTGCAAATCAGGTCCAACCCCCCGCAGGCGGTTATTCCGTGCGAAGGGCAGCAACACTCTATAAGGCCATCGCCAGTATAGAAGGCTATTCGGATCGCGCCATCCAGCACGCGAGCGCTTACCCCGGTAGCACAAGCAGATATGCGCAGAAAAACGTCAACAACGGGTGATAATCCCCCGATTGATTGAAGTGTTAACCGTTCAAGAATTAGTTTATGGGAGTTTTACCTGATGTCGGACATGAAACGGACGAGTGTTGGCAAGTTCAAAAGCAGAGAGGCTCTAATTGGTATCGTTGGGCTAGGTTATGTCGGTCTGCCTCTGATGTTGCGTTACAACGCTATTGGCTTTCGTGTGCTAGGCATCGATATCGATGAGGCTAAGGTCTCCCGGCTGAATGACGGCCAAAGCTATATCGAGCATATCCCCGCCGAGAAAATTCAGAACGCCCGTCAAAGCGGCTTCGAGGCGACCACTGATTTCCAGCGCGCCAGCGAATGCGACGCCCTGATCCTGTGTGTGCCAACCCCGCTGAACAAGTACCGTGAACCGGACATGAGCTTCGTGATCAACACCACGGAAGCGATCAAGCCTTATCTGCGTGAAGGGCAGGTTGTCTCCCTGGAGAGCACCACCTATCCGGGGACTACGGAAGAAGAACTGCTTCCGCGTGTTCAGGAAGGCGGCTTGAAGGTCGGTGAGAACATCTTCCTGGTCTATTCGCCGGAGCGTGAAGATCCGGGCAATCCAAACTTTGAAACTCGTACTATTCCGAAAGTGATCGGCGGTCATACCCCTGCGTGCCTGGAAGTCGGTATCGCGTTGTACGAGCAGGCCATCGACCAGGTCGTACCGGTCAGTTCCACCAAGGCCGCCGAGATGACCAAGCTGTTGGAAAATATCCACCGCGCGGTGAATATCGGCTTGGTCAACGAAATGAAAGTGGTCGCCGATCGTATGGGTATCGATATTTTCGAAGTGGTCGATGCGGCTGCGACCAAGCCTTTCGGCTTCACTGCTTACTATCCAGGACCAGGTCTTGGTGGGCACTGCATTCCCATCGACCCGTTCTATCTGACCTGGAAAGCTCGCGAATACGGCTTGCACACGCGTTTCATTGAGCTTTCCGGTGAAGTCAACAAGGCTATGCCCGAGTACGTCGTCAGCAAGCTGATGGATGGCCTGAACAACAGCAGCAAGGCCTTGAAAGGCAGCAAGGTGCTGGTGCTGGGTATCGCCTACAAGAAAAACGTGGACGATATGCGGGAGTCGCCTTCCGTCGAGATCATGGAGATGCTCGAAGCCAAAGGCTGTGTGGTGGCTTACAGCGACCCGCATGTCCCGGTTTTCCCGAAGATGCGCGAGCACCACTTCAATCTGTCCAGCGAAGCGCTGACCGCTGAAAATATTGCGAGTTTCGATGCCGTCGTTCTGGCCACCGATCACGATAAATTCGACTATGAGCTGATTCGCCAACACGCACAGTTGGTGGTGGACAGTCGCGGCAAATACCGCACCCCTGAAGCTCATATCATCAAAGCCTGATTGCTGGAGTGTTCCCTTTGAAACGTTTCGCCCTTATCGGCGCTGCCGGCTACATCGCCCCTCGGCATATGCGCGCAATCAAAGACACCGGTAACGAGTTGGTGTCGGCTTATGACATCAATGATTCCGTGGGGATCATTGACAGCCTGTCCCCGCAGAGCGAGTTCTTCACTCAGTTCGAGCGTTTCAATGAACACGCCTGGCAGCTCAAGCGCGATCCGGCTACTGCCCTGGACTACGTCGCCGTCTGCTCGCCAAACTACCTGCACCATTCGCATATTGCGGCAGGTCTGCGCCTTGGCTGCGATGTGATTTGCGAGAAGCCGCTGGTTCCTACGCCTGAAATCCTGGACGAACTGGCCCTGGTCGAGCGCGAAACGGGCAAGCGCGTATACAACATCCTGCAATTGCGTCATCACCAGGCCATTCTCGATCTCAAAGAGAAAGTTGCCCGTGAGTCTCGCGACGGTAAATACGATGTAGAACTCACCTACATCACTTCCCGTGGCAAGTGGTACATGGAGAGCTGGAAGGGCGATCCACGCAAGTCCTATGGCGTCGCGACCAATATTGGCGTGCACTTCTACGACATGCTGCATTTCATCTTCGGCAAGCTGCAGCGTAACGTTGTGCACTTTGCCAATGACTACAAAGCCGCTGGCTATCTGGAATATGAGAAGGCGCGTGTGCGCTGGTTCCTGTCGATCGATGCCGATGACCTGCCGGACTCGGTCAAAGGCAAGAAGCCGACCTATCGTTCCATCACCGTTGATGGTGACGAGATGGAGTTCTCCGAAGGCTTCACCGACCTGCACACCACCAGCTACCGGGAAATTCTCGCCGGCCGTGGCTACGGCATCGAAGATGCGCGTCACTGTGTGGAGACCGTGAACACCATTCGCTCGTCCGCCATCGTTACACCGCAGAACGACGAGGGCCATCCTTTCCTTGCAACCCTGAATCGCTGAGGCAGGCATGAATTATCAGATTCATCCTTCCGCGATTGTCGATGAGGGTGCGCAGATTGGTGACGATTCGCGGGTGTGGCACTTTGTGCACGTCTGCGGTGGTGCGCGTATCGGCAAAGGCGTGTCCCTCGGGCAGAACGTCTTTGTCGGTAACAAGGTCGTCATTGGTGACAACTGCAAGATCCAGAACAACGTGTCGGTCTATGACAATGTGACCCTCGAAGAGGGTGTGTTCTGCGGTCCGAGCATGGTGTTCACCAATGTCTACAACCCGCGCTCGCTGATCGAACGCAAGAGCGAGTACCGCGACACCCTGGTCAAGAAAGGCGCCACCCTGGGTGCCAACTGCACCATCGTCTGCGGTGTCACTATCGGTGAGTACGCCTTCGTCGGTGCCGGCGCAGTGATCAACAAGTCGGTGCCGGCCTACGCGCTTGTAGTAGGTGTGCCGGCTCGGCAGATCGGCTGGATGAGCGAGTTCGGCGAACAGTTGGACTTGCCGCTGGAAGGTGATGGAATTGCGATCTGCGAGCACAGTGGTGCGCGTTACGTATTGAGCGGTAAAACGCTGGTCAAGGAGGCCGGGCAATGATCGAGTTTATTGACCTCAAGATCCAGCAAGCCAGAATCAAGGACAAGATAGATGCTGGTATCCAGCGCGTCCTGGCTCATGGCCAATACATCCTCGGCCCGGAAGTGGCAGAGCTCGAAGAACGCCTTGCCGCGTTTGTCGGGGCCAAACATTGCATCACCTGCGCCAATGGCACTGACGCCTTGCAGATTGCCCAGATGGCCTTGGGCATCGGTCCGGGTGATGAAGTGATCACGCCGGGCTTTACCTATATTGCCACCGCTGAAACCGTTGCATTGCTGGGTGCCAAACCCGTCTATGTCGACGTTGATCCGCGCACTTACAACCTCGATCCAGCTTTGCTCGAAGCAGCGATCACGCCGCGCACCAAAGCCATCATTCCGGTTTCCTTGTATGGGCAATGTGCGGATTTCGACGCAATCAACGCCATCGCTGCCAAACATGGCATTCCGGTAATCGAGGATGCAGCGCAGAGTTTCGGTGCGACCTATAAAGGCAAGCGCTCCTGCAATCTGACCACTATCGCGTGTGCCAGTTTCTTCCCGAGCAAGCCGTTGGGCTGCTACGGCGATGGCGGTGCGATTTTCACCAGCGATGACGAATTGGCCAAAGTACTGAGGCAAATCGCTCGTCATGGACAGGACCGTCGCTACCATCATATTCGCGTCGGTGTGAATAGCCGGCTCGATACGCTGCAGGCTGCGATTATGCTGCCCAAGCTGGAGATCTTCGAAGAAGAACTCAAACTGCGTCAGCAGGTGGCAGACCGCTATGCGTTGCTTCTTGGCGAAGCTGGTATTGCTGCTCCTTTTGTCGAAGCGCACAACACGAGCGCATGGGCCCAGTACACCGTTCAGGTTGATGAGCGAAATACTGTCCAGGAGCGTCTGAAGCTTGCCGGCGTCCCTACCGCTGTTCATTATCCAATTCCGCTGAACCGCCAACCGGCGGTCATGGATGAGCAAGCTCACCTGCCGATCGGTGATGCGATTGCCAATCGGGTGATGAGCTTGCCAATGCACCCCTATCTTGGTCCGGCTGACCAACAATTCATTACTGAGTCGCTGTCGGCCGCCACACGCAATTGAATGGAGTACGTCGCATGAAAGTCCAAGGTTCAAAAATTCTGGTCATTGGTGGTGCTGGTTTCATCGGTAGTTTCGTCGTCTCGGAACTGTTGAAGGCCGGTGCCGCGCAAGTCGTCATCTACGATAACTTCGCCCGTGGAAAGGTCAGCAACATCGCTGAACAGTTGAAGGATCCGCGCTGCAGCCTCTACGCCAATGGCGGTGATGTGCGCGAAATCGACTTGCTGAACGATGCGATGAAAGGCATGGATGGTGTTATCCATCTCGCCGCCATGTGGTTGTTGCACTGCAAGGACTTCCCGCGGACAGCGTTCCACGTGAACATCGAAGGTACTTTCAACGTACTTGAGGCCTGTGTTCAGAACAACATCAAGCGTCTGGTTTACTCCTCCTCCGCCTCCGTTTACGGTGATGCGGTGCAGGTGCCTATGACCGAGGACCACCCGTTCAACAACCGTAACTTCTACGGCGCCACCAAGATCGCTGGCGAAGCCATGTGCCACGCCTACCATGATCGCTTCGGCCTGAGCTACGTCGGCTTGCGCTACATGAACGTCTACGGCCCGCACCAGGACCAGACCGCAGCCTACACCGGCGTTATCCCGATCATGCTCAACAAGATCGACGCCAACGAAGGCCCGGTCATCAATGGCGACGGTACCCAGGCTTACGACTTCATCTACGTGGAAGACGTTGCACGTTGCAACGTGCAGGCGCTTGAAGCTGACGTCACCGACCAGTTCTACAACGTCGGTACCGGCGTGCAGACCAGCATCAAGCAGTTGTGCGACGGCATCCTGGACCTGAAAAAGTCTGACCTGGTTGTCGAGTATCGCCCTTACAGCGCTGACGACGCGCGCCGCATGGTGCAAAACCGTATCGGCTGCCCGAAAAAAGCGGCAGAAGATCTCGGCTTTACCTACAAGTACGAACTGCATGAAGGCTTGCAGAAGCTGATTGATTGGCGTGCAGAGCACGGCGCGGAGTGAGCGTAATGGAAATGCGTAATATCGCCATCTCGTTACCTTGCACCGGTGAGGAAGAATGGCAGGCTACTCGTGAGCCTCTAATGAGCGGCTGGTTGACTCAAGGACCAAAGGTCGCGGCCTTTGAGAAGGCGTTTGCCGAGCGTCATGAAGTGCCTCATGCACTGGCAGTGACTTCCTGCACTACCGGTCTGCACCTGGCTCTCGCTGGCCTGGGCATCGGCCCGGGTGATGAAGTGATTGTGCCCGCCTTCACATGGGTGGCCACCGCCAATGTGGTCCTGTATTGCGGTGCGACCCCTGTTTTCGTGGATGTCGACCCTCAGACCTACAACCTTGATATTCAACAGATCGCATCCAAATTGACCGCGAAAACCCGTGCGGTCATCGCTGTGCATCTGTTTGGCCGTTGCCTGGATATGGACGCGCTGCGTGCACAACTGCCAGCCAATGTTGCCATTGTTGAAGATGCTGCCTGTGCGGCCGGGGCCAGCTGGAAAGGTCGCCCTGCGGGCAGCCTCGGCGATGTAGCTGCGTTCTCCTTCCATCCGCGCAAGTCGGTAACGACCGGTGAGGGTGGTATGGTCACCACGGCAAACGCAGAGTTGGCCGAGCGTATGAACCAACTGCGTAACCATGGCGCCACCCTTTCCGAAGAGCAGCGTCACAATGGCCCTCGGCCGTATCTGTTGCCGGAATTCAACTTGCTGGGTTTCAACTACCGGATGACCGATCTGCAGGGCGCCGTCGGTATAGTTCAACTCGGCAAACTCGATGGGTTCATCGATGAGCGCGCGCGTTGGGCCGAGTACTACTGCGAGCAGTTGGCAGATATCGATTGGCTGCGCCTGCCCACCACTCCCGAAGGTGGGCGTCACGGCTGGCAGGCATTTGTCACCTATGTGGATCCTGCTAAAGCTCCGATGCCGCGTAACGACATGATGGAAATACTCCAGGCCAAGGGCATCGCTACCCGTCCGGGAACTCATGCTGCGCATATGCTGGCTTACTATCGTGAGCGTTTCGGGCTTAAGCCGGAGGATTTCCCGGGTGCGCGTGACTGCAACGATCACAGCATGGCCATCCCATTACACAATCGTATGTCGCCTGAAGATTACGCCTATGTAGTCGAAGCTATCCGTCAGTTGCGTTAAGCGATTTAGTACTACACCACCCTGGCTTGCGCCAGGGATCGATATCAAGGCGGTGATTCGGGAACATGGTTGTTTCCGAATCGTCGCCTTCCCGGATTTCAGGAGCAACGAAGCGCATGTGTGGTATTGCCGGCCTCATTCATCTAGACAACAACCCGGTATCGCCTGTAATCCTGCAGCGCATGACGGACGCTATCGCCCATCGAGGTCCGGATGGAGAGGGGCACTGGATCGAAGGCAACGTAGGCCTCGGCCACCGCCGTCTGGCAATCATCGACCTGTCGCCTGCCGGTCATCAACCGATGGCCTCGGTGTCTCAGCGTTACGTGATGGTCTACAACGGTGAAGTCTACAACTACCGAGAGCTGCGTACCGAGCTTGAGTCGCTGGGGTACCAGTTCCGCTCTCGTACTGACAGCGAAGTCGTGCTCAATGCACTGATTGCCTGGGGCGCCAAAGGCCTGGAGCGTTTCAACGGCATGTTCGGTTTAGCGCTGTGGGACAGGCAGGAACAAACCCTGTTGCTTGCACGCGATCGGTATGGCATCAAACCTCTTTACTACTCCCAGCAAGGACATACCCTGGCGTTCGGATCCGAGCAGAAAGCGATTCTGGCTATGCCGGAGTTTCGCCGCAGCGTGGACAAGGAAGCATTACTGGAATATTTCACCTTCCAGAATATTTTCACCGACAAGACTTTGCTCAATGATGTGAAGCTTTTGCCCGCTGGTTATTACGCGGTACTGGATCTGAAGCGCAAGTCACCGAGCTTACAGTTCACACAATACTGGGATTATAACTTTCAGGAGCCCAAGCAAAAGGCCAGCGACGAGGAGTACCGCGAGGAGCTGGACCGTTTGTTCAAGCAGGCTGTCAATCGTCAGTTAGTGACCGATGTGGAACTCGGCAGCTATCTGAGTGGGGGCATGGACTCTGGCTCGATCACGGCGATAGCCGCCAAGTCTTATCCTTATATGAAAACCTTCACCTGCGGTTTCGACCTCAACTCTGCTTCGGGCATTGAGATGGGATTCGATGAGCGCAGTAAAGCCGAGTACATGTCCTATCACTTCAAGACCGAGCATTATGAGATGGTCTTGAAGGCAGGGGATATGGAAAGAGTTTTACCAAAACTGGCGTGGCATCTTGAAGAGCCGCGTGTGGGGCAGAGCTACCCGAACTACTATGCCGCGCAACTTGCATCAAAGTTTGTCAAGGTCGTGATGTCCGGGGCTGGAGGCGATGAGCTCTTTGGGGGCTATCCTTGGCGCTACTACCGGGCAGTGGTGAACGACGATTTCGAGCATTACATAGATAAGTACTACAAGTTCTGGCAGCGTCTTATTCCAAATGCCCAGATCAAGCAAGTCTTCGCTCCAATATGGGACGACGTAAAGCATGTCTGGACGCGAGATATCTTCCGAGATGTCTTCAAACACCATGCGGATAATCTCTATACCCCGGAAGACTACATCAATCATTCATTGTACTTCGAAGCTAAGACTTTTTTGCATGGTCTGCTAGTTGTTGAGGATAAGCTCAGCATGGCGCATGGTTTGGAAAGTCGCGTGCCTTTCCTGGATAATGATTTGGTTGATTTCGCAATGCGCTGTCCAGTTCATCTGAAGCTGAATAACCTTTCAGAGGTGGTTCGGTTGAATGAAAACGAACCTGGCGGTAAAACCGACAAGTACTTTCAGAAAACACGTGATGGCAAACAGATTTTGCGTGATGTCATGGGGCGACACATTCCCAATGATATAACTAAGGCGGAAAAACAGGGTTTTTCTGCACCAGATGCAAGCTGGTTTAAGGGTGAAAGTATCGATTTTGTCAAGAAGACACTCTTGGGCAAAGATGCAAGGATCTATGAGTTTATGAGCGAAGAGATTCTTGGCGGACTTGTCAATGAGCATTTGAGTGGTCAGGAAAACAGAAGGCTGCTCATTTGGTCGCTGCTGAATTTTGAAGAGTTTTTGAAGGCATTCTCCTATGAGTAATTATGTGAAAGCTTGTCATGTGGAAAGTTTGCTTGGTCTGACGCCTGGCACATTCGATAATACTAATTTTGTATCCTTTAATAAGGCTGTGGATTTCGAGTCTCAGGCTCAAACTAATGATGTATTTAGTGAGAAGTGGGTCTCCTATAATGAAAGCGACGAGAAGGAGAATTTGTACGCGTTTCAACGCGATTGGTATCTAAGTCTGTATGGTTTTTCGAGTGAGGCAGAACTGGCGGCGTTTCTGCAGAGGCAGGAAGTGATTTTCGATGCGGGCTGTGGGTTGGGTTATAAGGCTGCTTGGTTTGCCTCTCTTGCGCCAGAGTCCATTGTGATTGGAATGGATTTTTCAGATGCTGCCGAATGTGCTGCCAGAAATTATCGCAATATTCCCAATCTATTTTTTATCAAGGGGGATATTGCCGATACGGGGTTCTCTGAAGACGCAATTAACTATGTTAGCTGCGACCAGGTTATCATGCATACCGAGAATCCAGACGCAACTTTTCGGGAGCTCGCCCGCATTACCAAGACGGGCGGTGAGTTTGCCTGCTATTTTTATGCGAAGAAAGCCTTGCCCCGTGAATTGCTGGATGACTATTTTAGAGGGCGCTGTAAGGAACTTACCTCTGAAGAATTGTGGACGATGTCGCGTCAACTCGCGGACTTAGGTCGAGTGCTGTCCGAACTGGATGTTAAGTTTCAGGCGCCAGATATTCCTCTACTTGGAATTAAAGGTGGAGAGTATGATATCCAAAGGTTTATCTATTGGAATTTCTTAAAGTGCTTCTGGAGTCAGGATTTGGGTGATGAAACTTCAGTTTCAACCAACTTTGACTGGTATAGCCCAAGCAATGCGCGTCGCTTCGATGAATCTGAGGTTCGAGCGCTTATTTCGGATAATGGCCTGCGAATGATCTATTTTCATAGTGAGCCTGCTTGTTATAGTGGTCGGTTCGGAAAGTGATTACTGACTTTATACATGCAGTTCTGCGGCGCTTCTGGCGTGCCCGAAGCGAACAGATAGCAAAAAAGTGGAGCCGAAGTGTGCCTTTTGGGGATCTGATCTCGGACCGTTGGGAGCGCGCTGAGCAATTAGGATTTGGCGAAGGTACTAGTGTCTACGATAGCGTGCTGGTTCTTGGCGACGTTAAGGTAGGGCGTAATTGCTGGATTGGCCCAGGCGTAATTCTTGATGGCTCTGGTGGGCTTGTCATCGGTGACAATTGCTCGATTGCTGCCGGTGCTCAGATTTATTCACATGATACGGTTCAATGGGCAGTGACTGGAGGGAAGGCTCAAGCAGAACGTCAGGCTACCAGCATCGGTAATAATTGTTACATCGGTCCGAACTGTGTAATCGCTAAAGGGGTTTCTATTGGATCGGGTTGTATTATTGGTGCGGCAAGCGTGGTTCTTAAGAGTGTGCCGGATAACTCGAAAGCATTTGGCGTGCCCTGCCGGGTGTTTGGTAATGTCGAAGAGATAAAATAATATGCTCAATGGATCTTCTTTTTTACGGCGTTTCAAGAAGCTTCTGGCATATATAATAATTTCTGTGATTATTCTGCCTATGGCTGCTGTTGTGCTGTTGATAGCTCGGCGCTCCAGTTCAAGTGTTCCCCGTCTGGTGTGGGGAGAGGCGCCAATCATAAGTAACCCAATATGGGCTCGCGCGTTGCGTGATGGAGGGCATGTTTCGCAAAGCTATACCGACGGATACTGCTATTCGATTAATGATAGGGCGGATTACGATCAGACCATTCAAGAGCGCTTTCCGCATTGCAATCTTGAGTTTCAGCGTCTTTTTGGATTTTTCGATGCGTTGCTCAACTACGATGTATTCTTTATTTCATTCAACGGTTTTTTCCTCGGGCATACACCTTTCTGGCGTTTAGAGTCTTATTTTTTCAGGTTGGCTGGCAAAAAAGTTGTGGTTATGCCGTTTGGTTTGGACGCGTACGTTTATCGACGCGTGCGATCAATGGGGCTGATGCAGGGGTTGATGATGTCAATCCCATTACCAAGCCGGCAGCAGCGAAAGCTACAAAAGAAGGTCGATTATTGGTGTGATAATGCGAACGCGGTTATTGCAGGAATAATGGGACCTGATGGCTTTGGGCGCTGGGATGTTCTAGTACCCAGCGTTATCAACATTAATGAGCGCGAGTGGACTGCGTCATGCCGTTTGTCAAATGCAGACGGAACCAATGGGACAGTCTACGTTGCCCATGCACCAAACCACAGAGGCTTCAAAGGTAGCGAGTTTGTAATAGAGGCGATTCGACAGCTTCAGGAAGAAGGGTTGAAAGTTGAGCTGATCTTAATCGAAAAAAAGCCCAATGCAGAAGTAAAACGAATATTCAACCAGGACGCAGATATATTGGTTGAGCAGCTTGTCTGCCCGGGGCATGGACTTAATGCACTCGAAGGAATGGCTTCGGCGCTGCCGGTAGTCTGCAATCTTGAAGATGATAACTATTTGATGCCTATGCGTCGATGGTCTTACTTTGAACAGTGTCCACTTGTCTCTGCAAGTCCGGAAAGTGTAAAGAGTGTCCTGCGAAAACTAATCGTTAGTCCTTCTTTACGTAAGGATTTGGGGGCTGCAGGTCGGGAGTATGTCGAGAAATATCACGGTATTTCTGCTGCGCAATTTTTCTACGGTAAAGTTATTGATTATGTGTACGGGCGAGAAGAGACGCTGTCTGCGCTTTTTCATCCGCTTTTAAGTGCGCGTGTTTTAGAGTTGGGCCGCATTGATCATCCACTAAAGTCTAGTCGGCTCCCGGATTAATGAAAATATTTTCAAATTTATTCAAGGATGCGCTGCTTTATGGTGGTGCTGACTTTGTCGCGAAGTTAGTAGTCTTTCTACTATTTCCTTTGCTTGCTCGATTGCTGACATCCAGTGAGTTTGGTTATCTCGAGATTCTCTATGTGTCGTCGGCAATGCTCGGCTTTCTTGTTCGAGGGGGACTGAATAACGCTATTCAGCGTTATTACTGGTCTGAGGAATATGATGCTCAACAGAAAAAAGTTTTAGTTGGTACCGGGCTTTTAATGGTTTTTGCTTTTGGCGCAACCCTTATGATTGTCATGTTTGTTCTGCGTGAGTGGAGCGTTGATATGGCCGGTGTGTTGGGGGTTGGCTTGACCGCAACGGGTGTGTTGGCGATGACCTTGCTTGCCGTTGTAACGCAATTTCAGCAGTTCTTTCTTGATGTTATGCGGCTTGGTTTCAACAAATTAAAGTTTCTCGGATTTAGCTTCTGTTGCCGGGTGGTTGTCTATATTTTTGCTTTTTTGCTTGTTTCGTTCGGTATCGTAGGTGTTGATGGCTTTGTGATGGCGTTGGCGGCAGGCGGTTTAGCGCTCATACCTTTGGGTTATCTGATGATCAAAGAAATGGTCAAGCTAAACTTTGACCGTTCGATGGCTACGACCCTTTTCAAATATGGTTATCCATTCATTTTTGTTGATATCGCATACTGGCTCTTTTCTTCCATTGATCGGTGGATGCTTGCGTCCATGGTGGGTCTGGAGTCTGTTGGTCAGTATTCAGTTGCATGGCGGATAGCTTCCATTGCGATGTTTGTTTCCATGGCATTCAGTTTGGCTTGGAGTCCATATGCTATCAAATTGAAAACGGACTACCCCGATCAGTACAAAATGCTATATTCAAGCATACTCACTATTCTGTTTGCTGCCTTCGTTTTGATTGCTGGCAGCATGTCAATATTTTCCGGTGAGATCTTGCATCTTATTTTCCATGGGAAGTATGACTCAGTTGCGCTGGCGTTAATTATCTTGCTCTTATGTGTTGTACTCCAAGCTACGCATCATGTTTTTGCGCTCGGAATATCATTGGAGGGGAAGACTTACTGGTTTTTCCGTCTGTCTTGGGCGGCAGTGCTGATTAACGTTGTTGGGAACTACTTCCTGTTGCCTGCATGGGGCGCTGATGGGGCCGCGATATCGACGCTGCTATCCTATCTGTTCCTGACGGTGGCCTATTATTGTGTGAGCAGCAAGCTGCACTATATTCGCTTCGATTACAGTCGCTTGTTTGGTCTATTTTTAGTGTTGATCGTGCTCGTCGGAGCCTCCGTTATGTTGCAAACCTTTGAGTTGGAGATTGGTTCTGTGCTCCTGAAGTTGACAATACTCGTAGCTGCTTCGTTAGTTTGTCTATGTTTGTTACGTGGGCGCCTTATTTCGACTGTATCGCAGGTGGTGAGTTGATTAGGTACTTCTATTATAGTTTTCGTTTCATATTTGAGCTGTTGGCGCTTCCATTTATTTTTGCGTCTGCATTGAGCTCCCGTCGGGCTCAAAAAAGAGTGGATGTTGGCTTGGGTCCATTTCCCTTGATCAACAACGTTTACCACAAGCGTGCGCTGGAACTGGCAGGTTATTCCGCTGAAACCTTCGTCAGTCAGGTTTGGCACATCACCAGCAATTTCGATGTTCGTTTTGATTTGCATCGGCTGTCGCAGAATCTGCTCTGTCGCAAGCTCTTGCTTAATTTCTATATCTTTTGTTGGTCGGCTCGGCGCTATCGCACGTTGATCATCTATTTCGATGGTGGACCTCTGGGGCAGGGCACTGCATTTCTCTGGAGGCTCGAGCCTTACCTCTATCGTTTAGCGGGGGTCAAGACGATCGTTCTACCTTATGGCTCTGATGTCCAGGTCATGAGTCGTTCACCCAATCTCCAGTTCAAGCATGCGATGTCGATGGATTATCCGCAGCATCGCACGCGACACGCACACATCCAGGCCATGGTTGATGTGTGGAGCTCCATAGGTAGCCATATTGTCGGTGGCTGCGAATGGGTCGACTACATGCATCACTGGGATACGCTGATGATTGCCCATTTCTCCATTCCGCTTCCGGAACAAGGAGAGAGAAAACCTCCTGGTAGAGTAGGGCCGCTGAAGCTATTGCACGCACCCAATCACCGAGAAATCAAAGGCACAAGACATATTATTCGTGCTGTCGAAGAGTTGCGTGCCGAGGGGATCGATGTTGAGTTGGTTATGGTGGAGCGTGTTCCCAACGAGGAAGTGCGCAGGTTGATTCTCGAGGCCGATGTGATCGTTGATCAACTGGTCATCGGTTGGTACGCGATGTTTGCCATCGAGGCGATGGCATCAGGAAAACCGGTTATTTGTCATCTTCGTCGTGATCTGGAGGAGCTCTATGTGGCCGCAGGCTTACTGGATGGTTTCGACGAAATCCCGATCATTCGGGCAGATGCATTCTCGCTCAAGGAAGTGATTCGAACTCTGCACACAGACCGGGATATCCTTGTGTCTGCAGCTGAACGAGGACGAGGCTATATTGAGCGTCATCATTCTGTAGAGGCTATTTCGCTTGCTTTTTCAAAGATTCTCGCCAAATTGATCGGCCCTCCCGAAGGGACAGTCGAGAATAGGGCTTAAAAGGTTATTTAGGTGGGGTTGTTACAGTGAATATTCTTATTACCGGAGCCAATGGGCTGTTGGGTGTTCATGCGGTAAAGCAACTGGTTGCCCAACACCAGGTTCATGCATTGGTTCACTCTGCGCCGCTGGAACCGGTGGCCGGCGTGACTTATCACGTCATCGATCTCTCAGGAGATTGGTCTACAGAGTCGTTGCCTAGTGCGCTTGATGCTGTTATTCATCTGGCGCAATCATCCCGTTTCCGGGAGTTCCCTGAGCAGGCGATGGATGTTTTCGGGGTTAACGTTGCATCCACGGCTCGTCTGCTTGATTACGCTCGTATTTCTGGAGCAAGGCATTTCATCTTGGCATCGTCCGGTGGTGTTTATGGCGCAGGGGATGGGGCATTCAAGGAGAACTCCCTGATCCCGCATCATGGCCAGCTCGGCTACTACCTGGGGAGCAAACTTTGCGCAGAGGTTCTTGCGCAGAATTATTCGTCATTGATGAACGTAGCAGTATTGCGTTTCTTCTTCATGTATGGGGAAGGGCAAAAACGTTCAATGCTGGTTCCTCGTCTGATCGATAATGTTATGGCGGGTCAGCCAATCACCTTGCAGGGTTGCGATGGTATCAAGATCAACCCTATCCATGTCAGCGATGCAGTCGCGGCACTGGAACACTGCCTCAAGCTCGAAGGTAGCCACACGTTCAACGTGGCAGGAGCGCAAGTTCTTTCACTTCGCGATATCGCCGGGATCATCGGCGAAGCAGTGGGGCGTACTCCCGTGTTCAAGGTCGAGGAGGTAGAGCCTCGTCACCTGATCGCCAATATCGATGCACTGAGTGAGTCACTGATTGCCCCCAGGGTTCCTTTTGCGCAAGGAATTCTGGAACTTATCCCCTGATGAAGAAATACAAAGTCCTGCACGCTCCCAGTTCGGTTGGCGGCAATCCTCAGGCGCTCAGCCGAGCGCTGCGGCTATTGGGTGTGAAAAGTGATTCCCTGGTTGTGTCGCAGAATTACCTGGCTTACCCGGCAGATCTGGTACTGCATCGTCCGGGGCAAAGTATGGTGATGCGAGAACTGAAGCGGCTTTGGGCCATTCTGTTCTTGCTCCCGCGTTTCGATGTGATTCATTACAACGCAGGCACCACACTGGCGAGCGCTTATGCTTTCAATTTCAGTCCGAGCCAAGGCGCGAAAGGCTTTCTGCGCCTTTTTTACGCGGGCTATTTGCGCCTGTTGCAGCGCTTCGAGATCGCCTATGTGCGCATGCTGGGCAAGGCTGTATTTGTAACTTACCAGGGCGATGACGCCCGTCAGGGCGATTACAGTCGCGAACATTTCGCCATCAATATCGCTAGCCAGGTCGACGAGGGTTATTACTGTGCCGCTTCTGATGCCTTCAAGCGGCGCAATATCAAATTGCTCTCAAGTATCGCGCATCAGGTCTACTCGGTTAATCCTGACTTGATGCATGTGCTTCCCGAGAGCGCACGTTTCACACCCTATTCTCTTGTTTTCCTGGACGAGTGGGTGCCTTCCTTTACTCAGGATCAGAACCGGCCTTTACGGATTGTGCATGCGCCAAGCAACCGCAAGGTCAAAGGTTCGGATCTGATTCTGAGTGCACTGGAGTCGCTGCGTACACAGGGTTTCGAGTTCGAGTTGCTGCTGGTCGAAGGCATGAGCAACGCCGAGGCAAGGGCGGTTTATGAGTCGGCGGACGTGCTGGTAGATCAGCTATTCGCAGGCTGGTACGGCGGCTTGGCCGTGGAGTTGATGGCGCTTGGCAAGCCGGTACTTGTCTATATTCGGGATGAGGACCTGGGATTCATTCCGCCTGAAATGAAAGCTGATTTGCCCTTTCTTCAGATTACCCCCTTCACGGTAGAGGAAGCTTTACGTGATTTACTGCTGATGCCGCGTGAGTCACTTGTAGCTTTGGGCAAGAGTAGTCGCGCATTTGTTGAGCGCTGGCATGACCCTCTGAATATTGCGCGCGATATCAAGGAAGATTACGAAAAAGCGCAATATTTGCATGTAGAGGTTGCCAAATAAGATGTGTGGAATAACAGGGGGATTCTGGCGGGCTGTGCCTGCGGGGCTGGATCAACGAATCGATAACGCATTAGCGGCAATGCGCCTCCGGGGACCGGATCATCAGGGCTTTGATCGTCATCCGGTGGGCGAAGGCGCGGTCGTTCTCGGTCATACTCGCCTAGCCATCATTGACCTTTCCAGTTCAGGTCAGCAGCCGATGTACTCTGCCGATCAACGATTCGGGCTGGTGTTCAACGGCGAGATCTATAACTACCTCGAATTGCGCGTTGAGCTGGAGGCCCTTGGAGCACGCTTTCATACGCATTCAGACACAGAAGTGCTGCTGGCGGCCTGGAGCCATTGGGGAAGAGCAGCGCTGCCTAGATTCAAAGGCATGTTCGCTTTCGTGGTGTTTGATCGCCAGGAAGGTTCCCTGACCTGTGCCCGTGACGCATTCGGCATCAAGCCGTTCTTCTATGCGTTGGAAAATGAAGCCTTCATCTTCGGCTCAGAGCTGCCAGCTCTGCGAGCGCTGAAGAGTCAGCGCGCAACGCTTAACTGGCAACGTGCCTATGATTATCTGGTACATGGCGAATATGACTTCGGTCAGGAAAGTTTCATCGAAGGAGTTGTCAGCCTACTTCCGGGGCAACTGCTGACTGTCGACCTCTCCACGCTCAAGGTGTCCAGTCCAGAGACTTGGTGGAAACCGTCCATCGTACAGACTCAATCGATCAGCTTTGCCAGCGCCAGCGATCAGTTGCGGGAGATGTTTCTCGATAATGTTCGCTTGCATATGCGTAGCGATGTGCCGGTCGGCGCGGCCTTGTCCGGAGGCGTCGACTCTTCCGCCATCGTGTGCGCCATGCGCCACCTGGAACCGGATTCGGATATCACCACGTTCAGCTACATTGCCCGGGGCAGCACCGTCAGCGAAGAAAGCTGGGTAGACAAGATCAATGCCCACGTCGGCGCCAAGGCACACAAGGTGATTGTTTCGGGAGACGAGCTGGCGGCCGATCTCGAAGACCTGATTACCGCGCAGGGCGAGCCATTTGGCAGCACCAGCATCTATGCCCAGTACCGCGTGTTCAAGAAAGCCAAGGAACAGGGTATTACCGTAACCCTGGAAGGTCAGGGCGCCGACGAAAATCAGGGTGGTTACAGCGGTTATGCGGGGCAGCGTATCCGCAGCCTCCTGGACAACGGGCAGTACCGCGAAGCCTGGCGCTTTTTAGATCAATGGTCGCAATGGCCCGGGCGCAGTCGTCTGGAAGGCCTGAAGCGGGTGGTTGGCGAATATAGTGAGGGACGCTTGCACGATCTGTTGAGAGGGCTCAACGGTATGGACAATTGCCCTGCGTGGATTCGTCCCGGCCCGTTGCGCGAAAGCGGCGTGCATCTTGGTTTTCCCAAGCATGCGCCACCACAGCAAATGCCGGGTCGCCGCATGATGAGCACGTTGGCAGCCTCGTTGAACACACGCGGCTTGCTCGGCCTTCTCCGCCATGGTGATCGCAATTCGATGCGTTTCTCGGTGGAAAGCCGCGTACCGTTCCTGACCACCGAGCTGTCCGACTTCATGCTGTCGTTGCCAGAGGAATACCTGGTTTCTCCGGGTGGTGAGACCAAGCATCTTCTGCGCTCGGCACTGCGTGGGATCGTGCCGGCCGAGGTGCTGGATCGTCGCGACAAGATTGGCTTCGCGACGCCCGAGCAGCAATGGCTGATGGGTATGGCCGATACACTCAGACCTTGGCTCGAAGAGGATCTGGGTCTGCCATTCCTTGACCAGGCCAAGTTGCTCGAGCATTTCGACGCAGTGGTTGCGGGCCGTCGTCCCTATACGTGGCAGGTCTGGCGTTGGGTCAACTTTGCCCGCTGGTACGGTAGCTTGCGATGAGTGAGCTATCAATACGGGTACTTTATCTGCATCCGGCCGCGGCGTTCGGTGGCGCATCAAAGAGTCTTATCGAGCTATTCACCCGATTACGCGCGTTAGGTGTACAGGGCACAGTTTTGACGCCCGACGGTCCGGTCTGTCCGGCATTTGAAGCTGTCGGTATGGATGTGCGTAAAGTCAAAGGGCTCAGCCAGTTCGACAATACGCGTTTTAGCCACTACCGCCGTCTTCGCTGGCTTATTCTCTTGCGAGAGCTGTTCCTGCTGCCTTTTTCACTGGCTGCGATCTGGCGCTTGCGTGGCGAACGATTCGATTTGTTGCACGTTAACGAGGTGACATTGTTGCCGTTGGCCATTTTTGCTAAATGGTTGTTACGAGTACCAATGGTTGTGCACGTACGATCCTTGCAACGCGCACCTGGATCCGGCTTGCGTACCCGGCTCGTCAATGGCTGGTTGCGACGCCATGCCGACGCAGTCGTGCCGATCGACCATACGGTCGCGGCGACGTTAGCGGCAGACTTGCCATTAAGCATCGTGCACAACGGCCTTGGGATAGAAAACAATTTACTGGCCCCTTCTTCGCACACTACTGGAAAGCCTATACGTGTTGGGTTTCTCGGCGTTCTGATTCCGCTCAAAGGCATTTATGAGTTGGTCGAGGCGATGCGCATTCTTAAGGCGCGTAACGTCAATATCGAGTGTCTGATTGCCGGAGAAAATGCCCGACACCTCACGGGGTTGAAGGCATGGGCGCTGCGAACGCTTGGTTTCGCCGATGATGTGAAAGCGAATGTGGAGGGAATGATCAGTGACTACGGATTGCAGAATCATGTCCATTTGCTGGGGAGTGTGGTCGATGTCAGATCGTTGTATCCACAGCTCGATATTCTCTGTTTCCCCTCTCACCTGGATGCGGCTGGTCGACCGGTATTTGAGGCTGCGTTCTATTCGATTCCAAGCGTGGTAGCGATCACAAATCCCGTTCCGGACGCGATACTGCATGAGGTGACCGGACTCGCAATCCCACGGCCCGACCCTGTGTTGCTCGCCAATGCCTTGCAACGTTTGACAGAGGATCACGTGCTGCGTCAAACCTTGGGGCGCCAAGCTCGCACATGGGCAGAGGAAAACTTTGCAATCGAAGTCAATGCGCAGTTGATGCACGACATCTACCTGCGTCTTCTCTCCAAATCCTGAATTTTTTCAAGGCGCTCGCAATATGAGTTCTTACGATTCTCTCGTCATCGGCGCTGGTGTCATCGGGTTGGCCTGTGCTTCGCGTTTGGCGCGTTCGGGGCAGCGTGTGCTGGTGGTCGAAGAAGAGCGCTGGATTGGTTCGCATACCTCCAGTCGCAACTCGGAAGTTATTCATGCAGGTATCTACTATCCACCTGACTCGTTGAAAGCGCGTTTGTGTGTGGAAGGTCGCGATTTGCTGTATCGCTGGTGCGAGGAGCACCATGTGGAGCATCGGCAGATCGGCAAATTGCTGGTCGCGGTGAACCCGGATGAAATCGCTGCGCTTGATGCCATACAGAAGAATGCGGTGCATTCCGGTGTCGACTCGTTGCAGGACGTCAGCGCGGCGCAACTGCGTCAGATGGAACCTGCGGTGACGGGGGTGGCTGCTCTGCTGTCAGTTGATACCGGTATTATTGATAGCCATGCCTACCTGCAGTCCCTACTCGGCGATGCCCAGCGACACGGTGCAGATCTGGCTCTGGAGACCCGGGTTTCCAGGGTACAGCACAATGGTGAGCACTGGGTGGTGGAGGGGGAGAGTTGCGGCGAGCCTTTCTCGCTGGATGTGCAGCGGGTCATAAACGCGGCAGGTTTGTTTTCCAGTGAGCTAGCGTCGCGCATCGATGGCCTCGACGCACGTCATGTGCCGAAAACCCACTGGTGTAGGGGACGGTATTTTTCCTACAGCGGGCGTTCGCCATTTTCACGACTAATCTATCCGATGCCGGAAGTGAATACCGCTGGCCTCGGCGTGCATGCCACACTCGATATGGGCGGGCAAGTGAGATTCGGGCCGGACGTTGCCTGGACCGATACCATCGATTATCGGGTCGAAGAAGAGATCAAAAACGATTTTGCGCTAGCGATTTGTCGCTATTTCCCAACGCTTGATGTGCTGCGCCTGACACCAGGTTACTGCGGAATTCGCCCGAAACTCTCCGGGCCTGGGCAGCCGGCTTCAGACTTTTCAATCCAAGGTCCGGAGACTCATAGCCTACCGGGACTTGTCAATCTTTACGGAATAGAGTCGCCAGGCCTGACAGCCAGCCTTGCCATTGCCGAGCACGTCGCTCGAATTATTGATTGAGCTCCCTGATACCTATGAAGATCCTCGTAGTCTCGCAATACTTCTGGCCTGAAAGCTTCATCATCAACGACATCGTGCGCACTCTTGATGAGCAGGGCCATGAAGTTGTAGTGGCTACCGGCAAGCCCAATTACCCGGACGGTAAGATATTCGATGGCTATCGCGCCAAGGGTACGCAACGTGAATGCTACCTCGGGAAGATTGATGTGTTCCGCGTTCCGCTCTGGCCACGAGGGGAAGGTGGGGCGAAAAACCTGATACTCAATTACCTGTCATTTGTCCTTGCCGGCCTGCTGTTTCTGCCCTGGATGCTGCGCAAACGAGAGTTCGATGCAATTCTGGTCTTCGCGCCCTCTCCTATCTTGCAGGCCATTCCTGCGATTCCATTGAAGTGGCTGAAGAAGGCAAAGCTGGCTTTGTGGGTGCAGGATCTATGGCCCGAAAGCCTTGCAGCTACCGGCTTTGTCAAAAACCCCCACGCACTCAAGGCGGTGGGGTGGCTGGTCAAAGGCATCTATCGCTGTTGCGATACCTTGTTAGTGCAATCGCACGCGTTTGTTGATCCAGTGTTGCGCTACGCAGAACGCAGGAAAATCGTTTATTACCCCAACTCCATGAATGCAACTGCGCCAGCAGAAACGGTACCTATTCCCAGTGAACTGAGCGAGCTGCTGGAAACGCATTTCTGTGTGGTCTTTGCGGGTAACCTGGGAACGGTGCAATCACTGGATACCTTGCTGCAAGCTGCAAGGCATCTGAAAGAGGATGCAGAAATACGGTTAGTGCTGGTGGGTAGCGGTAGCCGACTTGCATGGCTGCAAGAACAGAAGGAACTGCTGGATCTGAATAATCTGGTGCTGGCCGGACGTTTTCCGCCCGAGGCTATGCCGCAGATATTCGAGCGCTCCGCGGCGCTTCTGGTGTCGCTCAATGCAGAAGAGATTTTTGCGCAAACGGTTCCCAGCAAGATTCAGGCTTATCTGGCGGCGGGAAAACCGATTATCGCCAGTCTGGACGGCGAGGGCGCACGGATTGTCCAGGAAGCCGGTGCAGGTATCTCTTCCCCGGCAGAGGAGGTGTTGCCACTAGTTGCCGCGATCCGAGAGATGCGTAGCCGCAGCAATGCAGAGAGAGAAGCAATGGGAGCTTCCGGTCGAGCCTATTTTGATCAGCATTTTGACATGGGAAAGCAAGTTCGGCGCCTGATTGATCTGCTTGAACGCTGAGTTGGAAATATCTATGCGCGCCGGCAAGGAACCTTCCCTGGCTACGCGCTGAGTCTGTCGGAATGATCCTTATGCATTAAAGGATTTGGACGACAGACGCCGATCAGCAGG
Organism: Pseudomonas migulae NBRC 103157; assembly: GCF_002091715.1. Classification (GTDB taxonomy): domain Bacteria; phylum Pseudomonadota; class Gammaproteobacteria; order Pseudomonadales; family Pseudomonadaceae; genus Aquipseudomonas; species Aquipseudomonas migulae_A. The sequence continues at coordinate 34,176 of NZ_BDAG01000009.1, read as the reverse complement.
TCGGGCAGAGTCACCGCCATGACTCCCGCCAAAACCCCTCAATTCGACAACGATCCACTGCTCGGCTTGGCTGCGCAGTTGCTTTTGCGTGTCGAACAATCTGATAAAAATGTGCTGCCCCGCAAAATCGGCAACCGCCAGCTCATCCAAGAAAGCACCCAGTTGAAACGTCATAGTGTCGACAAGCGCTACGAGTCGTTTCCCCCTGATCAAACCTCCCCAAAAGCCGAGCCAGAAACTCGGGCATCAGAACCCGCGCCATCGCTGCGCGCGGGAAATCCAGCGCAGTTCCGCATCGTGGGCACCGTTTTGATTGCGCAGACGGGATGTCCGACCGCTTACAGGGGAGGGGCGGCATTGATTGGATGTCTAATGCATCGATCCGGTGAGTATTCTGGCCTTTGCGGGTGTCCGATTGCATTAGAGCACTACACTCCATTGCAGACGTCTATTTCGGGTGCCAGGATATTTGAATAATTTATTCGTTTTTCCTGCCGCATTCATGGCCAATGCATTTGCCATGATGCTTATCATGATCGGTTTGAGCCTGTTTGGCCGACCGGATTTGGCTGCGGACTTTGGCATCGTTCACGGTGCTACGGTGGCGCTTTTCTACTCCTTTTCCGGCAATGCCCGGAGCATCATCCTGGCCAAGAACAGGCAGGTAGAAAGTGCATACATTCTGCGTTTGCGCTGTTTATTAGTACTACCGCTCAGTGTCCTGGCTTTTATGCTAAGCATGGGGCTGGTGGCGTCAGGTTGGCTGTTTGTCTTGTTGTTGATTGCGCGTCGTGCATGCGAATGGTTGGCTGAAGTCTTTCTCTGTGAGCAGGAGCATGATCATCGGTTCGGGCAGGCATTGGGTTTTTTTCTCACCCAGGGTTTCGTCAGTCTGTTGGTCCTGGTGACACTTTCTCTGGATAGCACCCTCGGTCTGTGGTCGCTGGCTATATGGGCCGCTTCACCTCTCTGTTGGTGCATTCGCCCTGAGATGTTCGCAGCAGCATTCCGAAAGACTGCTCATGGCAAGAGGTATTTGAAATTACTGTTACCGCATTTTGGTTCGAGCGCGGTAATTGGCGTATCGGTTTATGTCTTCCGACTCTTTATTATTCTTCTGGCCGGTAACCAGATTGCCGGCGACCTCTTTTCAGCCTTTGCTCTCGGCGGAATCATGGGAGCTGTATTTACCCAGGCTTTGGGGCCAACGTTGGTTCGTCATGAAGGTGAGTCCGGGCATTCGAGTCGTGTGCTGCGTTGGGTGAACTTGATGGTATGGGGCTCGCTGCTCTTGGGACTACTCCTCATAGCAGTCGCATTCCTGCGTCCGGATGTATTGCAGTGGACCGGAAAAAGCAGTTTCTTCTGGCTGGCGGTAGGCTGTTCACTCATGGGAGGGGCCATTATGGTTGTGGCTCAGAGAGTGCGTTTACGACTGTTGCAGAACAGCGAAACCCAAGATGCATTTGGTTCCGACATGCTGGCCAATATAATACTTGTCGGCTGTATCCCGTTTCTTTATTACGGTCTTGGTGTCTCTTCATTGGCGGGGCTTTACTTACTAAGTGCTTTGTTGTCTTTGGTGTTTTACGTCAGTGAGAAGGACGGTCTATTCAGCGCCAGTAGGTTAAAAATATCAGGGCGATGGGTGTTGGTGATTTTGGCGTTTGTACTGTTTTTTCCCTTGTTTTTTCAGATATCTGGAGGGATTTATCAAGGGAAGCTTGTCAATTTTTCCAGTGAGGGAAAGTTGGCGTTATTGCCCATCCCGATCTCAGTCTTAGCGTGTTATGCCGGTATCGTGATTTTAGGCGGTTATACGAAAGCTCGCTTATCATTGATTGTTGTATTTTTTCTGTTTATGGGGATGCTTTTTACCAGTCTGGTATTGGCTGAAAACACTGGGGTTGAAGCGAAATCAAAATTGATTCTGCTAGTTCAGTATATGCTTCCTGTATTTGCACTTGTTCTTGGGCAGCAATATGGCTTGAAGAGGGATGCAATTTCTTACGCGGCTAAAGTGTTGTTTTTTATGCTGTTTATAATAGTGCCGTTAGAGCTGCTGTCAACGCTCACAAAAGGCCTTGGCCTTCTATCACCATCCCTGTATTTTTTTAGTATTTATCAGCATATGCAATATGTTCCTGTTGTTTTAGTGGGTGGTTTTGTCATTGCGTTGTTTTCACTCTCGGATGAAGTGGGTTATCGCCGAGGTTTGTTGTTGTTGTCAGGCGTTATGGGATGGTATGTGTCTTTTTCGTTTTCGATGCTCGCTTGCGTATTACTGGTTGTAGGGACACTGTCTTTCTTTATTCGCAATCTACAGCTAAGAAGAAATATATGGGAAAGCTCGCTAGTAGTGCTATTTGCCGGTTTAGGGATCACGCTGAGCCTGGTTTTTCTCGTCAGCGGAGATCTTCTCAGGGCAAAATTCGGCGTCGGTTTGCAAGAGGGGGAACCCCCTGGTGGGTTGTTAGGCGGGTTGGGTGGGTTCGTTGACTCCGATAGGGTGGTGCACTTAAATAATCGTGCAGAGCGTTTAGTTTACTGGGATTTTTACGTTTCTGAAATTTTTGACGATTTCAGATCATTTTGGTTAGGGCATGTAAATGTACCTGACAGAAACAAATTCCCTAGTGCGCATAATTACTATTTGGATTTTATCTATAACTTTGGTTTCTTGGCCATTTTGCCGCTTATAGGGTTGCTCGCATTGACCACGTACTTCGCTGTACGTAATTGTTTACGTATTTGGGCCTCGTCAGAAGTTCTCGGAGTAATGGGTGTCGTACTGTTTTTTTTGTTTGTAGATAATATGCTGAAGGTTGGCATGCGTCAGCCTTATCCGGGCATCATAACGTTTTTCCTCTGGGGTGTCGTTATTTCAGCTTGTCTCAAACTTAGGCGTGAAAAAGATGAGCCTGGTCAAATTGGTGGTTAAGTGTTTGTTGGGTGTCGAGTCTGTGATTTATTGAGTCAATGATGTTTGTTTGTGGTGAAATTGTTGATTTAGGATGATTTTAGAAGGATGGCGATATGCAGTGGATCGATGTTCCAATAACTATTAGAGTGGTAGTCTTTGTTGTTGTTTTTGTATTGTTTTCTATGGCTTTAATACAGTACCCGGGTCACGCTATTTATTATGTTGTATTCAGCGTTGTAGCCAATACGATGCTTTATTTTTGCTTTCGGCCGCAGGCTATTTTTTTTGATACATTTATCGGTCTGCTGTTTTGGCTCGGTTTTTGGCTGAAGTTGACGTTTCGCTTGGTTTTCATGGATGGCGAGTTTGTTCTGGCCGGCCATTTTGATGGTTCGCCAGAAGCTTTTGATCGAGCTGTGCAAGTCGCCACCTGCGGGTTGTCGGGCCTGATGCTGGCAAGCTATCTTAGGGGGAAATTCCTGTTCAATTATCCACAGGTGGCAACGGAGGAAGCGCAGCCCGGTTTGTTTGACTTCTACGTTGACTATCGTAAATATGTATTAGTGTTATTTCTGCTGTTCCTGGTAGCCATCGGATATCTTAACGTCCATCTGGGTATCTATCAGCGGGGTGGAATAACCAGAACCATTCTACCTTTCGGTCTGAATAGAGTGGTTACATGGTTGCTGCTTTTCGGAATGGCTTCTTTTGTTGCAATTATTCTTAATTTTGAGCTGAGGATTAATAAGAAAAATTATGGTTGGGCAATTGTTTACTCTTTTCTTGAAGGAGTGGTTTCGAGTTCGTCGCAGCTAAGTCGAGGCATGCTGATCAGCACCGGTTCCCTGTTGTATGGTGTGTTCTATAATTTCAAAGTTAATGCTTTCAGGGTCAGTAAACGATTCTTTATTGTTGTGGTGCTGGCATTCATGCTGCTATTTGCCAGTTCTGCGGTTTTGGTTACTTATATCCGATCAGTGTCTTATTTGAACGCGGTTGAGCTTTCGGTTGCTCAAAAATCCACAAAAACTCAAACAACCATTGATATGACTACCAACATGGCTGCATCTTTGCTTGTGGATCGATGGGTTGGGATGGAGGGAGTTATGGCTGTTTCAAGTTATCCGGATTTAGGTTGGCGAGTGTGGAGGCTGGCATGGCAGGAGGTTTATAATGAAAATGCATTAAGTTTTTATGATAAAAACCTGATTGATTCTGCTTATAAAGATACGGATACTTCAAAATTTCATTTTGTATCTTTATCAGGAATCATTGCCTTCTTTTTCTATCCTGGCTCCTACCTATTTCTATTCGTATCAATGGTGTTGTTGGGCTTGGCAGCCGCTCTGATTGAAATTTTCGTGTATAAATTTGGCGGAAAGAACGTGATTCTTTGTTCGTTGTTTGCGCAAGTAGTTGCCTATCGATTCATGAGTTTTGGATATGTTCCCGCGCAAAGCTACCTGCTTTTCGGCACTATTATCATCAATGTCCTTTTGATTTACTTTGCTGATAAAATTCTTGCCTTCTGGCGCTCTCGATTCACCTCCTGAGCCAATGTATATTTGTTTGATTGTGAAAATATTCCGAGAGTCAGCATGAAAATTTTGGTACTTGGCATCACCGGTATGCTGGGCAGCGCGGTCTTCAAAACCTTCAACTCCGATCCGGAGCATGAGGTTTGGGGAACGTTGCGCAGCTCCGCCGGGTTGCGATCCTTCCCCGAAGCAAGTCGTGAGCGCTTGCTATCGGGTGTCGATGTGCTGGATCAGGACTCGCTTGTGGCCACTATTGCCAAGGTGCGCCCGGACGTCGTCATCAACTGCGTCGGCCTGATCAAGCAACTCGCCGATGCCAAAGATCCGCTGACAGCGCTGCCAATCAACGCCATGTTGCCGCATCGACTCGCCCGGCTCTGCGCCCTGAGCGACGCGCGTCTGATCCATATCAGTACCGACTGCGTCTTTTCGGGACGTAAAGGTGGCTACCTCGAAAGCGATCTGTCGGACGCCGAAGACCTGTACGGCAAGTCCAAGTACATCGGCGAACTGCACGATCTACCCAATGCCATCACCTTGCGAACCTCGATCATCGGTCACGAGTTGAACTCCAGTCATTCGCTGGTGGACTGGTTTCTGTCGCAAGAAGGCAGCGTGCGAGGTTTTTCCAAGGCTATTTTCTCCGGTTTGCCCACCGCTGAGCTGGCCCGTGTCATGAAAGACTTCGTCCTGCCGCACCCGGAGCTCAATGGCCTGTATCATGTCGCCGCAGAACCGATTGCAAAGCTGGACCTGTTGACCCTGATTGCCAGCCAATACGGCAAGTCCATCGAGATCCGTCCAGACGCCGCATTGGTGATCGATCGATCGCTCAACAGCGAACGTTTCACCCAGGCGACTGGATACAAAGCCCCAACCTGGCCCCGGCTCATCGAGCTGATGCACGCCACTCGCTAACGAATTCGGAAGGTTTACATGTTCGACGACAAGGTATTGATGATCACCGGTGGCACCGGTTCTTTCGGTCATACGGTCCTCAAGCGTTTTCTCAATACCGCTGTGCGCGAAATTCGCATCTTCAGTCGTGATGAGAAGAAGCAGGAAGATATGCGTATCGCCCTGGCCAATGACAAGGTCAAGTTCTACATCGGCGATGTTCGTGATCGCGACAGCCTGGATCAGGCGATGGTGGGTGTGGATTACATCTTCCACGCTGCGGCCCTGAAGCAGGTTCCGTCTTGCGAGTTCTATCCGATGGAAGCGGTGCGCACCAACGTGCTGGGCACCGAGAACGTGCTGAATGCCGCCATCGCCAGCGGTGTGCAGCGGGTTGTGGTGTTGAGCACGGACAAGGCGGTCTATCCGATCAACGCCATGGGCATCTCCAAGGCAATGTCCGAGAAGTTGATGGTGGCCAAGTCGCGCATGATCCCGGCCAATGGCCCGGTCATTTGCGCGACCCGTTATGGCAACGTCATGGCCTCGCGCGGCTCGGTGATTCCGTTGTTCGTTGACCAGCTTCGCACGGGTGGCGCGCTGACCGTGACCGACCCGGAAATGACCCGCTTCCTCATGTCGCTTGAAGATTCGGTTGATCTGGTTCTGCATGCTTTCGAGCACGGCCAGCAAGGCGATTTGTTCGTTCAGAAAGCCCCGGCCTCGACAGTCGGCGACCTGGCCGAAGCGCTCAAGCAACTGTTCGGCAAGAAAAACGAGGTCAAGGTGATCGGTACTCGCCACGGCGAGAAACTCTACGAGTCGCTGGTTTCCCGCGAGGAAATGGCCAAGGCCGAGGACATGGGGCGTTACTACCGGATTCCGGCGGACAACCGTGACCTGAACTACAACAAGTACTTCGTCGAGGGCGAGGAGCGTATATCCGAGTTCGACGACTACACCTCGCACAACACGGAGCGCCTGGATGTACCGGGTATCAAGGAGCTGTTGCTGAAACTCGATTACATCAAGGAGCAACTCGATGCTTAAGGTCATGACGCTGGTCGGCACACGTCCCGAGCTGATCAAGATGAGCCGGGTTATCGCCGAACTGGATCGCCAGGTCGATCATGTCCTGGTGCACTCCGGGCAGAACTACGATTACGAACTCAACCAGGTGTTCTTCGACGACCTGGAAATCCGCAAGCCGGATCATTTCCTCGGCGCTGCCGGCGATACAGCCGCCAAGACCATCGCTGAAGTCATTGCCAAGTCCGATGAAATCTTCGAACTGGAAAAGCCTGACGCGTTGCTGCTGTATGGCGATACCAATACCTGCCTCGCAGTGATTTCCGCCAAGCGTCGCAAGATTCCGGTGTTCCATATGGAGGCGGGTAACCGCTGCTTCGACCAGCGGGTGCCTGAAGAGCTGAACCGCAAGGTGCTGGATCACCTCAGCGACATCAACATGGTGCTGACCGAGCATGCTCGCCGCTACCTGATCGCCGAGGGCATTCGCCCTGAAACGATCATCAAGACCGGTTCGCACATGCAGGAAGTCCTTGAGCACTACATGCCCAAGATCGAGCAGTCCGATGTGCTGACGCGCAGCGGTCTCGAGCAGGACAAGTTTTTCATCGTCAGTATCCACCGCGAGGAAAACGTCGACACGCCGGATAACCTGCGCGATTTGCTGGATACCCTGCGGGCCCTGGCCGATCAATATGGTTTCCCGTTGATCGTTTCGACTCATCCACGTACGCGCAAGCGTCTGGAAGCCTTGGGTGAATCCCTCGATCACCCGTTGATCCGTTTCGTCAAACCTTTCGGTCTGCTGGACTACATCAAGCTGCAGATGTCGGCGTTCTGTGTGCTTTCCGACAGCGGCACCATTACCGAAGAAGCGTCCTTGCTGAACCTGCCTGCCGTCACCCTGCGCAACGCCCATGAGCGTCCCGAGGGGATGGATGAAGGGACGCTGATCATGAGCGGCCTGAAGCGCGGTTCTGTGATGGATGCGGTGCGGGTGGTGACCAGTCAGCATTCTCGTGAGCAACGCAAGGTGCCAGTGGTGCCGGATTATCAAGGCGGACCGGTTTCGCTGCAGGTGGTTCGCGTGGTCCTGAGTTACACCGATTACATCAATCGCACGGTGTGGAGCAAGGCTTGAGCCCACTATGATGCGAGTCCTTTTGACGGGGGCCAGCGGCTTTGTCGGGGCTGCGGTTCAGGCTCGTCTGCTGACTGATCCTCAATTTGCAGTGCGAGCTGTCTATCGACAGTTACCGTCGCAATCCTCGCCCCGCCTGGAAGTCTGTCAGGTGTCCGGACTTGAGCCGGACACCGACTGGCAGGTTCCACTCGAAGGCGTCGAAGTCGTGATTCACTGTGCTGCCCGCGTGCATGTCATGAATGAGCGCGAAGCTGATCCGTTGGCCGCCTTTCGTCGTGCCAATGTGCAGGGGACGTTACGTCTCGCGGAGCAAGCAGCCCAGTCCGGTGTCCGGCGTTTCATCTACCTGAGTTCGATCAAGGTCAATGGTGAGGGGACGCCGCCCGGCCATCCTTATACGGCCGATGATCAGCCTGCTCCGCTGGACCCTTATGGCGTCTCCAAGCTGGAGTCCGAGCAGGCTTTGCAGGCCCTCGCGGCGAAAACCGGGATGGAAGTGGTGATCATTCGTCCGGTGTTGGTCTATGGCCCGGGGGTGAAGGCAAACTTTCGCAGCATGATGGGTTGGCTCAATAAGGGCGTGCCATTGCCGCTGGGCGCCATTACCAACAAGCGCAGCCTGGTGGCCCTGGACAATCTGGTCGACCTGATCAGGACCTGCATTCACCATTCCGCCGCTGCCAACCAGGTTTTCCTGGTGAGTGACGACGAGGACTTGTCCACCAGCGATTTGCTGCGACGTATGGCCCGGGCTTTGGGCCGGCCGGCGCGCTTGTTGCCATTGCCGATGTGGCTGTTGAGCGGCACTGCGCAACTGTTGGGGAAAAAGGCTTTGTCCCAGCGTCTTTGCGGGTCGCTTCAGGTTGATATCGGGAAAACCAAAGCGTTGCTCGAATGGACCCCGGCGATCAGCGTGGATGGGGCGTTGGCCAAGACCGCGAAAGACTTTCTGGAGCAGCGAGTGTGACAGGGAGTGGGTGGATTGCAGGCAGTAAGTCGAGCGAAGGGAAATCGTGTAATGCGTGAGCGTTTATTAAATCTGCCGCGTGGCTATAAGCGCGTCTTGCAGTTGCTGGTCGACATTGTGCTGGTCTGGGTTGCGCTCTGGCTGGCGTTTGTCGTGCGCCTGGGAATTCAGCGCCCGGTGGATCCTTTCGGGGACTATGCCTGGCTGTTCGCGGCCGCGCCGGTCATCTCCGTTCCCATCTTCATCCGCCTCGGATTGTATCGCGCGGTGATGCGTTATTTCGGCAACGATGCCCTGCTCAGTATCTTCAAAGCCGTAACCTTGTCGGCGCTGCTGTTGACCGTCTACGTCTATTTGTACCGCCCCAACGTATTGGTGCCGCGTTCGCTGATCGTCAATTACTGGTGGCTGAGTTTGTTGATGGTCGGCGGCCTGCGTTTGTTCATGCGCCAGTATTTTCTCGGCGACTGGTTTCTCGCCGGGCAACATGTTCCTTTCCTGCGCCAGGACGACGACGCCACCAAGGTCGCCATCTATGGTGGCGGGGCGGCAGGCAATCAGTTGGTGGCAGCACTTCGCATGGAAAAGGCGATGCGTCCGGTCGCTTTTATCGATGATGACGCGGGCATTGCCAGCCGGGTGATCGCCGGGCTCAAGGTCTACCCGTCTGCGGATATTGAACGGCTGATCGAGGAAACCGGTGCAACAGAAGTATTGCTGGCCATCCCATCTGCGTCGCGCGCCAGGCGCCGTGAGATCCTGACTGCGCTTGAGTCTTATCCAGTGCATGTGCGGACCATTCCCGGGTTTATGGATCTGGCCAATGGCCGGGTTAGCGTCAGTGACCTGCAGGAAGTCGATATCATCGACCTGCTCGGGCGAGACTCGGTTGCGGCGCAGCAGGCTCTTTTCGAGCGCTGCATTCGTGGCCAGGTGGTCATGGTGACAGGAGCGGGCGGTTCCATCGGTTCCGAACTGTGCCGGCAAATCCTCACCAGCAAACCGACGGCGCTGATTCTGTTCGAACACAGTGAGTTCAATCTCTACAGCATTCATAGCGAGTTGGAGAGGTTGATCCAAAACGAGGGAATGAACCTGGAGCTGGTGCCGATCCTCGGTTCGATTCGCAACAGTGAGCGACTGCTGGACGTGATGCGTACCTGGAACGTGAACACGGTCTATCACGCCGCCGCCTATAAGCATGTACCGATCGTCGAGCATAACGTTGCCGAAGGCGTGCTGAATAATGTCCTCGGGACCTTGCAGACTGCGCAGGCGGCCGTGCAGGCGGGGGTTGAGCACTTCGTGCTGATCTCCACCGACAAGGCGGTGCGACCGACCAATGTCATGGGGTGCACCAAGCGGCTGGCCGAGATGACGCTGCAGGCCTTGAGTCGTGAGTCCAATCCGTTGCTGTTGGGCGAGCACTTCACGACGCCTTGCACCAACTCGACCCGGTTCACCATGGTGCGTTTCGGCAATGTGCTGGGTTCGTCCGGTTCGGTGATCCCGCTGTTTCGCGAGCAAATCAAGAATGGCGGGCCGATTACGGTGACCCATCCGAACATGACCCGCTATTTCATGACCATTCCCGAGGCCGCGCAACTGGTAATCCAGGCGGGTTCGATGGGGCAGGGTGGCGACGTGTTTGTGCTCGACATGGGACAACCGGTAAAGATCGCCGACCTGGCGGAAAAGATGGTCCACCTGTCCGGCCTTTCCCTGCGTAGCGAAGATCGACCGAACGGGGACATTGCGATCGAGTTTACTGGCCTGCGCCGAGGCGAAAAGCTCTATGAGGAGTTGCTGATCGGTGACAACGTGTCCCCGACCGAACACGCGATGATCATGCGCGCCGACGAAGAGCATCTGCCGTGGGAAGACTTCAAACAGGCGATTTCAGCGCTGTTGAAGGCTGTCGCAGCGGATGACTATGTGCAGGTTCGTACGCTGTTGCGCGATACGGTCAACGGCTACGAACCCGAATGCCAGATTGTCGACCTGATTCATGAGCGCCGTCAGAAGTCGGATTGTTCTGACGAGGTTTGACGGATTCGGTAGCCGGGTGTAAACCCAGACGAAAAAAGCCGCGTTTCTCAATCGAGAAACGCGGCTTTTTTTCTGGGAGGCTTAGGCGCCGTCCTGGTCTTTCAGGTGCTCGAACAGGCCTTTTGGCATTTTCTTGCCGTTGGCTTCGAAGTTGGCTTTCACGTTGTCGTAAGCCTCTTGCTCGTCGATGAAGCCATCGTGGTTGGTATCGATCTTGTCGAAGTTGGACTTCGGTGCGACTTTCTGGAATTCGGCGCGGGACACCTTGCCGTCACCGTCGGTGTCGGTTTTTGCCATCGACGCATCGCCACACTTGCCTTCGCCACATTTTCCTTCAGGGGTTTTCACCACTTGTTCGGCCGAGGCCAGCAGGTAGCCCTGGGTCAAAGGCTGCGAAGCGAAAGCGGAGCCGGTCAACATCATGCCGCCGGCCAGGACTGCGCCGAGCAAACCGACAGTGTTTTTGGTGGTACGGGACATTTCAATTCTCCTGGGTTGCACGACACAACCGTTCGATAAAAGACGCCACGTAAGTGCGGCGATAACCGTAGCTGGCTGGGTGCCTTGCTCGGATGTGGTCATTTAGCGGGCAGGGTGTATCGCTACTGTGTCGCGCAAGGGAGGAGTTTGTAAGCGAAGGGGCGAAATCGCGTGGGAGATACAGTAAGACACGGATCTTAAAAACAACGGAGATCGAATGTGGGAGCGAGCAAGCCCGCTCCCACACCAGACCGCGTTAATGCAGCTTCAGACGCGGCTCTGTTCCGCGCCCGATCTTGCTGCCCAACATCAACATCGCCGTGCGGAACGCGCCATACAGCGCCATTTGATGCATGCGGTACAGCGACACATAAAACATCCGCGCCAGCCAACCCTCGAGCATCACGCTGCCGGTCAGGTTGCCCATCAAGTTACCCACAGCCGAAAAACGTGACAGCGAAATCAGCGAGCCGTAGTCGGTGTACTTGTACACAGGCAACGGTTTGCCTTCGATCCGCAGCTTCAACGACTTGGCCAGCAACGACGCCTGTTGATGCGCAGCCTGGGCGCGCGGCGGCACATTGCGATCGGTGCCCGGCTGCGGGCAGGCCGCGCAGTCACCGAAGGCGAAGATGTTTTCGTCGCGGGTGGTTTGCAGCGTCGGCAGCACTTGCAACTGGTTGATGCGGTTGGTTTCCAGACCATCGATGTCCTTGAGGAAACCCGGCGCACGAATGCCGGCGGCCCAGACCTTGAGGCTGGCATTGATCACTTTGCCATCGGCGGTGATCAGGCTATCGGCGGTTACTTCACTGACGGCCGCATTGGTCATGACGTTGACCCCGAGTTTCTCCAGGGTTTTATGCACAGGGCCGCCGATCCGTTCCGGCAACGCTGGCAGCACCCGTGGACCGGCTTCGATCAGGGTGATGTGCATGTTTTCCGGTTTGATCCGGTCCAGGCCATACGCCGCCAGTTCATGCGCAGCGTTGTGCAATTCGGCGGCCAGTTCGACGCCCGTGGCGCCGGCGCCGACGATCGCTACGCTGATCTGCTGCACCACATCCGTTTGCCCGGCGTGGGCGCGCAAATAATGGTTCAACAGTTGCTGGTGGAAACGCTCGGCCTGTTTGCGGGTGTCGAGGAACAGGCAATGCTGCGCCGCGCCCTGGGTGCCGAAATCGTTGGTGGTGCTGCCGACGGCGATCACCAGCGAGTCGTAAGACACTTCACGCGCCGGCACCAGTTCCAGGCCGGCTTCGTCATAAGTGGCGGCCAGCTGGATTTTTTTCTGCGCGCGATCAAGCCCGCTCATGCGCCCCAGCTGGAACTCGAAGTGGTTCCATTTCGCCTGGGCGACATAGTTGAGTTCGTCTTCGGAAGAGTTCAGCGACCCGGCCGCCACTTCGTGCAACAGCGGTTTCCAGATGTGGGTCAGGTTCGCGTCGACCAGCATCACACTGGCCGTGCCGCGCTTGCCCAGAGTCTTACCCAGACGGGTAGCCAACTCCAGACCGCCGGCGCCGCCGCCAACGATGACAATACGATGAGTCATGGGGATATCTCGCAAGGCTAAAAGAAATCGGTGCAATTACCCGAGCGAGCGCAAAGCAGCTCATAGCGTCAGGTAACTGATAAGTCGGCTCAACAGGCCCAGGCCTATGGTCACTGCCAATACCACCACCAGGAGCATCCACGGCCGGAAAGGCCGGCGCTCGACTCGGTGCTGGGACAGGTGCAGGTACTCTTCGACATGCTTCTGGTCGTCGGGGTTCAGGCGGCTGGTCATATCGGGCCTCGTCAGGGGTAGACGTTGCTGAATGTGTAGAAGCTACAGGGGTTTTTACCCCACGTTGAACGGAGCATAGCCGCTGGCGGGAATCGGCTCGACGCTGACTGTATCGTCCAGCCGAATGATTCCACTTTGTAACACTCGTGCAGTGATTCCGCCATGGCCGCGAACGGCCTGAAAGGTTCCAGGGCCAAGGTTGTTTTGCAGGCGCGCGCAAGGTTGGCACCAACCGGTGGTTTCGAAAATCGCCTGGCCGATTTTGAAGCGACGGCCCTTGAGGCTGAACAGGTTGATACCGCTGATAACGAGATTGCGCCGTAAATCATTAGGCAACACCGGTTTGTCTTCCGCACGGCCCATGAGCGAGCTGATCACCGCCAGATGTTCCCATTGAATCAACGTCACCTGTCGCGCATTACGTGCGCCAGGGCGAGCGCGATCCCCTGTCAACCCGGCCTCGAGTCGCGCCTCTACGGCGTCCAGTTCGATCATCGGCACGTGAGGTGCGGGGCGTACGCCAATCCAGCGAACACGGCCAATTTGCGGGACTTCAGCGATCAGTTCCTGCAATGGGCTCACAGGCTGATCCCGACATCAAAGAGGATGCTGCGCCCCAGGTTGCTGCGCAGAAAGTCCGGTGCATCCGGATGGGCGAACAGCACGCGAGCGAATGTCGGGCCCACCAGCGACAACGAGCGCCAGCCCTGGCGCAAGTATTCGGTGGGCGGCGGGAAATGGCTGTTGAGGTCGAGGACTTCGCGCTTGAGGCTGGCGAAGGCGATGATGTCCAGCTCGCCCAAATCCATGCCGCGTTCTTTGTAGTTGTGCGCTTTCTTACGCAAGGTTGGCGCCAGTCTCAGCAAAAATTCATTGGCTGGAATGCGTCTGGGCTTGGCCTCGCGGCGCACCAGCGAACTCAGGGAAAACGCACTGCGCCGCCGCTGCAGCTCATCGCGCCATTCATCATTGAGACGCCGGCCCTCGTCGAGCACGAAAAACACTTCGAAATTCGCATCGCGAAACAGCACATCCGGCGGTTCCCCGGCGGGGGTGAACTCGTCGACGCGGTAAGGAATGTTCAGGCCTTGCAGCAGGCGCTGGCACACCCAACGCTCACGCTCCCATTTGCGGGCATTGGAGAGGAACGCGTTGGCTTGCTCGGCCGCGATGGTCAGCAGGCGTAAATAATCTGAGTCATCCATAGGCCCAAGCTTAGCGTTCAAATGCGACAACCTGAAAGCTTTGCATTGAAACGACGTCGTAATGGCCCGACAGACGTCATCGGCGCTCGGGTATCAGCGGTGTTTCTTCGATTGTTTTTACGGCGACCCAGTGTGCAATACAGGCGGTGTAGACTGGATTCATTGCGCTCCAGCGCCTCAACGAAGGGGAATGTCGTGAAATTATGGCCCGTGTTATTGCTCAGTCTTGTGCCTCTTTGGGCTCAGGCGCTGGAGGTGGGGGAACGGCTGGCGCCGTGGACCTTGCTTGATCAATTCGATCAGGCCTTTACGTTCGACAACCAGACTCAGACGCTGCTGGTGGCGCGCAGCATGGACGCCGCGAAACTGGTCGACGCCGCACTGCAGGGCCAGCCCAAGGGCTATCTGGAAGCCCGGCACGCAGTATTTGTCGCGGATATCCAGCGAATGCCTCGGCTGATCGCGAAGATGTTCGCAGTACCGGCCATGCGCGATTATTCCTATCGCGTGATGCTTGACCGTGACGGGCGCGTGGCGCCGCGCTATCCCGGGGCTGTGGATAAAGTGTTGTGGCTGGAGCTCAAGGACGGTCAAGTGGTCGCTGAGCACGAATACGCCACGGCGGCACAACTGCGAGAGGCACTGGAGAAGGCCCGGCCGTGATCGGGCTTCAGTGAGGTATGCGTTGACTTGTTCGGCCGCAAGGGTCAGCAGGTGTCAGTAGTCGGGGTTATCCATAGACCCCGGCTTGGCGTCCAAAGTTAATCGCCAGGAAAACTGTTTGTCGCGCAGGAGCAAAGCCTGCCGCGAGATCCCTCCCTCCCGCGCCCGATTCAGGGCCCTGCACAAAACGGATAGCGATCTGCGCAAAGCGGATATTGCCCCGCGCCTGGCAACTTTACCCTCGGCTTTACGGGACGTTAGCCGCTTTACCGACGCTCTGAAAAAAACAACAACAAGAGATAAATGCCATGCGCAAGATTGACGTACATGAGGTTATCGACAACGCACGATTCAATCGCTTCCACTGGATGGTGCTGTTCTGGTGTGCCCTGATCATCATCTTCGACGGTTACGACCTGGTGATTTACGGAGTCGTGCTGCCGATGCTGATGAAAGAGTGGGGGCTCAGTCCCTTGCAGGCCGGCGCGCTGGGAAGTTACGCATTGTTTGGAATGATGTTCGGCGCGCTGTTTTTCGGCCCGCTCTCGGACAGGATCGGCCGCAAGAAAGCCATTACGATCTGCGTGATGCTCTTCAGCGGTTTTACCGTGCTCAACGGTTTTGCCCGTAATCCCACCGAGTTTGGAATCTGCCGGTTTATCGCCGGGCTGGGCATCGGCGGGGTGATGCCTAATGTCGTCGCGCTGATGAACGAGTACGCGCCGAAGAAAATCCGCAGCACGCTGGTGGCGATCATGTTCAGCGGTTACTCCGTGGGCGGCATGCTCTCGGCGGGGCTGGGCATCGTGCTGATCCCGAGCTTCGGCTGGCAATCGGTGTTTTACGTCGCGGTGCTGCCGTTGGTGTTGTTGCCGCTGATCATGTACTTCCTGCCCGAGTCGGTGGGTTTCATGCTGCGTCAGGGACGCAATGAAGAAGCGCGCACGATTCTCCAGCGGGTCGAACCGGCGTACATCGCGCAGACCAGCGATCAGTTGCACATGAGCGAAGTGAAGGGCACCGGCACCCCCGTGCTGCAACTGTTTCGCGAAGGACGGGCGCTGCGCACGCTGATGCTGTGGCTGGCGTTTTTCTGCTGCCTGCTGATGGTCTACGCCTTGAGTTCGTGGCTGCCGAAACTGATGGCCAACGCCGGTTACAGCCTGGGTTCGAGCCTGTCGTTCCTGTTGGTGCTCAACTTCGGCGCGATTTTCGGCGCGGTCGGCGGCGGCGTTCTGGGTGACAAACTGAACCTGCCGCGGGTGTTGGCGGTGTTCTTTGCCCTGGCGGCGGTGTCGATCACTTTGCTGGGCTTCAACAGCCCGATGCCGGTGTTGTACCTGCTGATCGCCATTGCCGGCGCCACCACCATCGGCTCGCAGATTCTGCTGTACGCCTGCGCCGCGCAGTTCTACTCCATGACCATTCGCTCCACCGGTCTGGGCTGGGCCTCGGGCATCGGGCGCAACGGCGCGATTGTCGGTCCGCTGCTGGGCGGCGCGTTGCTCGGGATCAGCCTGCCGCTGCAACTCAACTTCATGGCATTTGCCTTGCCTGGCGCGGTGGCCGCGATTGCCATGACGGTGTTTGCCATCAGCAGCCGGCGCAGCACTCGACAGGCGTTGGCGGACGTGCGCCACGGTACGGCGGGCGGGTCTGTCGGCGAAGCTTCATGAGGGCGTTAGTCCGGGACTTTTCCCTGTCAGCGGCGGTCGCTGGATTCATTGCCACAGTGATTTCCTACGCCGGCCCGTTGGTGATTATTTTCCAGGCCGCCGAGACGGCGCAGCTGTCGCGGGAAGTGCTGTCATCGTGGGTCTGGGCGATCTCCATCGGCAGCGCGGTGCTCGGCATCGGTTTGAGCCTGCGTTACCGCGTGCCGGTGATTATCGCGTGGTCGGCGCCGGGCTCAGCGTTGCTGGTGGCGCTGTTGCCGGGGATCTCCATGCCGGAGGCGGTGGGTGCGTATCTGGTCAGCAGCCTGATCATTTTCCTGGTCGGGGTGTCGGGGGCGTTTGACCGGATCATCGGCAAACTCCCCGCAGCCATTGCGGCCGCGATGCTGGCAGGGATTCTGTTCAGTTTCGGCACGGGCTTGTTCGTCTCGTTGCAGGGCAAGCCGCTGTTGGTGCTGGCGATGTTTGTCACGTACCTGATCTGCAAACGGCTGATGCCGCGTTATGCGGTGTTGATGGTGCTGCTGGTGGGTTGCTCGATGGCCTTTCTCGCTGGCGATTTGCACAGCGAAGCGTTGGTGATCGGCTTGGCCACGCCGGTGTGGATTACGCCCGAGTTCAGCCTGAGCGCCACCCTGAACATTGCGTTGCCGCTGGTGATGGTGGCGCTGACCGGACAGTTCGTGCCTGGCATGGCGGTGTTGCGCGCCAGCGGTTACGCCACGCCGGCCGGCCCGATCATCGCCAGCAGTGCGCTGGGCACGGCGCTGTTGGCTCCGTTCGGCTGTCACGGGCTGAATCTGGCTGCGATCACCGCAGCCATTTGTACCGGCCGCGAGGCCCATGAGAACCCTGGTAAACGCTACGTGGGCGGGGTTGTCGGCGGGCTCTGTTATCTGGTGCTGGGGATCTTCGGCGCCACCCTGGTTTCGCTGTTTTCGGCGTTCCCCAAAGAACTGATCGCGGCACTCGCCGGGCTGGCGCTGTTCGCCGCGATTGCCGGGGCGTTGGCCGGCGCCATGGCGGTGCCGGGTGATCGCGAAGCGGCGCTGGTGACCTTTCTCACCACCGCGTCGGGTATGTCGCTGTTGGGTCTGTCCGCGGCTTTTTGGGGGCTGATTTTCGGCATGGTCACCCATGTGTTGTTAAACGCCCGTCGCGAAAGCGCGGCGGCTGAAGCTCTTCAACCTGTCGATCAATAAAAATAAGAGATAAAACGATGAAACAGATTTTTCCAGCAACCGGCTCAGTGTTGTCCATGGCGGTCGTCTCGGGTTTCTCCGCGGGGGCGATGGCCGCCGAGGGCGGCTTTATCGAAGACACCACGGCCACCTTGCAAGCACGTAATTACTACTTCAGCCGGGACTTTTCCGACATCGTCGGGGCGAACAAACAGTCGAAGGCCGAGGAGTGGGCGCAGGGCTTCATCCTCAACGTCAAATCCGGTTACACCCAAGGCCCTGTCGGTTTTGGCGTGGACGTGATCGGCTTGCTCGGTCTCAAACTCGACAGCAGCCCGGACCGGGTCAATACCGGTTTGCTGCCGGTCAAGGATGACGGGCGGGCGGCGAATGATTACAGCCGTCTCGAAGCGGCGTTGAAGGTGCGTTACTCCAAAACCGAGCTGAAAGTGGGTGAGTTGCAACCCAATCTGCCGGTACTGGCGTTCAGTGATATCCGCTTGCTGCCGCCCAGCTATCAAGGCGCGAGCATCAGTTCCAATGAGATCAATGGCCTGACCCTGCAGGGCGGTCACTTGAATACCACCAGCCTGCGCAACGAGGCCGGCGACGAAAAGATGCAGGCCATGCTCGGTCATGTTCCGCAGCGTCAGGTCAGCAGCGATGGCTTCAATTTTGCTGGTGCCGATTACGCCTTCAATGATAAACGCAGCTCGGTCAGTGCCTGGTTCGGGCAACTGGAAGATATCTACAACCAGCGTTTTCTCGGCTTCAAGCACAGCCAGCCAACAGGTGACTGGATTCTGGGTGCCAACCTTGGTTATTACGATTCGCGCGAAGACGGCAAGAAGCTGTTGGGTAACATCGATAACCAGGCGTTCTTCTCGCTGCTGTCGGCCAAGCGCGGTGGTCACACGTTTTATGTCGGTTATCAGGGGATGTTCGGTGACAGCGCATTCCCGCGTGTCTTTGCCAACATCTCGCCGCTGGGCAACGAGGTCCCGACCTACGAGTTTGCCTACACCGATGAGCGCTCCTGGCAGGCGCGTTACGACTACGACTTTGCCGCGTTGGGTGTGCCGGGGCTGACCAGCACTGTGCGCTACATCTCCGGCAATAACGTCGACACCGGTCAGGGCTTCGAAGGCAAGGATCGCGAGCGTGATCTTGATCTTGGCTATGTGTTGCAGAGCGGTAGCCTCAAGGGCCTCGGGATTCGTGTGCGTAATGTGATGGCGCGTTCGAACTACCGCAGTGATATCGACGAAAACCGACTGATCCTCAGCTACACCTGGACGCTGCTATGACCCCTGAAAAAGAACAACCCACTGACAAAATCGGCTTGCAGGTCAAGCTGGAGCAATTGACCGAGTCGGTGCTGCAAACCGAGGAGGACATGCGTTTCGCCAATCAACTGGCGCGCACGGCCGGGGAACGGGTCAAGGCGAGTGCGCAGAGCATGCAGTCTTCGGCCTCTGTGCTGGAGGATTTGAACCTCTATATGCAGCGTCTGGATCAGGTGTTCGATGAGCTCGGCAGTCAGTCGATGCGCATCGGCGCGATTGTCGGCAGCATCCAGGACATTGCCCGTCAGACCAACCTGTTGGCGCTGAACGCGGCGATTGAGGCGGCGAGGGCGGGCAGCCATGGCCGAGGGTTTGCGGTGGTCGCCGATGAGGTGCGCAATCTCTCGCGCCAGGCGGCGGACTCCAGTGCGCAGATCCGGCAAATCGCCACAGGGCTGGAACAGTCTGCGGAGCAGGCACGACAAGGGCTTCAGCAGTTATCCGGGTCAACCCGTCTGGGTCTGGAGAAGGCTGGAGTGGCGTTGCACTCGATGGGTGAACTGCAAAGCGGTGCGGTGGCCAGGGTCGAGGTGGTCGAACGGATCATGGCGCGGTTGGCTGGTCTGCATGATTTGGCGTTGCAGGCGAAACGGCTGATCGTGTGAGTCGTGGGTTGCCCGGCTTTAGAGGCTGCTGGTGCAGTTGCCCATGACTGAGTAGGTCACGCTGTGGGTCTGGCCTTGATGATCGATGTAGACCATGGTTGCCGGCACGACGTCGCAGGCGGTTGCGGTGTCGGTGACTGAAACCACTTTGGCGATGTCCAGCGGTTGCGCCGGGTTGTAGGGGGTGGCCGCTGGCTCGTTGGTGGCGGCCATGGCGGAGGTGGCGAGGAGGGTCAGAAGCAGGCTGGTCAGGGGTTTCATTTTTGTCGGCTCCGGGGTGGTTCTGATGCTTTGAAGTTTAGTCCTTGGTTGGGATCGATAAAGGGGGCGGGGGCCGATTCAGCTTTGCAGGAAATGTAACAATCGCTCTGTTGATTGGGTGTAAATCCGTTTCTTCGGTAACGGCGGCTTATGGTTCCGCCCTTACGGCGGGTTACTTGGAGAAGCGCCGATGGAGATAGTCACAGGTTGGCGGATAGGCTCAGGGCGTGAGGCGGCGACCACCGCCACAGCAGCGCGAGGCGGCCTTCGGGCCGACCTGGGCTTCAAGCGGGCGCGCTTCGCTGACTGATCATTCACATCCCTCTGGAAGCAACCCCGATGAAATGTGGGTGGGCATAAGGTTGGTGTTCGCCGCCGATGACTTTGACGGAAAACAGGTCGGCTACCAGGCCGCCTCGCTTTGGCTTTTGATGTTGATCTGCCCCGTCGGAAGGCCGAGCGCAGGTTCTGCGCAGTGGGCAACCCGGCATGGATGCCGGGTTAGCCGCCCCCGGCCATGGATGGCCGATGGCGGCGGGCCCACGGAGCAGGACCGGAGCGAGGGAACCCTGAGCCTAAGCGAAGGGCCGTACGTCAGGGGCGCAGGCGCTTGGTTACTTGGCGCTCTTCCAAGTAACCCGCCGTAAGGGCGGAACCAATAGCCGTCGTTACCGCAGCAATGGATATGCCCCCAATCATCCCCTGCGAAGCAAAGGCGAAGCACATTCAAAGCCCGGTGTAGACTGAGATCCAGTTCTCTCCCGGCAAAAAAAACGGAGCCCACCCAGCCATGATCGGCGCCGAGCTACTGTCCCCCGAAACCCTCACCGTCGGCTGGCTGATCTACGTCCCGGCACTGATCTGGGCCATCGCACGAGCCCCGTGGGTCGAACTGTTCAGCGACAACCGCCGCCAACACCTGTTATTCGGCACAGTCTTCGCGCTATTCATACTCTGGCTGGTACGACGGGATTTCGATACCGGCGTGTCCTATCACTTCCTCGGCATGACCGCAGTGACCCTGCTTCTGGACTGGCCGCTGGCGATCGTCGGTGGGCTGGTGGCGCAAACCGGTCTGATGCTACTCGGCCGTCAGGACCTGGTCGCAATGGGGGTGAATGGCGCGCTGTTGATCCTGTTGCCGGTGCTGATCACCGAGTGCTGCGCGATCCTGGTGGAGCGAGCGCAGCCGCGTAATCCCTTTGTCTATATCTTCGTTTCCGGCTTCTTTGCGGCGGCGCTGTCGGCGTTGTTGTGCCTGTTGCTGGCGCTGTGGTTGTTGTGGTTCGACGAGCGTTTTGCCATGCCCTACTGGCTGGAGGATTTTGTGGGTTACTTGTGGTTGATCATTTTTCCAGAGGCGTTCATCAACGGCATGGTTGTCAGTGCGCTGGTGGTGTTCTGCCCTGAGTGGCTGGAAACCTTCAATCGCACGCGCTATCTGTCGGCGCCCTGGAAGGACGACGATCCCAAGCCTTGATCGCTTTCAAACCCGCCAGATGCCGACGATTCAATCTAGCAGTTGATCAATTAAAACCGCGTTGGAATAAATCAAGCTGCTATCGCTCGCTCGGTGCCCCACCAGATGGAACTGACCGCGCTCGCTGTGCAAATAGACGCGCATTTGGCAGTCGGACAAGGGGGCGTATCCCTCTGGCAGTTCCAAATCCAGGGTGCTCATGTCGACATCGACCATGGCTTCAGGCTCATGGGTCTTCTGTAGGCGTTCTTCAGCCTGCTCCAGGCGCAGATGAAGGGGGCCATCGACGTAAAATTGGATTTCACCTATTGGGGTGGACTTTTTGTCGTCGCCGGTTCTGCACCAGCCTTCGATCGTCAGGGCACTCATAACGAAACCTCCGTCGTGGGCTGCTGGATTCCTTAGCTTTTGTCTCTTCTCAATGCCATCACTTATCTGATCATTACGCATGGCCGGGGTTCGTTTTCAGGGGCCGCTTCTGGCCGATCCCTGCCATGCGAATCTGAGATTGAGTATAGCTGGCAACCGGGTCCCGCTCGCCGACCTCACGGCCCAACCCGATGGCACTATACTTTTTACTGACTTGCCACCACGGGTGGTACTTGTCTGCCCTGCCTGGACGTCCGTGGCGATGCTTGCGCATAACCAATGAGCAACAGGAATAGGATGAAGAGAAAATGGCAATAGCAATTATCTTGATACTAATCGTTATTGCATCAGTGCTCTTCCATGTTCTAGCGCCTTGGCATGCAACTCCGGCAGCTTCCAACTGGGGGTCAATAGACACCACCCTGTTCATCACCCTGATCATTAGCGGAATATTTTTCATCGCCATCACGGTATTTATGGCCGTCGCCGTGATGCGTTATCGTCACAAGGAGGGTGCCAGGGCGCACTACCAGCCAGAAAGTAAAAAACTGGAGTTTTGGTTAATTGTCGTTACCTCGATAGGTATTGCCGCAATGCTGGCGCCCGGTCTGGTTGTTTACAATGATTTCATCCGGGTGCCGAAAGATGCTTATGAACTAGAAGTGGTCGCCCAGCAGTGGCAGTGGGCCTTTCGTTTTCCCGGCAAAGACGGGAAGCTGGGCAAGTCGGAAATCAAGTTGGTTGATTCCGCCAACCCGTTTGGCGTTGATCCCAAGGATCCTGCCGGGCAGGACGATGTGCTTGTTAAAAGTAATGAAATCAGACTTCCGCTCGATCGTCCGGTAAAGGTTTTACTGCGATCTAAAGATGTATTGCACAATTTCTATATACCGCAAATTCGCAGCAAGATGGACATGGTGCCAGGGATGGTGTCGTACTTCTGGTTTACACCGACCAAAACCGGAAAATATGAAATCCTTTGCGCTGAATATTGTGGCGTAGGTCATTACAACATGCGCGGCCAGATGATCGTGGAGGAGCAGGGCGCCTTCGATCAATGGCTGAACAGTCAACCGACTTTTGCGCAGACATTAACGACAGCTGCCAGGCCCAGTCCAAGTAGCGTGCTGGAAAAAGGTCGCCAGTTGGCCGAACAATATGGCTGCGGTGCCTGCCATAGCCAGGATGGCAGTGCCAGTCTCGGCCCGGGATGGAAAGGGCTGTACGGTCGCATTGAACCGCTTGCCGATGGCACCCGCGTGAAGGTCGATGAGGCCTACCTGAAAGAGTCGATCCTCGATCCGAAGGCCCGTCTGGTGCAGGGCTACCCGCCGGTCATGGTGGCCTATACTCTCAATGACGATGAACTGGGTGCACTCGTCGCCCTGATCAAATCACTGAGCGGTGCACCGCAAGACAGTGAAGCTCCTGCCAGCGGAGCGACGGGTCCAGGTGAGAGCCTGGTGGCGCAGGGACAACAGGTGGCCCAGTCGCTCGGTTGTCTGGCCTGCCACAGTGTCGATGGCAACAAGGGCGTCGGCCCTACCTGGCAGGGCCTGTATGGCACCACAGTAACCCTTGCCGACGGTACGAGCATAAAGGCCGATGAGGGGTATTTAAAGGAATCGGTTCTTGATCCCGGTGCCAAAATCGTCAAGGGCTATGCAGCCCTCATGCCGGCCTTGACGCCGAGCGATAAGGACTTGGACGCGCTGATCGCGTTTATCAAATCCAAAGCAAATGCCGATGCTGACTCGAGCAAGGCGGAGACAGGTAAGTAGCCGTAAAGCAGCCAGGAATGCACTGAAACTTCGACAGGAGGATGACGTGATGGCCTATGCGGAGCAAGCCGAAACAGAAGCACTGCACGAACCCAAAAGTTTCCTGACCAAATACATCTGGAGTCAGGATCATAAGGTCATTGCCATTCAATATTCCTTGACGGCTCTGTTCGTGGGCGTTGTCGCCGTGGTGTTGTCGGGCTTGATGCGCATACAGATAGGCTTCCCCGGCACTTTGGCGTTCATGGATGCCAGTGCTTACTACCAGGCGATGACCATGCACGGCATGATCATGGTCATTTACTTGCTGACAGCCTTGTTTCTGGGTGGCTTCGGTAACTATCTGATCCCGCTGATGGTGGGCGCCCGTGACATGGTCTTCCCCTATGTCAACATGCTGAGTTACTGGTTCTACCTGCTGGCGGTAGTGGTGTTGCTCTCCAGTTTCTTTGTCCCCGGCGGTCCCACCGGTTCGGGCTGGACGCTTTATCCGCCACAGTCCATTTCTCAGGGAACACCGGGGGTCGAGTGGGGCATCGTCCTGATGCTCGTCTCACTGGCGATTTTTATCGTCGCCGCCACCATGGGCGGGTTGAACTACGTCACCACGGTGTTGCAGGCGCGCACGCACGGCATGACATTGTTTCGCATGCCACTCTCCGTATGGGGAATCTTCATGGCCTCGATCATGGCCTTGCTGGCTTTCCCGGCGTTGTTTGTCAGCGCGGTCATGATGCTGTTCGACAAACTGTTGGGCACCAGTTTCTTTATGCCGGCGATGATCTCGCTGGGGCAGCAGCTCGATCACCAAGGTGGCAGCCCGATACTGTTCCAGCATCTGTTCTGGTTCTTCGGCCACCCGGAAGTCTATATCGTCGCGCTCCCCGCGTTTGGTCTGGTCTCCGACCTGATCAGCACGCATGCGCGTAAAAACATCTTCGGCTACCGAATGATGGTGTGGGCCATTATTGCGATTGGCGTACTCAGCTTTGTGGTCTGGGCGCACCATATGTATGTCAGTGGAATGAACCCGTACTTCGGCTTTTTCTTCGCCGTCACCACCTTGATCATCGCGGTGCCGACGGCACTGAAGGTCTACAACTGGGTCCTGACGCTGTGGCGTGGCGACATACATCTGACCGTGCCGATGCTGTTCGCCCTGGCCTTTATCGTCACCTTCCTGGTGGGCGGTTTGACCGGGTTGTTTCTTGGCAATGTGATTGTGGATATCCCGCTCTCGGACACCTACTTTGTCGTTGCCCATTTCCATATGGTCATGGGTGTCGCGCCGGTACTGGTGGTGTTCGGCGGCCTCTATCACTGGTTCCCGAAAGTGACCGGGCGCATGTTGAACGACACCCTGGGCAAGCTGCACTTCTGGATAACCTTTCTGGGCACCTACGCCATCTTCTTCCCTATGCACTACCTGGGTTTCCAGGGCATGCCACGCCGCTACTACGCTTATGAAAACTACGCGTTCATTCCGCAGTCGGCGCAAGAGTTGAATGCCTTCATTACGGTAATCGCATTGATCGTCGGCGTTTCCCAACTGTTGTTCCTGTTCAACCTGGCCTGGAGCGTATTCAAGGGCAAGCCTGCTGGCAGTAACCCTTGGGGCGCCGCCAGTCTGGAATGGCAAACACCGAACACCCCGCCGATTCACGGTAACTGGGGAGAGAAGCTGCCGGTCGTGCATCGCTGGGGCTATGACTACAGTGTGCCGGGGATAGAACAGGATTTCGTTCCGCAAACGGTCTCCGCCGAGGAACTGGAACAGATGCGGCAACTGAGTGCCGGATCCAGGATTGCGGACGTTAAAACATGAACAGACTCCTATTGAGAAACGCCGACGGCGCTGACCCCGGTGGCAGTTGGAATCGCGATCCTGAAGGTATTCAGTCCGCCGCGGGGGCCAAAAGAAACCAAATCGCAAAAACAGGCCTGCACTTGTTTCTGGCCGTGGTGAGCTCGCTATTCCTTCTCTTCCTGATCGCCTTTATCGCCCGCTCACAAATGGCCGACTGGCTCCCCCTGACAGAGCCCTTGGCGCCGTTGGCCAATCCATGGCAACTCTGGCTGAATTCGGCTTTTCTAGTGTTCAGTTGCATTGCACTGCAGTGGTCGCGCATGGCCGCCCGACAGGCTCGACAGGACGCAACGGTCATTGGCTTTGCATTGGGGGGCGTATTTGCCATTGCCTTTCTGGTGGGGCAACTCTGGGTCTGGCAGCAGTTTGTCGCCTGGGGCTACTTTGTCGCCAGCAATCCGGCCAACAGTTTCTTCTACCTGCTGACTGGCATGCATGGGCTCCACCTGCTGGGCGGGCTGATAGCCTGGAGCATCATCGGCGCTAAATTCCTGCATCGCGTGCCGTTGCCGCAACTCAGCGCCAAGGTAGGGCTCTGTGCCACCTATTGGCATTACTTGCTGGGTCTCTGGTTCGTACTGTTCGCGCTGCTGGCCAGCACGCCGCAAACCTATGAAGCCATTGCCAGATTTTGCGGCCTGAGGTGAAAAGCCATGGCATCGCATCCACAAGCCCCTGCCGAGTCCGGCTCATCCAATCCACCAGGCTTGCCGCCTGCACCAGGATGGCAGGGCATCGCCAGCGACTGGGCCTCGGACAGAGAGGCGTTCAAGCAGGTGCCTTGGGGCAAGGCGATGATGTGGATTTTCCTGCTCAGCGACACGTTTATATTCACCTGTTTCTTGACCGGTTACATGTCGGTACGCATGACCATCACCGACCTCTGGCCGAACCCCAGTGAAGTATTCGCATTGACGATCGGCGGTAAAGAAATCCCGCTGATTCTGATCGCCATCATGACCTTTGTGCTGATCAGCAGCAGCGGCACGATGGCCATGGCCGTCAATTTCGCCTATCGCCGTGATCGTGCGAAAACCACTGCCCTGATGCTGGCGACCGCTGCCTTGGGTGTGACCTTCGTCGGCATGCAGGCATTTGAATGGAGCAAGCTCATTTCAGAAGGGGTGCGTCCCTGGGGGAATCCCATGGGGGCGGCGCAATTTGGTGCCAGCTTTTTCATGATTACCGGCTTCCACGGACTGCATGTGTCAATCGGCGCCATCTACCTCAGCATTGTGGCGATGAAGGTATTGCGGGGAGATTATGAGCGCTCCGGAAACTATCAAAACGTCGAGATAGCCGGGCTTTACTGGCACTTCGTGGATTTGGTGTGGGTGTTTATTTTTGCTTTTTTCTATTTATGGTAGAGGAGCACTGATGATGACGCATGCTCAAGGCCAGCAACATCCAATCAGCTTGTACCTTAAAATCTGGGGGCTGTTATTTGTTCTCAGCACGCTGTCGTATCTGGTCGACTATTTCCACTTCCATGGCTACGTTCGGTGGGCCCTGATTATCACTTTCATGTTGCTGAAGGCAGGGTTGATTGTCTCCATCTTCATGCACATGGCCTGGGAGCGGTTGGCCATGGTCTACGCCATATTGGTTCCACCTTTGTGTTTATTGGTGCTCGTCGGTTTGATGGCCACCGAGGCGGACTATGTGTTCCTCAGCCGGATCATTTTCTTCGGCCAATAAGCAACTCCCGGATGCTCTTGAGCTTCCAGGAGCTATCCCGCAATAAATGGCTTATATCGTTCGCTTGAACTGATGCCATCTGTGCAGCCAGGCTACTGTCCAGTGAGGCGCTGCGGTTCCCGTGCCGGCGGTCGTCAGTCTTGGATGATGTTCGATGACCCGTTCCAAAACCGATTCCTGATTCGGCTCAACGTCCACGAAGAAGACATGCTTGCCCATATCTACCATCTGTTTGAAATTGCGGAAGTGAGCGTTTGGCACCTGAATACCAAAAAAGCCGCCTTCCCAGATGCAGAAGCCCAATATGACAACGGCAAGGAAGATAAACGGCACCCAGCCTGCGGCGGATTCGGTCCAGCCCAGCCAATAGGCGCCGGCAAGGATTAGCGCCGCGAGGGGCACACCGATCACTGCACCAATCTCGCCAGAGTGAACGACATCCTGTTTCATCAGCGAGTTGACCTCGTGAAGGTGATGCTCTTCAACATCAGCCACCTGTTCACTGAGCACGTGAATTTGTTCGGAGTTGATGCCGTTGGCTTCCAGTTCATTTTCAACGGATTCAAGATCGTCGAGATTGTCACTGATGTAATAGTGTCGATTCATGCCACACCTCCCATCTCGCGTTTGCTGCAGACCTCCTCTGTCCGGCAGCCGTTAACCGAGATTTACCGTCGGTATTGTTACCCGTGGGGAACGTTGCACTCTTCATGCAACCCGAAAGAAGTATAGCACTCGCTAGCATGCGAGTTTGTTGGTGTCAAGATCAAAAAAGCAGCGTCAGGGACTGACTCATTTCGTCGATTTCTGGCACACGTCAGCCCCTGGCGATCGGGATCAGTGACGCGGGTCGAAATCGCCGCTGAACAACTCGTCCTCGGCATCGGGTGCCACCGGAATCTTGTGTTCTTCCGATGCCCACGCGCCCAGGTCGATCAGTTTGCAACGGTCGGAGCAGAACGGCCGGAATTTGCTCTCGGGGCTCCATTCGACAGGGGCGCCGCAGGTCGGGCAATCGACGGTTGGGATCTGGCTCATGACTGGCCTCCACGCAATGTTAGGTAAAAGTGATGCAGGCGTTCGACCTCGCTGTGCAACCAGGCGAGGTCGCGGTCGTTGACCACCACATCGTCGGCATGGCTCAAGCGATCCTGGCGGCTGGATTGTGCCTTGAGGATCGCCTGGACCTGTTGTTCGCTGGTCTGGTCGCGCTGCAGGGTGCGTTCGATCTGTAGTTGTTCGGGCGCATCGATCACCAGCACGCGCTGGGTCATGGCGTGCTGCCCGGACTCGATCAGCAACGGCGAAACCAGAATCGCGTAAGGCGATTGTGCCTTGCCCAAGTGATCGGCGATTTCCCTGGCGATCAGCGGATGCAAAAGCGCCTCGAGCCAGAGGCGTTGCTCCGGCACTTCGAAGATCAGTTTGCGCAACGCCGCACGATCCAGTTGACCGTCGGCCTGCAACACGCCGGGGCCGAAATGTTCGGCGATCTGCGCCAGTGCCGGGCGGCCCGGCTCCACCACCCAACGCGCGGCATGATCGGCATCGACCACATGCACGCCCAGGTCGATGAAGTGCTGGGCGGCTGCGCTTTTGCCGCTGCCGATGCCACCGGTCAGGCCGAGAATCCAGGGTTTTTCCACAGGGGTATTCATTTCAAACCGACAAACTGCCAATAGAAGCCGGTTATTTGACCACCCCAGAGCAACGCAATCCAGCCGGCAATCGCCAGATAGGGGCCGAAGGGGATCGGCGTCGAGGTTTTCGCGTTGCGCAGGCTCAGCAAAATAACGCCGATAACGGCACCGACCAGAGACGACAACAGAATGGTCAGCGGTAAAATCTGCCAGCCTCCCCAGGCGCCCAGCATGGCCAATAGCTTGAAATCGCCGTGGCCGATGCCGTCCTTGCCGGTGATCAGCTTGAACAGCCAGAACACCAACCACAGCGCCATATAGCCCGCAACGGCGCCCCACAGTGCCTCAGTCAATGGTACGAACAACTCGAAGCTATTGACGATCAGGCCCAGCCACAGCAGCGGCAGCACCAATACATCCGGCAACAGTTGGTGCTCGGCGTCGATCAGGCTCATGGCCAACAGGCCCCAACTCAACACCAACACCATCACGGCCTGCCAACCGAAACCGAAATGCCAGGCGATGAACGCTGACAGCAGGCCGCACGCCAGTTCGGTCAAGGGATAGCGTTTGCTGATGGGTGTAGCGCAGCTTGAGCAGCGTCCACGTAAAAACACATAACTGAGCAGCGGAATGTTTTCCCAGGCGCGGATCCGGTGCCCACAGTGCGGGCATTGAGAGTGGGGCAGCATCAGGTTGTAGGTCGGCTGCGGTGTTTCGCCGGGCAGGCCCAGAATGTCGTAGGCCTGCAATCGCCATTCGCGTGCGAGCATTTTCGGCAGGCGCCAGATCACCACGTTGAGGAAGCTGCCGACCAGCAGGCCGACCACCAGTGCAATGACGACAAACGCCAGCGGGTACACGGTCAGGATTTCGTTCAAGGGCATGTCAGATCGCATTGCCGAGTTGGAAGATGGGCAGGTACATCGCAACCACCAGGCCGCCGACGATAACACCCAGTACCACCATGATGAACGGCTCCATCAGGCTGGTGAGGTTATCGACCATGTTGTCGACTTCGGCTTCATAGAAACTCGCGACCTTGTCGAGCATGTCATCCAGTGCGCCGGACTCCTCACCAATGGCGGTCATCTGGATCGCCATGTTCGGAAAGATGCCGGAGGTGCGCATGGAGAAGTTCAGCTGCATCCCCGTCGACACATCCTGCTTGATGCGCAACACCGCACGCTTGAACACGATGTTGCCGGTCGCACCCGCCACCGATTCCAGCGCCTCGACCAGCGGCACGCCAGCGGCGAAGGTGGTCGACAGCGTGCGGGCGTAACGGGCCACGGCGGACTTGTACATCAACGTGCCAATCAACGGCAGTTTCAGCAGCCAGGTGTCTGTCCGGTCCCGAAAGGCTTGCGATGTCTTGAAGGCATGGCGTACACCGAATATCGCCGCAATCAATGCGCCCAACATCAGCCACCACCAGTCCTGCATGAACTGCGACAGGCCGATGACCATCACGGTGAACGCCGGCAATTGCGCACCGAATCCCTTGAACACCGACTCGAACTGCGGCACCACCTTGACCAGCAGAATCCCGGTGACGATGATCGCGACGAACACCACGGCCAGCGGATACGTCATGGCCTTCTTGATCTTGGCTTTCAGGCTTTCGCTCTTTTCCTTGTAGGTCGCGACCCGCTCCAACAGGGTGTCCAGCGCACCGGCCTGTTCGCCGGCATCCACCAGGTTGCAGTAGAGCTCATCGAAATACTGC
The DNA here is from genome assembly GCF_002091715.1 of Pseudomonas migulae NBRC 103157. Lineage (GTDB taxonomy): Bacteria > Pseudomonadota > Gammaproteobacteria > Pseudomonadales > Pseudomonadaceae > Aquipseudomonas > Aquipseudomonas migulae_A. The sequence goes on along the minus strand of NZ_BDAG01000009.1, from coordinate 3,859 downwards.
GGTTTTTTGCGCAGGGCGGCGGCGAAGCTGTTGCCCGCCGCGACCTCCTGTTTCACGTCGTCCACCAGTTTGCGCATGGCCGGGTTATCGAAGCCTTCGCCGATAATGTCGAACGACTGCAACAGCGGCACCCCGGCTTTCATCATGGTCGCCATCTGCCGGGTGAACAGGGCAATGTCGTGAGCCTTGATGCGTTTGCCGAGGCTGAAAATCGAAGCGGATTTCTTGCGCACCTTCCCTGGGTTGATGCCTTGCTTGCGCAGTTGCGCCTTGATCAACGCCGGGTTCTGGCCGCTGAGTTCGCCGGTCATTTTCGTGCCTTTTTTATCCGTGCCTTCCCAGGCGTACACACTGATTTTTGCTGCTTTGACCGCCATGTTCAGTCCTTGGTGACCCGGTTGATTTCTTCAAGGCTGGTGATGCCTTGCATGGCCTTGATCAGCCCGGAAGTACGCAGGTCGTTGAAGCCGTCCTTGCGCATCTGGATATCGATTTCCAACGAATTGCCTTCGGCCATGATCAGCCGTTGCAGGTCTGGTGTGTTCTTCACCACTTCATAAATCCCCACGCGCCCCTTGTAGCCAACGTTGCACTGGTCGCAACCGACCGGCTCATAGATCGTGAACGAGCCAATGCGTTCCTCGGGAAAGCCTTCCTTGATCAATGCCTCGCGGGGAATGTCGATGGGTTTCTTGCAATGGCTGCACAGTTTGCGCGCCAGGCGCTGGGCGATGATCAGGCTGACCGAGGTGGCGATGTTGAACCCCTGAATGCCCATGTTGTGCAGGCGGGTCAGGGTTTCCGCGGCGCTGTTTGTGTGCAGGGTCGACAGCACCAGGTGACCGGTCTGGGCGGCCTTGATGGCAATTTCGGCGGTTTCCAGGTCGCGGATCTCACCAACCATGATCACGTCCGGGTCCTGGCGCAGGAACGAGCGCAGCGCCTGGGCAAAACCCAGTCCCTGCTTGGGATTGACGTTGACCTGGTTGATGCCTTCCATGTTGATCTCCACCGGGTCTTCGGCGGTGGAGATATTGATGTCCACGGTGTTGAGAATATTCAGCCCGGTATAGAGCGATACGGTCTTGCCCGAACCGGTGGGGCCGGTCACCAGGATCATCCCTTGCGGCTGCTTCAGCGCGGCCATGTACAGGTCTTGCTGCTCCGGCTCGTAGCCGAGGGCGTCGATGCCCATTTGCGCGCTGGACGGGTCGAGGATCCGGATCACCACTTTCTCGCCCCACAGGGTCGGCAGGGTGTTGACCCGGAAGTCGATGGACTTGCTCTTGGACAGGCGCATCTTGATCCGCCCATCCTGCGGTTTGCGCCGCTCGGAAATGTCGAGGCTGGCCATGACTTTCAGGCGCGCAGCGATGCGGTTGGCCAGTTGAATCGGCGGCTTGGCGACTTCACGCAGCATGCCGTCGGTGCGCATCCGCACACGGTAGGTTTTCTCGTAGGGTTCGAAGTGCAGGTCGGAGGAGCCGCTCTTGATCGCGTCGAGCAACATCTTGTGGACAAAGCGCACCACCGGCGCATCGTCGGCGTCTTGCCCGGCGATGGCGTCCTGGTTGCGGTCATCGATCGACTCGATGTCGACGCCATCGAGGTCGACATCGGCCATGTCTTCCAGGCCGGTACTGTGGCTGTCGAAAAATTTCTCGATGGCGTCGCTGAGCTTGTCGTCCTCAACCAGAATGGCTTCGGTGTTCAGCCCGGTGCTGAACTGGATATCGTTGATGGCCTGGTAATTGGTCGGGTCCGAAACCCCGACGAACAACTTGTTGCCGCGCCGCCAGAGGGGCAGGGCTTGGTGCTGGCGAACCAGTTTTTCGCTGACCAGCCCTTTGGGTTGGGACTCTTTGTCCAGGCAGTGGAGGTCCAGCAGCGCCATGCCGAAATGCTCCGAGGCGATCTCGGCGACCTGACGACTTTTCACCAGTTTGTTCTGTACCAGATAACTGACCAGGGAGAGCTTCTGGCGTTGGGCTTGCTGATACGCCTGTTGCGCGCTTTTGTCAGTGAGCAGTTCGGCCAGGACCAATTGCTTGGCCAGACCGCTAAGGGCGATGTCATTCATGGGGATACCGGACGCAGACAGTTCATGACTTATAGCCTAGTCAACCGGTGGAGCCAAACCAGCGCTGCTGTGGTGACAAAAAATGTCAGATAGTGCGGATCCTGGGGCAGGAAAGGGCCGTGCGTCGCTTTTATTCCCTGAAAACGCGGGGGTGAGGGCTTGGCATGGGCTGTGCTGTGGCTAGTTCAGATCATGAGATTTCGACTCATGCATGGAGCTTGTCTATGAATACTCAGAAAGGTTTTACGCTTATCGAACTGCTGATCGTCGTGGCGATCATCGGGATTCTGGCGACGTTTGCGTTGCCGGCTTACTCGAAATATCAGGCACGGGCGAAAGTGACGGCGGGGTTGGCGGAAATTTCAGCATTGAAGGTTTCGTTTGAAGACCTGATGAATGCCGGCACTGCAGAACCCACCACGCTGACAGGTGCTGGAACGACTACGCAGAACTGCGCCATCGCTGTAACCGGTACGGTTGCGTCCGGCGCTGGCACCATTGTTTGCACGCTGCAGAAGGCCCCCGCACCTGTGGCAGGTAAAACCATTACGCTTACTCGTAGCGCAACTACGGGCTGGTCATGCGCAACCGGCGTCACTGCCGATTACGCACCGCCTGGTTGCACGGCCTCTGCAACGTAATGCTGCAGATGTGTAAATAGAAGAATGCCCCATCGTGAGATGGGGCTTTTTTTTTTGGGGTAAAAACGTCAAATTCGCCGTGGTGCTTAACGAGACGTAGAAAACCCCGCAAATTCATGGCCTTAGGCCCACACCAAAACCCGCAACTTGCATGTACATAAAATCGAAGTCATGCAATTTGCATGATTCCGAAAATTGGCTGTTTGTATAACATATTGATTTATATAGATTTATTTCCGTTCTCAACATTGGCACAGCGTTCGCAATATACCCAGTAACCCTGCTGACAAGACACGCAGCAGACTTTATGAAAAAACAGGAGTTACTCGTATGAAGAAGTTCGCTATCGCTGCCGCTACTGCTACCGCGCTGACCCTGGCCATGGCCAACGCTGCATTTGCTCAAACCACCCAGGCTACCCAGTCTCCAATGGTGCTGGCTGCTGGTGAAGTGACAGAAGCCAAAGAAGCAACCTCTGACACTTGGATCACCACCAAAGTCAAAGCTGACCTGGTGACCGAAAAAGGCATTCCTGGTACCGACATCAAAGTCGAAACCAACAAAGGTGTTGTATCCCTGTCGTCTACCGTCGCGGTGACTGACGCTCAGAAAGCTACAGCTGTGGCCATCACCAAGAAAATCAAAGGCGTCAAAGCGGTCTCCGCTGACGGCCTGAAAGCCGAGTAAGGCAAGACTTCTCGCCTGGACTGGGAGGAGGCGCGGTAGACGAGCCGAGTCATACGTCTGCCGCCACTTGAGAGTTCATGCGACGGCCACAAGGATGTGGCCATTACAGGCCCCGGACATTCGTGTTCGGGGCCTGTTCTATTGTGGGCACCGCAAAACCAAACTGTAGGAGCCGGCTTGCTGGTGATCTGCTTCAACCGATTCCCTTCAAACCGCAGGTACTGGTACATCCCGCCGCTGGGCCCGTAGGTCCATTCCTCGACCTGGAATTCTTCCCGCCGATTGGCACTGCGCTTGTAGCCCAGCAGATCGCGGCTGACCGGCTCACCGCACTTCTGCAACACCTCGCTGGACCTGTCCCCGACGCTGATCAACTGACTGCCGCAACGCAGGGTATCGGCAGCCGAAACCTGGCTGGCCGCCAGTGCCAGCGCCAGCCCGAACAGCAATT
>NZ_BDAG01000008.1 GCF_002091715.1 Pseudomonas migulae NBRC 103157 | reverse complement strand
CCGGCTCCTACAGGTTTTGCGTTGTGTTGATCCAGGACGACTGTGATGCCTTGGACGTCCTGGGCGCTGAAAATGAAAAAGCCGCGAGATGATCGCGGCTTTTTTTGTTTCTGCGGTAAGCGGCCTAGTAACTGCTCTCCGGCAAACTCGCGATGATCGAGCGGTAGCTGTTCATCCGTTGCTGTTGCACACGGCCTTCTTCCAGCGCCTTGAGCAATGCGCAACCCGGTTCGCGGTCGTGCTTGCAGTCGCGGAAACGGCACGTGCCGATCAGGTCGTTGAACTCGATGAAGCCGGCTTCGACGTCGGCGCGGCTGACGTGGCCCAGGCCGAATTCGCGGATACCCGGGGAGTCGATCAACTCACCGCCACCGGGGAAGTGGAACAGTCGCGCGGTGGTGGTGGTGTGGGTGCCCTGGCCGGACAGCTCGGACAACGGGCCGACGCGGGTGTCGACCTCAGGCAGCAGGCTGTTGACCAACGAAGATTTGCCGACGCCGGACTGGCCGACGAACACGCTGATGCGCCCGTCCAGCTGTTTCTGAAGTTGCTCCATGCCATTGCCGTGGTGCGCCGACACTTCCAGCACCGGATAACCCAGTGTGCGGTAAACCGCGAGCAAGGCATTCAGCGCTGGGGCGTTCTGCTCATCGATCAGGTCGAATTTGTTGAGCAGCAGCAGCGGCCGAATCCCGGCGTGTTCCGCCGCGACCAGGTAGCGGTCGATCAGGTTGGCGTGAGGCTCGGGCAGCGGCGCGAAGACGATGACGATCATGTCGACGTTGGCAGCTACAGGCTTGAGCTGGCCACGGCTGTCCGGACGGCAGAGTTCGGTTTTGCGCGGCAGTTGCGCCACGATCACCCCGATGCCCTGATTGCCGGCACGCCAGACCACCTGATCGCCGGTCACCAGCGCCGGCAGGTTGGCGCGCAAGTGGCAGCGGAACACCTGGCCGGCCAAATCGCCATCGAGGGCTTCGACTTCGACCTGCACACCGAAGTGCGCAATCACAAGGCCCGTCTGTTCCGGACCCAGGTCGCCACCCTCAAGTGCCTCGACAGCCGAGGACTCGCGTTTGGCGGCGCGGGCAGCGCGTTCGCCTTGGATCTTTTCGATGCGCCAGTTTTGACGACGATTGAGTTGGCGTTTGGCCATGGGTGTTCCGTATCAAGAATGCAGCGATTAGGTAAAACGGCCGCGAGTTTAGCACGCCCGGGCGCCGCCCTAGGCTAAACTGCGCAGCATTGCCTAGGAGCCGACACATGCAAAACCCGCAGAACCTGATCTGGATCGACCTGGAAATGACCGGTCTGAACCCTGACACCGACGTCATCATCGAGATGGCCACGATCGTCACCGACAGTGACCTGAACACCCTGGCCGAAGGGCCGGTGATCGCCATCCATCACAGCGACGAGATCCTCGCCGGCATGGACGAGTGGAACACCCGCCAACACGGCGGCTCGGGCCTGACCCAGCGCGTGCGCGACAGCCGTATCAGCATGGCCGAAGCGGAAGCCGAGACCATCGCCTTCCTGGAGAAATGGGTGCCGAAGGGCAAGTCGCCGATCTGCGGCAACAGCATCTGCCAGGACCGTCGCTTCCTTTATACGCACATGAAATCCCTGGAAAGCTACTTCCACTACCGCAACCTCGACGTCTCGACGCTCAAAGAACTGGCCGCTCGCTGGGCGCCGGATGTGCGCGACAGCTTCAAAAAAGGCAGCACCCACCTGGCGCTGGACGACATCCGCGAATCCATCGCCGAGTTGCAGCACTATCGCAAGCATTTCATCAAGTTCTGATTGGCAATACGGTCCCTGTAGGAGCCGGCTTGCTGGCGATGGCGTCCTCGAAGGCCCCATCGCCAGCAAGCCGGCTTCTACGGGATCTGCGTTGTGCCCGTCGGCGCGAGGCTTGCCCGCGAAGAAGGCGACTCGGTCTATCTGCGTAAATGCCCTCTTTTGGTGCCGGGACTAAATGGCTAGACTGCGCGCCTTCCTGCAAGGACCGCCACCATGTTGCTGATGCTTTACCTGATCGCCATTACTGCCGAAGCCATGACCGGCGCACTGTCTGCCGGCCGTCGCGGCATGGACTGGTTTGGTGTGGTGCTGATCGCCTGCATCACGGCGTTGGGCGGCGGTTCGGTGCGCGACGTGCTGCTCGGTCACTACCCGCTGACGTGGGTCAAACACCCGGAATACCTGGTGCTGACCTCGGTTGCGGCTATGTTCACGGTCTTCGCTGCACGCTGGATGCGTCACTTGCGCTCACTGTTTCTGGTGCTCGACGCCGTGGGGCTGGTGGCGTTTACCCTGATCGGCTGCATGACCGCTCTGGAAATGGGCCACGGCATGCTGGTGGCCTCGGTCAGTGGTGTGATCACCGGGGTATTCGGCGGCATCCTGCGCGACATCTTCTGCAACGACATCCCGCTGATCTTCCGCCGCGAGCTCTACGCCAGCGTCTCGTTCGCGGCGGCGTGGTGCTACATGCTGTGCCTTTATCTGAACGTGCCGGGAGAACAGGCGATTCTGATCACCCTGTTCGGTGGTTTCCTGCTGCGGTTGCTGGCGATCCGTTTTCACTGGGAAATGCCGAAGTTCGTTTATAACGACGAAGCCTGACATAGCGCCTACGCCAGGCCGTGTCGTTTCAGGGCCCATTCGACGTGTTCGCGGACCAGTTCCGACGGATACTCGCGCCGCGCCTTCAACGCTTCCAGCACCGGAATGCTCGACGGCGCATTCCCCAGGCCCACCGCCAGATTGCGCAACCAGCGCTCGTAACCCGCGCGTCGTAACGGCGAACCTTCAGTGCTGCTGAGAAATTTGTCCTCGTCCCACATGAACAGCTCCGCCAATTCGGCGTTGTCCAGGTTGTGCCTTGGCTTGAAGTCGCTTTCGCCGGACGGGCGAGCAAAGCGGTTCCACGGGCAGACGATCTGGCAGTCGTCACAGCCGAATACCCGATTGCCGATCAATGGCCGCAAGTCTTCGGGAATCGCGCTTTTCAGTTCGATGGTCAGGTAAGAGATGCAGCGCCGGGCATCCAGCACATAAGGGCCGACAAAGGCGTTGGTCGGGCAGATGTCGAGGCACGCGGTGCAGCGGCCGCAATGTTCGGTGCTGTGGGGCGGGTCAACCGGCAGCGGCAGGTCGACAAACAGTTCGCTAAGAAAGAAGTAACTGCCGGCCTTGCGATTCAAGACCAGCGTATTTTTGCCGATCCATCCAAGGCCGGCCTGTTCAGCGATGGCTTTTTCCAGGACCGGCGCACTGTCGACGAACGCGCGAAAACCAAATGGACCGATCTCGGCCTGAATTTTATCGGCGAGTTGTTGCACACGTTTACGGATCAATTTGTGGTAATCGCGGCCCAAGGCATAACGCGAGACGTAGGCTTTTTCCGGTTGGGCCAGGCGTTTGGCCATTTCGGTGTCGCCCGGCAGGTAATCCATGCGCAGGGAGACCACCCGAAGTGTGCCGGGCACCAGTTCTTCCGGATGTGAGCGTTTGCTGCCGTGGGCGCCCATGTAGTCCATTTCGCCGTGGTAGCCAGCCGCAAGCCAGCGCTCCAGGTGCTGTTCATGCTCGGCGAGGTCCAGGCCGCTGATGCCGACTTGCTGAAAGCCCAGCTCGCGGCCCCAGTCCTTGATGGATTGGGCGAGGGCGGGCAGGTCTGTGGTAATAGCGGGCATGAGGCGAGAGAAACCGGAGCTGAGGTGCGTATAATTCTGCCAGACAACGGAGCCCGAAGACGCATGTCGCATACTAAAGATGATTTACCCGACGCGCTGTACAGCGCCGCGCAAGTGCGAGCCCTCGATGCGAGCGTGATTGCGGCGGGTACGCCGGGCTTCGAATTGATGCAGCGAGCGGCGCGGGCGACCTGGCGTGCGTTGGTCCGGCAGTGGCCGACGGCTCACGAATTGACGGTGGTCGCCGGTCACGGCAACAACGCCGGCGATGGCTATCTGGTGGCGGTCTTGGCCCGACGTGCCGGCTGGCATGTGCGCGTGTTGGCGGCCGGGGATCCTCAGCGTTTGCAGGGCGATGCCGGGTCGGCCCACGCCGAGGCGCTGTCCGAAGGCGTTGCCATTCAAGCCTGGAGCGCGCATTCCGAGTTGCGCGGCATCGTGTTGGACGCCTTGCTTGGTACCGGTCTGACAGGCGAGGTGCGAGAGCCTTACGCCAGTGTCATCGCCGCGATCAATGCCAATGACCTGCCAGTGGCTGCGGTGGATATTCCTTCGGGACTGTGTGCCGATACAGGACGTGTGCTCGGCGTGGCCGTTCGGGCGGACCTGACCGTGACCTTCATTGGCTTGAAGTTGGGTCTGTTCACGGGCGAAGCGGCGGACGTGGTGGGTGAATTGGTTTTCAACGATCTGCAGGCCTCTCCCGAGTCGTTCAACGGGGTTGCCATCAGTGCGCGTCGCCTGAAGGCCAGCAATTTGCCGCGTTTGGCGGATCGCGCGCCGACGGCCCATAAAGGCAGATTCGGCCATGTCTTGCTGATCGGCGGTGATCGCGGTTTCGGCGGTGCCATTCTGTTGAGTGCACAAAGCGCCCTGCGCAGTGGCGCTGGCATGGTGTCGGTGGCCACCCGCAGTGAGCATGTGCCCGCTGCACTGGCCCGAATCCCCGAAGCCATGGTGCTGGGCACTTCGTCAGCCAATCAGTTGATGGGATTGCTGCAAAAGGTTTCCGTGCTGGTAGTGGGGCCGGGCCTGGGGCAGGCTTCGTGGGGCCGCAGTCTGTTGTCGGCGGCAGCCAATGTGTCACTGCCACAGGTTTGGGACGCCGATGCACTGAATATGCTGGCCGAAGAACGTGTGAGCTTGCCCAAGGATTGTGTGATCACCCCGCATCCTGGGGAAGCGGCGCGGTTGCTCGGGATCAGTGCCGCTGAGGTTCAGGCCGACCGTCCGTCTGCCGCTCACGCATTGAGCAAAAAATACACAGCTGTAGTGGTTTTGAAAGGTGCCGGCAGCCTGGTCGCCAGTCCGGACGGGCGCCTGGCGGTGTGTCATCAAGGCCATCCGGCCATGGCCGCCGCCGGTCTGGGCGATGTGCTGGCTGGACTGGTTGGCGCGTTGCTGGCGCAAGGCATGAATGCGTTCGACGCAGCTTGCCTCGCGGTCTGGCTGCACGCCAATGCCGGTGCGCAACAAGGTAAATCGGGCCGTGGGCTGGCGGCCAGTGATCTGATTCCAGCCATTCGTCAGTTGTTGGAGGAGCAAGCACCGTGTCTGAAGTAACCCTGTACCTGGCTGATGAAGAGGCGATGACCGCCTTTGGCGAGCGCATCGCAAAAACCACTCAAGGGCACGGTCTGATTTTTCTGGAAGGGGATCTGGGGGCGGGGAAAACCACGCTGTCGCGGGGCATCATCCGGGGGCTGGGGCATGTCGGTGCAGTGAAAAGTCCGACGTTCACGTTGGTCGAGCCCTACGAGATCGGTGACATCCGCGCCTTCCATTTCGATCTCTATCGTTTGGTCGACCCCGAAGAACTGGAGTACCTCGGCATCCGCGACTACTTCGAAGACGACGCGTTATGCCTCATCGAATGGCCCCGAAAGGGTGCAGGCTTTTTGCCAAAGCCCGACCTGACCATTACCATTAGCCCGCAAGACAGCGGGCGTTCGCTGAAAATTTTGTCCCAGGGCTCGCGTGGCGAGTCGTGGTGTGCCGCTTTGGCATTGGAATCCAATTAAATGATGGGGTCAGGTATGCGCTTTCGCGCGATGGTAGCTGCCGTAGGGATGTTGTTTTTGGCGGTGACCGTCGACGCTGTGGCTGAAACAAAGGTCAACAGCGTTCGCCTGTGGCGGGCGCCGGACAACACACGGTTGGTGTTCGACCTGACCGGGCCGGTGCAGCACAGCGTTTTTACCCTGACATCTCCGGATCGACTGGTTATCGACATCAATGGCGCGACCCTCGGCGCACCACTGAACGTCAATGCTTCGAACACGCCAATCACTGCCATGCGCTCGGCACAACGTACGCCGACCGACTTGCGTGTGGTCATCGACCTGAAAAAAGCTGTCACACCCAAAAGCTTCACCCTGGCGCCTAACGCCCAGTACGGCAACCGCCTGGTGGTCGATCTGTTCGATAACGCCGCCGACGCTGCGCCGATTCCTCCGCCGACCAACGTTGCGACCGTCGCGCCGGTCCCGGTCACCCCGGTAGATCCACCGGTCAAACTGCCGCCCGCTCCGGCCGGCAAGCGCGACATCATTGTGGTCATCGATGCCGGCCACGGCGGTGAAGACCCGGGCGCCTCTGGCTCTCGCGGTCAACGTGAAAAAGACGTGGTGCTGGCCATCGCTCGCGAATTGCAGCGTCAGGTCAACGGCATGAAAGGTTTCCGCGCCGAACTGACCCGTACCGGCGACTACTTCATCCCGTTGCGCGGCCGTACCGAAATCGCCCGCAAGAAGGGCGCCGATCTGTTCGTCTCGATCCACGCCGACGCCGCGCCTTCGGCAGCTGCGTTCGGTGCGTCGGTGTTCGCCTTGTCTGATCGTGGTGCCACGTCTGAAACCGCCCGCTGGCTGGCCGACAGCGAAAACCGTTCCGACTTGATCGGCGGTGCCGGCAACGTCAGCCTCGACGACAAGGACCGCATGCTCGCGGGCGTGCTGCTCGACTTGTCGATGACGGCTTCCCTGACGTCCAGCCTGAACGTCGGCCAGAAGGTTTTGAGCAACATCGGTCGTGTGACCCCCCTGCACAAACAGCGCGTGGAGCAGGCCGGGTTCATGGTGTTGAAGTCGCCGGACATTCCGTCGATCCTGGTGGAAACCGGGTTCATCTCCAACGCCAACGAAGCCTCGAAACTCGCGGCGTCCAGCCACCAGCAAGCGCTGGCTCGCTCGATCAGCAGCGGCGTGCGTCAGTTCTTCCAGCAGAATCCACCGCCGGGCACTTACATTGCCTGGCTGCGTGATTCCGGCAAGATCGCCCAGGGACCACGGGATCACCGGGTCAACCCGGGCGAAACCCTGGCGATGATTGCCGTGCGTTATCAGGTGTCTCCGGCCACCTTGCGCAGCGCCAACAACCTTAAGAGTGACGAGCTGAAAATCGGTCAGACCCTGACCATTCCCGGCACTGAACTGGCGTCCAAAGAATGAACCAGGCCGTGATCAACAGCGCTCGCATCGAGCTGCTCAGCCCACGACTGGCGAACCAGATTGCCGCCGGCGAGGTGGTCGAGCGCCCCGCTTCGGTGATCAAGGAGTTGCTGGAAAACAGCCTCGACTCCGGCGCCAAGCGCATCGATGTCGACGTGGAGCAGGGCGGCGTCAAGCTGCTGCGGGTGCGCGACGACGGTAGCGGCATTTCTGCCGATGACCTGCCGTTGGCCCTGGCGCGACACGCCACCAGCAAAATCCGCAACCTGGAAGATCTCGAACAGGTCATGAGCCTCGGGTTTCGCGGTGAAGCACTCGCTTCGATCAGTTCCGTGGCGCGCCTGACCCTGACGTCCCGCACCCGCGATGCCGACCAGGCCTGGCAGGTTGAAACAGAAGGCCGGGACATGGCGCCTCGCGTGCAACCGGCCGCTCACCCGGTGGGCACTTCGGTGGAAGTGCGCGACCTGTTCTTCAACACCCCGGCGCGGCGTAAATTCCTCAAGACTGAAAAAACCGAATTCGATCACCTGCAAGAAGTGATCAAGCGTCTGGCCCTGGCGCGCTTCGACGTGGCGTTCCATTTGCGCCATAACGGCAAAACCATCCTCAGCCTGCACGAGGCCCGCGATGATGCGGCCCGCGCCCGGCGTGTGGCGGCGATTTGCGGTTCGGGTTTTCTCGAGCAAGCGCTGCCGATCGAAATCGAGCGCAATGGCCTGCATTTGTGGGGGTGGGTTGGCTTGCCGACGTTCAACCGCAGCCAGGCGGACTTGCAGTATTTCTTCGTCAACGGCCGTGCCGTGCGCGACAAACTGGTGGCTCACGCGGTGCGCCAGGCGTATCGCGACGTGCTGTTCAATGGCCGGCATCCGACGTTCGTGCTGTTTTTCGAAGTCGATCCCGCGGGCGTCGACGTCAACGTGCACCCGACCAAACACGAAGTACGCTTCCGTGACGGGCGAATGGTTCACGATTTCCTTTATGGCACCCTGCACCGAGCTTTGGGCGATGTGCGGCCGGAAGACCATCTGGCGGCACCGGTGGCGACAGCCATTGTTCGACCGACCGGCATCGATGCGGGTGAATTCGGTCCCCAAGGCGAAATGCGCCTGGCGGCCAATGCGCTGCTGGAACAGCCTCAGGCACAACCGTCGTTCAACACTGCGGCGGGTTCCGGCGCTGGCGCCGGTTATCAGTATCAGTACACGCCGCGCCCTCAGTCGGGTGTACCTGCAGCTGAAGCCCAGGCGGCCTACCGTGAATTTTTTGCGCCGTTGCCGGAAGCCAACGCCGTCGCGCTTCCGGCTGGTCAGGACGATATTCCGCCGCTGGGTTACGCATTGGCGCAGCTCAAAGGCATCTACATTCTTTCGGAAAACGCCCAGGGCCTGGTGCTGGTGGACATGCACGCCGCGCACGAGCGGATCATGTACGAACGCCTGAAGGTCGCCATGGCCAGCGAAGGCCTGAGCGGTCAGCCACTGTTGGTGCCGGAATCCTTGGCCGTGAGCGAGCGCGAAGGTGATTGCGCCGAAGAAAACGCCGCATGGTTCCAGCGTCTGGGCTTTGAATTGCAGCGCCTGGGCCCGGAAACGCTGGCCATCCGGCAGATTCCAGCCTTGCTCAAGCAGGCGGAAGCCAATCGACTGGTCAGCGACGTGTTGTCGGATTTGATGGAATATGGCACCAGCGACCGGATTCAGGCGCACCTGAACGAATTGCTCGGCACCATGGCCTGCCACGGCGCGATTCGAGCGAATCGGCGTCTGGCCCTGCCGGAAATGAACGGTCTGCTGCGTGATATGGAAAACACCGAGCGCAGCGGTCAATGCAACCATGGCCGACCGACCTGGACCCAGTTGGGCCTGGACGATCTGGACAAACTGTTTTTGCGCGGTCGTTGATGAGCCAGCTCCCTCCTGCGATTTTCCTGATGGGCCCGACTGCAGCGGGCAAGACCGACCTGGCCATCGAGCTCACCAAAGTCCTGCCTTGCGAGTTGATCAGCGTCGATTCGGCGCTGGTCTATCGCGGCATGGACATCGGCACCGCCAAGCCCTCGAAAGAGATACTGGCCGAATTTCCCCACCGTCTGATCGACATTCTCGACCCGGCAGAGAGTTATTCCGCTGCGGATTTCCGCCGTGACGCCCTCGAGGCCATGGCTGACATCACCGCGCGCGGCAAAATTCCGCTGCTGGTGGGCGGCACAATGCTCTATTACAAGGCTTTGGTTGAAGGTCTGGCGGATATGCCCGCCGCCGATCCTGAAGTCCGCGCGCAAATCGAAGAAGAAGCCGCTCGCCTTGGCTGGCAAGCCCTGCACGACCAATTGGCGATCATCGATCCGCAATCTGCCGCGCGTATTCACCCGAACGATCCCCAGCGCCTCAGTCGAGCACTGGAAGTTTATCGCGTCAGCGGTCAGAGCATGACCGAGCTGCGACAGCGACAAAGTGCGCAAAGTACTGAAGCAGCCGCTTCGGGACTGCAACAATTGCCCTATACTGTCGCGAACTTGGCCATTGCTCCGGCAAATCGCCAGGTACTGCACGAGCGAATTAAACAAAGATTCACTTTAATGTTGGAACAGGGATTCATTGACGAGGTCGTAGCCCTGCGTGAGCGAAGTGACCTGCATTCAGGGTTGCCGTCTATACGTGCGGTAGGCTACCGACAAGTCTGGGACTACCTGGATGGCAAGCTGACACAAGCCGAGATGCAGGAGCGTGGAATCATTGCCACGCGCCAATTGGCGAAACGTCAGTTCACCTGGCTGCGCAGTTGGGCTGATTTACACTGGCTGGACAGCCTGGATTGCGACAATCTGCCGCGCGCCTTGAAATACCTGGGGACCATCTCCATATTGAGCTGAGTCCTTGCAATTGCCGTCTATCCTTGGGGGTGTGACGGCCACAAGCCATCTGTTTACCTATTTTTATATTGAATCCTTAAAGGAGTGCGGCACATGTCAAAAGGGCATTCGCTACAAGACCCTTACTTGAATACTTTACGTAAAGAGAAAGTTGGGGTGTCCATCTACCTGGTCAACGGGATCAAACTGCAAGGCACGATCGAGTCTTTCGACCAGTTCGTTATCCTGCTGAAGAACACCGTCAGCCAGATGGTTTACAAACACGCTATCTCTACAGTGGTGCCGGTTCGTCCAATTCGTCTGCCTAGCGCAACCGAATCCGAGGCAGGCGACGCTGAGCCAGGTAACGCCTGATAGGAGTCTCCTTTGTTCTTTGAGCGCCACGGTGGTGGTGAGCGAGTAATCCTCGTTCACTTGGATGGACAGGACCCTGAGGCGCGCGAAGATCCGCAGGAGTTTCAGGAGTTGGCTAATTCGGCCGGCGCCGAGACCGTTGCGTTTTTTAACGTGCCGCGTCATCGGCCAACCGCCAAATTCCTGATTGGCAGCGGCAAGGTCGAGGAACTACGCGACCTGGTCCATGCCGAAAAGGCCGATCTGGTGATCTTCAATCACATCCTCACGCCCAGTCAGGAACGTAACCTCGAACGTGTTTTCGAGTGTCGCGTGATCGACCGCACCGGCCTGATTCTCGATATTTTCGCCCAACGTGCCCGTACCCATGAAGGCAAGCTCCAGGTCGAACTGGCCCAGCTTGACCACATGAGCACCCGGCTGGTTCGTGGCTGGACTCACCTTGAGCGTCAAGGTGGCGGTATCGGCATGCGTGGCCCGGGTGAAACCCAGCTCGAGACCGACCGCCGCTTGCTGCGGGTTCGCCTGCGACAGATCAAGGGCCGGCTGGAAAAAGTGCGCAGCCAGCGTGAACAGTCGCGACGTGGCCGTACGCGCGCGGATATCCCTACCGTGTCTTTGGTGGGGTATACCAACGCCGGCAAATCCACGCTCTTCAATAACGTGACGAAATCCGACGTGTACGCGGCTGACCAGTTGTTTGCCACGCTGGACCCGACCTTGCGCCGACTGGAATTGGCCGACCTGGGGCCGATTGTCCTGGCTGATACCGTGGGGTTCATTCGCCACCTGCCCCACAAGCTGGTCGAGGCATTTCGGTCTACGCTCGAAGAGTCGAGCAACTCCGACCTGCTGTTGCACGTGATCGATGCGGCCGAACCGGATCGCATGTTGCAGATCGAGCAGGTGATGGTGGTGCTGGGCGAGATTGGTGCCCAGGACTTGCCGATCCTCGAGGTCTATAACAAACTCGATTTGCTTGAAGGCGTTGAGCCACAAATCCAGCGCGACGAAAACGGCAAGCCTCAACGGGTCTGGCTGTCGGCACGTGATGGCAGTGGTCTGGAATTGCTTGAGCAGGCCATTGCCGAGTTGCTGGGCAGTGAGATGTTTATCGGTACCTTGCGCTTGCCGCAACGATTCGCTCGACTGCGTGCGCAGTTCTTCGAACTCGGAGCGGTGCAGAAAGAAGAACACGACGAAGAAGGTGTCAGCTTGCTGGCCGTTCGATTGCCGCGCTCGGAGCTCAATCGGCTGGTCAGCCGTGAAGGCGTTGTGCCGACAGAGTTCATCGAACAACACACTTTGCAATAAAAGCCTGAGAAAGCGGTTGTGCCGCGGTGACAGGCATTCTGTAGCATTGGTCGGCGCGCCGTGGGTGCGTCTTTGCTTTATCAGATGGAGAGCGCTATGGCTTGGAATGAGCCGGGTGGCAACTCGAATAATCAGGATCCTTGGGGTGGCAAACGTCGCAATAACGGCGACCGCAAGGGACCACCGGATCTCGACGAGGCCTTCCGAAAGCTGCAGGAAAGCCTGAATGGGTTGTTCGGTGGTGGTAAAAAACGCGGTGATGACGGCGGTGGTTCGGGCAAGAGTGGCGGCTTCGGCGGCCTGCTCGGCATCGGCCTTGTCGTATTGGCGGCCGTGTGGCTGTACAGCGCGGTCTACGTGGTCGACGAGCAGGAGCAAGCCGTGGTGCTGCGTTTCGGCAAGTACTACGAAACCGTCGGCCCGGGCCTGAACATCTATTTCCCGCCGCTCGATCGCAAGTACCTGGAAAACGTCACGCGTGAGCGTGCCTACACCAAGCAGGGTCAAATGCTGACTGAAGACGAAAACATCGTCGAAGTGCCGCTGACCGTGCAGTACAAGATCAGCAACCTGCAGGACTTCGTGCTGAGCGTTGATCAGCCGGAAATCAGCCTGCAGCACGCGACCGAAAGTGCCTTGCGCCATGTGGTGGGTTCCACCGCGATGGATCAGGTGCTGACTGAAGGTCGTGAGTTGATGGCGAGCGAGATCAAGGAGCGTCTGCAACGCTTCATGGATACTTATCGCACCGGTATCACTGTCACTCAGGTGAACGTACAGAGCGCAGCGGCACCGCGTGAAGTGCAGGAAGCCTTCGATGACGTGATCCGCGCCCGTGAAGACGAGCAACGTTCGCGCAACCAGGCTGAAACCTATGCCAACGGCGTCGTGCCGGAAGCCCGTGGTCAGGCCCAGCGCATCATCGAAGATGCCAACGGTTACCGTGATGAAACCGTCTCGCGCGCCAAGGGTGAGGCCGATCGCTTCACCAAACTGGTCGCCGAGTACCGCAAGGCACCTGAAGTCACCCGCCAGCGTCTGTACCTGGACACCATGCAGGAAGTCTTCAGCAGCACCAGCAAGGTTCTCGTGACCGGCAACAAGAATGGCCAGAGCAATCTGCTGTACTTGCCGCTGGACAAGATGGTCGAAAGTGGTCGCAACACCAGCACAGCAGTGACTGGCGCAGCAGCCACCGGCAATGAAGCGAATGTGCGTGCAGCCGATCTGCAGCAACAGCAAGCACGTACCAGGGAGAGTCGCTGATGAGCAATAAATCGCTGATCGCCCTTATTGTCGGCGTCGTCGTGGCGATCGCAGCCTGGAACTGCTTCTACATCGTGGCTCAGACCGAGCGTGCGGTGTTGCTGCAGTTCGGTCGCGTGGTTCAGGCCGATGTTCAGCCGGGCCTGCATGTGAAAGTGCCTTACGTTAACCAGGTGCGCAAATTCGACGCACGCCTGATGACGCTGGATGCACCGACACAACGCTTCCTGACGCTGGAAAAGAAAGCCGTCATGGTCGATGCCTACGCCAAATGGCGGGTGAAAGATGCCGAGCGCTTCTACACCGCGACCTCCGGCCTCAAGCAGATTGCTGACGAACGTCTTTCCCGTCGTCTGGAATCGGGCCTGCGTGACCAGTTCGGCAAGCGCACGCTGCACGAAGTGGTGTCCGGTGAGCGCGATGCGCTGATGACCGATATCACGGCGTCTCTGAACAAGATGGCGGAAAAAGAACTGGGCATCGAAGTCGTCGATGTTCGGGTCAAGGCCATCGATCTGCCGAAAGAAGTGAACCGCAGCGTTTTCGAACGCATGAGTTCCGAGCGTGAGCGTGAAGCTCGCGAGCACCGCGCCAAGGGTAACGAGCTGGCAGAAGGCATTCGTGCCGACGCCGATCGTCAACGCCGCGTGTTGCTGGCTGAAGCCTATCGTGAATCCGAAGAGGTTCGCGGTGATGGTGATGCCCAGGCCGCTGCGATCTACTCCAAGGCCTACGGCCAGGATCAGGAGTTCTACGGTTTCTACCGTAGCCTGCGCGCCTACCGTGAAAGCTTCGCGAACAAATCCGACGTCATGGTCCTCGACCCAAGCAGCGACTTCTTCCGTTACCTGGAAAAAGCCAAGCCTTGATACGACGTTGACCTGAATCATCCCCCGCCTGGCGGCTAAAGCCTCGGGCGGGGTGATCCTTTGGGAAAACGTGTGTATGATGCGGCAGCCGGGAAATTCCCGGCTTTTTTGCGTCTGCACGTTTGATTGCTGTTGTTTATGCAGGCGCCCGAGTTGAATGACTCGACAGGTTTTTCGAGGAAAGTGATTGGCGAAGCTTATTTTCAGGCTTTTCGCCGCGTTGTTTATGCGTGGCTTGTAAACAAAGCCGATCATTTTCTGCTTCACTCAAGGCTCGCCCAAAGGCTGGCCGCCCGGACCATAGGGGAATGGCGTAATGGCAACGGTAGACCGCTGGCTGCTGCCAGATGGCATCGAAGAAGTACTGCCACCGGAAGCGGCGCGCATTGAAGTCGCGCGTCGTCAGGTGTTGGATCTGTTCCAGAGCTGGGGTTACGAGTTTGTCGTGACTCCCCATATCGAGTACCTGGAATCCCTGCTGACCGGCGCCGGCCAGGACCTCGATCTGCGTACCTTCAAGGTCATCGACCCGCAATCGGGCCGGCAGATGGGCTTCCGTGCCGACATCACGCCGCAAGTGGCGCGCATCGATGCGCACACCCTGCGTCGCGAAGGTCCGAGCCGCCTGTGCTATGCCGGCAGCGTGCTACACGCTCAGCCTCGCGCCTTGTCGTCCTCGCGCAGCCCGATTCAACTGGGTGCCGAGTTGTACGGCGATACCAGTCCGAGCAGCGACGTGGAAGTGATCAGCCTGATGCTGGCCATGCTGCAACTGGCCGATGTGCCAGATGTGCACATGGACCTCGGTCATGTTGGTATCTATCGCGGCCTGGCCCGCGCGGCCAGTTTGTCCGGTGAAGTTGAACAACAGTTGTTCGATGCGTTGCAACGCAAGGCCATCGACGAGGTCATTACCCTGACCGAAGGTTTGCCTGCCGATCTGTCGGGCATGCTGCGTGCGTTGGTCGATCTGTGTGGCGGCCGTGAGGTGTTGAGCGCTGCTCGCGAGCGTCTGGCGAATGCGCCGGCGCCGGTTTTGGCGGCGCTGGACGATTTGCTGGCGATTGCCGAGCGTTTGTCCACGCGTTTCCCGGAACTGCCGTTGTACTTCGATCTGGGCGAGTTGCGCGGCTATCACTACCACACCGGTGTGGTGTTCGCGGTATTCGTGCCGGGTGTTGGCCAGTCCATTGCCCAGGGCGGTCGTTACGACGACATCGGCGCCGACTTCGGTCGCGCCCGTCCGGCTACCGGCTTCTCTACCGATTTGAAAACCCTGGTGACCCTGGGGCGTGCTGAAATCGAGCTACCGTCTGGCGGTATCTGGATGCCTGACAGTACGGATGCGGCACTCTGGCAGCAGGTTTGCCAGTTGCGCAGTGAGGGTCAGCGTGTCGTTCAGGCCTTGCCTGGACAACCTTTGGCCGCCGCCCGTGAAGCGGACTGCGACCGGCAATTGATTCAGCAGAACGGGCTTTGGCAAGTATCGCCACTGGCTTCTTGAGTTTTCCTGTCGGCCCGTGGCCGACACCAAGTTTGCGCGAATGAGGACAAGTGTTATGGGTAAGAATGTCGTAGTCCTGGGCACCCAATGGGGTGATGAGGGCAAAGGCAAGATCGTTGATCTGCTGACCGAACATGCTGCCGCCGTAGTGCGCTACCAGGGTGGCCACAACGCAGGCCACACCCTGGTGATCGACGGCGAGAAAACCGTCTTGCACCTGATCCCGTCGGGCGTACTGCGCGAAGGCGTGCAGTGCCTGATCGGCAACGGCGTGGTGGTTGCACCGGACGCCTTGCTGCGCGAGATCGTCAAGCTGGAAGAGAAAGGCGTACCGGTGCGTGAGCGCCTGCGTATCAGCCCGTCCTGCCCGCTGATCCTGTCTTTCCACGTTGCACTGGACCAGGCCCGTGAAAAGGCCCGTGGCGAGCTGAAGATCGGTACGACCGGTCGCGGCATCGGCCCGGCCTACGAAGACAAAGTCGCGCGTCGTGGCCTGCGTGTTGGCGACCTGCTCAACATGCCGCGCTTTGAAGACAAGCTGCGTGAACTGGTGGATTACCACAACTTCATGCTGGTGGGTTACTACAAAGAGCCTGCCATCGAATTCGACAAGACCCTGGCTGAGTGCAAAGAATACGCTGAGCTGCTCAAGCCGCTGATGCTGGACGTGACGGCCGAGCTGCACGACCTGCGTCGCGCAGGCAAAGACATCATGTTCGAAGGCGCCCAAGGTTCGTTGCTGGACATCGACCACGGTACCTATCCGTACGTGACCAGCTCTAACACCACCGCTGGCGGCGTAGCTACCGGTTCGGGTGTTGGCCCGATGTTCCTGGACTACATCCTGGGTATCACCAAGGCTTACACCACGCGTGTAGGTTCGGGTCCATTCCCGACTGAACTGTTCGACGAAGTCGGTGCGCATCTGGCCAAACAAGGTCACGAGTTCGGCGCGACTACCGGCCGTGCCCGTCGTTGTGGCTGGTTCGACGCTGTGATCTTGCGTCGCGCCATCGATGTGAACAGCATCTCGGGCATCTGCCTGACCAAGCTGGATGTGCTCGATGGTCTGAAAACCATCAACATCTGCGTCGGCTACAAAGATGCAGAAGGTAAAAATGTCGCCCCGACGGACGCTGACAGCTACGTGGGTCTGCAGCCTGTGTACGAAGAAGTGCCGGGCTGGACCGAGTCGACCGTGGGCGCCAAAACCCTGGAAGAACTGCCAGCCAACGCACGTTCCTACATCAAGCGTATTGAAGCGCTGATCGGTGCGCCGATCGACATTATTTCGACGGGCCCGGATCGCAACGAAACCATCGTTCTGCGTCACCCGTTCGCTTAATAAGTCATTGATGTAAAAAGCAAAGGGCCCTTAGTTGGGCCCTTTGTCGTATCTGTCCGCAGGACGGCATGACCTTTGCTGTGAACTTCATTAAGAGCACGTCTTCTGGCGTGCCATCAATTTAATGGCGTCATGGCAGAGGGATATCAAGTGTCGGCGGTTCTCTCATTGTTACAAAGCCGTCTATTGCGGCCGGTGTTCGTTACCCTTGGTATCGCCCTTTTGGTGCAGGTGCTGGTGGCTGTCGCTCTGACTCGGAGCACAGTGACTGCCCTGGAAGCCGATTTGGGTGTGCGCCTTGGTGCGGACAGTCAAAAACTTTCGGGCGAACTGGAGCAGGCGGGGCGTGAAGTCACGTCGAGCCTCGACAACCTCTCCACCAGCACACGTCAGCGCCTCACGGCCGGTTTGTCCTCGCGACTGAAGGACGAACAGGCTCAGCTGCGTGCCACGCTGGAAAAGGACCTGAAGGATTCCGCCAATGATATGGCGCAGCTCCTGGCTTCGGTTGCACCCCGCGCCATGTGGGACAGCGACGTGCCAACCCTCTCCGAATTCGCCCGTCGCGCCCAGCGCAATCCCAACGTGCTGTTCGTGATCTATGACGACGCAACGGGGCAGCACCTGACGCGCTATCTCAACCGCGAAAACCCGATCAACAAGGCCCTTCTGGAGAAAGGCCAGGGCGAGCGGGCGCTGGATAAAGTGCTGGATGCGGCGAAGAGCGATCCATCGGTCTACTACGTTGAAGCCTCGATCAACCCTAACGGCGTGGAAATCGGCAAAGTCTTGATGGGCGTCTCCACCGCCTCGGTGGAAACCGATCTGACGGCGCTGGATAAGCGCTTCTCGGCGCTGATCGCCAGCAGTGATCAACTGGTCGGCGACAGCCTCAAAGGCGCGGCAGCTGACAGTGCCACTGCGATGCGGGCGCGTTTGACCTCCGCTCAGTCGACCGCCTCTGAAATGAAAGCCAACACCACCAGCACCGTGCAGGAAGCCGCGGCGACCCTGCGCTGGCGCATCGGCATGGGCCTGGCGTTGGTCGGTTGCGGCGTGTTGCTGCTGCTGGCCGTGGTCCTGGGGCGTCGCGTGGTCAACCGCCTGAAGATGCTGATTTCGGCGATGGACGACCTGGCGGCGGGCGAGGGTGACCTGACCAAGCGCGTGCAGATCAACAGCAAGGACGAGATCGGTGACATGGCCTCGGCGGTCAATCGCTTTGTGGATAAGTTGCAGCCAATCGTGCGTGAAGCAGGCGATGTGGCCCAGCGCACGGGCGTTGAAATCGGCGCCATGACCCTGCGTAACGCCGGTGCCGATGCGGCAGCGGGCATGCAGCGTGACGAGGTTGCCGAGAGCCTGCGCGCATTGTCGCAAATGGCTGACGAAGCCCAATCTGAAAGCCAGGCCATGCAGGCGGCCTTGCAGCAAGTGGTGGATATTCGTTCGGCCACCGATGAAAACACCCGGACCTCGGCGAAAGTCGGCAGCCTGATCGAGGCGTTGGCCGGGCAGGTTGATACCGGCGCGAAAGTCATCGAGCGACTGGCGCAGCAGAGTGAACAGATTGAAGTGGTGTTGACTGTGATTCACGGGATCGCCGAACAGACCAACCTGCTGGCACTGAATGCGGCCATTGAAGCGGCGCGTGCCGGCGAGACCGGCCGCGGCTTTGCCGTGGTGGCGGACGAGGTGCGAGCGCTGGCGAGCAAGACCCAGAGTTCCACGGGCGACATTCAGGCGCACATCGTGGCGTTGCAGCAAGGTGCGCGTGAGGCGGTGGCAGCGATCGGTCAGGCCGGGCGTCAGGCCAGCGAGGGTCTGCTGGTATTGCGCGACAGTGCTCGGTTGCAGCAATCGGTGCAGGTGTCGGTCGAGCAGGTTCATGCGGCCATTGGCCTGGCGACACAGGCAGCAGCGCATCAGGCGCAAGGCGCGCAGGCGGTGCGGGGACGGGTTGAAACCATTCATGCACAGGCTGAGAAAGCGGCTCAGGCGGTGGTGGAGACTACGGCGAGCGGCAAGGTGCTGGATGGCTTGGCGGCTCAGTTGAAGGCGAGCCTGGGGCAGTTCAGGGCTTAAAATTCATATTGGCTGGTCTGATGCTTTCGCGAGCAAGCCCGCCCCCACATTGGATCTCTGGTGCTCACCCATTGTGAGTTCACAGCAGATCCAATGTGGGAGCGGGCTTGCTCGCGAAGGCATTCTCAGCGACTCAGATACATCCGCGTCGTCAGTAGATATACCGGCAACCCCGATATGACTATCAACAGCGCCGCATAAGGCGCCGCCGCCGCAAACTCCACATTCGCCGTATGCGCCCAAACCTCCGTCGCCAGTGTGTTGAGCCCGGTCGGACTCAGCAGCAACGTCGCCGTCAGCTCCTTCATGGCATCCAGAAACACCAACGCAAACGCCGCACCCAATGCCGGGAAAATAATCGGCAGGGTCACCCGGCAGAACGCACTGAAGGATGACGCCCCCAGCGTACGAGCCGCCTCTTCCAGTTGCGGCGCAGCCTTGTTCAGCGCCGTGCGAATCGGCGCCTGAGCCAGCGGCAGAAACAGCAGCGCATAGGCGATCAGCAGCAACGCCGATGTCTGGTACAGCACCGGCACGTAGTGGAGCGCGAAATACACCAGCGTCAGCGCAATCACCAATCCTGGCAGGGCATGCAGCAGATACGGCAAACGCTCGGCCCAGATCGCCAGTTGGCCTTTGTAGCGCACCACCAACAACCCCACTGGCACGGCCAGCACCAGACACAGCGCAGCACCGCCCAGCGACAGTGCCAGGGACGACAGCAATGCCTCGCTGATCGCCGCCACCGGAAACGCCGCCGACGAGCCGACCGCCAGCCAGTACGCCAACATACCTAAGGGAATCCCGCTGCCGATGATCGCCAGCGCCAGGCAGTAGACCTGTCCGGCGACAGCCCAAGGCCCTAATCGAACCTGTTCCGCCTGTCGTGCGGCGCCTTGGCCGGTGCGCACGTGTCGACCTTTGCCGCGTACTCGCAGTTCAAGCCACAGCAGCATCAGACACAGCACGAGCAAAACAGCGGAAAGCATCGCCGCATTGGCGTTGCTGAATTCCAGTTCGAACTGCTGATAGATCGCCGTGGTGAATGTCTGCAGGCCGATGATCGACAGTGCACCGAATTCCACGAGCATGTGCAGGGCAATCAGCAACGAGCCGGCGAGCAGCGACGGCCAGAGCAGTGGCAGGGTGATTTTGAAGAACACGCCCCAGCGATTCTGTCCAAGGGTCCGTGCGGACTCTTCGAGAGAGGGGTCAAGATTGCGCAGGGTCGCCGCAACCGGCAAAAAAATCAGCGGATACTTCGACAGGGTCATCACCAGGATCGCCCCGCCCAAACCTTCGAAGTGCGCGCTCAACGAAACCCAGGTGAAGCTGCTGACAAACGCCGGCACCGCGAATGGCAAACACAGAATCACGCCCCACAAGCGCCGTCCGGGCAAGTTGCTGCGCTCAAGCAGCCAGGCCAGCGAGAGGCCGATCACGCCACAGGCAACCGTTACGCCCACCATCAATGCCAGCGTATTGCGCAACAGTCCGAACACATAAGGCCGCCACAACAGATGCAGCGCTTCGGCCCAGCCCGCCTGCCAGGTCTTGAGCCCGACATAGGCCAGCGGCAAAAGACTGAGCATCACCAGCAGCAAAACCGGCAACAACAGCCAGATCGAAGGCCGCTTGCGCCGTGGCACGTAAGCCCCGCGAGGGGCAGGGGCTGATAACGATGCGCTCATCAGTTCAAGCCAACGTCACGTTCCAGATCCAGGGCTTCTTCAGCGTTGCCGAGGTCGGCCGGCGTGACTTTCGGCGCTTGCAGTTCGCTGAACGGTTTGAGGCCGCGATCCGATTCCATGCCTTTGTGCAGCGGGTATTCGGCGGTGGTCTGGGTGATCACGCGCTGACCTTCTTCGCTGGCCATGTAGGCGAGGAACTGCTGGGCTTCTTTTGGATGTTTGCTGGATTTCAGTACGGCAGCGCTGGAAACGGTGATCAGCCCGCCGACGTCGCCGCCGGTGAAGTAATGCAGTTTCGAGTCGAGCTGGCCTTTTTCACGCTGCAAGGCGAACCAGTAGTAGTTGTTCACCAGCACGGTGGCGACTTCGCCATTTTCCACGGCTTTCAGCGCCACCATGTTGTTGCTGTAAGTCTTGCCGAATGCGCGCAGGCCGGTCAGCCATTCTTCGGCTGCGTCCATGCCGTGCACCTTGATGATCGCCACGGCTTGTTCCTGGAACGCGCCACTGGTGGGCACAAAGCCGACCTTGCCTTGCCATTTCGGGTCGGAGAATTCCATCACCGATTTCGGCAGGTCTTTTTCATCGATCAGCTTGGGGTTGAACGCAACGACGCGGACTCGCGCGGTGATTCCGATCCAGGTGCCATTGCCGGCGACGTAGTCTTTGGGCAGGACGGCGAGGGTGGCGGCATCGGTTTGTGCCAGCAGGCCCTGTTCGCCGAGTTTGTTCAGCGGCGGGGATTCTTCGGTGTAGATCACGTCGGCGGGAGAGCGATCGCCTTCTTCGACGATCTGGCTGGCGAGCTGGTTGCTGCTGCCTTTGCGCACATTGACGTGAATGCCGGTCTTGGCTTCAAAGGCCTTGGCGACGGCGTCGCCGACTTCTTTGTGTTGGCCGTTATAGAGTGTCAGGGAAACTGTGTCAGCAGCCTGGGTGAGGGGGGTGGCGAGTGCCAGGCCGAGCAGGGTGAAGGTCAGGCCGCGGCGCAGGGTATTTCGAAACATCATTCGCAGGGTTCCTCACTGTCGCATTGCAAAAACTTGCAACAATGATAAACGATATTGTTTCTCAAGTGCGTCTTGCGGGACGCAGAGGGTTTTGCTAGAGGGTTTGGTGCAGGCTCTGTGGCGAAGGGATAAATCCCCTCGCCACAAAAAGCACTTTGATTCGGTAAGGGGTAATGGCTGTTTTTTAGAAAGCCAGAAACGCAAAAACCCGCTTTCGCGGGTTTCTGTGAAATTCAAGATCGTGACCTTGAATTTGAATTGGTGCCCAGAAGAAGACTCGAACTTCCACGACCTTGCGGTCACCAGCACCTGAAGCTGGCGTGTCTACCAATTTCACCATCTGGGCATAATCTTCAGCGTTGCCGCTGTTGATGTGGCGCACTATACGGAGAGCATTTTGATCTGTAAACCCCTGATTTAGTTTTAATAAATCAGATGCTTAGAATGCAAAAAACCCGCTTTCGCGGGTTTTTGTGTGAGCCTTGAAATTGATCTAATCTCAAGCTCGAAATTGGTGCCCAGAAGAAGACTCGAACTTCCACGACCTTGCGGTCACCAGCACCTGAAGCTGGCGTGTCTACCAATTTCACCATCTGGGCAGTATCGGCAGCGCTAGTGCGTCGTCGATGGCGCGCACTATACGGAGCGTCTTTTTAACTGTAAACCCCCGGCATCAAAAAAACCTGAAAAATGTTACCAGTGGCATTCAAGTAAGCTTTTCGGTGTCGATAAAGGGCTTTAGATGGGCTCTCATAGCCTGAAATTTCCCGTTTCATTACGCCTATGCCAAACTAACCCGCATATAGACAAGGTGAAAACTCTCTAATGGCCGATTGGCAGTCCCTCGATCCCGAGGCCGCTCGTGAAGCGGAAAAATATGAAAACCCTATTCCTAGCCGCGAACTGATCCTTCAGCACCTTGCTGATCGGGGTTCGCCTGCTAACCGCGAGCAACTGGTCGAAGAGTTTGGTCTGACCACAGAAGACCAGATCGAAGCCCTGCGCCGCCGCCTGCGCGCCATGGAGCGCGACGCTCAACTCATCTATACCCGTCGCGGCACTTATGCGCCGGTGGACAAGCTCGACCTGATCCTGGGCCGCATCAGCGGTCACCGTGACGGCTTCGGTTTCCTGGTCCCGGACGACGGCAGTGACGATCTGTTCATGAGCCCGGCGCAAATGCGTCTGGTGTTCGATGGCGACCGTGCCCTGGCGCGTGTTTCCGGTCTGGACCGTCGTGGTCGCCGCGAAGGCATGATCGTCGAAGTGGTAACCCGTGCTCACGAGACCATCGTCGGCCGTTACTTCGAAGAAGGCGGTATCGGCTTCGTGGTTGCCGATAACCCGAAGATCCAGCAAGAAGTGCTGGTCACCCCGGGCCGCAACGCCAACGCGCAGATCGGTCAATTCGTCGAAGTGAAGATCACTCACTGGCCGACGCCACGCTTCCAGCCGCAAGGCGACGTGGTCGAAGTCGTGGGCAACTACATGGCGCCGGGCATGGAAATCGATGTCGCCCTGCGCACTTACGATATTCCGCACGTCTGGCCTGAAGCGGTCTTGAAAGAAGCCGCCAAGCTCAAGCCGGAAGTCGAAGAGAAAGACAAAGAGAAGCGCATCGACCTGCGTCATCTGCCGTTCGTGACCATCGACGGTGAAGATGCACGCGACTTCGATGACGCGGTCTACTGCGAAGCCAAACCGGGCAAGCTGCGTCTGTTCTCCGGCGGCTGGAAGTTGTACGTGGCGATTGCCGACGTTTCCAGCTACGTGAAGATCGGTTCGGCGCTGGACAACGAATCCCAGGTTCGCGGCAACTCCGTTTACTTCCCGGAACGCGTAGTGCCGATGCTGCCCGAGCAGCTGTCCAACGGCCTGTGCTCGCTGAACCCGCACGTCGATCGCCTGGCCATGGTCTGCGAAATGACCATCTCCAAATCCGGCGAGATGACCGACTACTGCTTCTACGAAGCGGTGATTCACTCCCATGCTCGTCTGACCTATAACAAGGTCAGCGCGATGCTGGAAACGCCGAAACTCACCGAGGCGCGTCAGCTTCGTGGCGAGTACAACGACGTTCTGCCGCATCTGAAGCAGCTTTACGCACTGTACAAAGTGCTGCTGGCCGCTCGTCACGAACGTGGCGCGATCGATTTCGAAACGCAGGAAACCCGGATCATCTTCGGGACCGAGCGCAAGATTGCCGAAATCCGTCCGACCGTTCGTAACGACGCGCACAAGCTGATCGAGGAATGCATGCTGGCGGCCAACGTGGCCACGGCAGAATTCCTGAAGAAGCACGAAATTCCTGCGCTGTACCGCGTCCACGATGGTCCTCCACCGGAGCGTCTGGAAAAACTGCGCGCCTTCCTCGGTGAGCTCGGCCTGTCCCTGCACAAAGGCAAGGATGGCCCGTCGCCGAAGGATTACCAGGCCTTGTTGGCGAGCATCAAGGACCGTCCGGACTTCCATCTGATCCAGACCGTCATGCTGCGTTCGTTGAGCCAAGCGGTGTACAGCGCTGATAACCAGGGTCACTTCGGCCTGAATTACGAGGCTTACACCCACTTCACCTCACCGATCCGCCGCTACCCGGATTTGCTCACGCACCGGGCGATCCGCAGCGTCATCCATTCGAAAATGGACACCCCGCACGTTCGCCGTGCCGGCGCGATGACCATTCCGAAAGCGCGCATCTATCCGTACGACGAGGCGACGCTGGAGCAGCTCGGCGAGCAATGCTCGATGAGCGAACGCCGTGCCGACGAAGCGACCCGCGACGTGGTGAACTGGCTCAAGTGCGAGTTCATGAAAGACCGCGTGGGCGAATCGTTCCCGGGTGTGATCACTGCCGTGACCGGTTTTGGCCTGTTCGTCGAACTGACCGATATCTACGTCGAAGGCCTGGTGCACGTCACCGCGCTGCCGGGCGATTACTACCACTTCGATCCTGTGCATCACCGCCTCGCCGGTGAGCGTACCGGTCGCAGCTTCCGCCTTGGCGACACCGTTGAAGTGCGCGTGATGCGCGTCGACCTCGATGAGCGCAAGATCGACTTCGAGATGGCTGAAAAAACCATCAGCGCACCGATCGGCCGCAAGAAGCGCGGGACCGAAACCGCTGCACCTGCGACCAAGACGGCTGCTGAGCCGGCGTCGGCGAAAACCGGTCGTCGTCCTGCCAAGGAAAAGGCGGTCGAAGCCTATCGCCCGAGCGACGCTGCAGCGAAAAACGCTGAGTTGCGCAAAAGCCGCGAACTGAAGCAGGCGTTGCTGTCTGAAGCGAAAAGCGGTGGTAAAGCGGCGTCTGGGGGAAAGACCGGACGGTCGGCGCCTGACAAGGCTCCCGGCAGCAAGCCAAGCAAACATCGTAAAGGCCCGCCGAAAGCGGGTTCGGCTCCAGCCAAAAGCGGCGGGGCGCGTAAACCTAAGGCCAAGTCATGAGTCAGTTGGAAAAAATCTACGGCGTGCATGCGGTAGAAGCATTGCTGCGTCACCACCCGAAACGCGTCAAGCAGATCTGGCTGGCTGAAGGCCGCAGTGATCCGCGGGTTCAGACGCTGATCCAGCTCGCTGCGGAAAATCGCGTAGCCGTCGGCAATGCCGAACGTCGCGAGCTGGATGCGTGGGTTGAAGGCGTGCACCAGGGCGTGGTGGCGGACGTGAGTCCGAGCCAGGTCTGGGGTGAGGCGATGCTCGACGAGCTGCTCGATCGCACTGACGGCGCACCGCTGCTGCTGGTGCTCGACGGCGTGACCGATCCGCACAACCTTGGCGCATGTCTGCGTTCGGCCGATGCGGCCGGCGCGCTGGCGGTGATCGTTCCGAAAGACAAGTCAGCCACGCTGACCCCGACGGTACGGAAAGTCGCCTGTGGCGCGGCGGAAGTGATTCCGCTGGTCGCCGTGACCAATCTGGCGCGCACCCTGGAAAAACTCAAGCAGCGCGGCTTGTGGGTCGTCGGTACGGCGGGCGAGGCTGAGCAGAGCCTGTATCAGCAAGATATGACCGGCCCGACCATCCTGATCATGGGTGCGGAAGGCAGCGGCATGCGTCGCCTGACTCGTGATCTTTGCGACTATCTGGTGCACCTGCCGATGACTGGCAGCGTCAGCAGTCTCAACGTTTCCGTGGCGACTGGCGTTTGCCTGTTCGAGGCTCAGCGCCAGCGCAGCGTAAAAGCCGCCACTGGCAAGAAGCCCTGACACTCCCTTGTAGGAGCCGGCTTGCTGGCGATCCAGGCGACGCGGTCCATCTGACAGACCGCGTCGCCTGGATCGCCAGCAAGCCGGCTCCTACAGAAGCGGGGTTGTTGGTGGTTGTTCAAATAATCACCAATTGCCTTGCACCTCTTCTGTCCCTTCTCTACAATTGCGCCCCTTGCTGTGACGGCAGGCACGCATGTGTCTATCGCAAGCAAGTCCATAAGTGTCATTCACTCCTTGTCTGACCGCTTTTGAGCGGCAGGCTACAACCCGTAAGGAGCATTCATGCGTCATTACGAAATCATCTTTTTGGTCCACCCGGATCAAAGCGAGCAAGTCGGCGGCATGGTTGAGCGTTACACCAAGCTGATCGAAGAAGACGGCGGCAAAATCCACCGTCTGGAAGATTGGGGCCGTCGTCAACTGGCCTACGCAATCAACAATGTTCACAAGGCTCACTACGTGATGCTGAACGTTGAGTGCACTGGCAAGGCCCTGGCCGAGCTGGAAGACAACTTCCGCTACAACGATGCAGTGATCCGTAACCTGGTCATCCGTCGCGAAGAAGCCGTTACCGGCCAATCCGAGATGCTCAAGGCTGAAGAAAACCGCAGTGAGCGCCGTGAGCGTCGCGACCGTCCTGAGCACGAAGGCGCCGATAGCGCTGATAGTGATGACAGCGACAACAGCGATAACGCTGACGAGTAATCCACGGACCTTTTAAGGAGCCTATCAAATGGCACGTTTCTTCCGTCGTCGTAAATTCTGCCGCTTCACCGCTGAAGACGTGAAAGAGATCGATTACAAAGATCTCAACACTCTGAAAGCTTACGTATCCGAGACCGGCAAAATCGTTCCAAGCCGCATCACCGGTACCAAAGCACGTTATCAGCGTCAGCTGGCCACCGCTATCAAGCGCGCCCGCTTCCTGGCCCTGCTGGCCTACACCGACAGCCACGGCCGCTGAGACCGGGCAGTCGACACGTAGCAAAGGATTGAAAGCATGCGTGCCTTAGCTGAGTTCATCATGCGCGGCCGTATGCAGGCCACTCTGGTAGTGGCTGGATGCGCGACATTGCCGTTGTTGTATTGGTTGGGTGCTGCCGCCGGATGCCTTGTGCTCCTGCGGCGCGGATTGAAGGACGCCCTTGGCGTACTTGCTCTGGGACTGCTGCCGGCGTTGATCTGGTGGCTTTACTCCGACGACCCACGGGCACTTCTGGTGCTGCTGGGGTCTTCGAGCCTTGCGTTGGTTTTGCGCGCAAGCGAGTCCTGGAACCGCGTGCTGCTGGTCAGCATAGCGATGGGAGTGGTGTTTGCAGTGGTGCTGGGGACAGCTTTTGCTCCCCAAATCGAGATGCTGGCGCAGGCCTTGATAAAGGTCATGCCGTCGCTACTCGGTGATGTCTACCAGAAGTTGTCGGTAGACGAGCAAGCGCATTTTGCGTCCCTGATTGCACCGGTCCTGACCGGCCTGATTGCGGCCTTGTTGCAAATCGTCAGTGTGCTGAGCCTGATTGTCGGGCGCTACTGGCAGGCGTTGTTGTACAACCCGGGTGGTTTTGGTCGCGAGTTTCGCGCCATCCGATTCCCGCTTTTACCAGCGATGTTGCTGCTGGCGTGCATGCTTCTGGGGCCGAACATCGGTCCACAGATGGCCATGCTGACGCCGTTGTGCAGCGTACCGCTGGTGTTCGCCGGGCTGGCCCTGATTCACGGGCTGGTGGCGCAAAAGCGACTGGCCAGGTTCTGGCTGGTGGGGTTGTACGTCACGCTGTTGCTGTTCATGCAGCTGATCTATCCGTTGCTGGTGGTCCTGGCCATCGTCGACAGCCTGATTGATTTTCGCGGTCGTCTGGTGTCGAAAGACCCCGATAACGCGAACGGTGAAGGTTAAAAGTTAAGAGGATTTTCACATGCAACTGATCCTTCTGGAAAAAGTCACCAACCTGGGCAACCTGGGTGACAAAGTGAACGTTAAGGCTGGTTACGGTCGTAACTACCTGCTGCCATACGGCAAAGCTACCGCTGCGACCCCAGCCAACCTGGCTGCGTTCGAAGAGCGTCGCGCTGAGCTGGAAAAAGCCGCAGCAGACCGTAAAGCATCGGCTGAAAGCCGTGCCGCCCAACTGGCTGAGCTGGAAGTGACTATCACTGCCACCGCTGGTGACGAAGGCAAGCTGTTCGGTTCGATCGGTACTCACGACATCGCTGATGCACTGACCGCCTCTGGCGTTGAAGTTGCTAAAAGCGAAGTTCGTCTGCCGAACGGCACCATCCGCAACGTAGGCGAATTCGACGTAGCCGTGCACCTGCACGCCGAAGTTGAAGCCACCGTACGCGTTGTCGTGGTAGCAGCTTAAGCAGCACTTGTCGGCTGGCACCCTCGGGTGCTTGTCGGTAACATCGGGCACGATCCTGTTTACAGGTCGTGCCCTTTGTCTTTCTGAACCCCCCTGCTTTTCTTGAATAAACCTAGTGGCCATGAACGATATCTCCGCTCCCGAGCAATACGATCTGCAAACCGCTGCCCTGAAGGTGCCGCCGCATTCCATCGAGGCCGAACAGGCCGTGCTCGGTGGTCTGATGCTGGACAACAACGCCTGGGAACGCGTGCTCGATCAAGTCTCCGACGGCGATTTCTATCGGCATGACCACCGCCTGATCTTCCGCGCGATCGCCAAGCTCGCCGACCAGAACTCCCCGATCGACGTCGTGACCCTTGCCGAGCAATTGGACAAGGAAGGTCAGACCTCGCAGGTCGGCGGCCTCGGTTACCTCGGCGAGTTGGCAAAAAACACACCGTCCGTCGCCAACATCAAGGCGTATGCGCAGATCGTTCGCGCGCGCGCGACGTTGCGTCAGTTGATCGGCATCGCCACCGAGATTGCCGACAGCGCCTTCAACCCGGAAGGCCGCACCGCTGAAGAGATTCTCGACGAAGCCGAACGACAGATCTTCCAGATCGCCGAGGCCCGGCCTAAAACCGGCGGCCCGGTGAGCGTGAATGACCTGCTGACCAAGGCCATCGACCGCATCGACACCCTGTTCAACACCGACAACGCCATCACTGGCCTGTCGACCGGCTACACCGACCTCGACGAGAAAACCAGCGGCCTGCAGCCAGCCGACCTGATCATCGTCGCCGGCCGTCCGTCCATGGGTAAAACCACCTTTGCGATGAACCTGGTGGAAAACGCCGTGTTGCGCAGCGACAAGTGCGTGCTGGTGTACTCGCTCGAGATGCCAGGCGAATCGCTGATCATGCGTATGCTCTCGTCCCTCGGCCGTATCGACCAGACCAAGGTCCGTGCCGGTCGCCTGGATGACGACGATTGGCCGCGCCTGACGTCGGCAGTCAACCTGCTTAACGATCGCAAGTTGTTCATCGACGATACGGCGGGTATCAGCCCTTCGGAAATGCGCGCGCGCACCCGGCGTCTGGTGCGCGAACACGGCGATGTCGCCCTGATCATGATCGACTACCTGCAGTTGATGCAGATTCCGGGTTCCGGTGGTGACAACCGGACCAACGAGATTTCCGAGATCTCCCGTTCCTTGAAAGCCCTGGCCAAGGAATTCAATTGCCCGGTGGTGGCGCTGTCACAGCTCAACCGCTCCCTGGAGCAACGACCGAACAAACGCCCGATCAACTCCGACCTCCGGGAATCAGGAGCGATCGAGCAGGATGCCGACGTCATCATGTTCGTGTACCGGGACGAGGTGTATCACCCGGAAACCGAGCACAAAGGCATCGCCGAAATCATTATCGGCAAGCAGCGGAACGGCCCGATCGGCACGTCGCGACTGGCGTTCATCGGCAAGTACACCCGCTTCGAAAACCTGGCGCCGGGTAGCTACAACTTCGACGACGAATAATTTATTCGACGTTTGTTCGGGCCTCATCGCCAGCAAGCCGGCTCCTGCAGAGATCGTGTAGGCGCC
This sequence comes from Pseudomonas migulae NBRC 103157, assembly GCF_002091715.1. Lineage (GTDB taxonomy): Bacteria > Pseudomonadota > Gammaproteobacteria > Pseudomonadales > Pseudomonadaceae > Aquipseudomonas > Aquipseudomonas migulae_A. Next base: position 146,796 of record NZ_BDAG01000008.1, on the reverse strand, counting down.
GGCTTGCTGGCGATGGGGCCTGATAATTTCCGACCATAGCCGTCGGAATTGGTTATTTTTTGTGCTATATTCCGCGCCCGCGATTTTTCATCTCAACACCGGTCATCGTCATGCAAACAGCCAAGCCGTTATTTGACTATCCCAAGTACTGGGCCGAATGTTTCGGTCCAGCGCCATTCCTGCCGATGAGCAGGGAGGAGATGGATCAGCTTGGCTGGGATTCCTGCGACATCATCATCGTCACCGGTGATGCCTACGTTGACCATCCGTCGTTCGGCATGGCGATCATCGGCCGGCTGCTGGAGTCGCAAGGCTTCCGCGTCGGGATCATTGCCCAGCCGAACTGGCAGTCCAAAGACGACTTCATGAAGCTCGGCGAGCCGAACCTGTTCTTCGGCGTCGCGGCCGGCAACATGGACTCGATGATCAACCGCTACACCGCCGACAAGAAAATCCGTTCCGACGATGCCTACACCCCCGGTGGCCTGGCGGGCAAACGTCCGGATCGCGCGAGCCTGGTTTACAGCCAGCGCTGCAAGGAAGCCTACAAGAACGTGCCAATCGTTCTTGGCGGCATCGAAGCTTCCCTGCGCCGTATCGCCCACTACGATTACTGGCAGGACCGGGTGCGCAACTCGATCCTGATCGACGCCTGCGCCGACATCCTGCTTTACGGTAACGCCGAGCGTGCGATCGTCGAAGTTGCCCAGCGTCTGTCCTACGGTCACAAGATCGAAGACATCACCGACGTGCGCGGCACCGCGTTCATCCGTCGCGATACGCCGAAAGACTGGTACGAAGTCGATTCCACGCGTATCGACCGTCCGGGCAAGATCGATAAGATCATCAACCCGTACGTCAACACGCAAGACACCCAGGCCTGTGCCATCGAACAGGAAAAAGGTCCGGTTGAAGACCCGAGCGAAGCCAAGGTCGTGCAGATCCTGGCCAGCCCGAAAATGACCCGTGACAAAACCGTGATTCGTCTGCCGTCGGTGGAAAAAGTCCGTGGCGACGCGGTGCTTTATGCCCACGCCAACCGCGTGCTTCACCTGGAAACCAACCCGGGCAACGCCCGTGCGCTGGTGCAGAAACACGGCGAAGTCGATGTCTGGTTCAACCCGCCGCCGATTCCGATGACCACTGAAGAAATGGACTACGTGTTCGGCATGCCTTACGCACGTATTCCGCACCCGGCGTACGGCAAGGAAAAGATCCCGGCCTACGACATGATTCGCTTCTCGGTGAACATCATGCGTGGCTGCTTCGGTGGCTGCACGTTCTGCTCGATCACCGAGCACGAAGGCCGGATCATCCAGAACCGTTCCGAAGAGTCGATCATTCGCGAAATCGAAGAGATCCGCGACAAGGTCCCAGGCTTCACCGGCGTTATTTCCGACCTTGGCGGCCCGACCGCGAACATGTACCGCATCGCCTGCAAGAGCCCGGAAATCGAATCCGCGTGCCGCAAGCCGTCGTGCGTGTTCCCTGGCATTTGCCCGAATCTGAATACCGACCACTCGTCGCTGATTCAGCTGTACCGCAGCGCTCGTGCGTTGCCGGGTGTGAAGAAAATTTTGATCGCTTCCGGCCTGCGCTACGACCTCGCGGTCGAGTCGCCGGAATACGTCAAGGAGCTGGTGACCCACCACGTCGGTGGTTACCTGAAGATCGCCCCGGAACACACCGAGGAAGGTCCGCTCAACCAGATGATGAAACCGGGCATCGGCAGCTATGACAAGTTCAAGCGCATGTTCGAGAAGTACTCCAAGGAAGCAGGCAAAGAGCAGTACCTGATTCCGTACTTCATCGCCGCTCACCCGGGCACTACCGACGAAGACATGATGAACCTGGCCTTGTGGCTCAAGGGCAATGGCTTCCGCGCCGACCAGGTGCAGGCGTTCTACCCGTCGCCGATGGCCACCGCCACCGCGATGTACCACTCGGGCAAGAACCCGCTGCGTAAGGTCACTTACAAGAGCGACGCCGTGACCATCGTCAAGAGCGAAGAGCAGCGTCGTCTGCACAAGGCGTTCTTGCGTTATCACGACCCGAAAGGCTGGCCGATGCTGCGTGAAGCGTTGACCCGCATGGGTCGCGCCGACCTGATCGGGCCGGGCAAGAACCAGTTGATTCCGCTGCATCAGCCGGCAACCGACAGCTATCAGAGCGCCCGTCGCAAGAACTCGACGCCGGCCGGTAGCCATAAAGTGGCTGGGGAAAAGACCACCAAGATCCTGACACAGCACACCGGTCTGCCACCGCGCGCCAGCGATGGCGGCAACCCGTGGGACAAGCGCGAACAGGCCAAAGCTGCGGCGTTTGCCCGTAACCAGCAGGCGGCCAAGGAGCGCAAGGATGCGGCCAAAGGCAAAGGGCCCAAGCCTGCACGCAAGCCGGTTGTACCGCGCTAACGCTCGCTGGAGCTGAACAGAACGCCAACCTTCGGGTTGGCGTTTTGCGTTTCTGCGTCAATCAAAACCTGTGGCGAGGGGGATAAATCCCCTCGCCACAGGTTTTGTGCTCGCAGTCCCTCCATTTACTGACCGTTTTTCCTGCTTCGCCACATTTGCGTGCAACGCCCCCAAACCAATTTCCCGCATCGCCCGATTTTGGTGCTGTACTGCCCTAAGCAAATCCATGAAAGCGCCAGCACCACTGGATGGCATAAGTCTTGCGCGCTTTCGAATACGCTAAAGGCTCGCAGGAGGCACGCCGTGTCGATTCATGTCGCATTGCACCACGTCACGCATTACCGCTACGACCGCGCCGTCGAGCTCGGGCCGCAGATTGTTCGCCTGCGCCCGGCCGCCCACAGTCGCACGCGGATACTGTCGTACGCGTTGAAAGTCTCGCCCGAGCAGCATTTCATCAACTGGCAGCAAGACCCTCAGGGAAATTACCTGGCGCGTTTGGTGTTCCCCGAGAAAACCGAGGAACTGCGGATAGAAGTCGATCTGCTGGCCGAAATGGCGGTGTTCAATCCGTTCGACTTCTTCCTCGAGCCTTACGCCGAAAAGATCCCTTTCGCCTACGCCGCGGAAGAGCGCAAGGAGCTGGCGCCGTACCTGGAAACCTTGCCCCTGACGCCGAAGTTCAAGGCGTATCTGGACGGCATCGACCGCACGCCGCTGCCGAGCGTGGATTTCCTGGTGGCACTCAACCAGCGCCTGAGCGAAGACATTGGCTACCTGATCCGCATGGAACCGGGCGTGCAAACGCCCGAACACACCCTCGAACATGCCTCCGGTTCCTGCCGCGACTCGGCGTGGTTGCTGGTGCAATTGCTGCGTAACCTTGGGCTGGCGGCGCGTTTCGTCTCTGGCTACCTGATTCAGCTCACCGCCGATGTCAAAAGTCTCGATGGTCCTTCGGGCACTGAGGTTGATTTCACTGACCTGCACGCCTGGTGTGAAGTCTATTTGCCGGGTGCCGGCTGGATCGGCCTGGACGCGACGTCAGGGCTGTTCGCCGGTGAAGGACACATTCCGTTGGCGTGTAGTCCGGATCCGGGCTCTGCGGCACCCATCAGTGGCCTGGTGGAACCGTGCGAGTGCGAATTCACCCACGAAATGTCCGTGGAGCGGATTTGGGAGGCGCCGCGGGTCACCAAGCCCTACACCGAAGATCAATGGCTGGCGATCCAGGCACTGGCCCGGCAGATCGATGCCGACCTGCTGGAAGGTGACGTCCGCCTGACCATGGGCGGTGAGCCGACCTTCGTCTCCATTGACGATCCGGACGGCGCCGAATGGAACACTGCCGCGCTCGGGCCGGACAAGCGTCGCCTCTCCGCCGAACTGTTTCAGCGTATGCGCAAACGTTACGCGCCCAAGGGCCTGGTGCATTTCGGTCAAGGCAAGTGGTACCCCGGCGAACAACTGCCGCGCTGGTCGCTCAACTGCTACTGGCGCCGTGACGGCGTGCCGATCTGGCACAACGATGCGCTGATTGCCGATGAGCAGGAAGACTACGGCGCTGATGGCGAGTTGGCGGGGCGCTTTCTGGCGAGTGTCGCCGAGCGTCTGAAAATTCCGACACGATTTGTGTTTCCGGCCTACGAAGACAATTTCTATTACCTCTGGCGCGAAGGCATGTTGCCGCAGAACGTCAGCGCCGAAGACTCACGTTTGGAAGAACCGCTGGAGCGTGCGCGTCTGCGCAAAGTTTTCAGTCAGGGGCTGGATAAAGTGATCGGCCAGGTCCTGCCGCTGGCCCGCACTGCCAAGGGCGATCAGTGGCAAAGCGGTCGCTGGTACCTGCGCGACGAGCACTGTCGACTGGTCCCGGGGGATTCGCCGCTGGGCTATCGCTTGCCGCTGGGTTCGCAGCCGTGGGTAAAGGCCGCCGAGTATCCGTTCATCTATCCCAACGACCCCAACCAGGAATTCCCGGCGCTTCCAGACACTCAGCAGTTGAACGGCCACGGAGCACCGGCCGAAGCGGTCGAGCGGGATCTGGAGGTCGACGAATCCGCCGACTGGCTGACGCGCACCGCATTCTGCGCCGAGGCTCGCGAAGGGCGGTTGTACCTGTTCATGCCGCCGCTGGAGCGGGTCGAGGATTATCTGGAACTGGTCACGGCGATTGAGGCCACGGCGCAGGAGTTGCACTGCCCAGTGTTGCTGGAAGGCTATGAGCCGCCGAGCGATCCGCGCCTGAGCAACTTCCGCATCACCCCGGACCCGGGCGTGATCGAGGTCAACGTGCAGCCGTCCGCGACCTGGGACGAACTGGTCGAGCGCACCGAGTTTCTCTACGAAGAAGCGCGCCAGACGCGGCTGACCACCGAGAAATTCATGATCGACGGCCGACACACCGGCACGGGCGGCGGTAACCATTTCGTACTGGGCGGCGCGACACCGGCTGACTCACCGTTTCTGCGCCGTCCGGATTTGCTGCGCAGCCTGATCAGCTACTGGCATAACCACCCGTCGTTGTCCTACCTGTTTTCCGGATTGTTCATCGGTCCGACGTCCCAGGCACCGCGTGTTGATGAGGCGCGCAATGATGCGTTGTACGAGCTGGAAATCGCTTTCGCCCAAATGCCCAAGCCTGGTGAGGAATGCGCGCCATGGCTGGTGGATCGGTTGTTGCGCAACCTGCTGATCGACGTGACGGGTAACACCCACCGCGCCGAGTTCTGCATCGACAAGCTTTATTCACCGGATGGCGCCACGGGACGCCTGGGCTTGCTGGAGTTGCGTGCCTTTGAAATGCCACCGCATGCGCGCATGAGCCTGGCGCAACAGTTGTTGCTGCGAGCGCTGGTCGCGCGATTCTGGCGCGAACCTTATGCGCCGCCGAAACTGGCGCGCTGGGGCACTGAGTTGCATGACCGGTTTTTGTTGCCGCACTTTATCGAGCAGGATTTCGCCGATGTCATCGTGGACCTCAACGCCTCGGGTTATCCGGTGCGGGCCGAGTGGTTTGCTGCACATCTGGAGTTTCGCTTTCCCAAGGTCGGCGATTACGCGGTCAGCGGCATCGAACTGGAGGTTCGTCAGGCGCTCGAGCCGTGGCATGTGCTGGGCGAGGAGGGCGCCGTCGGTGGCACGGTGCGGTATGTGGATTCGTCCCTTGAGCGCTTGCAGGTCAAGCTCACCGGTCTTCCACCGCAACGTTATTTGCTGACGTGCAACGGCGTTCCGGTGCCCTTGCAGCCCACCGGACGGGTTGGCGAGTTCGTGGCCGGCGTACGTTTTCGGGCCTGGCAGCCGGCCAATTGCCTGCAACCGACCATTCCCGTCCACGCGCCGCTGGTGTTCGACCTGCTCGACACCTGGATGCAGCGTTCACTGGGGGGCTGTCAGTACCACGTCGCCCATCCGGGCGGGCGCAATTACGACAGTTTGCCGGTTAACGCCAATGAAGCCGAAAGTCGGAGAATGGCGCGTTTCTTCCGCATCGGACACAGCCCAGGGAAACTTCCTATACCGATTCTGGAAATTAACGACGAGCTGCCGATGACTCTCGATTTGCGACGTTTCTAAACCGTACGCGACGCTCGGATTTTTCGTATATCCGGGCGTCATGAGCCTGCGTTAGTCTGACCGTCCCTTGCTGTCTGCCGAGCTTTCCATGCCTGACCTGCTAGACCGCTACCCGCTGACGGCGGGCACTTATCACGAACTGCTCGACGACAGCGGTGCGGTGCGTGCGCACTGGCGTCGGCTGTTCGACCAGTTGCAACGCAGCACGCCCGCGCAGCTGGTGCAGCGTCAGGCGCTGTTGACCCGGCAGATTCAGGAAAACGGCGTGACCTACAACGTCTACGCCGACCCCAAGGGCGCCGATCGGCCGTGGGAGCTGGACCTGCTGCCACATGTGATCGCCGCTGATGAGTGGGCGTTGTTGTCAGCCGGGATCGCGCAGCGGGCGCGTCTGTTGAATGCCGTGCTGGCGGATTTGTACGGACCGCAGCGGCTGATCGCTGAAGGCCTGCTGCCGGCTGAACTGGTGTTCGGCCACAACAATTTCCTCTGGCCCTGTCAGGGCATTGCGCCGCCCGACGGGGCTTTCCTGCATCTGTATGCCGTGGATCTGGCGCGCACGCCCGACGGGCGCTGGTGGGTCACGGCGGATCGAACTCAGGCACCGTCCGGCGCCGGTTACGCCCTGGAAAACCGCACCATCGTGTCCCGGGCCTTTCCCGAGCTGTACCGTGATTTGAAAGTGCAGCACCTGGCGGGGTTCTTCCGCACGCTGCAGGAAACCCTGGCCCGTCAGGCGCCCAGCAATGATGAAGTGCCGTTGGTGGTACTGCTGACACCGGGGCGTTTCAACGAAAGCTACTTCGAACATCTGTATCTGGCGCGGCAACTCGGTTATCCGTTGGTGGAGGGCGGCGACCTCACGGTGCGCGATGCCACGGTCTATCTGAAAACCTTGAGCGGCCTGCGTCGCGTTCACGCGATCATGCGTCGGCTCGACGACGACTTCTGCGATCCGCTGGAATTGCGCACCGACTCTGCGCTGGGCGTGCCGGGCCTGCTCGAAGCCGTGCGGCAGGGGCGAGTGCTGGTGGCCAACGCGCTGGGCAGCGGTGTTCTCGAGTCGCCGGGGCTGCTGGGCTTTCTGCCGAAGATCAATCAATTCCTGTTCGGCGAAGAGCTGATCCTGCCCTCCATCGCCACATGGTGGTGCGGCGAAGCGCCGGTGCTGGCCCAGGCCTTGGAAAAACTGCCGGAGCTGCTGATCAAACCGGCGTTTCCTTCGCAGAGCTTCGCTCCGGTATTTGGCCGTGATTTGAGCGAAAAACAGCGTCAGGCGCTTGCCGAACGCATGCAGGCACGACCTTACGCCTATGTCGCGCAAGAACTGGCTCAATTGTCCCAGGCGCCGATCTGGCAGGCTGAGGACGGTCAGTTGCAGCCTCGAGCCATCGGCATGCGCATGTATGCAGTGGCCAGTCGCGATGGCTATCGGGTGCTGCCCGGTGGTTTGACCCGGGTGGCCGCCGAGGCCGATGCCGAAGTGGTGTCGATGCAACGCGGCGGCGCGAGCAAGGACACTTGGGTGCTGGGCGATCGGCCGCCGAGCGGCGAGCAGTGGAAAGCCCAACGCAGCATCGGCGTGCACGACCTGGTGCGGCGCGATCCGTATCTGCCGTCGCGGGTGGTGGAAAACCTGTTCTGGTTCGGCCGTTACTGTGAACGCTGCGATGACAGCGCGCGGTTGTTGCGGATCATGCTGGCGCGCTACGTTGACGGCGACGACCCGCAAGCTCTGGAGGCGGCTGTCGAGCTGGGCGAACGGTTGATGTTGTTGCCTGATGAAGGTGAGTTGCCTGAACGGCTGCTGGCGGCGCTGCTCGGCGACGACTGGCCGTTCAGCCTGCGTTCCAACCTGCAGCGCTTGCAGTGGGCGGCTTCGCAGGTGCGCGGCAAGCTCTCGCGGGAAAACTGGCAGGCGCTGGTGGAGTTGCAACGCGAGGCTATCGAGCTGGAAACCGAAGAACCGGATTTCGGCGAGTTGCTGGATTTCCTCAACCGTCTGGTGATGTCGCTGGCGGCGCTGTCGGGTTTTGCCCTCGATGACATGACCCGTGACGAAGGCTGGCGCTTCCTGATGATCGGCCGGCGGATCGAACGCCTGCAGTTTCTCAGCGGCAGCCTGGCGGCGTTCCTGCGCGGCAGCGGTGCCTTCGATCAGGCCGGACTGGAATGGCTGCTGGAGCTGGGAAACAGCAGCATCACCTACCGCTCGCGGTATCTGGCGGTGGCGCAATTGATCCCGGTGCTGGACCTGTTGCTGCTCGACGAGCAGAACCCGCACGCGGTGTTGTTCCAACTGAAACTGGTGACCCGCACCCTTAAACGTTTGAACGATGACTTTGGTGCGCCGCGCGAAGCGGGGCTGCCGCAATTGGTGGAGCGGCTGGCGCGCTTCGATCTGGGGTGTCTGGAGAATTCGCTGTTCGGCGAAGCCAGCGTTCGTGCCGCCATTGATGGGCTGGCGGATCTGCTGCAAGAAATCGCCGACGCCAGCGGACAAGTGTCGGATCGTCTGGCATTGCGCCACTTCGCCCATGTCGATGATGTCAGCCAGCGTACGGTGTCCGTCTGATGAGTGCCCGTTACCAGATTTTCCACGACACCCATTATCACTACGACAGTCCAGTGTCCCTCGCCCAGCAATTGGCGCACCTGTGGCCCCGATCGTGTGCCTGGCAGCGTTGCACCGAACAGCAATTGCAGATCAGCCCCGACCCGACATCGCGCCGGGACGAGCTGGATGTGTTTGGCAACCCGCTGACCCGGCTGGCATTCGAGCGGCCGCACGATGAGCTATTGGTCAACGCCCGGCTCACCGTCGAAGTGCTGTCCCGGCCAACGCTCGATTTCAATCAATCTCCGGCCTGGGAAGAAACCCGTAACGCACTGACCTACAGCAGTCAGCCGCTTTCTCCTGAATTGCTGGAAGCTTGTCGTTACCGGTTCGAATCGCCCTATGTGCATCTGAAGCGCAACTTCGTCGAGTTCTCGGAAAGTTGTTTCCCGGCGGGCCGTCCGCTGTTGCTCGGCGTTCAGGGGCTGATGGAGAAAATCTTCAGCGAGTTCACCTTCGACGCCGAAGCGACCCAGGTGGCAACGCCGCTGGTGGAGGTGCTGGAGCGCCGGCGTGGGGTCTGCCAGGACTTCGCTCACCTGATGCTCGCGTGCGTGCGTTCCCGTGGGTTGGCGGCTCGTTACATCAGCGGCTACCTGTTGACTCAGCCACCGCCAGGCCAGCCGCGGCTGATCGGTGCCGATGCCTCGCATGCCTGGGTTTCGGTTTTTTGCCCGGTGCTGGGCTGGGTGGATTTCGATCCGACCAACAATGTGCAACCGGCACTGGAACACATCACCCTGGCCTGGGGCCGGGATTTCTCCGATGTCTCGCCGTTGCGGGGGGTGATTCTGGGGGGCGGCAATCATGACCCGGAAGTCCGGGTCACCGTGATGCCACTGGACTGATGCAGACCACATGTGGGGGCGGGCTTGCTCGCGAATGCGGTGTGTCAGTCGACGTTAATGTTGGACGATAAACCGCTTTCGCGAGCAAGCCCGCTCCCACAGTGGGAATGTGCAGGAATTTGGGAATGGGGTATTTCGGAGGGGATTGTGAGGGTCAGCAACATCGCTGCTGACCCTGGACACAGATCCGGTGGGCCTGATCAGATCATCGGGCCCTGAGGGTCTCAGGCGTCGGGCGCCTGATCTTTCGGTGCTTCAACATCACTTTCTGCGGCCGCTTCACCGTCTGTTTCCGGGTTCAGTGCGGCGGCTTCTTCTTCAGCTGTAGCTTTCTTGCGCTGAAGCTTTTCCTCTTTCTTCTGCTCCTTGGCCAAGTCTCTCTGACGTTTGGCGAAGGAATAATTAGGTTTAGCCATGGGCGATCCTCTGGGGTCGAAGGTGAGGTTGAGCGGCGCATATTCTGCCCTGTATCGGCACCGAGCCGTTAGCTGGGTTTTTGCTCTGTCCACTTTGGCATCACGGTCGGCTGCCAGGCATTCAGGGCATCGAGCAGGGTTTGCGGCGATTCGCTCACTTGCAGCATGTCACGGTGTGCTTCGCGAACGAAGCCTTCGCCGACGATATGATCAAGAAAACCGGTCAATTTGCTGTAGAAACCGTTCACTTCCAGCAGCCCCAGCGGTTTGCCGTGGTAGCCGAGCTGGCCCCAGGTCCAGACTTCGAACAGTTCTTCCAGAGTGCCCAGGCCGCCGGGCAGGGCGATAAACGCGTCGCTGAACTCGGCCATCCGCGCCTTTCGCGCATGCATGCCGTCGACCACTTCCAGGCGAGTCAGGCCGCTGTGGCCTATTTCCTTGTCCTTGAGGCTTTGCGGGATGATCCCGATCACCTCACCGCCGGCCGCCAGCGCGGCATCGGCCACAATCCCCATCAACCCGACGGCGCCGCCGCCATAGACCAGGGTCAACTTGCGCTCGGCCAATGCCCGCCCGAGGGCGACCGCCGCTTCACGATAAGCCGGATTGGTGCCAGTGCTGGCACCGCAAAATACACAAACGGATGCTAAAGACATGCCTTACTCCATGGTCAGGATGGCCACAGAGTAAAGGCAGAGGCGCGGCGCTCCAAGGTCTAGACTTCGCGTTGGGACGTTTCACAGGTGCCACTGGCGCCACAGGCGTAAGCGGCGAGCAAGCTGCACAAAAAACTATTGATGGACATGACAGGCGCTCCGGATAAGTGATGACGACCTGATGATAGGGCCGCCCTAGACGTCTGGCTGGTAGATTGTTTCGATAGGTGTCATAGCTCTAAAGTTGTATACAATTTTTGATTCAGGTCATAGGAACTTGCGAAGTTTTCAGGCAGTCTTCTGTCCATTCGCATTTTTGTTAACCCTGCCTTGGAGATTCACCATGTTTGCCAAACTTGTTGCGGTATCCCTGCTGACACTGGCCAGCAGTCAATTGATGGCTGCCGAGTGCAAGACGACCATCGACTCCACAGACCAAATGTCCTTCAACACCAAGGCCATTGAAATCGACAAAAGCTGCAAGACCTTCACCGTTGAACTGACCCACTCCGGCAGCCTGCCGAAAAACGTGATGGGCCATAACTGGGTGCTGAGCAAAGAAGCTGACATGCAGCCGATCGCCACCGACGGCCTGGCGGCCGGTATCGACAAGAACTATTTGAAAGAGGGTGATGCGCGCGTTATCGCCCACACCAAAATCATCGGCGCCAAGGAAACCGACTCGGTGACTTTCGATGTGTCGAAGCTTGATGCTGCCGAGAAATACGGCTTCTTCTGCTCCTTCCCGGGCCACATCTCGATGATGAAAGGCACGGTTACGCTGAAGTAAGCGAATCGCACGCGCAAAAAAAGCGTCCACTCGGGACGCTTTTTTTGTGCCTGACGTTTGACCGCGTCATCGTTCATCGCCAGCAAGCCGGCTCCTGCAAGGTGAGGTCGTTCCCGTCATTCCGGAAAGACACACCCCTTGTAGGAGCCGGCTTGCTGGCGATGGCGTCGGTTCAGACGCCGACGCCATTACGGTGCAAACGGCATCACCCGTTTGTGATGGGTCTTTTTGTACGTATCGCAAATGATCTTGAACGCTTCCTCGCGCACCGGCTGCCCATGCAGGAACGCGTCGATCTCGGCGTAGGTCACGCCGTGGGACGCTTCGTCCGGTTTGCCCGGCGACAAATCTTCCAGGTCGGCGGTCGGGACTTTTTCTACCAGCGATTCCGGCGCACCGAAGCTGCGGGCTATGGCCCGGACCTGGTTTTTCACCAGGCCGCTCAACGGTGCCAGGTCGCAGGCGCCGTCACCGAACTTGGTGAAGAAACCCATCACGGCTTCCGCCGCGTGGTCGGTGCCGATCACCAGGCCATGGGCCGCGCCGGCGATGGTGTACTGGGCGACCATGCGCATCCGGGCCTTGGTGTTGCCGAGGACGAAATCCACCGACACCGCGTGCTTGCCCTCGAAGGCTGCCACTTCATTGGCCAGGGATTTGACTGCCGGGCCGATGTTCACGGTGTGACGCTCGTCCGGCTTGATGAAATCCACCGAAGCCTGTGCGTCGTGTTCATCGAACTGGGTTTCGTACGGCAGGCGCACGGCGATGAACTTGTAGTTGTCATCACCGGTGCGAGTGCGCAGTTCACACATGGCACGTTGGGCCAGCAGGCCGGCGGTCAGGGAATCGACGCCGCCGCTGATGCCGAGCACCAGGGTCTTGAGCCCGGAATTGAGCAGGCAATCCTGGATGAAAGTGATGCGCCGGGCGATTTCCGCCTCGAGGGCGGCCTTGTCGGCGAATGGTGGTTGAACCTTGAGCTGCTCAGCAATCTCACGCTGTACGGCTTGCATGAATTCACTCCTTGCTTGGTGTGCTGGAAAGGGCGGCAGGAACTTTGAAAACGTGTCGCAAGTAGGCGACGAAATTCGGGTCTTTGCAGTGAGTCTTGCCAGGCTCGTCGGAGATCTTTGCCACCGGTTGGCCGTTGCAGGCCGCCATTTTAAGCACGATGCTCATCGGTTCAACACCTGGAATATCGCACGTCAGGTTGGTGCCGATGCCGAAGCTGACATTGATCCGACCGCGTAATGCGCGAAATATTTCCAGCGCCTTGGGCAGCGTCAGACTGTCGGAGAACGTCAGGGTCTTGCTCATCGGGTCGATGCCCAGCTTTTGATAGTGGGCGATCGCCTTTTCTGCCCAGATCACCGGATCCCCGGAGTCATGACGCAGGCCGTCGAAGAGCTTGGCAAAATACAGGTCGAAGTCGTTGAGGAAGGCGTCCATGGTGATGCAGTCGGTCAGGGCGATCCCCAGCAGGCCGCGGTATTCGCGGACCCAGCAATCAAGGGCTGCAATCTGGCTGTCGATCAGTCGCGGTCCGAGTTGCTGGTGGGCCATGATCCATTCGTGGGCCATGGTGCCCAGCGGTTTCATGTCCAGTTCCCGGGACAAATGCACGTTGCTGGTGCCGACGAAACGTCCGGGGAAATCGTGCTTGAGCACGTTCACCACTTCTTCCTGCACTCGGTAGGAAAAGCGACGGCGGGTGCCGAAATCGGCTACCTGCAATTCGGACAATTCGTCGCTGCTGGCGTTGGCGGTCAACCAGTCGAACTTGCGATAAAGCTGCTCGCGCGCCTGCTCGAGAACGATGTCCCGGTAGCGATAGCGGTTGCGTACTTCGCTGACGATGGACAGCAGCGGCACTTCAAACAGGATTACATGCAGCCACGGCCCGCGCAGGCGGATAAACAGCTCGCCGTTTTCGATGCCGGTGTGGACGTAGCGCAGATTGAAGCGGAACAACCCGAGAAAACGCAGGAAATCCGGCTTCATAAAGCTGATGCGCTCCATGAAACTCAACTGGTCGGCGGTCAGGCTCAACTCGGCGAGGCGCTCGATCTGAAAGCGGATTTCCGCCAGGTACGGGCGCAGGTCTTCACTGTTGCGGCAACGAAACTCCCATTCGACTTCCACGTTCGGGTAGTTGTGCAGCACCGCCTGCATCATCGTCAGTTTGTAGAAGTCGGTGTCGAGCAGGTTCTGCACGATGCGATCGGCAAACACACTCTCGCTCATAAGGGAGGTCTCCACATTGAATACGGACAGTGGCGCATATCGGTACCGGTTATTACCAGCGATTTTTAGATCACCGCAGATCATTGTGGGAGCGGGCTTGCTCGCGAAGGCGGTGGGTCAGTCAATATTCATATTGGGTGTGCCGACACCTTCGCGATCAAGCCCGCTCCCACAGGGGATTGAGTGGAATCTTAGAGTTGCGGCATGTCCGGGCTATCAATCTGCTCCAGCATCCACTTCACAAAATCCCGCACCTTGGGCACTTCCGCCGAATGCTCCGGGTACGCCAGGTAATAGGCATCGGAACTGGGCATCGCATGCTGCCAGGGAATGACCAGTTTGCCGTCGGCCAATTCCTCTTCCACCAGAAACCGCGGCAACAGCGCCACGCCGCAGCCGACCTGCGCTGCGCGGATGCACATGTAGAAGGTCTCGAAGCGCGGCCCGTGGTAGCTGTGTTCGGTGTGGTAACCCTGACTGTCGAACCAGTCGTGCCAGGCCTGCGGTCGGGAGGCGTTTTGCAGCAGGACCAGGTCGGTGAGTTGTGTCGGATCGGTGAACGGCGTGGCCGGCAGGCTACTCGGAGCACACACCGGAACAAGCTCTTCGCCGAACAGCTTCAGGCATTCGGTGCGGGGCCGTGAGCCTGGGCCGAAATAGAACGCCAGATCGCTGCGACCTTGCAGCAGGTCATCGGCTTCCTGCTCGCTGCACAGGTCCAGATGGATCGATGGATGACGCAGGCGCCAACCCTTCAAGCGGGGCACCAGCCAGCGGGCACCGAAGGTCGGAGGGGTAGAGACGCGCAGGACTTCGGTTTCCCCGCCGTAGGAACGCAGGTAGTGGGTCGACATCTCGACTTGCGTGAGGATTTTTCGTACCTCGACCAGGTACAGATCACCGGCCGGGGTCATTTGCAGGCGTCGACGCACCCGGCGGAACAGCAGGTGTTGCAACAATTCTTCCAGTTGCGCAACCTGTTTGCTGACGGCGCTCTGGGTCAGGTTCAGCTCTTCGGCGGCCCGTGTGAAGCTCAAATGCCGGGTCACGGCCTCGAAACACTGCAGCGCGGTGATCGACGGCAGGTAACGTTTATTCAGCATGGGTTGTCCTTTTTCTTGTTTCTTTCTGACCAGCAATTCGCAGCATGAATAAACGGAATGATATCTCTCTTAAAGGTCGTTTGTTGGGTAACCTCCGGCGAGCTAAAACTACAGGCCTGATCAGTCGTGATTTTCCGGCTGTACGTTTTGTGTTTTTTGCTCGAGGAGTGACCCATGGTTGCCGCATTGCTTGATCGTCTTGGTGTGAACCCGGCCCTGTACCAGAACGGCAAAGTGCCGGTGCATTCGCCGATCGATGGCAGCAGGATCGCCTCTGTGAACTGGGAAGGCGCTGCTGAAGTCGAGCAGCACATCAGTCGCGCAGATCATGCGTTCGAATTGTGGCGCAAGGTTCCGGCCCCGCGCCGTGGCGAGCTGGTGCGTCAACTGGGCGACATCCTGCGTGAATACAAGGCCGACCTCGGCGAGCTGGTGTCCTGGGAAGCCGGCAAGATCACTCAGGAAGGCCTGGGTGAAGTTCAGGAAATGATCGACATCTGCGACTTCGCCGTTGGTCTGTCGCGCCAGTTGTACGGTTTGACCATCGCTTCCGAGCGTCCTGGCCACCACATGCGCGAAACCTGGCACCCGCTGGGCATCGTTGGCGTGATCAGTGCGTTCAACTTCCCGGTGGCGGTCTGGGCCTGGAACACCACGCTGGCGCTGGTCTGCGGCAACCCGGTGATCTGGAAGCCGTCGGAGAAAACCCCGCTGACCGCACTGGCCTGCCAGGCGCTGTTCGACCGTGTACTGAAAAACTTCAGCGATGCACCTGCGCACCTGAGCCAGGTAATCATTGGTGGCCGCGATGCTGGCGAAGCGCTGGTCGATGACCCGCGTGTCGCGCTGATCAGCGCCACCGGCAGCACCCGCATGGGCCGCGAAGTGGCGCCGAAAATCGCCGCACGATTCGCCCGCAGCATTCTGGAACTGGGTGGCAACAACGCGATGATCCTAGGCCCAAGCGCCGATCTGGACATGGCTGTTCGCGCCATCCTGTTCAGCGCCGTCGGCACCGCCGGTCAGCGTTGCACCACGTTGCGTCGCCTGATCGCACACGAATCGGTGAAAGAAGAAATCGTTACCCGCCTGAAAGCCGCTTACTCCAAAGTGCGCATCGGCAATCCGCTGGAAGGCAACCTGATCGGCCCGCTGATCGACAAACACAGCTTCGACAACATGCAGGACGCGCTGGAGCAGGCCTTGAGCGAAGGCGGTCGGGTCTTCGGCGGCAAGCGCCAGCTGGAAGACAAATACCCGAACGCTTACTACGTCTCGCCGGCCATTGTTGAAATGCCGGAACAAAGTGACGTGGTCTGCCACGAAACCTTCGCGCCGATCCTGTACGTGGTCGGTTACAAGGACTTCGACGAAGCCCTGCGCCTGAACAACGCCGTGCCACAAGGCCTGTCCTCCTGCATCTTCACCACCGACGTGCGTGAAGCCGAGCAGTTCATGTCGGCGGTCGGCAGCGACTGCGGCATCGCCAACGTCAACATCGGCCCGAGCGGTGCGGAAATCGGCGGTGCGTTTGGTGGCGAGAAAGAAACGGGCGGTGGTCGTGAGTCGGGCTCCGATGCATGGCGCGGGTACATGCGCCGTCAGACCAACACGGTGAACTACTCGCTGGAGTTGCCGTTGGCGCAGGGCATTACGTTCGACTGATGAAATAGTGGTGTGCTTGAAAAGATCGCAGCCTTCGGCAGCTCCTACGGGATTGTGCCTGGCTGCGGTTTTGTAGGAGCTGCCGAAGGCTGCGATCTTTTTGGCGGCTTGGTTAGGTTTCTGTTGGAGTCTGGCAATGCCGTTACGCGAAGAGTGTCTGTGGGAAAAACTGACGCCGCAAAGACCTGATAACGCGGCGCTCAAGGGCGAGGTGAAGGTCGATGTCTGCGTCATCGGCGCCGGGTTCACCGGCCTGTCGGCGGCGGTGCATCTGCTGGAACAAGGCAAAACGGTGTGCGTGCTGGAAGCCCATCGCGCGGGTCATGGCGGTTCGGGGCGCAATGTCGGGCTGGTCAATGCCGGCATGTGGATTCCACCGGACGACATCGAAGCCGGGTTCGGTGAAGCGGTCGGCAGTCAGCTCAATCGCATGCTGGGGGCGGCACCTTCGTTGGTGTTCAGCCTGGTCGACAAGTACAACATCGATTGCCAGTTACGCCGCGAAGGCACGCTGCACATGGCGCACAACGCCCGTGGCGAAGCGGACCTGCGCAGTCGTGAAGAACAATGGAAGCGTCGCGGTGCACCGGTCGAACTGCTGACCGGTCAAGCCTGCGAACAGGCAACCGGCACCAAGAAGATCGCCGCCGCACTGCTTGATCGGCGTGCTGGCACGATCAACCCGATGGCATACACCACGGGGCTGGCCAAAGCGGCCATCGGCCTCGGCGGTCAGCTGTTCGATCATTCTCCCGTGACCCGGCTCGAACGTCAGGGGCAGAAGTGGTCAGTGCAGACCGCACAGGGTTCGGTGCTCGCCGAGCAGGTGGTCATTGCTTCCAACGCTTACACCGAAGGCGACTGGACGGAGCTTCGGCGCAATTTCTTCCCCGGTTACTACTATCAGGTGGCTTCGGTGCCGCTGACTGAAGACGCCGCACAGCAAATCCTGCCCGGTGGCCAGGGTTCCTGGGACACGCGACAGGTACTCAGCAGCATTCGTCGCGATAAAGACGGTCGCCTGTTGCTCGGCAGTCTGGGTAATGGCAATCAGAAACCGACCTGGTTCCTCAAGGCCTGGGCCGATCGGGTTCAGCAGCACTATTTCCCTTACCTAAAACCGGTGGAGTGGGAATGCACCTGGACGGGTTGCATCGCTTTCACTCCCGATCATTTGATGCGCCTGTTCGAGCCGGCGCCCGGTTTAGTGGCAGTCACAGGCTACAACGGTCGAGGCGTGACCACTGGCACTGTAGTGGGCAAAGCCTTTGCCGATTATTTGTGTAACGGAAATCCTCAGGCACTGCCGATTCCCTTCGCGCCCATGCAGCCATTGGCTGGGGTGGGACTGCGTAGCTGTCTGTATGAAGCGGGATTTTCGCTGTATCACGCGGGCCAGTGCTTGCGGATCGTGATTTGATTGTTGAAATTTGTTGCCGGGAGCGGCGCTTTTCGGAGCAGCGACTAGCCTGTAAAAGGTGCGGGTTGTAGCAGTACCGCACCAGCAGTGTGCACTTCGGTGACGTACGTTGTTACAGGCTGGTTGCACGTCGTTTGGCGCCGCGGTTGCAATGATGGCGCGCGCGGGTTGCGCCTTTAAAAATAAATGGTTTTACCTTCAGCGGTTTAGACGGTTGCACGCCCAATGAAAATGGGCTCGAAACAGTCGAAAAAACAATAAAGCAGCGACTTTTTTCAGAATAAAAAACCGATGGCACGGCCCTTGCTCTGAGCATTCAGAGAAGTCGCAGTGCCAACTAAAAAAAACCTTGGAGCACCACCTCATGTCCCAGACGTTTTACAAGAAAGGCTTTCTGGCCCTCGCAGTGGCAACTGCGCTGGGTGTTTCTGCGTTTGCACAGGCTGACGTAAAAATCGGTGTGGCGGGTCCAATGACGGGCGCCAACGCGGCATTTGGCGAGCAGTACATGAAGGGTGCGCAGGCAGCGGCCGATGCCATCAACGCATCGGGCGGCGTTAACGGGGAAAAAATCGTACTGGTCAAGGGCGATGACGCCTGCGAACCGAAACAGGCTGTGACGGTCGCCAAGGACCTGACCAACCAGAAAGTAGCAGGCGTGGTCGGTCACTTCTGCTCCTCGTCGACCATTCCGGCCTCCGAGATCTACGACGAAGCAGGCATCATCGCAATCACTCCGGGCTCCACCAACCCACAAGTGACCGAGCGCGGCCTGAGCGCCATGTTCCGTATGTGCGGCCGTGACGACCAGCAGGGTATCGTGGCCGGCGACTACATCGTCGACGTGCTCAAGGGCAAGAAAGTCGTGGTTCTGCACGACAAAGACACCTACGGTCAAGGTCTGGCGGATGCCACCAAGGCTCAACTGGCCAAGCGCGGCGTGACGCCGGTGCTGTACGAAGGTCTGACCCGTGGCGAAAAAGACTTCAGCGCCGTGGTGACCAAGATCCGTGCAGCCGGTGCCGATGTCGTCTACTTCGGCGGCCTGCACCCGGAAGCCGGTCCACTGGTTCGCCAACTGCGTGAGCAAGGCCTCAAGGACGTCAAGTTCATGTCCGATGATGGCATCGTGACTGACGAACTCGTGACCACCGCCGGTGGCCCGCAGAACGTTGACGGCGTTTACATGACCTTCGGCGCTGACCCACGCCTGCTGCCAGACAGCAAGACCGTGGTAGACACCTTCCGCAAGGCCGGCACCGAGCCAGAAGGCTACACCCTGTACGCCTACGCTTCGGTTCAGACACTGGCGGCTGCTTTCAACGGCGCCAAGTCCAACAGCGGCGAAAAAGCGGCTGAGTGGCTGAAGAAAAACCCGGTTAAAACCGTGATGGGCGAGAAGACCTGGGACGCCAAGGGCGACCTGAAAGTCTCCGACTACGTGGTTTATCAGTGGGACAAGGATGGCAAATACCACCAACTGGAAAAACAGAAGTGATATGAGCTGCTGATCTACCCGGTGCCTTGTGCACCGGGTAGTCAACCAACATGTCCGTGCAGTACCTGTCTTTTCTCGTAGAGCTGCACACAACCGTGTTGCGCGGGTGGCTGAACCCCGGTCCGTCGCACCCGGCTTCTGTGCAGTCTCTCAAATGCGTGAGATTGCGTTATGGATGGTATTTTCCTGCAGCAACTGGTCAACGGTCTGACCCTCGGGTCGGTCTATGGCCTGATCGCCATCGGCTACACAATGGTCTATGGCATCATCGGCATGATCAACTTCGCCCATGGTGAGGTTTACATGATCTCCGCTTACCTCGCGGCGATCAGTCTGGCTCTGCTG
The DNA here is from genome assembly GCF_002091715.1 of Pseudomonas migulae NBRC 103157. GTDB lineage: Bacteria > Pseudomonadota > Gammaproteobacteria > Pseudomonadales > Pseudomonadaceae > Aquipseudomonas > Aquipseudomonas migulae_A. Next base: position 127,198 of record NZ_BDAG01000008.1, on the reverse strand, counting down.
GCATACTTCGGTATTGAATCCTTCCCTCTGCTGATGCTTGGCACACTGGTCTTCACCATCATCGTCACGGCGGTGTATGGCTGGGTCATCGAGCGTGTCGCCTACAAACCCCTGCGAAACTCCACCCGACTGGCACCGCTGATCAGCGCCATCGGTATTTCGCTGATCCTGCAAAACTATGCACAGATCGCACAGGGCGCCCGCCAACAAGGCGTACCGACCCTGCTGACCGGTGCATGGCGAGTGGAAGTCGGAAGCGGCTTCGTCCAGCTCACCTACACCAAGATCTTCATTCTGGTTGCCGCATTCGCCGGCATGGCCCTGCTGACCTACGTCATCAAATACACCAAGCTCGGCCGCATGTGCCGCGCCACCCAGCAAGACCGCAAGATGGCCTCGATCCTGGGCATCAACACCGACCGCGTGATTTCCTACGTGTTCATCATCGGTGCGGCAATGGCGGCCCTGGCCGGCGTGCTGATTACCATGAACTACGGCACGTTCGACTTCTACGCAGGCTTCGTCATCGGCATCAAGGCGTTCACCGCAGCGGTACTCGGCGGGATCGGCTCGCTGCCTGGCGCGATGCTCGGCGGGATCATCCTCGGGATTTCCGAGTCGCTGTTCTCGGGTCTGGTCAACTCGGACTACAAAGACGTTTTCAGCTTCTCGCTGCTCGTTCTCGTTCTGGTCTTTCGGCCCCAAGGCCTGCTCGGCCGTCCTCTTGTGTCGAAGGTGTAAGCGATGTCTTCAACCACTAAAAAAACCATTGATCTCAAAAGAAGCCTGGTTGACGCGATTCTTGCCGGTCTGGTCGCCCTCATTGTGTTCGGCCCGATTGTTGGCGTAGTCCTCGACGGCTACGGCTTCAATCTGGAAACGACCCGAGTGGCGTGGATTGTCGCCATCGTCATGGCCGGCCGCTTTGCCTTGAGCCTGTTCCTGCAAACGCCGAAAGGCCTGAGAATTCTCGAAGGCTTTGAAACTACCGGTTCGGGGGTTCATGTACTGGCGCCCGATTACAAATCCCGGCTGCGCTGGATCATCCCGCTGATGATCGTCATCGCCGTGGTGTTCCCGTTTTTCTCCAACTCCTACCTGCTGGGCGTGGTCATCCTCGGGTTGATCTACGTGCTGCTCGGGCTTGGTCTGAATATCGTGGTCGGCCTGGCCGGCCTGCTCGACCTCGGTTACGTGGCGTTTTACGCCATCGGCGCCTATGGGTTGGCACTCGGTTATCAATACCTGGGGCTGGGTTTCTGGACGGTGCTGCCACTGGCGGCGATTACGGCGGGGCTGGCCGGTTGCATCCTCGGTTTTCCGGTGTTGCGCCTGCACGGTGACTACCTGGCGATCGTGACCCTGGGCTTCGGTGAAATCATCCGCTTGATCCTCAACAACTGGCTGACCCTGACCGGTGGCCCGAACGGCATGCCGGCGCCGCTTCCAACCTTCTTCGGCCTCGAGTTCGGCAAAAGGGCGAAGGACGGTGGCGTTCCGTTCCATGAGTTTTTCGGTATCGCCTACAACCCGGACGTGAAGTACTACTTCATCTACGCGGTGTTGTTCCTCGTGGTGCTGGCCGTGCTGTATATCAAGCATCGTCTGACCCGCATGCCGGTCGGGCGCGCATGGGAAGCCTTGCGTGAAGATGAAATCGCCTGTCGCTCCATGGGTCTGAATCACGTGCTGGTCAAGCTTTCAGCGTTCACCATCGGTGCGTCGACGGCCGGTCTCGCCGGCGTGTTCTTCGCCACCTACCAGGGTTTCGTCAACCCGACCTCGTTCACCTTCTTTGAATCGGCCCTGATCCTCGCCATCGTGGTGCTTGGCGGCATGGGCTCGACCATCGGCGTGGTCATCGCAGCCTTTGTGCTGACCGTGGCCCCGGAACTGCTGCGTGGCTTCGCGGAATACCGCGTGTTGCTGTTCGGCATCCTGATGGTGTTGATGATGATCTGGCGACCGCGCGGCCTGATTCGGATCAGCCGTACCGGTGTGACCCCGCGTAAAGGAGTAGCGCCATGAGCGAAGTCGTACTCTCGGTCGAAAAGCTGATGATGCACTTCGGCGGCATCAAGGCGTTGAACGATGTCAGCCTGAAGGTCAAGCGCAACTCGATCTTCGCCCTGATCGGCCCCAACGGCGCCGGCAAGACCACCGTGTTCAACTGCCTGACCGGTTTCTACAAGGCCTCGGGCGGCAAGATCGAGCTCAACGTGCGTGGCGAACGGACCGATGTCATCAAAATGCTCGGTGAACCGTTCAAGGCGACTGATTTCGTATCGCCGAAAAGCTTCATCAGCCGGCTCCACTACAAGATGTTCGGCGGTACCCACCTGGTGAACCGGGCCGGCCTGGCGCGGACCTTCCAGAACATTCGCCTGTTCAAGGAAATGTCGGTGCTGGAAAACCTGCTGGTGGCCCAGCACATGTGGGTCAACCGCAGCATGCTTGCCGGCATCCTCAACACCAAGGGCTATCGCAAGGCTGAAAGCGATGCACTGGACCACGCCTTCTACTGGCTGGAAGTGGTGGACCTGGTGGACTGCGCCAACCGCCTGGCCGGTGAACTGTCCTACGGTCAGCAACGCCGCCTGGAAATCGCCCGGGCCATGTGCACCCGTCCGCAGATCATCTGCCTCGACGAACCGGCCGCCGGCCTCAACCCTCAGGAAACCGAAGCGCTGAGCGCGATGATCCGGCTGCTGCGCGACGAGCACGATCTGACCGTGGTGCTGATCGAACACGACATGGGCATGGTTATGAGCATTTCCGACCACATCGTGGTGCTGGACCACGGCGTCGTCATCGCCGAAGGTGGCCCTGAGGCGATTCGCAACGATCCAAAAGTGATTGCAGCCTACCTGGGTGCCGATGAAGAGGAGGTGGCGCTATGAGCAAACCTATCCTCGAACTCAAAGACCTGGACGTATTTTACGGCCCGATCCAGGCCCTGAAAAAAGTCTCGATGCACATCAATGAAGGGGAAACCGTCAGCCTCATCGGCTCCAACGGCGCGGGCAAGTCGACCCTGCTGATGTCGATCTTCGGCCAGCCGCGCGCGGCAGACGGGCAGATCCTCTATCAGGGCGTGGACATCACCCATAAGTCGTCGCACTACATTGCGTCCAACGGCATTGCGCAATCACCGGAAGGCCGGCGCGTGTTCCCCGACATGACCGTCGAGGAAAACCTGCAGATGGGCACCATCCCGATTGGTGACAAGTACGCCAAGGAGGACATGCAACGCATGTTCGAGCTGTTTCCGCGTCTCGAAGAGCGGCGGACCCAGCGGGCCATGACCATGTCCGGCGGCGAACAGCAAATGCTCGCCATCGCCCGTGCGCTGATGAGCCGACCCAAGCTGCTATTGCTCGACGAGCCGAGCCTGGGTCTGGCGCCGATCGTGGTGAAACAGATCTTTGCCACCCTGCGGGAACTGGCCAAGACCGGTATGACCATCTTCCTGGTCGAGCAGAACGCCAACCACGCGCTCAAGCTGTCGGACCGGGCGTATGTCATGGTCAACGGCGAGATCCGTCTGACGGGCACCGGCAAGGAGTTGCTGGTGAACGAAGAGGTGCGTAACGCTTATCTCGGCGGGCATTGAATCCTGTTGAAATACCCAAAGCCCCGACGAGCAATCGTCGGGGCTTTTTTACGCCTCCAATACGCCGCAAATCCCTTGTGGGAGCGGGCGTGCTCGTGAAGGCGATGTTTCAGTCACGTTGATGCCAGATGTGCCACCGCTTTCGCGAGCACGCCCGCTCCCGCAAGGTTGTCGGGGAATTGTGGAAAACAAATTTGCCAAGCTCTCAAAGCGCGACATAAAGCCGCTGCAAATAGTTGTTTTGTCACGGTTTTGACTTGTCCCCGTTTGCTGTGGAGCTGGCTGTGAATAACATGGGAGTAGCTGGCTGAAGGCCTTTAGAAACGTGGCTTGCAGAGATGTGGTTGTTTTTTGATCAGGCCCTTTTGCCGAACCTGCGGTCTACTTTGTCAACCTTTTTATCAGTGCCAAAAATGGTCTGAAAGGGTTGAGGGCAGCCTGTGGATAAGTCTGTGGTTAAACTCTGGAAAGACTCGGCTGAGGGCCGTAGTTACTGGCTCGGCGCCATCGCCGGTTGACCGGGTCAATCGTGCAAAATGCCATGGGCTACACAGTGAGCGCTCCAGGGTCAAGCAAAAAACTTTGTGATCTGCCCGCAAAGCCTTGTGCACAGCGGCTTTCAGCTTTTTCACTTGCCCCCGGAAACTGTGGACCGGCCTGTGGATAACGTGCGCGTATATGGCTGCAGGCCGCGGGGGATATGGTGTCGCCGGCATTGATCGTTTTTCGTACAGCTTTTGTGGTGGTTGCCGCTGTCGGCAAGGCCGGGCATGCTGCCAGCTGATTTTCTATTCCAATGGCTGCCCGTCGGCCGAAGCAAGGAGAACACGATGTCCAACACCCTGTTTATTACCGGCGCGACGTCCGGTTTTGGTGAAGCCTGTGCCCGTCGTTTTGCCGAGGCTGGCTGGAAACTGGTGCTGACAGGTCGTCGTGAAGAACGCCTCAATGCCCTGTGCGCCGAGTTGTCAAAGCAGACCGAGGTCCATGGCCTGGTGCTCGACGTGCGTGATCGCAAAGCCATGGAGGAGGCGATTGCCAATCTGCCGCCGTCCTTCGCCAAGCTGCGCGGGCTGATCAACAACGCCGGCCTCGCGCTCGGCGTGGACCCGGCGCCGAAGTGCAACCTTGATGATTGGGACACCATGGTCGACACCAACATCAAGGGCCTGATGTACAGCACTCGTCTGCTGCTGCCGCGCCTGATCGCCCATGGTCGTGGCGCCAGCATCGTCAACCTCGGTTCCATCGCCGGCAACTACCCGTATCCGGGCAGTCACGTGTATGGCGCGAGCAAGGCGTTCGTCAAACAGTTCTCCCTGAACCTGCGCTGTGACCTGCAGGGCACAGGCGTGCGTGTCAGCAACATTGAGCCGGGCCTGTGCGAGAGCGAATTCTCGCTGGTGCGCTTTGCCGGTGATCAGGAGCGGTACAACGCGACCTACGCCGGTGCCGAGCCGATCCAGCCGCAAGACATCGCCGACACCATTTTCTGGGTGCTCAATGCGCCGGCCCACATCAACATCAACAGCCTCGAGCTGATGCCGGTGAGCCAGACGTGGAGCGGGTTTGCGATTGAGCGTAATGGTGGCAAGGCGTAAGACCGCGTTATCGTTCTTCGCGAGCAAGCACGCTCCCACATTTGAATTGTGTCGGTCACAAGATATCGAATGTGGGAGCGGGCTTGCTCGCGAAAGCGGTGGGACAGTCAGCCGAGATAATCAGCCAGTCCGCGATAGCAGGTCGCCAAGTGATAAGGCGTGGTCGAAGGCATGTCCTGACGGCTCACTTCACCGTTCTCATCGCGGCATTCATACCAGCCCTCTGCATGCAGCGAACGCTGTTGCAGCGCCTGCAATTGGCGCAATACCGATGCCCCGCTGTCCGGGCGCAAGGTCAGCGCACGCAAGTATTCAGCCTGAGCCCAGATGCGTTGGGTGCCATCCTTCGATTGCCCGTCCAGCGTGAGCATTGCCCGCACCGCCCCACTCGATTGATCGACACCCAGCTGCTCGGTGTACGCAAAGGCGCGTTCCAGGGATGCGTGCAGTCTGGAGCCACGCAACAAAGGTGAAGATTCCAGCAGGAAATACCACTCGAACTGATGCCCCGGTTCAAACCAGTTATCCACAGCGCCGAGCGGTTTTTCCATCAGCACACCGTGGTGCGGATCGATAAAGCGCTTCTGCATGGCTGTGCATAACTCAACGAGCGCGCGCTGCACGGCGAGGTCTTCGCGCACCGACAGCGTGGCGAGGAATGCTTCGGCCAGGTGCATCAGCGGGTTTTGCAGCGGCCCGGTATTCAGCGACGACCAGTCACGTTCAAGGCACGCTTCGTACAGGCCGTCGCCCGTGGCAAAACGCTGCGCAACCACTTCCAGCACGGCGTTGAGCACCGATTCCACCAACGGCTCGCGAACCTTGTCCCAGTAATGGGCGCAGGCGAAGAGAATGAAGGCGTGGGTGTAGAGATCCTTGCGCTGATCCAGCGGCGCGCCCTGCGGGTCAATGCTGTAGAACCAGCCACCGTGTTCGGCGTCATGGAAATGTTGCTGCAACGAGCGGAACAACGCCGCGGCACGCTCTTCGGCGCCCGGCACCTGGCCGATCAGGCTGGAGAACAGATACAGCTGTCGCGCGCAGGCCATGGCCCGGTAGCGTTGAGGTGGCAAAGGTTGATGCCCGGCGTCCAGCGCCTCGTAGGGCAGTGCCAGCTCGGCATTCCAGCCGGGGCCTTGCCAGAGGGGCACGATCACGTCCTGGAAATGCGCTTGCACAGTGGCAAACAGAGCGGTCAATTCAGGCTGGAGAGCGGAGCGGGAAACAGGCGGCATTGGCTGGCGTCGTCACGGCAGGGTTGATTGCGCGACATGTTATCAGGCCTGAGAGATGTGGTGTCTGTCAGTCCGCCTTCGCGAGCAAGCCCGCTCCCACACTGGAACGGAGTACACCGAACCAATCTGGGAGCGAGCTTGCTCGCGAAGAGGCCATCACCGGCACTACAAAATCAACCCGCCAACAACCAAACCCCTGCCGCCGCCGAAGCCGCGCCCGCCAGACGAACCAGCGGCGCCGCCACCTGCGGCAACGCTCTAACCACCGCATAACCGGCCGCGTGCAAGGCCGCCGTCGCCGCCACAAATCCTGCGGCATACGCCCATGGACTCGACATGTCCGGCAATTCCAGCCCATGCGCCACACCATGGAACAGTGCAAACAATGCCGTCGCACCCACCGCCAAACCCAACGGCGGACGCACTGCCAATGCCACCGCCAGACCCAGCGCCAGCACCGATGCGGCAATCCCGCTTTCCAGTGCCGGCAGGTTCAGCCCCTCAAACCCAAGCAGTCCGCCGATCAGCATGGTGCCGACAAACGTGAACGGCAGCGCCCAACGCGCAGCGCCTTTCTGCTGTGCCGCCCACAATCCGACCGCAACCATCGCCAGCAAGTGGTCGAGGCCGCCGATCGGGTGGCTGATGCCGGCGATCAATCCATTGTCGCCGTGGCCGGGATGGGCAAAGGCGATGGCTGGGGTCAGCAGCAGGGCCATGGCGCCGAGAATGCGTTTAAGTGACATGGATAAGCTTCCTTGTTGATAAGTGGGGGGGGCGTGATCAGGCTGCGGTCAGCAGGCCCTGGCGTTCGATGAACGCGATGATGTCTTCCAGGCCCAGTCCGGTTTTCTGGTTGCTGAAGACAAACGGTTTGCCGTTGCGCATGCGTTTGGTATCGCTGTCCATCATCTCCAGCGAAGCACCCACCAAGGGGGCGAGGTCGATCTTGTTGATCACCAGCAGATCGGATTTGCAGATCCCCGGCCCGCCCTTGCGCGGCAGCTTGTCGCCGGCCGAGACGTCGATCACATAGATGGTCAGGTCAGACAGTTCCGGGCTGAACGTGGCCGACAGATTGTCGCCACCGGACTCCACCAGGATCAGGTCCAGCCCCGGAAAGCGGCGGTTCAGTTGATCCACGGCTTCGAGGTTGATCGAGGCGTCTTCGCGGATCGCCGTATGTGGGCAGCCGCCGGTTTCCACGCCGATGATCCGCTCCGGCGCCAAGGCTTCGTTGCGCACCAGAAAATCAGCGTCTTCGCGGGTGTAGATGTCATTGGTCACGACGGCCAGGTTGTAGCGATCGCGCAACGCCAGACACAGGGCCAGCGTCAATGCGGTTTTTCCGGAACCGACCGGGCCGCCGATGCCGACGCGCAGGGGTTGTGTGTTCATGTGGTTCTCCAAAATAAAAGGCCCTAGGAACGGAACAGACGGCTGTACTGGCGCTCATGGGCCATGCACGCCAGGGACAGGCCGAAAGCGGCGCTGCCATAGTGTTCGGGGTTGATGCGGGTGGCGTTCTGTTGGGCTTCCTGCAATAGCGGCAGCAATTCGCTGGTCAGGCGTTGCGCGGCTTGCTGGCCCAGCGGCAAGGTTTTCATCAGCACCGCCAGCTGGTTTTCCAGCCAGCTCCACAGCCAGGCCGCCAATGCGTCCTGCGGGCTGATACGCCAGGCGCGCGCAGCCAGCGCCCAGCCGAGGGCCAGGTGCGGTTCGGGACGCTGATCGAGAAAGGCGCGGGCCGGCGCATCGAGTTCCGGCAAACCGTTGAGCAGTTGCTGCAAGGAATAACCCATCTGCCGGCTTTCCTGATGCAACTCGCGGGTTTCCCGGCTGGCGCGGTGTTCTTCGCAGCGTTGCAGCAATTCGCCCCAGTTTTCTTCGGCGGCTGCTGTGCAATGGGCGAGCAACAGAGGCGCCTCGAAGCGCGCCAGGTTCAGCAACAACTGATCGCTGATCCAGCGCCGGGCACTGTCGGCGTCGTTCACCCGACCGTTATCCACCGCCATTTCCAGGCCTTGGGAATAGCTGTAGCCGCCAATCGGCAGTTGCGGACTGGCCAGGCGCAGCAGCGCCCAGGCCGGGTTCATGGACGTACGCCGAACTGGTGCAGTTTCGGCGGGTAGTTGAAGTCCTCGTCGCCATGCCGCGAATGGTGATGCCCACCGCCATAGGCGCCGTGCTCCGGCTGGAACGGCGCCTCGATGTTTTCGACCTTGGCATCAAGTTGTTCGAGCATCGCCTTGAGCACGTAATCATCGAGCAGGCGCAACCAGCCGTCGCCGACTTGCAGGGCGACGTGGCGATTGCCCAGGTGATAAGCCGCGCGGGTCAGCTCGAAAGCGTTGGCGCAGGTGACATGCAGCAATTGTTCGGGGCGGGCACAGACGCGGACGATGCGACCGTCTTCAGCCTTTAGGCATTCGCCGTCATACAGCGGCGGCTGACCGCGCTCCAAAAACAACCCGACGTCTTCACCTTCGGCACTGAAACAGCGCAAGCGGCTTTTGCTCCGGGCTTCGAAGGTCAGGTGCAGTTCAGCGGCCCAGACGGGTTGAGGGTCGATTCTGCGATGAATCACCAGCATCGGAAAGCTTCCAGCAATGAACGATAGTCAGGCTAGAGCAAGGGGCTTGCCAATCGGGGGATGTGTAGGAAATGCCTGTCGGAGCGACGGTCGCGTTTCAAATTGTTGCGGTAATTTGGTGCGCGGCATTGTGGGGCGCACCAAATGATGGCGCGAGGTGTGCTCCAGATTAGTCGCGAGTTGCACAACTTTGCAGGAGCCGGCTTGCTGGCGATAGCGCCCTCTCAGTCGACCCAAATGTTGCCTGGCCCGCCGCTATCGCCAGCAAGCCGGCTCCTACAGGAGATAGGTGTATTTGCCGCGCACAAAAAAGATCGCAGCCTGCGGCAGCTCCTACAGAGAATTGCGATCCGTGTAAGAGCTGCCGCAGGCTGCGATCTTTTCAGGCGTTATTCGGTGCTACCGAGGCCTTGCCAGTGTTTCAGACCGATAAAGATAAACCGCAACTGTTGGGTAATCTTCGCCTGTGGCGTCAAATGCTCGGGCAATGCTTCTGCCGGCGGATCAATAATGTCCGGCAAGGTCGCGAACACACTTTTAACAATCAGGTCTGCCATGACGCTCAGGCCGGCGATGTCGAGATGTTGCAGCTTGGGCATCAGCGACAAGTCGGCCGCCAGGTCCGAGCTGATGTCTTCGCGCAACCGTCCAATGGCCAGACGCACCGGCAGCGAACCGCCGTACTGCTCGCGGGCGAGAAACAGGAATTGCGAACGATTGGCCGCCACCACGTCGAGAAAGATCCGCACGGAGGCATCGATGATGCCGCCCATCACGAATTCGTTGTGGCGCACCAGGCGGATGGTTTCGCGGAAGGTCTGACCGACTTCGCTCACCAGCACCAGGCCCAGTTCATCCATATCGGCAAAATGCCGGTAAAAACCGGTGGGGACGATGCCGGCGGTTTTCGCCACTTCGCGCAGGCTCAGGCTGCCGAATCCTCGGCCGCATTCCATCAAATGGCGGGCAGCGTCCATCAGGGCGTTACGGGTTTGTTGTTTCTGTTCGGCGCGGGGCAGCATCGCAAGGGTGTTTTTCTGGACAGGACAGCGGCGCACTCTAGCAAATCGGCTTTGCTGGCGTCGAACGACTATCGGGGGGCAACTAAAAGCGGGCAGGCGGGGAAGGGGGGTTCTATAAAATCAAAAGCCCAATCCGGGGATTGGGCTTTTTTTCAGGGCCGCCATGGGCTTAGCTCAAAGCGCTGTTGCGTTCGATCACGCGGTCACCACCACCTTCAGCGAGGGTTTGACCTTGTGGAGTGCGATCGGAGCCGTCAGCAGCCAGGGTTTGACCTTGTGGAGTGCGATCGGAGCCGTCAGCAGCGAGGGTTTGACCTTGTGGAGTGCGATCGGAACCGTCAGCAGCCAGGGTTTGACCTTGTGGAGTGCGATCGGAGCCGTCAGCAGCCAGGGTTTGACCTTGTGGAGTGCGATCGGAACCGTCAGCAGCCAGGGTTTGGCCTTGTGGAGTGCGATCGGAGCCGTCAGCTGCCAGAGTTTGACCTTGTGGGGTGCGGTCCGAGCCATCTTGAGTGATCAGGCCTTTTTCTTTCAGGCGATCGTTACCACCTTCGGCAACAGTCTGGCTGAACACCGAGTGGCTCGATTTGACTTGTGGGGTTGCCTGATCTGCAGCTGGCAGAGCGAAAGCGGTGCTGGCCAGCAGTGAGAGGGAAAGGCTAAGCAGTAATTGGCGTTTCATGATCGGGTGCTCCGTAGGAAGGCAATAAAGTGGGTACGAGGGCAATGCTACTCTCGATAAGTCGATATAAAAGTTCATAAACGCAATGGTAATAATCAACGGAATTGATTGTTCCGTGCGAAGGCTCTAGAACGGGCCTTTCCGGCGGTTGTTTTTGCACAGAAGTGGGTATTTTCGACTCACTTGCGCCACGCAAAAGTGCGGGGCGGTAACGCCGGATTGCGAGAGCAGGGTGTCCCCGACCGATTATTTGAGCGTTAAGCGCATTTTTCGGTTAAACCTGCGCGCCGTTTCCCAGTCCTAGCTTCATGGCAGGCCGGTTCGGGCCTAACGTTTCACACGTGCGTCGCAGTCAGGGCGCTCAGTCGTATTCAGGAGCCCTGTGCAATGACGCGCACCCCCAAGATTTTTGCCTGGACCTTTGCCAGCCTCGTTGTTCTGCTGGCGATACTGGTTCTGATCATCGCGTTCTTCGATTGGAACCGGATCAAACCGACCATCAACAACAAAGTTTCCGAAGAACTGCATCGACCGTTCGCCATCAATGGCAACCTCACGGTGGTCTGGCGGCGCGAGCTCGACGAGGGCGGCTGGCGGGCGTGGGTGCCGTGGCCGCATGTGGTGGCGCAGGACCTGAGCCTGGGCAACCCGGACTGGTCGAAGCAGCCGCAGATGGTCACGCTCAAACGCGTCGAGCTGCGCCTGTCGCCGCTGGCCTTGCTGGCTCAACGGGTAACGATCCCGCGCATTGACTTGACCGAACCGAACGCAGACCTCCAGCGTCTGGCCGATGGCCGTGCAAACTGGACGTTCAAGTTCGACCCCAAAGACCCGAACGCCGAGCCTTCCAGCTGGGTGCTCGACATCGGCGCCATTGGCTTCGACAAGGGCCACGTCACCCTTGACGACCAGAGCCTGAAAACGCAGCTCGACCTGATCATCGACCCGTTGGGCAAACCGATTCCGTTCAGCGAAATCGTCGGCGAAAAAGTGGCGAAAACCGCACAAGAGAAAGGCGCTGCACCTCAGGACTACGCGTTTGCGTTGAAGGTCAAAGGCCAATACCACGGGCAGAAACTCGCGGGTGACGGCAAGGTCGGCGGTTTGCTGGCCCTGCAGGATTCGGCCCGACCGTTCCCGCTCCAGGCTCAGGTAAAAATCGCCGATACCAGTGTCGAACTCGCGGGCACGCTGACCGATCCACTCAACCTTGGCGCGTTGGACCTGCGCCTGAAACTGGCCGGCAGCAGCCTGGGCAACCTCTATCCGCTGACCGGCGTGACCCTGCCGGATACACCGCCCTACGCCACCGACGGCCACTTGATCGCCAAACTGCACGAGGCGGGCGGGGCGGTGTTCCGTTATGAAGAGTTCAACGGCAAGATCGGCGAGAGCGACATTCATGGCAGCCTGGCCTATGTCGCCAGCGAGCCACGGCCGAAACTCAGCGGTTCACTGCTCTCCAATCAGCTGTTGTTTGCCGACCTTGCGCCCTTGATCGGCGCTGACTCCAACGCCAAACAAAAGGCCCGTGGCGGCGAAAGCAAGCAGCCGGCGGACAAGGCGCTGCCGGTCGAAGAGTTCAAGACCGAGCGCTGGCGTGACATGGACGCCGATGTCGAATTCACCGGCAAACGCATCGTCCACAGTGCAAAACTGCCGTTCAACGACCTTTATACCCACTTGGTATTGACCGACGGCGTGCTCAGCCTCGAGCCCCTGCGATTCGGTGTGGCCGGCGGTAAGCTGGATGCGCAGATTCGCTTGAACGGTCGCACCGAACCGTTGGAAGGCAGTGCGAAACTCACCGCGCGCGGGTTCAAGCTCAAGGAGTTGTTCCCGACCTTTGAACCGATGAAAACCAGTTTCGGCGAACTCAATGGCGACGCCGACATCAGCGGTCGTGGCAACTCGGTAGCGAAACTGCTGGGCACTGCCAATGGCCACCTGAAGATGCTGATCAACGATGGCGCAATCAGCCGTGAGTTGATGGAGCTGGCCGGACTCAATGTCGGCAACTATGTGGTCGGCAAGATCTTTGGTGACAAGGAAGTGAAGATCAATTGCGCGGCAGCCGACTTCGACATCAAGACCGGCCTGGCCACCACGCGGCTGTTCGTCTTCGATACGGAGAACGCGATCATCTATATCGATGGCACGGCGAACATGGCGACTGAGCAACTGGACCTTACGATTACCCCGGAATCCAAGGGCTGGCGTGTGATTTCGCTGCGTTCGCCACTGTATGTGCGGGGCAAGTTCATCAAGCCGGATGCCGGCGTCAAGGCGGTGCCGTTGATATTGCGCGGTGCGGGGATGGTGGCGTTGGGTGTGATCGCGGCGCCGGCGGCGGGATTGCTGGCGCTGGTGGCGCCGAGTGGTGGCGAGCCGAATCAGTGTGCGCCGTTGTTGCAGCAGATGAAGGCGGGCAAGGCGCCGGTGACCGTTAAGCCCACCAAATAAATCTTCGGTGTCTACCAAGACGCCATCGCGAGCAAGCCCGCTCCCACATTCGGCCGTATTCCCTCTGGAGGAACTCGGTCGAATGTGGGAGCGGGCTTGCTCGCGATGACGATGTGTCAGGCGCTACAGATCCTTCAGAATGTCCGCCATATCATCCGCATGCTCTTCTTCCTGAGCCAGGATGTCTTCGAAGATGCGCCGGGTGGTCGGGTCTTTCTCGCCGATGTACTGAATGATCTCGCGATAGCTGTCGATGGCAATGCGCTCGGCGACCAGGTCTTCGTAGACCATCTCTTTAAGTGAGTTGCCGGCCACGTACTGCGCGTGGGAGTTTTTCGACAAAAGGTCTGGATTGAATTCAGGCTCGCCGCCCAGTTGCACGATGCGCTCGGCCAATCGGTCGGCGTGCGCGGCTTCCTGGTTCGCGTGCTCAAGGAACTCCTCGGCGGCGACGTGGGCTTTCAGGCCGTTGGCCATGAAATAGTGACGCTTGTAGCGCAACACGCAGACCAGTTCGGTGGCCAGCGATTCGTTGAGCAGACGCAGCACTTCGTCGAGGTCGGCGCTGTAGCTTTCGGTCACTGCGCCATTCTCGACGTTCTGGCGGGCACGTGCGCGAAGGGTCGTTACATCAGACAAATGCATGTCACTCATCTCGTTCTCCTTGGAGGCTAATCCGGGGATTGCGTCACTTTCTGGGGAAGTGATCACTCCTTAGGTGTGAGTGATGAATTTCGCGAAAAGTTTGATGTAATTTTCCATCGAAAAAGATCGCAGGCTACGCCAGCTCCTACAGGGGGAGGCGTTCTCCTGTAGGAGCTGGCGCAGCCTGCGATCTTGGCAATAGGCCAGACAATCGTGCTTCTTCTTGCAACCACGAAAAAAAGGCTCGGACCGGCGGATGGCGCTCGCGCCCCGGAACGCAAAGCGCGCTATAGCCGGCGCCTTCCACCTGAATGTCACTCCGGTAAGCCACCAGCAAACCGCTGGCCACACTTTCCGACACCAGAATGTTGCTCGCCAGCACCAGGCCTTGCCCGGCGATGGCGGCTTGCAGGGCGTAATGTTCTTCATCGTATTCCCGGACGGCCGGTTGCCCCGCCAGCCAGGTTTCGCCGGACTGCGCGCACCACGCTTCCCAGCCATGGGCGTAGAGCTTCGAGTTATGCCAGCGCACGCTGATCAGCGTCGGCGTGCGCTTGGCCGCGAGCGCAACCTGTTCGGGTGAGCCATAAACGCCGAACGATTCATCGAACAGGCACTGGCCATAAAGGTTTGGGTAGTCATCGAGGCTGTAGCGCACCACCAGATCGACGCTGGCGTCCTGATGCAAATCGATCACTTCGCAATGGGTGTCCAGGCGCAGGCTGATGTTCGGATGCCGGGCGTAAAAGCGCCCGAGTCGTGGCACCAGCCACAGCGCGGCAAACGCGGCGGTGGTGGAGATCGTCAGGCTCGTGCCGCTGCGTTGCGGGCGCAAGGTGTCGACGCTCTGGGCCACTTCCAGAAAAGCACCGTGCAGGCTGTGGAACAGACGCTCACCGCACTCGGTCAGGCGAACCTGCCGTGGCAGGCGCTGAAACAGCGGCACACCGAGCCAGCTCTCCAGCGAACGAATCTGATGGGAAACCGCCGTTGGCGTGACGGACAGTTCTTCGGCGGCGGCCTTGAAGCTCAACAGGCGCGAGGCCGATTCAAAGGCGCGCAGGGCGGTCAGCGGCAGCGAGGCGAACATTGAAGACTCCATGGATGAAATTAACTCATCCAGACTGATTTTTACTCATTTGAGGCGAGACGGTGGCGAGCTCAACCTGCACGCCACACACCGTTTGAGTTTAGTCCTCAGGAGATTCAGATGAACAGAGTTCTTGCCATTCACGCCAGCCCACGGGGCGAACGTTCCCACTCCCGTCGCTTGGCCGAAGTGTTTCTCAGCGCCTGGCAGGCGCGCCATCCGCAATCGCAACTGACCCGACGCGAAGTCGGTCGGGCGCTGATTCCACCGGTCAACGAGGCGTTTGTGGCTGCCGCGTTCTACCCCGAACCCGATGCACGGCCGCTGTCGATGCAGGCCGATCTCGCGTTCAGCGATCAACTGGTGGGTGAATTGCTGGGCCACGATTTGCTGGTGATCTCCACGCCCATGCACAACTTCAGCGTGCCCAGCGGCCTCAAGGCGTGGATCGATCAGATCGTGCGGCTCGGCCTGACTTTCAATCACACGCTGGACAATGGCGTCGCCCAATACGAGCCGCTGGTACGGGGCAAGAAAGCGCTGATCGTCACCAGCCGTGGCGGATTCGGCTTCGGTCCTGGAGGGGAACTCGAAGCCCTGAACCATGCCGATACGTTGCTGCGCACGGCACTGGGTTTCATCGGCATTACCGACGTCACCGTGGTCGCCGCCGAAGGCGAAGAGTCCGCCGAGCGCACCTTTGAAATCTCCGTCGCCGAGGCCGAACAGCGTTTGCTGACGCTGGCCAGGGAGTTCTAGATGGCCTGGGTGTTTTTGCTGATCGCCGCCGGGTTCGAAGTCACGTTCGCCATGGGCATGAAGTATGCCGCAGGTTTCACCCGGCTCTGGCCGTCGCTGATCACGGTTGTTGCGGCGGTGGGCGGGATCTACTTCCTGACCCTGGCCATGCGCGAATTGCCGGTGAGCATCGCCTACCCGATCTGGACCGCCATCGGTTCGTTGGGCACAGTGTTTCTCGGGTTTGCGTTGCTCGGCGAAAGCCTGACGGCGGTCAAACTGGTGTCGGTCGGGCTGATCGTGGCCGGTGTGGCGGGGCTGAAGTAGAGCGGATGTCATAGACTGGTCGTCGAGTTGTCATTTTTGATGACGATGCTTGGCTGATGTCTTGCATTCAGCCTTGCGTCACCTCACCGATCACAAGGATGTCCGCCCATGTCGCAAGGTTCTGCCACGCGTTATCCGTTGGTGCTGGTCCCGGGAATGCTCGGGTTTATCCGTCTGGTGCTGTATCCGTACTGGTACGGGATTGTCGCGGCGTTGCGCCAAGGGGGGGCGACGGTGATTGCGGTGCAGGTTTCGCCGCTGCACTCGACCGAGGTGCGCGGCGAACAATTGCTGACGCGGATCGACGAGATCCTGCGGGAAACCGGTGCCGAGAAGGTCAACCTGATCGGCCATAGCCAGGGCTCGCTGACCGCCCGTTACGCCGCCGCGAAACGCCCGGATCTCGTGGCGTCCGTCACGTCGGTGGCGGGGCCCAATCACGGCTCGGAACTGGCGGATTACCTGCACAAGCATTACCCGGCGGACAGCGTTAAGGGACGGCTGCTCGCCTTTTTTCTCTGGGTCATCGGCGCGTTGATGAGCCTGCTGGAAACCGGCTATCGCGGGCCGAAGCTGCCGGTGGATATTCACGCCTCCCATGAATCGCTGACGACGGCCGGGGTGACGCTGTTCAATCAGCGTTATCCACAGGGCTTGCCGCAAACCTGGGGTGGGCACGGGCCGGAAGAGGTCAACGGCGTGCGCTATTACTCGTGGTCCGGCACCTTGCAGCCGGGCAAGACCGATCGCGGGCGCAATCTGTTCGACGGGACCAACCGCAGTTGTCGGTTGTTTGCCAAAACCTTCGTGCGCGAAGTCGGGCATTGCGACGGGATGGTCGGGCGTTACAGCTCGCATCTGGGGACGGTGATTGGCGATGATTATCCGTTGGATCACTTCGACATCGTCAATCAGTCGCTGGGGTTGGTGGGGAAGGGGGCCGAGCCGATTCGGTTGTTTGTCGAGCATGCGGCGCGGTTGAAAGCGGCAGGGGTTTAGGCGTCAGTCCGCGTTATCGTTCTTCGCCAGCAAGCCGTCTCCTACAGGTCTGGGCGTCGTGACCATTACCTGCGCCCGACACCAGACTTGTAGGAGCCGGCTTGCTGGCGATGGCGTCTATTCAGGCGGCGCCAACCTTGCGGCCCAACACCGTGGTCCAACGCTCCGAAAGAATCACCCCACCCAACGTCAACACCCCGCCCACCAGGTGATACATCGCCAACTGCTCATGCAGCACCAACGCTGCGATCAGCGCCGTCAGCAACGGCAGCAGATTGAAAAACTGCGTGGTCCGACTCGGCCCCAGGCGCACCACGGCCTGCATCCACGCCAGCGGCGCAACCATGGAAGCGAGCAGGCAGGCGTACAGCACCAGCGGAATGTTCTGCAGCGTCGGGCCTATTTTCGGCGACACGGCGAACAGCGGAAACAGCACCACCACCGCCACCCACACCTGCAGGTACAACAACACCAGCGGCGGCAAACGCAGCTGCCACTTTTTCAGCAGCGTGCTGTAGATCGCGTAGGCCAGCGTGGCGATCAGCATCATCGCATCGCCCAGATTCACCCCGTGTTCCAGCAAAGCCCCGAGGCTGCCGGACGACACCACCACCAACACCCCTGCAAACGACAGCACGGCACCGGCCAGGGCTCCCGCCGTCAGGCGCTGGCCGAGGCTGACGATCGCCATGGCCAGCGACATCAACGGCATCAGCGACAGAATGATCCCCATGTTGGTGGCGGATGTCAGCGACGCCGCGAAATACGCCAGGCTCTGATAAACCGCCATTCCGAGCACACCGAGGGTGAAAATCTTCCCCAGGTTCGGGCGGATCTTCGACCAATGGGCGATGACGGGTTTGAGCATGAAGGGCGTGAATAACAAGCCGGCCAGCAGCCAGCGGTAAAAACCGATCTCGGCGGGGAAGATCGCTCCGGCCGACATTTTGGTGATCACGGTGTTGCCGGCCCAAATGAAAATTGCCAGCAGGGGAAAAGCGTATTGCATCGGAAAAAACCAGAAACGTTAATGAGGGGTGATTATCGCCTGTCTGGATGAAAGCCTATACTTCGATCCAGACAACCCGCCCCGGATGACGGACAGCATGACCAGTAAACACATCGACCTGCTGGACTTCAGCGAATTGCCTTCGCCGGTCTACTTCCGTTATGCCGACTTCGATACCCACGAATATGCCTCGGCCCACCGTCACCCCTGGGGCACGCTGGAGTATTCGGCCAACGGTGTCCTGCACATGGAAATCGGCAGCAGCCGGTTCATGTCGCCACCGCAATATGCCGTGTGGGTGCCGCCGCAGATCGAGCACAGTTTTTACAGCAATCAGCCGATCAACTACCGCGCGGTCTGCCTCGCGCCGTCGCTCTGCCAGGAACTGCCACCGCAGGCCTGCACGTTGGCAATCAGCGACATTCTCAAAGCGATCCTCAAGGACTTCGCCGCCCGTGATGTGAAAATTCCCGAACAGGCTGCGGACAAGCGCCTGGCCGAGGTGCTGGTGGATCAGCTGCAACAGGCGCCCGTTCACCAGTGCTACTTGCCCTACGCCAGCAGCCCCGGGCTGCTCGGAATACTGGAAGACTTGCAGGCCGAGCCCGGGGATAACCGGCCGCTGTCGGCGTGGGCTACGCAGATCCACGTCAGCGAGCGCACGCTGGCGCGGCAGTTTGTGCGCGAATTGGGCATGAGTTTCGGCGAGTGGCGGCAGCGCTTGCGCTTTCTGGCTGCGATCGAGGCACTCGACAGTCACCGCAGCATTCAGGAGATCGCTTTCGACATGGGTTACAGCACCGGTTCGGCGTTCATCGCGATGTTTCAACGTCAGGCCGGGTGCACGCCGGAACAGTATCGACGCAGCCATCTCGAGAACAGGAAGGTGTAACAGGCTTTGTCTACACTCCAGAGCGAGGCCGTGCCCCTCGGTGCGGCAACAAGGAGAAAACTCCATGAAGATGTTGCGTGTCCCTTTGTTGATGATCGGTTTGCTGCTCTGTTCCCAAGGTTTCGCCGCCACGGCCCAACAGAACAAGATGACCACCTGCAATGCCGACGCTACCGCGAAGAGCCTCAAGGGCGATGAGCGCAAAGCCTTCATGAGCACCTGCCTTAAAGCCGCGCCAGCCGCCAATGACGCGAAAGCCTTGACCCCTCAACAAGAGAAGATGAAAACCTGTAATGCCGATGCGGCGACCAAAGCCCTCAAGGGTGATGAGCGCAAGGCGTTCATGAGTGATTGCCTGAAGAAGAAATAAACATTGGGGATAGGTGGCGGCTGTCAGGGCCTCTTCGCGAGTAAGCCCGCTCCCACATTTGTCCAGCGTGCACAGTTCCACTGTGGGAGCGGGCTTGCTCGCGATGAGGTCGGCAAGGGCACTGCAAAAAAACGCCCGAGCCCCCGACCAAGGTCGCCCCACACAATCCCTAGTGCTGACACCCGAACGCTGGCAGACTGCCAATCCTTTTACGCCGCTCGTTTTGAGGCTGTATGCCAACGTTTTCTCAACGCCAAGTTTTGCTGCTGATCAGTTGGGTCATCATCTTTGGTGGTTTGCTGCTGGTGATTCCGCTGCGCTTGCTGCCGAGCCTGCTCGCCGGTTTGCTGGTGTTCGAACTGGTCAACATGCTTACCCCGCAATTGCAGCGGCTGATCGAAGGTCGGCGTGCGCGCTGGCTGGCGGTGGCGTTGCTGGGGACGCTGGTGGTGAGTGTGCTGGCGCTGGTCTTTGCCGGGGCCATCAGCTTCCTGCTGCATGAAGCGGAAAACCCCGGGGCTTCCCTCGATAAATTCATGGGCGTGGTCGACCGTGCGCGCGGGCAACTGCCGCCGTTCATCGACGCCTACCTGCCCGCCAGCGCCGCCGAGTTCCGCGTGGCCATCGGCGAGTGGGTGAGCAAACACCTCAGCGACTTGCAACTGGTCGGCAAAGACGCGGCGCACATGTTCGTGACGCTGCTGATCGGTATGGTGCTGGGGGCGATCATTGCCCTGCAACGTGTGCCGGACGTGACCAAGCGCAAGCCGCTGGCCGCCGCACTGTTCGATCGTTTGCACCTGCTGGTGCAGGCCTTCCGCAACATCGTGTTCGCCCAGATCAAGATTTCCCTGCTCAACACCTTCTTCACCGGGATTTTCCTGGCGGTGGTCCTGCCGATGTTCGGCATCAAGCTGCCGCTGACCAAGACCCTGATCGTGCTGACCTTCCTGCTCGGCCTGCTGCCGGTGATCGGCAACCTGATGTCGAATACGCTGATCACCATCGTCGGTTTGTCGCTGTCGATCTGGGTCGCGGTGGCGGCCCTGGGTTATCTGATCGTTATCCACAAGCTCGAATACTTCCTCAACGCGCGCATTGTCGGCGGGCAGATCAGTGCCAAGTCGTGGGAGTTGCTGCTGGCAATGCTGGTGTTCGAGGCCGCGTTCGGCCTGCCGGGAGTGGTGGCGGGGCCGATTTATTACGCGTATCTGAAGAGTGAGTTGAAGCAGGTGGGGATGGTTTGATCCAGGGAATGTGTCGCCTGTTCTGACGCCATCGCTGGCAAGCCAGCTCCTACAAGAGCAACGCATACCCTGTAGGAGCTGGCTTGCCAGCGATGGACGCGACCCGGTTCTGGATCAGTCCATCGGGCCGTAACGCTTGGCCGCTTCGATCGCCAGGCCGCTGCCGATGCTGCCGAAGATGTTCCCTTCCACATGCCGCGCATTCGGCAACATCGCCGACACGCTGTTGCGCAACGCCGGAATCCCGCTCGAGCCGCCAGTGAAGAACACCGTATCCACCTGATCGACCCGCACGTTAGCGTCGTTCAGCAGTTGGGTCACGCTGTTGCGCACGCGCTCCAGCAGGTTGTCGATGGCCGATTCGAACAGCGCCCGGCTCAGCTCCACGCTCAGGCCCGGCTCGATGCGGTCCAGCGGCACATGACGGCTGTCGGCGTGGGTCAGCTGGATCTTGGTTTCTTCCACTTCCATCGCCAGCCAGTGCCCGGCGCGTTGCTCGATCAGCTTGAACAGACGGTCGATACCGCCGGTGTCTTCGATGTCGTAGCGCATGCTGCCCAGGGCCAGGGTCGACTTCTGCGAGTACACCGAGTTGATCGTGTGCCAGGTCGCCAGGTTCATGTGGTGGCTGGTCGGCATGTAGGCGCCACTCTTCATGCGGCTGCCGTAGCCGAACAGCGGCATCAGGCCTTGCAGGCTCAGCTGCTTGTCGAAATCGGTCCCGCCGATGTGCACGCCGCCGGTGGCGAGGATGTCATCGTGACGGTTGTCGTGGTTGCGGCGCTCGGGCGACAGGCGCACCAGCGAGAAGTCCGACGTACCACCGCCGATGTCGACGATCAGTACCAGCTCTTCCTTTTCGATGGTCGACTCATAGTCGAACGCTGCCGCAATCGGCTCGTACTGGAACGACACATCCTTGAAGCCGATGGCGCGGGCCACGTCCACCAAGGTGTTTTCCGCTTCCTGGTCAGCCATTTCGTCGTCATCGACGAAAAACACAGGACGACCCAGCACCACTTCGTCGAATTCGCGACCGGCGGCTGTTTCGGCGCGTTTCTTCAATTGGCCGATGAACAGCCCGAGCAGGTCCTTGAACGGCATCGCCGTGCCGAGCACGCTGGTGTCGTGCTTGATCAGCTTGGAGCCCAGCAGGCTCTTGAGCGAGCGCATCAACCGGCCTTCGTAGCCTTCCAGGTACTCGTGCAGCGCCAGCCGGCCGTACACCGGGCGGCGTTCTTCCATATTGAAGAAGACCACCGAGGGCAGGGTGATCTTGTCGTCCTCCAGCGCAATCAGCGTTTCCATGCCGGGGCGCAGCCAGCCGACGGTGGAGTTGGACGTGCCGAAGTCGATACCACAGGCACGGGCTGGAGATGCGTTTTTCATGTCTTTCAGGTTCCGGTTAAAAAACGGCCGCGCAGTGTATGTCAGTGCGGCGCAGATTCGAAGGCCGACTATCCGCTAAATCTCAGCCAATAGCGCCTTGATAAGCTGGAAAGATGCCCCAAACTTGTCTGCATTGAGCCTGGCAGCCATCGGACGGTCGCAAGAACTGTCTTCTGCTGCCGATAAACTTCTGGTGCGCTGCCCGGTCAACACTTGAGATCGGTCAACCCTCGTGCGGCAAAAAAGAGCATGCTGAGGCAGGTGGCGCGATTTTGATAATGGATGGTGATTCCCACGATGGACTTCAAAGACTATTACAAGATTCTCGGTGTGGAACCGACCGCGGACGATAAGACGATTAAAGCGGCTTATCGCAAGCTGGCGCGCAAATACCACCCGGACGTCAGCAAGGAAAAGGACGCCGAGTCCAAGTTCAAGGACGCCTCGGAAGCCTATGAAGCGCTGAAAAGCGCCGACAAGCGCGCCGAATACGACGACTTGCGCAAATACGGTCAGCACGGCCAACCGTTCCAGGGCCCGCCGGGTTGGCAGGGCCGTGGTGCCGGTGGATTTGGCGGTGGTCAGGACTCGGGCGATTTTTCGGACTTTTTCAGTTCGATCTTCGGTAACCGTGGCCCTGGTTTTGGTGCGGGAGAGTCGCGTCGCAGTGCCGGACGTCGAGGGCAAGACGTGGAAATGGAATTAGGGATTTTTCTGGAAGAAACCCTCTCGAACGAATCGAAGAAGGTCACCTTTCAGGTGCCGCAGTACAACGCGGCGGGCCAGCACGTCAGCAACACCAGCAAAAGCCTGAATGTGAAGATCCCGGCCGGCGTCACCGACGGCGAACGCATCCGCCTCAAGGGGCAGGGCGCGCCGGGCGTCGGCGGCGGGGCCAATGGCGATCTGTACCTGACCATCCGGTTTGCGCCGCACCCGAAATTCGATGTCGAAGGCGAGAACCTGATCATCACTCTGCCGCTGGCGCCATGGGAATTGGCGCTGGGCGCCGAAGTGGCTGTGCCTACACTGACAGGCAAGATCAACCTCAAGGTCCCGGCCGGCAGCCAGAACGGCCAGCGCATGCGCGCCAAGGGCCACGGTTTGCTGAACAAGGCCGGCCATCGGGGTTATCTGTTCGTACAACTCAAGGCTGTCATGCCTAAAGCCTCGGACGATGAAGTGAAGGCGTTGTGGCAGGAGCTGGCCAAAAAAGCGGCTTTCAACCCAAGAGAAAACTTCTGATCCAAGAGAAGGAGTAGCCCATCATGAGCAACCCCCTGATCGTTCAACTGGACATGGCAGAATTCTGTGAGGCGACCGAATTGTCGGACGTCTACGTGATCGAAATCGTCGAGCACGGCATCCTCGAACCTCAGGGCAAGCAGCCCAAGGATTGGCGCTTCACCGATTACGAGCTGGTATTGGCCAAGCGTGCCGCCAAGTTGCGGCACGATCTGGAGCTGGAGTGGGAAGGCGTCGCCCTGGCGCTGGACCTGCTTGAGGAAGTCCGGCAACTGCGGGCTGAGAACCGGATGCTCAAGCAGCGGTTGGCGCGGTTGGTGGTCGAATAGCTGAAGCCAATTCGAATCCTGTAGGAGCCGGCTTGCTGGCGATGAACGATGATGCGGTGAGTCAGACAGACCGCGTTGCCCCCATCGCCAGCAAGCCGGCTCCTACAGTTCATCACCGTGCACGGCGGTCTATCTGGGCAACACCACCGTAAACAACGTCCCGTCAGCTTCATTCGAGCTGACTTCAATCGTTCCACCGTGTGCATTCACCACTTCCTTGACGATAAACAATCCCAGGCCAAGGCTGGTGGAGGGGGCGCCGAGTTCTTCGTCGGCGCTGCGCACCAGGGGATCGAAAATCGTGCCAATCGCATCCTCTGGAATCGGTATGCCGTAGTTATGCACCGAGAGGCGAACGGCATCGGGTTCGCCGCTCAGGGTGACCGTGACATCCTGTTTGTTCGAGCCATGCTGCAACGCGTTGCCGATCAGGTTTTGCAGCAACTGACTCAAGCGTCCGCCATCCCAGACACCTCGCGTATCACCCTCTATTTTCAGGGTTGGATCGCACTCCGGGTTGCCGGCACAGGCTTCGGCTATCGCCCTGTGCACCGCATCGGCCAGGTCCATCGGTGCCGGTTCGATCGGCAGGTTCTTGCCCAGGCGACTGCGCACCAGCTCCAGCAAATCACTGACCATCACCGCCATGTGCCGCGCGCCACGCTTGATGTTGTTCGCGCAGGCCAGCGCATCGCCTTCAAGCGTTGTTTTGCGCAGCAGCAGTTCGGTGGACATGGTCACGGCCTGCAAAGGCGCGCGCAGGTCATGCCCGAGGATCGCCAGAAACAGATCCCTTGAGTGGCTGACCTGTTCGGCATAAGCCGCGGTGGACTCGGCGAGGGCTTCGTCAATCGCCTCGTTGAAACGAATCATGTCCTGAAAATAAGCCAGGTCCGGCGACTTCAGGCTATCGACCCACAACCGAATCACACAGGCGCGCAAATGGCGAAATTCGCTGGTCATCTGCACCAGGTCAAAGCCCACGGTGTGCCTCAATTCGCCATGGCTGGCACCGGCCTCGTCCAGGCTCGGGGTTTTCTCCGGGCCTTCGCCCTTGGCCTTGGCCTGTTGTTCGCTGGCGGTTTGCGCGGTGGTCATGTCCCGCGCTGCCGCCAACAGAATCTCCGTGGCATGGTCGCGTAACGCCACTCGGTCCATGTGCTCGGCGGCCGGGGTGATCGTTCTGGCGAACTGTTCCCATTCATCGACGATACGGTCCACGTGTTGCCTGATGAATTCGGATAAGCGCATGGCTGTTACCTGGCTGGAAAGTCTTGGCATCTTAGCTCCTTTGCAGACGGGTAAAAACCACCCCTGACAAGCCGGATCAGGCTTGCGAATGTTGCGGGCGGTATTTAATTGTTTTTTAGATTCGCAAGTTTGGAGGAGTTGATTGTTTTATCGCTGTTTTCCAACAGTTATTTAACCTTTTGTTTTTTCAGGTAGTGAATAAGCTAGACGTTCTTCTCAAACGCATAGGGATACATGCGCAATGAATGAATTGTCAGAAGGACCTGTTTCCGATGTTGCTCAAGAGGTAACTGCAAGTACTAATGTTTATTTGAATTACTTTGCAACCAAAGTTCCTCCATCCATAAAAAATCCGTCCATATCAAAGCGTGTGTCAACGCCGGGTCTGAAGCCCGAATTCCCCGAGTGGTACATCAAGGCGAGCGCTATCGATCGTCAATACCTCAACGAACTCATGAGTGAGCGCTGGCGATTGCAAGACCACCTGGATCGAACTCTGGGCGATTTACAAAAGGACATCTCCCGGTTCGCTGAACCCTTGCTGGTTCAGGCGCTGAAAGAAAAGCTGAATCTGGAACTGGATGTTCATGCGACGTCGGTACGGCTTTATATTCCAGCCCTCCTGGGGTTTGGCATCGATAACAATGCCAGCCGGCTCAGGCAGTCATCTCTGCTGGAAGCCGCGCTCCATAACTTCGAGGACTCTGAAACCCGCGCCGGCGCCTTTCGGGATGGCTCCGGCATTTTCATCACTGACACCGAAGGAGCCCCGAAGCGCCATCCGCTGACCATCGAGCGTTTTGCGAGCCTTTGCCGGGATCTGGATCTCGGTGCGCAATATCAGCGACACCTCACAGGGTTGCTGGCCCCTGCGGCGGCAGATGCAAAGGCCTCACTCGAGCAACACTTCATCGGGACCGAAAAAGCTGCGTTCAATGAGTCGGCGCTGATTGCCTATTTGAAGGGCGATATCACTTCTTATGCGTACGGCAAGTTGCAGCAACTGCGAGACAGCCAGACAAACATCACGATGGGCAAGCGCCCGTTACAGTCTCATCGACTGTCCCTTATGGGCGTGAAACTGTCGGGTATCGTGTTGTTCAGTGCCGTGGCAGATCCGACGAAAATCAAAAAGATTTACGACGCCCTGGAGCCGGCACATCAACGAGTAATGATGGATTGGGCACGCAAACTGGTCATTTTGCCCGGGCAGGAATTTGACCAGTTCAAGTTTCTCAAAGCCTTTTTTGCCAACGGTCCCAGCGGTGCCGTCGATGAGATGCTGCGCCGCGAAGATATCGATAATCAAAGTCGGCTCGACGGTGCCTTGATCGCTTATGTGCCCGACGATCCCGAACACCCTCTCAAGGAATATAAATCCTTCACCGATTTCATGAAGGAGCTGACGAGCCAACTGCGCTCTTCGGACTATCAACAGTTTTTCAGCCGCTTCGTGCCGCAAAAAGACAAAGGACGGTTTTTCGCTCGCGTCCAAGAGCGCTTTAGCACCTTCACCTGGCAACAGCGCGAACCGTTGAGCATGGGGCCGTGGTGGCGAGAGACTGCGGTGGAGAACCCCGATGCCGAGCCGGTCACCAACGTGATTGACGGTTTGCTCTGGCCGGCGCTCGGCCGATGGCGGTGCGATAAGGCCATCGCGGATTCGCGGCACATTGCCGTTCCCACAGGCGATGAAGATGCCAACGCCCGTTGGGCGCGATTGAGCAGCTACGTGAGCATCGGCTGGAACGTATTCAACTTCGGCGCGATGCTGGTGCCGGGCCTGGGGGAGGCCATGCTGGGCGTCATGGTCGGGCAAATGCTGCTTGAAACCATGGAGGGCATCGAAGACTGGAGCAAGGGCGACAAGGACGAAGCGGCGGCATTGTTGACCGGCGTCCTGATCAATGCTGCCCAGCTGGCAATCATGGGAGCAGGGCATGTGTTGCCGACGGGCGCAGCGACCGCGATCAAGCCTTCGGCATTTGTCGATCAGTTGAAACCGGTCGTACTCGCTGACGGCAAGACCCGCCTCTGGAACCCGGACTTGAGCCCGTACGAGCATCAAGTCAGTTTGAGTGCCGACTCGACGCCCAACGAGCGAGGCCTTCACGTGCACGGCGATAAGGAACTGCTGCCGCGCGACGGCAAATACTTCTCGGTGCAGGACGATTCACTGACCGGCGAGCCAAGGATGCAGCATCCGGACCGGCCAACAGCTTACCAGCCAAAGCTTGACCACGATGGCGCCGGAACCTGGCACACCGAACTCGACCGCCCTGTCGAGTGGACCTCGGCCGAGCTCATGCGTGGGCTGGGGACGAAGTCAGAAGCGTTCGATGATGCAATGCTTGAACGCATCCGTATCGCCAGTGGTATCGAAGAAGATGTGTTGCGTCGGCTGCATGTCGAAAACGAAGCGCCGCCCGCGTTGCTGGTCGACACCATCAACCGGTTCAAGGTGTGGGCGGAAACGGGGAAACTGCCTGAGAACGCCCAGTCGAACGTTGCCGACGCCAGGACGCTTCAGGACGCCTTTGCACAATTGCCCGCCAACATGGCAGAGGAGTTACTGAGCGCCGCTGATCCGGCTGACTTGCGAGTGCTGGTCGAGCAAAAGCGTATTGGCTTGCACCTCAGGCAACAGGCGCGCGCCGCCTCGCTGGAGGTGCGTCTGTCGCGTGCCTATGAAGGGTTGTTCCTTGATTCACTGCAGGCGCTGGATACGGAAAGGCTGGCATTGCATAGCCTGGAAAGCTTGCCGAACTGGCCGCAGGAGGTGCGCATCGAGATTCGCGAGCATTCTTTCACTGGCCGTGTGCGCGACAGCATTGGCCCAGAAGAAGCGGATGTGCGCAAAGTCCTGGTCAGCACGGAGAACGGTTATGAAGCGCGGGATGCCGAGGACAACCATCTGCACGGCGCCGATGACCTGTTTTCTTCGGTATTGCATGCCCTGCCTGACGCTGAACGCAAGGCACTGGGTTTTCAAATCAATCAAGGCGCGACTCTCAAACACACCATTCAAAATGCACCGTTGGCGCGTGACCAGCTGCGTCCGATGCTGGCAGACAGCCCCCTGCGCAAGCCTGCCTATGATCCCGAGACGATGAAGCTGTTCGGTGGAATGCCTCTTCCTCAAGGCATTCGACGGCTCACCGGTCGCCTGACGTTGCAGGAACGCGTCAGGAGCGTGCGGCCGGGCTGGACGGAAGAGCAAGCCCAGGCTTATCTGGACGGTGGCGGCCACGAGGCTGACCCGGAGCTGCGGGCCAGTGCGCTGGAAGCGGAATTCAACCGCCTCAATACCAACTTCCAGCGCTGGCTGAATTCGCCGACCGAAGCGTACAGGTTCAGCCCTGCCGGCGTTGCCGAATGGCAGTCCAGAAACAAGTTGTACAAGGCCATTCGGCAGTGCTGGCAGCAAGCCGGGCCCAGGGATGTGGAATCTATCGAGAATCTGGGGACAGT
The DNA here is from genome assembly GCF_002091715.1 of Pseudomonas migulae NBRC 103157. Lineage (GTDB taxonomy): Bacteria > Pseudomonadota > Gammaproteobacteria > Pseudomonadales > Pseudomonadaceae > Aquipseudomonas > Aquipseudomonas migulae_A. Next base: position 98,987 of record NZ_BDAG01000008.1, on the reverse strand, counting down.
GCTTGACCTCAGAAATATACCCATGGGGCGGCACTTGGGAACCATGCCCTCTCTGGAAGCCGATTTTCAGCACGTGACCAGCCTGAACTTGCTGGGCACTGAGATGACCGACGCACACATCACCTTTCTTGATCATTTTCCGCGCCTGCGTTCGCTGAATCTCACCCGCAACCGGCTCACGCAATTTCCTCCTTCGGTGGGTCGAATGGTAGGGCTGACGGAGTTGTACCTCGGCGATAACCGGATTGTGCTGGATCTGCAGGGGGCTACGTACTTGAGATGGCTTACCCGACTTCAACATCTCGATTTGCAGGGAAACCCGCTGGGTCGAGTGCCGGATATCGGCGGTATGCGCATGCTGCATACGGTGATGTTGGGTGAGACCGGCATTGATACTTGGCCGGACGGATTGTTTTCTCAATCCCGATTCCGGCATTTTTACTTGAATCTTCAACGCAATGAACTGAGGGGCATCCCTCGGGTGACGCCCGGCTCTGTCGAGGCGGAACTGTTGGCTCGGACGGTAGTGAGTCGGGAACGGCAGTGGATGTCGGCCGATACTCTGAACACGCTCAGAAACTACATCAGGTCCGTCGGCCTGGACCCCGATCGTCCGTATCCGCCTCGTGGTGTGCGCGACAGCCTTGATTGGGAGGCAGGCCTGACGCGACGGGATTGGGTCGCCAAACAGGCGATATGGAACAGTGTCGAGGACGAATTCGGTTCGGTGCCTTTTTTCAATAAGATCAGGAAGCTCACTGAGTCCAGCCATTTCCAGAACGACAACGCATTCAGAGTGGACATGACGAGCAAGGTCTGGCGAATGCTGGAAGCGATGTCCAAGGACAGTGAGTTGCGGCGCAACCTTTTTGTCATGGGCAGGGACGAGGCTACCAACTGTGTGGATGCCGGGGCCCAGTTGTTCAATTCAATGGGTGTGGAAGTGCTGATCCACGAAGCCTATGCGCTGGGGAGTCCAGGCCTGGTGGAGGCTGAACTGGTGCAGCTTGCCAGAGGCAAATCCCGTCTGGATGAGTTGAGCCGGATTGCCCACAAAGTGGTCGCCGATCGACTGGCGGACGGTGAGGATTACATGGTGATCGATGCCAATGGCGATGTTACGGGGACCATCGATGAGGTCCAGGTACATCTGGGCTATATGACGGACCTGGCCGAGCGACTGGATCTGCCCTGGCAATCCCGTGACCTGCAGTTCCGCACGCACACGGGCGTCACGTCTGAGATGATCGAAGATGCCTATCGGCGGGTACTGGATCTGGAGGCCGGCGATTTGCTGCGTGATTCGATCAGTGAACAGCCGTTCTGGACGTCTTACATCCAGGGCTCGAATCGTGGTGCGTTCAAGGTGTTCAGGCGTCGAATCGATGCGACGACGGAGTTTTTCATGGCGCTTGATAAGCGCGCGACCGAACAGGATCTTTCGCTTGAGGCAAAGGCCGGCCTGAAAGAGGAGCTGAGGGTACTCGCCGCAGAGCTGGGTAAACCGGAAAGCGAGATTGCCCCAGGACAGATCATGACTCACGAGGCCTATTCCGCCGAGCTGGACTTGATCTATAACGAAATGAAGACATTGCTCAAAACCCTGACCCAACAGGCGATGGATCGGGCGAAGCTGCAAAGGGTGGAGATTCCCTCTACGGTCGAACCTGGCAACTGAGTACATAGACAAACAGCCATCCCGGCACGAAGAATGATGCCCTTCGTGCCGGTTTTTTATGCCTTGGCGAATCTCAAAACAGAAAATAACGCTGGGCCATCGGCAGCACGTCCGCCGGCTCGCACCACAGCAATACACCGTCGGCCTTGACCTGATAGCTCTGCGGATCGACATCAATGTCCGGCAGGTAGTCGTTGTGGATCAGATCGGTTTTCTGCACCTCGCGGCACCCTTTGACCACCGCGATTTTCTTCTTCAAACCCAGGGCTTCAGGCAGACCGGCCTCCTGCGCAGCCTGGCTGATAAACGTCAGACTGGTGGCATGCAGCGAGCCGCCGTAGCTGGCGAACATCGGACGGTAATGCACCGGCTGCGGTGTCGGAATCGAGGCATTGGCATCGCCCATCAGGCTGGCGGCAATGGCGCCGCCCTTGAGGATCAGCGTTGGTTTGACCCCGAAGAACGCCGGGCGCCAGAGCACCAGATCCGCCCACTTTCCAACTTCGATCGAACCCACTTCATGACTGATGCCGTGGGTGATCGCCGGGTTGATCGTGTACTTGGCGATGTAGCGTTTGGCGCGGAAATTGTCGTTGTTTTCGCCATCTCCCGGCAGTGGGCCGCGTTGCTTTTTCATCTTGTCGGCGGTCTGCCAGGTGCGCGTGATGACTTCACCGACGCGGCCCATGGCCTGGCTGTCGGAGCTGATCATCGAGAACGCGCCGAGGTCGTGGAGGATGTCTTCGGCGGCGATGGTTTCACGACGAATGCGGCTTTCGGCGAAGGCCACGTCTTCGGCAATGCTCGGGTCCAGGTGGTGGCAGACCATCAGCATGTCGAGGTGTTCGTCGATCGTGTTGCGGGTGAACGGCCGGGTCGGATTGGTCGAGCTCGGCAGCACGTTGGCAAACCCGCAGGCCTTGATGATGTCCGGGGCGTGGCCGCCGCCCGCGCCTTCGGTGTGATAGGTGTGGATGGTGCGACCCTTGAAAGCGGCGAGGGTGGTTTCGACGAAGCCCGACTCGTTGAGGGTGTCGGTGTGGATCGCCACCTGCACGTCGTACTGATCGGCGACGCTGAGGCAGTTGTCGATACTCGCGGGTGTGGTGCCCCAGTCTTCGTGCAACTTGAGACCGATGGCACCGGCCTTGACCTGTTCGATCAACGGCTCCGGCAGGCTGGCGTTGCCCTTGCCCGTCAGGCCGATGTTCATCGGGAAGGCGTCTGCCGCTTGAAGCATCCGCGCCAGGTGCCATGGGCCGGAGGTGCACGTGGTGGCGTTGGTCCCGGTGGCCGGGCCGGTGCCGCCGCCGATCATCGTGGTGACACCGCTCATCAGGGCTTCTTCGATCTGCTGCGGGCAGATGAAGTGGATGTGCGTGTCGATGCCGCCGGCGGTGAGGATCATGCCTTCGCCGGCGATGACTTCAGTGCTGGCGCCGATGGCGATGGTGACGTTGGGCTGCACATCCGGATTGCCCGCCTTGCCGATGCCGGCGATGCGCCCGTCCTTGAGGCCGACGTCGGCTTTGACGATGCCCCAGTGATCGATGATCAGCGCGTTGGTGATCACGGTATCGACGACTTCGGCGGCCAATAGCTGGCTCTGGCCCTGGCCGTCGCGGATGACTTTGCCGCCGCCGAATTTCACTTCTTCGCCATAGGTGGTGAAGTCTTTTTCGACCTCGATCCACAGCTCGGTGTCGGCCAGGCGGACCTTGTCACCGACGGTGGGGCCGAACATGTCGGCGTAGGCTTGTCTTGAGATTTTCATGGGCATGCCTTGGGATTCAATTGATTTTGAGACCGCTCGCGTTGCTCGCTAATCGCCAGCAAGCCGGCTCCTGCAGGGGGCGCATTTCACCGGTTTTTCCGCGTTGGAGTTCGATCCTGCAGGAGCCGGCTTGCTGGCGATGGGGCCGGTACTGGCGCTGAATGACTTAAAGGTCACCCATGATCCGCCCGGCAAACCCGAACACCCGGCGATGCCCGGCCAGGTCAACCAACTCGACCTCTCGGCTCTGCCCCGGTTCGAAACGCACGGCGGTGCCGGCGGGGATGTTCAGGCGCATGCCGCGGCTGGCGGCGCGGTCGAAAGTGAGGGCGTCGTTGGTTTCGAAAAAGTGGTAGTGCGAGCCGACCTGGATCGGCCGGTCGCCGCTGTTGGCCACTTTCAGGCTGACGGTGCGACGGCCGACGTTTAGCTCAATGTCGCCGGGCTGGATCTGGAATTCACCTGGAATCATCAATGGGCTCTCTGGAGAATCTTGTAATAGAGGGCGGTCGGCTTGTAGCGGCCGCTCGGGTCGCAGGCGTAGTCGGGGATTTCGCCGGCGCGGGTGTAACCCAGTGCCTTGTAGAAGTCCTCGGCGGGGGAGCCGGCTTCGGTGTCGAGGTAGAGCATGCCGCGCTTGTGCTGGAGCGCTGCCTGTTCCAAAGCGCTCATCAACTGTTGGCCCAATCCCCGACGGCGCGCGTGTTCACGCACCAGCAGTTTCTGCACTTCGGCACGGTTCAGCCCGTTGGCTTTCTGACACAGGGTCAGTTGCACGCTGGCCTGCACCTGTTCGTCCTTGACCACCACCCACAGCAGCACGTTGCCCTTGTTCAGGTTGTCCTGGACTTCATCGAAATAGGCGCGGGCTTGAGTGGCATCCAGATCGGCCATGAAGCCGACACTGGCGCCATAGCCCACGGCGTCGAGCAGCAGATCAATCAAACCCTGGCGATAGTGCGCGAAGCTTTCAACATTGACGCGTCGCAGTTGAGCGGCGTTCATCGGGCGTTACTCCTTGCTGGCGGGCGGCGGTTCGGCGCCAGGGTTGAGGGTCAGTTGCATGAAGGTCAGGTCCAGCCAGCGGCCGAACTTGGTGCCCACCTGAGGCATTTGCCCGGTGGTCACGAAACCGACGCGTTCATGCAGGCGGATGGAAGCGGCATTGCCGCTTTCGATGGCAGCGACCATCACATGCTTGTCGCAGCCTTTGGCGCGTTCGATCAGCACGTCCATCAATTGCGGGCCGAGGCCATTGCCGCGCTGATCGCTGCGCACATAGACCGAGTGCTCGACGGTGTGGCGAAAACCATCGAACGGTCGCCAGTCACCAAATGAAGCGTAGCCGAGTACGCTGTTATCGCCGTCGACGATCACCAGGATCGGATAGTTCTGGGCTTGTCGGGCGCTGAACCAGGCTTGACGGTTGCCGAGGTCGACGGCCTGTTCGTTCCAGATCGCCGTGGTGTTGAGCACGGCGTCGTTGTAGATGTCGCGTATCGCCGGCAGGTCGGCGTGCACCGCATCGCGGATGTGATAAGTCATGGCGCGGCCTCAGGCGATGGGTTGGTGGACGGTGACCAGTTTGGTGCCATCGGGGAAGGTGGCCTCGACCTGGATCTCCGGGATCATCTCCGGGATGCCTTCCATCACTTGTTCGCGGCTGAGCAGGGTGGTGCCGAAATGCATCAGCTCGGCCACGGTCTGGCCGTCACGGGCGCCCTCGAGCAGCGCCGCGGAGATGTAGGCCATCGCTTCCGGGTAATTGAGTTTCACGCCGCGCGCCAATCGCCGTTCGGCGACGAGGCCGGCGGTGAAAATCAGCAGCTTGTCTTTTTCGCGTGGGGTCAGGTCCATCGTTTGCAATCCATCCGGGCAGTAAAAAAATTCGGAACTGTAAACACGTACTTGTAGGAGCCGGCTTGCTGGCGATAGCGGTCTGTCAGGCGCCTGATCTGTCGAATGTGCCGACGCTATCGCCAGCAAGCCGGCTCCTACAGGTTGTGGTGTTCAGGTGCTCCATATTCTGGGGGGGGCTGCTTCTCGGCCAAGCAACGCAGGCCGGAGCAATCTCCACAAGTCGATCATCCAGGCGCGCGCCAACAGCGCTTCACTGGCCAGACATCGGGCAATGATCAACCCCGGCAACTGCGTCAAATCCCCGCGCACATCGTGGGGCAGCGAGCGGCATTTCTCCAGCAACTCACTATCAATCTCCCCCGTTACCAGCAACGTCGCAAACACCGGCTGCCCATCCAGGCCAATCGGCGAATCGAGCAAACCGTCGTCCCCGACAATGCGCTGGCGTTCGTGCCAGAGCAACTGGCCGTTGCGACGGATATCCAGCTGCGCCTGAAAATGCCCGAGGTCAAAACGCTCGCCACTGGCCGGGCGGCCCAGTGCGACGACGTCCCAGTAGAACAACCGCGCATCGCCTTCAAGATCAATGGACGTACTGAGCTCGGCCTGGGCGGCGCTGAAGATAATCGTTTCTTGCGGCAGCCACTCCAGTGTCGCGCCACTGGCTACTTTCAGATCAAGTTTCTGATAAGCCGGCCCGGCCGCGCGGTACCACTTGGCCGCGCCGGGGCTGGTGATTTGCGCCCACGCCCCGCGGCCGACGCTGGCGCTGATATCGAGCCGGTCGCCGCCGGCAATCCCGCCGGGCGGATGCACGATGATGTGCTGGCACACTTCGGGCCCTTCGGCATACAGATGCTTTTGTACCCGCAACGGACCTTTGTGCCGGCGCAGAACCGGGCGCGTGCTGTCGCCGAATCGGGCATAGCCCAGCTCCAGCTCGGCATGCCAGCTAGGCGTGAACAGCGTGGTGTGGGCAGGTAAATTCATGGTTTTCAGTTTTCGTCAGGACGCTGCAGATTAGATCGTAACCAGACCGCGTACACCCTCGGCTTCCATATTTTCTCCGCGACCCTGCTGCACGATCTCACCGCGTGACATCACCAGGTATTGATCGGCCAGTTCGGCGGCGAAATCGTAGAACTGCTCCACCAGCAGAATCGCCATGTCGCCCCGTGCCGCGAGCTTCTTGATCACCGCGCCGATTTCCTTGATCACCGACGGCTGGATGCCTTCGGTGGGTTCGTCGAGGATCAGCAGCCGTGGTCGGCTGGCCAATGCCCGGCCAATCGCCAACTGCTGCTGTTGGCCGCCGGACAAGTCACCGCCACGCCGTTGCTTCATTTGCAGCAGCACCGGGAACAGCTCGTAGATGAAGGCCGGAACTTCCTTCGCTTCGCTGCCAGGAAACCGCGACAGGCCCATCAGCAGGTTTTCTTCCACGGTCAACCGGCCGAAGATCTCCCGGCCCTGAGGCACGTAAGCGATTCCGGCGTGTACCCGCTGGTGTGGCTTGAACGTGGTGATCGGTTTGCCTTCCCAGTTCACCGCGCCTTCTTTGGCCGGCAGCAAACCCATCAGGCATTTGAGCAGGGTGGTCTTGCCCACGCCGTTGCGCCCGAGCAGGCAGGTGACTTCACCGACCTTCACGTCAAACGACAGGCCCCGCAGGATGTGGCTACCGCCGTAGTACTGGTGCAGCTTGTCGACTTGCAGCATTCTCAAATTCCTCTCAGTCCCCTGTAGGAGCCGGCTTGCTGGCGATGGCGGTCTATCAGCCAGCATAAATATCGCTGACCCACCGCTATCGCCAGCAAGCCGGCTCCCACAGGGGGGGGCTGTGTTCGCAATCCTACCGACCGAGATACACCTCGATCACCCGCTCGTTTTCCTGCACCTGCTCCAGCGATCCTTCGGCCAGCACGCTGCCCTGGTGCAGCACCGTGACATGGTCGGCGATGGAGCCCACAAACCCCATGTCGTGCTCTACCACCATCAACGAATGCTTGCCCGCCAGGCTTTTGAACAGCTCGGCGGTGAACTCGGTTTCGGCGTCGGTCATGCCCGCCACCGGCTCGTCGAGCAGCAGCAATTGCGGGTCTTGCACCAGCAACATGCCGATCTCCAGAAACTGCTTCTGACCGTGGGACAACAAGCCGGCCGGGCGATTGACCGAGGTGGTCAGACGGATGGTCTCCAGCACTTCGCTGATGCGATCCTTCTGTTCGCCACTCAAGCGAGCCCGCAGGCTGGCCCACACCGACTTGTCGGTTTTCTGCGCCAGCTCCAGGTTCTCGAACACGCTCAGCGCTTCGAACACCGTCGGCTTCTGGAACTTGCGGCCGATGCCGGCCTGGGCAATCTGCACTTCGCTCATCTGCGTCAGATCGAGGGTTTCGCCGAACCAGGCCTTGCCGTGACTGGGCCGGGTCTTGCCGGTGATCACGTCCATCAACGTGGTCTTGCCCGCGCCGTTGGGGCCAATGATGCAGCGCAATTCGCCGACGCCGATGTACAGGTTCAGCGCGTTCAGCGCCTTGAAGCCATCGAAGCTGACGCTGATGTCTTCCAGGGTCAGGATGGTGCCGTGGCGGGTATCCAGGCCGGGGCCGACGCGTTGGCCGAGGCCGATGGCGTCGCGGCTGCTGCCGGCGTCCTTGTTCGGATTCGGTGGATAAAACGCCGGTTCGAGCATGAATTCAGCCGTCGCAGTCACTCTCATGATTCACCCCTTTTTTTCAGCAGGCCGATCACACCTTTGGGCAGGTACAAGGTCACGACGATGAACAGCGCGCCAAGGAAGAACAGCCAGTATTCCGGGAACGCCACGGTGAACCAGCTCTTCATGCCGTTGACCACGCCGGCGCCCAGCAGCGGCCCGATCAGCGTTCCGCGTCCGCCGAGCGCAACCCACACCGCGGCCTCGATGGAGTTGGTCGGCGACATTTCACTCGGGTTGATGATGCCGACCTGCGGCACATAGAGCGCGCCGGCCAGACCGCACAACACCGCGCTCAACACCCAGACAAACAGCTTGAAACCGCGAGGGTCGTAACCGCAGAACATCAGGCGGTTTTCCGCATCGCGCAGGGCGGTCAGCACCCGGCCGAATTTGCTTTGCGCCAGTCGCCAGCCGATGAACAGGCTCGCCACCAGCAACACCACCGTGGCGAAAAACAGCACCGCGCGGGTGCCCGGTTCGGTGATGCCAAAGCCGAGAATGGTGCGGAAATTGGTGAAGCCGTTGTTGCCACCGAACCCGGTTTCGTTGCGGAAGAACAACAGCATTCCAGCGAACGTCAGGGCCTGGGTCATGATCGAGAAATACACGCCTTTGATCCGCGAGCGGAAGGCAAAGAACCCGAACACCAGCGCCAGCAAACCTGGCGCCAATACCACCAGACACATCGACCAGAGGAAACTGCTGGTGCCGGTCCAGTACCACGGCAATTCGGTCCACGACAGGAACGTCATGAATGCTGGCAAACCATCTCCCGAGGCCTGGCGCATCAGGTACATGCCCATGGCGTAGCCGCCCAGGGCGAAGAACAATCCGTGACCAAGCGACAGCAGGCCGGCGTAACCCCAGACCAGATCCAGCGCCAGGGCGACGATGGCGTAACAAAGAATCTTGCCCACCAGCGTCAACGTGTAGGCCGACACGTGCAACGCACTGTCTGGCGACAACAGTGACAGCAACGGCAACGCCAGCAACAGAACAAGGATCACCGCACCGACGGCGATCGTGACTTTGGGGCCGGCCTTTTGCGTAGCTGTGAGCATCAGGGGCTGGTTCATCAGTCGATCACCCGTCCTTTCAGTGCGAAGAGGCCTTGCGGACGTTTCTGGATGAACAGAATGATCAGCGCGAGGATCAGGATCTTGCCGAGTACGGCGCCGATCTGCGGTTCGAGAATCTTGTTGGCGATGCCCAGCCCGAACGCGGCGAGCACGCTGCCGGCCAACTGGCCGACACCGCCGAGCACCACCACCAGGAACGAGTCGATGATGTAGCTCTGGCCGAGGTCGGGGCCGACGTTGCCGATCTGGCTGAGGGCCACGCCACCAAGGCCGGCAATGCCCGAGCCGAGACCGAAGGCAAGCATGTCGACACGCCCGGTCGGCACGCCGCAGCAGGCGGCCATGTTGCGATTCTGAGTGACGGCGCGCACGTTCAGGCCCAGGCGTGTCTTGTTCAGCAGCAGCCAGGTCAGCACCACCACAAACAGAGCGAAGGCGATGATCACGATGCGGTTGTACGGCAGCACCAGGTTTGGCAACACTTGGATCCCGCCAGACAACCACGCGGGGTTGGCCACTTCAACGTTCTGCGCGCCGAACACCAATCGGACAAGCTGAATCAGCATCAGGCTGATGCCCCACGTCGCGAGCAGGGTTTCCAGCGGACGGCCGTAGAGGTGGCGAATCACTGTGCGTTCCAGGGCCATGCCGATCGCGGCGGTGACGAAAAACGCCACCGGCAACGCGATCAGCGGATAGAACTCGATGGCCTGCGGGGCGAAGCGCTGGAACATCAGTTGCACCACGTACGTCGAGTAGGCGCCGAGCATCAGCATCTCGCCGTGGGCCATGTTGATCACGCCGAGCAGGCCGAACGTGATCGCCAGGCCGAGCGCCGCGAGCAGCAGGATCGAACCGAGGGACATGCCGCTGAAGGCCTGGCCGAGCATTTCGCCGATCAACAGTTTGCGTTTGACTTGCGCCAGGCTGGTTTCGGCGGCGGTGCGCACGGTGGCGTCCGCTTCGACACCTGGTTGCAACAGGCTTTCGAGGCGGGTGCGGGCCAGTGGGTCGCCGGTTTCACCGAGCAGACGCACCGCGGCGAGGCGCACGGCCGGGTCGGTGTCTACCAGTTGCAGATTGGCCAGGGCCAGGCTCAGCGCTGCATGAACGCTTTCGTCCTGTTCGCCCGCCAGTTGCCGGTCGAGGAATTTCAGCTGCGCCGGTTTGGCGCTTTTCTGCAATTGCTGCGCGGCAGCCAGACGGGTTTTGGCGTCGGCGGCGAGCAACTGGTGGCTGGCCAGTGCGGTGTCGATCAGACCCCGCAGGCGATTATTCAGGCGCAGGGTTTTGGGTTGGCCGTCGACGATCAACTCGCCTTGTTGCAGGGCGTTGATCAGTTCGATACGGGCCGGATCGGGCTGCGCGGCCCAGGCTTCCAGAAGTTTGGCTTGCTGCACGGGATTGGCGGCGACGAAGTCTTCGGCGTCGCCAGAATGCGCGGCCATCGGCAATAAAAATGCGATGGCGAGGATGACTCGGTAAAGGGCGGTGGGCATGTTAAATGTCCTGGTCATGCGCGGACCCTGTAGGAGCCGGCTTGCTGGCGATGGCGGTCCATCAGGCAGACCGCGTGATGCCAATCGCCAGCAAGCCGGCTCCTACAAAGGAGTTGTGCCAGTGGCTTAGTTGCTCTTCACCGCATACTCCGGCTTCTTGTCGTTACCCGGAATGAACGGGCTCCACGGCTGGGCACGGATCGGCCCTTCGGTCTGCCATACCACGTTGAACTGACCGTCCGCCTGGATCTCGCCGATCATCACCGGCTTGTGCAAGTGGTGGTTGGTCTTGTCCATGGTCAGGGTGTAACCGGACGGCGCGGCAAAGGTCTGGCCGGCGAGGGCCTCGCGGACTTTGTCGACGTCGGTGGATTTGGCTTTTTCGGCCGCTTGCGCCCACATGTGAATGCCGACGTAGGTGGCCTCCATCGGGTCGTTGGTCACCGCTTTGTCGGCGCCCGGCAGGTTGTGTTTCTTCGCGTAGGCTTTCCAGTCGGCGACGAATTTCTTGTTCGTCGGGTTCTCCACCGACTCGAAGTAGTTCCACGCCGCGAGGTTGCCCACCAGCGGTTTGGTGTCGATACCGCGCAATTCTTCTTCGCCGACCGAGAACGCCACGACCGGCACATCGGTGGCTTTCAGGCCCTGGTTGGCCAGCTCTTTATAAAACGGCACGTTGGAGTCGCCGTTGACGGTGGAGATGACCGCTGTCTTGCCACCGGCCGAGAATTTTTTGATGTTGGCCACGATGGTTTGATAGTCGCTGTGGCCGAACGGGGTGTAGACCTCTTCGATGTCCTTGTCTGCCACGCCTTTGGAGTGCAGGAACGAACGCAGGATCTTGTTGGTGGTGCGCGGGTAGACGTAGTCGGTGCCGAGCAGGAAGTAGCGCTTGGCGCTGCCGCCTTCTTCGCTCATGAGGTATTCCACGGCCGGGATCGCCTGCTGGTTCGGCGCGGCGCCGGTGTAGAACACGTTTGGCGACATCTCTTCGCCTTCATATTGCACCGGGTAGAACAGCAGGCCGTTGAGTTCTTCGAACACCGGCAATACCGATTTACGCGACACGGAAGTCCAGCAGCCGAATACCACGGCGACCTTGTCCTGGGTCAGCAACTGCCGGCCTTTTTCTGCGAACAGCGGCCAGTTCGACGCCGGGTCGACCACCACCGGTTCCAGCAGCTTGCCGTTCACACCGCCCTTGGCGTTGATCTCGTCGATGGTCATCAACGCCATGTCCTTGAGCGACGTTTCAGAGATCGCCATGGTGCCGGACAACGAATGCAGAATACCGACCTTGATGGTCTCGGCGGCCTGGACGGTCCAGGTCAAGCCCATCGCGGCAATGCTTGCCGAAAGTGTGAAAGCCTTGATCAAGCTGCGACGCTTCATTGTGCGATCTCCATGAACTTATGAGTTTTCTTGGTTGGCAGATGCGGACTACTGAAGGCTGTTTTGCAAGGGCTGTGCCCAGTCGGAAAAAGGCAGGGAAATGTCGTATTAGAGCGGCCGCGAAGTTCGGGTGGCGCACCATGAAGGATCGCGTCTGGCGAATTGGTGCGAAGGGGTGCGCCACATTGGGGCGCAGGTCTTGCGGGCAACACAGATCAACGGTGGGAGCGGGCTTGCTCGCGAAGAGCGCGTGTCAGTCGCCATTTATGCTGTCTGACACACCCTCTTCGCGAGCGAGCCCGCTCCCACCGTTTTGATCTGTGTGTCAGCGGCGGCGCATGAGGCCGATGAAGAACAAGCCGCCGATGGCAGCGGTGGCGACGCCGATGGGCAGGTCTTCGGGAGCAATGAGCGTGCGAGCGGCGACATCGACCCAGACCAGGAAGATGCTGCCGAGCAACACGCACACCGGCAGCAATCGCCGGTGCTCCGCCCCGACCAATCGGCGTGCAATGTGCGGCACCATCAACCCGACAAACCCGATCGACCCACTGATCGACACCAGCACTCCCGTCATCAACGACGCAATCAAAAACACCCGCAAGCGCACGGTGCGGGCGTTGAGCCCGAGGGTCACGGCTGTCTGTTCACCCGCCATCAACGCATTCAACGGTCGCGCCATGCCCAGCAACAAAACCAACCCAAGCAACACGCTCGCTGCCGGCACCGCGAGCAATTCCCAGCGTGCCAGTCCGAGCCCGCCAAGCATCCAGAACATCACCGCCGAACTGGCACGGTGATCGCCGAGAAACAGCAACAGGTTAGCGATCGCCATCATCACGAATGACACCGCCACGCCGCACAACAGCAGTCGATCACTGTCCAGCCGACCGTTGCGGTTGGCGATCACCAGCACGATCAGCATGCTCAGCAGCGCGCCGATAAACGCAGCGATCGGCAAGGTCAGCAGGCCGACGATTTCACCGATATGCAGCACCACGATTACAGCGCCAAGTGTCGCGCCGGACGTCACCCCGAGCAGATGCGGATCGGCCAGCGGATTGCGCGTTACCGCTTGCAGCACCGCGCCGATCAACGCCAGGCCAGCGCCCACCAACGCGCCGAGCAACATGCGCGGCACGCGGATCAACCACACGATATGTTCCTGCCCGGCCGTCCAGCTCACGTCACCGAAACCGAACGCCTTGTGCAGCACAATCTTCCACACCACCTCCACCGGCACTCGCGCCGGACCAAAGCCCAGCGACACCACGCACGACACCAGCAACAGTGCGCCGAGGGCAATCAGCAACAAAGCGTAGCGACGACTGATCATTCGCCGTGGAAACCCTTGGCCAGGGTTTCGACCGTCAGCACGTTATCGATGCCCGGTGTGGCCTGCACATACGGGATCACAATGAAGCGCTGGTTCTTGATCGCGTCCACTGATTGCAGCGCCTTGTTGCTGAGCAGGAATTGCTCCTTCTGTTCGGCGGTGACCTCGCCGTAGTCGACGATCACGATCACCTGCGGATTGCGCTCGACCACGTTTTCCCAATTCACGCGGGTCCAGCTCGCTTCGGTGTCATCCAGAATATTGCGCCCGCCCGCCGCGTCGATCAGTGCTTGCGGCATGCCGAGACGGCCGGAGGTCATGGCGCGGTCTTCGCCACTGTCATACAGGAATACCCGCGGTTTGTTGGCCGGCAGATCCTTGCGCACGTCTGCAACTTGCGCCTGCATTCGGGCGATCAAGGCATTGGCACGATCCTGCACGTCGAAGATTTTGCCGAGGTTGCGCAGGTCGTTGTAAGTGTCCTCCAGCGTGGCGGCCGGGCGCTTCATCACGAAGGCGCAAGACTCGGTCAGCTCGTAGACGTTGATGCCCAGCGGCTGCAGCGTCTGCGGCGTGAGATCACCGCCCACGCGCATGCCGTAGTCCCAACCGGCAAAGAAGAAATCGACGTTGGCGTTGAGCAGGGTTTCCACCGACGGGTACTTCGCTGCCAGCTCCGGCAGGCCGTCGAGGATGGTCTGCATCTGGGGCGTGACCGATTTCCAGCCGGTGACGCCGCTGTAGCCGGCCATGCTCGGCTTGAGGCCGAGGGCGAGCATCATCTGGGTCATGTTGATGTCGTGACTGACCGCGTGTTTTGGTGCTTGCGCGAAGGTTACATCGCGGTTGCAGCTCTGGATCGTCAGCGGATATTTCGTCGCCTCGGCAAACGCTTGGGCACTGCCCAGCATCAGAGCAACGCACAGCAGGGAACGCAAAGTCATGGTTGGGTTATCCAGGTGATTCGTGGGTAGCCGTGCAGAGGGTGTTCATCGATCAGCGCTTCGACGCCGAACACATCACGCAGCAGCGGGGCGGTCAGGACTTCTTTCGGTGTGCCGCTGGCAACGATGCGGCCGTGATTGATCACGTACAGCCGGTCGCAGAAAGCGGCGGCGAGATTGAGGTCGTGGATGCTGGCCAGTGTGCCGATCTTCAGGCGCTTGACCAGCTGCAACAGCTCCAGTTGATAGCGTGGGTCGAGGTGGTTGGTCGGCTCGTCGAGGATCAGCACTTGCGGTTGCTGGGCCAGGGCGCGAGCGAGGATAACCCGCTGTTTTTCACCGCCGGAGAGGGTGGCGAACGCGTGGTCTTCGAAGCCTTTCAATCCAACCGATTCCAATGCTCGAGTCGCAAGGGTCCGGTCCTCCTGCGTGTCGCCGTCGAACAGGCCTTTGTGCGGTGTGCGACCCATGGCGACCACTTCATCGACGGTCAGGCCGAAGGCGTCGGGGAATTCCTGCAACACCACGGCAATGCGTTGCGCGCACCAACGGGAGGACTGCTTCCAGACGTTTTGGTGATCGAGTTTTACCTCACCGCTCTCCGGTTTGCTGAAGCGGTAAGCACACCGCAGCAGGCTGGTCTTGCCGCTGCCGTTGGGGCCGATCAACCCGACGAATTCACCGACGGCCACGTGCAACGAGGCATCACGCAGCTGGAACTGGTGATGACAGTGGCCGTGGCCCAGGGGTGTCCAGGCGAGGTTTGTGAGGTTCAGCGAGGTCATGCGTTAACTCTGAAATGTGCGGTGATGCCTTGAATAAAAAGGTGTAATCAGCCGTGACGAAAAACGACCGCAGCTCCCCCAGAATCCACTGCTGCCCCTCATTGTATTGGCTATGCGCATGTAAACCGCCCGCGCGTTCCGCTTGGCCATGTCGCTCGCCAGTCAGGCTTTCGACACTGGCGGGCGTTTCCAGGGCGGTGAAGTTCGGCGTGAGCCCGCCGTGGTCGGGACTGCGGGTTGGGCGGCGCGCTTGCGTTATACAGTAACACTAAAGATGAGCGTGCGATAAGCGCCCGAAGTCTACAGACCCTTCTAAATCGCGCATCTCGCCTGCTTCATGATGAAGATGAGGGGGATTCAGCTTGGTCTAGTCGACGGGTTTTTAATCGCTAGACGATCTAGTGGACTATCACTTCTGACAGTAGACCGAAAACCCCGGCAGCTTTAGTTTCAAACCCTGTCGACAGTAAAAGGGGGACTGATCATGCGGGTGTCAGGTGTCACCAGAGCGATCGGTTTTTTGCTTTTTTTGAACGGTGCAGCGCTATTGGCAGAGCAAGACTGCCTCAGCATGTGGCAGCAGAATCCGGTCAGCAAAAGCTGCAAAACCTATGTCCGTGCGGCCGCGCCGGATCAGATTACACCGATGCTGGTCGACCTTGAGAACGGCCAGTGTCGAATCACGCTTACCTGCGAAAACTGGTACGGCGGAGGCATCCCTAATCTTTCCTGGGATATCGAAAAAGCCGAGTTGGCAAACGTCCACAACTGCAACGGCGAGTTGCAGGTTGGGCCCTGTCAAGTCGATCAAACTGGACAGGGCCAGCGGGAACGCTGGCCCTGAGACAGGTCCTCATTCAAGCCGCTGAATCAGGCTCGGCTTGCCGGTTCAGGCGTGTCAGCAGCACGCGGTCCAGCAACCAGACCACCACCAACGAAGCCCCCACCAACGGAAACGCCACTGCCAGCACCAGCATGATCGCCACTCCGGTTTTCCATTTCGGCAGGTCATGGCGCAACGGCGGAACACCGAACTTGCCTCGTGGCCGACGTTTCCACCAGATCACCACGCCGCTGACGGCGCTGAGCAGAATCATCAGGCAGATCAGTAGCACGATGATCTGGTTGAACACGCCGAACATCTTGCCTTCGTGGAGCATCACGCCGATTTCCGTGGCGCGGGCGACGGTGCCGTAGTGCTCGAAGCGCACATCGGCGAGGACGTTGCCGGTGTATTGATCGACGTGCAGGGTGGCGTCGTTGCGCGGGTCGTCGGCGAATACTGCGATGGTGAATACGCCGGTGGCGGTGGTCGGGAACGTGATGCTGTTACCCGGCTCGACCTTGCGCTGTTCGGCGATGTTCTGCACGTCCTGCAGGCTGATGGTCGGCGCCGCAGGGCCGGCTTGCGCACCACTGTGGGCCATGTGTTCGGCGTGGTCACCGGACATCGGCATCGGTGTGTTTTCCATCGCCCAAGGCACGGTCTGGCGGGTGGCGGTGTTGAGGCTGCGGGCCTCGACGTCGGACTTGGGCATGTCATTCCACATGGCGTCCGGGAACACGTTCCAGACGCCGGCGTATTGTTTGCCCCAGAACCCGGTCCAGGTCATGCCGCTCAGCAGCATCACCAACAGAAACGCGGCGCCCCAGAAACCGGTGACGGCGTGCAGGTCGCGCCACAGCACGCGACCGCGACTGCTCAAACGCGGCCACAAGATGCCGGCGGCCTGACCTCGCGGCCACCACAGGAACACCCCGGAAACCACGAGCACAATGCCCCAGCCAGCGGCGAGTTCGACCAGCCGATCACCGACCGTGCCGATCATCAATTCACCGTGGATCGCGCGGGCAACGGCTTGCAGATTCTTCTTCGCGTCTTGCTCGCCGAGGATGTCGCCGTGATACGGATCGACAAAAACATTCAACTCACTACCCGCATTGAGCAGGACAAACTGCGCGCTGCGTTCGGCGTTGATCGGCGGCAGATACTGTTTGATCGTCGCGTGTGGATAAGCCTCTTTTACCCGTGTGAGCAGGTCGTCGGCCGGGACGCTGTGGTGGCCGGCCGGGACGTTCATCAGGCTGCCGTACATCAGCGGATCGAGTTGCGGTTTGAACAGGTAAATGACGCCGGTCAGGGCCAGCATCACCATGAAAGGCGCGACGAACAGACCGGCATAGAAATGCCAGCGCCAGGCCAGGTTGTAGAAATTCGGTTTGGGCTGTTTCATCAGTTGTGCTCCGCTTGGCGAATCAATTGTCTTGGAAAAGATCGCAGCCTCGTTTTACTCGACAGCTCCTACGGGTCTACGCGTGCCAATGTAGGAGCTGGCGAAGCCTTCGATCTTTTGACTTTTTGTTAGAAACTCATGTCCACCTTGGTCCAGAGCGTGCGCCCCGGTTCTTTGATGGCCTGCGGGTCATTGGCCGGGTAGCCGAAACCGGCGTTGCCGGCCAGGTTCAAATGCTCGGCGTACGCCTTGCCGAACAGGTTGTCGACGCCGCTGCTGACCTTCCAGTTCTTGTTGATCCGGTACGCACCGTTGAGCGAAAACACGCCGAAACCCGAGGTCTTGTCGAAGTCCTTGCCGACCACGTTGCCCTTGTTCTGATCGATACGATTTTGCGCGGCGACCACTCTCCACAGTGCACCGGCGCTCCAGTTGTCTTCGCTGTAGGTCAGGCCGAAACGCGCATCCAGCGGCGGCATTTGCGGCAACGCGTTGCCGTCGCTGCTGTTTTTGCCCCAGGCGTAGGCGAGGGTCGCATCGGCCTTCCAGTTCGACGTCAGCTTGTAGGCCGCACCGAGTTCACCGCCCATGATCCGCGCGTCGATGTTCTCGGCTTGCGAGGTCATGCCCATCATTCCCGGCGTGTAGTTGAACAGGATGTAATCGCGCACCTGCCCGACATAACCCGAGGCCCAGGCTTCGAGGTCTTCGTTCTTGTACTGCAGGCCGAAGTCGAGCTGAGTGGTTTTCTCGGGCTTGATCGAATCGAAGGCATTCACCGAACCGGCGGGCCCGGAGTTGGGCGAAAACAACTCCCAGTAATCCGGAAAACGCTGGGTGTGACCGAGACCGGCGTACAGCGTGGTCGGGCTGTCGGCCAGATCATGCTCGTAACGGATGAAGCCGCTTGGCAGGGTGTCGGCGCGAGTGTCGTCGGCAGTCGGGTTGCGCCGGGTCATCATTGCGGACCCCGTGGTCTGGCGGAAGTCTTTAGCCGAAGCGCGGTCCAGTCGCGCACCGGTAATCAGTCGGTCGCGGTCGGCGGCGTACCAGGTCAGTTCGCTGAAAACGCCGTAGTTGTGGAAGTCGGCGTCCTTGTTGCGTGGCAGATCCTTGTAGGTATCGATGCCCATGGCGCTGCGCTTGCGGTGTTCGCTGGTCTGCGCGTCGATGCCGCTGATCAATTGCACATCGGCCCAGCGCCAGGTGCCCTTGATCCGCGCACCGAGGGTTCGCCGATCGACACTGGAGGCCATCGGCCCAGCCATCATCCCGGTGCCGGACGGGGTACGCAGGGTGTAGTTGTCCATCACGTGGTCGGCGTAGTTGTAGTAGATCTGTGCTTCGACCTTGTCGAGCACGTCGCCGATATCGGATTTCTCGAAACGCAAGCCGAGGCTTTCGCGCTTGAATTGCGCGCCATCCATACCGCGTCCGGCGTAACGGGCTTCGCCGTCGCCCTTGCCCGCGGTGAGTTCCAGAAGCGTGTCGGCGTCCGGGGTCCAGCCAACGGCGACGTCACCGTTCCACTTGTCGTAGCGCGATGCCACGGTGTCGTTGTTGCCGTCGCGGTAGTCGTCGGAATGCGCGGTGTTGCCGATCACTCGCACGTAACCCAGCGGGCCGCCGGCGGCAGCATCCACCACTTTGTCGAAGCGGCCGTTGGAACCGGCCAATACGCTGGCATTCACTCGGGTACCGAGTTCGCCGAAGCTTTCCGGCTCCCGGTCGAACAGGATGGTGCCAGCCGACGCGCCCGGCCCCCACAGTACGGTTTGCGGGCCTTTGATGACGGTGAGTTTGTCGTAGGTTTCCGGTGAGATGTAGGAGGTTGGCGCGTCCATCCGGCCGGGGCAGGCGCCGAGCATCTGGCCGCCATTGGTGAGGATGTTCAGGCGCGAGCCGAACATGCCGCGCAGCACCGGGTCACCGTTGGTGCCGCCATTGCGCACCAGGGCGAAGCCGGGGATGGTCTTCAAGTAGTCACCACCGTCGCTGGCCGGAACCGGTTGGCGTGGGTCTTTGGGGTTGGTGACGATGGTCAGCGGTGAACTCGGTGCGACGGCGGTGATCACCGTCGGGCTCAGTTCTTCATTGTGGCCGGCGTGATCATCGGCCAGCACCATCGGTGTCAGCAGTGCGCCGCAAAGAACGGCGGTGGCGTGCCTGAAACGAACGCGTGTTTCGTTCAGGGCAAAAGAAGCTTGGGCGGCGCTCAAGCGTGTGTCAGCAGAAAACCTGGACATGACAATTTCCATCGAACAGTCGTAAACGACACGGCCGGCAGCCTTCGCAATTCCCTGTGGGAGCGAACCTGTCTTGCGGACCGTGTGAAATTGGGGAGGTGTTTACGCGACGATGGGTGGTGCGCGGGTACGGGCGCCGGGGAAGAAGGTTTGCCGGGCGTGGCCCAGGCGAGTGGCAGGGGTGGTGAAGGTAGTGGCTGTGGGTGTATCGAATGCAATGAAGGACTGGCCACCCGTCAGTGCCGGGCAATTGAACAGCAGGCTGCAATAGCCGCACTTTTCCCAGACAGCGTGATGAGACGTCTTGGGCGGGCAATGCTCGGCGGCGGCTTGCGCGCCGTGGTCGCCGTGTTCCATTGCCGGCATGTCCATGGGCATGTCTATCGACATGTTCATGGATGCTTCCATCAGAGCGGAGGCGCGCTGATTCATCGGCATCGACTGAGAAATCAGCGGGCCGATGAAGATCATCAACATGGCGAACAGGCTGATCCAGCTGCCGTGGGTCAGGCTCAGGGGCTGACGGCGGGAAGCGGATGACCTGGCGCTAAGCGCGCGCATGGGCGTATTCAGCTCTGGCGATTACGGGTTGTGCGCGTGCACTTGCATGCCGTCCGGCGCTTTTTTCTGCACCGTGACCTCGACGGTCACATCACCGGATTTCTCGAAATGCATCGTCAGCGGGAAACGCTTGCCGTCGCTCAGCAGGCTGCGGTCTTTCAGTTCCAGCAGCATGACGTGATACGCCATCGGTGCAAACGTGACGTCGCCACCGCCTGGAATCTCGACGCTCGGCACCTGCTGCATTTTCATCAGATCGTTCTGCATCACGTGCTCGTGCAACTGGGCGATCCCTGCAATCGGCGAGTCGACGCCGAGCAATTTGTCCGCGGTTTTACCGTGGTTCTGAATCACGAAATAAGCCGCAACGGTCGGCGCATTCGGTGGCAATTCCTGCGACCACGGATGAGCGATCTCCAGTTCTCCTGTCTTGTATTCATGGGCATTGGCAAAGCAGGCAGGCAGCAGCAACGCAGCCAGAACGATGAGTTTGTTCAACATGGCAGTTCTCCAGAGCGATTCAAGACGCAGGTCAATTGCGAGAAGGAATCACACCAGAGGGGAAGCGCGGGGGTTGAGACTCGGCCATTGCTGGCGTGGTGTAGGTGTATCGAGAGAGTCGGCGGGCAGGCTTCGATTGGCATCGAAACGCGCGAAGGACAACGGCGGCACATGCCCGGGCAACGCCACCAGCGGCGCTGAGCCGGAGCAGCACCAGCAATGCTGCATGTTGGAATGATCGTCGTTCTGCGGCGCTTTCTGCTCAAGCGTCCCCAGGGAAATCGCCACCATCTTCGTGCCAGTGGACGAACAGAAACTACCCCACAACACCTGCTCGGCGGGCGATTTCGCCGTCTGCGTCATCGCTCCGGTCATCGGCATGGCGAGCATGTTGAACAGCACTGCGAAGCAGGCTATCCAGGCAAATGCGAGCCGTTGTCGGGACATGGGGACAGATCCGGTTGGGTGGGCGATCAGGCGCGGCTATTTAGCCTGATCAGTGCCGATAAGTAAAAAAGCGGCGTGCGGTTTGGTGTCGCAGCGCAGTCAGATCACAGTGGCATGCAGACGCAGACCCAAAGCTTTCATAACCTTCATGATAGTCGCGAACTCCGGATTGCCAGTGCTGCTCAATGCTTTGTACAAGCTTTCACGACCAAGGCCTGCATCACGTGCAACCTGTGTCATGCCCTGTGCTCTGGCTATATCGTTGAGTGCCGCGCGTATCAGTACTCCATCGCCGGCATCTTCTTCAAAGCATGCATCCAGATAAGCCGCCATTTCTTCTGGCGATTTGAGAAATTCGGCGGCATCGAAGCGGGTGAATTGCTCGGCCATGATCTACTCCTCATTACCGATGTTTTGCGCCATTTGAATGGCGCGATTGATATCGCGTTTTTGAGTCGACTTGTCGCCCCCCACCAAAAGCAGGTAAACCACTTCGCCTCGACGAGTGAAGTACATCCTGTAGCCCGGACCATGATGAACACGCATTTCATAGACAGATTCGCCTACAGGTTCGCAATCGCCAAAATTTCAATGTTCGGCAGCTCGGAGCCTGGCGATGATCCGGGCTTATCCAATGGTGTCTCTGAGTGAGTCGAGCCAATCGGCAAATGCGCTGGATCGTTTGAAGTCGATCATGCTGGATCGTATTCCTTGGGATACATATTGGCAAGCAGCCCTTTCTCGAGTCGTGGTGGGTCGTTCCTCAAGAATCGAGTCGTTGTGCTTGGTAGAATCAAAAGAATGGGAATATAGGATTGAAGCTATTGGAGATACAGTCGGCTCTTTCCTGAAGTGTTGCGGGCAAAGTCACAAGGAGCTACAGGTCTCAAGAAACGTCCGACACAGATAAGGCAATTAGCAGGTCATCCACGCTTCCAAACTCCCGATCCACCCCCGGCAACACCGGCCGCTTCAACACCAACACCGGCACCCCCCGTTCCCGCGCCACTTCCAGTTTCGGCTCGGTGGCGGTGCTGCCGCTGTTCTTGCTGATCAGCACATCAATCTGCCGACGTTCAAACAGCTCACGTTCATCGTCGATCAGGAACGGTCCGCGTGCGCCTATCACTTCGCAGCGCTCGTTGCCCGGATAAACATCCAGTGCGCGCAACGTCCAGAATTGCTCTGGCGGGATTTCCTGCAGATGTTGCAAGGGTTCACGGCCGAGGGTGAACAGTGGTCGCCGGAACGGTTTGAGCGCGTCGATCAACCCGGCCCAGTCGCTGACTTCGCGCCAGTCGTCCCCTGCTTGCGGCTGCCAGGCCGGACGCCTGAATGCCCAGCAGGGAATGCCGGTCAGCTGTGCGGCGGTCGCAGCGTTCTGGCTGATTTGTGCTGCGTACGGATGCGTCGCGTCCAGCAGCAGATCAATCCCTTCGTCGCGGATGAACTGCGCCAGTCCCTCTGCACCGCCATAGCCGCCGACGCGCACCTGGCAATTCAGATCGGTCGGCACTCGACCGACGCCGGCCAGGCTGTAGAGGTGTTCCGGTCCAAGCGTACGGGCGATCGCCAGCGCTTCCGTCACGCCACCGAGCAGCAAAATGCGCTTCATTGGAAAACTCCCGCATGGCCAACAATCCCGCCCTGGCGATCGATGGCAAATACTTCAACCTGAACCTGCGCCGGCACCACGCTGCGCGCAAACGCCAGCGCGTGCCGGCACACCGCATCGCCGAGTGCGATGCCGGCCGCGTTGGCCATCGCCAGCGCTTGCTGACTGGTATTGGCCTCGCGGATCGCTTGCTGCAACGCTTGATCTGCCCCGACCGTTGCCGCCCATTCAGCCAGTTGCGGCAGGTCGATGCTCGAATGCCGACTGTGCAGGTCCATGTGCCCGGCTGCCAGTTTGCTGATCTTGCCGAAGCCGCCGCACAGGCTGAGTTTATCCACAGGCACTTTGCGCAGATGCTTGAGTACGGCGCCGACGAAATCGCCCATTTCGATCAAGGCGATTTCCGGCAAGTCGTAGACGCGGCGCATGGTGTCTTCGCTGGCGTTGCCGGTGCACGCGGCGATGTGCAGGTAACCATTGGTTTTCGCCACATCGATGCCCTGATGGATCGAGGCAATGTAAGCCGCGCAGGAAAACGGCCGAACGATGCCGCTGGTACCCAGGATCGACAAGCCACCGAGAATGCCCAGCCGTGGATTCATGGTTTTCAACGCCAGCGCCTCGCCGCCCTCGACGTTCACCGTAACCTCGAAACCGCCGCGATAACCGAGTTCCTCAGCGAGCAAGGTCAGGTGGTCGGTGATCATCTTGCGCGGGACCGGGTTGATCGCCGGTTCGCCGACCGCCAACACCAGGCCTGGCCGGGTGACCGTGCCCACACCACGGCCGGCACTGAAACGAATGCCCGGTTCGGCGTTCAATCGCACTTGGGAGAACAGCAGTGCGCCGTGGGTCACGTCCGGATCGTCGCCGGCATCCTTGATCGTGCCGGCCTCGGCGCCGTCATCCAGGAGTCGACAGAACTCCAGACGCATTTGCACCTGCTTGCCTTTGGGCAAGACGATGTTCACGGCGTCCGCGCACTCGCCGCCGAGTAGCAGGCGAGCAGCCGCGAGGCTAGTCGCGGTGGCGCAACTGCCCGTCGTGAGGCCGCTGCGCAGCGGTGCGGGTTGTTCGGCGGTTTCGTCACGCATCGAAAGGTTTGACCACGTCCAGCAAGGTAATCGGCAGCGCCTGGCGCCAGGTGTCGAAGTCGCCCAACGGTTGCGCCTGGGCGATGTGGATGCGCGTCAACTCGCCGCCGTGCTGCTCGCGCCAGGCCATCAGGGCCATTTCACTTTGCAGCGTGACGGCGTTGGCGATCAGTCGACCACCGGGTTTCAGCTGAGCCCAGCAAGTGTCCAGCACACCCTCGCGAGTGACTCCGCCACCGATGAAGATCGCATCCGGGCGCTCGAGTCCGGCGAGGGCTTGTGGCGCCTTGCCGCGTATCAGTTGCAGGCCGGGTACGCCCAGCGCGTCGCGGTTTTGCTCGATCAGCAGTTGCCGTCCTTCATCGGCCTCGATGGCCAGAGCCCGGCAACTCGGGTGGGCACGCATCCATTCGATGCCGATCGAGCCGCTGCCGGCACCGACGTCCCACAGCAGTTCACCGGGCACCGGGGCCAGGCGCGCTAGGGTGATTGCGCGCACGTCGCGCTTGGTCAATTGGCCGTCGTGCTTGAACGCCGAGTCCGGCAAGCCAGCCAATCGTGACAGGCGCGGCGCACCGGGTTCAGCGATGCATTCGATGGCGACCAGATTCAGATCGGCGATCACCGGATCGGCCCAATCGCGGGCGACGCCATCGACGCGCCGTTCGGCTTCACCGCCCATATGTTCCAGCACACTGAGGCGGCTCGGCCCGAAGCCACGCTCGCGCAACAACGCGGCAATCGCGGCGGGGCTTTGGCCGTCGTTGCACAGCACCAGCAAACGGATGCCGCTGAACAACTGCGCGTTGAGCGCCGCGATCGGGCGGGCAACCATGGACAACGTCACCACGTCCTGCAACGGCCAGCCCATGCGCGCGGCAGCCAGAGAGCAGGAAGAGGGCGCCGGCAGAATCTGCATTTCATCGCTGGGCAATAGCCGGGCAAGGCTGGCGCCGACGCCGAAGAACATCGGGTCACCGCTGGCCAGCACGCAAACCGGTTCGCCACGTCGGGCCAGCACCGCATCGAGGGAGAACGGACTGGGCCAGAGTTCGCGTTCGCCGCGAATGCAGGGCGACAGCAGATCCAGCTGGCGTTGGGCGCCGACGATCCTGGAGGCGCGGAGCAAGGCGTGACGGGCGTTTTTACCCAGGCCCTTGAAGCCGTCTTCTCCGATACCTACCACTGTCAGCCACGGGGTCATGCTGTTCCTCTTCGATCAACCGATGCCAAATCATCGCAGCGTTCAGGTCTGTCTTGACCTGCGCCGCTGCGCATCATAGCGCGGTGTCGATTGCATTCGCCTGCTGGCAGTCGGTGAAATTTCTGTTGAATGCACTCGAGCTTTTTTAAGCGAAGGGAATTCAACCTGTTTACCTATCGTTTGTTCTTCCACAGGTCGAACCGCTTTGCTTTGATCTCGCTGCGCTTTTTCTCAATGAGCGCTCTTTTAGTCTCGAGTATGTTTTTATCCAGTTTGAGGTACGCACCTTGCTGGATGATTTTGGCGGCGTGGCCCTCCCGCCCCAAGAACAGGAAGTTACTTCTCTTAGTGTCAGCCACCAGTTCAAGATTAAAGACAGCGATCTGAAGAACGCCCTTTGAGTCGTACCGTGCCGGAATGACCTGAAAGCGATTCCCCAGCCGGCTTTCTTCATCCAGAGACACGACTGCCGGCTTGTCGGGTTTCAGTGCGTCGAGCGTGTCGATCATCGCGTTCCCTTGCCTGTGGTCCGGCATGGCTTGGGCACGCTGTATCAGGAAATCAGCGACGCTTTTCGAGACGTCGTGACGGGTGCGGGTAAAAATGGTGTCCTGGAACACCGACCAGCCTAAGAAATTCAGGGTGGTTACATACTCATCCAGCCACTTTGTGGAGTCGACAAAGCGGCTACAGGCCATGTTGGCGGAGTGTGTGGCGATCTGTGTGCAGTGAGTCAAGTCGTCGTGATCCTGCAATGAAAGTTCGTCAATACAGGAGAGCAAGTTTGGTCCGGTCAATATGCCGGAGGGCTTTTCATTGTTCATGGGGGGCTCCTTATATAAGCGCGGCGTTGATGAACGTGGTTAATGGTTTGTTTATGCAAGGTACGAGGGTGGGTGCATAGTTGAAAATAGCGATGGCATGCAGAATTGATTCTTACTGTTTAGTCATGTTTGAAAGTTGAATTTAAAACGACCTTTTGGACTTCATGCGAAACAACGGGTGCCCCCCCCTGTGGAGCACGTTTCGTCGTCAATCCCTTTGAGCTTTTTCATCCGGCCGGGCAAAGCAGGCATAATGCTGCCCTTCGTCCTGTAACCGGCCATTCCGTGAATCCACGTCAGACATTCAGTCCTCTGCGACCTTCGGCTTGTCCCGGATTGTTACGTGTCGTCCAGGCGCTGGATGGCGGCATTTGCCGGATCAAGCTTGGCGGCGGTTCTATCCGCGCGGATCAGGCCGTCGCCGTGGCTGATGCGGCAGCGCGATATGCCGGTGGCGTGATAGAGGCGACCAACCGGGCAAATCTGCAGATTCGCGGTATTGGTGAGCAGGCAGCAGCATTGATCGAGAGTCTGTTGGCCGCCGGCCTGGGACCCACCACCGCCGCAGGCGACGATGTGCGCAATCTGATGTTGAGCCCCAGTGCCGGCATTGATCGACACATGCTGATCGACAGTCGGCCCTTGGCCGGGCAGATTCTCGACAGCTTGCAAACCCGTGCGCGCTTCCACGACTTGTCGGCCAAGTTCGCCGTGCAGCTGGATGGCGGCGAAGCACTGGCGATGCTCGAGCATCCTCACGATGTGTGGTTATCGGCTGTCGAACAGAACGGCGAATCGTTACTGGCTTTCGGTCTGGCGGGATGTCCGGTCGATGAGCCTTTGGGCGCGGTGCCAGAGGCATTGGGGCACGAGTTGGTGATCAAGGTGCTGGAGCTGTTTCTGGATCTCGCTCGTCCCGAGCAGACTCGAATGCGTCATTTGCTGGCCGAATTGCCGGTCTCGGATTTCATGGCGCAATTGGTCCAGCGCTTGAGTCAGCCACCGGTCGACGTCACAGGTTGGGACCGATCTGCATCTTCAATTGCGCTGCACATTGGCACTTATCCACAACGCCAAAACGGGCTCGTCTACATTGGCGCGGGCGTGCCATTGGGGCGACTGGATTCGGCCATGCTCAGAGGCGTTTCGCAACTGGCCGGTGCCTACGGTGATGGCAGCTTGCGTTTCACGCCGTGGCAAAGCCTGCTTGTTCCCGGCGTTCAGTTCAAGGATGCGCCGGCGGTGACTGACGCATTGAACCGGCTCGGTTTTATATGCTCAGCCGATCAGTCGCTGGCTCACGTAATTGCCTGTACCGGTTCCACGGGGTGCGCCAAAGGCCTGGCCGACACCAAGGACGATGCCCTGCAACTGGCAGCGCTGTTGCCACACCATGGTCAGCGCTTGAGCGTTCATCTGAGCGGTTGTTCGCGCTCCTGTGCGGCTGCGCATGTTGCGCCGGTCACGCTGCTGGCGATCTCCCCAGGTCACTACGACCTCTATTTTCGCGATGCGGGGCAGCCGGGTTTCGGCGCCCTGCACGCACGCAACCTTACTATTGAAGCGGTCGCAGCCTTGCTCGACGCCCGCTCACGGAGCCCCCTTGATGCTTGATTACATCCGCGACGGTCAGGAGATCTATCGCAACTCCTTCGCGATCATTCGCGCGGAGGCCAACCTCGAACGAATCCCGGCCGATCTGGAAAAACTCGCGGTGCGGGTGATCCACGCCTGCGGCATGGTCGATGCGATTGACGGTCTGCAATTTTCCAAAGGCGCGGGCAAGGCCGGGCGCGATGCGCTGGCCGCCGGTGCGCCGATTCTGTGTGATGCGCGGATGGTCTCCGAGGGCGTGACCCGCACGCGTTTGCCGGCGAACAACGAGGTCATTTGCACCCTGCGCGATGATAGCGTTCCTGAACTGGCCCGCGAATTGGGCAACACCCGCTCCGCCGCCGCGCTCGAGTTGTGGCGCCCGCACCTGGAAGGCAGCGTGGTGGTGATCGGCAACGCGCCGACCGCACTGTTTTATCTACTGGAAATGCTCGACGCCGGCGCCCCGAAACCGGCGCTGATCCTCGGCTTCCCGGTGGGTTTCGTCGGCGCCGCCGAATCCAAGGCAGCGCTCGCGGCGGACAGCCGTGGCGTGCCGTTTGTCATCATGCAAGGCCGGCTGGGCGGTAGCGCCATGGCCGCCGCCGCCGTCAATGCCCTCGCCACGGAGATCGAATGATGCAGCAACCTGGACGCTTGATCGGCCTGGGCGTCGGCCCCGGTGATCCGGAACTGATTACCGTCAAGGCCCTGCGCCTGCTGCGCGAATCACCGGTGGTGGCGTACTTCGTCGCCAAGGGGAAAAAGGGCAATGCGTTCGGCATCATCGAAGCGCATTTGCAGGACGCACAAACCTTGCTGCCGCTGGTGTATCCCGTGACGACTGAAGCGTTGCCGGCGCCGCTGTCCTATGAGCAAGTGATCAGCGATTTCTACGATGCGGCCGGCGAAGAACTTGCCGCTCATCTCGATGCCGGACGTGATGTCGCGGTGATCTGCGAGGGCGATCCGTTCTTCTACGGTTCCTACATGTACCTGCACGATCGTCTGTCCGAGCGTTACGAGGCTGAAGTCGTGCCGGGTGTCTGTTCGATGCTCGGCGGTGCTTCGGTGCTCGGTGCGCCGCTGGTGTATCGCAATCAGAGCCTGTCGGTGCTGTCCGGCGTGCTGCCGCACGATGATCTCAAGCGCCGCCTGGCCGACGCCGATGCGGCGGTGATCATGAAACTGGGGCGTAACTTCCCGAAGGTTCGTCAGGTACTGGAAGAGCTCGGCCTCGCCGAACGTGCGCTGTACGTCGAACGCGCAACCATGGCCAATCAGAAAATCGTGCCGCTGGATCAGGTCGAACCGATGTCCTCGCCGTACTTCTCGTTGATCATCGTTCCAGGTGAAAGGTGGCAAGGCTGATGACTCGTCCAGCTCCGGCGATTGTCATTCTCGGCAATGGCAGCCTCGCGACCGCGCGCAAGATTCAGCAGGTATACCCCGGCGCCCTGATCCACGGCCTGGCCGAACGGGTCGATGGCGCGGACCGCGTCTATCACGAATTCGGCGCTACCCTGCGCGAACTCTATCAGCAGGACACACCGATCATTGCCCTGTGCGCCGCCGGCATCGTGATCCGCACGCTGGCGCCGTTGCTGCTGGAGAAAGGCGCCGAGCCGCCGGTACTGGCCGTGGCCGAGGACGGCAGTGCGGTGGTTCCGTTGCTGGGCGGGTTGGGCGGGGTGAACGTGCTGGCGCGGGAAATTGCCGTTGCTCTGGATGTGGCGCCGGCGATCACCACCAGCGGTGAACTGCGCTTTGGCACCTGCCTGCTCAATCCACCCAGCGGTTATGTCCTGGGTGATCTGGAGCTGGGCAAGCGTTTCGTCTCCGATTTGCTTGCCGGTGAAACGCTGCGTATCGAAGGCTCGGCGCCGTGGTTGGCGCAGGCTCAACTGCCGGAGAACCCGCAAGCGCGGCTGGCCGTTCATGTCGGTCATGCCGAGCGAACGCCCGCGGCCAATGAGCTGTTGATCTATCCGCGCAACGTGTTGGTGGCGGTCAGTGCTGACGTGGGCAATTTGCCGAGTGCCGTTCGTGAGGTGCTGCATCAGGCAAAAATCGCCGTGCAATCGGTGGCTTGTCTGCTGGCAGCCGACGGCGACATGGCGAGCGCGGCGCTGCGTGAAGCGGCGCTTGAACTGGGTGTGCCGCTACGTTTTGCCAACGACGTCGGCTCAGTCAGTGAGCTGGCGCGCACCGCCATCGACCAGCCGGTTTCGAATTTTGGTGATGAGCAGGTGGCCGTCGTGGTTGCCGCGCAACCTCTGGACCCTATGTCGATTGGCCGCTCTCGCGGTCGTCTGGCGGTGATCGGTCTCGGCCCTGGCGCTGCCGAACTGATGGTGCCGGCGGTCAAGGCTGAGCTGGCGCGCGCCAATGACGTGCTCGGTTACGAAACATATGTGCGCATGGCCGGGCCATTCCGGGCCGACCAGGTGATGCATTGCACCGACAATCGCGAAGAGATGCAGCGCGCGCGTCACGCGTTCGAGCTCGCGGCGCAGGGGCGTTCGGTGGTGGTGGTTTCATCCGGTGATCCGGGTGTTTTCGCCATGGCTGCGGCAGTGCTGGAAGCGCTGCATGAGTCCTCCGATGCTGCGTGGCACAACGTTGATCTGGAAATTCTGCCTGGTGTTTCTGCATCGCTGGCGACGGCTGCTCAGGCGGGCGCGCCGCTGGGGCATGACTTCTGCGTGCTGTCGCTGTCGGATAACCTCAAGCCTTGGGGCATTATCGAGAAGCGCCTGGACCTGGCGGCTCAAGCCGATCTGGCACTGGCTTTCTACAACCCGATTTCACGTTCGCGTCCATGGCAACTGGGCCAGGCGCTGGAGATCGTCGCTCGGCATCGTACGCCCGACACGCCTGTGGTGCTGGGGCGCGATATCGGCCGTCCGGGCCAGACCTTGCGAGTGACAACACTCGGTCTGCTGACGCCTGATCAGGTGGATATGCGCACGATGGTACTTGTCGGCTCTTCCACGACGCGCGTTATTCCGCGTCCGGACGGTCGGGTCTGGGTGTACACGCCGCGTAGTTACGGCGATAAGCTTGTGCCTGTTCAATAACAGGTTTCTTTTTCGCCTCTTTTAATTGCCCGATCATCCGCGCCTTAGGCTAAAGATGATCGAGGTGATTTTCTTGTTTACATATGTAGTATCCAATTGAATTTGTAGGGTCGATGTTCTTTGGTTAGTTTGGTTGGCGCCCATGAGGGTAATAACTAACAATGGAATGTACATATGAGTATTGAAAAAAGCCGCGTTACCGTCGCTGAAAGTGTTGATTTTGTACGCGCGTGTATTAAGAAGCGCCAACTGGCTGGCATGATTCGCGCACGCTCGAGTGCCCCCACGATTACTTCGAGCCCGACAAAGGAACTGGATGCGTTGGTGTTGGGGGATAGCCTTATCGGCTATGGCGGCAATATCAGTCTGGGTAATATGAGGGTTATCGAAGACATTATTACTATGTCGAAAATTGAGGCCAAGTATCAGGTTCCTGATCATAAGGATGCGAAGGGTCGTTATATCGAGTTTATTAATTGCATGGAGGCCTTGGGTTGCTTTGTGCCGGATTCGGGTTATTCCAAATACCGCTCAAGTTCGCTAAGCGTCACTATGGATAATGTGATGGTTGATATTATCCAGGCGGCAGTGGAAGCAGCAAAAGCTGCAATTCCAGGCGCTACGGTGCTTAGCGCTGTCACGAACTCCACGCTGACTGCGCTGAAAAAAGACCCTGAAGCGATCAATCTGTTGAACCTCGAATCGAAAGATGCCGAGGGCGTACGTTTATCCACAATCCCCTGTGAGCAGCTGCCTAACGGCCTGATTGTCGTTGCATTGGCGGCGGTGGATCATCGGGGCGGCAGTGACAATGGCGGTGTTCTTTTTGTTGACTGGAAGACCTCGGCGCTCGATGTATTCCAGGGCAAAGCGTGTTTGACCTTCAATCCTGCTCGCTATGCGGAAGTGAAGGACCTGGTTGAAGAGTATCTTGCCGGCCATCGAAAAACGCTGCTGTCCAAGCGGTTCAGCAGACGTCCATAAGGTTGGCTATCGCCAGAGGCGCAATGTCTCTGGCGTTCTTGAATGCACCTTGCGCAGGCCAATTCCCTAAGGCACCAGATAACCCTTCACGCCGGTAAAAATAATCTGCGCCGCCAACGCACACACGAACAGGCCCATCAACCGGCTGACAATCTGCAAACCCTGGTCACCAAGAATCCGCTCGATACGGTTCGACAGATAGAGCACCACGCCGACGGTGAAACTGGCCAGGGCGATGCTGAGGATGGCGGTGAGTTTGTCGTCCCAGTGCGGCTGGCTCACACCCATGACCAGCAATGCGCCGATGGTGCCGGGGCCGACGGTCAGAGGGATGGTCAGCGGTACGATGGTGACGTCCTGCTGCACGTTGTCGGTCTGCACTGCCGACTTGCCCTGGGCCATGCCCAGCGCCGAGATGAACAGCACGCTGCCGGCACCGATGCGGAACGCGTCCACGGTGATGCCGAAGACACTGAAAATCACTCGCCCGAACAGGTACAGCAAGACGCTGGACACCAGCGTGGCCGTCGCCACTTTCCACGCCAGCCGACGTTGTTCCTTGCGTGAATAACCGCGGGTCAGGCTGATGAAGCAGGACAACACGAAGAACGGGCTATAGAGCACCAGCATCTTCAGGTAAACGCTGAACAACACATGGAGCATGGGGCAAGCTCACTGGCGAGGGAAGTCGTGGGGGAGTCTATCAGGCGTGGTCGGGTCTGTCGGCTCAGGACGTTTGAGCCGTTGCCCGGTTCTGCTGATCGCGCTGGGCTACCCAATGCTCGATCAGTTCGCGCAACTGCGACAGTTCGACCGGCTTTGCCATGTGCCCGTCCATGCCAGCCTGGCGCGCACGCTCTTTATGTTCGGCAAGGATGTGCGCGGTCAACGCCACGACAGGGGTGCGAATCCGCTGGTTGCCGACTTCCCAGGCACGCAATTGCTGGGTGGCCGAGAAACCGTCGAGAATCGGCATTTCGCAATCCATCAGTACCAGGTCGTAACGCTGGGCCTTCATTGCCTGCAAGGCTTCTTCGCCATTGCTGGCGGTGTCCGGTTGCAGGTTGAGTTTGCCCAGCATGCCGCGAATGACCTTGGTCGAAATGCTGTTGTCTTCAGCAACCAGAATGCGGAAGTCGCTGGGCACTTTGACCGGCAGGGTCGGGCCCGCGGGCAGGTGCGGCGAAACGGCGAGGCCCTTGTTGCGCTGGTTCAGTTCATCCGCCAGCGTGGTCTTGAGGGTATAGCCGGCCACTGGTTTGGCGAGGATGCGCTTGATCCCGGAGTTGCGCGCGATGATCTTGCTCGGCGCATTGCTGATGCCGGTGAGCATGATCAGCAGGATGTCGTGGTTGAGGCTCGGGTCTTCCTTGATCTTGGCCGCCAGCTGCATGCCGGTCATGCCGGGCATGTTCTGGTCGAGCAGGACCACGTCGAAATAATCGCGCAGGTGCGCCTTGGTACGCAGCAGTGCCAACGCTTCCTTGCCGGACGGGACTGCACTGACATTCAGCCCCCAGGCGCTGCATTGTTGTACCAGCACTTTGCGACAGGTGTCGTTGTCGTCCACCACCAGTACCCGAGCGCCCTGCAGCGGGCCGTCGAGGTCGTTGGTCGGGTGTTCGAGGCGGTCAGGGTCCAGGGGCAGGGTCAGCCACAAGGTGCTGCCCTGGCTGGCGCCGCTCTTGACGCCGAATTCGCCTTGCATCAAACGAATCAACTGGCGGGCAATCACCAGTCCGAGGTTGCCGCCCAGTCGGGTGGTCGAGAGGAAGTTCTTGCTGTGCAGTTCGGCGTGCATCAGCGCGTCGCGCTCTTCGGCGTCCATCGGCTCGCCGCTGTCCTGCACGGCAATGCGCAGGCGTGGTTTGGCGCTGCGCTCGTCGAGGGCGACAACGATCAGGATCTCGCCTTCGTCGGTTTTCTTCAGGGCATTTTCCAGCAGGCTCAGCAAGGTCTGGCGCAGGCGCGTAGGGTCACCGCTGATGACCCGCGGTACTTGCGGCTGGATAAAGCTGATCAGTTCGACGTTCTGCTGTTCGGCCTTGGCGCGGAAGATGCTCAGGCAATCTTCGATCAGCGCATTGAGATCGAACTGCACATCGTCCAGCTCGATCTGCCCGGATTCGAGTTTGGATATGTCGAGAATCTCGTTGATCAGGGTCAGCAGTTCGTTGCCGGCACTGTGGATGGTTTGCACGTAGTCGCGCTGCTTGACCGACAGTGGTGTACCCAGCAACAGTTCGGTCATGCCCAGCACGCCATTCATCGGGGTGCGGATTTCGTGGCTGATCTTCGCCAGGAATTCGGCCTTGGCGTTGATCTCTGCGTTGCTGGCGGCGAGATCGCGGCTGATGCTGAAACGGTCTTCGGTGATGCTGCGCTGGCGTTCACTCAGGGCAATACTCATCAACAGGCCGCTGATGCAGATGAAAACCAGGAGGGCGATGATCAAGCCTTGCGGTTCAATCAGCGTCAGCCCCAGCAGGGCCGGCAGGATAATCAGCGTGCCGGCGTTGAACACCACCATGGCTGCCACGAACAGCCGCGCCGGGCGATAGCCTTTTTGCCAGTGCCAGGCGCTGACGAACAACATCGTCAGGCCCGCCAGGGCGACCAGCGTATAGGTGATGATGTTCAGCGGCAGCGTATTGACGAACAGCAACAGCAGGCCGCAGACGGTGATGAGCAGGATTTCGCCGAGCAGCAGTTTGTTCAACGGATGCGGGCCGAGCGGGGCGAAGAAGCGGTAGGCAAGCATCAGCCCGCACGGTGCGGTGAGCAGCAAGGCGAGGTAGGCGCCGGGTGTCTGCACTGAATGCCAGTCCGGTAACCATGGCCCCGCGAGGTTCAGCAGCAGCGCGAGGCTGAGCATCAACAATGCTTCACAACCTGCCAGCCACAGGCTGCTGCGCGACCGGGTGTAGGCGTACCGAATCAGGTTGTGCAGGACCAGCATGCCGATGCAGCCGAACAGCAGGCCATAAATCAACGTCTGACTCTGATTGGCGGCGGTCATGATTGCTGATTGCAGGGTGATGTAGGGGCGCATCTGGTGTTCGGAAACCAGGCGCAGGTAAACATCGAGGGGTTTGTCGCTTTGCGGCAACGGAAACATGAAGTCGCTGTTGGGTAATGGCCGTTCACCCTGAGGCTGTTCGGTGCCGGTGTTCAACTGATCAATCAGCTTGTCGCCGTCGAGCACATACAGATTGAGGTGCGACAGGTCGGGTGCAAATACCCGAAGTAATTGCTCGTGCTTGCCAGGTGAAAGCCTGAAGCGCAGCCAGAGCGCACCGCCGGGCTCGGCCGCGGTGAGGCGTTCGAGTTCGGTGGGGCTGAATTGGTTGGTGTAGCGCGCGGAGCGGATGTCGCTCAGTTGCAGGTCGCCCTGTTCGTCGAGCAATACCGCCCAACCACTGCCTTGCGCGGCCTGGGCCGGGAGCATGCAGAGCAAAGTCAGCAACGTGACAGTGAAACCTATGGCAATCCTGAGCCAGCGCACGGCGAAATCCCTTCGTAGGTTGATGCCAGAATATAACTATGCGCGGCGCCGGAATAGTCCGGCAAGGGGCTGAAACCCTTGCCCGACCGAATGGATCGATTATTCCTGATTTTCGCCACGCTCGCGGGCAATGGCGCGGTAGCCAATGTCCTTGCGATAGAAACAGCCTTCCCAGTCAATCTTCGCCGCCAGCTTGTAAGCCTGCTGCTGAGCAGCATCAACGCTGGCGCCCATGGCGGTAGCGCAAAGCACACGACCACCGGCCGTCACCACTTGACCGTCTTTCAGTGCCGTACCGGCGTGGAAGACTTTGCCTTCCAGCGCGGCGGCTGCATCCAGACCGTTGATGGCCACGCCTTTAGCGTAGTCGCCAGGATAGCCGCCTGCCGCCAGCACGATGCCGACGCTCGGACGCGGATCCCACTGGGCTTCGACCTTGTCCAGAGCTTGCGCCAGGGCGGCCTCGACCAGCAACACCAGGCTCGACTGCAAACGCAGCATAACCGGTTGGGTCTCAGGGTCGCCGAAACGGCAGTTGAATTCGATGACTTTTGGGTTACCAGCCTTGTCGATCATCAAGCCAGCATAGAGGAAGCCGGTGTAAACGTTGCCTTCTTCGGCCATGCCGCGCACGGTTGGCCAGATCACCAGGTCCATGACGCGCTTGTGAACTTCGCTGGTCACAACCGGTGCCGGGGAGTAAGCACCCATGCCGCCGGTGTTCGGACCGGTGTCGCCGTCGCCGACGCGTTTGTGGTCCTGGCTGG
This sequence comes from Pseudomonas migulae NBRC 103157, assembly GCF_002091715.1. Taxonomy (GTDB): domain Bacteria; phylum Pseudomonadota; class Gammaproteobacteria; order Pseudomonadales; family Pseudomonadaceae; genus Aquipseudomonas; species Aquipseudomonas migulae_A. Next base: position 63,263 of record NZ_BDAG01000008.1, on the reverse strand, counting down.
TGGCCATTGGCAATACGTTCTTGCCGTCGACCATGACGATGAAGCTGGCTTCTTCGCCGTCCAGGAACTCTTCGATGACCACGCGCGAACCGGCGTCGCCGAACGCATTGCCGGCGAGCATGTCGCGTACGGCATCTTCCGCTTCGGCCAGGGTCATGGCAACGATCACGCCTTTACCGGCGGCCAGGCCGTCGGCCTTGATCACGATCGGTGCGCCTTTCTCACGCAGATAAGCCAGGGCTGGCTCGATCTCGGTGAAGTTCTGATAGTCGGCGGTCGGGATCTTGTGGCGTGCCAGGAAGTCCTTGGTGAACGCTTTCGAGCCTTCCAGCTGGGCAGCGCCCGCGGTCGGACCGAAGCAATCCAGGCCGCGGGAGCGGAACAGATCAACGACGCCAGCCACCAGTGGCACTTCCGGGCCGACGATGGTCAGGGAAACGTTCTTCTCGGCGAAGTCAGCCAGTTGCTCAAGGGCCAGCACGTCGATGGCGACGTTCTCGCACTTGGCTTCAATGGCGGTGCCGGCGTTGCCCGGGGCAACGAAAACTTTCTGCACGCGCGGATCCTGAGCCACTTTCCAGGCCAGGGCGTGTTCACGGCCACCGCTGCCAATGATCAAAACATTCATTTCAAAAACCTCGGATGACGCTAATTCTGGAGGCAGCACTAAGACTGCTTTTCTGTGGGAGCGGGCTTGCTCGCGAAAGCGGAGCGTCAGTCGAAACAAATGTCGCTGACAGATTGCATTCGCGAGCAAGCCCGCTCCCACATTTGAATCGGTTTATCAGTGACGGAAATGACGCATGCCTGTAAAGACCATAGCGATACCGGCTTCGTCGGCAGCAGCAATCACCTCGGCATCACGCATCGAGCCACCTGGCTGGATCACCGCCGTAATACCGACCTTGGCCGCATTGTCCAGACCGTCGCGGAACGGGAAGAACGCGTCCGACGCCATCACCGAACCAGCCACTTGCAGACCGGCATGCTCAGCCTTGATCGCGGCGATACGCGCCGAGTTCACGCGGCTCATCTGACCGGCGCCGACACCGATGGTCTGACGGTTCTTGGCGTAGACGATGGCGTTGGACTTGACGTACTTGGCGACTTTCCAGGCGAAGATCAGGTCGTTGATTTCCTGTTCGGTCGGTGCACGCTTGGTCACGACTTTCAGGTCGTCGGCGCTGATCATGCCGATGTCGCGGCTCTGCACCAGCAGGCCACCGTTGACGCGTTTGTAGTCCCAGGCAGCGGCGCGGTCAGCCGACCACTCGCCGCAGGCCAGCAGGCGTACGTTGGCTTTTGCCGCGACGATCGCGCGGGCTTCTGCGCTGACACTTGGGGCGATGATCACTTCGACGAACTGACGCTCGACGATGGCCTTGGCGGTCTCGGCATCCAGCTCGCGGTTGAAGGCGATGATGCCGCCGAACGCGGATTCGGTATCGGTGGCGTAGGCCAGTTCGTAGGCCTGACGGATGCCGCCTTCGGCGTCCGGGCTCACGGCAACGCCGCACGGGTTGGCGTGCTTGACGATCACGCAGGCCGGCTTGACGAAGCTCTTCACGCATTCCAGTGCGGCGTCGGTGTCGGCCACGTTGTTGTACGACAGCTCTTTGCCTTGCAGTTGGGTCGCGGTGGCGATGCCGACTTCGGCAGGCTTGGCTTCAACGTAGAACGCCGCGCTCTGGTGCGGGTTCTCGCCGTAGCGCATTTCCTGAGCCTTGATGAACTGGCTGTTGAAGGTGCGCGGGAACTCGCTGCGACCTTCAGTGCTGAGGGTGTCAGCGGCCTGGTTCACGGTGCCCATGTAGTTGGCGATCATGCCGTCGTAGGCGGCGGTGTGTTCGAACGCCTTGAGCATCAGGTCGAAACGCTGTGCGTAGGTCAGGCCGCCGGCCTTGAGGCCTTCGAGGACGCTGGCGTAGTCGCTGGCATTCACCACGATGGCCACGTCTTTATGATTTTTTGCTGCCGAACGGACCATGGTCGGGCCGCCGATGTCGATGTTTTCGATCGCGGTCGGCAGGTCGCAGCCTGGCTTGTTGATGGTGGCTTCGAACGGGTACAGGTTGACTGCAACCAGATCGATCGGCTTGATGCCGTGCTCGTTCATGATGGCGTCGTCGATACCGCGACGACCGAGGATCCCGCCGTGGATTTTCGGGTGCAGGGTTTTCACCCGACCGTCCATCATTTCTGCGAAACCGGTGTAATCCGCGACTTCCACTGCGGCAACACCGTTGTCGCGCAGCAGCTTGAACGTTCCGCCGGTGGAGAGGATCTCGACGCCCAGGGCTTCAAGCTCTTTGGCGAATTCGAGGATCCCGGTCTTGTCGGAGACGCTGATCAAGGCGCGGCGGATCGGCAGGCGGGTAGTCTGGTCGGTCATTTCAATTTCCATCAAAAGCAAAGGAGTCAGCAAAAAAGGCGACCGTTTTTACGCGGGCGCCTTTCTGGTTTGATTGAATGCTTACAGCAAATCGTACTGCTTGAGTTTCTTGCGCAGGGTGCCTCGGTTCAGTCCGAGCAGCTCGCTGGCCTTGGTCTGGTTGCCCTTGACGTAGTTCATCACGCACTCGAGCAGGGGCGCCTCGACTTCGGAGAGCACCAGGTTGTACACATCCGTGACGGCAGCGCCCTCAAGGTGGGCGAAATAATTGTGCAGCGCCTTCTCGACACTCCCGCGAAGGGTCTGACCTTCTTCGCTCGGCGTGTTGAGGTGCTGTTTCAAATTCACGTTGTCGCTCACGGGTGTTGTTCCACTCACTAAAGTCTCGGTCATCATCGTCATGCGGCCACCTCTTCTCCGTCCCCTGTCAGGCTCTTGTAACGTTCGGCGAAGAAGCCCTGAACGTTGGCGCATTGTGCTTCCGTATCTTCCAAACGATTGAAGTGGGCGCGAAACTCCCTGGCGCCCGGCAAGGTTGCGAGATACCAGCCCACATGCTTTCGAGCAATGCGTACGCCCATGACATCTCCATAGAAGACGTGCAGCGCAGCCAGATGCTCTAGCAGAATGCGTTCCACCTCGATCAGTTCCAGCGCCGGGAGTTTCTCGCCGGTACGCAGGAAGTGGTCGATCTCGCGAAAAATCCATGGCCGCCCCTGGGCAGCCCGTCCAACCAGCAATCCATCGGCCCCGGTTGCGTCGAGCACGTATCGGGCCTTCTCCGGTGAATCGATGTCACCATTGGCGAAGACCGGAATCGACACCGCCTGCTTGATCGCGGCAATGGTGTCGTACTCGGCTTCACCGGTGTACAGATCGGCACGGGTGCGGCCATGAACCGCCAGCGCCGTAATGCCTGCCTGCTCGGCGATCTTCGCCACCGTCAGGCCATTCTTGTTGTCCCGGTCCCAGCCGGTACGGATCTTCAAGGTCACCGGCACATCAACCGCAGCCACCACGGCCTGCAGGATCTCGGTCACCAGTGCTTCGTCCTTCAACAGTGCAGAACCGGCAGCCTTGTTGCAGACCTTCTTCGCCGGACAACCCATGTTGATATCAATAATCTGTGCGCCCAGTTCGACGTTGGCCCGGGCCGCATCCGCCAGCATCTGTGCATCTCCACCGGCGATCTGTACCGAGCGTGGCTCGGGATCGCCTTCGTGGATCATGCGCATGCGCGATTTGCGGGTGTTCCACAAACTCATGTCGCTGGTGACCATTTCCGAAACTACAAGTCCTGCGCCCAGTCGCTTGCACAGCTGACGAAAGGGTTGGTCGGTGACACCCGCCATGGGGGCGAGAATCAAGCCGTTGTGCAATGTGTATGGACCGATGCGTACCGCCGACATAGGACTTTCCAGTTGTGGGGCCGGATCATGAGAGTTCGAAAAAGGGTTGGCATGATACCCGCTCTCGATGACTGGATAAAGGCTGAATTGAACAAAATCTGAACAGTTATTCTGTTATCGCCAGCAGTTTGGTCTGAGCGGTCGCTGCCAGAAATGTGCCGTCAAACCCGTAACACTGAACCGTTTCACTCGGGTGAATGAAAGCTCAGGCTGTAGTTCACGGCTTTGGCGCCTGGGTCGAGGATATCCAGGGCGATGTGGATCGGCGTTTGCGGGGGCATTTCCGCCATGCCTTCGAGATCGCCGTTGAGGTACTCGCCGGGCTTGAAGCGACGGCTGGCGATCAGGTGGCCGTTGAGGTCGGCAAAGCGCAACTCCAGCAGCGGGAACGGCTGGGAGAACGGCGCGCGGTTGTAGATGATCGCGTCGACCACCAGCGCACCATTGAAATCCGGGTGGCTGCGCACCACCAGGTTGCTGCTCTTGATTTTCGCGATGTCGACCTTGGACGGCACGGTACAGCCGATTTGTGGGCACACCTGCTGGAACCACGGACGGTACTGATCCTGGCGCGCCAGTTCGTCGAAGTGGTAGGCGATGTACTGGCCGACGAGCGCGCCGGCACCGAGCAGAATCAGCAGCAACCAGAGAAAGCGTCGACCCCAGGGGGATCGGCGTTTCTGCCAATCGAGTTGCAGCGGGTCGTCGGTCAGGTCTTGCAGAACCTCGGCACGCATCGCCGGCTCGCTGCGTTCGCGACGCTTGCGCAAGGGTTCGATCGAGGGCAGGTCATCGTCGAACTCGTCGACGGTGTCGGCCGCTGACAGGCGTTCGTGATGAAGCGGGGCGTCGAGTGGGTCGTTCAGGCGCAGTTGCGGCGGCAGCGTCTCGTCGTCCAGTTCCAACGGTTCCAGGGACAGCGAGGGTTCGGTGCGCGAGGGGGTGTTCGGCTCGACGGTCGGTTCTGGCGTGGTCGTGGCTTCGGCCGCTTCGGCGCGATCGGCAGCCGATTCGCTGAACAGGCTGTCGGACCAAGGCTCTTCGTCGGGTTCGGTGGTATCCCGACGGGCGCTCAGGCTGTCTTCGCGGTGGCGACCGAACTCGGTGGTCGGCTGGATTTCCCGCTGTTCGAGCCGGGCAAGTTCTTCGTCCAGGTCCAGGCTGTCCAGGTCGAGTTCAGCGGCAGACCACTGCTTCTGACTGATGGCCCGCTGTTGCGGCTCAGCTGTCTCGACGACGGCGGGAGCCGCCGGGGGGATCACGTCCTTTCCTGCCTGCTCGAGCAGCTGCTTGGCGGCGTTGAACACCTGCAGGCACGAGCCGCAACGAACCACCCCACGGGCCACGCTCAATTGAGCATGGCTGACGCGGAAGCTGGTTTGGCAATGCGGGCACTGAGTGACGAAGCTGTCGGTCATGCGGCGATCCGGATTATGCAGGCGCTCATTCTAGCGCCGACGGCCAGTGATGCGCACCCAGCCATCGCGATTGGCGATCGGGTCCAGATCGAAGTCCTGGGCGTAGGCGCTGGCAACCTCTTCGCCTTGTTCGGCAAGAATGCCCGACAGCGCCAGACGGCCACCCGGCTTGACCAGGCTGGACAGTTGCGGTGCCAGGGACACCAGCGGCCCGGCGAGAATGTTGGCCACCAGCACGTCGGCCTGAACCTGCGGCAGGTCCTCGGGCAGATACAGCGGGAACAGTTCTTCGGCGATGTTGTTGCGACCGGCGTTGTCGCGAGAGGCTTCCAGCGCTTGTACGTCGATGTCGGTGCCGACGGCTTGTTTGGCACCCAGCAACAGGGCGGCAATCGCCAGGATCCCCGAGCCGCAACCGAAGTCCAGCACGTTGCAGTCTTTCAGGTCCTGACCGTCGAGCCATTCCAGGCACAGCGCGGTGGTCGGGTGCGTGCCGGTGCCGAATGCGAGGCCCGGGTCCAGCAGAATGTTCACGGCGTCGGGTTCAGGGGCGGCGTGCCAGCTTGGAACGATCCACAGGCGTTGACCGAAGCGCATTGGCTGGAAATCGTCCATCCAGGTGCGTTCCCAGTCCTGGTCTTCGATGACTTCGCTGTGATGCTCGGGCAGCGGGCTGCCGGTCAACAGCTCCAGGTGCGCCAGTACGCTGGCCGCTTCGGTGCCACCTTCGAACAGGGCCAGCAGATGGGTGTGCGACCACAGCGGCGTGGTGTTGAGTTCCGGTTCGAAGATCGGTTGATCTTCGGCGTCCATGAAGGTCACCGACACGGCGCCCACTTCAAGGAAAGCGTCTTCGTAGGTTTCGGCTTGTTCTGGGCTGATGGCGAGACGGACTTGCAGCCAAGGCATGGCGGGCACCTTTGAAAAATATTGATTGCAGCCTAGCGGGCTGCGAGAAGCGCGCAAGTTTACGCGAGCGCGACGCAGAAGACGACCGGGTAGGCAGGGATCCGGGGTGAACAAATTACCTGTAGCGAGGGGGCTTGCCCCCGTTGGACTGCTAAGCGGTCCCAAAACAGTCGTTCCGGATTTTCCTGATGCGGCTCTGTTGAATGGTTTTGCGTCTGCTACGCAGCCGAACGGGGGCAAGCCCCTCGCCACAGGGATTGTGTGTGGCAATCTCCAGAAACAACAAAGCCGCCCGAAGGCGGCTTTGTTGATCAGGCTAAAGCTTAGTGCTTGTCGCCAGCCAGCTTGTGTTCCAGGTAGTGGATGTTGATCCCACCTTTACAGAAGCCTTCATCGCGGACCAGGTCGCGGTGCAGCGGGATATTGGTCTTGATCCCGTCGACAACGATTTCGTCCAGCGCATTGCGCATGCGCGCCAGCGCTTCGTCACGGGTTGCGCCGTAGGTGATCAGCTTGCCGATCAACGAATCGTAGTTCGGCGGAACCGCATAACCGCTGTACAGGTGCGAATCGACGCGAACGCCGTTACCGCCTGGAGCGTGGAAGTGCTTGACCGTGCCTGGGCTTGGCATGAAGGTTTTCGGGTCTTCGGCGTTGATCCGGCATTCTAGCGCGTGACCGCGGATGACGACGTCATCCTGGGTGTACGACAGCTTGTTGCCGGCGGCGATGCTGAGCATCTCCTTGACGATGTCGATGCCGGTGACCATTTCCGAAACCGGGTGCTCAACCTGAACGCGGGTGTTCATTTCGATGAAATAGAACGCGCCGTTCTCGTACAGGAACTCGAAAGTGCCCGCGCCACGGTAGTTGATGTCGATGCAGGCTTTGACGCAGCGTGCGAGGACTTCAGCCCGTGCTTTCTCGTCGATGCCCGGTGCCGGTGCTTCTTCGAGAACCTTCTGGTGACGACGTTGCAGCGAGCAATCGCGGTCGCCCAGATGGATGGCGTGGCCCTGGCCGTCGGAAAGTACCTGGACTTCCACGTGACGTGGGTTGGTCAGGAATTTTTCCAGGTAGACCATCGGGTTGCCGAACGCCGCGCCGGCTTCGGAGCGGGTCAGTTTTGCCGAGGAGATCAGGTCTTCTTCTTTATGCACGACGCGCATGCCGCGACCACCACCGCCGCCAGCGGCTTTGATGATCACCGGGTAACCGACTTCGCGACCGATGCGCAGTGCGGTTTCTTCGTCTTCCGGCAGTGGGCCGTCGGAACCCGGAACGGTTGGAACGCCGGCAGCGATCATGGCGTGCTTGGCCGAAACCTTGTCGCCCATCAGACGAATGGTGTCGGCTTTCGGACCAATGAAGGCGAAGCCGGAGTTCTCGACCTGCTCAGCGAAATCAGCGTTTTCCGCAAGGAAACCGTAGCCTGGGTGAATGGCGGTAGCGCCGGTCACTTCAGCCGCGGCGATGATTGCCGGGATGTGCAGGTAAGAGTGGGCGGCCGAGGCCGGACCGATGCAGACGGATTCGTCTGCCAGACCCAGGTGCATCAGCTCTTTGTCAGCCTTGGAGTAAACGGCGACGGTCTTGATGCCCATCTCTTTGCAGGCACGCAGAATCCGCAGTGCGATCTCACCGCGGTTGGCGATCAGAACTTTTTCCAACTTCGCAGTCATCAAAGTTTCTCCGCGGTTCAAACGATGGTGAACAGCGGTTGGTCGTACTCAACCGGCTGGCCGTCTTCGACGAGGATGGATTCGATCACACCGCTGGTTTCAGCTTCGATGTGGTTCATCATCTTCATGGCTTCGACGATGCACAGGGTGTCGCCTTTCTTCACGGTCTGGCCGACTTCAACGAAGGACGGCGAGCTTGGCGAAGATTTGCGATAGAAGGTGCCGACCATCGGCGAACGGGCAACGTTGCCGTTCAGGGCAGGGGCGGACGGAGCAGCAGGCGCGGCAGCGGCGGCAACCGGAGCGGCAGCGACAGGTGCCGGAGCCGGAGCGTGCATTGGCGCCGGAGCGTAGTACTGCTGAGCCGGGGTCTTGCTGTGGCGGCTGATGCGTACGGACTCTTCGCCTTCCTTGATCTCGAGCTCGTCGATGCCGGACTCTTCCAGCAATTCGATCAGTTTCTTAACTTTACGGATATCCATGAATCATCAACTCCCAAGGGTCGGTCAGGGGCGTAACGCTTGTTGTTCAAGCTGTTGCCGGTCTTTCAAGCTGCTCTAGGGCGGCCTCCAGGGCCAGTCGATAACCGCTGGCGCCAAGGCCGCAGATCACTCCCACCGCAACGTCGGAGAAGTAAGAGTGATGGCGGAAAGGTTCGCGTTTGTGCACGTTAGACAAATGCACTTCGATGAATGGGATGCTCACCGCCAGCAGCGCGTCACGTAATGCGACACTTGTGTGCGTAAAAGCTGCTGGGTTGATCAGAATGAAGTCCACACCTTCGCTGCGGGCAGCGTGGATGCGGTCGATCAATTCGTACTCGGCATTGCTTTGCAGGTGCAGCAGATGATGGCCGGCTTCACGAGCACGGCGTTCCAGGTCCTGGTTGATCTGCGCCAGTGTCGTAGCGCCATAGGTGCCCGGTTCACGGGTGCCGAGCATGTTCAGGTTGGGGCCGTGCAGAACCAATAGGGTCGCCATCTGCTGTTCCTTGTTATCCGTGTGCATTTGTCAGAACCCGGCGACTATGCCGCAAAGCCTTTGTGACTGTCCAGTTCTATGCAATAGCCAGCACGATGGCCGATGTTTGCGCGAAATATGTGACCGGGTGATTAAATCCGGTCATTTGCTTTGGCGACCCGTTCGGCAAAGTCCTCGGCATTGATCTCGCCGATCACTCGCACATCGGTGCGTTCGACGCCGTCCTTGCCGAAAAACATCAGCGCCGGTGGGCCGAACAGTTTGTAGCGGTCGAGCAGCGCACGTTGTTCGGCGTTGCTGTCGGTGATGTCGAAGCGGATCAGCCGATAGCCCTTGAGGCGTTCGACGACGCGGGTGTCGTTGAGCACCTCATGCTCGATGACTTTGCAGCTGATGCACCAGTCGGCGTACCAGTCGAGCAGCAGTGGGGTGCTGGACGATCTGGCCTCGGCGAGGACGCGATCAAGGTCGGCCGGGGTGGTGACGGTTTGCCAGTCGCTGGTGTGTTGCGGCTGCTCGTTACTGCTGACGATGCGCGGCTGGCCGATGGGGTTGAGCGGATCGGTCTGGCCACTGAAGGCGCCGTACCAGCACGCCAGCGCATAAAACAGAAGGAACATGCCGAGCAACTGACCGACACGTTTTCGCGGCGGTTTGTAGACGAACTCCAACGCACCCATGAATAAACCGACGCCACCGGCCAGCAAGCCGATCAGCAGCAGGGTGACCTGACCCGGCAACACCCGACTGAGCAGACCGATCGCCAGCCCCAGCAACAAAACGCCAATCGCGTTTTTCACATAGACCAACCATGGACCGCTTTTCGGCAACCAGGCTGCACCGCCCGTGGCTACCAACAATAGCGGCGCGCCCATGCCGAGGCCGAGCATGAACAGCTTCAATCCGCCGCCCAGCGCATCGCCGCTGGCGCTGATGTACAGCAACGCGCCGGCCAGCGGTGCCGAAACGCAGGGCGAAACCAACAGACTGGAAACCACGCCCAGCACCGCCGCCCCCCACAATGAGCCGCCTTCGGTGCGACCCGCGATGCGGTCCAGTCGGCTGCTGATTGCCTGCGGCAACTTGAGTTCGAATACGCCGAACATCGCCAGCGCGAACACGGCAAAAAACATCGCGAACGGCACCAGCACCCACGCCGACTGCAGTCGCGCCTGAAGATTGAGCTGTGCGCCGAACATCCCCATCAGCGCGCCAAGCAATGCAAAGCAGGCGGCCATCGGCAGCACGTAGGCGAGAGACAGATTGAAGCCGCGCAAACCACCGACCTGGCCGCGCAACACCACACCGGACAGGATCGGCAACATGGGCAGCACACACGGGGTGAACGTCAGGCCGAGGCCGGCGAGGAAGAACAGCGCCAGCTCCCGCCAGTTCCAGCTCGTGGTTGCACCGCTGCTACCCTCGATACTCAGGCGTTCGGTTTCAGGCGGATAGCACAGCCCTTTGTCGGCACAGCCCTGATAGGTCACGGCCAGCGTAAAGGCGCGTTGATCGGTGCGTGGCAGTTCTACATCGAGAATGCCGTGGTAAACCTCGACATCGCCAAAGTATTCATCGTGCTTTTGTTCGCCCCTGGGCAATTGTGCCGTGCCGAGCGCGACATCGGCCGGATCGGCGCGAAACTGAAAGCGATGGCGATAGAGGTAGTACCCCTCGGTGGCGACAAAGCGCAGTTTGATCGATTGCGGCGTGCTTTCTACCAGACTGAGCTGAAAGGCTTCGCGCACCGGCAGGAAATCGGCGCTGTTGTTGATCGAGCCCAGCGTGGCGCTTGGCCGACCCTCCAGCAAACCGGCGGCGTTGGCCGGCAGGGCGAGGACAAAAAGCAGCAGGCAAAGCAAACGGCGCATGACAATCTCGCGTATCGGAGGTGCGGGAATGATAGCGGAGTCGTCGCGGATGCGTATGTAGGAGCTGTCGAGTGAAACGAGGCTGCGATCTTTTGACGTTGATCCAAAAACCAAAATCAAAGATCGCAGCCTCGTTTCACTCGACAGCTCCTACAGGGAGTTTGGTCAGACGCGGAAGGCCTGGACGGCAGTATGTAACCGCCCGCCCAGCACCAACAAATGTTCCCCTTGTTCACGCCCCTCACCGATGCGCAGCAGGTTATCCCCACCCAATTGGTGAATCCTCTCGCTGTGATCACGGATCTCGCTGACAGCGCCGCTTTGCTGAGCCGTGACATCGGCGATGCGCACGGCGGTGTCGGAAATGGTCTGGATGGCCCCGACGATTTTATCCAGCGCACCGTCAGCGGCCTGGGCCTGACTGGCCGTTGCTTCTGCATGCTCAACCTGAGCGCGCATGCCTTCCACCGATTGTTGCGCTGCCGTTTGCAGCCCGGCGATCAAGGTCTGAATCTCGGCCGTGGCGCCCGCGGTGCGTTGCGCCAGTGAGCGAACCTCCTCAGCCACGACGGCAAAACCGCGGCCCATTTCCCCGGCGCGGGCCGCTTCAATGGCGGCGTTCAGCGCCAGCAGATTGGTCTGGTCAGCAATCGAGCGAATCACCGTCAGCACGCCGCCGATAGTGGCCGACTCCGAGGCCAGGTGTTCGATCATCTGTGCATTGCCTTGCACTTCATCGACCAGTGCGTGTAGCCCGGTGAGGCTCAGGCCGATGACTTTTTGCCCATGTTCCACCGCCAGCCCGGCATGGCGGCTGGCGTCGGCAGCCTGGCTGGCATCACCGGCCACTTGTTGAATGGTCGCTTCCAGTTCGCCGAGAGAATCACGGATGAGCGCTGTGTCACCCGCCTGATGCTCGGCGCCGCTGTGCAGGTCATTGCTCAATTCGGCCAAGGTACGACTGCTGCCGGCGACCTGTTCGGCGTTAAGGCGAATGGTCCCCACCAGATCGACGAGGTAGGCGCGCAGACGGTTGAGCGAGGCTTGAATGTCATGCAACTCGCGATTGGTCTTGCCCAATTCAATGTCCCGGCTGAAGTCGCCCTCGGCCCAGGTCGAAAGCGCCGGTGCGAGGTTGGTCAGCGTCCGGGCGAGGCGTCGTTGCAGGGTATCGATGAGTAATGCGATCAGCAGGATCAGGCCGATCATTACGCCTTGCATCAGACGCACCTCGCTCTGGATCTGCCCGTGCTGGGCGCGGACCACTGGTTCCAGCCCGGCGATGGCCTGTTGCACATCGGCGATTTTCAAATGCGTGGCGGTGCTGAGGTCGGTGCGTTTCTGGATCTGGTCACGCGTGCGTGAAAGCTCGGCGGGATAGCGCGTCAGCAGGCTGTTGAGTTCGCGTTTGAGCCCGACGCCGGCATCTTCGGTCACGGCTTTTTCGGTGTTCTCCAGGCCCATCATCGCAGCGAAATCGTCGGTGCCTGATTCACTTTTACTGGCAACGCCGAGTAGCGGCAGGGCATTCAGACGTTCTGCTTGAGCGCGGATGTTGGTGACTTCTCGTTCAACATCCGCCGCCAGTTCGCTGCGACCGCTGCTGACCAGTTTGTCCCGGGCCAGCGACAGTTTGCCCAAGTGTTGGGATGCAGTGAGCAGAGGCGTCAGATAGGTTGCGTTATCGCTGGCGTACTGACTGAGCTGATCGAGGCTGGCACCGAGTTCGCGTTCGGCCTGCAACAATAGCGCTTGCGGGTCGCCCGCGAGTTTGCCGGCGGCCAGCAGGTCGGTTTTGCTGAACTCATCGAGGTTCGTCAGGCTGGGGCGCAAGGTGTCGGCCAATGCCGGCGGCAACTCCCCGAGCTCCTTTTGCAATGCGTCGATGGCCTGGCTGGCGCTGCTCAGGCGCAAGGCATCACCGCTGGCGAGGTAATCCTCAACGTTGCGCGCCACTTCATTCTGAAATTGTTGGGACAATCCCAGATAGCGCTCCATCAATAGATAGGGGCGTTCCAGGGCTTTTTGCGACCACCAGAGCGTAGCGCCGAGGGCCACGCACACGGCGACTAAAAGGAGGGTGTTGAGATTGGTCAGCAGCTTCAGGCGCATCGCGGGTCTACCAACGGCAGAATGGTAAGCGTCTGAAGTTATTGCGTTTCTGTTACAGGGTTATGACCGATTGGGTCGATTCCGATGAAAAGGTGGCACTTTGCTGTGACGCCCGCGCCGCCTGCACGCGATTGCGCCCGGCATGCTTGGCACGGTACAGCGCCTCGTCCGCCTGGCTGGCCATCATCAGGCCGTCGGAATCTGCACCCAGCTCGACCACCCCGGCGCTGAAGGTGCACCAGAGATCCTTCGGCTGCGCGGGGTAATGAATTTCCGCAAAGCGCTGACGGATTTCATCGAGGACGTTGTAGGCCGCTTCGATATCGGTGTCGGGCATGACGATGGCGAACTCTTCGCCGCCGTAACGGCCAATGAAGTCAGTCTTGCGCAGGCGTTGCTTGAGAAACAGCGCCAGGCTCTTGATCACGCGATCGCCCATGGGGTGGCCGTGACCGTCGTTGACCCGTTTGAAATGGTCGATGTCGAGCATCGCGAAGCTCAATGGCTTGCTCTCGCGACGGGCGCGGAACGAGCAGTCTTCGAGCAATTGCAGAATGTGCGTGTGGTTGTACAACCCAGTGAGGCTGTCGCGAACCATGCGCGCTTTGAGATTGCGAGCCCGCGCAGCGCGGTTGCGCACGGTGGTGATCAGGTGGCGCGGCTTGATCGGTTTGGTCAGGAAGTCGTCGCCGCCCTCGCTCATGGCGTCGAGCTGCTTGTCCAGATCGTCTTCGGCGGACAGGTAAATGATCGGCACGCTGACATAGCGGTCGTTGTGGCGAATCACCTTGGCCAGTTCAGTGCCGGTGCAGGTCGGCATGTACATGTCGAGGATGATCAGGTCGGGCTGGAAGTCCGCCAGTTCAGCCATGGCCTGGATCGGCTCGATCAAGGTCCGCGTGACGATCCCGGCGCTATTGAGCAGGCGCTCGGTGTGCAAGGCCTGGGCGCGGGAGTCGTCGATGATCAGTACTTTATAAGGTTCGTATTGCGCAACGCAGGTCAGGACCTCGATCTTTTCCAGCAGGCTCGAGGCTTCCAGTGTGCCGGTCAGGAATTCCTGGCCGCCGGCACGCACTGCCGCGAGGCGGGTCGGTGTGTCGGTTTCGAGCAGGCTGAAGAACAGCAGCGGCAGCGGTTCATCCAGACCGACCTGGGCTTCGGCAGCCAGTTTCAGGCCGATGCCGGGACCGCTGAAGTCCACATCCATGACGATTGCGGCAGGCAAGCGTTCGACCATTGACGAGCGAAAGGCCGCCACGCTGTCGAGGGATTGGGCGCTGAGCCCAAAGAATTCAAGCTGCTTGGCCAGGCGCTCGGCACGGTCGTGATCTTGCAGCATCACGTAGATCGGCTTGCGCAGCGGCGGCAGAAAGGTTTGTTCGAGTTGATCGCCATGGCGCAGGCCGGTGCGCGACAAGCGCTGCATCAGGCGATTGAGGTCAGTGATCAAGCCGCTGCTCAAGCGTCCGCGATTGGCATCGACGGCTTCCAGCGACTGACCGATGTGGCGCGCCAGCTGGATGTGTTCCGGTTGTTCGAAACGCTCGGCGAAACGCAGCAGGCGCAGGTTGGCCTCGCTCAGTTCCGATAGATCGGTGGTGGACCACTCACTGCGTTGCAGGCGCTGCCAGATCTCAAGAATTTGACGTGCCTGATGAATTACCCGCTGGGCAAAGTGGTGCTTGAGGCGCTCACGGCTGGGGTCTTCTGGCTCGGTCATATCCTGACTACTAGTTAGGGTGCATGCTGAGATCGACTGGTGGCTCTATGCTAGCACCTCTTTTCGTTTGGATGAGTGTCGTACGTCAATAATCTGCAAAGCGACGTCATTCAGTTTCTGACTGGCGGGTCTGAAAATGCCGGCAGGTTATTTGGAAAGGCCCGTGGGGCGGGTATATCAGGGGTTTTTTGTGTTTTTGTGCGAAGCGTCCGTAGGCTCAGCGAGAGATATTTGTCAGGGAGTTCTGGTTTTTAGCTTGCTGGATTCGAGCCGGCTTTTCGGCGTGTAGGGTGTCAGGGAAACCCTTAGATGCCATCCGCGAATCATGACCCAGTGTTTCAAAGACCAACCCAGCGATCAGCAGCGCCTCAACCACAACAGCACACCTGTCGCTGAATGTGAATGCAAAGAGGAGCTGCTTTACGGCAGCAAGTCGCTCATTACCGACGTGCCAATTCTGACTTGCGCCTGCCTATGGCGACACTACCAGCGCGAGGCGGAAGAGATTGTCGCGCCCGATGGTGTACTGATTGCCGACCCGGTAGAGCGCAACCGCGTGATCAACGCAGCCTACGCTCGCCTGTGGCTGCACGATTCAAGGTTTCAGTGGGCCGGGCTGGCGGCATTTGCCTCCAAGCAGGTCGGCTGCGGATTACTGCATGCGGCGGACAGTATCGACCTCATTCGCAAGGAGTACGAGGCGCGGCAGCGTGTGCGCGATAGCCGCAGCGAGTTCGGGTTGCTGACGCCGGACAAGATGGCCGAGCAGGCGGATGAGTTGCGTGGCTATAAGGAAGCGGATGCGCGTAATCCTGTGCCCTCGGTGGATTTCCGTTCAACGGGTGAGGAGCTGTCGCTGGTGCAGCAGCAGTTCCGGCATGTGCACGACATGATGGCGCTGGGGAATACCACGCTGTTTCTGGATGTTTTTCCGTTGCATGAGTTTTATGCGAAACGTGGGTTCCGAGAGTTGAAAAAGTGTTTGGGAGCACGTGCGGGAATATTTGGGCATCCGAAGTTTCCGGTGCTGTGGCCAGTGGGGAAGGAAAAGCTCGAATTCGGGCTGGATTACCCCGAGGCTTTGCTGGGTTTTGAGGCAATAGAGGACGGAGATATTGTCGCAAGTGTTAAGCATTTGGCGTGGCATGAGCAGAAGAATATCCTCCAGCCAACGATTTACCAGGACCGCCAACTGGTGTCTTTGTTGCGTGCCAATCACGCCTCCTACGTCACGGGGTTTCCTTCAGGCGTTGCCCAGGCGATTGAGTTGACCCTTACCAGCCAGTGCCAGCGTATCGGGGACGGGCGCACCATCGATTTTGGCGGCAGCCCGTTGGCGGACTTGTCCGACATCAAGCAGCGAATGGCATTCGTGCTGCAGGCCGCCGCACGTTTTGACCAGATGCTCGGTGACCACAACCGTTATGCATTGGAGCAGTCGATCAACGAGATCGCAGCAAGCGGTAGTAGTCAATGACTCTTCGATCACATTGGTTCGGCTGGCGCTGCGGCGCCTATCTTCTTGTCCTGGCTGGCCTGACGTGGGCCGTCATACACCGCCTGACGCAACCTCTCTGGGATGAACCCGAAATCGTCGTGGAAATGGGGGGGACGTATGAAAACCTGCTCAGAAACTCTTCAGCTCCCTTTAGTCCGGAGATCCGTGACCGCATCTGGTTCGGCATTCCCATGACCGACGCACGATTGCGATTTGTTGATCCACAGTTCGGATTCACCACGCCGGCGGCGCGCTTTTTCACTGTCAATTTTGACGACTATGTCATTTCCGGTATCCGCATGTCCCCGCAGGTCGAACCGCTGCTGATCGATGATGCCCTCAACGTAGTTCTCGATCTGCAAGACCAATGGCGCGAAAAAGGCTGGGTGGCAAAGGGGCTACGAAACAATCCCACGATCGCGGATACCCCTGAGTGGCGCGAATGGCTTCGCAAAGGAATTCTTTCCGGACGGTCCTATTGGCTGGCGGGGGATAAGTATCAGGCCATGCTGATATTGGGACGTTTCGAGGATTACCGAAATCCTGCAGAAGAGCGCTACCTCATCACTCTCGCACTCGCCAAACCCTGGACGCCCTTCGACGAAATCGAAGACATGTACGACGAACCCAGTCACTTCCCCGCCCCACAACCCAAATAAAAAAGGAGCCCCACCATGCCAACCCCCGCCTTCATGACCCTGCGCGGCGAACGACAGGGCCTGATCAGCGAAGGTGCCTTCACCGAGGCGTCGGTGGGTAACACCTTCCAGAAGGGACGTGAGGACCAGATCATGATCCAGGCCCTGAGCCACGGCATTTTCGTGCCGAAAGGGTCGGGTGCAGGTCGTCGGATGCACAAGCCTCTGATCATCACCAAGACCATCGACAAAGCGACACCGCTGATCAACAACGCTTTATGTTCGGGAGAGTTACTCAAAGAGTGTCGCGTCGAGTGGTATCGCACCTCGGCTCAGGGAACTCAGGAGCATTTCTACACGATGGAGCTGGAAGACGCGGTCATCATCGGTGCAGAGGTGCTCATGCCCCATTGCCAGGATCCCGGCACTGCGCATCTCACTCAGTTGGAGACGGTCCACTTCAGTTACCGGCGAATTAATTGGCGGCATGAAATCAGCCGAACCATGGGTTCCGATGAGTGGAACACCGAGGTGCAGGGATGAGGTTGGTCAATGACATTCATCTGTCCGAATGGGAGCATCAACATGCCTGGCCCACTGAGAAGGCGCGGGAGCTTGTTCACCAGGCCCTGCTGGATCGGCAACCCATTGATGGCCTGGACCAGTTGCGCGCCGGCCTGTCGATCGATCTCGACACCGAGGTGCTTGACCAGATCGAGCGGGGAGAATGGCGATTGGTCAGGCCTGAAGCCGACTACGCTGACTGGAAAATGCCCGATCGCACCTTTGATCCTGCGATCATGGAGCTGATGCAAAATCCGCCCGCCCAGGCCACAAGATCGCCAAGGCTCTTTCGCCTCCTGGACAGCGTAACCGGTGAGCCGCTGGCGCAGCGTCACTATATCGCGACGGTGGATGGGGACACGGCGCCGCGCAGAACTGACGGAAAGGGCATCGCGCATCTTTTTCTATCGGCGGAGGTTCAGCCAATCTCAATGAAGGTCACTGGCGTTTAACACGGGCAGGGCGGCTCGGGTTCATGGACACGGTTTTCACCGCTACCTGACGGTAATTTACCCGGATAACCTGACGACGGGTGCCGGGCAAAGGCACGTTGTTGTATGGTTGTGGTCGAACCGATGAACTCAAGTGATTGAAAGGATATCGCCATGCTGGACTGGAAGAACCGCGCGGGCAGCGCGCCTGAACGTGCCGCTGAACCGAAATCGGCCACCCGCAGTTACATCGGCGGCCTGTTGTTCAGCCGGGCGCTGGCCACGTTGATCGGCCTCTACCTGATTGTGGCCATCGCGCTTGGCTGGTACTGGAGCCAGGAGCCGGCACTGTTCCCGGTTCAACAGAATGCTCAGGTAGCTGCCGAGAAAGAAGGCAAGCAGATGGTCATCGGCTACACCACGGTGGAAACCCTCAAGACCGTCGCCGACACCTTGCTGACCAAACCGGGCGGCTACATTTCCAACGACCGATTCCCGCCGGGCCTGTGGATGGATAACACGCCAAGCTGGGAATACGGCGTGCTGGTCCAGGTCCGTGACCTGACGCGTGCCTTGCGTAAAGACTTTGCCCGCTCGCAATCGCAGTCGGCCGAAGATTCCGATCTGGCGAAAGCCGAGCCGCGTTTCAACTTCGACAATAAAAGCTGGGTGCTGCCGTCCAGTGAGTCCGAGTACCTGGAAGGCATCAATTCCCTGAGCCGCTATCAGGCACGCCTGTCCGACCCCTTGCAGAAAAATGCACTGTTTTATGCTCGCGCCGACAACCTGAACAACTGGCTGGGCGATGTGGGCACCCGCTTGGGGTCGCTGTCGCAACGTTTGTCGGCCAGCGTTGGCCGGGTCAAACTGAACACTGCGTTGAAAACCGAAGTGGTCGTTCCGGGTCAAGTGCCACAGGTGGACGAAGAAGTTGTCGAAACCCCGTGGATGCAGATCGACAACGTGTTCTACGAAGCTCGCGGTCAGGCCTGGGCGCTGTCCCACCTGCTGCGTGCCATCGAGGTCGACTTCGCCGATGTGCTGGCGAAGAAGAACGCGACGGTCAGCGTGCGTCAGATCATTCGTGAGCTGGAAGCCTCGCAAGAGCCGGTCTGGAGCCCGATGATCCTTAACGGCAGTGGCTTCGGCGTGCTGGCCAACCACTCGCTGGTCATGGCCAACTACATCTCCCGCGCCAACGCAGCGGTGATCGATCTCCGTCAACTGCTCAATCAGGGCTGAGTCATGGTCGATAGCGCCAAAGAGGCCGCCCATCGCGCGGCCTCGGATGCCGAACAGATCGCCTGGGTCGACGAGCAGGACAACCTGCTCGGCGCTCTGGTCCGTTCCGACCTGCGTGAACGCGGGCTGATCGGCCGCGGCACGTACATCATGCTGTTCAATTCCGCCGGTGAACTCTGTGTGCATCGGCGCACCTTGAGCAAGGCGATTTATCCCGGTTATTGGGACGTGGCGGCAGGCGGGATGGTGCTGGCCACCGAAACCTACGCCGAATCGGCCGCCCGTGAACTGGAAGAGGAACTGGGCGTGAGCGGCGTAGAACTGACCGCCCATGACCATTTTTTCTTCGAAGACACCGGTAATCGCCTCTGGTGTTCGGCGTTTTCCGCGGTGTGGGACGGCCCGTTGATCCTGCAACCGGAGGAAGTGCTCGAAGCGCGCTTTATTCCCATCGAACAGGTCATGCTGGAAATCCAGCAAAAGCCTTACTGCCCGGACTCTTTGGCCGCCTTGAAGCGCTATCTGCGGGCCCGTGGGGAAGACGTCGCAAAAGAGGCATAAATTGGCGCCGATTGGCTCTTAGCAATCGGCGTTTTTGCCGTTACACTGCGCGACCTTTTCAAACTGAACCGGCATGGCCTGTTGTAGGGGCTGCCGCAGGCTGCGATCTTTTGATTTTGCTTTTGAGTCGACATCAAAAGATCGCAGCCTCGTTGCACTCGACAGCTCCTACACGTGATTATTCAGGTTCAGTAGCGCTGCCCCTGCCTGAGTGGGGCTTCGCGGTCGATGGCACTTGCCCAAGTGCCGCGACCAGTCTTTGTCCTCCCAAGAGGATTGCCGGTGGCCAAAAAAGCCGCATCCTTCGCCGCCCTTGGTGGCCTGGTATTTTCCACCGACGCAGGTCGTCATTGCCCGGATTGCAGTAAACCGGTGGATGCCTGCATCTGCAAACAGACCGTTATCCCGGCCGGCGACGGCATCGCTCGCGTGCGTCGCGAAAGCAAGGGGCGTGGCGGCAAGACGGTGACCACCATCACCGGCGTGCCGCTGGCCGAAGACGCGCTCAAGGACCTGGCCACCACGTTGAAGAAACGCTGTGGCACCGGTGGAGCGTTGAAAGACGGAATCATTGAAATCCAGGGCGATCATGTCGAGCTGCTGTTGGGCGAGCTGATCAAACTCGGTTTCAAGGCGAAGAAGTCCGGCGGCTAGCAGCCTCTGTGAAAACCACCCCCGGCTTGATCCGGGCCTGATTCAACCCGGGTCCGGCGTCGCCTACATGGTTTTCACAGAGCCTGTTCTGACCGGTTTCTAAACTCACTGCGGTCAACGAGGTCTATCCCCTCGTTGACGAACCGTCATTTTCATCCTTTAGACTGCGCCGGCCTGAACTCAGGCGACGCTCTATGACTTCTTTATAGGGGACTTCAATGTCCGTACGACGCACACGCAAAGACGATGGCAGCCAATGGACAGTTGCGGACAGCCGCAGTGTTTACGGGATTCGCCATTGGGGGGCCGGGTATTTCGCGATCAATGACGCCGGTCGCGTCGAGGTTCGTCCAAACGGTCCGGCCAGTTCGCCTATCGACCTGTTCGAACAAGTCGACCAGCTGCGCAAGAGCGGCCTGTCCTTGCCGTTGCTGGTACGTTTCCCGGACATTCTGCAAGACCGCGTGCGTCAGCTGACCGGCGCGTTCGACGCCAACATCGAGCGCCTGGAATACCAGAGCAAATACACCGCGCTTTACCCGATCAAGGTCAACCAGCAAGAAGCGGTGATCGAAAACATCATCGCCACCCAGAACGTGTCCATCGGCCTGGAAGCCGGCTCCAAGCCTGAGCTGCTGGCCGTGCTGGCACTGGCGCCGAAGGGCGGCACCATCGTGTGCAACGGATACAAGGACCGCGAGTTCATCCGTCTGGCGCTGATGGGCCAGAAACTTGGCCACAACGTGTTCATCGTGATCGAGAAAGAATCCGAAGTCGGCCTTGTGATCGAAGAAGCCGCTTCCCTGAAGGTCAAGCCTCAGGTCGGTCTGCGCGTACGTCTGTCGTCCCTGGCCTCGAGCAAATGGGCGGACACCGGCGGTGAGAAATCCAAGTTCGGCCTGTCTGCGGCGCAACTGCTGTCGGTGGTCGAGCGTTTCCGCGCGGCCGGTCTGGACCAGGGCATTCGCCTGCTGCACTTCCACATGGGTTCGCAGATCGCCAACCTGGCGGACTACCAGCATGGCTTCAAGGAAGCGATTCGTTACTACGGCGAGCTGCGCAACCTCGGCCTGCCGGTTGATCACATCGACGTCGGTGGCGGTCTGGGCGTCGACTACGACGGCACGCACTCGCGCAACGCCAGCTCGATCAACTACGACATGGACGATTACGCCGGTGTCGTGGTCGGGATGCTCAAGGAATTCTGCGACGCGCAGAGTTTGCCGCACCCGAACATCTTCTCCGAAAGCGGCCGTTCCCTGACCGCTCACCACGCCATGCTGGTGGTGCAGGTCACCGACGTCGAGAAACACAACGACGACGTGCCGCAGATCGAAAACAAGGAAACGCTGCCGGAAACCGTGCAGTGGCTGGTTGACCTGCTCGGCCCGACCGACATCGAAATGGTCACCGAAACCTACTGGCGCGCCACGCACTACATGAGCGACGTGGCCACCCAGTACGCCGATGGCAAGCTGACCCTGGCTGAAAAAGCCCTGGCCGAGCAATGCTACTTCGCGGTCTGCCGTCGCCTGCACAACTCGTTGAAAGCGCGTCAGCGTTCCCACCGTCAGGTGCTCGACGAACTCAACGACAAGCTGGCCGACAAGTACATCTGCAACTTCTCGGTGTTCCAGAGCCTGCCGGACACCTGGGCCATTGGCCAGGTCCTGCCGATCCTGCCGCTGCACCGTCTCGACGAAGAACCGCTGCGTCGCGCCGTATTGCAGGATCTGACCTGCGACTCCGACGGCAAGATCAAGCAATACGTCGACGAGCAGAGCATCGAAACCAGCCTGCCGGTGCACGCACTGAACGAAGGTGAAGACTACTTGCTGGGCATCTTCCTGGTTGGCGCCTATCAGGAAATTCTGGGCGACATGCACAACCTGTTCGGTGACACCGACTCGGTGAACATCTACCAGAATGCCGACGGCAGCGTGTACCACGCGGGTATCGAAACCCACGACACCATCGAAGACATGCTGCGCTACGTGCATTTGTCGCCGGAAGAACTGATGACTCACTACCGCGACAAGTGCGCCAGTGCGCGCATCACCGCCGCCGAACGTACCCAGTTCCTCGACGCATTGCGCCTGGGCCTGACCCGTTCGTCTTACCTGTCTTCTTGAGGTAAGTCGCCGCGCTCATCAGGTTGTCTGAAAATGTTCCGCTCATTGCGGAAATTTCAGATGACCTGGTGCGACGGTTCTCTTTTTTTCCGCGAAATTGCCCACACTCCCGGCTATCCAAGCCATATGGTCTTCTTTTCGCGTAGGCCATTTCCTAAGTTGTACTTCGGCACTCTACTCAGCCATGGCTCTCGGCGAGAATCCCCGGCCGCCCCTCCTGTAGAGAATCGCCGATGTTCGATCCAGTCAACGAGCCTTCATTTCGTCTGGACGTAGCCGGTCTGCCCGACCCTTTCGAAGTCCTGGCCTTTACCGGTAGAGAAGCGATCAGCGAGCCCTTTGTGTTCGACGTGGACCTGCTGATCGATGACCCGACGCTCGATCTTGCGAGCTTGCTGTACCGCCCGGCCGTTTTACATTTCGGGCCCGAGGGCAGCACATTGCATGGACTGTTGCATGAACTCGTCCAGCGTGACCATGGCTCGACGGTCAGGCTTTGCCATGTGCGTCTGGGGCCCAGGCTGGCTTGCCTTTCCCAGCGTTTCAGTCGGCGCATTTTCAGCAATGTCTCGGTGCCGGAGATTCTCGGCCAGGTGCTCAAGGAGCACGGCATCACGGGCAAGGATCGACGCTTCGAACTGAGTGGCGATTACCCGCCCCGTGATTTCTGCACGCAGTATCGAGAGTCGGATTTGCAGTTTCTCCAGCGCCTGTGCGCCCAGGAATGCCTGCATTACCACTTCGAGCACCATGCGCGGGGGCACTGCGTGGTGTTTGGTGATGGTCGCGGCCGTTTCCAGCTCGGCGCGTGTGCGCAGTATCAGGTCGATGGCGAGCCACCGGCGGTGCGGCAGTTTCAGCTTCAGGCGGGCCAGCGTACTGCGCCAGGTGCCGAAGGTCGGACCGACTTGCCGACGTTGCGCAGTGGTCAGTTGATGCCGTTGTCCGGTCACCCGGTCGCCGACTGGAATCAGCTATGGCTGCTGACCCATGTCGAACATCAGGGCAGTCAGGATCCACTGGCCCCCTACAGCAATCAGATCCGTGCGATTCATGGGGAGGCCTTCTTCGTCCCGCCCACTTGCCTGGTGAAACCGCGGATGCACAGCCTGCAACGAGCCTGGGTGGTCGATGTCGATGAACCTCGGCCGGACCCCTCCCGACCGGTGGCTGTGCAGTTTGACTGGCTCTATCAGGGCGAAGGCGCGACCCCCAGCCATTGTTGGCTACCGTTGGCCGCTGAGCTGGAAGATCCGAGCGTCTGGCCATTGAGCGAGGGTACAGAGGTGGTGGTGAGCTTCATCGAGGGCGATCCGGATCAGCCGTTGATCTGCGGATTTTTGCCTACGCTGTCGACAGTCGAAGATGCCGAGGTGGCCGGCCCGACAGAAAACAGCTCGCTCGAGGAAGGGTTGCTGGAACTCCTGCGCTCGGGCGAGCCTTTGGTGCTGTTGTGTCTGTTGCCCGGCGGCGGCAGTTTCAGCCACTGCGTGCAGGCGTTGTGTACCTGTCGGGCGGCGACGGGGTTTGGCCAGAGCGGTGCGGCATGATCGGCGCGACCCCGCAATGGCTGTTGCTGGATGCACCGAGTGCGCCTCAGTCGAGGGGATTGCTGCAACAGGCATTCGCGCAGGCCCGATGGTTCTGGTTATTCGAGGACACGGAATTGCATGCGTTGCGCAAGGACGGACCGATCCTGATCGACCTTCGGAGCTGCCCGGTACTGGCGGAATCGTGCTACAGCCAAACACAGGTCTGGCGTGGTTTGCTGGTGGTCAGCGAAGCGTCGTCGTCACAGTTGCTGGAACATTTGCGGCGCATGCTCACCGTCACCATCGGGCTGCATCACCGGGCCTTGTTGAGTTATTACAATCCCAACACGGCCAGTTACTTTTTCGATGCCTGCGATGCCCTGGAACTGAGTCGCTGGCTGGGCCCGATCAGTCAGTTGCATTGGTTCGGCGGGACCTGGGCAGACCGCGCAATCGGCAGCCAGGGCTGGCAGCAGTTGCTCAATCCAGAGCTCGCCGTCAGCCCGTTGGCGGTCGAGGAAAGCCTCAGTGCTCGTCAGCGGGAAAAGCTGCAGACCTGCCTGCTGGAGCAGCATGCCTGGCACTGGAGCCAATCCACCGGAACCGATTACCACCGCTTGTGGGCTCATGTGCAGGAAGGGCTGATGCTGGGCTTCAGCGAACGGCCGGTACTCGATGGCTGGTTATGGCTGCGCTTGCAGAACCCCCGGGCTTTGCTGGTACAGCCGTTGTCGGGGCTCACGCAGCAGGAGCGTCTCGATAGCCTGCGCAAACGCTGGCAGAACGATCAGCCTCAGTGAGCCCTGCCCGCGAACCAGCCATCGTTGCTGCGCAGCGCCCAGGCGATTGCGCCGAGGGTCGCACTGCGCAGCACCATGAACAGCAGGAAGGTTATCCACAGTCCGTGGTTGCCCAGACTTTGCAACGCCCAGCCAAACGGCAGTAGCAGAATCACGGTCAACAGCATGCCGTTGCGCATTTCACGGGCGCGGGTCGCGCCGATGAACAGCCCGTCGAGCAAGTAGCTCCAGACCGCGATCAAGGGCAGGGCGGCGAGGTAGGGCAGGTAGATGAACGCCGTGTCGCGCACGCTCTGAATGTCGGTCTGCATCTCGATGAACAAGTGTCCGGCGAACAGGAACAGCACGGCAAACCCCAGGCTCGCCAGCAACGACCAGCCACAGGCAACGACCAGTGAGCGGCGCAGGGCATCACGGTCGCGAGCGCCAATCGCATGCCCGCACAAGGCTTCCACCGCGTGGGCCAGGCCATCGAGCGCATGGGCGGTCAGCAGCAATCCGTTGAGCAGCAAGGCGTTGGCAGCGACGGTGGCGTCGCCCAGACGTGCGCCTTGTACGGTGATCAGGAAAAACACCGATTGCAGCAACAGGCTGCGGATGAAGATGTCGCGGTTGACCGCCAGCAACGGTCGCCAACTCTGCCACAGCGCCAGTGCGGCCCAGGCGATGTGGCCGGGGTAGGCGCGCAAGGCTTTGCGGGTCATCAGCAGACCGATCAGCGCGCCGGTCCATTCGGCGATCACCGAGGCCCGGGCTGCGCCGACCACGCCCCATTCCAGACCGAGGACAAACCACAGGTTCAGCGCAATGTTGACCAGGTTGGTGCTCAGTAAAATCGCCAGCGGCGCACGGGCGTTTTGAGTGCCGAGGAACCAGCCGACCAGCGCATAACTGGCCAGTGCGGCCGGCAGGCCGAACAGTCGCGTGTGAAAGAATTCGCGGGTCAGTTGATCCAGCTCTGCCGAGGGTTGCATGAAGTGCAACGCGACTCCGCTCAACGGGATGCCCAGCGCGCCCAATGCAATGGCCAACGCCATGGCCAGCAACAGACCCTGCAACAGAATCTGCCGCAACGCCGCGCCATCCCCGCGTCCGGCGGCCTGGGCGGCAAAACCGGTGGAGCCCATGCGCAGAAAGCCCATGGCCCAGGCGAGAAAGGTATACAGGCTGGCCCCGACCGCGACGGCGCCCAGTTGATGGGCGTGAGGCAAGTGGCCGATGACCGCGCTGTCGACCAGCGCCACCAGCGGCACGGAAATGTTCGAGAGGATCATGGGCGCGGCGAGCGCCCAGACTCGGCGATGGGTCGGTCGGTCGCGCCAGTCGGCAATCAGGTTGGACATGCAGGCTCCTTGGAGAGCCGGCATTGTAGCGACACATTTGGACTCTGCGCCGATCCATTGTGGGAGCGGGCTTGCTCGCGAATCGTCGCACCGCCGCTTCCACATTTTATTGGGGGGGGCTCTAGTGAATAATCCAGCTCAACAACCACAACCCCAGCAGCAACCAGATGATCCCCATGAAGATCGACGCATTCATGAACGCCCGGATCGCCGACCACAACAGCATCAGCCCCAGGATCAACGCGATGATGCTGATGATCGACGTGTCCATGCCCAGCGCGCGGGACAACCCTTCGACAAAATTGCTGCCGGCATGGCTCAACAGGTTGAACAGGCCGCTGAGGGCGTCAACGATAAAGCGGATGACTGAACCGATTGCCTGGCCGAGCCATTCGAAAAAACTTTCTACCTGCATGTCGTTAACGTCCTGATGTAAGTTGGTTGAGCCTTGGGCCAGCAATCGCAGCGCCGAGTTCCCCGATACGGGGATCGTTTGAGTATGACGCAAGATGCTGTCCCGCTGATGAACCTTGTAGGAGCCGAGCTTGCTCGCGAAAACGGTGGTACATCCAACATAAATGTTGCCATTTTCACCGCCATCGCGAGCAAGCTCGATTCCAACAGGGGCTAACGCCCCTTGCCATCCCCGGCCATCCCCCCGAAGCTATACGCCTTCAGGAGAGCCCGATGAACCTTGTTGAACTGACCGAACGCCTGCACGCCATCCGTGACCGCAATGACTGGCGGCAATTTCACAGCCCGAAAAACCTGGCCATGGCCGCGAGCGTGGAAATGTCCGAGCTGGTGGAAATCTTCCAGTGGCTGAGCGAAGACCAGTCCCGCCAGTTGCCGGCGGACAAACTGGCCCATGCCGGGCAGGAAGTCGGCGACATCGTGCTCTATCTACTGCTGCTGTGCAGCGAGTTAGGGCTGGACATGAATGAAGTGGTGCGCAGCAAACTCGCGGACAGTGAACGGAGGTTCAGCTGATGAGCGACCGTCATTTCGATCAACTGGCGACCCGTTTCGCCGAAAAGATCTACGGCGGCGCCAAAGGCGCGATCCGTCTGGCGGTGCTGCAGGCCGACCTGGCCGAAACCCTGCCGGACCGCCCGCTGCGTGTGCTCGACATCGGCGCCGGCCTGGGCCATATGTCGTTGTGGCTGGCCCAGCGCGGTCATGACGTAACGCTGGCCGAGCCCGCCGAGCCGATGCTCGAAGGCGCCCGCCAGCGTTTTGCCGATGCCGGCCAGACGGCCACTTTCATTCAGGCACCGTGGCAGGATTTGCTCGGCCAGCTCACCGAACCCTACGATCTGGTGCTGTGCCACGCGGTGCTGGAATGGCTGGCGGAACCCCATGCGATCCTGCCGGTGCTGCATCAATTGACCAAGCCGGACGGCTGGTTGTCCCTGGCCTTCTACAACCGCGATGCGCTGATCTACCGCAACCTGCTCAAGGGCCACTTCCGCAAAATGCGCAAGAACGACATGGCCGGTGAAAAGCAGAGCCTGACCCCGCAGCAGCCGCTTGATCCGCGTGAATTGGCGGCGCAACTTGAAGGCCTGTGGCAGGTCGAAACCCAGAGCGGGGTGCGGGTTTTCCATGACTACATGCCGGTGGAATTCCAGGCCCGCGCCGAACTGGTGGACTTGCTGGAAATGGAGCTGGCCCACCGGCGTCACCCAAGCTTTGCCGGGCTTGGGCGCTACTTGCACTGGATCTGTCGGCCGATCTGATCGGAGCGTGAAATGAAAAGTCGTTCAGGGTTACTGGTGATCTGTCTGGGGTTGGCGGCCTGCCAGGGCACCAATCCGTACGTGGCAAGTTCCAAACCCTTGCCGCCGGCGCCGCCCGAGGCGGCCACCACCTTCGATCGCAGCGCCTACCCGGCTGCGCCGCGTGACTACGGTCGCTACCGCAGTTGGGCCTGGCTCGACGGGCACATGCCTGCGGGGTCGGCTTGGGCGGATTCGGCGCAAGTCGCCGAGGCCGTGAGCAATGCCCTCGATCAGCGAGGTTTGCGGCCGCTGCATGACAATCGCCCGGCGGACCTGTTCGTCAGCGCCAACCTGCATCTGGAAACCCGCTTGCGTCAGGTTCAGGACGACTATGGTTATTACGGCGGCGGTTATGGCGGGTACAACCGTTACGGCAGTGGTTATGGCGTGTACAACACCGTGCCGATCGTTCGGACGTATTCGGAACAGGTGGTCGTGGTGCGGGTGGACATGTTCGATGCTCAAACCGGCCAACCGGTCTGGAGTTCGAGCGCCGAAACCAGCAACAAAGGCAGCCAGAGTGCACGCGCCGATGCGATTCGGGAGGCTGTGGAAAAGGCCATGTCGGCGTATCCTCCCAGTTAGCTTCTGCAATAAGGAAGCGTTCCGCAGGTTCATGTCTTCACTCGGAGAATCATCATGTTCCGCCGTCTCGCTTTACTGGCAGTGGCCGCGCTCCTGACAGCCTGCGCCGCCAACCAGGTCAATCATGACTTCGACGCCAGCCGCGACTTCGCCGCGTATCGCAGCTGGAGCTGGAAAGACCCCGCCTTGCAATATCGCCCCGATGACCCACGGATCAAGAGCGATTTGACCGAACAGCGCATCCGCCAATCGGTGGCCGATCAGCTGGATCAGCGAGGCCTGCGCCCGGCCGCTGCGGGCAAGAACGGCGATGTGAACGTGCAAACCTACCTGATCGTCGAAGACCGCCAGCAACAAGTGACCACCAACTACGGCGGCGCTTGGGGCAACCCGTGGAATGGCTACTGGGGCGGGCCGATGTACAACGAAACCCGCAACATCAGCTACAAAGTGGCGATCATCCAGATCGACCTGCTCGACGGCAAGGACGGCAAACTGGTGTGGCGCGGCAGTGACGAACAAATCCTCAGCCGCTCGCCAAATCCGTCGGACCGCAGCACGGCGATACGCGAAACGGTCGGCCGAATCCTCGCCAACTACCCACCCAAATAAACACAGTTGACCCTTTCAGGAGCCGGCTTGCTGGCGATGGCGGTGCCAAATTCAACATAGATGTTGGGCGTTGAACCGTGATCGCCAGCAAGCCGGCTCCTACAGGGTTTCTTGTTGTCTGGGTTGGCGGATTTAAACCAATCGAATGATCTGATCGTCCACGACAATCGGCAACTCGATACAGAACCGCGCGCCCTCGCCCGAGTTGCTCACACGCAGTGTTCCATTCATTTTCTCGACGATGTCATGGCTCACTGACAACCCCAACCCGGTGCCCGCACCCACCGGTTTGGTGGTGAAAAATGGCTCGAAGATCCGTTCCAGCAACCGCGGATCGATACCGCCACCGTTGTCCTCGACCCACAGCCGCACCGAATGCTCGTCACGCTCGGCGTGCACCGAAATCCACGGTTTGAAATCGTGATCCGCTCCGCGCTTGCTCATCAATGCGTCCCGAGCGTTGACCATCAGGTTGATCAGCACCTGTTCCAGCTGATCGACATGACCGCGCACCTTAACCTCGAAACGGCTTTCGCCGACCCTGAGCTCGACGCCTGTGCCTCGCAAGCCTTCGGCCAGCAGCGACAGGGTGCCCTCGATGGCGTCAAACGGATTGAACGGATGCTGCTCGACCTCCGAGCGGCGGCCGAACACCCGCATGTGATCCACCACCCGCGCCGCACGCTGGACCTGGGTATCGATGCGGTTGAGTGTGTCGGTCAGGTAGTCGACCTGCACCTCACCGTTGTTCAAGCGCTTGAGCACACTGACGATCGCCATGCGCATCACGTTCAGCCGCTGGGTGATTTCATGGGCCAGGCCCGTGGCCATTTCGCCGAGGGTGGCCATTTTCGCGCTCTGGGCCAGTTGCTCCTCGGCGGCCAGTGTCGCGTCGGTCACGTCCAGCCACAGACCAAAGGCTTCGACCGGCAGGCCAAGGTCGTCGCGCACAAGCCTGGCCTCGTCAAGCAGCCAGTGGTAATCGCCGCGACTGTCGCGCAGCCGATAGCGCGCACGCACCGATCCTTCGCGGAGCAGTTGCCGGGTGCGCTCGAAATAGCGTTCGCGGTCCTCGGGATGAACCCGTTCCGCCAGCGCTCCGACGGTGCAATCGGCGAGGGTCCAGCCCAGCAGCTGCAACAGGCTGTCGCTGAAGAAAGTTGGCAGAAGCGCGCCTTCGACATAGCGCTGCACGTAGATCACCGCCGGTGAATGAGCGATCAGGTTGTTCAGTCGCGCATGGGCTGCCGCAGCGTCCTGTTGCTGGTTTTTGATGTCGCTGATGTCGAGCATGAAGCCCACCAAGCGCCGGTCTTTGCCGACGCCCATGGCCTGGCCTTGCAGGCGATACCAGGTCGGCGTCTCGGGGTGATGCAGGCGTACGCAGAGCAATAAAGGCGTGCCCTCATCCTGCAAGTCTTGCAGGCGACTGCTCAGCGCTTCGCGGTCGGCGGGGTGGATGTGCTCAAGCCAGTCGTGCAGGGACATGCGTGTGGCGGTCAGGTTCAGGGTGCTGGCCAGCGACCACGCCAACTGCACCTCGGCGCTGTCGCTGAACATCTCCCACCATCCGCTGCCGAGCAGGGTTTGCAACGACTCCAGTCGCTCCAGTTGCAGATGGTGCTGATGCTCGCGCAAGCGCTCCAGCAATGGCCCGGCGAGCGCGGCGGCGAGCTGCAGCCAATCACGCTCAGCGACGTCGGGTGCACGTTGCTGCGCCGGGTAAAAACCACAGAGCAACCACGCGACTACGCCTTGCGCATCGTGATAAGGCACTGCAAACCCTTCGGTACTGCCGAAGATGCTGTGCAGGCGCGGGTGCTCGCCATGGGTCAAATACTGAGGGGCGGAGCCGTTCAAACTGTCGAGCCCGGTGCCCAGGCGCTGACCGTTTTGCCACAGTCGGGGGGCGTCCAAGGCCGCGTAATGTTGGTGGATCTGCCAGCCGTCTTCCTGTTCATCCAGCAACGCCACGGCCAGACACGGAATCTGAAAACGCTGCGCCAGATGTTGCAGTTGCTCCACCAGTACTTCGGGGAGGCGTGACAGGCTGCACAGGCGCAACTGGTCGCCGATCCGGGTGGCGAGCAACTGGCATTGTTCGCGGCTGCGCGCTTGCCGACGCTCTTGCAACAAGTCGCCGATGTCCAGCAACTGCAACAGCCAGGCGTCGGCCATCGGCTGCACCCAGCCGCGCAGGTGCAGGGGTTGCCCGCTGAGGCTGTAAAAATCCAGGTCCAGACTTTGTCCTTGCCAGTCGGCCGGCGAGCCTGTGATGGCGAGGCTGCTGTGCGGCATCAGGAAGTCTTGTAGAAGCGGCGCCTGCGCGGCGGGATGCTGCTGGGCCAGGCCATGGCGCAGTGGGCCGGCCAGATGAATCACTCGGCCTTCGGCGTCCAGGTGCATCTGCAAACCGACGCCTGTCATGCTCAGGGCACTGGGGATTTCCGGTGGTGGCGGATGGCGGTTGAGCAGCCGCCCGAACAGCTTGTCACCGGAACTCAAGATTTCACGCTCGAACGGGCGGTGGCGTCGGTGGCGACATTGAAATTCAGTACGGCGGGAATCCTCGCCAGTTGCCGGCTCCGCTCCATGGTGGCTACGGCACTTTTTCGCTTGCGGGGGAGGTCTGTCTTCATGAGTGCGTCTACCCTGACTATCACTATGTAATGTCAGCATAGAATCATTCAGCCGAAACGGACGTTTTTTACCGGATGCAGAACGTTGTCCTACAAATCTGGCTGATACGGACCGGCACCACCTGACTCGATCTTCTGCCGAGTGATCAGGCAACCGGTCGCCAATGTCCGACCATGTGTTCCAGATCTCCGGCACCCACCAGCTGAAAATCTCCACTGGACCCCGCCGCACTGGCGAGCAACGTCACCTCGCCGGGCAACCGCACCGGCTTGCGAAACTGCACGGCGA
The DNA here is from genome assembly GCF_002091715.1 of Pseudomonas migulae NBRC 103157. Taxonomy (GTDB): domain Bacteria; phylum Pseudomonadota; class Gammaproteobacteria; order Pseudomonadales; family Pseudomonadaceae; genus Aquipseudomonas; species Aquipseudomonas migulae_A. The sequence continues at coordinate 31,465 of NZ_BDAG01000008.1, read as the reverse complement.
TCTCGACGTTGGCAGTCGGTAATTGATCGCTTAGTGCCGCGAGTGTCCGCGCTTTGTTCCACAAGCCATGGGCAATGGCGGTCGGGAAGCCGAACAGTCTGGCGCTCACCGTACTCAGGTGAATCGGGTTGTAGTCCCCGGATACCTTGGCGTACTGCCGGCCGATGTCCGCCGGCGCCTTCCAGCGGGTGACCTCGGTCAGCGGCAACGTCGAGGTCAGTACGTCCTCGACCGGTTCGCCTTCGAGCTTGACCCCGCGACAGAGCATCCGGCTTTCGGCTTCCCACAACGCCCCCAACTGATCGTCGAGCGTCGTCACCAGGTCGAATGTCGCTCCCTTGGCGTGCGGCTGCAGATTCTGCACCTGCACGCCGACACGCACGCGGTTGATGCCGCCCATGGGCCTGAAGACGCGAATGCGATTGCTCAGATGGATCAGCCCCAGCAACGGAAACGGAAAATTCTTGGCCGTGAGCAATTGCATCTGCAGCGCAAAGGCCAAGATGTGTGGATAAGTCGGGGGCAACAAACTGTTGTCGGCAAACCCGCAGACAGTGCGGTAGGCCGCCAGGCGTTTTGGATCGACATCGACCCAGCAACGCAATCCCGAATCGGGCAGTGTGGTCCCGGTGATCTTGCGGCGCGTCGCGGCCTGCACATACAACCCTGGCAGGTTCGGTTCGCGGTTGAGTGTGTGCCAATCGGTGATCATCACTAAGCCCCCAAAACACTTTGTCCACAGACTCGCAGTGCTTGCCCGGTGAATGCGCCGGTGCCCGGTTGTGCCAGCCAGGCCACCGCTTCGGCGACGTCTTGCGGCAAGCCGCCCTGACCCAGCGAGCTCATGCGGCGCCCGGCTTCACGCAAACCGAAGGGGATGCGTGCGGTCATTTGCGTTTCGATGAATCCCGGCGCCACCGCGTTGATGCTGATGCCGCGCTCATTGAGCAGCGGCGCCCAGGCTTGGGCCAGACCGATCAAACCAGCCTTGCTTGCGGCGTAGTTGGTTTGCCCGCGATTGCCGGCGATGCCGCTGATGGACGCCAGCAAAATCACCCGGCCGTTATCCCGCAAGGTGCCGCTGTCGAGCAGTGCCTTGGTCAGCACTTGCGGGGCATTGAGATTGACTGCGAGCACCGCGTCCCAGAATTCAGGTGTCATGTTGGCCAGGGTTTTATCCCGCGTGATGCCAGCGTTGTGCACCACGATGTCGATCCCGTCAGGCAGCTGTTCGACCAACTGCGTGGCGGCATCTTCCGCGCAAATATCCAGGGTAATGCCGCGCCCGCCGAGGCGTGCGGCAAGGGCTTCAAGATCGGTTTTGGCGGGTGGCACATCGAGCAGAATCACCTCGGCACCGTCCCGGGCCAGGGTTTCGGCGATCGATGCACCGATGCCACGCGCCGCACCCGTGACCAGCGCCTTGCGGCCCGCCAGCGGGCGAGTCCAGTCTGTGACTGGCGTGTCGCAGGCGTCCAGGCGGATCACTTGCCCGGACACGAATGCACTTTTTGGCGAAAGGAAAAACCGCAGCGGACCTTCCAGTTGATCCTCGGCGCCCTCGCCGACCTGGATCAATTGCAAGGTGCCGCCGCTGCGCAGCTCCTTGGCCAGCGAGCGACTGAAACCTTCGATGGCACGTTGAGCGCTGGCGGCGAACGGGTCGCTCAAAGTCTGCGGCGCGCGCCCGAGAATCACCAGGTGTGCACAGTGATCAAGGTTTTTTATCAGCGGCTGGAAGAATTCGCGCAGTTGCTTGAGCTGATCGGTTTGCACCAGGTCGCTGGCGTCGAACACCACGGCTTTGAGTTTGGGGCCGTGGCCGGGGATCCATGCCGTGGCGATCGAAGGTTCGCTGCCGTAGCTGTAGATTGCATCGGTCAGGCGATTGGCGAAGGCGCTGACTTTTTCCGCCAGCGGCCCGCCGCCGATCAGCAGCGCGCCTTCGATCGGACGCAGCCGGCCCGCTTGCCAGCGCTCCAGCCGCACCGGCGACGGCAGACCCAGGGCCCCGACCAGACGATGGCCGATGGATGAATTGGCGAAGTCAATATAGCGGTCAGACATGGAACGCGCTCCAGCAGCTGGGGTTCAAAGTGTGGACCATGAATCGCAATCAGTCGTTCGATTCACGAGATAAGGCCTACGCTTGGACATTGCGGATTGGTTTTGTCCCGGATTTGCAGGAGCCGGCGTGCTGGCGATGGCGGTGGGTCTGTCGACATCAATGTAACTGACACACCGCCATCGCCAGCAAGCCGGCTCCTACAGGGTTTGGTGTTCGCATTTTGATATTTCATCAGGAGCTTTTCATGACTCAGCTGCGCCGTGTCGCGATTATCGGCGGTAACCGGATTCCCTTCGCCCGCTCCAACGGGCCGTACGCCACCGCGAGCAACCAGGCGATGCTCACCGCAGCGCTCGAAGGCCTGATCGAGCGTTTCAACCTGCACGGTTTGCGCATGGGAGAAGTGGCGGCGGGCGCAGTGCTCAAGCATTCCCGGGACTTCAACCTGACCCGCGAATGCGTGCTCGGCTCGCGGCTGTCGCCGACCACCCCGGCGTATGACATTCAGCAGGCTTGCGGCACCGGCCTGGAAGCGGCGTTGCTGGTGGCCAATAAAATCGCCCTGGGCCAGATCGAGTGCGGCATTGCCGGCGGCGTCGACACCACGTCCGATGCACCGATCGGCATCAACGAAGGTCTGCGCAAAATCCTCCTGCAAGCCAATCGCGCGAAGACCACCGCCGACAAACTGAAAACGTTTTTGCAACTGCGACCGGGGCACCTCATCCCGGAATTTCCCCGCAACGGCGAGCCGCGCACGGGCTTGTCGATGGGCGAGCACTGCGAGTTGATGGCGCAAACCTGGAACATTCCGCGCGCGGAGCAGGATCAACTCGCGCTGGAAAGTCATCAGAAAATGGCGGCGTCCTATACCGAAGGTTGGCATAACGACCTGATGACGTCGTTCCTCGGCCTGACCCGCGATAACAACCTGCGCCCGGACCTGACCCTGGAAAAACTCGCCTCGCTCAAACCCGCCTTCGAGAAAAGCGCCAAAGGCACACTGACCGCCGGCAACTCGACGCCGCTCACCGACGGTGCGTCGCTGGTGCTGTTGGGCAGTGAAGAATGGGCGAAGGAGCGCGGCTTGCCGATCCTTGCGTATTTACGCGATGGCGAGGCAGCGGCGGTGGATTTCGTCAACGGTGCCGAAGGGCTGTTGATGGCGCCGGCGTATGCAGTGCCGCGTCTGCTGGCACGCAATGGCCTGACCTTGCAGGACTTCGATTACTACGAAATCCACGAAGCGTTCGCCGCGCAAGTGCTCTGCACCTTGAAGGCCTGGGAAGACCCTGAGTATTGCAAAACCCGCCTCGGCCTCGACGCGCCACTGGGCTCCATCGACCGCAGCCGGCTCAACGTCAAAGGCAGTTCACTGGCGGCGGGGCATCCGTTTGCGGCTACGGGTGGGCGCATTGTGGCCAATCTGGCCAAGCTGCTCGATGCCGCCGGAAAGGGCCGGGGGTTGATTTCGATTTGTGCGGCGGGCGGGCAGGGCGTCACCGCCATCATCGAACGCTGAAGATTTAACTGAATAAAACCGGGAACCTGTGGGCGCGGCGGTGCGACGATTCGACTTGCTCGCGAAGGCGGTGGGTCAGTCGATACATTAGTTGACTGACACTCCGCCTTCGCGAGCAAGCCCGCTCCTGCAGGGAATCAGCGGTGTTGAATACATAAGTGACATGGCCTAACGTCCGTCTTATTAGCCACCTCGCAACACAAGGCCAGTCAATGGCGACTAACGGACAACAATCCCTGGAAAGGACGATCCCGACCCTGACCGTGCTGCCGCGTCCACTGTATGCGCGGGCGGAAAGCCTGAACGCCGGTTCGTGGACGCCGTCTCACCGCCACGACTGGGTGCAGTTTTCCTACGCGATCAGCGGCGTTCTCGGCGTGCACACCGCCGAAGGCAGTTTTTTTGCGCCGCCGCAGTGGGGGATCTGGATTCCGGCGGGTTTCGAGCATCAGGTCGTGACCTCGATGCGCGCCGAGATGCGCAGTCTTTATGTGCGCCGTGAGGATTGCCCATGGGCGGACGACCGGTGCCGGGTGCTGGAGGTGACGCCGCTGGCCCGGGAGTTGATCAAGAGTTTTTGCCTGCTGCCCGTGGAGTATCCACAGGGCGACAGCCCGCAAGCACGGCTGGTGAGTGTGTTGCTCGACCAGTTGGCGAATCTGCCCGAAGTCGGTTTCTCGCTGCCGTTGCCGCGCCATGAACGTTTGCTGGGCCTGTGCAATGAGCTGATCGAGAGTCCGGAGCGGAACGTGACCTTGCAGGAATGGGCGGAGCGACTAGGCACGTCGGAGAAAACCCTGATGCGCCTGTTCCAGCGTGAAACCGGGCTGAGTTTTCGCGGCTGGCGTCAGCGGATGCGACTGCTGTCGTCGTTGAGTTTGCTGGAGGAGGGGGACAGCGTGACGAATACCGCGTTGTCTTGTGGATACGACTCGACGTCAGCGTTTATTGCCGCGTTCAAGGGGTTGTTCGGGTTTACGCCCGGAGAATTGTTTCGGCAGTAACACCGCAGGTCAATTGTGGGAGCGGGCTTGCTCGCGAAGCGGTGTGTCAGGCAACGAAGATGTCGACTGACACACCGCTTCGCGAGCAAGCCGGCTCCCACATTTCAACCTGCAGTGTTCCCGATGTCAGGTTCTGAAACGACGAACCAACCCGTCCAGCTCATTCGACAACCCGGCCAGGCTCTGGGAATCCAGCCGCGCCGAATTCGCCAGTTCCGCCACCAACTGCGCATCGCCATGGATCTGGCTGATGTGCCGATTGATGTCTTCCGCCACCTGGTGCTGTTGTTCTGCCGCCGTAGCGATCTGAGTGTTCATGTCGCGAATCACGTCCACCGATTCACGAATCTGCCCGAAGCTGCTGCGCGCCTCGCCGATGCGGGTCACCGACTGCTGGGACACCTCCAGGCTCGCGTGCATCTGCTGAGTCACCTGGCTGGTGCGCTTGGCGAGGTTACCCAGTAACCCGTCGATTTCCGCCGTGGAATCGGCCGTGCGTTTGGCCAAGGCCCGCACTTCGTCCGCCACCACCGCAAAACCGCGACCTTGTTCACCGGCCCGTGCAGCCTCGATGGCAGCGTTCAGCGCCAGCAGGTTGGTTTGTTCGGCGATTGAACGGATAGTCCCGAGAATCGACTGAATGTCATTGCTGTCGCGTTCCAGCTGTTGCATCGATTGCGCCGACTGTTCGATTTCCTGGCTCAGTCGATCAACACTGGTTACCGCCGCATCAATCTGCTGCTGACCTTCACGCGCCTGGCGCTGGCCGCTGTCGGCCGATTCGGCGGCCTGACTGCAGGAGCGTGCGACTTCGTTGGCGGTGGCGACCATTTCGTGGAACGCGGTGGACACCATGTCCACGGCTTCACGCTGGCGCCCGGCCGCTTCAGCCATGTCGCTGGAGACCTGGGTCGAGCTCTTGGAGGTGGCGAGGATTTTGGTCGCTGCGCCGCCGATGCTTTGGATCAGGTTACGAATCGCCGCCAGGAACTGGTTGAACCAGTTGGCCAGTTGCGCGGTTTCGTCGCTGCCACGGATTTGCAGGTTTTTGGTCAGGTCGCCCTCACCCTGGGCGATGCCTTCCAGGCCATCGGCCACGCTACGGATCGGACGCACGATGACGCTGGCGAAACTGGCGCCGACGATGGCGAAGACCACTGCCAGCACGGCAGCGATGATTGCGATCAACCAGGTCAGTTGGGTCGCGGTGCTCATCACGTCGCTTTGCTTGATCAGGCCGATGAAGGTCCAGCCCAGTTGCTCGGACGGCCAGACGTTGGCCATGTAGCGCTCGCCATTGAGTTCGACTTCGACCAGGCCTTTACCGGCCTTGGCCAGTTGCGCATAACCCTCGCCGAGGCTGCCCAGGGCCTTGAAGTTGTGTTCCGGTTGTTTCGGATCGACCAGTACGGTGCCGGAGTTTTCCAGCAGCATCAGGTAACCGGTTTCGCCGAGCTTGATCTGTTTGACCAGTTCGGTGAGCTGTTTGAGCGAAACGTCGATGCTGACCACGCCGCCGTTGGTGCCCAGCTTGTTGTCGATGGTGCGTACGGTACTGACGTAGGACGTATCGTTTTCGGCCCAGTAATAGGCCTCGGTACGGAACGGCTTGCCCGGTTTGGCCTGGGCCGCCTTGTACCACGGACGCTGGCGCGGGTCGTAGTTGGCCAGCTTGGCATCGTCCGGCCACGACACGTAACCGCCAGCCGCAGTGCCGAGGATGGCGTAGGCGTAAGACGGATGGGCGTTACCCAGGTCCTGCAGGAAGCCGAAGACTTTTTTGTCCATCTCGCCTTGGGGAATGCTGGCGGCGTTGGCATTCATGTAGGTCTTGAGGCTGTCGTCGGAGTTCGTGATCAGCGGTTGCTTGGCCAGGTACTCGACGTTCTGGCTGATGCCGTCGAAGAACAGTTGCATGGCATTGCTGACCTGACGGATTTCGCGACCGCTGTTGTCGACGAATTCGTCCTTGGCATCACTGCGCAGGTTCAGCACAACAAGGGTGGCGACCAGCACTACGGGCAAGCAGGCGATGATTGCAAACGCCCACGTCAACTTCTGTTTGATGTTCATCCGCGCTCCAGATTTTCTTGTAGGCCCACGCAGTGCAGATGACTCGCGGTTTTTGGCAGCCGAAAACGTTAGGGTTCAACTCGGGTCCGTGAGTGCGCATCCGTTTTTTCTGTAGGAACGATTGTCGGACAAATACTTTTGTCACTGATAACTTCGGCTGACGTAGGCGAAAATTGAGGCCTATTGAGAAAATTCCTACGAAAGGGGGTAATGCCGAGGAGCCTGTAGGAGCGAGCTTGCTCGCGAAAGACTTAAGAGCACCGCGTTTATCCAGTAAATAAGCGTTATCGTTAACGACCATCGCGAGCAAGCTCGCTCCTACCGTTTTGCTGGGTAATCCGGCACATTGTGTGCATCTTGAGATCCACAGTAACGTTCATAGGTCGGCAACCCCTCCCCCGAACGAGTGGATTGCCGTATAACGAATGACTTTCGCGTGTTTGGTAATAAAGGACCCACAATAAAAGCTGATGAAGACTCCAAAACGCATTGAACCCCTGATCGAGGACGGTCTGGTCGACGAGGTGCTGCGCCCACTCATGAGTGGTAAAGAAGCAGCTGTTTATGTGGTGCGCTGCGGCAACCAGTTACGTTGCGCGAAGGTCTACAAGGAGGCGAATAAACGCAGTTTCCGTCAGGCGGCCGAGTACCAGGAAGGCCGCAAGGTGCGCAACAGCCGTCAGGCCCGTGCGATGGCCAAAGGCTCCAAGTTCGGCAAGAAAGAAACCGAAGACGCCTGGCAGAACGCCGAAGTGGCGGCGTTGTTCCGTCTGGCCGGTGCCGGTGTTCGAGTCCCTCAGCCTTACGACTTCCTTGAAGGCGTGCTGTTGATGGAGCTGGTGGCCGACGAGTACGGCGATGCCGCACCGCGTCTGAACGACGTGGTGCTGGAGCCGGACCAGGCACGCGAATATCACGCGTTCCTGATTTCGCAGATCGTGCTGATGTTGTGTACCGGCCTGGTGCACGGTGACCTGTCCGAGTTCAACGTACTGTTGACCCCGACCGGCCCGGTCATCATCGACTTGCCGCAAGCGGTGGACGCGGCGGGCAACAACCACGCGTTCAGCATGCTGGAGCGCGACGTGGGCAACATGGCGTCCTACTTCGGACGGTTTGCCCCGGAGCTGAAAAAGACCAGGTACGCCAAGGAAATGTGGGCGTTGTACGAAGCCGGCACCTTGCACCCGGCCAGTGTCTTGACCGGCGAGTTCGACGAACCGGAAGAGTTGGCCGACGTCGGCGGGATCATGCGCGAAATCGAGGCCGCACGCCTGGATGAAGAGCGCAAGCAAGCGGTCCGCGCGGCAGATGACGCGCCACCGAACAAGTCCGAAGAACCGCCTCCGCCCTGGATGCAGTGATCGGTTGACGAAAAACCCGGCCTCGGCCGGGTTTTTTGCAACACCACAACTCCCCCTGCAGGAGCAGGCTTGCTGCGGGCGGCGTTCCGACGATGAGGCCATCACATCCAACATCGATGTTGAACATTAGCCCGCCATCGCCAGCAAGCCGGCGCCTACAAGGTTTGTGTAAACCACCACACTCAAGGATTGAATGTGAGCACCTCCACCCGCAATGCCCAACTGATCATCGCCGCCCGTCTGATCTCGGACTTCGGCGCATTCCTCAACATGGTCGCCCTGGCCACCTACGTCTATCTGCTCAGCAACAGCGCCATGAGCGTCGGCGTCTTCCTCGCCAGCCGTGTGGGCGGAGGGGTTTTCGCCAGCCTCATCGGCACCCGGTTCTATCGTCGCTGGGCCGGGCGTCTGCCGTTGATTGCCTTCGACCTGTTGCGCGCCGGATTGCTGGGCCTGCTGCTGGTGTTGCCGGTTACCGAACAAGCGTTGCTGCTGCCGGTCATTGCGTTCGGTCTTGGTTTCGGCAACTCGATGTTCGCGATCGGCCTCAACAGTCAGTTGCCGCACTTGATTGAAGGCGATCAACTGCTCAAGACCAACGCCTGGATCACTTCGGCGTCGTCGGCAGCAATGGTCGGCGGAAGTCTGGTGGCGGGGTTATTGGTGGCAGCGTTTGGCTTTGAAACGGTCTTCGCGCTGAACGTGGTCACTTACCTGCTGGCCGCGTTGTTCATCCTGCCGCTGCGATTTGCCCGACCGTCTCCCGGTGCCGAGGCCGATCACGAACGAGGCGAATGGTCAGCTTTGCGCCAAGGTCTGCGGACTACGCCGGTGGTGGCGGCGATGCTCGCGGTTGCCATGGCCGATACCCTGGGCAGCGCCGCACACAACGTGGGTTTGCCGATCATTTCAAAATGGCTGACACCCGAATCCGCCAGCACCACGCTGGGCTTGATGCTGGCGGTGTGGGCCTGCGGAAAACTCGTCGGCGCACGAATCGCCAGTCGCCTCAAAGGCTCGGACAACGTGAACCTGGAGCGACGGTTTTTCTTCGGCGTGCTGCTGATGTCCTGCGGCTTCATCCTGATGTTCCAGCAGCAAACCCTCTACGGTTTGCTGCTGTTCTCACTGCCGGCAGGGTTGGGCGACGGCTTCTCTGAAGTCGGCCTGATGTCGCGCCTGCAACGGGAACCGGACAGCCTGCGCCTGCCGATCTTCAGTTTCCTGACGTTGTTACAGATGACCGGGTTCGGTGTCGGCATGCTGATCGCCGCACCGTTCTACGCCTGGTGGGCGCCCGGAGCGGTGGTGCTGTTGTTCCACGGCATTCCCCTCGCCACATTGCTGGTGGTGAAGGGTTTGGCGATCAGGGGCGAGCGGGTGCGGCGCAGCAACCCGACTCGAGATTTTTGAGGATCGGGCAATCCGGACGGTGATCGCCGTGGCAGTGCTCGACCAGGTCCTGCAAGGTGTCGCGCAACTGGCCGAGTTCGAGGATTTTCTGGTTGAGCTCGTCGATGTGCTGACGAGCCAGGGCCTTTACGTCGGCACTGGCGCGCTGACGGTCCTGCCAGAGGGTCAGCAGTTTGCCGACCTCTTCCAGTGAAAACCCCAGGTCCCGCGAACGTTTGATAAACGCCAGCGTGTGCAAGTCGTCATCGCCGTACACCCGGTAACCGCTGTCGGTGCGATGAGCCGCCTTGAGCAAGCCGATGGACTCGTAGTAGCGGATCATCTTCGCGCTCAGGCCACTTTTGCGGGCTGCTTGGCCGATGTTCATCGGTTGTCCTCCAGATCCTCGGGTTTCCAGGTTTTCAACAGTAGCGCATTGCTCACCACGCTGACGCTCGACAACGCCATCGCCGCGCCCGCCAGCACCGGGTTGAGGAAACCGAAGGCCGCCAACGGAATGCCGATCAGGTTATAGACGAAGGCCCAGAACAGATTCTGACGAATCTTTGCGTAGGTCTTGCGGCTGATTTCCAGCGCTGCCGGCACCAGTCGTGGATCGCCGCGCATCAGCGTGATGCCGGCAGCGTGCATGGCGACGTCGGTGCCGCCCCCCATGGCGATGCCAATGTCCGCGGCGGCCAGGGCCGGAGCGTCGTTGATCCCGTCGCCGACCATCGCCACCACACCGGTTTTCTTCAGTTCAGCGACGGTGGCGGCTTTGTCGGCCGGCAGCACTTCGGCGTGGACATCCTTGATGCCGAGCGCCTCGGCCACCACTTTGGCGCTGCCGCGATTGTCGCCGGTCAGCAAGTGGCTGCTGATGTGACGGGCGCTGAGTTGTTGCACCGCCTGCAGCGCGCCGGGTTTGAGCGTGTCACCGAAGGCGAACAGGCCCAGAACGGTCGGTTGCGGACTTTGCTCGATCAGCCAGGACAGGGTCCGGCCTTCGGCTTCCCACGCAGTGGCCGAGTCAGCCAAAGGACCGGCGCTTAATCCGCTTTCTTCCAGCAAGCGCCGATTGCCCAACGCCAGGCGCCGACCCTCGAGCGTGCCCGCGATGCCGAGACCTGTCAGCGATTGACTGGCGCTGATGTCCGCCACGGTCAAACCGCGCTCGACGCACGCGTCAAGCACCGCCTTGGCCAGTGGGTGTTCACTGCCGCGTTGCAGGGCGCCGGCCAATTTCAGCAGAGCGGCTTCATCACCATCGATGGCACTTAAATGAGCGATACGTGGCGCACCCGAAGTCAGCGTGCCGGTCTTGTCGAACACCACGGCGCTGACTTCATGGGCACGCTCGAGTGCTTCGGCGTCCTTGATCAGAATGCCGTAGCGCGCGGCGACGCCAGTGCCGGCCATGATCGCGGTTGGCGTGGCCAGACCAAGCGCACAAGGGCAGGCGATCACCAATACCGCGACGGCATTGATCAGCGCCGTTTCGATGGGCGCGCCGTACAGCCACCAACCGATCAGGGTTGCCAATGCAATCAGCAGAACCGTTGGCACAAATACCTGGCTGACTTTATCCACCAGTTTCTGGATCGGCGCTTTCGCGGCTTGCGCGTCTTCCACCAGGCGGATGATCCGCGCCAACACCGTTTCTGCGCCCAAGGCCAAGGTGCGCACCAGCAACCGACCCTCACCATTGATGGCGCCGCCGGTGACCTTGTCGCCGGGCTGTTTCGGCACGGGCAGACTCTCGCCGCTGATCAGCGCTTCGTCGGCGTGGCTCTGGCCTTCCACCACTTCGCCGTCCACGGGAAAGCGTTCGCCGGGTTTGACCAGCACCAGATCATTGAGACGCAAGGCGCTGATGGCGACATCCTGTTCGCGGCCGTCGATCACTTGAATGGCCCGCTCCGGACGCAAGGCTTCGAGGGCGCGGATGGCGCTGGCGGTCTGGCGTTTGGCGCGGCTTTCGAGGTATTTTCCCAGCAAGATCAAGGCGATCACGACGGCCGAGGCTTCGAAATACAGATGCGGCATGCGCCCGGCAGCGGTGGCCCATTCGTAGAGGCTCAAGCCATAACCGGCGCTGGTGCCGAGGGCGACCAGCAAGTCCATATTGCCGGCGCCGGCGCGCACCGCTTTCCATGCGGCCACATAAAAGCGGGCGCCGAAGATGAATTGCACTGGCGTGGCCAACGCGAACTGCACCCACGCCGGGAGCATCCAGTGCACGCCGAACGGTTGCAGCACCATCGGCAACACCAGCGGCAAGGCGAGGGCGATCGCCATGATCAAGACCCAGCGCTCACGGTGCAGGCGCTGTTGCTGAGTGTCGGTGGTCGGGTGTTCGACTTCCCAGACGCTGGCGTTGTAGCCAGCCTTGGTCACGGCAGCGATCAAGTGTTGTGGATCGATCTGACCGAGCAGTTCGAGGTGGGCGCGTTCATTGGCCAGGTTGACGCTGACACTTTTGACCCCCGGCACTTTGGCCAGTGCCCGTTCCACCCGACCGACGCACGACGCGCAGGTCATGCCGTCGATGCTCAACTCCAGACTCTGCTGCGGCACGCTGTAACCGGCCTGATGCACCGCGTCCATCAACGCTGGCAGGCTGTCGCTGGGTGCTTGAACGCGGGCATGTTCGGTGGCGAGATTGACGCTGATCGCTGAGGCGCCGATGACTTTGCTCAAGGCACGCTCGACACGCCCGGCGCAACTGGCGCAGGTCATGCCGGCAATCGGCAGATCGAAAGTGGTGGTTTCGGACATCGGTCGCGCTCCCTGTAAAAGATGCCTACAGGATCAACCTTGCCATGTTGGCAAGGTCAAGCGCCATGATTCAGATCAACACTGCGCTTTTGCAGGAGCAAGCTTGCTCCTGCAAAAGGGCGCTGGCGACTCAATAACCGAGGTCAGTAGGCTTCAGATACATCCCTTCCTGCGTCATCGCAATCCGGAACTTCAACACATCCCCGGCCTTGAGCGTGATGTTCTGCGACCCCGGCGCCAACATTCCCGGGTTGCAACCCGGCGCCTGGCCCGGCAGCAGTTTCAGGCGCAGGGAAACATTGCCCGGCGGCAGGTTGAACGAGGTGCTTTGTTCCTGAAACAGCCGCGCCGAGAGTTGATCCTGGATGTACACGCCGATTTCGCAGTTGGTCGAGACTTCCAGGCGCTCGCGGGAAATGATCAGCACGCCGTAATCCTCCCCGGCAGCATTGACCGAGGGCACGGCGGCGAAAAGGGTGAGGAAGCCAAACAGGCTGAGAGCTGACCAGCGCATGGCTGAATCTCCTGAGATCGAGTCATAGATGCACGCAGCTTGGCCGAGCGCGACGCCGATTGCCAGCCCGGCAGATCACTTCAGAACTTGACCTTGCCATGGTGGCAAGCTCGAGACTGCTCGCAATCTCACTAAAGGAGTCATTCCATGCAAGTGTTCAACGTTCAAGGCATGTCCTGCGGTCACTGCGTCAAAGCCATCACTCAAGCGCTGCAAGCGAAGGATCCCGCGGCCAGCGTGCGGATTGATCTGGCGGCAAAGGAAGTCGGCGTCGAGAGTACGTTGACTGCGGATGAAGTGATCGCAGCGATCACTGAAGAAGGCTACGAAGTGAAAGTCGCCTGAAGCTACACGCAAATCCCCTGTGGGAGCGGGCTTGCTCGCGAATGCGGTGGGTCATTCAGCAGTGATGTTGAATGACACACCGCATTCGCGAGCAAGCCCGCTCCCACATTGGTATTGCATTCATCCTGAGGTATTTAATAGTTAGCGAGCTATCGGAATGTTCAAGGCGCCCCCACGCAGCTAGACTGTGGAGCTGCCGACCTCAGTCCTGGATGCCTGATGAACTTGCGTACCATTTTGATACTTGGCGCCCTGACCGCTTTTGGGCCGCTTGCAATCGACTTTTATCTGCCGGCGTTCCCGGCCATGGCGCTGGCGTTCGGCACCGATGAACAACACGTTCAGCTGACACTGGCCGCGTATTTCCTGGGTTTGTCCATTGGTCAGCTTATGTACGGGCCCGTGGCGGATCGGTTTGGCCGGCGCATTCCATTGTTGACGGGCGTCGGTCTGTTCACCGCCGCTTCCTTGGCGTGCGCCTATGCGCCGAACCTTGAATGGCTGCTCGGCGCGCGTTTTGTCCAGGCGCTGGGCGGCTGCGCGGGGATGGTGATTTCCCGTGCGATCGTCAGCGACAAATGCGACGCGGTGGGTTCGGCCAAAGTCTTTTCCCAACTGATGCTGGTCATGGGCCTGGCGCCGATTCTCGCGCCGATGCTCGGCGGGTTGCTGGTCAATACCACGGGCTGGCAGTCGATCTTCCTGGTGCTGAGCGGTTTCAGTGCCTTGGCGGCACTGGCCGTGGCGCTAGGCTTGCCGGAAAGCATGCCTGCGCATGTGCCACGTCAACCGCTGTCAGGCGCGCTGCGTCAGTACGGTCGCCTGCTGTCAGACCCGGTGTACCTCGGCCACGCCCTGACCGGTGGCATCGCCATCGCCGGGATGTTTGCCTACATCGCCGGTTCGCCTTTCGTCTTCATCAAACTCTACGGCATACCGGCCGAGCATTTCGGCTGGTTGTTCGGCACCAATGCGGCGGGTTTCATTCTGGTTGCACAGATCAACGCTCGGCTGCTGGCCAAGCGTGGCCCCGCATTTTTGCTGGCGCGTACGGTGTGGATTTACCTGGCGGCGGGCCTGACGCTGCTGGTCGTCAGTTCGCTGCACACCGAGCAATTGTGGCCGCTGCTGGTTCCGCTGTTCATCTGCATCGCCAGCCTCGGTTGCATCCTCCCCAACGCGTCGGCCTGTGCCATGAACGGGCAGGGCGCCCGCGCCGGGAGTGCGTCAGCGATGCTCGGGTGCCTGCAATTCAGCGTCGCCGCCGGGGCTGCGTCGCTGGTGGGTATTTTGTACGACGGCAGCGCTGTGCCGATGGCCATGGTCATCAGCCTGTGCGCAATTCTGGTGGTGAGCGTGGCGATGCTCACCCGGCGTTTGCAAAATGCCCGGGCGTTGGCGCAAGCCCAGGTGTGAGGAAGGTCTCAGCCGGCAGCGCGTTGCTGCGGGACGGGAATCTGATGAGGGGCGTGCAATCGTGCTTCGAGGGTTCGGGTGAACGCACGCGCTTCAGCTTCGCTACGGAACGTCACCGCGTGTTGGTCCAGGCGGACCTGCCACTGGGATTTTGCCAATTCTTTTATCAGGATCTTCATTGCTGACCTCCTCGGTTAAAAGATTGCATCGCAGAGCGGATTGTAGACCTGAATACGATCGCAATTATGACAACGGTCAACCTTCGGACTGACGGTGTCGTCCATGCAGACGACACTTGTATCAATCTGTTTCAGAAGCCCTCGAGCACAATCTTGCCCTTGGACTTGCCGCTCTCCAGCAGCTCATGCGCACGTCGCAGATTCGCCGCGTTGATGGTCCCGAAGTGCTCGCCCACCGTGGTTTTGAGTGTCCCGGCATCGATCAGCCCGGCCACGCGGTTGAGCAGTTTGTGCTGCTCGATCATGTCCGCCGTTTCGAACAGCGAGCGGGTGTACATGAACTCCCAGTGCAGGGACAGGCTCTTGCGTTTGAGCTTGGTCACGTCCAGCGCTTTCGGATCATCGATCAGCGCGAGTTTGCCTTGTGGCGCCAGGGCCTCGACCAATTGATCGAAATGCTGGTCGGTCTGGGTCAGGCTGGCGACGTGGGTCACCTGCGCAACGCCTGCGCGTTTCAGTTCTTCGCTGAGCGACTGGCTGTGGTCGATCACCAGGTCGGCGCCCAACTCACGCACCCAGCTCTGGGTTTGCACACGGGACGCGGTGCCGATGACTTTCAAACCGGTGAGTTGACTCGCCAGTTGCGTCAGGATCGAACCGACACCGCCGGCAGCCCCGACGATCAGCAGGCTCTGGCCTTCATCCGCGTTGCCTTCGCGCACTTGCAGGCGTTCGAAAAGCAATTCCCACGCGGTGATGGCGGTCAGAGGCAGCGCGGCCGCTTCGGCGAAACCGAGGGTTTTCGGCATATGGCCGACGATCCGCTCGTCCACCACGTGCAGTTCGCTGTTGCCGCCGGCACGGGCAATCGAGCCGGCATAGAACACTTTGTCGCCGGCCTTGAACAACGTCACTTCACTGCCGACGGCCTTGACCACGCCGGCCACGTCCCAGCCCAGCACTTTTGCCAAGCCGCCTTCGGGCTGGACGTTCTGGCGGACCTTGGTGTCCACCGGGTTGACCGAGATGGCTTTGACTTCCACCAGCAGGTCACGCGGGCCGGCGACCGGTTCCGGCAGTTCGATGTCTTGCAGGGATTTTTCGTCGCTGATGGGCAGCGAGGCGTAGTAGGCAATGGCTTTCATGAGCGATTCCGGAACAGTAATAGAGGAAGGGATCAAGCCACGGAGCGCAGGCGCTTGAGCTCGAAGTGTTCGAGAAAGTCGCCGGCCTTGGCGCGAAAGTTCTGGATGTGCGCGCTGGCGTCATGGGCTTGCAGGGCTTCGTCGCTGCTCCAGTGTTCAATCATGTAGAAGGCCAGCGGATTGGCGAGGTCCTGATGCAGGTCGTATTGACCGCAACCGGCTTCGGCGCGGGTCGGTTCCAGCAGTGCACGCAGGTGTTGTTCGAGCGCGTCCTGTTGGCCGGCTTTGGCGATCAGGGTGGCAATGGCGGTGAAGGGCTGGGACATGGTCGGCTCCAGGAGCGGTTTGTTTTCGATGCGACAAATGATTAGCTATTTCTCTGCAAGATAAAACCCGCTAAAAGAGCAGTCTCTTTCAATGTTTTTTTGATAATAGAGGCTGAAGATGCTGCGTTTCGATGACTTGCAGTTGTTCGTCCGGGCGGCGGACCTGGGCAGCCTGTCAGCGGCGGCGCGGGGCATGGACATGTCGGCGGCGGTGGCCAGTGCGGCGTTGAAGCGCATCGAACAGCAACTCGGCGCCCGGTTGCTCGCCCGTTCCACGCGCAGCCTGCGCCTGACCGCCGAGGGCGAAGGATTTCTCGAGTATGCCCGGGCCGCGCTGAGCAACCTCGACGAGGGCCGTCGTTTGTTGGCCAGCGGTCAGGACCAGGTCAGCGGGGTGTTGCAGCTGTCGGCACCTTCGGATTTCGGTCGCAACCTGCTGCTGCCGTGGCTGGACGAGTTCCAGCGCGAACACCCGAAACTCACGGTGCGGCTGTTGTTGGGCGACCGCATCGCCGACCTGTTCCGCCAACCGGTTGACATTGCCCTGCGCTACGGTGAGCCGGAAGACTCGAGCCTGGTGGCGCTGCCCATCGCCCCGCACAACCGCCGCGTATTGTGCGCTTCCCCGAGCTACCTGGCCCGGCATGGCGAGCCACGACAACTGGAGCAACTGGCACAGCACAATTGCCTGCTGTTCATGCTCGGCAGCCGGGTTCACGACCACTGGAGTTTTCACGACGGCAAACGCGAAGTCAGCCTGACCGTCAGCGGTGATCGCTTCAGTGACGATGCCGATGTGGTGCGTTTGTGGGCCGTGGCGGGCGCCGGCATCGCCTACAAATCCTGGATCGATGTCGCCGCCGATGTGTTGGCCGGTCGCCTGAAAGTGCTGATGCCGGAGCTGCTCTGTGAGCGCGCACCGCTGAATTTGCTGTGCGCCCATCGCGCACAATTGAGTAAGCCGGTGAACCTTTTGCGGGAAATGCTTGCCAGCCGATGTACTCGTATAGGCAGTCAATTTCCCGCGTTGGCGGGTGTCGATCATTAGTCGCAGGCAAATAGCGAAATTTCCCTCAGGATCAATCACCACCAATGGTTTCCGGGGGGCAGGAACCGACGATCAACGCGCTTATACTAGCGCCCGCCTCATGTACGCACCGTCGCTCTCGCCACGGCGAGTCCGCGTTCGAGTCGGTCAGGCTCCACCTTTAATCCAGGGCCTTTGCAATGTCCTCGAAGCAATGGCTTGTGTGTGGATGACTTTGCCCGGTTTATGGCGGTTTCCACGTCTTGGCCGACGACACATTACTGGTCAAGATGTCTCCGAGCAGTAGACGAAACGATTCAACAGGGAGTGAATACATGGAACATGCACCTTGCATCAGCCAGATCGCCACGTTGCTGGCTGACCCAAAGCGCAGCGCAATGATGTGGGCCTTGATGGACGGCGCTGCGCGGCAGACCGAAGAGCTGGCATTGCTGGCCCGCCTGTCGCCGTCTTCGGCCAGTGCACACCTGGGGCGTTTGTCCGCCGGAGGTCTGTTGAAAGTCGAAACCCGCGGCCGCAAGCGATTCTTCCGGCTGGCCGCCCCCGAAATCGGAGCCGCGATAGAAGCGCTCGCCAGTGCGACGATCGCCAGCACACCTCGGGACATTCCCGATACTTTCAGCCGCCCCCCCGCCATCCCCAAACGTCAGGCCGCGCCTTCGTCCTTGTTGCGCGCCCGGCTCTGCGACGATCATTTAGGCGGCACGCTGGCCGCCGATCTGTACCAGCGCTTGCTGGATGCAGGCTGGATCGAACAGTTCGATCATCGGGTATCGATCACGCACAAGGGCGCCACGCAACTGGCGACACGCGGCGTTTTCGTCCAGGCGCTGGCGCAGACCACCAGTCGAGCCGCCTGTGCCTGTCCTGACTGGAGCGAAAGACGTCCGCACATGGGCGGTTCACTGGGCGCGGCGTTGCTGCAGTTGTTCATGCAATCCGGCTGGCTGAGCTTGCCGAACGATTCGCGAGCCTTGCATGTCACCGAGACGGGGCAGCGTGAAATCCATCGGTTCGCCAAGGAGACCGAGCTGGAAATGGCGTTGTAGACGCATCGGAATCGACGTCCGGGGTTTCGGGCGTCGTTCAGGGCTGCGGGCAGGTCGCATCCAGCAATAACCCTCGGCTGCCATCGCGCACACTCGATCAGGGACTTTCGAACGGGGGATGTGGCATGGAAACACGAGGCTTCAGCGCGGCAGAACGATTGGAACGGCTGCCCATCAGCGGTTATCACCGGATCATTTTCATCATCATCGCCCTGGCGTTTTTCTTCGACTCCATGGATCTGGCGATGATGACTTTCCTGCTCGGCTCGATCAAAACCGAGTTCGGCCTCAGTACGGCGCAGGCCGGGTTGCTCGCCAGTTCGAGTTTCTTCGGCATGGTCGTGGGCGCGTCACTGTCCGGCATGCTGGCGGACCGCTTCGGCCGCAAACCGGTGTTCCAGTGGAGCATTGTGTTGTGGGGCATCGCCAGTTACCTGTGCTCCACGGCGCAGAATGTCGAGACGCTGACGCTCTTCCGCATTCTCCTGGGAATCGGCATGGGCATGGAGTTTCCCATCGCCCAGTCGATGCTTTCGGAATTGATTCCGGCGAAAAGGCGAGGGCGTTACATCGCGTTGATGGACGGTTTCTGGCCCTTGGGGTTTGTCGCCGCCGGGGTACTGTCGTATTTCCTGTTGCCGGTGATTGGCTGGCGGGACATTTTCCTGGTGTTGGCGGTGCCGGCGGTATTTGTCCTGGCGATTCGCTTTTTCATTCCCGAGTCACCGCGCTGGCTGGAACAGGCTGGGCATGATGAGGCGGCGGACAAGGTCTTGCTGGGAATCGAAGCGCGGGTCCGGACATCGCTGGGTCGTGCGGATTTGCCCGAGCCGATCCGCTTGCCGCGTGTGGAAAGTACACCGGGCAACTTCTTTTCGGCGTTGCAGCAGATCTGGTCGCCTCTGTATCGCCAGCGCACGATGATGATCTGGAGCGTCTGGTTCTTTGCCTTGCTGGGTTTCTACGGGTTGACGTCGTGGCTCAGCGCGCTGCTGCAGCAGTCGGGTTTCGCCGTGACCCAGTCGGTGTATTACACCGTGCTGATTTCCCTCGGCGGGATTCCCGGTTTCCTCATGGCCGCTTGGCTGGTGGAGCGCTGGGGCCGTAAACCGGTGTGCGTGGTGACATTGCTCGGCGGCGGGGTGATGGCGTTTCTTTACGGTCAGAGTGCGGTGTTTGGCGGCAATGTCGGCTTGCTGATTACGTCGGGGCTGTTGATGCAGTTTTTCCTGTTCGGCATGTGGGCGGTGCTTTACACCTACACGCCTGAGTTGTACCCGACGTCGGCGCGGGCCACGGGATCCGGTTTTGCGTCGGCGATTGGCCGGGTGGGTTCGTTGCTCGGGCCATTGGTGACCGGGCTGGTGTTCCCGATGACCGGGCAGGGCGGCGTGTTCGCGCTGGGGGCGATGTGTTTTGCGATCGCGGCGGGGGTGGTGTGGGTGTTCGGGATGGAGACGCGGGGTAAAACACTGGAGGAGTTGACTGAAGCCGCGCCCGTCGCCTAAACACAGAACCCTGTGGGAGCTGGCTTGCCAGCGAAGGTGTGTCAGTCGACATCAATTTGGCTGACAGACCATCGCTGGCAAGCCAGCTCCTACCGTTGATCTTCGGTGTTCTTACGGTTTTACCAACCTGGCATCCAGGCTGTTTTGCGCCAAGCGCTTGGCCTGATCCTGGGTCATGCCCAGATCGGTGTACAGCGCATGGAAGTTTTCGGTCACATACCCACCGAAGTACGCCGGATCATCCGAGTTCACCGTGACTTTCACGCCGCGCTCAAGCATGTCGAGAATGTTGTGCTGTGACATGTGATCGAACACGCAAAGCTTGGTGTTGGACAACGGGCACACCGTCAACGGGATCTGCTCGTCAATGATCCGCTGCATCAGGCGCTCGTCTTCGATGGCGCGCACGCCATGGTCGATACGCTGGATTTTCAGCAGGTCGATGGCTTCCCAGATGTATTCCGGCGGGCCTTCTTCACCGGCGTGAGCGACGGTCAGGAAACCTTCGTGACGGGCACGATCAAACACCCGCTGGAACTTGCTTGGCGGGTGACCCATTTCCGAACTGTCCAGGCCGACGGCCACAAACGCGTCGCGGAATGGCAGCGCCTGGTCGAGGGTCTTCTGCGCTTCGTCTTCGCTCAAGTGCCGCAGGAAACTCAGGATCAGACCGCTGGTGATGCCCAGTTGCTGCTCGCCGTCCTTCAGCGCGGCGGCGATGCCGTTAAGCACCACTTCGAACGGGATGCCACGGTCGGTGTGGGTCTGCGGGTCGAAGAACGGTTCGGTGTGGATCACGTTCTGCGCCTTGCAGCGCAACAGGTAGGCCCAGGTCAGGTCGTAGAAATCCTGGGAGGTGCGCAGCACATCGGCGCCCCGGTAATACAGGTCGAGAAACTCTTGCAGGTTGTTGAAGGCGTACGCCTTGCGTAGGGTTTCGACATCGCTCCACGGCAGGGCGATCTTGTTGCGTTCGGCCAGAGCGAACAGCAGCTCGGGCTCCAGCGAACCCTCGAGGTGCAGGTGCAGTTCTGCCTTGGGCAGGGCATTCAGCCAATCGTACATTTGTTGAAATCTCATCAGGTGCAATGACGGCATTCTACAGATGCTCGCTGCAACAATTGGTAAAACCTGACCAAGAGGTTCATCGATCGGCTGCCATCCATTGGTGGGCTAAGGTGTAACGAAACGTTAGCACGGCTCCGCAGTCAGTATCTCATCACGCTGACTCAGCTCCATTCGGCAAAAAGGCCCGCAATGCTCACATTCCTCAAGCAAGAACAGTTTCTGCTGCTGGCCCTGATCGCCGCCTTCATCGCTTACCCGATGGAACACTGGATGCTGCACAGCGGCCAGCCTATAGCCCTGACCGCCGGCCTCGTGCTGATCGCCTTCATCGTCGTCGCGTCCATGCGCGTCGCCCATCACGCCGAACTGCTGGCGGAAAAAGTCGGCGACCCGTACGGCACGATGATCCTGACCCTGGCGGCCGTGCTGGTGGAAGTGGTGATCCTGGCGATCATGATGAGCAACGAAGCTTCACCGACACTGGTGCGCGACACGATTTACTCGGCCGTCATGCTCGACATCAACGGCATCCTCGGCCTCGCGGCGTTGATGGGCGGGATCAAACACGGCGAACAGTCCTACAACGATGACTCGGCACGCAGCTACAGCGTGATGATCCTCACCGCCATGGGCGTTTCCATGGTGGTGCCGGAGTTTATTCCCGAGGCGAACTGGAAGATGTATTCCGCGTTCACCATTGGTGCGATGGTCATGCTCTACACTTTGTTTCTGCGCATGCAGGTCGGGCCGCACAGCTATTTTTTCAGCTACAGCTACCCGGAAAAACGCCGCAAGAAAGCCCCGGAGGAAGCACCGGAGCCGGTCAATCTCGCGTTGAGTATCGGTACCTTGGTGTTTGGTGTAGTGGTGATCGGTGCATTGGCGGAGGTGATGTCCAAGACCCTCGACCTGGGCCTGGAAGGGACAGGCGCACCGCCGGTGATCACGGCGATTCTGGTGGCGGCGATTTCCGCGGCACCGGAGATTCTGACGGCGCTGCGCGCGGCGCTGGCCAACCGCATGCAGTCAGTGGTCAACATCGCCATGGGCGCCTCATTGTCGACAGTCATCTTGACGGTGCCGGTGATGGAGGCGGTGGCGCTTTACACCGGTCAACCGTTTCAGATGGCGATGACGCCGGTGCAGACTGTAATGATCTTCCTCACCCTGATCGTCAGCGCGATCAACCTCAACGATGGCGAAACCAATGCTATTGAAGGCATGACCCACTTTGTACTGTTTGCGACGTTCATCATGTTGTCGCTGCTCGGTCTGTAACCCCACCACAAAACCACTGTGGAAACGAATCACATGTGGGAGCGGCGGTGCGACGATTCGACTTGCTCGCGAAAGCGGTTTTTCAGTCGACATTAATGCTGAATGACATACCGTTTTCGCGAGCAAGCCCGCTCCCACATTGGGTCTGAGTTGTATCAGGTGCCTGCGATGAGCTGCCGAGCCGCCTGGCTGTGATCGGCGATCAAACCTTTGAGATCCAGCCCCTCAACCTGCCCGTCAATCACTCGCCACTTGCCACCCACCATCACCCGATCCGCGCGGTCCGCGCCGCACAACAGCAACGCCGACACCGGATCATGACTTCCCGAGAAGCGCAGCTCATCCAGTTTGAACAACGCCAGATCCGCCTGCTTGCCCACCGTCAGTTCACCAATATCGGTACGCCCGAGCAAACTCGCCGAGCCCTTGGTCGCCCAACCCAGTACCCGTTCCGGGGTGATTTTCTCGGCGCCATAACGCAGCCGCTGAATGTAAAGCGCCTGGCGGGTTTCGAGCATCATGTTCGACGCATCGTTGGACGCCGAACCGTCCACGCCCAGGCCCAGCAACGCGCCGGCAGCGGTCAGGTCCAGTGTCGGGCAAATGCCGGAGGCCAGGCGCATGTTCGAGCTCGGGCAATGGCAAATGCCGGTGCCCGCCGCGCCGAGGCGGGCGATTTCGTCCGGGTTGAAGTGGATGCCATGCGCGAGCCAGGTGCGCGGGCCGAGCCAGCCGACGCTGTCCAGGTAATCCACAGTACGCAGGCCGAAGCGCTGTAGGCAGAAGTCTTCTTCGTCGAGGGTTTCGGCCAGATGGGTGTGCAGGCGCACATCGAGCTTGTTTGCCAGCTCGGCACTGGCCGACATGATTTCCGGGGTCACCGAAAACGGTGAGCACGGCGCGAGAGCGATCTGGATTTGCGCGCCATCGCCGCGTTCGTGGTATTCGGCGATCAGGCGCTGACTGTCGTCGAGAATCACTTCGCCCTCCTGCACAGTCTGCTGCGGAGGCAGGCCGCCGTCCTTTTCGCCGAGGCTCATGGAACCACGCGTGAGCATGGCGCGCATGCCCAGTTCGCGGACGCTCTCGACTTGCACGTCGATCGCATTTTCCAGGCCTTGCGGGAACAGGTAATGGTGATCGGCGGCGGTGGTGCAACCAGACAGCAGCAACTCAGCCAGCGCGACTTTCGTGGCGAGGGCGAGTTTCTCAGGCGTGAGTCGTGCCCAGACCGGGTACAGGGTTTTCAACCACGGGAACAACGGCTGATTGACCACCGGCGCCCAGGCGCGGGTCAGTGTTTGATAAAAGTGGTGATGAGTGTTGATCAGCCCCGGCAGGATCACATGCTCGCGGGCATCGAATACTTGCCCGCAAGGCGAAGAAGGTTGCTGGCCGGCGGCAAGCACTTCGACGATCAGACCGTCTTGCACAACCAGACCGCCGCGGGCATCGAGGCCATTGGCAGTGAAGATCGCGAGGGGATTTTTTAACCAGGTACGGGTCGCAGGCATGTTGGCCGGCTCCTCTGAAAGTGGGTTCAGGTTAGCCAGCTCAGTGATTACCCTGTCTGCTGATCCAGGGTCGCCGCGGGGGACGAGGTGCGGAGTTTCAAACAAAACCACGTTGCGGGCAAGCCCCTCCCGACCGGACGACGACTAACCTGTAGGAGCCGGCTTACTGGCGATAGCATCTCATCAGTATCACTGACAGACCGAGGTGTCTGCATCGCCCGCAAGCCGGCTCCTACACAGGATTGCGGTGTTACCAGGGAATGGTCTCGCCCTTGTAATTCACAAAGTGATGCCCGCCCTTGCCGGCATACGCATCCACCTGATCCACCAGTCCACGCGTACTGGTTTCCACATCGATATCAGCGCCTTCGCCGCCCATGTCGGTTTTCACCCAACCCGGATGCAGCGACAGCACGGTCAGTTTCTGCTCGCCCAATTGCGTCACGAAACTGTTGGTCATGGAGTTCAGCGCCGCCTTGCTCGCCTTGTACAACGCCAGCTCTGGCGCGTCCGGCATGGTCACGCTGCCGAGCACCGAACTCATGAACGCCAGCACGCCGCTGTCCGGGCGGATTTGCCCGACAAAACGTTGTGCCAGGTTGATCGGTGCCACCGCATTGGTGAAAAACAACTGACCCACTTCAGCCAACGTCGCGCCGCCCGGTGTCTGTACTTCCGGACCCTTGACCCCGGCGTTCACGAACAACAGATCAAACACTTCACCCTTGAGTTGCTGACTCAATGCGATGACTGCCTGCTGATCATCCATGTCGAGCTTTTCGATCCGCACCTTGCCCAATGCCTGCAAGGCGTCGGCATTCTGCGGGTTGCGCACGGTGGCGGTGACTTGCCAGCCGTCGGCCAGCAGGGTTTTCACCAGGCCGAGGCCCAGGCCCCGGGAGGCGCCGATGACGAGTGCGGTTTTTGCCTTGGACATGAGTGCTTCCTTGATAAATGAGGATCACGGAGTTAAGGGGCAACGTTGCCCGAGTCGTTGTTGCAACTCGTGTCGCAGCGCGCCGAGTTCATCCATTCGGGTTTCGATCAGTTTGAGTTTGTCTTGCAGCAGTTGCGTGACGGCGCAGTCCGGGTCGGGCGACTGCCACAACGTGGCAACGCTGTTGCCGATTTCGCCCAGGGTGAAACCCAGCCGTTGAGCGGTCTTGATGTACAGCACCAGTTGCACCACGTCTGGCGGATAGTCGCGGTAACCGTTGGCGCTGCGTTGCGCGGTGATCAGTCCGCGTTGTTCGTAGAAGCGCAGCGTGTCACGGCTGACGGCGCTGGCCTGGGCTAATTCACCGATACGCATCCTGACGTCTCGAGGGGGGCTTGACCCTGGAGCATACTCCAGGCTTTAGCCTTGTTGCTCCCTGAATTTATGGAGCAATGCCGATGTGGACTTCAACGCAATATCGCCGGGTGGTGCTTGGCAGCGCCTGGTATGACTTGATCGTGACGGCAGCGTTTGTCACGCCGTGGACATTTGCGGCGTTGCACGGTGTTTTGACGAGTGTTAGCCGGGCGTTCGACCTGCCCGGAGAATTGCCGGCGTTCGAGCCCATGCACATGCTGATGGCGAACCTGTTGGGCTCGATCGTGTGCATTTGGGCCGTGCTGCGGATTCGAGATCCGCAGCAAGTGTTTGGTCGGTATGACGCGGTGGGCCGATTTCTGTTTTCGGCTTGGCAGCTCTATGCCTTGTTGCAGGGCGCCAGTTCGCTGCTGGTGATTTTTTTGTTCTTTGAGTTGGCGTGGGGTGTGGTCCAGGTGCTGCCTGTGGATAAAACAAGTCGCTGGCCATTGAGACAGGCAATTTGAAAACCCGTGGCGACCAAGGCGTTCAGGATGCCGCCTCGCCACCTTTAGATTTCCAGTCAGGCACCACTTGAGGGCGAAGCCGTTGATCAGGCTCCGCTTTTGCTCATCAAGGTTTGGTCAAAAAACGAGCAACCCATTGCAAGCCATGCCGGACATGGGGCCGCGACAGCCATGAACGGGTTATCCACAGATTGCTCCACAGTATTTGTGCGCAAGCTCAAAGCTCGGGCATAAGCACTGTGCGGCTTTCTTCTAAAGGTGATAAACCACGCTAACTGTTTGTTTTTACGTGGATTTGATCTTTGTTGTGACAAATTGGGCGAAAAGTGAACAATGCCCGCAAAGCCGCATGACAGAAGGGTTACAGCGGTATGTGCTCAGGTTATCCACAGCCGGGTGCACAGTAGATGTGGGCAAGTGTAAGGTGGCTTGGAAATGCTCATGCCCCAAAAGATCGCAGCCTTCGGCAGCTCCTACGAAAATCGCGATCACACTGTAGGAGTTGCCGAAGGCTGCGATCTTTTTGATCTTCTAACGCTGCAACAGAATGCGCCCGCGGCTCAAATCCGCGAGCTGGGTTTGCAGGGTGTCGATCTGCGCTTTGCCCATCGCCAATTGCAGCTCTACACCGTTGGCCGTGAACGTTTCTTCTACAACCAGTCCGCCGAGTTCTGCCACCCGAAGCTTCACCAGCGTCAGTTCAGCAAAACCGCAGGCGCAACTCACCGGCACTCGACTGATCAGCTCAATTTTCAGCGCCGCTTGCAGGCACTTGTTGGCACCGCCGCCATACGCCCGGGCGAGGCCACCGGTGCCGAGTTGAATGCCGCCATACCAGCGGATCACCAGCACGACGACCTGATCGCAATCCTGTGCGTCGATTGCCGCCAGAATCGGTCGGCCAGCCGTGCCGCCCGGCTCGCCATCATCGGTGCTGCGGTATTGAGCGCCGAGTTTCCATGCCCAGCAGTTGTGCGTGGCATTCAAATCACTGTGCTGTTCGATAAACGCCTGGGCTTCAGCAGGGCTGCTGATCGGCGCGGCGAGGGTGATGAAACGGCTTTTGCGAATCTCTTCGCGGTATTCGCAAAAGCCGCTGAGGGTAAAAGGCATAGGTGTCTTAAGTACTTGGGGTCAGGCCGCAGCCTTTGAGAATAATGCGGATCAGGTTGTTGCCGGCATCTTCCATGTCTTGCTTGGTCAATTTGGTACGGCCGCTGACCCGGCAAATTTGCGTGGCGAAATCGGCGTAATGCTGGGTGCTGCCCCACAGCAGGAAGATCAGGTTGACCGGGTCGACCGGGTCCATTTTACCGGCGTCGATCCACGCCTGGAATACCGCCGCCCGGCCCTGGAACCAGACGCGGTAGTCCTGATTGAAATACTCGGTCAGGCATTCGCCGCCGCTGATCACTTCCATCGCGAAGATCCGCGAGGCTTGCGGTTGGCGGCGGGAGAATTCCATCTTGGCGCGGATGTAGCGCGTCAGCGCTTCGGCCGGATCATCCTCGGCGGTCAGGGTGTTGAAGGTGCTGTCCCACAACTGAAGGATGTTGCTCAGCACCGCCACGTACAACCCCAGTTTGTTGGTGAAGTAGTAATGCAGGTTCGCCTTGGGCAACCCGGCATTGAGGGCGATGGTGTTCATGCTCGTGCCTTTGAACCCATGCCGGGCGAACTCGTCTTCAGCAGCTTTGATGATGGTCTCTTCGTTCTTCTGACGAATGCGGCTGGCAGGTTTGCCGCCGTGAGCGGGGACTTCAAAGGTCATAGGCACTTCCAGACAGGTAGGTGGGTGCAACCAGTGCGTTGATAGCGCACCCGCCGTTTCCAGACAAGTCCTGAAGCAATAAAACCCCTGTCACCTCAAAACCCTGTGGGAGCGGGCTTGCTCGCGAAGGCGGTGTGTCAGCTACATAAATGTGGACTGACACACCGCCTTCGCGAGCAAGCCCGCTCCCACAGGGTTTCAGCGAGTGGCGGCCAGGCTTTCCAAAAAGCTTTCCAGCACCAGATGCGGGCGACGTCCCTTGCGTGTCACCGATGCAAGGCTCAAGTCATAAAATCGTGCTTTCGGTTTCAGCGCACGCAAGCGACCCTGTTGCACCCAGAGACTGGCGTAGTGGTCCGGCAGATAGCCGATGTACCGGCCGGTCAGAATCAGGAAGGCCATGCCTTCGCGGTCCGAGGCACTGGCGGTGCAGTTGAGGGCCTGGTAATGCGCCTGGATTTCGGCGGGCAAGCGGAAGGTCGGGGCGATGGCGTCCTGACTGTTGAGGCGTTCATCGTCCAGTTGTTTGTCGTCGACGTAGAACAAGGGATGACCGACCGCGCAATACAGCAGCGAACGTTCGCTGTAGAGCGGCTGATATTCCAACCCCGACAGCGCACTCGCCTGCGGCACCACACCGACATGCAAACGACCGTCGAGTACACCTTGTTCGACTTCGTTGGGCGCGATCATGCGGATCTGAATCTGCACGTCCGGCCCGCGTTCCTTCAATTGCGCCAAGGCATGTGTGATGCGCATGTGGGGCAGAGTGACGAGGTTGTCGGTCAGGCCGATGGTCAATTCGCCGCGCAGATGCTGGTGCAGACCGTTGACCTCGGTGCGGAAGCTTTCCAGCGCACTCAATAGTTGTAATGCCGACTGGTAAACCTCGCGACCTTCCTCCGTCAGGGAAAAACCGGCGCGACCGCGTTGGCACAGGCGCAGACCGAGGCGCTGTTCCAGGTCGCTCATCTGCTGGCTGATCGCCGAGCGACCGATGCCGAGTACCGATTCGGCCGCAGAGAAACCGCCGCATTCCACCACGCTGCGAAAAATACGTAGCAGGCGGATATCAAAGTCGCTGACTTGCGCCAGCGGATCGGGGCGACGGATGCTCATGCTTTAATTACTCAAAGTTTAGTAACGGCCTGACTGAACGTTACAAAAGTTGGATTTCACCGACTTTATCCCCGTGGCAATTTAGCTGCAAGAACGCTTTTCATCTCCACGCCGCTTATTGCCTTGCGAGGTTTTGCCCATGAACTTGCCCGAAAACGCCCAATCTCCTCTGGCCAGCCAGCTCAAGCTCGATGCTCACTGGATGCCCTACACCGCCAACCGGAATTTCCAGCGCGATCCGCGACTGATCGTGGCGGCTGAAGGCAGCTGGCTGACGGACGACAAGGGCCGCAAGGTCTACGATTCGCTGTCCGGTCTGTGGACGTGCGGCGCCGGGCACACTCGCAAGGAAATCCAGGAAGCGGTTGCCAAGCAGTTGGGCACCCTCGATTACTCGCCGGGCTTCCAGTACGGTCACCCGTTGTCGTTCCAACTGGCCGAGAAAATCACTGACCTGACGCCGGGCAATCTGAATCACGTGTTCTTCACCGATTCGGGTTCCGAGTGCGCGGATACCGCAGTGAAGATGGTTCGCGCTTATTGGCGTCTGAAAGGCCAGGCAACCAAGACCAAAATGATCGGTCGTGCCCGTGGCTACCACGGTGTGAACATTGCCGGCACCAGCCTTGGCGGTGTGAACGGTAACCGCAAGATCTTCGGTCAGGCGATGATGGACGTCGATCACCTGCCGCACACTTTGCTGGCGAGCAATGCTTACTCGCGAGGCATGCCGAAGGAGGGCGGTATCGCCCTGGCGGAGGAGTTGCTCAAGTTGATCGAACTGCATGACGCGTCGAACATCGCTGCTGTATTCGTCGAGCCAATGGCTGGTTCCGCTGGCGTGCTGGTTCCGCCTGAGGGTTACCTCAAGCGTCTGCGCGAGATCTGCGATCAGCACAATATCCTGCTGGTGTTCGACGAAGTGATCACCGGTTTCGGCCGTACCGGCTCGATGTTCGGCGCCGACAGCTTCGGCGTGACACCGGACCTGATGTGCATCGCCAAGCAAGTCACCAACGGCGCGATCCCGATGGGCGCGGTGATTGCCAGCTCCGAGATCTACCAGACCTTCATGAACCAGGCGACGCCTGAATACGCCGTGGAATTCCCGCACGGTTACACCTACTCCGCGCACCCGGTGGCTTGCGCCGCTGGCCTGGCAGCCCTCGACCTGCTGCAAAAGGAAAACCTGGTGCAGAGCGTGGCCGAAGTCGCGCCGCATTTCGAAAGTGCGCTGCACGGCCTGAAGGGCTCGAAAAACATCATCGACATTCGTAACTACGGTCTGGCCGGCGCGATCCAGATTGCCGCGCGTGACGGCGACGCCATCGTGCGTCCGTTCGAAGCGGGCATGGCGTTGTGGAAAGCCGGATTCTACGTACGCTTCGGCGGTGACACCCTGCAGTTCGGCCCAACTTTCAACAGCAAGCCGCAAGACCTTGATCGTCTGTTCGACGCGGTCGGCGAAGTGCTGAACAAAATCGACTGATTTTTCCCTTCTATATAGAGGCGTCCGATAACGGGCGCCTGTGGACAACTTTTCAGGAGCCCCGCATGAGTCTTATCCCGCATTTGATCAACGGCGAACTGGTGACCGAAGATGGTCGCACCGCCGACGTATTCAACCCGTCCACCGGCCAGGCGATCCACAAGCTGCCGTTGGCCAGCCGCGAAACCATTCAGAAAGCCATCGATTCGGCCAAGGCTGCGTTCCCTGCCTGGCGCAACACGCCTGCGGCCAAACGTGCGCAGGTGATGTTTCGCTTCAAGCAACTGCTGGAACAGAACGAGGCACGTATCGCCCAACTGATCAGCGAAGAGCACGGCAAGACTCTGGAAGACGCTGCCGGTGAACTGAAGCGTGGTATCGAGAACGTCGAGTTCGCGTGCGCAGCGCCGGAAATCCTCAAGGGTGAATACAGCCGTAACGTCGGCCCGAATATTGATGCCTGGTCGGACTTCCAGCCGTTGGGTGTAGTTGCCGGTATTACTCCGTTCAACTTCCCGGCGATGGTGCCGTTGTGGATGTATCCGCTGGCGATCGTCTGCGGCAACTGCTTCATCCTCAAACCGTCCGAGCGTGATCCAAGCTCGACGCTGCTGATTGCTCAGTTGTTGCTGGAGGCCGGTCTGCCGAAAGGCGTGCTGAACGTTGTTCATGGTGACAAGGCTGCAGTGGACGCGTTGATCGAAGCGCCGGAAGTCAAAGCATTGAGTTTCGTTGGCTCGACGCCGATTGCCGAATACATCTATGCCGAAGGCACCAAGCGTGGCAAACGCGTTCAGGCACTGGGCGGCGCGAAGAACCATGCGGTGCTGATGCCGGATGCAGATCTGGATAACGCTGTCAGCGCACTGATGGGCGCGGCTTACGGTTCTTGTGGTGAGCGTTGCATGGCGATCTCGGTGGCCGTGTGCGTCGGTGATCAAGTGGCAGATGCGTTGGTGTCCAAGCTGACTCCGCAGATCAAGGCGCTGAAGATTGGCGCAGGTACCACTTGTGGCTTGGACATGGGGCCATTGGTCACCGGTCAGGCTCGTGACAAAGTCAGTGGCTATGTAGAAGACGGCGTTGCATCGGGTGCAACCTTGGTGGTGGATGGTCGTGGTCTGAGCGTGGCCGGTCATGAAGAAGGTTTCTTCCTGGGCGGCTGCCTGTTCGATAACGTCACCCCGGAAATGCGCATCTATAAAGAAGAGATCTTCGGGCCAGTGTTGTGCGTTGTCCGGGTGAACAGCCTGGAAGAGGCGATGCAACTGATCAATGATCACGAGTATGGCAACGGCACCTGCATCTTTACCCGTGATGGGGAAGCGGCGCGGTTGTTCTGCGATGAGATCGAAGTCGGCATGGTCGGCGTCAACGTGCCGTTGCCGGTCCCGGTGGCTTATCACAGTTTCGGTGGCTGGAAGCGTTCGCTGTTTGGCGATCTGCATGCGTATGGCCCGGATGGCGTACGCTTCTACACCCGTCGCAAGGCAATTACCCAGCGCTGGCCGCAGCGTGCGAGCCATGAAGCGTCGCAGTTTGCGTTCCCTAGCTTGTAAGTAGAAGGGAAGAAGGCCGAGCCCCTTGGGGCTCGGCCTTCGCGTTTATGGGCTTTTTTGACCCGTATGACAGAAATGTGAAATTAAGGGTTGACGGCAGATTCTGGAAGTCTAT
>NZ_BDAG01000007.1 GCF_002091715.1 Pseudomonas migulae NBRC 103157 | reverse complement strand
CGCCTGACACCTGTAGGAGCCGGCTTGCTGGCGATGGAAGCGACTCGGTTTAACGCCTAACCGAGTCGCTTCCATCGCCAGAAAGCCGGCTCCTACAAACGCGTTGCGGTGTTGCTTAAACGAACAACGACAGCAGCAGAATGAAGCCCAGGCCTACAACGGATAGGATGGTTTCCATCGCCGTCCAGGTCTTGAAGGTTTCCGCCACGGTCATGTTGAAGTACTGCTTCACCAGCCAGAAACCAGCGTCGTTGACGTGAGACAGGATCAACGAACCGGCACCGGTGGCCAGCACCAGCAACTCACGGTTCACACCCGGCATCATCCCCACCACCGGCACCACGATGCCAGCGCCAGTAATGGTCGCCACGGTCGCCGAACCGGTCGCGATTCGGATCACCGCCGCCACCAGCCACGCCAGCAGAATTGGCGAGATCTGCGCGGCCACCGCCATGTTACCGATGACATTACCCACGCCGCTGGTTACCAGCATTTGCTTGAAGCCACCGCCGGCACCAATGATCAGGATGATCGCGGCGGTCGGCGCGAGGCTCGCGTCCAACCATTTGAGCATCTGGTTGGAGCCAATGCCTTGCTTGTAGCCGAAGGTGTACAGCGACAGCAGCAATGCCAGCAGGAGGGCCGAGATCGGGTGACCGATCAGGTCCATGAAGGTGCGGAAGAAGTTACCTTCCGGCAGCACCACATCGGCAAAGGTCTTGAGCAACATCAGGAACACCGGCGACAGCACGGTGATCAGGGTGATGGAGAAGCTCGGGAGATCGGCAGAATCGTTCTCGCGCGCCAGTTGATCCACCAGTTCCTGGTTGGGATGACCGGGAATGTATTTGGCGATGAAGGTGCCGTAGATCGGGCCGGCGATGATGGCCGTCGGCAGCGCAACGATCAGACCGTAGAGGATAGTCTTGCCGATGTCGGCACCGAACACGCCGATGGCCAGCAACGGACCCGGGTGCGGCGGAACCAGGCCGTGCACCGCAGACAGGCCGGCCAGCAGCGGGATGCCGATCTTGATGATCGACACGCCGGTACGCCGGGCAACGATGAACACCAGCGGGATCAGCAGCACGAAGCCGATTTCGAAGAACAGCGGAATGCCCACCAGGAACGCGGCGAACATCATTGCCCACTGCACCTTGTCCTTGCCGAACGCGCGAATAAGGGTCTGGGCAATCTGATCCGCCCCGCCCGACTCGGCCATCATTTTGCCGAGCATCGTGCCCAGCGCGAGGATAATCCCGACGAAACCGAGCACCCCACCGAAGCCGTCCTGGAACGCCTTGATGATGGTGCCGATCGGCATGCCGGAGGTCAGCCCGAGAAAGGCTGCGGCAATGATCAGGGCAATGAACGGGTGGAACTTGAACTTGGTGATCAGGACGATAAGCCCGATCACCGTGACCACTGCATCGAGCAGCAGGAACGTCTCGTGGGACATGCCAAACATTAGGGGTGTCTCCTGGTTGTTGTTGTTATTAAAACGGGTAATTCGAAAGCCATAAGGACAGCGCTATCTCTTCGAGCAAAATCAACCGGCGCGTTTCAAGCCGTGTTCCAGCCACCAGGCATGCGCCTGTTTCGCCAATTGGTCGACGCTGTGGTTCGAGGCATCGAGGGCCAGGGTCAGCGGCTCGCCAACGGGGGATTCAAGGGTGGCGAACTGGCTGTCGATCAGCGTCGACGGCATGAAATGGCCCGGCCGATGGGAGACACGATCGGCCGCCACTTCAGGCGTGAGTTCAAGGAACACGAAGCCCAGGCCCGGCAAGGCGCTGCGCAGACGTTCACGGTAAATGTGTTTGAGGGCCGAGCAGGTCAGCACCGGGCGTGCGCCCGTGGCGTCGACGCGGCGCAGTTCGTCGCACAGGCTGTCGAGCCAGCCGGCACGGTCGTCGTCGTTCAGGGGAATGCCTGCGCTCATCTTTTCGATATTGGCGGCAGGGTGAAAAGTGTCGCCTTCAATGGCAGTGGCGCCGCTAAGCTCGCACAGGGCTTCGCTGACGCAGGTCTTGCCGCAACCGGCAACGCCCATGATGACCAGGGCGGTGATGGGATGATTCATGTAACACCTCAGCGCGCAGACAGCGCTACCTTTGAAAGCTATGACACTCGTTCAAAAGCAGAAGTTGCCGACGCCTTCTTGTCATTTTTGTGGGTTGCAGCGTGTTCGTTCCCGACGCCGAAAAGCGAGGTTCAGGCAAAACTCGCTTACGCATTTGCAGCTGCTTCGGGACAGCGCTACCTTAGTGCCTTGAATTTTGTTTGGCAAGCTGCCCGATGACCTCCCCTAAAAACGATAAAAATACTCGAACCACTGGCCGTCCTACCCTCAATGAAGTGGCTCGACTGGCCGGCGTCAGCCCGATTACCGCCTCCCGCGCCTTGCGTGGCGTGAGCACGGTGGCCACCGAACTGGTGGAAAAAGTCCAGAAAGCGGCGCTTGAGCTCAACTACGTGGTCAACCCCGCCGCCCGCGCGTTAGCCTCGGCCCAGAGCCATTCCGTCGTGGTGTTGGTGCCGTCGCTATCGAACTTGCTGTTCATCGACACGCTGGAAGCCATTCATCAGGTTTTACGACCGAAGGGCTTCGAAGTGCTGATCGGCAACTTCCATTATTCACGTGATGAAGAAGAAAACCTGCTGCGCAATTACATGGCGTATCAGCCCCGCGGCTTGCTGTTGACCGGGTTTGATCGCACCGAAAGTTCGCGGCGGATGATCGAGGCGAGCAACATTCCCTGCGTGTACATGATGGAACTGGACAGTGCGGCAGGCCTCAATTGCGTCGGTTTCTCGCAGCTCGCCGCCGGCGAAACGGCGGCCGAGCATTTACTGTCACGCGGTCGCAAGCGCCTGGCCTACATCGGCGCGCAACTGGACCAGCGCACGTTGCTGCGCGGCGAAGGGTTCCGCAAAGCCCTGCAAAAGGCCGGTCGTTATGACCCGGACCTGGAAGTGCTGACCCCGCGCGCCTCCTCCGTCGGCCTGGGTGGCGAGTTGTTCCTCCAACTGATCGCCAGTCACCCCGATGTCGATGCGATCTTCTTCGGCAACGACGACCTGGCGCAGGGCGCTTTGCTGGAGGCGATGCGCTGCGGGATCAAAATCCCCGAACAAGTGGCGATCCTCGGCTTCAACGACCTGCCCGCCTCGGCCCACATGGTCCCGCGCCTGAGCAGCATCAGCACCCCACGCGAGGCCATCGGTCGACGCGCCGCAGAGCAGATGCTGACCTTGATGGCGGGCAACACGGTGGCGAAACCGGTGCAGGACATGGGGTTTGAGTTGAAGGTGCGCGAGAGCACGTAGTTCAGGGCTGATCGTTGCCACGCTCGAAGGACTGAACGGGAACGATCAGTTACACCTTTTATCCTTTACCCCATACGCGCCGCGTGCAAAATCCGCCCTCTCCATTCCCGGCGGACTCGTACATGCGCAAGACAATCATCATGGCCTTCCTGCTAGCCGTCTCGTTGGGACAGACGCTTCAGATACAGGCTTCTGAGCCAGACGATTGGACTCATTTCCTGAACGACCCGCGTTTCATGCCGGCGATCAAAACCTGCCTCGCCGCCCACCCCAAGGGGCTGGGCCCCGCTGTCGTGATGAACGTCTGGCATGCAAATGTCGAGGGCGTTGGCGTCACGACCACCGACCTGACCGGGCGCAGGAATGTGTGTTATGCCGCTAAGGACACAGGCGTGCTAGAGCACTCAAAGACCAGGTTCGATCCCGACGGCCCGCTGTTTGTTTCGGTGGACCAGGCCAAGGTTGCGCCCAGAGGCGAGTGCATCGAGCCGACACCGGTATTTATCGATCAACAGCTTCAAGGCTGGATCCTCAGGCAACCGCTCCTCAATCAGCACCTCCCCAGTGCATGCTCGACACCAATCTGGACCGATCTGATACCGCACGACTTAAGGTCGCCAGCGCTTGCGCAGCCAAACCGTTAAACGGCGCATCGCCGACGCGGCGGGTTTTCAACTAATCTTGATGAGTGCTTCCCATCCCGCTGATTGCGGGGCGGATGAACACCAGCCCGGTGCGAGCCTCTCTGCTGGATTTGGCAACCCGACCCGATTGAGTCGCGCATTGGCCGACACGCTGTTAGATTCCTGAAGCGTCGAATCGCTAAAGGAGTAGCTCAATGGAACACACACTGAAAATCCTGGGTAAAGCATCGTCCATCAACGTCAGAAAAGTCTTGTGGACGTGCGACGAGCTGAACATTTCCTACGAACGCGAGGACTGGGGCAGCGGGTTCTCATCGACCCACAGCCCGGAATTCACCCGACTCAACCCCAACGCGCAGGTGCCGGTGATCATTGATGAGGCCGGCGTGCTGTGGGAGTCCAATACCATCTGCCGCTATCTGGCCGGCAAACACCCGCATCACGATCTGCTGCCGCACGAACCGGCGGCGCGAGCGCGGGTCGAGCAGTGGATGGATTGGCAAGCCACCGACCTCAACACCTCCTGGAGCTACGCGTTTACGGCCCTGGTGCGCAAGGATCCAGAGTTCCAGGACGCGCATCGCATTGCCAACGGCCTGCGCGACTGGAATCAGAAGATGAGCATCCTCGAGCATCAACTCGCGGCCACCAAAGCCTATGTCGCCGGACCACGGTTCACTCTGGCCGACATTGTCATCGGGCTGTCGGTCAACCGCTGGTTGATGACCCCGATGGACCGCCCCGACTTCCCTGCCATCGATGAGTATTTCCAAAAACTGGCTCAACGCCCCGGCTTCCTCAAGCATGGCTGCAACGGCCTGCCTTGAAGTCATGCCTGCTTCGCGGCGGTCGACGGCTGCCGCACGGCGGCAAAGGTTAACCGCAAAATCCGCGATACCCGCCCACCATTTAAAACTTAACTTATTGATATATTTAGTATTTTTAATATAGGCATACTATTTGCTGAAGGCACTGCACCGCAAATACCTACAAGGTCTACTCATCATGTTGGTCAGTGCTAATAAACAATCGTTAATGACCCCCATCCCCAAGAAGCCTGGCGAAGATCCGACCGCCGAAGCCGCTGCCGGACTTCAGAGTGCGATGCTGCAAACGTTGCAAGGCAACGTTCAGGCGCAAACCGCACAAGTGCAAAAGTCCGCCACTCAAAACGCCACGCAGCAAGTCAGTGAGGCGAGCAAAATCAGCGACAACGTTGATGAAGCGTTCGCGAAAACACGCGTGGGACTGCAATTGACTTACGCCCCGCTTCCGACTGATGCGCAAGGCAAGTTCAGTGGTGGCACGGCCACGGACGCCTTCAAGGAATACATGGGCAAAACCCCGGAAGAGCGCATGCAGGAAGCCATTCTGGAAGAGATGGGCCTGACCAAAGAAGAAGTGGAACAAATGCCGCCGGAACAACAACAGGCGGTCGCTAAAGAAATGGCCGATCGCATGCAGGACAAGATAAAACTGGCGCAGGCCGAGAAAGAAAACGGTGGTAGCGAGAAAGGCAGCCCTCAAGTGGTCGACAAGTTCCTCGCCTCGCTGTAACAACGCTGATGCTTTTGTAGGAGCCGGCTTGCTGGCGATAGCGATCTTGCGGACGCTATCGCCAGCAAGCCGGCTCCTACAGGTCTGTGATTCAATTCAACTGCAGCGTTGAGTTGAACTGGCTGATCGCATCCACGACATGCCGCGACCCCTGCTGAATCTCCAGAATCACTTCCCCCGCCTCGTTCGCCAATTCCACCCCAAGACCGGTCCGGCTCAGACTCGACTGCATGCTCGATACCGCGTTCAATGACAAATCATGGTTCTTGCGCACCACGTCGACGATCTCCAGCGTCGCCTGGCTGGTGCGTGCGGCGAGGCTGCGGACCTCATCGGCGACCACCGCAAACCCTCGCCCGTGCTCCCCGGCCCGGGCCGCTTCAATCGCCGCGTTAAGCGCCAGCAGGTTGGTCTGATCGGCAATGCCGCGAATGGTCTGGACGATGGTGCCGATAATGTCCGACTGCTTGCTGACCGCGTCGATGCTCAACGCTGCCTCGTTCAAGTCTTTGGAAATGTCCTGGATGATCTGCACCGTTTGCTGCACCACCTGCGACCCCTTCTGAGCGCAGGCGTCGTTCTGGACCGAGGTGCTGTGGGCCGATTCGGCAGCGGTTTGCAGGGTGGTCACCTGATTCGTGATGTCGCTGGCGAACTTGACCACTTTGTACAGCCGGCCCTTGGTATCGAACAACGGGTTGTAGGACGCTTCAAGGAAAATCGTATGGCCGTGTTTATCCTTTCGTTCAAAACGGTGCGAGTGATATTCGCCGCGATTCAGTGAAGCCCAGAACCCTTTGTAGGTCTGGGATTCAGCCTCGGCTCGGTGGCAAAACAGGCTGTGATGCTGACCGACGACTTCATTGAGCGAGTAATGGGTGGTCTTCAGGAAGTTGTCATTGGCCGTGATCACATGGCCTTCGGGGGTGAATTCGATCACCGCCATGGAACGACCGATCGCCGCGAGCATGCTTTCGTTTTCGTGCTCTTTATTAATCCTGGCAGTGATGTCCGTGGCCACTTTGATCACGCTTTTTACCTGGCGATCAGGGCCGAAAACCGGCATATAGCTGGCTTCGAGCCAGATCTCCTTGCCCCTCTTGTTCAAGCGCAAGAAAGTGCCGCTGACCGGTTCGCCCCGGGCCAGGTCACGCCACAATCTGGCGTAGTCTTCGCTGCGGTAATACGCTTCTTCGCAAAAGATCCGGTGATGTTTGCCGCGCACTTCCTCGACGCTGTAACCCATGGCGGCGCAAAAGTTTTCGTTGGCATCGAGGACAATGCCTTCAGGGGTGAACTCAATCATCGCCATCGAACGGCTGACGGCGGCCAGCTTCGCATTGGCCTCGCTCAGTGCACAGCTGTAGCGCTCGATTTCCAGCAGGTCAGCCTTGTGATGTAAGTTAAACATGGTCGTATCACCCTAAGTGCGGTCGTTTGATTGATGAAAGTTCTTCGGTCTTTCAACGTATCCACCACAACGTTCCATGGCACAGGCGCACACATTCCTCCACAGGAGGAATGGTCAGGTGATCGATGATGTTGAATCGGAGAGTCCATGTGGCAACGCTCTTATCAAGACATCCGTCTCTTGATAGCCCGGGACCGGGCCAGCCCTGATGTTTTCAAAGTAACTCCCTTTAATGAATGAAAAGCTCCCTGTTGCTCGCATCGGTGCCTTGGACTGCGCACTCTTGAAGCGTGCATGACGGCCTTCATATTGCGACCGACATGGTTGTCAGGAGTGAGCATAGTCAGCCGCAATCGGCTTGCAAGGCCACTAGTCGGCCATCATCGAGGACAAAATCGGTTCAGCTGAAACCGATTCAGTTTTCAGCCAGCATGCTCAACAACGCCTGCACCGCTGCCGAGGGAGGCTTGTTCGCCGCGACCACCAAGGCGAATTCGCGATCGATTCGCGGTATCAGCGGCACCACACGCAGCCCCTGGAGCTGGCTCGGCAGGGTCATTTCCGGCACCAGAGTCACACCGATGTTTTCCCGCACCAGGGTGAACGCACTGCTCCATTCACGGACCTCGACACGGACGTCATGCAACTGCAAACCGGCGTCGATGGCCAGACTGCGGGCATTGGTTGAACAGCCGCCGGTGGCCAGCACAAAGGGTTGCTCCGCCAACTCGGCGAGGGAGACACCCTCTTCGACCGAACGCCGCGCCAAAGGATGGCCACCCGGCAGAACCGCCACCCAGGCATCGCGCCCCAATCGGCCGGCATTGAGCTCCGGCGCCGGGTTCAACACCACACCGACATCCACCAGACCGCCGCCGAGCAGCGTTTCCACTTCATCGTCGCTGACTTCCAGGGCAACCACCTGTATGCCGGGATAAAGCCGATTGAACTGGCGCAGCAGCGGCGGCAGAAAGGTCGCCAGTACCATGGGGAAACTCGCCAGGCGAATCGTCCCGCGCTGGATGCCTTTGGCGGCATCGACGGTACTGCGGATGTTTTCCAGGGCACCGAGCATGGCGCGCGCCTGCTCGATGACCGGCAGACCAATGGCGGTCGGCAGGGTCTGGCGGTTTTCCCGGCTGAACAGTTGAACGCCGAGGGTTTCTTCGATCAGCGCCAGCGCCTGGCTGGCACCGGACTGGGTCATGCCGACCCGCTCGGCCGCGCGGGTGATGTTGCCTGTGTCCGCCACCGCCACCACCATTCGCCAGTGCATCAGATTCATCATGGCAGTAGCTTTCCTTATGGCCGTGTTCTGAAAGATTAATTTTACCGAGGGCGCCGCGCACTATGACACTGGCGAAAACCCCGAACCAGAGGCCTGCCGATGAAGTTGTATTACGCCCCTCACGCTTGCTCGCTCGCACCGCACATTGTGCTGCGCGAACTGGACCTGCCCTTCGCGTTGATTCGCGTCGATAACCGCACCAAACGGACCGCCAGCGGTGCCGACTTCCTCGCCATCAACCCGAAGGGTTACGTCGCGGCGCTGCAACTGGACAACGGTGAAGTGCTGACCGAAGGCCCGGCGATCCTGCAGTACCTGGCGGATCTGCGACCCGAGGCGAACCTGGCGCCAGCCCAGAGGACGTTCGAGCGGGTGCGGTTGCAGGAGTGGTTGAACTTTGTGTCGACGGAGATTCATGGCGGACTGGGGTGGTTGTTCAACGCGCAGTTCCCGGAGGAAGTGAAGGCGCTGATCAAGGAGAAGCTGTTCAAGCGGTTTGCGGTGTTGTGCCAGACGCTGGAGCGGCAGGATTATTTGCTGGCGGGTGGGTTCAGCATTGCCGATGCGTATTTGTTTACGGTGTTGCGGTGGGCTCCGTTGTTTTCGATTGATTTGAATGAGTGGCCGGCGTTGGTGCAGTTTCAGGCGCGGGTTGATGAGCGGCCGGCGGTGAAGGCGGCATTGGCCGCGGAGTTGGTGTAAGGCTTTAGACCCATCGCGAGCAAGCCCGCCCCCACATTTGATCGCTTTCTTTCAGGGAGAACTCGGTTAAATGTGGGAGCGGGCTTGCTCGCGAACGCGGTGGAACAGGCGCTTAAGAAATTACAGACTCGCACTCACCTTGGTAGCCACCTCCCCCGGCACCCACCCTTTCCAGATCTGCGGCTGATCGCGCAAAAATGCTTCCGCCACCTGACGCGGTTGTTGGCGCTTTTCGCTCATCTGCGCCAGCGTCCGGTTCAGCAGATCGATCGGGAAATCGACTTTCTCGAAGAACGCCACCAAATCCGGATACTGCGTCTTGAACGGTGCGGACACGCCAATGGCCAGGCTCGCCGGCATCGAGCGCGTGCCTTTGGGGTTCGGGTTGTTGGCATCGGCCAGGGTCTTCCAGGCTTCGGCGTCGAAGGGCGGTTCTTCGAGCTTCACCAGTTTGAAGCGCCCCAACAGCGGCGTTGGCGACCAGTAGTAGAACAACACCGGTTTGCCGCGGCGGATCGACGATGCGACCTCGGCATCCAGCGCCGCGCCGGAACCGGTGCGGAAGTTGACGAAGCTGGCGGTCAGGTCGTAAGCCTTGAGTTTCTGACTGTTGACGATTTCCGAGGTCCACCCGGTCGGGCTGTTGAGGAAGCGTCCGCGGCTCGGGTCCTCGGGGTCTCGGAACACGTCCTTGTAGCGCGCCAGGTCGGCGACGGATTTCAGCTCTGGCGCCAGCGGTTTGATCCCGCGCTCCGGGTCACCCTTGATCACGTACTCCGGCACCCACCAGCCTTCGGTGGCGCCTTTGACGGTGTCGCCCAGACCAAACACTTTACCTTCCGATGCCGCCTTGACCCATGCCGGACTGCGCCCGGCCCACTCTTCGCCGATCACCTGGATATCGTTCTTGGCCAATGCCGCTTCGAGGCTGACGGTGCTGCCCGGCAACGTGTCAGTCGGGTAGCCGTAACCTTTTTCGACGATCAGCCGCAGGATCTCGGTGATCAGGCTGCCGCTCTCCCAAGTGATGTCGCCGAAGTGGATCGGCGCGGTTTTTTCAGCGGCGGGAACGTGGCTGGCCACAAGGCTAAGGGCCAGCAGCGAACTGCCGAGCAGGGTTTTGATCGATTTCATGCGGACCTCTGGTGCAAGGGTTCATTGGCGCTGTGCTGGGCGCACAGCGTTTGGGAGCGGGTCATGTAGACGCTGACCGAACGCTGGGAAATGCCCAGTTCGGCGGCGATTTGCGGGTACGTCAGGCCATCGATTCGTGACAACAGGAACGTCGCCCGGACCTTGCCCGGCAAGCGCTGAAGCGTTCGGTCGAGGCCGTGCAACGTCTGGGTCAGTTGCAGCAACTCCTCGGGCGAACTCGCTTGCGGCTGATCGAAGTGTTGCAGTTGATCGAGGTGCTGACGTTCCAGATCACGGCGACGCCAGAGTTGGTAAATCAGCCGATGGGCAATGGTGGTGAGCAGCGCGCGTGGCTCGCGAATCGGGGTCAGCCCAGGGGATTCGAGCAGTTGCGCGAAGGTTTCGGCGGCGATGTCTTCGACACTGGAGCTGGCCCCCAGATGCCGTCGCAACCGAGCGCACAGCCAGGGGTAATGGGCGCGGAACAATCCGCCCACGTCGGTGCGATGGGATAAGTCGGTGCCGGACATAGAGGCTCCAAAGGTTAGGGGTCGCTGAATGTCCGGTGGTCCGGTGACGCGAATCCTAGCAAGGAGCCTTATTCATTAATAATATTTAAAAAGCATTTTTATATGCATTTTTGGAATTTATGTGGCGTTCGATAGATCGCCTTCGCGGGCAAGCCACGCTCCCACAGGTTCTGTGTCGTTCATCGATCCAGAGATCGACACAGAACCTGTGGGAGCGTGGCTTGCCCGCGAAAAATCTTCAGTCAACGCAGGCGCCCGAACCCCAACGCCTCGGCTGCTTGTTGATAGTCGAGAACGATTTGATAGTCGCCCTCACTCGCCGGCAAAACCTCCTGCAAGCCGAGAATTTCAGCCACATCAGGCAGCTCCCGCAACGCCTCGTTCATCACCTGCCGCAGCGCCTCTGCCTGTTCATCAGTCAGCGTCGCAGCGGTGATGTAAGGCAAGGTCGGGCTGAGCGCACTGCGCGCCACCACCCGCAATCCCGCCACTTCCTCTTCGGCGTGGCGCGCGAGGTAGGCGAAGGTCACGCTGTCGATGGCCGCCAGATCGGCCTGGTTTTCACGCAGCCAGCGCAGGCTCTCGCGATGGCTGCCGCTGATACCGACACGGGCGAAGAACTGTCCGTCGCGATGCAGCGATGCCAGTCGTTGACGCAGCAGGTTCATACCACTGTTGGAGTCTTCGCCGTTGATCACGCCTCGGCTGCCAAAAAAAGCGGGCAAGGTCCGGCGTGAATCATCGGCACGACTCAGCAACAGGCTGCAATGGTTGCCGCCGGTGCTGTCCGGCAGTTCGTAGCGAGGCCGGCCGATGATCCGCACCTGGCCGCGCAATGCGGTCATCAGCGGATAGCCGCAGGTTTGGGTCAGCAGTAAATGCGGGGACAGCCACAGGTCCCTTAACGACAGCGCTTCGGCGTTGCGGCGCGTAATGCCCAGACGTTCGAGGATTCGCGTCAGCCAGCGTTCGTTGGCCTGGCGGATCGGCTCTGGGGCGACGTACATGAGTAGCTCAGCGATGTCTTGAGTCATCAAATTATTCCCATACAACAAAAATCAACCGTAGGAGCCGGCTTGCTGGCGATTGCGTTCTTTCTGCCAACATCGATGTCGACTGACACACCCTCATCGCCAGCAAGCCGGCTCCTACAAGGGGAATGGGTTCGTAATCAGTGGAAGGGGTGTTTCGGGCTGTCGATCGCCTTTATCCCA
Organism: Pseudomonas migulae NBRC 103157; assembly: GCF_002091715.1. Classification (GTDB taxonomy): domain Bacteria; phylum Pseudomonadota; class Gammaproteobacteria; order Pseudomonadales; family Pseudomonadaceae; genus Aquipseudomonas; species Aquipseudomonas migulae_A. Next base: position 168,036 of record NZ_BDAG01000007.1, on the reverse strand, counting down.
TTCTCCCGCCACAACTGGCCATAACCCTGCACCAGAAACCCGCCGCTGCGTGCCACCCATTGCTCGCGGCGCGCGTGATAGGCACGGGGCAAGTCGTACCAGGGCAGGCCTGGCAGGTCGTGATGCACCAGATGAAAGTTCAGGTTCAGGAACAACCAGCGCCATGGCCAGCCGGCTTCGTTGAGCACGGTGCGTTGCTCCGGTTGCGCATGGGGTCGGTGTTCGTAGTAAGAGCGGATCATCGCAATCGACAACGCCGGCACACTGATCAGCAACAGGTAATGCCACACCGGCAGCACGCTGTAGCGGGCGATGAACAGCAACATCAACAGGGTCAGTGTGCCGTGGGTCAGCCACATCAACCAGGCCTGCCGTTCGCCCGCTTTCAGACGTTGCAGCTCTTCCCGCGCCAGCGCCAGCAAGGCCAGCGGTGCACCGAGGATGAAGCGCCCGAGCACGGTTTTGTTCAGCCAGTGCAGGCTCTGTTCGAACACTGAGCTGCCATGCCACCGCTCGGCGCTCAGGTAGCGGCTTTCCGGATCGAGACCCGGCAGGGTCAAGTCGTCGTCGCGGTGATGCAGCAAGTGGCTGTCGCGATAGAGGGTGTAGGGATACCAAACGGCGAACGGTGCGTAGCCGAGGACTTTGTTCAGCGGGGTCCAGCGGGTGGGATGACCGTGCAGTAATTCGTGCTGCACCGACAACCACAGCACCACCAATGGAATCAGCAACAGCGTGCTCCACCACACACCCAACTTTGCACTGCCGAGCACGATGCTGAACCAACCGGCGTACACGCCGATTAGCAGCAACCAGGTCGGCCACTCGGTGCGAGCGGTCAGGCGTTGACGCAGGGTTTCGATTTCTGCTCGGTGGGCACTGTCGAAGTAATGGGGCATGGCGTTGCTCAGATCGGGGACCAGTCCCTCTCTGTGCAATGGCGCAGGGAAATCTTGCAGATTATTTTTTCGCTGTCTGTAGGAGCCGGCTTGCTGGCGATTCAGGCAACGCGGTGCCTGACACACCGAGTGGTCTGAATCGCCAGCAAGCCGGCTCCTACAGGGGGGCGTGCGTTTCTGGCTTACCGCTTAATGACCGAACACACCCACCTTCTTGGCTTTCTTGTCCGCGCGCTTTTCATCGGCGGTTTTCGCCGGTTTCTTTTTTGCCGCTTTTTTTGAATCCATGCCTTTGGCCATGATACGTACTCCACTCATACGGGATGTGAGATCAGGTATACACCTATCGCCGGGCGCGCGTTCTTTTATAATCGCCCGCTTTGCGCCCCGACAGATCACCTCCATGCCCGACACCCAGTACACCTTGCTCGCCGAACCGCTTTGGCCGCTGATGAACAAGTTTTATCGTGCCCATCAATCGTCGATGAAAGCGGTACGCGACGCTCAATTGTGGGTCGCCAGGCGCGACGAGATCATTGGCGCGCTGTGTTTGCGCCCGGTTTCGGGCGGACATTGGCTGACCGGCTTGTTCGTCGATCCGGCGTGCCGCGAACAAGGGATTGCGGCGACATTGATCGCCGAAGCGGTGAAAGGTCTCGAACAACCGGTGTGGCTGTTCTGCCATCCGGATTTGCGCGAATTTTATGAACGACGCGGTTTTACCTTCGATCCGGCCATGCCCTACGCCATGGTCGAACGCTTGAGCCGCTATGCGCGCAGCAAGCCGATGATTGCGATGGGGCTGGAGCCGGTCGGGTAGGCGTATGGAGATCTAATGTGGGAGCGGCTTGCTCGCGATGGCGGTGTGTCAGTCGACATCAATGTTGGCTGACTCTCCGCCATCGCGAGCAAGCCCGCTCCCACAGGGTTTTGCGGTGAAATCAGTCGTCGGCGTTGGGATCGAGATCCGGGAACATCACTTCAGTGAACCCGAACTTGCTGAAGTCGGTAATCCGCGAAGGATATAACCGGCCGATCAAATGATCGCATTCGTGCTGCACCACACGGGCATGAAAGCCCTCGGCGATGCGCACGACCGGCTCGCCCTTCGGGTCGAAACCTTCGTAACGAATCTGCTGATAGCGCTCCACCGCGCCACGCAGGCCGGGCACCGACAGGCAACCTTCGAACCCCTCCTCCATGACCGGGCTCAGCGGCGTGATCAGCGGGTTGATCAGAATGGTCTGCGGCACCGCTTCGGCATCCGGGTAGCGCTCGCTGTGCTCGAAGCCGAAGATCACCAGTTGCAGGTCGACACCAATCTGCGGCGCCGCCAGGCCAACGCCACCGACGCTTTCCATGGTCTGGAACATGTCGTCGATCAGTTGCCACAACTCCGGGCTGTCGAACATTTCGGCCGGGACCGGTGGCGCGACACGCAGCAGGCGCTCGTCGCCCATTTTCAGGATTTCACGGATCATTTGATGACTTCGTCTGTGTTCGGCTTGATCGAGTGATCCCGACCCAGTCCCGAAACGTGGTGTTTGTGTGCATGGGCGAGCTCGCCGGGGACCTTTTCACCAGGGTCCTTGCCTTCGCTCGACATGTGTTCGATCACCGCATTCATCTCCGCACCGAGCAACAGCACCGCCGCGGAAATATAGAAGTACAGCAACAGCACGATGATCGCGCCGATACTGCCATACATGGCGTTGTAGTCGGCGAACGTCTTGACGTAGAACGCGAACCCCAGGGAAGCGACGATCCACACCGCCACCGCCAGCACCGAGCCGGGGGTGATGAAGCGAAACTCTTGCTTGACGTCGGGCATGACGTAATAGATCAACGCCACCGCAATCATCATCAGGACAACGATGACCGGCCAGCGGGCGATCGTCCAGACCGTGACGATGAAGTCTTCCAGCCCGACCTGCGCAGCAATCCAGCCCATCACCTGCGGCCCGAGCACCATCAACGCGGCGGCGACCAGCAACATGCCGGCAATGCCGATGGTGTAGATAATCGACAGCGGAAAACGTTTCCACGCAGGACGGCCCTCCACCACATCGTAAGCGGCGTTCATCGCGCTCATCATCAGGCGCACGCCGGCCGAAGCCGTATACAGCGCGATGACGATACCGACCGACAGCAGGCCACCCTTGGATTGCTGAAGCTGGTCAATCACCGGGTTCACCTGCTCGAGCGCCTGGGGCGGCAGGACCAGTTCCGATTGCAGGCGCAGCCAGGAGAAGAAGTCCGGCAGGTGCAGGAAACCGATCAGGGCGATCAGGAACAGGATGAAGGGAAACAGCGAAAACAGCATTTGATAGGCCAGCGCCGAGGCATAGGTCGACATCTCGTCGTCGACGAATTCGGTCACCGTGCGCACCATGACACGGTGCAGGCGCAGGCCTTTCATGTGTGGGAAAAACATTAGCGTCTCCTTTCGCCGCAAATTGGGTAGAAGTCGTGGCGACTCAGGGGCCGTTTTCTACATCAAAGTAGCCTACTTGGCGACTTTGAAACAATTTCAGTGTGCAAGTTCAGGCTGACACAAAAACGGCCATCCGTGGATGGCCGCTTCTGATATTTATCCAAGGCCGAATCAAGCCTTGTCGATACCCTTTTTGATCGCGTCCTTGGCTTTGCCCACTGCTTGCTGAGCTTCGCCTTTCCTTTCCTGCACGACGCCTTCGGCGCGCATTTTGTCGTTACCGGTGGCCTTGCCGACGCCCTGCTTGACGTTGCCGGCGGCTTCGTTGGCCATGCCTTTTACTTTATCGCCAGTGCTGCTCATGGTGTTTCTCCTGTGAACAATTGAACGAGAAAAGTCGTTACACAAGGATTGACCGAGGGCGTTTGCGCGGAGTTTCATTTATTTTCCCGGCGACATTTCATCGTTCCGTGCAGGTTGGGCTTTATGTTTGCCGACCAACCCCCGAGAATGCGCAACGTATTCAGGCCGTGGCGCTGAAGATCCAATCCCGTAGGAATGTTATGAAACTCGATAAAAAGCAGGCCATTGCCCGCAGAAACCAGGAACTCGGCGGTGCTGTGCTTGGCGTCAACAATTGCCATTTCACCGAATTGAACCGTAACCGCAACATCTGGTGGTTCGATATCCCGGTGGCACGCCTGGCCGTTGGTCAGTACGAATGGATTCACCTGCTGATGCACACGCCGGACACCGATGAACTGCTGCACCTGAAGGTGCCGACGGTGTTCCTGCGCGAGAAGCTCGAAGGGCTGGTCGTGCGTAACCAGGGCAAGCGCAAGGCTGCGTTGAGCCTGGAATTGAGTGCGGACAAGGATTCGTACTTGCAGGACATGCGCCCGGCGGGGACCAACGTCAATTTCGCGCCGTTCCGCTTGTAAAACAAAAGCAAAAGCTTCGCGAGCAAGCCCGCTCCCACATTCGATCGCATTCCTACTGAATGAACTCGGTCACATGTGGGAGCGGGCTTGCTCGCGAAAGCGGTCTGACAGACGCAGAATTTTTTACTGTCAGGTAACAAAAAGCCCCGCATCTGCGGGGCTTTTTATTTACGCGCCTACTTTCTTCGCGTTGATCTTCTTCAGCTCTTCATCACGCAATTCCCGACGCAGGATCTTGCCCACGTTGGTGGTCGGCAGCGCATCGCGGAACTCCACGGCTTTCGGCACCTTGTAGCCGGTGACGTTGGCGCGCATGTGCTCCATCACCTGTTCCTTGGTCAGCGTCACGCCCGGTTTGGCGACGATGAAAATCTTGATCGCCTCGCCCGACTTCTCGTCCGGCACGCCGATGGCCGCGCATTGCAGCACGCCCGGCAGGGTCGCGAGCACGTCTTCCAGCTCGTTCGGGTACACGTTGAAACCGGACACCAGAATCATGTCTTTCTTGCGATCGACGATGCGCATGTAGCCATCCGGCTGGATCAGCGCGATGTCACCGGTCTTCAACCAGCCTTCGCTGTCGAGGATTTCATCGGTGGCATCCTGGCGCTGCCAGTAGCCTTTCATCACTTGCGGACCTTTCACGCACAACTCGCCGATTTCGCCCATCGGCTGTTCAACGCCGGCATCGTCGATGACTTTGCACAGGGTCGACGGAACCGGGATACCGATGGTACCGATCTGGATGTTCTGGATCGGGTTCACCGTCGCCACCGGGCTGGTTTCGGTCATGCCGTAACCTTCGCAGATGGCGCAGCCGGTGACCGCTTTCCAGCGTTCGGCCGCCGCCAGTTGCAGGGCCATGCCGCCGGACAGGGTGACTTTCAGCGCCGAGAAATCCAGTTTGCGGAAACCTTCGTTGTTGCACAGGGCAACGAACAGCGTGTTCAGGCCGACGAAGCCGCTGAACTTCCACTTCGACAGTTCCTTGACCATCGCCGACAGGTCACGCGGGTTGCTGATCAGGATGTTGTGGTTGCCGATCAGCATCATCGCCATGCAATGAAAGGTGAACGCATAGATGTGGTACAGCGGCAGCGGCGTGATCAGGATCTCGCAACCTTCGTTGAGGTTGGAACCCATCAGCGCCTTGCACTGCAGCATGTTGGCGACGAGGTTGCGATGGGTCAGCATTGCGCCCTTCGCCACGCCAGTGGTGCCGCCGGTGTATTGCAGCACCGCCACGTCGCTGCTGGCCGGGTTGGCTTCCGTCACTGGCTGGCCATGGCCCTTGCTCAACACGTCGTTGAACTTGACGGCCTTTGGCAAGTGATACGCCGGGACCATCTTCTTCACGTACTTGATGACGCTGTTGATCAGCAGGCGCTTGAGCGGCGGCAACAGGTCCGCCACTTCGGTGACGATGACATGCTTGACGCCGGTTTTCGGCACGACGGTCTCGGCCAGGTGCGCCATGTTGGCCAGGCACACCAGGGCTTTGGCGCCGGAGTCGTTGAATTGGTGTTCCATTTCCCGCGCGGTGTACAGCGGGTTGGTATTGACCACGATCAGCCCGGCGCGAATGGCACCGAACACAGCGACCGGGTACTGCAAGACGTTAGGCAACTGCACGGCGATTCGATCGCCCGGCTGCAAGTCGGTATGCTGTTGCAGGTAAGCGGCAAAGGCGCCGGACAATTCGTACAGTTCACCGTAGGTAATTGTCTTGCCCAGGTTGCTGAAAGCCGGTTTGTCGGCGAAGCGTTGGCAGGACTGTTTCAGCACTGCCTGAATATTCGGATACTCGTCCGGATTGATGTCGGCAGCAATCCCGGCAGGGTACTTATCCTTCCAGAAGTCTTCGATCATGGAAGCCCACTCCTCAGCAACGCGAATTCAAATACCGCATTTTGATGCGGTTATTATTGGTGTTTGATTATGGGTGAGTCTGGCTGTTGAAGCTGGCCGAGAGGTCCCAAAGCGCGCCGAGAGTAGCAGCTTTGCCAAGGGCCGACTAGAGCCAAAAGCAGCCTCTACAGTCACATTGGTGACTCAAGAATAACAAGCAGTCATTTTAGAGCAAAGATTCTATAAGACGCTAAAAGCCCCGAAAACCGGGGCATCAAAGCAAAAGATCGCAGCCTTCGGCAGCGCCTACGGAGGAATACGATTCCCTGTAGGAGCTGCCGAAGGCTGCGATCTTTTGGCACCGCCCAGATCCATGACCGATCAGGCGATATCCCGCAGCTCCCGCCGCAGAATCTTGCCCACCGGCGTCATCGGCAACGACTCACGCAACACGATGTGCTTGGGCACTTTGTACGCCGTGAAGTTTTCCTTGCAGTAGGCCTTCAACTCTTCAAGGCTGACCCCCGACTCACGCGCCACCACAAACAACTTCACCGCCTCGCCCGAACGCTCGTCCGGCACACCAATGACCGCGCAGTTGGCGACTTTCGGGTGAGCCATCACCACGTCTTCGATCTCGTTCGGGTACACGTTGAAACCCGAGACAATGATCATGTCTTTCTTGCGATCGACGATGCGCACGAAACCGTCCGGGTCGATCACCGCGATGTCGCCGGACTTGAACCAGCCTTCGGCATCCAGCACTTCGGCGGTGGCTTCGGGTTTCTGCCAATAGCCCTTCATGATCTGCGGGCCCTTGATGCACAGTTCGCCGCGCTCGCCCAGCGGTTGCTCGATGCCTTCGTCATTGATGACTTTCAACGTCGTGCCCGGCACCGGCAGGCCGACCGTGCCGATCCGCGATTTGTCGCCGTACGGGTTGGTGCACGCCACCGGCGAGGTTTCGGTCAGGCCATAGCCTTCGGTGATGCGACAACCGGTCAGTTGCTCCCAGCGCTCGGCGGTGGCCTTGACCAGCGCAGTGCCACCGGAGTTGGTCAGTTTGAGGCTGGAGAAATCCAGGGTCTTGAAATCCGGATGGTCCATTAACGCGACAAACAGCGTGTTAAGGCCCAGCAGGGCCGAAAACCGCCAGTTCTTCAGTTCCTTGATGAAACCGCCAATGTCTCGCGGATTGGTGATCAGCACGTTGTGGTTGCCGGTCACCATCATGCACATGCAATTCGCGGTGAAGGCATAGATGTGGTACAGCGGCAGCGGCGCGATCATCACCTCCTGACCTTCGCGCAGCAGCGGCTGGCCATCGCTGCCGAACTGCCCCAGGCACGCCCGCGCCTGCTGCATGTTTGCCACCAGGTTGCCGTGGGTCAGCATCGCGCCCTTCGCCAGGCCGGTGGTGCCGCCGGTGTATTGCAGCACGGCGATATCGTTGAGACCGGCGTTCAGCGGCTTGATGCCCAGGCCCCGGCCCAGGCGCAACGCGCTCTTGAAGGAAACGGCTTGCGGCAAGGAATAGTCCGGGACCATTTTCTTGACCTTGCGCACCAGGGTGTTGACCAGCCAGCCCTTGGCGGCGGGCATCATGTCGCCCATCTTCGCTTCGATCAGGTACTGGAGGTCGGTGTCGGGCAGCACTTCCTGGACTTTCTGCCCGAACACGTTCAGGTAGACCAGCGCCCGGGCACCGGAATCCTTGAACTGATGACGCATCTCCCGCGCGGTGTACAGCGGGTTGGTGTTGACCACGATCAGCCCGGCGCGCAACGCACCGAACACGGCAATCGGGTAATGCAGGACGTTGGGCATCTGCACCGCGATGCGATCCCCCGGCACCAGGTCGGTATGGGCTTGCAGGTAACCGGCGAACGCGGCGCTGTAGCGTTCCAGTTCGGCGTAGGTCAGGGTCACGCCCATGTTGCTGAAGGCCGGGCGGTCCGCAAATTTTTTGCAGGAACGCTCGAACACCTCGATCACCGACTTGTAAGCCCCTTGATCGATGTCCAGGGGTACGCCGGCCGGGCGTTTGTCATTCCAGAAATCAGGTTGCATTGTTCTTGTCCTCTTTACCTGAACCTATCCGGGGCCACTCTCTGCGCTGTCTGAAAAACAGAAAGCAAAAAGCGGAGCTTCACGGACACTAGCAGCTATGACGAAACAGGCAAATATGCCAACGCCCGTCATTGATCCTGTGAATCTTGGTGCCGTGGCGTGGCCTGATCAGACGTCTGGCGAAGGATGCGCTATACAATGCACCGAGCCCATGCAAAGGAATCGCCATGATCCACGACACCTTCTGGTTGACCGCGAGTGACCGCAGCCGCCTCTTCGTCAACCAGTGGCTGCCTGCCGCGCCGTTGAAAGCCGTGATCCTGCTGGCCCACGGCATGGCCGAGCACAGTGGTCGCTATGCCCGCCTGGCCGAAAAATGCTGTGAACAGGGTTATGGCGTCTACGCACCAGACTTGCGTGGACATGGCAAAACTGCCGAAAACGGGACTCTCGGTCATTTCGCCGATGACGAAGGCTGGTGCAAGGTGGTCGGTGACCTGGCCAGCCTCAATCAGCACATCGGCCAGCAACATCCCGGCGTGCCGATCGTGCTGCTCGGCCACAGCATGGGCAGTTACATCGCCCAGGCCTATCTGCTGCATCACAGCGCCAGCCTGTATGGCGCGGTCCTCAGTGGTTCGAACTTTCAACCGGTTGCGCTTTATCGCGCCGCCCGGCAAATCGCGCGCCTCGAACGCTTGCGCCAAGGGCCGAAGGGGCGCAGCGCGCTGATCGAATGGCTGTCGTTCGGCTCGTTCAACAAGAAGTTCAAACCGGCCCGCACCGCGTTCGACTGGCTCAGCCGCGACCCGGCCGAAGTCGACAAGTACGCCCGCGACCCGCTCTGCGGCTTTCGCTGCACCAATCAGTTCTGGATCGACTTGCTTGGCGGCTTGCAGCAAATCAGCAAAGCGTCCAATCTCGCTCAGATTGATCCGGGCCTGCCGTTGCTGGTGATTGGCGGCGAATGTGATCCGGTGAGTGAAGGCAAGCGTCTGAAAGATCTGGCCAATGCGCTACGTGCCGCTGGCAGCCAGAGTCTGCAACTGACGATTTACCCGCAGGCACGGCACGAACTGTTCAACGAGAGCAATCGCGATGAAGTGACGGCCGACGTGTTGAGCTGGATCGCGCAAGCCCTGAGCCACCGCCGCCCACCCCGATCCGAATAGTTTTTTTGTGGTTTTTTTATTTGTCACAGGAATTGAGACCGATGACCCAGGTTACCAACACCCCTTACGAAGCCCTTGAAGTCGGGCAGACCGCGAGCTACACCAAGACGGTCGAAGAGCGCGACATTCAACTGTTCGCCGCGATGTCCGGTGACCACAACCCGGTGCACCTGGACGCTGAATTCGCCGCCGGCACCATGTTCAAGGAACGTATCGCTCACGGCATGTTCAGCGGTGCACTGATCAGCGCAGCCGTTGCCTGTGAATTACCTGGGCCGGGCACCATTTATATCGGTCAGCAGATGAGCTTTCAGAAGCCGGTGAAAATTGGCGACACGCTGACGGTGCGCCTGGAAATCCTGGAGAAGCTGCCGAAGTTTCGTGTGCGCATTGCCACCCGTGTGTTCAATCAGCGCGATGAGTTGGTAGTGGATGGTGAGGCGGAGATTCTGGCGCCGCGTAAACAGCAGACCGTGACATTGCCGAAACTGCCGGCAATCAGCATCGGCTGATCCACCGCTCCCCTGTGGTGAGGGGGCAAGCCCCCTCGCCACAAGGACTTCTACTGCTCCTGCACCTGCACACTCGCTGTCATCCCCGAACTCAAATTGATCCCCTCGGGCACTTTGTCCAGTTTGATCCGCACCGGAATGCGCTGCGCCAGCCTCACCCAGTTGAACGTCGGCTCCACCTCCGCCAGCAACTGCCCATCCGGCGTGGTGTTGCGATCGGTGATCCCGCGGCTGACGCTTTCCACCTGCCCTTGCAGCGCCTCGCCCGCACTCATCAACCAGACCTTCACCGGGTCGCCGACGCGAATCCGCGGCAGTTTGGTTTCTTCGAAATACGCCTGCACATAAAACGTTGAATCATCGATCAACGCCATCACCGGTTGTCCGGCATTCACGTAATTGCCTTGGGCCAGACGCAGGTTAGTGATGTGTCCGCTACGTGGCGCGTGGACCTGACTGCGGGCGAGGTTGAGTTCGGCGACCTTGGCTTCGGCCTGGGCTTCACGCAGTTCGCCACGAGCGATGCCGGCGTTGATTTGCGCATTCTCGCGCAGCTCGGCACTGATCGCTTGCGGCCCGAGGCTGGCGCGACGGCTGGCTTCGCGCTCGCGCAGGTTGAGTTGCTGCTGACGGGTCTGCACCACCGCTTGCGCCTTCTCCAGCGCGGCTTCGAACCGGTCGCGGTCGATGCTCAGCAACAGGTCGCCGGCCTTGACCTTCTGGTTATCGAAGGCCTTGAGCTCACGCACCCAACCCGACACATCCGGGGCGATCACCACCACGTCGGCGCGAATCCTCGCGTCCCGGGTCCACGGCGTGAGCATGTAGTACTGCCACAAATGGAAACCGGCAAAAATCGCCACCGCCACCAGGCACAGGGTAACCGCGACACGTACGGAGGTACGCATGTTCAACTCCTTATAAAGGTCCGAGGACGACGGTGATCAGGGTCAATACACAGACGTACAAGGCGCAATCGAATAGCGCTTCGTGCCAGATCCAGCGACCGACCGGAGTCAGGCGCAACAACAGGTGCAAGCCTGCGGTGACGAGCAGCGCCAGCAGCACATAAATCAGAAACGGACTGAGCAGCACGCCGCCCACCGACCATTCACGCAAGCCCATGGCTTTGCTCCTGTTGACGACACCAGGCGCGCCAGCTGTTCTGCAATTGCAGCACGGCGCCCTGGGCCAGTTTCACGGCATCGCTGGGCGGCAACGCGAACAAGGTTTTCAAGAATTCTTGGCTGGGTTGTTCCAAGGCATCGGCACAACGACCGCTCGGGCCTTGCTCGAGGGCTTTTTCCAGTGCCTCGAGATAGCGCCGCTGCGGCGCACTGACCGGCACCTGAGCCACCGCCAGGCTCAAGCGCAAATGCAGCAGTTCATCGCCGATGTCCAGACCGAGCAAGCCGTCATCCCAACGACTGCGCGCCGGCTCCGGTAGCTCCGGATAGTGCCGCGCCAGTTGCAGCAAACGGTCGGCCATGCGCCCGCCGAACCAGCTTTCGGCACCGCGCAGATTGCGTCGGGTCAGGCGCACCAGATCGTCGAGAGTCGCCGCGAGCAAACGTCGCCCGTGCCAGGCCGGGTTGCGCAGGATCAGCAAGTGAAACGCCAACACCGCCGCGCCGACGCCCACCACCATGGCTTGAGCGCTGTTGAAGAACGTTGCGACATCGAACTTCATCGCATTGAGCGGCGAGACCAGCACGATGAAGTGCAGGCAGAACGAAGTCGCCGTGGCGCCGATCTGTGGCTTGGCCATGCCCAGCGCGCCGAAAAACAACGGCACGCCCATGCCCATGCACAGCAGCGCAAAACCACTCCATTGCGGCAGCAGAATCTGCCCGACAATAAACGCCGCCGGGATCGCCAGAAAAATTCCGCGCATGAAACTCATGCCGATCTGCGCGCCGTTCTCGCGACTGGCGAACAGGCTGCACACCACGCAAGTCAGCACCAATGCGCCTGAGGCGGCGGGCCAGGCAGTCGCCAGCCAGAAACACGACACCACCAGAAACGCCAATGCACTGCGCGCCCCGAAGACCAGCGCCAATGACAGGTCGCGGTGCGGTGCCAGGGTGCGCGGCGGGTCGACGGTTTCCTGGCCCTCCTCCACCGCACGCAATGCCGTACTCGCCGCCATCGCGGTGTCCATCAGCAGGGTGAATCGGACCAGGCAATAACTTTGCGCTGAGCTGATCCGAGGGTCATGGGACGCATCGAGCAGGCGCGGTCGCAAGGCTTGCAACGTCGCGGTATCCGGGCTGGCGAGTGCTTCCTGAACTTCGGTCATCCACGGCGCCAACTGTTCGGCTTCCAATGGCTCCAACTGCTTCCACTGCCGCCGCACCGAACGGGCGATGCGCAGCAGCATCAACAGTTTCTGACTCAGCCCGCTGATGGCCCGCGCACGTTGCCGGCCCAGCCCGCCTTCGAACCAGGCGTGCTCGCGCTGAGCATCCACCGCGACGATTCGACCGAGGATTTCCAGCAGCCCTTTGCGCGCCTGACCATCGCCGGCCAACGTCGCGCGCGCGGCATTCATCCCGCTCTGCCAAGCCGCTCGCGCCTGATCCGCCAGTTGTCGCTCGACCCGCATCGGCCACAGCAAAGCACTGGCGGCGGTGGCACAGAGAATGCCCAGACAGATTTCCGTGCAGCGCGCCACGGCTTGATCGAACACCGTCAGCGGATGGGTAATGGCCGGCAACGCGATGATTGCGACCGTGTAACCGGCCAGCACAAACGAATAGGACCAGGCACTGCGCAGCAACGTCGAACTCGCCGTACACAGCCCGAGCCACAGCGCCAATGCCAGAAGAAACAACCATGGCGTCTGGGCGAACAGGCTCATGAACACCACCGACATGATCGTTCCGATCAGCGTCCCCAACAGCCGCGCCAGGCCCTTTTGCACCACCATCCCGGACAGTGGCTGAGCGACGATGAACGCCGTCATCAATGCCCAGGCCGGTTGCTCCAGCCCCCAGCGCAATGCCAGCCACAGCGCGAGGCCGCCGCCGAGCAGGGTCTTGATTGCGAACTGCAGGGCATGGCGGTCAGGCGCAAACAAAGCCTGCAAAGTGATAGGCACGTAAAGCTCTCTTGAAGGCACGGTTTAACGATTGTAGGAGCTGCCGAAGGCTCGGGCCGCGTTCGGACGATCTTTTGATCGTGCTGTTCGGCGAACTCTATACCGTCAAAAGATCGCAGCCTTCGCCCGCGCCTACAAGGGCAATTACCGTGTTAATTCGCGGGCACAAAAAAACGCCAGACTGGCTGGCGTTTCTGACAGGTGTTGCGCGCTTACGAGCGTGCGCGAGCCTGGTTACGCAGGGCTTTCACCTGATCGTGATTGCGTTGCACGCCGTGATACTGACGTTCAACCAGGTCACGGATGCCCACCAGGTTGTGCTTGTTGATTTTTTCCATGGCTTCTTTGTAAGCCTTCAGCGCATGGTCTTCACCGCGTTCGGCTTCGTTCAGCACGGCTTCTTCATCCTTGCCGGTGAACATCGCTTTCACGTCTACCCAGCGACGGTGCAGATCACCGCTGACGCTGGTGGACGTTTCCGGATCTCCACCCATCGAGCGCACGGCAGTTTGCAGTTCCGAGGCCGCAGTGGCGCAGTCGGCGGAACGTTTGGCGAACAACGATTTCAGTTCTGGGTGCTTGATGTCTTCAGCGCAAGTCTTGAACCCTTCCTGACCGTCTTTGCTGGTTTCGATCAGGTCGTTGAGTACAGAGATCGCTTCTTTATTCATGTCGGTCATTTTCAATTCCTCACGGGTTGATGAAAGATGCAATAGCTGTTGCACCCTGCATGCCAGCTTCGAATTGGTAATTTATTTCTTATATTTCAATTAGTTAACTTTTTAACCGCCATCTGTATCCGCGTTATTTGCATGATCTGTCAATTGGCCTGCATGCAGAATGCCTGTATTTTCCAGACTGACCGATTCAAGACGACTGACTGATGAACCCTGAAAAGCTCGAACTGCTGATTACCCGTGAAATGCCCTTCGGCAAATACAAGGGCCGCATCATTGCCGACCTGCCCGGCCCCTACCTGAACTGGTTCGCCCGGGAAGGTTTCCCCCATGGCGAACTGGGCGGCTTGCTGGCCCTGATGCAGGAAATCGATCACAACGGCCTGTCGGAGTTGCTTGAGCCTCTGCGCGCCAAACATGGCAAACCTGCCCCTCGCCACTGAGTCGTCCCCATGCCCGATAACACCCGCCGCGCCCGTGATGAAATGTTTTGGCAGACCTTTGCCGACCGCTATGCCGTCGAACCCGGCCCGATCAACCTCGAGAACGGTTACTTCGGCCGCATGTCGCGCACGGTGGTCGAGGAATACCAACGCAACATCGAACTCATCAACCGCAGCAACTCGGTGCACGTGCGCCAGCGCTTCGAACAGGGCCAAAGCCTTGCGATCGCTGCACAGCTCGCGGCACTGATAGGCGTGACGACCGATTCCGTTGCCTTCACGCGCAATGCGTCGGATGCTCTGCAATCGCTGATCCGCAATTACAATCGCCTGCAACCGGGCGATCAGGTGCTGATCTGTGATCTGGAGTACGACACGGTCAAAGGCGCCATGCGCTGGCTCGCGCGCCATCGCGGTGCTGAAGTGATCGAGATCGATCACGCGCACCCCGCCAGTTTCGACAGTCTGCTGGCCACTTACCGCGAGACCTTCGCGCGTTATCCAAAGCTCAAGCTGATGGCGCTGACCCACGTCACTCACCGCACCGGGCTGGTGATGCCAGTGAAGGCCATTGTCGCTGCCGCCAAAGAACAGGGTATCGACGTGATCCTCGATGGCGCTCATGCACTGGGCCAGATCGAATTCAACCTTGATGACCTCGGCGTCGCGTTCGCCGGTTATAACCTGCACAAGTGGATCGGTGCGCCGCTGACCCTGGGCTTCCTGTATATCGCTCCGGAGCGCCTGGCCGACATCGACCCGGACATGGGCGAGATGCATTTCCCGATCACCGACATTCGCGCCCGCACGCCGTACAGCACGCCCAACATCCCGGCACTGCTGACGCTGCCGCTGGTGTTCGAGGAGCATCGGGCCATGGGCGGCTCGACCGCCAAGGGCACTCGGCTCAATTACCTGCGTAACCGTTGGGTCAGCGCAGTGCGTGATTTGCCGGGCATCGAAGTCATGACCCCGGACGACCCTCGGCTGTATTGCGGCATCACGGCGATGCGCTTTACCCGGCACGCCGATCAGCAGGCAATGGCCGAACGGCTGCTCAAGGACTACAACCTGTTTACCGTGACGCGCAGCGGTGCGGCGTCTGGCCCGTGCATCCGCATCACACCGGGGCTGACCAGCACTGCGGCGCAGATGGATAGGCTGAGCAACGCGTTGAGCGAACTGCGCTGACGTCACACGGTGTACTTGTCGAAGTCCTCCGGTTTGATCTGCGATGACGCCGCGAACGTATCGATGCCGATGGTCATGTGCCCGAAAAATCCGTCTTCTTTCGAGTCTCGGCTGAGGGTGTGAACGGTCAGGGTCGAGGCTTCGCCGCCCATGGTTTCATAGAGAACGTCCTGATCGTTGGTCAGTGGTGCGACGGTTCGGCCGCTGTATTGCCGGGTGTTGAGGACCGAGCGCGAGGCTACTTCGGGGAAGTACAACTGGCCGACCCAGGCGACATGCCGCTCTTCAAGATAGTTGTTGCCAGCGGTGACTCGGACTGCCACGTGGATGTGCAGCGCGCGTCCGGCATAGAACCCCGGATAGATCGTGGTAAAGCGCACGATGCCGTTCTGATCCGTGAACTGCCCGCCGCGCAGATACGTATCGTCGTCGGTACGCGGGATCGCGCCGATAGCGCCGTCATCGACTTCCTTGTCCGGGTCGATCTTGCTCCAGCCCGAATACGCACCACGTGCATTGCAATGCCAGATATCGACGATGGCGCCGTTGACCGGCTGCCCGGTCATCGCATCGACGATCGTCAGTTTCAGCACCAGGGGAACACCGTCCAGGCCTTCGCTGATGTTTCGTCTGATCAGTTTCGGGTTTCGAAAATAGGGGCCGGCGATCTGTTCGGGTGACAGCAGGCAAGCCGGTTGTGCGGATGTAACCAAGGTGTTGTCGTCCATGACGTTCTCTCTTCCATAAGATGAACGCAGGTTAACGCCGGACGAGCGGCGAGATGCGGTAACTATGTATCGCGTGGTGTCCCATAGGAGCCGGCTTGCTGGCGATGGTATCGACTCGGTGCATCTGACAGACCGAGTCGATACCATCGCCAGCAAGCCGGCTCCTACGGAAAATGGTTTTTCGTTGGGCAAAAAAAAACGGTGCACCGACCAAGCGCACCGTTAAAGCCGTAGAACACACAACGAAGTGTCAGGTAAAAGCAGATCAGTCCAGCAGCGCCAAGGCCTCGGCGGTGCATTCCTGAATGCGGGCCCAGTCGCCGTTCTTGATCCACTCCGGATCAAGCATCCAGCTACCGCCCACGCACATCACGTTTTTCAACGCCATGTAGCTCTTGATGTTGGCCGGGCTGACGCCGCCGGTCGGGCAGAATTTCACTTCGCCGAACGGGCCGCCCAGGGCTTTGATTGCTGCGACGCCGCCGCTGACTTCCGCCGGGAACAGTTTGAAGCGGCGATAGCCCAGGCCGTAGCCTTCCATGATGCCCGAGGCGTTGCTGATGCCCGGCAACAGCGGAATCGGGCTATCGACGCTGGCTTCGAGCAAGTCACGGGTGATGCCCGGCGTGACGATGAACTGCGAACCCGCCGCTTCAGCAGCGGCCAGCATGTGGCGATCGAGCACCGTGCCGGCACCGGTCACCAGCTCCGGACGCTGCTCGCGCAGGATCTGGATGGCCTTGAGGCCGAACTGCGAACGCAGGGTCACTTCCAGGGCTGTCAGGCCACCGGCCGCGAGGGCGTCGGCCAGCGGCAGCACGTCCTGTTCGCGAGCAATGGTGATCACCGGCAGAATCCGCGCCTTGGCGCAGAGACTGTCGATCAGGGCAACTTTGTCCGCCATGGAAACGGTCGGGGATGGGGTTGTCATAGCGGCTGTTCCTTGGCTCATGGGCACCAGTAAATCTCTAACGTAGGTTGCAGAAACGCGCGAATCGGCATGGCGGCGACATCGTCACCGGCCAATGCGGCACTCAGGGTGGTCAGCTTGGACTGACCGGAAATCGATAGAACGGTGTGTTTGGCCGAGGCCAGCAACGCGCGACTCATGGTCAGGCGCTGATGCGGCACGGTCGGTGCCAGCATCGGGTAGCAACGACGCGTGCCGTCGACTTTCAAGGCGTCGGCCAGGTTCGGGCTGTTCGGGAACAACGACGCGGTGTGGCCGTCGTCGCCCATGCCCAGTACCAGCACGTCGATAGCAGGCAACTCGGCGAGCAACCGGTCGGCTTGCTCGGCCGCTTGATCAAGGTTGGCGCTGGCGCTGTACAGACTCAGGAACTGAGCCTTGGCCGCCAGACCTTGCAACAGGTAACGCTTGAGCAGACCGGCGTTGCTGTCGGCGTGTTCCACCGGCACCCAACGCTCATCGGCCAGAGTCACGACGACCTTGGACCAGTCCAGCTTCTGCTTCGCCAGGTTCTGGAAAAACGCCACCGGGCTGCGTCCACCGGACACCACCAGCGTCGCGGTCCCGCGAGCGTCGATAGCGTCACTCAGTTGCTTGGCCACTTTCAGCGCCAAACCATCGGCCAGCAGCACCGGGCTCTTGAACTCATGGGCGCTGACGCCCTGAGGCAGTTTCAAATCAGATATCGCCATACCACGACCTCCCGTCCCGCGTGATCAGAGCAATGGAGCTCATCGGCCCCCAGGACCCTGCCGCGTACGGCTTGGGCGCATCACCGGATTTCTTCCACCCGGCGATCAACTGGTCACACCACTTCCACGCGGCTTCGATTTCATCTTTACGGACAAACAGGTTCTGATTGCCGCGCATCACTTCCAGCAACAACCGCTCGTAGGCATCGGGAATCCGTGCGCTGCGCCAGGTGTCGGAAAAATTCAGCTGCAACGGACCGCTGCGCAGCTGCATGCCCTTGTCCAGGCCTTGTTCTTTGGTCATCACGCGCAAGGAAATGCCTTCGTCCGGTTGCAGGCGGATAATCAGCTTGTTGCTGATCTGCAGGCGCTGCTCCGGGGCGAAGATGTAGTGCGACGGTTCCTTGAAGTGGATGACGATCTGCGACAGTTTCTGTGGCATGCGCTTGCCGGTGCGCAGATAAAACGGCACGCCGGCCCAACGCCAGTTGCGGATGTCGGCACGCAGAGCGACGAAGGTTTCGGTGTCGCTCTGGGTGTTGGAGTTCGGTTCTTCGAGGTAGCCCGGCACCGGTTTGCCTTCGCTGTAACCGGCGATGTACTGGCCGCGCACCACTTGGGTGGTCAGGCCTTCCGGGCTGATCGGCGCCAGTGCCTTGAGCACTTTGACTTTCTCGTCGCGGATGCTGTCGGCAGACAGGTCGGCCGGCGGGTCCATGGCGATCAGGCAGAGCAGTTGCAGCAGGTGATTCTGGATCATGTCCCGCAGCTGACCGGCCTTGTCGAAGTAGCCCCAGCGGCCTTCGATGCCGACCTTCTCGGCCACGGTGATTTCCACGTGGGAGATGTAATTCTGGTTCCACTGGGTTTCGAACAGGCTGTTGGCAAAACGCAGGGCGATGAGGTTTTGAACGGTCTCTTTGCCCAGGTAGTGGTCGATGCGGTAGGTGCGGTTCTCCGGGAAGAACTGCGCCACGGCGTCGTTGACCTTGCGCGAGGATTCGAGGTCCGAACCGATGGGTTTTTCCAGCACCACACGGGTGTTCTCGGCCAGACCGACCTTCGCCAGGTTCTCGCAGATCGCACCGTAAACAGCGGCCGGCGTGGCGAAGTAGGCGATCACTCGCTGGGCGCTGCCGGCCATTTCCGCCAGGGCCACATAGTCTTCGGACTTGAGGAAGTCGACGTGCAGATAGGTCAGGCGGGCCAGAAAACGCTCGACCACCGCTTCGTCCAGCTCTTTGGCGCCGACGTAGCGGCGCAGCTCGGAAGCGATGAACGCCAGATGTTCCTGCTCGCTGCCGGGCTCACGGGCCAGCGCGATGATGCGCGTCTCCTCGTGCAGCAGGCCTGCGCCATCGAGTTGATAAAGGGCAGGAAACAGCTTGCGCAAGGCCAGATCGCCAAGGGCGCCGAACAAGGCAAAGGTGCACGGTTCAACCGTAATCGAAGGCATGATGTTTGTTCTTTTATCAAGTTAAGCTACAAATACCTTTTTTCAAGGCATCGCTCAAGAGAAAATGTAGTAATAACCACAACATTTTCGCAAAATACAGATTCCGAGTGGTGGTCGGTCGGAGCCATCAGTAGGATAGGCCACCGCTTGGGGCCGCATCAAAGGCCCAATTTGCATAGCCGAGCCCTTATTTGCATTGCAAAACCTAGGAAATCATATGGACCGCGTGCGAAATTTACTGGAACAAATCCAGAATCGCCTTGAAGACCTGAACAAGGCGGAACGCAAAGTCGCCGAAGTGATCCTGCTCAACCCAGAGCAGGCCACCCGGTTCAGCATCGCCGCCCTCGCCCAGGCCTCCAAGGTCAGCGAACCGACAGTGAACCGTTTCTGCCGCTCGTTCGGCGTCAGCGGCTACCCGGAACTCAAGCTTCAGCTGGCCCAGAGCCTGGCCAGTGGCGCCGCTTATGTCAGCCGCGCGGTCGAGGCCGACGATAATCCGGAAGCCTATACCAAGAAGATTTTCGGCAGCGCCATCGCGTCATTGGACAGTGCCTTGCAGGCGCTGGACCCGAACCTGATCAGCCGCGCCGTCGACCTGTTGATTCAGGCCCGGCAGATCCACTTCTTCGGCCTCGGCGCCTCGGCCCCGGTGGCACTGGATGCGCAGCACAAATTCTTCCGCTTCAACCTGGCAGTCACCGCCCATGCCGATGTGCTGATGCAACGGATGATTGCTTCGGTGGCCCACACCGGCGAGCTGTTCGTGATCATTTCCTACACCGGCCGCACCCGCGAACTGGTGGAAGTGGCGCGCATCGCCCGGGAAAACGGCGCCTCGGTGCTTGGGCTGACCGCCGAAGGCTCGCCGCTGGCCAAGGCCAGTACGCTGAGCCTGAACATTCCGCTGCCGGAAGACACCGACATCTATATGCCGATGACGTCGCGGATCATTCAGCTCACCGTGCTGGACGTGCTGGCGACCGGCATGACGTTGCGCCGTGGCGTGGACTTCCAGCCGCATCTGCGCAAGATCAAAGAGAGTCTGAATGCCAGTCGGTATCCGATTGGGGATGAGTTCAACTGATATCGCCCGAGTTCTTCGTTGCCTGATAGGCCACCTTCGCGAGCAAGCCCGCTCCCACATTCGACCCCATTCCAACTCAAGGAACCTGGTCAACTGTGGGAGCAGGCTTGCTCGCGAAGGGGTCGGCGGCAACACCAAAAAATCATGCCCCCACCCGCGCCTGCAAACTCAGATGAGCCTTCTGCCCCGGCGCCAGGCTCAGGCTATCGGTCCCGCCACTCGCCGCTTCCACACAGACAAACTCGGAAATCTCGTTCCAACTGACGCCCAATAGTGGACGCGTCCCGGGATGCCAGACCACCGTGTCCGCATCATCCCCGGTATCAATGCACAATTCCCGCTGCCAGGCGTGATCCTTGAGCTGCAATTCGCCGTCATGCTGGAACACTCGCTGACAGCCACCCTCTACCCGCAACTCGCCTTCCTGCTGGCAAACCTGGCGGTTCAACTGGTCGTAACCTTGCGCACCGTCGAGCCCAGACAGCGCTACCTCACCGACGTCACCGATACGCCAATAGGCATGCAACGCCTGACTCAATTGGCACGGCAGGCTGTCCTGATGCTCGGTGCTCAGGCGCAATTCCATGCGTTCGCCAAGGTGGGCATGCAGGTCCACTTGCCAGTCACACAACTGCAGTTGCCAATGCAGGTGCACGCCCTCTTCGTCATGGCGACTGTCGAGCAGTTTCCAGTCCAGCAACCGCGCCCAGCCATGGGACGGCCACGCGTTTTCACTCGGATGCCGGCCATACCACGGCCAACACACCGGCACGCCGCCGCGAATCGCGCCGACATGCGGCCACTTCGCCGCGCACCAGAGCCAGGGTTTCTGCCCTTTGGGCTGGAAGTGCAGCAATTGCGCGCCCTGCCGACTGAACACCGCCTGACACAGGGGATGATCGATCACCAGCACGTCGCGCATCTGATAGCGCTCCCACGCAAACACCGGACGTTCGCGCAAGGATTTGAAGAAGCGTTGTAGCGGATGCTCATGCATGTGCCACGGTCCTGAAAATCATGGATGTACTCATACTCTTGTGCCCAGTGAATCCCCTCGCCACAGGTGTGCGTTGGCATACCACAAAAAAAAGCGGACAGCCTGGGCTGTCCGCAAAAATGCGCACATAGAGAGGAGCTTATCGCAACAGCGTTAGAACACCGACTGAATTTTCAGGCCGGCCACCAGCGCGTTGTCGACTTCATCCACACCGCCCGGGTGAGTGATGTATTGCAGGTTGGGACGCACGGTCAGCCAGTTGGTAACGTGGAAGCCGTAGTTGATCTCGTAGTTGTATTCAGTGTCACGCAGTGGCGCAAAGCGTGGATCTTCGTACTGGGTGACACCATTGGAGGCGTTGACCAGCTCGGCGTTTTTCTTCACGTCATCGTTGACATGGATACGGGCGAAACCGATACCGACGTCATCTTTCGGACGAGCATCGAACGGGCCCTTGTACACAAACATCAGCGACTGATAGTTGTCGACGATGTTGGTGTCCTTGTCGTGGAACGTGGCGTTGGCCGAAACGGTCAGGCCGCGGCTCTTGTCACCGTTGTGGTCGGTCAGCTGTTGTTGCGCCACGAACCAGTAGCCGGACTTGCTGCTGTGGCTGCGGTAAGCGTTGCCGCTGGTTGCCGCATCATTGCCGTTGTCGTCTTCACGAACGTCATCGGCGCTGGCCGTGCTTTTGTAGTAACCGACACGGTATTCGCCCGGCAGGTTGTTCGGGTTAGGCAACCAGACCAGTTCGACCGGCAACACGGTGCCCTTGGTACCACTGCCGCTGAGCTTGAAGCCGTTGCCGTGCTCCAGTTGCGACGGGTTCTGGTTGTAGGCGCCGATCTGCGCATAGAACTCGGGCGAGATGTTGTACTTCACACGGATCGCGGCCTGACTGACCGGCCAGTTGTACCAGATATTGGTCGCCCAGTTACCCACCTGGGAACCGCAGAACGCCAGGTTCTGGAACTCGCAAGGGAAGGTGTTGAAGTCTTCGCCTTCGCCGAAGTAACCCGCCTTGACGTCCAGTTTACCGTCGAGGAACTGGTGTTTGATCCACAACTGGGTCAGTCGGACCATGTGGCCACGACCGTAGACTTCCTGGGAAGAACTCAAGGTGCCGGCACGCGGGTCGCCGACACGGTCATTGGAGATGTTCTCACCGTTACGGTTGGTCAGCTGGATCTTCGCCTGGGTGTTATCCCAGCCCCACAGCTTTTGCAGATCCAGCGCCACGCCCAGGCCAAACTGGTCGGCGTAACGCGCTGTCTTGTCATTGTTGTAGCCGCCGTGAAGGTTGCCGCCCACTTCACCGACGTAGTCCATCTTGATGTCGATGCCTTGCTCGATCAGCTTGGTCCGCTCACCACCCCAATCACCGGTCATCCATTCGGAATCGGCGCTGAACGCGTCAGCCGCGTGCACACTGCCGGCCAGCATCATTGCCGCAATCGCTGACAACTGGCAGATAAGCTGAGCGCTGTTGTTCTTCTTCATCCCTACATCCTCGTTTTATTGTTATTAACTGTTTTTATTTAACGCGGTTACATCAGTTGCGACGGATGACAGGCCACCCGCCGCGGATTCCCCCTTGCAGGAGCCGGCTTGCTGGCGATAGCGGTGTGTCAGTCGACATTTGCGTTGAATGACACACCGCTATCGCCAGCAAGCCGGCTCCTGCAATTGATCTTCAGCGGCCTTTGAACTGGGTCACGTTGGCAGCTCGTGCTTCGAGTTGCGGTTGACCGGCCACCCCCAGGCGTTCCCCGGTCTTGGCATCGAACAACAACACTTTCGATGGATCGAATTGCAGCGTCAGGGTCTCGCCCACGGCCGGTGCAACGTCCGGCGCCAGACGGCAGCAGACCTTGGTTTCATTGAGATTGACGAACACCAGCGTGTCGGGACCGGTCGGCTCGGTGACCTGCACTTCGGCGCGAATGGTCGGCAAACCATTCGGCTCGCTGCCCGCCAGCACGATCTGCTCAGGGCGCATGCCGAGGATCACTTCGCGGTCTTCCAGACCGGCATCCTGCATGCCCAACGGCAACTCGCAGCGCGCCTGACCGCTGTCGAGCAGCGCCAACAGACGACCGTCCTTGCGTTGCAAACGCAGGGGAATGAAGTTCATCGGCGGTGAACCGATGAAGCTCGCCACGAACAGGTTGGCCGGGTTGTTGTAGATGTCTTTCGGCGTGCCGAACTGTTGAATGATCCCGTCCTTCATCACCGCCACCTTGTCGCCCAGCGTCATCGCTTCGATCTGGTCGTGGGTCACGTAGACCGTGGTGGTTTTCAGGCGCTGGTGCATCAGTTTCATTTCGGTGCGCATCTCGACGCGCAGCTTGGCGTCGAGGTTGGACAGCGGTTCGTCGAACAGGTAAATCTTCGGCCGCCGCGCCAGGGCACGGCCCATCGCCACGCGCTGTTGCTGACCACCGGAAAGCTGTCCGGGCTTGCGGCTGAGCAGATGTTCGATCTGCAACAGCTTGGAGACGCGAGCGACTTCTTCGTCGATTTCAGCGGCGGGCATTTTGCGGATCTTCAGGCCGAAGGCGATGTTGTCGCGCACGCTCATGGTCGGGTACAGCGCGTAGGACTGGAACACCATGGCGATGTCGCGATCTTTCGGGCTCATGCCGCTGATGTCGGCGTCATCCACCAGGATCGCGCCGCCGCTGATGTTTTCCAGACCGGCGATGCAGTTCATCAGTGTGGATTTACCGCAGCCCGACGGGCCGACCAGAATCAGGAACTCACCGTCATCGATCTTCAGTTCGATATTTTTCAGGGTGTCCGGCAAACCGGTGCCGTAGGTCTTGTTGACGTTGCGTAATTCGAGAGTTGCCATGTTTCTACCCCTTGACCGCGCCGGACGTCAGCCCACGCAGGAAATACTTGCCAGCGAATATGTAGACCAGCAGTGTCGGCAGCCCGGCGATCATCGCGGCAGCCATATCAACGTTGTATTCCTTGGCCCCGGTG
Organism: Pseudomonas migulae NBRC 103157; assembly: GCF_002091715.1. GTDB lineage: Bacteria > Pseudomonadota > Gammaproteobacteria > Pseudomonadales > Pseudomonadaceae > Aquipseudomonas > Aquipseudomonas migulae_A. The sequence continues at coordinate 143,831 of NZ_BDAG01000007.1, read as the reverse complement.
CTGGTGTTGACCAGGTTGTTCAGGGCCACGGTAATTGGCTGGGCATCGCCACTGGCGAAGACCACGCCGAACAGGAAGTCATTCCAGATCTGGGTGAACTGCCAGATCAGGCAGACCATCACGATCGGGATCGACATCGGCAGCAGGATCTTCCAGAAAATCGTGAAGAAGCCTGCGCCATCCAGGCGTGCAGCCTTGACCAGCGCATCCGGAATGCTCACGTAGTAGTTGCGGAAGAACAGCGTGGTGAACGCCAGGCCGTAGACCACGTGTACCAGCACTAAACCTGTGGTGGTGTTGGCCAGGCCGAACTTGCCGAGGGTGAACGACGCCGGCAGCAGCACGGTCTGGAATGGCAGGAAGCAGCCAAACAGCAGCAGGCCGAAGAACAACTGTGAGCCACGGAAGCGCCACATCGACAACACGTAACCGTTCATGGCACCGATGAAGGTCGAGATCAGAACCGCTGGCACAGTGATTTTCACCGAGTTCCAGAAGTAGCCGCCGACCACATCCCAGGCCTTGATCCAGCCGATGCCGTCAATGACGGTCGGCCAGCTCAGCAGGTTGCCGGTACGGATGTCTTCCGGGGATTTGAAGCTGGTCAGCAGCATCACGATCAGCGGAATCAGGTACACCGCAGCAGCCAGCAGAAGCGTGGCGTAAATCGCGATGCGACTGAAACTCAGCGTCGGTTTTCCGAGTTGATTAGTCATGGCGTTTGCCTCGCAGCTCGGAGTACAGGTACGGCACGAGGATGGTCAGCACGGCACCGAGCATCAGCATGGCGCTGGCCGAACCGATGCCCATCTGGCCACGGCTGAAAGTGAAGGAGTACATGAACATTGCCGGCAGGTCGGACGAGTAGCCGGGACCGCCCGCCGTCATCGCCGCCACCAGGTCGAAGCTCTTGATCGCGATGTGCGCAAGGATCATGAAGGCGCTGAAAAACACCGGGCGCAGGCTCGGCAGGACGATCTTCAAATAGATGGTCGGCAGGCTCGCACCGTCGACTTGCGCGGCACGGATGATCGATTGATCGACACCGCGCAGACCGGCCAGGAACATCGCCATCACAAACCCGGAGGCTTGCCACACAGCGGCGATCACCAGGCAGTAAACCACGCGATCCTGATCCACCAGCCAGTCGAGACGGAAGCCTTCCCAGCCCCAGTCACGCAGCATTTTGTCCAGGCCCAGGCCTGGGTTGAGCAGCCATTTCCAGGCGGTACCGGTGACGATCATCGACAGCGCCATCGGGTACAGGTAAACGGTGCGGATGAAGCCTTCCTTGCGAATGCGCTGGTCCAGCAGCACCGCGAGGAACACGCCCAGGACAAGGCTGATGCCGATGAACATGCCGCCGAAGAGCGCGAGGTTCTTGCTCGCGACCCACCAGCGGTCGTTGTCCATCAGGCGCATGTATTGCTGCAGGCCGACCCATTTGTAGCTCGGCATGAAGCTGGAATTGGTGAAGGACAGTACGAATGTCCAGATGATGTAACCGTAGAAACCAACCAACACGATGAGCATGCTTGGCGCGAGTACCAACTTGGGTAACCAGCGTTGCAGCGCATCGAACGGTGAGGCTTTGCTGAAAACCGCCACAGAGCTCATCGGGATAATCCAGTGTAAGAATTGAAGAGCAATCTGTCGGAGCTGGCTTGCTAGCGATTCAGGCGGCGAGGTGTGTCAGGCACACCGCCTCGCCAGCAAGCCGGCTCCTACAGGAGAGCGCGTCGAATGAGGCCACAGGTCAACCCGTGGCGCTCGGGATTACTGGGCGGCTTTGACAGCCGATGCCAGTTGCGCGCTGGCCTTGGCCGGGTCAGCGTTCTTGTCGTTCATGAAGTTGGTGACCACGTCGAAGATCGCGCCTTGCACAGCCAGGGAAGTGGCCATGTTGTGCGCCATGCTCGGTTGCAGGCCGCCGGTCTTCTCGTCCGCCAGGAAGTCCTTGGCGGCGGTTTGAGCGCAGGCGTCGAAACCGAGCTTGTCCATCTCGTTCAGCATGTCGGTACGGACCGGGATCGAACCCTTGTTGATGCTGAAGACTTTCTGGAAATCGGTACCCAGAGCGACCTTGGCCAGGTCTTGCTGGGCGGCGATGTCACCCTTGCGATCAGCTTTCAACTTGAATACAGCCATCGAGTCGATGTTGTAGGTGAAGGCTTTTTCGGTGCCCGGGAACGGCACGCACTGGTAGTCCTTGCCGGCGACTTTGTTGGCCGCGGTCCATTCGCTTTTCGCCCAGTCACCCATCATCTGCATGCCGGCCTTGCCGTTGATGACGTCGGCGGCAGCGATGTTCCAGTCACGACCGGCGCGGTTCGGGTCCATGTAGCCGGTGAGTTTTTTCAGCTCGGTGAACGACTTGGTCATTTCAGGCCCGGAGAGGGTTTTCTGATCCAGGTCTACCAGGGCTTTTTTGTAACCGTCGGCGCCCATGACCGAGAGCACCACGTCTTCAAACACGGTGCTGTCCTGCCAAGGCTGGCCACCGTGGGCGAGCGCGATGAAGCCGGCGGCCTTGAGCTTGTCGCCAGCGGCGTAGAATTCTTCGAGGGTGGTCGGTGCTTTGTCGATGCCGGCTTTCTTGAACACTTGTGGGTTGATCCACAGCCAGTTCACACGGTGAATGTTCACCGGAACAGCAACGTAGTCACCTTCGTATTTGACGGTGTCGGAGACTTTCTTGATCAGCAGGTTATCCCAGCCTTCAGACTTGGAAACGTCTTTCAGGGTGTCGGTGCTGAGCAGACCAGTGCTGCCCCACTCCTGGATGTCCGGCCCCTTGATCTGTGCAACGCCCGGTGGGTTACCGGCGACGGCGCGGCTTTTCAGTACGGTCATGGCCGTGGAACCGCCACCCCCGGCGACTGCGCCGTCCTTCCAGGTGAAGCCGTCTTTTTCGACTTGAGCCTTGAGGACATCGACCGCTGCTTTTTCACCACCCGACGTCCACCAGTGAACGACTTCCACTGAACCTTTGGAATCGGCGGCAAGGGCACTGAGGGGAAATGCACTGAGGGGAAGCAGCGACGCGAGAGAAATGACAGTAGCGAGGCGAGAAATCGCGTTCATCTAGAAGTACCTTTCTTGTTGTTATGCATGCAAGTCTGGTGCTTGCGCTGTATTGGATTTTAAACAGGAGTCATCCCCTCGCAGGTAACGAAGGGACGCGTGAATGTCACCGCATGGTTACATAGAACCGCTCTGGGACAACCTCGCCAAGGCACTGGCCATGCTCGGCGCCAGTGGCAGGCGCGGAATAAGCACGGCTTGCCAGGCGTGATAGAGATCGGGTTTGCCGGCCCAGATATCGGCGCTCGGGCGGTTCTGCGGATCGAGCTCGTGATACCAACTGCCATCGCAACGGTCGATGAAATGACTGTCACAAAATTCCCAGAACAGTCGGTACCAGGTTTCGTAATGCGCCTCGCCCGTGCGTTTGAGCAACGCGCTGGCGGCGGCGCTGGCTTCGCAATGGGTCCAGTGCAGGCGATGGCGAACCACCGCGCGGTTGTCCCAGTCGAGGGTGTAGACAATCCCGGGCAGCCCGTCGACCTCCCAGCCGTGGCGGCAGTTGTGCTCGAAGAGTTTTTGCGCGTCGGTGGCGAGCCACCCCGGCGTCAGCATCCCGGCCTGTACTCGCGCGGCTTCGAGGTGCAGCAACAGCCGGGCCCATTCAAAGCCGTGGCCCGGCGTGGTGCCGTAAGGACGGAAACCGTCGGCCGGGTTGTCGTGGTTGTACTCGCGCAGCGGCTGCCAGTCGCGGTCGAAATGCTCGACCACCAGGTAATCGTTGGCGGCGGCGTGACCGTGGATCACGCGCTCGACGATCCGTTGCGCGCGGCACAACCAGCGATTGTCTTGCGTGACATCGGCCAGGGCGAGGAAGGCTTCGGTGGCGTGCATGTTGCTGTTGGCGCCGCGATAGCGTTCTTCTTCACTCCAGTCGCGATTGAAGGATTCGCGCATCGCGCCCTCCTCTTCGCTCCAGAAATGCGTGTCGATGATGTTGATCGCGTCATCGAGCAAGGCTTGCGCGCCGGGACGCTGCGCAATCACGGCGGAACTGGCGGCCAGGGCAACGAAGGCGTGCAGGTAAGCGGCCTTGCCGGTGTTGTCATCAAGAGGATGCGCAGTGGCGAACCAGCCACCATGTTCGGCATCGCGCAACGGCCCGCGAAGGGCATTGATGCCGTGATCCACCAGCTCGGCGAAACCCGGCAGGCCCTGGATGTGCGCCATGGCGAAGCTGTGGGTCATGCGTGCGGTGTTCATGGTTTCGGCGTGGGCGCCGGCCGGGAGCCGGCCTTTTTCATCGAGATTGCCGAAGCCTTCGGGGAGCTTCGATGCCTTGGCAAACGCCAGCAGGCGCAGGCCTTCGGCGGCGAGCCACTGCTGATGGGCCGGTGCGTTCAGCCAACTGCTGAAGGCGGGTTGGAAGGTGTCCATGGGGTGCCTTTTTTGTTGTTATGACTGCGGGCAGTCTAAACAACGGGCAGTGGCGGGCTTGTAACGAAGGGGGCGAGTTATGTCACCAACCCGTGACAATTCTCGGGCGTGGCGCCTGGTCGTTTGTGTAGGAGCCGGCTTGCTGGCGATCAGCGATAACGCGGTGTGTCAGGCACACCGCGTTATCGCTGATCGCCAGCAAGCCGGCTCCTACGGGGTTGTGTGTCAGTCGATTGATCGAGGCAATTGGAGGGTCACCCGCAATCCACCTTCACGCAGATTCTGCAGGCTGACTTCCCCGCCATGACTATGGGCAATATTGCGCGCAATGCCCAACCCCAACCCATAACCCTGCTGCTGCCCGGCCAGGCGAAAGTGTGGCTCGAACACCTGCTCCAGCCGCTGCTCCGGCACGCCCGGCCCTTCATCATCGACATGCAGAACAAACGCGTTCTCGTCGTCATCGATATACAGGTGCGCGTTCTGCCCGTACTTCAGGGCGTTGTCGATCAGGTTGCCGATGCAGCGCTTGAGCGCCAGCGGTTTGCCCGGATACGCCGCCAGCGCCCGGCCCTGCTGAGTCACGCGACCGTTGCCGTTGGGCGCCAGATACGGCTCCACCAGGCAATCGAGCACATGGTTAAGATCCACCTGCTCGATGTTTTCGTGGATGTCTGTGTCTTTCACGCATTGCAACGCGCCTTTGACCAGCAGCTCCAGCTCATCTAGATCGCGGCCGAACTTGGCTTGCAGCTTTTCGTCTTCGAGCAATTCCACCCGCAGTCGCAGTCGTGTAATCGGTGTGCGCAAATCATGGGAAATCGCGCTGAACAACTGGCTGCGTTCAGTCAGGTAACGGCTGATGCGTTCGCGCATGGCGTTGAAGGCGCGACCCACTTCAACCACCTCACTGCCGCCGCCCTCCGCCACCGGTTCGACTTCGGCACCGAGGGACATGTCCCGCGCAGCACGCGCCAGACGCTTGAGCGGCCGGCTCTGCCAGTGCACCAGCAGGCCGATGAACAACAGCAAAAAACCGCTGGTGAGGACGATGAACCAGACTTGCTGCGCCGGCAGCCCCTGCTCTTCAAGGCTGGTGTAGGGCTCGGGCAACAGCGAGGCGATGTACAGCCACTCGCCCGGCGCCATCTGGATTTGCGTGACCAGCACCGGCGGATTCACCGGTTCCAGGGTCAACGCGTAATGCGCCCAGGAGCGCGGCAGCTCATCGAGTTTCAGGCCACCGTTGAAAATCCGCAGGTCTTCGGGACTCACGAACGTCACCGAAATATCCGTGTCCTGGCCGAGCGACTGGCGCAGCACTTCGTCCACCGCTTTGAGCACGGCTTCTTTGCGCGGGGTAACCGGCAGCACTTCCATGCCCAAGGGTTTGTCATTGAGGGTCACGACAAAACGGGTGCCGCCCATGCTGCGCAACTGGTCGAGCACCAGCGGCCTGAACGCGACCGGCAACGAACGAAAGTAACTGACGCTGGCAGTCATCGAATGGGCGAGGCTGCGGGCGCTGGTGACCAGGCCTTCAAGCTGCGTGGCCCGCAGTTGCGAGACCCAGATCACACTCGACAGCGCCTGGGCGAACAGCACCGCCAGCAGGGTCAGCAACAACATCCGCCCGAGCAGCGAACGTGGCACTGGCACCTTGGCCGCGAGCTTGCGGAAAAACTCAGTGACCATTGCTGGCAACCACATTGGCTGCCAGTTGGTAGCCACTGCCGCGCACGGTGCGGATCAGCCGTGGCGGCTTTTCCGTATCGCGCAGGCGTTGGCGCAAACGGCTGACTGCCATGTCGACGATCCGGTCCAGCGGCATCAGATCGCGGCCACGGGTGGCGTTGCCGATGGTGTCGCGGTCGAGGATTTCCTGCGGGTGATCAAGGAACAGTTTCAACAGGGCGAAATCGGCGCCAGAGAGAATCACTTCCTCGCCGTCGATGTGGAACAGCCGATGGCTGACCATGTCCAGACGCCAGTCATCGAACGCCAGCACTTCACTGCCGGAACGCTCCTGACCGAACTGCGCGCGGCGCAACAAGGCTTTGATGCGCGCCTGCAATTCACGGGGGCTGAAGGGTTTGCCGAGGTAGTCGTCGGCGCCCAGCTCCAGACCGATGACGCGGTCGGCTTCATCGGAGCTGGCAGTGAGCATGATGATCGGCACCTGCGCCTGACGCGGATGCTGGCGAATCCAGCGGCAGAGGCTGAAACCGTCTTCGTCGGGCAGCATCACGTCGAGGATCACCAGATCGCTCGGCGCCTCGTTCAACGCCTGGCGGAAACCGGCGCCATCGGGCGTGGTACGCACCTGAAAACCCGCGCGGGTCAGGTAGGTGTCCAGCAACTCGCGTATCTCTTGATCGTCATCGACCAACAAAATCGACTTGTTGACTGAGCTCACGGGGCGGCGTCCTTGTTGTTTGAATTGGGCGGATTATGCCTGATCGATCATAAATCGTTGGTGTCTGTTCTGGCCCCATCGCCAGCAAGCCGGCTCCTACAGGGGGCCGCGGAGTCTTGGTAGGAGCCGGCTTGCTGGCGATGAAACCAACCCGGTCTCAAGCCTGGTCGAGCGCCACACCTGCGCCGACCAACCCGGAATACGGCGCCGTCACCAGCCACACCGGAATCCCCTTGAAGTAATCGCTCATGCAGCCCTTGTCGGCAAAACACCGGGCGAAACCGCTTTCAAGGAAGAAATCGGCAAACCGCGGAATCACCCCACCGACGATAAACACACCACCGCGTGCGCCCAGGGTGAGCACATTGTTGCCGGCGACGCGACCGAGCCAGCAGCAGAATTGCTCCAGCACTTCCAGCGCAATCGGATCACCTGCCAGACCGGCCGCCGTAATCGCTTCCGGTGTTTCGAGCACAGGCGTGTGCCCGTCCACCGCACAAATCGCCCGATAGACGCGCGGCAAACCGCTGCCACTCAACGCCGTTTCAGCACTGACATGCCCGATTTCATTGAAGATGTGCTGCCACAGCTGAGTTTCACGCGGGCTGCTCAACGGCAAATCGACGTGACCACCCTCGCCCGGCAATGCGGCGAAGCGGCCCTCGCCCAGGTCGAGCAAGGTGCCGACGCCCAGGCCCGTGCCAGGACCAATCACCACCGCCGGTCGCAACGGTTCCGGCGTGCCTTCGCACACCACGCGGAATTCGCCCGGTTGCAAACGGGTCATGCCCAGCGCCATCGCCGAGAAGTCGTTGACCAGCAGCAGTTGATCGACCTGCAAGGTCTGACAGAACGCCTTGCGGCTGAGGCGCCAGTGATTGTTGGTGAACTTGAATTCATCACCGCTCACCGGACCGGCCACCGACAGGCACACCGAACCGATCGAACCCAACGCCAGACCGAGCCCGCTCAGGTAGACGCCGATGGCTTCTTCCGGGCTGGCATGATCCGCCGTCGCCAGCACCTGGACCGATTCCAGCTGCTGGTTTTTCCACAACGCGAAACGTGCGTTGGTCCCACCGATGTCACCGACCAAAGCCAGTTTCAATTAAGCGTCTCCAGGGCAGAAGTAAAGGCGCTGGCGCCCTGCTCTGCGGAGCTGAAGGCCATGCGCATGAAACCAAACAGTTCGCGACCGGTGCCAATGTTGTTGCCCAACAGGCCCTTGGCCGGCGTGCGCGCTGCGAATTCTTCGGCGTCCACCTTAAGCTCCAGGGTGCCTTTGACGCCATCGACGCGGATGATATCGCCCTCTTGGACTCGCGCCAAAGCGCCGCCCACGTATGCTTCGGGGCTGACGTGAATCGCCGCCGGGATTTTCCCCGAGGCGCCGGACATGCGCCCGTCAGTCACCAGCGCGACTTTGAAACCGCGATCCTGCAGCACGCCGAGGAACGGCGTCATCTTGTGCAGTTCCGGCATACCGTTAGAGCGCGGCCCCTGGAAGCGCATCACCGCGACAAAGTCCTTCTCCAGCAAACCGGCCTTGAACGCGTCAGCCAGATCCTGCTGATCCTGGAACACCATCGCCGGTGCTTCGACGATCTGGTTTTCCAGGGCGACCGCCGAGACTTTCATCACGCCACGTCCAAGGTTGCCTTCCATCACGCGCAAGCCGCCCTCGGGCGAAAACGCACGCGCCACCGGGCGAAGGATGGTTTCATCGAGGCTGTCGGTGACGCCTTCGCGCCACACCAGCTCACCGTTATCGAGGAACGGTTCCTTGGTGTAACGGCTCAGGCCGTGGCCCAGAACCGTGTTGACGTTTTCGTGGAGCAGGCCGGCTTCCAGCAGTTCGCGGATCAGGAACGACATGCCGCCCGCCGCCTGGAAGTGGTTGATGTCGGCTTTGCCGTTCGGGTAGACGTGGCTCAGGGTCGGCACGACTTCGGAGAGGTCGGCCATGTCCTGCCAGGTCAGTTGAATGCCCGCCGCCATGGCAATCGCCGGCATGTGCAGCGTGTGGTTGGTCGAACCACCAGTGGCGTGCAGCGCCACGATGGAGTTGACCAGCGAACGCTCATCGACGATTTCGCCGATCGGCATGAAATTGCCATTCTGCTTGGTCAGGCGCGTGACCTGATGCGCCGCTTCGCGGGTCAGGGCTTCGCGCAACGGCGTGTTCGGATTGACGAACGAGGCGCCCGGCAAGTGCAGGCCCATGACTTCCATCAGCAACTGGTTGGTGTTGGCGGTGCCGTAGAAGGTGCAGGTGCCGGGGCTGTGGTAGGAGTTCATTTCCGACTCCAGCAGCTCTTCGCGCGAGGCCTTGCCTTCGGCATAACGCTGACGCACATCGGCTTTCTGCTTGTTGGAAATGCCCGAGACCATCGGCCCGCCCGGTACGAAAATCATCGGCAGATGACCGAAGCGCAACGCGCCCATCATCAGGCCCGGCACGATCTTGTCGCAGATGCCGAGCATCAGCGCGCCGTCGAACATGTTGTGGGAAAGGGCAACAGCGGTGGACAGCGCGATCACTTCACGGCTTGGCAGGCTCAGTTCCATGCCCGGCTCGCCTTGGGTCACGCCATCGCACATCGCCGGGGTGCCGCCGGCGAACTGGCCGACGGAGCCGATTTCGCGCAGGGCTTTTTTGATCTGTTCAGGGAAGACTTCATACGGCTGGTGCGCCGAGAGCATGTCGTTATAGGACGAAACGATCGCAATGTTCGCGGAGTTCATCATCCGCAGGCTGTGCTTGTCTTCGGTGCCGCAACCGGCCACGCCGTGGGCGAAGTTGGCGCATTGCAGCTTGCCGCGCATCGGGCCGTCGCTGGCTGCACCGCGAATGAGCGCAAGGTAAGCCTCGCGTGTTGCGCGGCTGCGGGCGATAAGCCGTTCGGTGACCTCAAGGACGCGGGGATGCATGTGTAGAACTCCAGGCTAACGGATGTGGCGACCTGATTGTCTATGCTGAACAAGAGCCGTTGTTGTTGGGATGACAGACGGCTTTCTTGATCATTCGGACCAGTTGATTCAGGTCACTCGTTGTAGATTGAACAAAATATTGCCATTAAAAAGGCTTGTTTTCTATTTTTATGCGAATAATCTTGTAATTCCAACAACAAAACGACGGCGGCCCTGTTAAATGACTCTTCGAATCGCAATCAATGGTTTTGGCCGAATCGGCCGCAACGTCCTGCGCGCACTGTATACCCAAGGCTACCGCCAGGATCTGCAGATCGTTGCCATCAACGATCTGGGCGACAGCGCGATGAACGCTCATCTGCTCAAGTACGACACCGTTCACGGCACGTTCGATGCCGATGTCCAGCACGATCAGGAAAGCCTGACCGTCAACGGCGACCGGATTTCCGTCAGCGCCATTCGTAACCCGGCCGAGCTACCCTGGGCCGCGGAAAAGATTGATGTCGTGTTCGAATGCACCGGTTTGTTCACCGACCGGGCCAAAGCCGCTGCGCATATTACGGCCGGCGCACGCAAAGTGATCATCTCAGCCCCGGCCAAAGGCGCCGACGCCACTGTGGTGTATGGGGTTAACCACGACATTCTGCGCCAATCCCATCAGATTATTTCCAACGCGTCGTGCACCACCAACTGCCTGGCACCGGTGGCTCAGGTGCTGCACCGCGAGCTGGGCATCGAAAGCGGTCTGATGACGACGATTCACGCCTACACCAACGATCAGAACCTGACCGACGTCTACCACACCGACCCGTACCGCGCCCGTTCGGCGACTCAGAACATGATCCCGAGCAAAACCGGCGCCGCTGAAGCGGTCGGCCTGGTGCTGCCGGAACTGGCAGGCAAACTGACCGGCATGGCGGTGCGTGTTCCAGTGATCAACGTCTCGCTGGTGGACCTGACCGTGCAACTGAAGCGCGAAGCGTCGGCCGATGAAGTGAACGCGCTGCTCAAGGAAGCCAGCCAGCATTCGAAGATTCTGGGCTACAACACCCTGCCGCTGGTCTCCAGCGACTTCAACCACAACCCGCTGTCGTCGATCTTCGACGCCAACCACACCAAGTCCAGCGGCAAGCTGCTCAAGGTCCTGGCCTGGTACGACAACGAATGGGGCTTCTCCAACCGCATGCTCGATAACTGCCTGGCGTTGTGCAACGCCGAGTAAGTTGGCACCTGTGATGCCGCCATCGCCAGCAAGCCGGCTCCTACAAGGGTTGTACCGTACCCGACCGGTTTGCTGGCGATGGCGTACTCAAGTTGGCGTCCGTGACACCGCTATCGCCAGCAAGCCGGCTCCTACAAGGTTGCGGCGTACCCGATCTTGCTGGCGATGGCGGCCTCATGAACACCATCGTCGGTAATTTGCCTTCGGACTACCCCATGATCGGAATCAGCTTTACGCAAAAGACCGTGGCAGCGCGCAAGCGTATCGCCCTGGTTGCCCATGACCACTGCAAGCTGTTTTTGCTGGACTGGGCCGAGCGGCACAAAGACAAGCTCGCGCAACATGAGCTGGTTGCCACTGGTACCACGGGGTTGTTGTTGCAACAACGCCTCGACCTGCCGGTGGAGAGCATGATCAGCGGCCCATTGGGCGGCGACCAGCAACTCGGCGCGCGAATCGCCGAGCAGCGGGTCGACATGCTGGTGTTCTTCTGGGATCCGTTCGAACCGCAGCCCCACGACCCGGACATCAAGGCGTTGCTGCGGGTCGCGGCGGTCTGGAACATTCCGGTAGCCTGCAACGAATGCAGCGCCGACTACCTGCTCAGCAGCCCGCTGATGGATCAGGCGCACTCACAGCGCATCCCTGATTACGCGACGTATCTGTTGGGCCGGGCATAAACCTTCACAAATCAATACTTGACCACTCGAGCGGATGATAAGCATTATCATTCGCTCGAAATGGATCAGGTCTTCCCGTGAGTCAATCGCGCTTCAATCACGTCTTCATCGCCCAGCGGGTTTCGCTGCTGCGCACTTTGGAGCGGATGGTCAACAATCACAGCACCGCCGAAGACCTCCTGCAGGAAACCTACCTGCGCGTGACCCGGGCCCTTGGCGAGCGCGCCATCGATCACCTTGAACCCTTTGTTTTCCAGACCGCCCGCAACCTGGCGCTGGACCATTTGCGTGCGCGGCGCATTCAGTCCCGCACGATGCTCGACGACGTTCCGCCGGACGTGGTGGAAAGTATCGCCGCCCCCGCCAGCAGTGCCGAAGACGCTGCCCATGCCGAACAACTGCTGGAGCGCTTGAACGTGAGCCTTGGTGAACTCAGCGCCCGCCAGCAACAGATCTTCATCCTCAGTCGCCTGCACGGGCACAGTTACCTGGAGATTTGCGAGAAACTCGGCGTGTCGTTGAGCACCGTGCAAAAGGAGCTGAAGCTGATCATGGCCATCTGCGTCGGTGTCGCCGAGCGGTTGAACGGCGACTGAGCACGCCACGCTTTGCTACCCTTGCCCACTTTCAGGTTTCACTAAAAAAACAGCCGTGCACAGACACTGCCGAGGAAACACCGTGACGGACACCCACCGCTCCCCTCCGCCTTCCCCTGCACGGGACGCCGCAAGCGCGATGGACCAGGCTTTGGACTGGCTGATCATCATGGGCAGTGCGAGCGAGGAACAAACCCGGCAGTTCCACGAATGGCTGGACGCTGATCCATTGCATGCGCAAGCGTTCGCCAAGGCCCAGGCAATCTGGGACGGCCCGCAAGTCGTGCAATGTGCGCAAAACCTGGCCGCCCTGCCGCCCAGGGTGACGGTGCTGTCGCGCCTGCGCCCGCACTGGAAACCACTGGCCACTGCTGCCGTGCTGATTCTCGGTTTGTTCAGCTTCAGCAATGTGCCGATGCGCCTTCAGGCCGATCACTTGACCGTGGTCGGTGAACGTCAGCGCCTGCAACTGGAAGACGGCTCGAAGGTCCTGCTCAATACCAATTCGGCGTTCTCCAGCACCATCAATGATCAAAGGCATGTCGCCCGTCTGTATCAAGGCGAAGCGTTTTTCGAAGTGCCGGCCCATCTCGGCCAGCCATTGGAAATCGATGCCGGCCCGGTGAAGGCCAGCGTGCACGACACGGCGTTCGCCGTACGTTACCTCGATGGCGTGACCCAGGTTCGCGTGCAGCGCGGCGATGTCGATCTACGCGCGACTCGCGACGACGCGCGAATCCGATTGTCCGCCGGCGAGAGCATTCGCATCGGACCCAACGGTTTCGACCGGCCCGCCAAACTCGACGCCGCGACCGACCTGGCCTGGGTCCAGGGCCGACTGGTGTTCGAGAACTGCCCGCTGAGCCAGGTGCTGGCCGAACTGCGGCGCTACTACCCGGGCTGGATCATCAACACCAACGAACAGTTGGCGGACGTCGCCGTGACGGGCAATTACCGCCTCGACCAGCCGCTGGACGTCGTCCGCTCGCTGGCCCACATCACCTCGGCACGGCTCCAGGAATTTCCGGCGCTGGTGATCCTGAACTAAATGAGAATTATTTTTACTCGATAGCCTGAGCCCGTACGTCTCGTTATAGCCAATGCAATTGATTCGCATCTTCATATGCCAATCAGCACCTATAAAGATTCGTGCGACACGGAGCGCTATCGATGTCCTCTCGCCTTACCCGCCACTCCTCTTCACCTTCCCGCGTGCTCTCACTGCTGACCGCCGCCATCCTCATGGCTGGCAGCGCGCCGCTCATGGCCGCCACCGCCGCCGAGCAGCCGGTGCGCAACATGGGCGATTACGCGTTTGCCATCCCGCAACAGTCGCTGGTCTCGGCACTCAATGCCTTTACTGCCGTGACGGGCTGGCAGGTCGGCTTGCCGGCAGAACTCGCGCAAGGCGTGGCCTCGCCGGGTGCGCGCGGCTCCCTGTCGCCGGAGAAAGCCCTGGATCGCCTGTTGGTGGGGACCAACCTGAGCTATCGCAAACTGGGCAACAACAACATCGTGCTGGAGAAGCGCAGTAACAGTAATGCGATCAACCTGGACCAGGTGACCATCAGCGCCACCCGCCAGGAACAAAGCATCGAGAGCGTGCCGGGGACCGTCACTGTTCACACCCGCGAAGAGCTGGACCGCAACAACGTCAACACCATCAAGAACCTGGTGCGTTACGAACCGGGCGTTTCGGTCGGTGGTGCCGGCCAGCGCGGCGGGATCAGCGGCTACAACATCCGCGGCATCGACGGCGACCGGATTTTGACCCAGGTCGACGGCGTCGAAGTGCCGAACGATTTCTTCAACGGCCCCTACGCCAAGACCCAGCGCAACTACGTCGACCCGGAGATCATCAAACGCGTCGAAATCCTCCGCGGTCCGGCCTCTGTGCTGTACGGCAGCAACGCCATCGGCGGCGCCGTCAGCTATTTCACCCTAGACCCGAACGACATCATCAAGCCCGGCAAAGACGTCGGCGCCCGCCTGAAAACCGGCTACAGCTCCGCCGACGACAGCTGGCTGAAATCCGCCACCGTGGCCGGCCGCGCCGACCAGTTCGATGGCTTGCTGCATTACAGCCAGCGCGACGGTCACGAAACCGAATCCTACGGTAGCAACAATGGCACCGGCCTGGCGCGCACTGCGGCCAACCCGGAAGACGTGCGCACTTACAACGTGCTGGCCAAGATTGGCTGGAACTACAACGAAGACTCGCGTCTGGGCCTGACATATGAAAAGTACAAGGACGACCGGGACACCGATCAGAAAAGTGCTTACGGCGGTCCTTATTTCCAAGGCGCACCAACCGTTTCAAACAGTGCTCTGCCCGGCGGCATGTACCAGTGGCGCACCGGCAACGACACCGTCACCCGCGAGCGTTTCGGCCTGGAACACAGCTTCGCCCTCGACAGCCTGCTGGTTGATAACGTCAAGTGGAGCCTGAACCATCAGGTCGCCAAGACTGACCAAAGCACCGAAGAGTTCTACTTCCCGTTCTCGCGCAAAGTGCTGCGCACCCGGGAAACCCTTTACGAAGAAAAGCAGTGGGTATTCGACGCACAACTGGACAAGGCTTTCGGCATTGCCGACACCGAGCACCTGCTGACCTACGGCACCACGATCAAGCAGCAGAAAGTCACCGGGTCGCGCAGCGGCAACGGCACCTGCTACCAGTCTTTTGGTTCCTGCCGCGTCGTCGGTGCCGTCAGCCCACTGGATGTCCTGAGAAAATCCAGCGACTTCCCGGACCCGACCGTCAACACCTACAGCCTGTTTGCCCAGGATCAGATCAGCTGGGACAAATGGACCTTCCTGCCGGGACTGCGCTACGACTACACCGAGCTCAAGCCGCACATCACCCAGGAATTCATGAATACGGTGGCGGCTACTCCTGGCGGCACCGTCAGTGACGACACCAAGACCTGGCACCGTGTGTCACCAAAATTCGGCCTGACCTACGCGCTGACCGATCACTACACCTGGTACGGCCAGTACGCCGAAGGTTTCCGCACGCCGACCGCCAAGGCGTTATTCGGTCGCTTCGAGAACACCACCACTGGCTATCGCGTGGAACCGAATCCGAACCTCGAGCCGGAAACCAGCAAAGGCTTCGAAACCGGGCTGCGCGGTAATTTCGAGTCAGGCTCCTTCGATGTGGCCGTGTTCTATAACAAGTACCGCGACTTCATCGAAGAGGACGCCATCACCCCCGGTTACAGCGAGCTGACCTTCCAGAGCGCCAACATCAAACACGCCACCATCAAGGGCGCAGAGATCAAGGGACGTCTGAACCTCGACGTGTTCGGCGCGCCACAAGGGCTGTATACCCAAGGCTCGGTGGCCTACGCCTACGGTCGCAACAACGACAACGGCGAACCGATCAACAGCGTCAACCCGCTGACCGGTGTGTTCGGCCTCGGTTACGACCAGGACAACTACGGTGGCTTGCTCAGCTGGACGCTGGTGAAAAAGAAGGATCGCGTCGACGACACCAAATTCAAATCGCCGGATGGCGTCAGCAGCCAGTTCAAATCACCGGGCTTCGGCGTGCTGGACCTGACCGGTTTCTACAAAGTGACCGACGAGGTGACCGTCAGCGCCGGGGTCTACAACCTGACCGACAAGAAGTACTGGCTGTGGGATGACGTGCGCGGTTACGACGGCGTCGGCGAGGCTTCGGTCATCAGCCCGGCCAACCTTGATCGCCTGACCCAACCGGGTCGCAACTTCGCGGTCAACCTGGTCTGGGATATCTGATTCTGCCCATGTCGCTGTGCGGCTTTTAATAGAGCTGCACAGTGAGTTTTTTTTACTGTCAGGCGCTTTCTTGTTCGTCTCGTTACCAAGCGCCTCTTTTCTTCAAGGACTTCTCATGACTACCCAGGACACTGCTCGACGCCCGGCTTTGCGTTCGCAACGTTTGAACCAGATCACGAACGAGCCACACACCAGACTCGACGCCTTGGTCAAAGCCCACGCACCGTTCGAAACCCAGGCCAATTTCGCCCGTTTCGTGGTTGCGCAGTATTTGTTCCAGTCGGAACTGGTGGGGCTGTACAACGATGCCGAACTGATCGCCATCGTTCCTGATCTGGCGGCACGCTGCCGTGCCGAAGCGGCCAAGGCTGACCTGGCTGATCTGGAAACCGGAGTGCCGGCACCCGTCGCGGGTGCCGTGAAGAATCCGACCAAGGCCGAAGCGCTGGGTTGGTTGTTTGTTTCCGAAGGCTCGAAGCTTGGCGCAGCGTTCCTGATCAAGCGCGCAGCGGGCTTGGGCCTGAGCGAAACCTTCGGCGCCCGTCACCTCGGCGAACCGGCCGGTGGCCGCGCTGAAGGCTGGAAAAGCTTCGTCAAGACTCTGGATGGTCTGGAGGTCACCGAGCAGGAAGAAGCAGAGCTGGATAGAGGCGCCATCGCAGCGTTCAACCGCTTTACTGTTCTGCTGGGACAGGCTTACGCCACCACCCCCGAACTCGCCTGACAACACCGTCCTTGTAGGAGCCGGCTTGCTGGCGATGGCGTCTTTGGAATCGCCATCGCCAGCAAGCCGGCTCCTACAGGGTAAGCGTCGACTTTTATGACTCGCTCTTCCTCAAAACTCGCCCGCATCCTGTTCGGCCTCCTGGCCTATATCAGCCTCGCCATCGGCCTGATCGCCATCGTCGTGCCGGGTTTGCCGACAACCGAGTTCATCCTGCTGGCGGCCTGGGCCGCGACCAAGAGTTCGCCGCGCCTGAGCGCCTGGCTGGAGAACCACCGCTTGTTCGGCCCGATCCTCGGCAACTGGCGCAACGGCAAGATCGTCGCGCGTCGCGCCAAGGTCAGCGCCACCGTCAGCATGCTGCTGTGCGCAGGACTGATGTGGGTCACGCTCGATCACGGCTGGCCGGTTTACCTCGCCATCGCCGGCATGGGCCTGGGCAATCTGTGGATCTGGTCGCGACCGGAATCAGCGCCGCAACCTGCCTGAAGCACACCGCGATTTTTCCTGTTTTACGCCGCTTTTCGGCAGATTTTTCCGCGCAAACGGTCAACCATGACCGTTCGTCGGAGCCACCATCATGCATCCCCGCCCCTCGCCGATTGCAGTAAATGGCGCTGAATGGACTTGGCGAACCGAAGGGTCGACTTCGACCCACAGCCAACACCTCATTCATTCGCGAGTTCGTCCTATGTTCGACTCTCTGTCCATCCGCCTGAAAATCGTTCTGCTCTCCGGTCTCTGCCTGCTGGGCGTGGTCGTCCTGATCGTCAGCATGAACATCTACCAGACCAACCAGAACGATGAACTGGTCAGCGCCTCCAGCAGCAAAATGCTCACCGACAGTGTGCAGGACCTGCTTCAGGCCAAGGCCGCCGAGCAGGCGGTGCGGGTGCAGAAGACGTTCGGCGAAAGCCAGCTGGTGGTGACCGCCCTGGCGGACCAGATCAAGGACATGCGCAATATGGCCGCCAAGCGTTCGCTTGAGGCCGGTGCCCTGCGTGAAGAGTTGAACCAGAGCCTGAAAACCGCGTTTGAACGCAACAGCAAGGTGCTGGGAATCTGGCTGGCGTTCGAGCCCAACGGGCTGGACGGCAAGGACAGCGAGTTCGCCAATGACGCCGCTCGCCAGTCCAACGAAGCCGGTCGTTTCGCCAGTTACTGGAGCCGCGCCGGTGGTACCGCGCTCAACACGATCATGGTCGAAGACGACATGACCAAAACCACCTTGAGCCTCAGCGGCACCCCTTACAACAGCTGGTACACCTGCCCTCGCGACAGCAAGCGTACCTGCCTGCTGGACCCGTATGCCGACACCGTCGGCGGCAAGGAAATGCTGATGACCACCATTTCCGTTCCGCTGCTGGTGGACGGCAAATCCATTGGCGTGGTCGGTGTGGACATCGCCCTCGACGCCCTGCAGGCAGCGGCGGTCGACTCCCAGCGTGATCTGTTCAACAGCGCCGGGCACATGCTGATTGTCTCCGGCAGCGGCGTGCTCGCCGGTTACAGCGTCGACGCGAGCAAGGTCGGCAAAAGTATCGGCGATACCCTGGGTGCAGAGGGCAAGGATGTCCTGCAATTGCTCAGCGGTGGCGCGCCGAAAATTCTCGAACAAGGTGATTTTATTCGTGCGGTGTACCCGGTCAGCCCGATCAGCGATTCCAAAGCCTGGGGCGTGGTGATCGACCTGCCGAAACAAGTGCTGCTGGCCGATTCGGTGAAGCTGCAAGCGGTCCTCGATGATGCCCAGCAAAGCGGCACGATCAAGGCCGTGCTGGTGGCGGTCACTGCCGGCCTCGTCGGTCTGTTGCTGATCTGGCTGACGGCATCGGGCATAACCCGGCCGATCAACAGCGTGGCCGAGATGCTCAAGGCGATTGCCAGTGGCGACGGTGACCTGACGCAGCGCCTGCACTACAGCAAGAAAGATGAACTGGGGGAACTCGTCAGCTGGTTCAACCGCTTCCTCGACAAGCTGCAACCGACCATCGCCCAGATCAAACAGAGCATCACCGATGCCCGTGGCACCGCCGACCAGTCTTCGGAAATCGCCCGCCAGACCAGCGAAGGCATGCAGGTGCAGTTCCGCGAAATCGACCAGGTGGCCACCGCGTCGAACGAAATGAGCGCCACCGCCCATGAAGTCGCCAACAGTGCCTCGAGCGCGGCCAATGCGGCCAAAGGTGCGGATCAATCGGCCCGCGATGGCATGTCGATCATCGAACGCAGCACTCGCGACATCAATCAACTGGCCGACGAAGTCAGCAAGGCAGTGACCGAAGTCGAAGCATTGGCGGTCAACAGCGAGCAAATCGGTTCGGTGCTGGAAGTCATCCGCAGCATCGCCGAACAGACCAACCTGCTGGCGCTGAACGCCGCCATCGAAGCGGCCCGTGCCGGGGAAAGCGGTCGCGGCTTTGCGGTGGTGGCCGACGAAGTGCGCAACCTCGCCAAACGCACCCAGGATTCGGTGGAAGAAATCCGCCTCGTCATCGAACGTATCCAGACCGGCACCCGCGGCGTGGTCGCCACCATGCATTCGAGCCAGACCCAGGCCCACAGCAACGCCGGGCAGATCCAGCAAGCCGTGCAAGCCTTGAGCAAAATCAGCGACGCGGTCACCGTGATCAGCGACATGAACCTGCAAATCGCCAGCGCCGCCGAACAGCAAAGCGCCGTGGCCGAAGAGGTCAACCGCAACGTCTCGGCGATCCGCACCGTCACCGAAACCCTGACCGGCCAGGCCACTGAATCGGCGCAGATCAGCAGCCAGCTCAACGCCTTGACCAACCACCAGATGAAATTGATGGACCAATTTCGAGTGTAAAGCCACACCGCAAATCCCTGTAGGAGCCGGCTTGCTGGCGATAGCGGAATGTCAGCCGACGTTGATGTCAACTGACACACCGCTATCGCCAGCAAGCCGGCGCCTACAAGTTCGCGTTCGGCGGGCTTCTGGCGTTTTCATCTAACGGCCCCGTGTTTTGATCTATGCTCGGGCTCTCGTTCCGGAGGGCCTTCGATGACTGGTTTACTCACGTCCATTCAAGCCGCACTCGGCTTGCCCCACACCCCGATTGCGTTCACCTCGAGTGGCGCCCTGCCCTCGGCGTTTGCCGTCACCGACCTCGCCTGCGCGAGCATCGCCGCCGCCGGCCAGGCTGCCAGCGAATGGTTGCAGCAGCAGACCGGGCGCTTGCCCAACCTTGAAGTCGACCGGCGCCTGGCCTCTTTCTGGTTCGCAACGTCGATCCGCCCCGTCGGCTGGAGCGTTCCTCCGTTGTGGGACGCGGTTGCCGGCGACTATGCGACCAAGGATGGCTGGATCCGCCTGCATACCAACGCACCTCATCACCGCGCGGCCGCCGAAAGCGTGCTCGGCGCGTGTGCCGACCGCGCAGACGTGGCGAGCAAGGTGGCGCAATGGGCGAAAAGTGATCTGGAACAGGCCGTGGTCGACGCCGGTGGCTGCGCCGCTGAAATGCGTAGCTGGGCGCAATGGCAAACGCATCCACAAGGTTTGGCCGTGAACGCCGAGCCGTTGATTCAGTTCAGAGCCGGTCACCCGCAACAGCGAAAATCGTGGAAAGGCTCGGTGGCGCAACCGCTGGCCGGGATCAAGGTGCTGGACCTCACACGCGTGCTCGCGGGGCCTATCGCCAGTCGTTTTCTCGCGGGCCTGGGCGCCGATGTCTTACGCATCGACCCACCGACCTGGAATGAACCGGGCGTGGTGCCGGAAGTCACGTTGGGCAAACGTTGCGCAAGACTGGACCTGCACGACAAGACTGATCGCGCAGTATTTGAAAGCTTGCTCAAGGACGCCGACATTTTGCTCCACGGCTACCGCGCCGACGCATTGGAAAAAATCGGTTACGGTGTCGCCGAGCGTCAAAAACTGGCGCCCGACCTGATTGATGTGTGCCTCAACGCCTACGGCTGGAGTGGGCCATGGCAGAACCGTCGCGGCTTCGACAGCCTGGTGCAGATGAGCAGCGGGATTGCCGAGGCGGGGATGCAGTGGAAGAAATCGGACAAGCCGACGCCCTTGCCGGTGCAAGCGCTGGATCATGCGACCGGGTATTTGATGGCGGCTGCGGCGATCACCTTGTTGGGACGGGGAGGATCGGCGCGATTGTCGTTGGCGCGGACGGCGAAGTTGTTGATTGAACATGGCGCAGGCACAGCCGAGGCCTTGCGGGCAGAGGATGAAAACGATCAGGGCTTGTTGGTTGAGCAGACGCCATGGGGCCCGGCGCATCGGTTGCAAGTGCCGCTGAAGATCACCGGAACGCCGTTGCAGTGGGCGATTCCGGCTTCCGAATTGGGTTCCCATCGCGCGCAGTGGTGGTGACTGCAAGGGCCTCTTCGCGAGCAAGCCCGCTCCCACATTGGATCATCGCCGATCACTCATTATGTGTACGACATCAATCACATGTGGGAGCGGGCTTGCTCGCGATGAGGCCGGAACAACCAACACACCTTTCGGATCAGCTCAGTCCGACCGGCTCAATGATGTCCAAAGAAGCTGCGCCGCATACCCTCGACATGGCCGCCACGCCTCGGCCCGCGCCAACAAATCCCGAGCTGTCACCGCTTCGCCTTCCAACACCGCCAACGCCTTCATCAACCCCACATCGCCACCCGGAAACGAATCCATCTCCCGTAACTGCCGCAACGCGATGTACTGCGCCGTCCAGTCGCCAATCCCGTGCAACGCCAGCAATCGCGCCACACCGCCCTCACGCCCCGGTTCAAACAGCAACGGATCATCGAGCAACGCCTGAGCGACACCCGACAACGTCCGGCCACGACTTTTCGGCATGCCCAGCGTCGCCAGATCCGCCTCCGCCAAAATGTCCGCCTCAGGAAACACAGACGTGACACCAGGCAAAACAGACGCCAAAGGCTGCCCATACTGCGCCACCAGTTTCCCCACCAACCGGATCGCCGCGCTCACCGTAATCTGCTGACCCAACACCGCACGGATCGCCAGTTCCAGCCCGTCCCACGCGCCGGGAACCCGCAACCCCGGCCGCTCGGCAATCAACCGCGCCATCAACGTATCAGTCTTCAACGGCCGATGGATGCTTGGCAGGTGCGCATCCAGATCAAACATCCGCCGCAGCCGCACAACGATCTCCGGCACTGCCGCAGCGTCAGGAAAATCCAGCCTCACCTCCAGCGCATCGCCCGCCACGGGCCTGATCGAAACCGTGCCATGCACACCGTTCAACCCGATGCTGCGCGAATACACGCCATCGACCACCGTCTCCATCCCGACCACAGCCCGCGCCGACAAAAAACCCAGCATCGCCGGCCAGTCGTAGGGCGGCTGATACTCCAGCAACAACCTCACAGCGACAGCAAGCCGCTGTACAAACCGTAGGCCGCCAGCCCCGCACCGATGATCACGCAGGTAAAAATCCCTTTCTCGATGTGAGTGAACAAAGGTTCGCCCTGCTCGTGTTTGGCCTTGGCAAACAGAATCACCCCCGGCGCATACAGCAGCGCCGAGAGCAGCAAATATTTGACCCCGCCGGCATACAACAGCCACACCGCATAACTCAGCGCGATGCCGCCAATCAGCAAGTCTTTGGTGCGCTCCGCCGACGCGTGTTCGTAGGTTTCACCCCGCCCGCTCAACAGCACCGCATACGCCGCCGACCACAGATACGGCACCAGAATCATCGACGACGCGAGGTAGATCAGGCTGGTGTAAGTGCCGGCGGAAAACAGTGTGATCAGCAGGAAGATCTGGATCATCACGTTGGTCAGCCACAGCGCGTTGACCGGCACATGATTGGCGTTTTCCTTTTTCAGGAAGGCCGGCATGGTTTTGTCTTTAGCCGTGGCGAAGAGGATCTCGGCACAGAGCAATGCCCAGGACAACAGCGCACCGAGCAGCGAAATCGCCAGGCCAATGCTGATCAACAAAGCGCCCCAAGGCCCGACGATGTGTTCCAGCACGGCGGCCAGTGACGGGTTCTGCAGTTTGGCCAGTTCCGGCTGGCTCATGATCCCCAGCGACAACACATTCACCATCACCAGCAGCGCCAACACGCCGAGAAAACCGATGACCGTCGCCCGTCCGACATCCGAACGTTTCTCCGCCCGCGCCGAATAGACGCTGGCGCCTTCGATGCCGATAAACACGAACACGGTCACCAGCATCATGTTGCGCACCTGATCCATGATGCCGCCGAAACTCGGGTTGCTGCGGCCCCAGATGTCACGGGTGAAGATGTCGGCCTTGAACGCCACGGCGGCGATCACGATGAACATGATCAGCGGCACGATCTTGGCGACGGTGGTCAGCTGGTTGATGAACGCCGCCTCCTTGATCCCGCGCATCACCAGAAAATGCACCGCCCACAGCAACACCGACGCGCAGCCAATGGCGACGGGCGTGTTGCCCTGGCCGAACATGGGGAAGAAATAACCGAGGGTGCTGAACAGCAAAACGAAATAGCCAACGTTGCCCAGCCAGGCACTGATCCAGTAACCCCACGCGGACGAGAAACCCATGTAGTCACCGAACCCGGCCTTGGCATAGGCGTACACCCCGGAATCCAGTTCGGGTTTGCGATTGGCCAGCGTCTGGAACACGAAGGCCAGGGTCAGCATGCCCACGGCAGTGATGGCCCAACCGATCAAGATCGCCCCGGCATCAGCCCGGGCGGCCATGTTCTGGGGCAAGGAAAAAATCCCGCCGCCAATCATCGATCCCACCACCAGCGCGATCAGCGCACTCAGGCGAAGCTTTTGCGTCGGTTGCGACATTCCTGCGTCTCCATTTTCCGCCGCGACTGTCACTGCGAGACCGTCACATAGTTGGTTTTAACTAAATAGGTAAAGCGTAATAACGTTTATCAATTAACGCCAATCTACCTCTTTTATTTATAACCATTCACTCTAGCGCCGTCGGTCATAAATAGCGGTTTCCTCGGCAGTTCCTAATAAATCAATACCATTGAAAAATCGGGAACCGATACTTGCCAAAACACAAAAACGAACTAGCGTCTAGACTTCAAACGGTACGCGTTATTGATTCAACCTCCAGCCGAGGCCTCTGGAAAGGGCTTTACCGGTAGTAGCCTTATGCCTAACAAAGTTTCAAAAGTCTTTGATTAACAATGAAATATGCCCATGCATTGATCTAAGTCAGATGATTGAACAGCTAATAAACTTAACCTGTTTTCTCTCATTCTCCTGCATTGGAGTCATGCAATGACTGAATCCCCCGGAAAACTGAAACTCGGTGCACTGGTTGCGCTGGTTGTCGGCTCGATGATTGGTGGCGGGATTTTTTCCTTGCCCCAGAATATGGCCGCCAGTGCCGATGTCGGTGCCGTGCTGATCGGCTGGGCCATCACCGCCGTCGGCATGCTGACACTCGCTTTTGTCTTCCAGACGCTCGCTAACCGAAAACCTGATCTGGACGGCGGTGTCTACGCCTACGCCAAGGCCGGTTTCGGCGACTACATGGGTTTCTCGTCCGCGTGGGGTTACTGGATCAGTGCCTGGCTGGGCAACGTCGGTTACTTCGTTCTGCTGTTCAGCACCCTTGGTTACTTTTTTCCGATCTTCGGCGAAGGCAACACAGTGGCCGCCGTCATAGGCGCGTCGGTGCTGCTCTGGGCCGTGCATTTCCTGGTGCTGCGCGGGATCAAGGAAGCGGCGTTCATCAACCTGGTGACCACTGTCGCCAAGGTCGTGCCGCTGCTGCTGTTTGTGTTGATCGCTGTTTTCGCATTCAAACTGGATATTTTCACGGCCGACATCTGGGGCCTGAAAAACCCGGACCTGGGCAGCGTGATGAACCAGGTGCGCAACATGATGCTGGTCACCGTATGGGTGTTCATCGGCATCGAAGGCGCGAGCATTTTCTCGGCCCGCGCGGAAAAACGCAGCGACGTCGGTAAAGCCACCGTGATCGGTTTCATCACCGTGCTGCTGTTTCTGGTGCTGGTGAACGTGCTGTCGCTGGGCATCATGACCCAACCGGAACTGGCCAAACTGCAGAACCCGTCGATGGCCGCCGTGCTGGAACATGTGGTCGGTCCGTGGGGCGCGGTACTGATCAGCGTCGGTCTGATCATCTCGCTACTGGGAGCGCTGCTGTCGTGGGTGCTGTTGTGCGCCGAAATCATGTTCGCCGCCGCCAAGGACCACACCATGCCAGCGTTCCTGCGCAAGGAAAACGCCAAGCAAGTGCCGGTCAATGCCTTGTGGCTGACCAACGCCATGGTGCAACTGTTTCTGGTCATCACCCTGTTTTCAGCCAGCACTTACCTGTCGCTGATCTACCTCGCCACGTCAATGATCCTGGTGCCGTACTTGTGGTCGGCGGCGTACGCGCTGCTGCTGGCGGTGCGTGGCGAGAGCTATGAAAACGCCGCGGCCGAACGCCGCAAAGACCTGTTCATCGGCGCCGTCGCGTTGATTTACGCGGTCTGGCTGATCTATGCCGGCGGCGTCAAATACCTGCTGCTGTCCGCCCTGCTCTATGCCCCCGGCGCGATCCTGTTCGCCAAGGCCAAGATGGAACTCAACAAACCGGTTTTCACCAACGTCGAGAAGCTGATTTTCGCTGCAGTCATCGTGGGCGCCCTGGTGGCGGCCTATGGTCTGTATGACGGCTTCCTGACCCTGTAACACCTGATTGATTTGTCATCTGGAGGATCACTGTAATGACCACGGAAAAAGTTAAGTACGGCGTACATTCCGAAGCCGGCAAACTGCGCAAAGTCATGGTTTGCTCCCCCGGCCTGGCCCACCAGCGGCTGACCCCGAACAACTGCGACGAACTGCTTTTCGATGATGTGCTGTGGGTCGCCCAAGCCAAGCGTGACCATTTCGACTTCGTCACCAAAATGCGCGAACGCGGCGTCGACGTGCTGGAAATGCATAACCTGCTGACTGACATCGTCGCGATCCCGGAAGCGCTGGACTGGATTCTGGAACGCAAGATCACGGCCAACTCGGTCGGCCTGGGCCTGGTCCACGAAACCAGCTCGTGGCTGCGCAGCCTGGAGCCGAGAAAAATCGCTGAATTCCTGATCGGTGGCGTATCCGCCGATGACCTGCCGGACAGTTTCGGCGGCAAGACCATTCAGATGTTCCGCGAATTTCTCGGTCACTCGAGCTTCATTTTGCCGCCACTGCCCAATACCCAGTTCACCCGTGACACCACGTGCTGGATCTATGGTGGCGTGACGCTGAACCCGATGTACTGGCCAGCGCGCCGTCAGGAAACCTTGCTGACCACCGCCATCTACAAATTCCACCCACAATTCACCAACGCCGACTTCGAGATCTGGTACGGCGATCCGGATCAGGATCACGGCAGTGCCACCCTTGAAGGCGGCGACGTGATGCCGATCGGCAACGGGGTGGTATTGATCGGCATGGGCGAACGCTCGTCTCGCCAGGCCATCGGCCAACTGGCGGTGAACCTGTTCAAGAACAAAGCCGTCGAAAAAGTCATCGTCGCCGGCCTGCCGAAGTCCCGCGCAGCAATGCACCTGGACACGGTGTTCAGCTTCTGCGATCGCGACCTGGTGACGATCTTCCCTGAAGTCGTAAACCAGATCGTCGCCTTCACCCTGCGCCCAGACGAAAGCAAACCGGGCGGCATCGACATCCGCCGTGAGGAAACCAACTTCCTCGACGCCGTGGCCAAGGCCCTCAACCTCAAAGCATTGCGCGTGGTGGAAACCGGCGGCAACAGCTTCGCCGCCGAACGCGAACAGTGGGACGACGGCAACAACGTGGTGGCCGTGGAGCCGGGCGTGGTGATCGGTTATGACCGCAACACCTACACCAACACCCTGCTGCGCAAGGCCGGTGTAGAAGTCATCACCATCAGCGCCGGCGAACTGGGGCGCGGACGTGGCGGCGGCCACTGCATGACCTGCCCGATCATTCGCGACCCTATCGACTATTAATTCCTGAGTCCTGCTTCACGCTTATCACGCGTGAAGCAGGCGGATAACCGAAACCCAAGGAGATCCATCATGGCTTTCAATATGCGCAACCGCAGCCTGCTCTCGCTGATGCACCACACCACTCGCGAGCTGCATTACCTGCTGGACCTGTCCCGGGACCTCAAGCGCGCCAAGTACACCGGCACCGAGCGTCCGCACCTGCAAGGCAAGAACATCGCACTGATCTTCGAAAAAACCTCGACCCGCACCCGTTGCGCCTTCGAAGTGGCGGCCCATGACCAGGGCGCCCACGTCACCTACATCGACCCGGTGTCGTCGCAGATTGGTCACAAGGAAAGCATGAAAGACACCGCCCGCGTGCTGGGTCGGATGTTCGATGCCATCGAGTACCGTGGCTTCGAACAGGAAATCGTCGAAGAACTGGCCAAGTTCGCCGGCGTGCCGGTGTTCAACGGCCTGACCGCTGAATTTCACCCGACGCAGATGATCGCCGACACCCTGACCATGCGCGAACACAGCGACAAACCACTGCATGACATCAGCTACGCCTACCTCGGCGATGCCCGCTACAACATGGGCAATTCGCTGCTGATGATCGGCGCCAAACTGGGCATGGACGTGCGCATCGCCGCGCCGAAAGCGCTGTGGCCGCACGCTGATTTCATCGCCCAGTGCAAAGCCTTCGCCGAAGACAGCGGCGCACGCATCACCATCACCGAAAACCCGGAAGAAGCGGTCAAGGGCGTGGACTTCATCCACACCGACATCTGGGTGTCGATGGGGGAGCCGGTGGAAGCGTGGGACGAACGCATCGAGCAACTGCTGCCGTACCAGGTCAACGCGAAAATGATGAAGGCTTCGGGCAACCCGCGCGTGAAGTTCATGCACTGTTTGCCGGCGTTCCATAACAGCGAAACCAAGGTAGGCAAGGACATCGCCGCGCGGTATCCGCACCTGGCCAATGGCGTCGAGGTGACTGAAGAGGTCTTCGAATCCCCGGCCAACATCGCCTTCGAGCAGGCGGAAAACCGCATGCACACCATCAAGGCGATTCTGGTGTCGGCGCTGGCGGATATCTAACGGCCCGCCCCGGTTCCCTTGTAGGAGCCGGCTTGCTGGCGATGGCATCGACTCGGTCTGTCAAATACACCGCGGTGATGCCATCGCCAGCAAGCCGGCTCCTACAGAAATACGGTTTCGACGTGGAGACCGAGTCACCTCATTCAGAAGGACTGCATTATGCGTATCGTCGTTGCTCTGGGCGGTAACGCCCTGCTCCGCCGTGGTGAACCCATGACCGCGGACAACCAACGCGCCAATATCCGGATCGCCACCGAACAGATCGCCAAGATCCATGCCGGCAACGAACTGGTCATCGCCCACGGCAACGGCCCGCAGGTCGGCCTGCTGTCGCTGCAAGCGGCGGCCTACACCTCGGTGTCGCCATACCCGCTGGACGTGCTCGGTGCCGAAACCGAAGGCATGATCGGCTACATCATCGAACAGGAACTGGGCAACCTGCTGGACTTCGAAGTGCCGTTCGCAACCCTGCTCACCCAGGTCGAAGTCGACGCCAACGACCCAGCCTTCCAGCATCCCAGCAAACCCATCGGCCCGGTGTACACCAAGGCCGAGGCAGAAAAACTCGCCGCCGAAAAAGGCTGGGCGATTGCCCCGGACGGCGACAAGTTCCGCCGCGTGGTGGCCAGCCCGAGACCGAAACGCATCTTCGAAATCCGTCCGATCAAGTGGTTGCTTGAAAAAGGCAGCATCGTGATCTGCGCCGGCGGTGGCGGCATCCCGACGATGTACGGCGCCCACGGCAAACTGCAAGGCGTGGAAGCGGTGATCGACAAGGACCTGTGCTCGGCGCTGCTGGCCGAACAGCTCGACAGTGATTTGCTGGTGATTGCCACCGACGTCAACGCCGCCTTCATCGACTTTGGCAAACCGACCCAGAAAGCCATCGCCCAGGCGCACCCGGACGAAATGGAAAAACTCGGCTTCGCCGCCGGCTCCATGGGACCCAAGGTTCAGGCAGCCTGTGAATTCGCCCGCCATACTGGAAAAACTGCAGTGATCGGTTCACTCTCGGACATCGAAGCGATCGTCCAGGGCACGGCCGGCACACGCATCAGCACGGCGAAACCTGGCATAACTTATTTGTGAGGAGAAACGGCAATGGCACAGTTCGAGCCCGGTCACTTGCACATCGAGCGCCACGCGCTGACGCCGGATGATGTCAACTACAACATTCATCTTGATTATGAAGTCAGCAAGAATCCCGCGGGGGAGAAAGGGATTCAGTTCACCCTGCATGGCAGTATTCAAGGAAAGGACGTGAAAGAGCCCTTCTTTCTGCGCAAAGAGGAAGCCTACAACTTCGCCAACAACGTGACGAAAATCGCCGAGAAGTACGGAATCCCTAAGACACACAGCCAGATCGGCTCGGTTCACAAGCATTACGATTTAATGTTTGAAGACATCCGGAAGCAGTTGGACATGAAGTCCGGCGACCCGGTAAACCTCGAGCACTTCGAATAACCCACTCTCCGCAACACCTGTTGTAGGAGCCGGCTTGCTGGCGATGGCATCACCGCGGTGCATCTGAAAAGCCGAGTCGATGCCATCGCCAGCAAGCCGGCTCCTACAGGTGGTGCGCTTGTCAGCGGATTTCACCATTCGCCCGCCCCAAGGCATACTTGCCACCTCCCGCATTCCAGAACCAAAATCGTCCCATGCGTATCCACGTCAGCTTCATCGACCGCGTCGGCATCACCCAGGAAGTCCTGGCCCTGCTCGGTGGGCGCAATCTCAATCTGGATGCGGTGGAAATGGTTCCGCCCAACGTCTACATCGACGCCCCGACCCTCAGCCCGCAAGTGCTCGAAGAGTTGCACGATGCGTTGCTCAGCGTCCGTGGCGTTCAGGCGATGACGGTGGTCGACATCCTTCCCGGCCAACGTCGGCACTTGCAGCTCGATGCCTTGCTTGCCGCCATGACCGACCCGGTACTGGCCCTGGACAGCAACGGTAACGTGTTGCTGGCCAACCCGGCATTGGTTGCCTTGTACGGGCGTGAACCGGCCGGTGAAAGCGTGGCGGATCTGTTTGCCGATCCCGCCCTGCTCGACACCCTGCTGGAACAAGGCTTTCGCCTGCCGCTGCGCGAGATCACCGTCAACGGCCAGACCCTGCTGCTGGACGCCACGCCGATCACCGACGCCGGTGCGCTGCTGACGCTGTATCAACCGAACCGCATCGGCGAACGCCTCTCGGCGCTGCATCACGACCATGCCGAAGGGTTCGATGCGCTGCTGGGCGAATCTCCGGCGATTCGCACGCTCAAGGCCCGTGCCCAACGTGTAGCGGCCCTCGATGCGCCGCTGCTGATCCAAGGCGAAACCGGCACCGGCAAAGAACTCGTCGCCCGCGCCTGTCACGCCATCAGTGCCCGGTACAGTTCACCCTTCCTGGCGCTGAACTGCGCGGCATTGCCGGAGAACCTCGCCGAAAGCGAACTGTTCGGCTACGCTCCCGGCGCCTTCACCGGCGCGCAACGAGGCGGTAAACCGGGGCTGATGGAACTGGCGAACCAGGGCACGGTGTTTCTCGATGAAATCGGCGAAATGTCGCCGTACTTGCAAGCGAAACTGCTGCGTTTTTTGAACGATGGCAGCTTCCGCCGGGTAGGCGGCGACCGCGAGGTGAAGGTCAACGTGCGTATCCTTAGCGCCACGCACCGCGACCTGGAAAAAATGGTCAGCGAGGGCACGTTCCGTGAGGACCTTTTTTACCGCCTCAACGTCCTGAACGTCGAAGTTCCGCCGCTGCGCGAACGTGGCCAGGACATTTTGCTGCTGGCCCGCTATTTCATGCAGCAGGCTTGCGCGCAGATTCAGCGACCAGTGTGTCGCCTGGCACCGGGCACTTATCCTGCGCTGCTGGGCAACCGTTGGCCTGGCAACGTGCGGCAACTGCAGAACGTGATCTTCCGCGCCGCCGCGATTTGCGAAAGCAGCCTGGTGGACATCGGCGACCTCGACATCGCTGGCACCTCCGTGGCACGCCAGAGCGACAACGAAGTCGACAGCCTGGAACAGGCGATGGAAGAGTTCGAAAAAACCCTGCTGGAAAAACTCTACGTCAGCTATCCCTCGACCCGGCAACTGGCCAGCCGCCTGCAAACCTCCCACACGGCGATTGCTCATCGGTTGCGCAAGTACGGGATTCCAAACAAGCCCTGACCCTTGCTAAACCTCGACCTGTAGGAGCCGGCTTGCTGGCGATGGCGATTTCGCAGACGCCATCGCCAGCAAGCCAGCGCCTACAGGTGGTGGCGCCTCGGGTAACAGCATCTGAAAGCGACCTCCACCTGTACTGAAAGCGCTACAGCGGAACGATATCGATACACCCTCTCCTAATCACCGCTGTGCAAGGCTTTGATCCCATTACGCTTTTTTCTTCGCCTCAGCCTGTAGCGATTTCGCTACAGGCGCTCAGTTCGCTCGTTCTCCAAAAAACAATAAGACACTGATTTATAAGGAGTTATTAACGTTGGCCGCGATCTTGCTTAGTAGCCACTTATAAAGAAGGGCTTTTGCCCAAGCATTCAATCGCGTCCACCAGACGAGTCTGGCCCCCCTTAGGAGTTTCCATGAGCGAATTGCGTTTTACTGAAGATCACGAATGGCTGCGCACCGAAGCTGACGGCACTGTTACTGTCGGCATCACCGCTTTCGCGCAGAACGCCCTGGGCGATGTGGTTTTCGTACAACTGCCTGAGCTGCAGTCCTACGACAAAGGCGCAGAAGCCGCCACCGTGGAATCGGTAAAAGCCGCGAGCGGCGTGTACATGCCACTGGACGGTGAAGTGCTGGAAGTGAACCCGGCGCTGGACAGCAGCCCGGAACTGGTCAACGAAGATCCGCTGGGCGAAGGCTGGTTCTTCCGCTTCCAGCCTGCCGACGCTTCGGCTGTCGCCAAACTGCTGGATCAGGACGCCTACGACCGTCTGATCAAAGCCAACGCCGAAGCCTGAGGAGCGCTGACATGACTCAAGTAAACCTTACGACCGCCAACGAATTCATCGCGCGCCACATCGGCCCGCGCTCCGGCGATGAGCAAGCGATGCTCAACAGCCTCGGTTTCGATTCGCTGGAAGCCCTGAGCGCCAGCGTCATTCCGGAAAGCATCAAAGGCACCAGCGTCCTCGGCATGGACGACGGCCTGAGCGAAGCCGACGCCCTGGCGTTGATCAAAGACATCGCCGCCAAGAACCAACTGTTCAAGACTTACATCGGCCAAGGCTACTACGGCACTCACACGCCGTCGCCGATCCTGCGCAACCTGCTGGAAAACCCGGCCTGGTACACCGCGTACACCCCGTATCAACCAGAAATTTCCCAGGGTCGTCTCGAAGCGCTGCTGAACTTCCAGACCCTGATCAGCGACCTGACCGGCCTGCCGATCGCCAACGCCTCGCTGCTGGACGAAGCCACCGCCGCTGCCGAAGCCATGACCTTCTGCAAACGCCTGAGCAAGAACAAGGGCAGCCACGCATTCTTTGCATCGGTTCATTGCCACCCGCAAACCCTCGACGTACTGCGCACCCGTGCCGAGCCGTTGGGCATCGACGTCGTCGTCGGTGACGAGCTTGAACTGACTGACGTGACGCCGTTCTTCGGCGCCCTGCTGCAATACCCGGCAAGCAACGGTGACCTGTTCGACTACCGCGAACTGACCGAACGCTTCCATGCCGCCAACGCACTGGTGGCGGTTGCCGCTGACCTGCTGGCCCTGACCGTGTTGACCCCGCCGGGCGAATTCGGCGCTGACGTGGCCATCGGCAGCGCCCAACGCTTCGGCGTTCCGCTGGGCTTCGGTGGCCCGCACGCGGCGTACTTCTCTACCAAAGATGCGTTCAAGCGCGACATGCCGGGCCGTCTGGTCGGCGTCTCCGTGGACCGTTTCGGCAAGCCGGCCCTGCGCCTGGCCATGCAGACCCGCGAGCAACATATCCGCCGCGAGAAGGCCACCAGCAACATCTGCACCGCGCAGGTTCTGTTGGCCAACATCGCCAGCATGTACGCCGTGTATCACGGCCCGAAAGGCCTGACGCAGATCGCCAACCGCATTCATCACCTGACCGCGATCCTCGCCAAAGGCTTGAGCGCGCTGGGCCTGACCGTCGAGCAAACCAGCTTTTTCGACACCCTGACTCTGAAAACCGGTGCAAACACCGCCAAACTGCACGACAAAGCGCACGCACAGAAAATCAACCTGCGCGTCGTTGATGGCGAGCGTCTGGGCCTGTCCCTCGACGAGACCACTTCGCAAGCCGACGTTGAAACGCTGTGGGCTCTGCTCGCCGACGGCAAGGCACTGCCGGACTTCACCGCCCTCGCCGCTGCAGTGGTCAGCACCATCCCGGCCGCTCTGGTTCGCCAATCGCCGATCCTCAGCCATCCGGTGTTCAACCGTTATCACTCGGAAACCGAGCTGATGCGCTACCTGCGCAAGCTCGCCGACAAGGACCTGGCCCTGGATCGCACCATGATCCCGCTGGGTTCGTGCACCATGAAACTCAACGCCGCCAGCGAAATGATCCCGGTGACCTGGGCCGAATTCGGTGCCCTGCACCCGTTCGCCCCGGCCGAACAAAGCGCCGGTTATCAGCAACTGACCGATGAACTGGAAGCGATGCTCTGCGCCGCCACCGGTTACGACTCGATCTCGTTGCAACCGAACGCCGGTTCGCAAGGTGAATACGCTGGTCTGCTGGCGATCCGCGCCTATCACCAGAGCCGTGGCGAAGACCGTCGCGACATCTGCCTGATCCCGTCCTCCGCCCACGGCACCAACCCCGCTACCGCCAACATGGCAGGCATGCGTGTGGTCGTGACCGCATGCGATGCCCGTGGCAACGTCGACATCGAAGACCTGCGCGCCAAGGCCATCGAGCACCGCGAACACCTCGCTGCACTGATGATCACTTACCCATCGACCCACGGAGTGTTCGAAGAAGGCATCCGCGAAATCTGCGGCATCGTTCATGACAACGGCGGCCAGGTGTACATCGACGGCGCCAACATGAACGCGATGGTCGGCCTCTGCGCGCCGGGCAAGTTCGGCGGCGACGTGTCCCACCTGAACCTGCACAAAACCTTCTGCATCCCGCACGGCGGTGGCGGCCCGGGCGTCGGCCCGATTGGCGTCAAGTCGCACCTGACGCCATTCCTGCCGGGCCACGCCCAGATGGAACGCAAGGAAGGCGCCGTCTGCGCGGCACCGTTCGGCAGCGCGAGCATTTTGCCGATCACCTGGATGTACATTCGGATGATGGGTGGCGCGGGTCTCAAGCGCGCTTCGCAACTGGCGATCCTCAATGCCAACTACATTTCCCGTCGCCTCGAAGAGCACTATCCAGTCCTCTACACCGGCAGCAACGGCCTGGTGGCGCACGAATGCATCCTCGACCTGCGTCCATTGAAAGACAGCAGCGGCATCAGCGTCGATGACGTCGCCAAGCGCCTGATCGACTTCGGCTTCCACGCCCCGACCATGTCGTTCCCGGTGGCTGGCACCTTGATGATCGAGCCGACCGAAAGCGAATCCAAGGAAGAACTGGACCGCTTCTGCGACGCCATGATCCGCATCCGCGAAGAAATCCGCGCAGTGGAAAACGGCACCCTGGACAAGGATGACAACCCACTGAAAAACGCTCCGCACACCGCGGCGGAAATCGTTGGCGAGTGGACGCATCCGTACAGCCGCGAGCAAGCGGTGTATCCGGTCGCGTCGCTGATCGAAGGCAAGTACTGGCCACCGGTCGGTCGCGTCGACAACGTCTTCGGCGATCGCAACCTGGTTTGCGCCTGCCCGTCGATCGAAAGCTACGCTTAAACCAATGAGGGGCGGGTTCGCTCGCCCCCATTTAGCAAAATGCCACAAACCCCTGTAGGAGCTGGCTTGCTAGCGATGGCATCACCTCGGTCGAAATGATGCACCGCGTTGATGCCATCGCTAGCAAGCCAGCTCCTACAGGACCGCATTCAGTCACAAGATTCTCGCCAATTCCTATAACAAGAAACCGGAGAACAACCATGTCGTTAAGCGTGTTCGACCTGTTCAAGATTGGCATCGGCCCCTCCAGCTCCCACACCGTCGGCCCGATGCGCGCCGCTGCGCGCTTCGCCGAAGGTTTGCGCCGTGAAGGGCTGCTGGCCGCCACCACCTGCGTCAAAGTCGAGCTCTACGGCTCACTCGGCGCCACCGGCAAAGGACACGGCAGCGACAAGGCTGTGTTGCTCGGCCTGGAAGGCGAACACCCGGACACTGTGAATACCGAAACCGTCGCTGCCCGCCTGCAAGACATCCGCGGCAACGGTCGCTTGAACCTGCTCGGCGAACACAGCATTGCGTTCAACGAAAAAGAACACCTGGCAATGATCCGCAAACCGTTGGCCTATCACCCCAACGGCATGATCTTTCGCGCATTCGACGCCGCAGGTCTGCAGATCCGCAGCCGCGAGTACTACTCGGTCGGCGGCGGTTTCGTGGTCGATGAAGACGCCGCCGGCGCCGATCGCATCGTCGAGGACGCCACGCCACTGACCTTCCCGTTCAAAAGCGCCAAGGACCTGCTCGGTCATTGCACCACTTATGGCTTGTCGATCAGCCAGGTGATGCTGACCAACGAAAGTGCCTGGCGCCCGGAAGCGGAAACCCGCGCCGGTCTGCTGAAAATCTGGCAAGTGATGCAGGATTGCGTCGACGCCGGTTGCAGGAACGAAGGCATCCTGCCGGGCGGCTTGAAGGTCAAACGCCGGGCGGCAGCGCTGCATCGGCAACTGTGCAAGAACCCGGAATCGTCGTTGCGCGATCCGCTGTCGGTGCTGGACTGGGTCAACCTGTACGCCTTGGCGGTCAACGAGGAAAACGCTAACGGCGGACGCGTGGTTACCGCGCCCACCAATGGTGCAGCGGGCATCGTCCCGGCGGTTTTGCATTACTACATGCGCTTCATC
This sequence comes from Pseudomonas migulae NBRC 103157, assembly GCF_002091715.1. Lineage (GTDB taxonomy): Bacteria > Pseudomonadota > Gammaproteobacteria > Pseudomonadales > Pseudomonadaceae > Aquipseudomonas > Aquipseudomonas migulae_A. The sequence continues at coordinate 108,057 of NZ_BDAG01000007.1, read as the reverse complement.
CCCGGCGCCAACGAAGACGGTGTCGTACGTTTTCTGCTGACGGCCGCCGCCATCGGCATTCTCTACAAAGAGAACGCCTCGATCTCCGGCGCCGAAGTCGGCTGTCAGGGTGAGGTCGGCGTGGCCTGCTCGATGGCGGCAGGTGCCCTCTGCGAAGTACTGGGCGGCACTGTGCAGCAAGTGGAGAACGCCGCCGAAATCGGCATGGAACACAACCTCGGTCTGACCTGCGACCCGATCGGCGGGCTGGTGCAGGTGCCCTGCATCGAACGCAACGCCATGGGTTCGGTGAAAGCCATCAATGCGGTGCGCATGGCCCTGCGCGGCGACGGTCAACACTTCGTCTCCCTCGACAAGGTCATCCGCACCATGCGCCAGACTGGCGCCGACATGAAAAGTAAATACAAGGAAACCGCCCGTGGCGGTTTGGCGGTCAACATTATCGAGTGCTGATGCACGCTCATTGCATCTGCACACTTTTTCAGGAGCTGGATATGTCCACCGAACAACTGTTGAAAACCCCGTTGCACGCACTGCACATCGAACTCGGCGCCCGCATGGTGCCGTTTGCCGGCTACGACATGCCGGTGCAATACCCGCTGGGCGTAATGAAAGAGCACCAACACACCCGTGATCAGGCCGGGCTGTTCGACGTTTCGCACATGGGCCAGATCCGCCTGACCGGCGCCAATGCCGCCAAGGCCCTGGAAACCCTGGTACCGGTGGACATCATCGACCTGCCGGTGGGCATGCAACGCTACGCCATGTTCACCAACGAGACCGGCGGCATCCTCGACGACCTGATGGTCGCCAACCTCGGCAACGACGAATTGTTCCTGGTGGTCAACGCGGCCTGCAAGGATCAGGACCTGGCCCATCTGCGTCAGCACATCGGTGATCAGTGCACCATCGAGCCGCTGTTTGAAGAGCGCGCGCTGCTGGCGTTGCAAGGTCCGGCGGCAGTCACCGTGCTCGCACGCCTGGCGCCTGAAGTGGCGAAGATGACTTTCATGCAGTTCGCCCGGGTGAAACTGCTGGGTGTGGACTGCTTTGTCAGCCGCTCCGGCTACACCGGTGAAGACGGTTTCGAAATCTCCGTGCCGGCCGCCAACGCCGAAGCCCTGGCTCGTGCCCTGCTGGCCGAACCGGAAGTCGCGGCCATTGGCCTTGGCGCTCGCGACTCGCTGCGCCTGGAAGCCGGTTTGTGCCTCTACGGTCACGACATGAACACCGAGACCACCCCGATCGAAGCGAGCCTGCTGTGGGCCATCTCCAAGCCACGTCGCGCTGATGGCGCACGGGCTGGCGGCTTCCCTGGCGCAGAGACTGTGTTCGCTCAACAGCAAGCCGGTGTCAGCCGCAAGCGCGTAGGCCTGTTGCCGCAGGAGCGCACCCCCGTGCGCGAGGGTGCAGAAATCGTCAATGAAGCGGGCGACATCATCGGCACCGTGTGCAGCGGCGGGTTCGGCCCGACCCTGGGCGGCCCTTTGGCCATGGGTTACCTCGACAGCGCCTACATCGCCATCGATACACCAGTGTTCGCGATCGTTCGTGGGAAAAAGGTGCCTATGCTTGTAAGCAAAATGCCATTTGTTCCACAACGCTACTATCGTGGCTGATTGACTGTTTCTATAAGTAACGCGGTTGCGTTAACAGTGCACTAATGTGTAACGCAACCGCCATAAAACAGTGCATGTCTTTGACTGTAAGCTTCGTTTATGAACTTTGCTTATAACGATCGAAAACAATTGAACACCTCTATCGCATAAGCCAGCACTAGTTGGCATGAGAATGCCACCAACGCGAGCAAAACCGGGCCTCTCACAGGGCTTGTTTTTTCTCCCGTAGTTGGCGTAGAGTTTGTTCACTGTGTTTGCATGGGTCGCTTGGAATCGTGACCTGGGCAGTAGCCTACAAGTTAGCTACATCCCGTTCGACGTCTTCTTACTCTCCTGCAACCAGCCCCAGTACTCTTTCATGAGAAAGAGACTGTCATTAATTTTTGCGTCAAAGGAAATAAGAAATGTCCCAACGTCAGAGCGGTACCGTCAAGTGGTTTAACGACGAGAAAGGTTTTGGTTTTATCACTCCAGAAAGCGGTCCGGATCTGTTCGTGCATTTCCGCGCTATTCAGGGCAACGGCTTCAAGAGCCTGAAAGAAGGCCAGAAAGTGACCTTTATCGCCGTGCAAGGCCAGAAAGGCATGCAGGCTGACGAAGTACAAGCAGAAGCCTAACCTTCTGTTACGAAAAAGCCCCTGATGCTGACATCAGGGGCTTTTTTGTGCGCGTAAATCCGTAAAATGGCTTCTTTTTTCGTCGAGAGCCCTGCCATGTCGAAACACCTGCTCAAACCTCAGGGCGACTTTCCCGCCGCGACCCTCGGTCGTCGCCTGGCAGCGATGTTCTATGACTTCCTGTTGTGCACCGCCCTGCTGATCGTCACCAGCGGCGTTTACAAGATGATCCAGATGGCGATCATCGGCGAAGACAAAATGCGCACCCTGACCGAAGCCGGTGCGCTGGACGGTGATCCGTTGCTGTCGACGGTGTTGTTGTTCGTGCTGTTCGGCTTCTTTGCCAAGTTCTGGACCTGGTCCGGTCAGACCCTGGGCATGCAAGTGTGGTGCATCCGTGTGCAGAACGCCGACGGCTCGTCCATCAGCCTGTGGCAGGCGCTGCTGCGCTTTGTGGTGTCGATCGCTTCGTTGCTGTGTGTGGGCCTTGGTTTCATCTGGTCGCTGTTCGATAAACAGAAGCGCAGCTGGCATGACATGTATTCCAATACCCAGCTTGTTCGCATTCCAAAGAAAACCAAGTAATCCCGGAACGCGAAAATCAATGTGGGAGCGGGCTTGCTCGCGAAAGGGGTGTGTCAGACTGCATCTATGCTGCCTGACACACCGCTTTCGCGAGCAAGCCCGCTCCCACAGTTTTTGCGACTTGCCTGATAAATCTCAGGCGTTCCCGGCCAGCTTCATCCGTGCCGCCTGGGTGAAGTCGAGCATCCGCTTCAACGGCCGAATGGCCTGCGGGATCAGTGCCGGATCAACAAAGATCTCGTTCGTCCCTTCTTTCAAGCTCTTCAGCACGCGCTCAAGCGTATTCATCGCCATCCACGGGCAATGTGCGCAACTGCGGCACGCCGCGCCGTTACCCGCCGTTGGCGCCTCGATGAACACCTTGTCCGGGCACAACTGCTGCATCTTGTAGAAGATGCCGCGGTCGGTGGCGACGATCAGCGTCTTGTTCGGCAGGCTCTGCGCTGCCGCGATCAATTGACTGGTGGAACCGACGGCGTCCGCCAGTTCGATCACCGAAGTCGGCGATTCCGGATGCACCAGAATCGCCGCATCCGGATAAAGCGCCTTCATGTCTTCGAGCTGCTTGGACTTGAACTCTTCGTGAACGATGCAGGCACCGTCCCACAGCAGCATGTCCGCGCCGGTCTTGCGCTGGATGTAGGTGCCCAAATGCTTGTCCGGGCCCCAGATGATCGTCTCGCCGTTATCCATCAGGCTTTCGACGATTTCCAGCGCACAACTTGAAGTCACGACCCAGTCCGCCCGGGCTTTGACTGCCGCCGAAGTATTGGCATACACCACGACGGTTCGTTCCGGGTGCTGATCGCAGAACGCCGAAAACTCGTCTACCGGGCAACCCAGGTCCAGCGAGCAGGTCGCTTCCAGGGTCGGCATCAGCACGCGTTTTTCAGGGTTGAGGATTTTGGCGGTTTCGCCCATGAATTTCACGCCGGCGACCACCACGGTCTTGGCCGGGTGAGCATTGCCGAAGCGGGCCATCTCCAGCGAGTCGGAGACACAGCCACCGGTTTCTTCAGCCAGGGCTTGAATGACCGGATCACAATAAAAGTGGGCAACCAGCACCGCGTCCTGAGCCTTGAGCTCGGCGGCGATGGCTGCACGGTAATAGGCCTCCTCCTCGACTGTCAGCGGTTTGGGCTGCTTGGCGTCGAGGTGGGCTTGAACCAGAAGGCGTTCGGAAATCTGCGTCATGTTCGCAAGACCTGCAGGCGCATTCGCGCGAAAGTCGAGTATACACCCGGCTCCGGACCCTTCAGGGTACCGCCGGGAAAGTGGGTATTCATCAGGCACGTTGAAGCTGCGCAAGGCTACAGAATATCCCGTGGATGCAAAAGATGATTCTGACCTGTGTCACGCAGTGCAGCCCCGAACGGGGTCGACCTTAAATCGCGGGCAAAAAAAAATCCGGAAATCCTCACTTGCGTGGGCCTTCCAGACTTTTAAAACTGCTACAAAAATGGTGGGTCGTGTGGGATTCGAACCTACGACCAATTGGTTAAAAGCCAACTGCTCTACCAACTGAGCTAACGACCCGCTGTGTGGTGGCGCGTATAATACTGATTTTTAACGGTTATTCAACACCTTATTTGAAATAAATCAGAAATAAGGTGTTGGGTCGCTGATTCCGGCCGCTGCGAAGCCTTCAGCACGCAGTCTGCAGCTGTCGCATTTGCCGCATGCGCGGCCATGATCGTCGGCTTGATAGCAGGAAACGGTCAGCCCGTAATTGACGCCCAGCTTCACGCCCGCCTGGACGATCTGCGCCTTGCTGAGGTTTTGCAGCGGCGCCTGGATACGGAAACCATTGCCTTCTACACCGGCCTTGGTCGCCAGATTGGCCATGCGCTCGAAGGACTCGATGAACTCGGGACGGCAATCCGGGTAACCGGAGTAATCGACGGCGTTCACGCCGATGAAGATGTCACGTGCGCCCAGCACTTCAGCCCAACCCAGCGCCAAGGACAGGAACACCGTGTTGCGCGCCGGCACGTAAGTCACCGGAATGCCCTCGCCAGTTTCCTCCGGCACGTCGATGCTGGTGTCGGTCAGTGCCGAGCCACCGATGCCGTTAAGGTTCAGACCGATCACCTTGTGTTCGACCACACCCAGATCCCGGGCAACACGCTCAGCGGCATGCAATTCGGCATGTGACCGCTGACCGTAGTCGAAACTCATGGTGTAGCAGCTGTAGCCTTCAGCACGGGCCATGGCCACGACGGTCGCCGAGTCGAGACCACCGGACAGCAAGATGACCGCACGTTTTTCAGCAGTGTTCAGTTGTTCTGTCATATCAGCGCCCCGGCTCGTCATTCCAAAGATATTTATGCAGCTGCAGTTGCAGACGCACTGGCAGGTTGTCCGCCACCACCCAATCCGCCAGGTCCCGAGCATTCAGGTCATGGTGGCTTGGCGAGAACAGCACTTCGCCGGCACGCTGGTCCAGACCGTACTGAATCAGCTTCGACACAGCCCAGTCGTAGTCTTCCCGCGAACAGATGACAAATTTCACCTGATCGTTGGGCGTGAGCAGCTCGATGTTCTCGTAGCGGTTGCGATGCGCTTCCTTCGAACCCGGGGTTTTCAGGTCGACAACGCGACTGACCCGGGAATCTACCGCCGAGATATCAAGTGCACCACTGGTTTCCAGTGACACTTCGTAACCGGCGTCGCACAACTGCTTGAGCAATGGGATGGCATTAGGTTGCGCCAGCGGCTCGCCGCCGGTGACACACACATAACGCGGGCGGAAACCGGCCACTTGCTCGAGGATATCGTCGAGCGTACGGACAGTGCCGCCAGAGAACGCATAGGCGCTGTCGCAGTATTGGCAACGCAACGGGCAACCGGTCAGGCGCACAAAAACAGTGGGCAGCCCGGCAGTCCGCGTTTCACCCTGCAACGAGTAGAAAACTTCGGTGATTCTCAATGTGTCTTGCATAGTCGCCACGGGCGTAACAGCTAAACAGGCTGTCCGCCTCCGTCAGGCACTTCAAGGAACCCCGCCAATGCGCAGATCCCAAAAAGCGTGTTTCATAAAAAGGGCGTGAATTCTAACGAAAAAACCCGCGACAAGCGCGGGTTTCTTTGAAACGGGTCTGGCAGGCTTACATGCGCTGCAGATCGCGCTGGGCCAACTGAGCGGCGGAAGTGCCCGGATATTGGGACACAACCTGCTGCAGAATGCCTTTGACCTTGTCGGGATGACCGAGGCGGCGTTCTACATCAGCCAGCTTGTACAGCGAGTCAGGCACTTTGTTGTGCTTGGGGTACAACTGCGACACCTTGGCAAATGCTTGACCTGCACCTTGCAGATCGCCTTTGGCCAGGTTCACTTCGCCCAACCAGTACTGGGCGTTACCCGCGTACTGGCTGTTCGGGTATTTGCGCAGGAAAGCGGCAAAAGCCTGGCTGGCCTTGTCGAAATCCTTGGCCTTGATCAGGTCGAAGGCTGCATCGTAATACAGTTTTTCCTTCGCCGGATCCGCCGGCTCGCTACCCGCGGCAGGAGCTTGAGTGGCTGCCGCCCCAGCACCTGCGCCCGCTGCTGCACCGGGGGCGTTCAAATTGCCACCGGAGGAAGAATTCTCAGGAGTTGCGGCTGGTGCAACGCCGGTTCCTATGCGCCGATCAAGATCCTGATATCGCTCCAGGTTTTCCTGCTTCATGCGCGCTACATCATTTTGCAGAACTTCGATGACGCCTTGTTGGCGCGAGATCTGCTCCTGCATCGATTGCAGTTGGTTGAACAGCTCGCCCTGTGCCGAGACAGGAGCCGAAACCCCTCCCCCGGCATAGGCGCCGTTCGTACCGTAACCCGCAGGCGGATAACTACTCCCGCTATTGTTATAGCCGGAGTTGTCCTCGACCACAGGAACCGCAGCCCACACCGCAAGCGGTGCAAGGCTGAGAGCCAAAACAGTTACAGCACGACGGCACGTTCGCATGACGAATTACTTACGCAGTTCGACGCGACGGTTTTGAGCCCAGGACTGCTCGTCGTTGCCGGTAGCAACTGGACGCTCTTCGCCGTAGGAAACCAGTTCCAGCTGAGCTGGGGAAACACCTTGCAGTACCAGGTAGCGTTGAACGGCTTTCGCACGACGCTCGCCCAGTGCCATGTTGTACTCACGAGTACCACGTTCGTCGGTGTTGCCTTCCAGAACAACGCGAGCGCCGTTTGCTTTCAGGTCTTTGGCGTGAACGTCCAGAGCGCGCATGGCTTCTGGCTTCAGGTCCGAGCTGTCGTATTCGAAGTAGAAGGTGGTGATTGCGCGCAGAGCAGCTTCTTCGCTCAGGGAGCCATCAACGGCACCAGTGTTAGCGCCGTAACCAGCGTTTGGATCAACAGCGCCTTCACCGGCGTTGTCGCCGCCTTTGGACGAGCAACCTACAGCTACAGCCATGGCCAGAGCCAGCGCAGCAAATTTACCAAACTTCAGCATTTCCATCGTGAAACTCCTAATGAACCCCAGTGTGTTAAGTAAAACGTGTAGCGCCGCGTCAGTTCAGGTAAGGGGACCAGGAAGGTTCTCTGACTTCGCCTTGTGCGGTAGGAAGCGGGAGCCTTACGCGCCCATTAATGGACACGAGCATCAAGACTCCCCGGCCCTGCTGGCGGGTGGCGTAGATTACCATGGTGCCGTTGGGCGCAACAGTAGGCGACTCGTCCAGAGTGCTATCAGTGAGGATTTTTACGCTGCCGCGCTGCAAATCCTGGGCCGCCACCTTGAAATTAGTGAAACCATCCTGGCGATGGATCATCACCAGGGTCTTTTCATCAGCCGAAAGCTTCGGGTTGGCGTTGTAGTTACCGATAAAGGTCACACGCTCGGCACCGCCGCCGCTAACGCTGGATTTGTAGATCTGTGGTTTGCCGCCACGGTCTGAAGTGAAGTAGAGGGTCGAACCATCCTTACCCCAGAACGGTTCGGTGTTGATGCCGGGACCGTTGGTGACGCGAGTGATCTGACGCGAACCCAGGTTCATCACATAAATGTCCGGGTTACCGTCTTTCGACAGCACGAACGCCAGGCGATTGCCATCCGGCGACCAGGCTGGTGCACCGTTCAGGCCTTCGAAGTTGGTGATCTGCTCACGGCGACCGGTGTCGATGTTCTGCATGAAAATACGCGGACGCTTCTGCTCGAACGACACATAAGCGATGCGCTTGCCATCCGGTGCGAAACGCGGCGACAGGATCGGCTCGCGCGATTGCAGCAGGGTCACGGCGCGGGCACCGTCATAATCCGAACGTTGCAGTGTGTAGCGCGTGTTCTTCTCGGAGAAACGCTCTGCAGTCACGTACAGCAGACGAGTCGAAAACGCACCTTTGATGCCGGTGAGTTTTTCGAACGACTGGTCCGCAATGTAGTGCGACATGTCGCGTAGTTGATCAACGCTGCCCGACACGCTGCCGGTCAGCACTTGCTGTTCGGTAGCGACGTTGAACAAAGCGTATTGAACCTGCAGGCGACCGCCCGCCGGAGCAATGCTGCCGACCATGACGTACTGAGCGCCCAGCGCCTTGAAATCACGGTAGATGATTTCGCTGGCCTGGCTCGGCTGGCTGATCATATTCTGCTTTGGAATCGGCGAGTAGTAACCCGAGTTGCGCAGGTCGTTACCGATAATTTCAGCCATGTCGTCCGGCAGCACGCTACCGCCCTGGTTACCGAACGGTACAACGGCGATCGGGGTAGCCCGATCGCTGCCGCTGGTGACCAGAATGTTTTTCTCATCTGCCATCGCCATCCCTGCCATGCAGCAGATAGCGACCAGCATTCCTCGGAGAAGGTTTCTCACTGGGCTAAGTCCTCAGGTGTGAATGTCATCTTGAATGAACGATATGGAGCGAAATCACTCGACTTCATTCCCTGCATTTCTGTCAAACGTCCAATATTCTTGACCGCCGCTACAGCCGAAGCGTCAAAAGGACCATCGCCGCTGGACTTGGATACGCTGACCGAAGTCACCGTACCGTCCGGCAACATGCCGATTTGCAACACGACCGTCATGCCTTTGCGCGCCGAAGGAGGACGAGTCCAGCCTTCTGCTGCACGCACACGAATCAGGTCATCGAAACTGCCGGCGACTTCGTCACCCTGCTCATCCGCCAAGGCCTGCTGACGCTCTGGCGTGTCGGAAAGCAAATCTGCCAGGGCCTGAGCCTTTTTCTCTTCGGCGGATTTACGTGCCGCTTCTTGCGATTTCTTTTTCGCAGCATCGGCAGCAGCTTTCTTCTTCGCGTCTTCGGCGACTTTCTTCTTCGCCTCTTCAGCTTCAGATTTCTTCTTGGCGTCTTCCGCGGCTTTCTTCTTCGCGTCTTCGACGATCTTCTTCTTGGCTTCTTCCGCGGCCGCTTTCTTGGCCTCTTCTTCAGCCGCTTTCTTGGCTTCTTCTTCAGACTTCTTCTTGGCTATATCAGCCAATTGTTTCTCTTCAGCTTTTTTGGCTTCGGCGGTCTTCTTCGCTTCATCGGCTTTTTTGGCTTCATCAGCCTTTTTAGCCTCTTCCGCTTTCTTGGTCTCGTCGGCCTTCTTGGATTCTTCGGCTTTTTGAGCCGCGTCTTCCTTCTTTTGTTCCGCGGCTTTGATCGCTTCCTGCTCGATCAACTTCTGCTCCATCTGCTCGACTTCGGTCTGGCGCGCGGCGGATTTCTTCGCCTCACCCGCAATCTTCTGATTGGTCTGGGTGGTCGCCTGACTTTTCGACTTCAGTTGGTACAGGGTTGCCTGGACAATCGGCTTGGCCGGCGGGAGCTCCGGTGTGAAGGCGAAACTGACGAACAGCATGCCGAAAACCAGCACGTGCAAGACAATCGCCCAGACACTAGGCCAGAAGTAGCTTTCCGAGGCTGTTGGCTCTCGCTGTTGCTGCATCAGGGCGCCTCGGTAATCAAGCCAACGTTACCGACTCCGGCTTTCTGCAACCCGCCCATCGCGCCCATGACGGAACCGTAATCAACGGTCTTGTCGCCGCGGATGAACACTTGGGTACGCTTGCCGCCTTCAGTACCGGCGCGAATGATCTTGGTCACGGCGTCAGTCATTTGCGGCAAGGTCATTGCCTTGTCCTGCTGCTTTTGCGTGTCGACTTCGCTGCCAAGGTTCCAGTAGTAGGTCTTGTCAGCCTTGATCGAAATGGTCAGGACCTGGGTGTTGTTGTCCTGCGGCAAGGCTTCGCTGGAAACCTTGGGCAGATCAACTTTCACGCCCTGATTGAGCATCGGCGCGGTCACCATGAAGATGACCAGCAGTACCAGCATCACGTCGATGTAAGGGACCACGTTCATCTCGGCGACCGGCTTGCGCTTTTTGCGAGCTCGAGCGATTAAAGCCATTGGAAATTACCTGCTTATTCTTCGCTGGTGTGCACTTTGCGGTGCAGGATCGCCTGGAATTCATCGGCGAAGGTGTAGTAACGGCTGATCAGCGTTTCGCTGCGAGCGGCAAAACGGTTGTAGGCGATAACGGCCGGGATGGCTGCGAACAGACCGATCGCGGTGGCAATCAGTGCCTCGGCAATACCTGGAGCCACAGTGGCCAGGGTCGCTTGCTGGGCAGTCGCCAGACCACGGAAGGAGTTCATGATGCCCCAGACCGTACCGAACAGACCGATGTACGGGCTGACGGAGCCGACAGTGGCGAGGAACGGCAGGCTTTGCTCGAGCTTTTCTTCTTCGCGGGAAATGGCTACGCGCATGGCACGGGCAACACCTTCCATGACCGCTTCCGGGTCAACGCCTGGCTGCTGGCGCAGACGGGAGAATTCCTTGAAACCGGCACGGAAGATCTGCTCTACGCCCGAATCCGGATCAGGATTGCTGCCGGCCTGACGGTAGAGTTTGGACAGGTCGATGCCCGACCAGAAGCGCTCTTCAAAGCTCTCCAGGGCACGTCGACCGGCGCGCAGCAAGTTGCTGCGCTGAAAGATCATGATCCATGAGGTCACCGATGCGGCTACCAGGATCAGCATTACCAGTTGCACCACGATACTGGCATTGCTGACCAGGCTCCACATGGAGGAATGGTCGACGACGTTAGCTTCCACGCTTTATCTCCTGCTTTGAGTGTGTACCCGCGCCGCTCACGTCGGCAAAGGCCGCACGTAGAGCTTCGGGAATGGCCCGGGGTTTTAAACTTTCAGTGCGCACACAGGCCACCAAAAACTGCCCTTCGCAGAGCAGCGCATTATCCGTGGCTCGCCTGACCTGCTGTTTGAAGCGCAGGCTGACACGGTTCAATTCGATTACTTCAGCGCTTACCAGGAGTTCGTCGTCCAGTCGCGCCGGCGCGTGATAACGCGCTTCGCTGGAATGCACGACAAACAACAGGTCCTCCCCTGCCAGCTGGGATTGGGCAAAGCCCAGCTCCCGGAGCCGCTCGGTTCGAGCCCGTTCCATAAACTTGAGGTAATTAACGTAATACACGATGCCGCCCGCATCGGTGTCCTCGTAATAAACGCGACAACGAAGTGCGAAAGGCTCAAGCCCGTTTTGCGCGCGCATACTCTAGTGCTTACTCCTCAGGTTGCCAATCCGGCCAGGCAACTGTTTTTCATTGATTCACGGCTTTCAGGCAAAACCACGGTCCTAGGACAGCACAATGCCCGAAAAATCTGCCCGCAAATGTTAATTAATCGTCCACGGCATCGAGGAACTCGTCTACCACGGGCATCTCGCCCAATCGTGACGGAATATTTAAACCGAAATGCAGATAGGCATGCCGAGTGACCACCCGCCCCCGCGGTGTGCGCATGATGTAGCCCTGCTGGATCAGGTACGGCTCCAGCACGTCTTCAATGGTGTGGCGCTCTTCGCTGATCGCGGCAGCCAGACTGTCGACGCCGACCGGTCCACCGTCGAACTTCTCGATCATGGTCAACAGCAAACGTCGATCCTGGTGGTCGAAGCCACGCTCATCGACATCCAGAAGATTCAAGGCAAGGTCGGCAATCGGTTTAGTGATGTGGCCCTTGGCGCGAACTTCAGCGAAATCGCGCACCCGACGTAACAAACGGTTGGCAATCCGCGGCGTACCACGGGCACGGCGCGCGATTTCGAAGGCGCCTTCCGGATCCAGCGGCAAACCGAGGATGTTCGCCGAGCGGCTGACAATCGTCGCCAGATCAGCCGTGCTGTAGAACTCGAGGCGCTGGACGATGCCGAAACGGTCACGCAACGGATTGGTCAGCATGCCGGCGCGAGTCGTCGCCCCCACCAGCGTGAACGGTGGCAAATCCAGTTTGATCGAACGCGCAGCCGGCCCTTCGCCAATCATGATGTCGAGCTGGAAATCTTCCATGGCCGGGTACAGCACTTCTTCGACAATCGGCGACAACCGATGGATTTCGTCAATGAACAGCACGTCGTGAGGTTCAAGGTTGGTCAGCAGCGCGGCCAGGTCACCGGGACGCTCGAGGACCGGGCCGGAGGTGCTTTTGATCGACACGCCCATCTCTTGGGCGATGATGTTGGCCAAGGTGGTTTTACCCAGGCCAGGCGGGCCGAAGATCAGCGTGTGGTCCAGGGATTCGTTACGTCCACGGGCAGCCTGGATGAACAGCTCCATTTGCTCGCGAACGGTCGGCTGACCAATGTATTCGGCCAGACTGACAGGACGAATCGCCCGGTCCTGGACTTCCTCGCGGTCGCGAGGGCCAGGCGTGGCGGCTATCAGACGATCAGCTTCAATCACTTAGATCATTCCCTTCAGGGCACGACGAATCATGTCTTCACTGCTCAAACCTTTCTCCTTGATCGCGGAAATAGCCTTGCTGGCCTCCTGCGGTTTGTAGCCCAGGGAGATCAGCGCGCTGACCGCGTCATTTTCGGCGGTCGCGACCGGATGCGGCGCATCTGGCCCACCGGGCTGGTTTGGCACCAACGCGAACATCGCCGGTACGGTTTCCCAGGCTTTGAAGCGATCCTTGAGTTCCACCAGCAGACGCTCGGCCGTCTTCTTGCCCACGCCCGGCACCTTGGTCAGCGCCGAGGTGTCCTGGGATTGCACGCAACGTACCAGTTCATCGACTTCCAGGCTCGACATCAAGGCCAGCGCCAGTTTCGGCCCCACACCATTGAGACGGATCAACTCACGAAAAAAGTCTCGCTCACGCTTGCTGGCGAAGCCATAGAGTAACTGCGCGTCTTCGCGTACGACCAAATGGGTGTGCAGCGTCAGCGGTTCACCGACCGACGGCAAGCGATACAGCGTAGTCATGGGCACTTCAAGCTCATACCCCAGACCGTTTACATCCAGAATCAGGTGCGGCGGCTGTTTCTCAGCCAGTGTGCCGCGCAAGCGTCCAATCACGTTTCAGATCCTTGAGCGTTGGCCAGACCGGTGCTGGCGACTGACAGAACAAAGGTTTTGCGCCGACAACACAGGCGCAAAACCCTCATTCCGTAAAAATGACTGCTGATGCTATCAGAGACGCAGGCGCCCGCCACGACTGCGTGCCGTACCCAAGCCATGAGGCAACAGGCTGGAACGGGTGTGAGCATGACAAATGGCAATGGCCAGGGCATCCGAGGCATCGATTTGCGGCTTGCTGATCAATTTCAGCATGTGCATGACCATCATCTGCACCTGCTCTTTATTGGCCGCACCGGTCCCGGTCACGGCTTGCTTGACCTGGGTTGCGGTGTATTCGGCGATTTCGAGGTTTTCTTCGGCGCCGGCAACGATTGCCGCACCGCGCGCCTGGCCGAGTTTCAACGCGGAGTCGGCGTTGCGTGCCATGAACACCTTTTCGATGCCCATGGTGACCGGGCCGTAGGTCTGGATGACCTCCCGCACGCCGCGATAGACGATTTGCAAACGCTCATGCAGTTCGCCGGAACCGGTGCGAATGCAGCCCGACGCCACGTACACGCAGCCACGCCCGGTATCGCGTACCACGCCGTAACCGGTAATGCGCGAACCGGGGTCGATACCAAGAATTAAAGTCATAACGCCTGCAGCTTAAAAGGGTGAGGCCTGCAGATCACACATTACGCGAAGGCAACCCGACCTGTAGGAGCCGGCTCGCTGGCGATGGCGGCCTTAAGGCAGTTCAAGACTTGAGGACCTCATCGCCAGCAAGCCGGCTCCTACAGATTTTGTGACCCCTTAACCGAGCTGTGCGACCACTGCTTCAGGGATATCCGCATTGGAATAGACGTTTTGCACATCATCCAGGTCTTCAAGCATGTCGATCAGCTTGAGGATTTTCTCGGCGCCTTCCAGGTCCAGTTCGGCACTGGTGGTCGGCAGCATCACGATTTCCGCATCATCACCTTTGAAACCGGCCGCTTCCAATGCGTTACGCACGGAGTAGAACCCGGCGAACGAGGTGAACACGTCGATGGAGCCATCTTCGTTGGTGACCACATCATCAGCGTCCGCTTCCATGGCCGCTTCGATCAAGGCGTCCTCATCAACGCCCGGCGCGAAGGAAATCTGCCCCTTGCGCTCGAACAGATAGGCCACCGAACCGTCGGTACCCAGGTTGCCGCCGCACTTGCTGAACGCATGGCGAACAGCTGCTGCGGTGCGATTGCGGTTGTCGGTCATGCACTCGACCATCACCGCCACGCCACCCGGGCCGTAGCCTTCGTAGCTCAGTTCGACCATGTCGTCGGTGTCGGCAGCACCGGCACCGCGGGCCACCGCGCGATCGATGATGTCGCGACTCATGTTCGCACCCAGCGCCTTGTCCAGCGCCAGACGCAGACGCGGATTGGAGCCCGGATCACCGCCGCCCTGACGGGCCGCAACGGTCAGCTCACGAATCCACTTGGTGAAAATCTTGCCCTTCTTGGCATCCTGACGTTCTTTGCGGTGCTTGATGTTCGCCCACTTGGAATGACCCGCCATAACTCGCTCCGAATTTTCTTTGAAACGTTGCCCGCTGTGCACGATGCACCAGCCAGCAATACAAAAATCTCGACCTAAAGAAAAGGCGCATCCGGGAAGGATGCGCCTTTGCGGTCAGCCTTACTCAGCTTTTGGCGTTTCGCGCAGACGAATGTGCAGTTCGCGCAATGCCTTGGCATCTACAGCACCCGGTGCCTGAGTCATGACGTCAGCCGCGCTCTGGGTTTTCGGGAATGCGATCACTTCACGGATCGACTGGGCGCCCGTCATCAGCATCACCAGACGGTCCAGACCGAAGGCCAGGCCACCGTGTGGCGGCGCACCGTACTTCAGCGCATCGAGCAGGAAGCCGAACTTCTCTTCCTGTTCCGCTTCATCGATACCCAACAGGCGGAACACGGTCTGCTGCATTTCCTTGCGGTGGATACGGATCGAACCGCCACCCAGCTCGGTACCGTTCAGAACCATGTCGTAGGCACGCGACAACGCGGTCGCCGGGTTGGCTTCCAGCTCTTGCGGGGTGCATTTCGGCGCGGTGAACGGGTGGTGCAAGGCAGTGAAGCTGCCGTCGTCGTTTTCTTCGAACATCGGGAAGTCGACGACCCACATTGGCGCCCACTTGCAGGTCAGCAGATCCAGGTCGTTGCCGACCTTGATCCGCAACGCGCCCAGGGCTTCGCTGACGATCTTGGCCTTGTCGGCGCCGAAGAACACGATGTCGCCATCGACCGCACCCACGCGATCGAGGATCACGTTGAGGTTGGCTTCAGGGATGTTCTTGACGATTGGCGACTGCAGGCCTTCAACGCCTTTGGCGCGCTCGTTGACCTTGATGTACGCCAGGCCCTTGGCACCGTAGATGCCGACGAACTTGGTGTAATCGTCGATCTGCTTGCGCGGCATGCTCGCTGCGCCCGGAACGCGCAAGGCGGCAACACGGCATTTCGGATCGTTGGCAGGACCGCTGAAGACCTTGAAGTCGACTTCTTTGAGCTGGTCGGCAACGTCCACCAGTTCCAGCGGGTTACGCAGGTCCGGCTTGTCGGAACCGTAACGACGCATGGCTTCTTCGAAGGTCATGTGCGGGAAGTCGCCGAATTCCAGATCCAGCACTTCCTTGAACAGGTTGCGGATCATGCCTTCGGTGAGGCCCATGATGTCTTTTTCATCGAGGAAGCTGGTTTCGATGTCGATCTGGGTGAATTCAGGCTGACGGTCGGCACGCAGGTCTTCGTCGCGGAAGCATTTGGCGATCTGGTAGTAACGGTCGAAGCCGGCCACCATCAGCAATTGCTTGAACAGCTGCGGCGATTGCGGCAGGGCGAAGAACGAACCGGCGTGAGTACGGCTCGGCACCAGGTAGTCGCGTGCGCCTTCAGGCGTGGCACGGGTCAGGATCGGCGTCTCGACGTCGAGGAAGCCGTTCTCGTCCAGATAGCGGCGGATGCTGGTGGTCATGCGCGAACGCAGACGCAGCTTCTCGGCCATTTCCGGGCGACGCAGATCAAGGAAGCGATAACGCAGGCGGGTTTCTTCGCCGACGTCGGAGAACTCGTTCAGTGGGAACGGCGGGGTTTCCGACTCGTTCAGCACTTCCAGCTCGTAGCCCAGGACTTCGATCATGCCCGAAGCCATGTTGGCGTTCGTGGCACCGGCCGGACGCAGGCGGACCTTGCCGGTGATCTTCACGACGTACTCGCTGCGCACGCGATCGGCGGCGGCGAAGCTATCGGCGCGGTCCGGGTCGAACACCACCTGGGCCAGACCGTCACGATCACGGATATCGAGGAAAATCACCCCACCGTGGTCACGGCGACGGTGAACCCATCCGCAAAGGGTAATTTCCTGGCCTTCCAGGCTTTCGTTCAGTTGGCCGCAATAATGGCTGCGCATCATGGTAGTGGTTTCACTTCTCGTAATTCGAAATTCGGTTGGAGGCCTTGCATTCGGGATGACGCAAGAGCTCGCACGTGTCGTTCAACTCAGGTTCCAGACCCTAGTCGGCTTTGTCGCCGCCGGCCAGATTCTTCTTGGAACCGGTCTTGAAATCGGTTTCGTACCAGCCGGTGCCACTGAGGCGGAAGCCCGGCATGGACAGCATCTTCTTGAGCTCTGGCGCCTGGCAGGCAGGGCAGTCGACCAGCGGTGCTGCGCTGATCTTTTGAATGGCTTCCAACTGATGACCACAGGAAGCACATTGATAGTCGTACATCGGCATGGGGGTTGTCTCGGCGATCAGATTGCTACCGCGCACGCTGGGTTTTGCGGCAAAGAGCGGGATTATATCCATTAAATGCAGCCTGTGCAGCCGTAAGACTGCACAGACCGACACTCGAGGCCATTCCACTGCCACGGCTACGCCATGACGACGCAACTCCCCTCCTTAAGGCTGTGCACAACGCAAACCACCCGTACCAGCCCACTGAAGTTCTTCACCCCGCCGTGCCGCAAATGCACTTCGCGATCCACCTGGGACAGCAGGGCACTGACCGAGCAGCAATTGATCCTGGCCATTTCTGCCAAAATATTCCAATACACCTGCTCGAGTCGCAAGCAGGTGGCAAAGCCATTCAAACGTACCGAGCGTGATAATGGCCGAGCCAGGCCCATGTCGAATTCACTGACAAACGGATCGATCCTTACTTCCTTGAACGGACCCAGCCTCCCCTCGTTTAACCTGCTTTCATAAACCATCCGTTGACACTCCTTTGCCATCCCTGGTTTCTATAAGAGCCATGTTGCGGGTCTTATAAAAGCGCAGGCGCAAAGTTATATCCAGATGACTTTATGACCATCAACGTAGGATAAGCCAACAACTGAAGGCGGATCATGGAGACCGTCCTAGTCAGGACAACGTCCTACACGATCGGGGGCAAGATCCTTCAACGAACAGGCTCCGAAGGACAGGGCGCGAACGACACCGGGCAGCGTCATCCGCGCACCGGCAGCGTTACTGGTCCAGCAATGAACGCAACATCCACGCGGTTTTCTCGTGAACCTGCATGCGCTGGGTCAGCAAGTCCGCCGTTGGCTCGTCGCTGACTTTGTCGAGCAAGGGAAAGATCCCGCGCGCAGTCCGCGTGACGGCTTCCTGCCCTTCGACAAGTTGCTTGATCATGTCTTCTGCGCTTGGCACGCCCGACTCCTCCTTAATAGAAGAAAGGCGCGCATAAATCGAGTAGGCGCCCGGAGCAGGAAAACCGAGCGCACGAATTCGTTCGGCAATCGAATCGACCGCCAGGGCCAACTCGTTGTATTGCTCCTCGAACATCAGGTGCAGGGTCCGGAACATGGGACCGGTGACATTCCAATGGAAGTTATGGGTTTTCAAATAAAGTACATAAGTGTCCGACAGCAGACGCGAAAGTCCGTCGACGATGGACTTGCGGTCCTCTTCACTGATACCGATATCGATTGCCATGTTTTTCCCCTAAAGGTGATGAATTTCATCCGACAGGTGCAGGACCACTCTAGCAAGCCTGTCGCGCAACCGCAGCCCGGATAGCCCCCGAGACCTGCGACAAATCGCCCCCGATGCACCGCTGGACTCCCTGATTTGAGTAGCTGCAAGCTTTGCTGTTAAATAGACGGTGTGTCGCTGGCGCCTATTTTTTCGGGGCGCTGCGCATAGGCTGATACCGGGTGCGTGCCCAACGCCTCTTATAGTTCTGAAGCGAACCGCACCCCCATCAGCTCTTCCTTGCGATCCGTCTTAACGTGAGTTAATCAAAATGTTGAAAATCGTCCACCTGCTAATGGGCGCAGCAGCCCTGCTGCTGTCCTTCATCCCTAGCCTGCGATCCGAAGCTGTTCCTTACCTGCAACAACCCGATGCGCTGTACCTGGCCTTTTTCGGCCTGCTCAATCTCACCCTCGCACCTGTCATTCCGTACTGGAACAAAGGTCCGCGTCATCAACTGCAAAACCTGGTCAGCGCCCTGCTGGTTCTGACTGTTGTCCTGCAAACGCTGACGCTGCTGGCGCCGATGCCTGTCATCGCCGGTCAACCTGCCGTTCTGTTCAGCCTGGTGGCTGCCCTGATCGCCGTTCTTCTGCACCTGGCCATCAGTTTCTACAAATCCTCACCGGCCACCGCCTCGCCAAACTATGACATGAGCAACCGCGATACCGGCACCGTCAAGTGGTTCAACACCTCCAAAGGCTTCGGCTTCATTTCCCGTGATTCCGGCGATGATATTTTCGTGCATTTTCGGGCCATCCGTGGCGAAGGCCATCGCGTTCTGGTCGAAGGCCAGCGCGTGGAGTTCTCCGTCATGAATCGTGACAAGGGCCTGCAAGCCGAAGACGTGATCGCCGCGTTGCCGCGACGCTGATTCAAGGCTAAAAAAAACCGCGAGCAGCCTGGCTGTTCGCGGTTTTTTATTGCCTTTTGTTTAACAAAAAACCTTGAAACAAAAGCTAGTAATGCGGCGGTGGCGCCTCTTCTTCAAAGGTTTCGAACTGACCGGCCATTTCCTCCTGCCGCTTGAGCAGGGCTGCCATTTGCAGTTGCAGGCGTTCCACCGCACGCTGTTGCGTCGCCAGCACATCGCTCAATGCCTGGATGGTGTCATCCTGAAACGCCAGCTGGCTCTCCAGATCGGTAACGCGCTCTTCCAGGCTCATGATTCAACCCTCCAGAAACGTGAAATCATCGGTCAACACCAGACGCAACCGCTCGCGAATGACCGCGATCTGCTCCGCCGTGTACGGTTTGGCCGGGTGTTTACCCCATACCGGCGCGGGCCAGGCAGCATCCTCGCGCTTGCGCACAATCACATGCATGTGCAACTGACTGACAACGTTACCCAGGGCCGCGACATTCAACTTGTCCGCGTCGAACGAGTCCTTGAGCATTTCGGCCAGCGCAGTCGTTTCCTGCCACAGCTGCCGCTGATCGGCGACATCCAACTGAAATATCTCGCTGATATCATCGCGACGCGGCACCAGGATGAACCACGGGTAGTTCGAATCATTGGACAACAGCAGCCGGCTGAGCGGGAAATCCCCGATCGGTAACGTGTCTTGTTGAAGTCGTGGATCTAAAGCGAACACAGCGCGCACTCCCGGTAGCTCATCATTTTCAGCTTAGCGCCCATTCTGAGAGACGGCGCACCAAGCGACAGGACGGCAGCATACCTGCGAACGTCGCCGGCTTCACGACGTACGACTGTCGAAGCGCAGCCATCACCCACAAGACCGCTCCGACATGAGACATTTTTTGCGTGAGCGCACCATTACAGAACCGCCAGCCACGCAAAAAACACTGAAGTGACCAACAAACCAAGGCCTGTTCACGCTCTACGACAGGCAACACTGTATGAATTCAGTACAGCGATTAAGATTTTTTGCACCAAAACCGCACAGTGCGTCTACGCTCAGTGCGTCGGGCATCCGCCAAGTACTCACTGAGGGGGTGAACCGGTAACGTTTTTGGTTGTCGCGCAGTCGGCCAGGGAGGTGCAACACGATGCAAACCATGGCGTCAAGTCCCATCAAAAGGTGCTTGTAACCCCCGGTTTTATGAGGTTTTTACGGTAACAGGCAGGCGTTCAGAAAAAAAAACAGCGAATTTCTGATTTGTGCACGCTTGTTGCATTCACACTCACATCGCCTTCAAAGCGTCCGCTGGAAGTGGAAGCCTTCAAGGCAATAAAAACAGTGGCAGGATTGCCCGATGGAGATTCACACGTTTCACCAAGGACTCTTTTTACCGATGCTCAACCCCCGGAAAACAGCGTTGAAGTTGTCATTCCTATTGCATTGGGGCTGTAAATTTGCGACATCTACCAAGCCGTTTGCGACAGGGTCGTAAAGAAGCTGAAAGGTTAGATGCGCAAGTATCGCCAACATGGTCGGCGTGATATAAGTTTGCGCCGACACAAAAAGAAAGAGCCGCCCAGATAATAAAACAGGTGGGACGGCAGTACTCTTCTAAAACCAAAGGAGCAAATCACGATGCGCGTGATGAAGTGGAGCATGATCGCACTGGCAGTTGCAGCAGCAGCCAGTACTCAAGTGGCTATGGCCGCACCTTTCGTAAGTGACCAGGCTGAAGCCAAAGGTTTTGTTGAAGACAGCTCGCTGAACTTGCTGGTTCGCAACTACTACTTCAACCGTGACAACAAAGACGGCGGCCGCGACGTCAAAGACTGGACCCAAGGTCTTTGGGGTACCTACAACTCCGGTTACACCCAAGGTACTGTAGGCGTTGGTGTTGATGCATTCGGTTACCTGGCCATCAAACTGGATGGCGGCGATGGCACTTCCGGTTCGGGCAACATGAGCCGTAGCGACACTGTCAACGCCAACGGTGGCCGCGACGTCAACGACAGCCAGGGTAAAGCCGGCGCTGCCGTTAAATTCCGCGTCTCCAAAACCGAGCTGAAAGTCGGCGACATGTCCCCAAGCACTGCTCCAGTGTTTGCAGTTGGCGGTTCCCGTATCCTTCCGCAAGTTGCCAGCGGTTTCCAACTGCAAAGCAGCGAAGTCAAAGACCTTGACCTCGAAGCCGGTCACTTCTACTCGGGTTCCAGCCAGGACAAAAACGCCCGTGACGGCGGCCTGTACGCAACCTACGCTGGCGTTGAAGCCAACACCATCGACTATTTCGGTGGCAAGTACGGCATTACCGATAACCTTTCCGCATCGCTGTATGGCGCCAAGCTGGAAGACATCTGGAACCAGTACTACGCCAACGTGAACCTCACCACTCCGTTTGGTGGTGACACGTCGCTGAACACTGACTTCAACATCTACCGCACCACCGATACCGGTGACGCGAAAGCTGGTGACATCAGCAACACCGCGTTCTCGCTGGCAACTGCTCTGTCGTTCCTGAAAGCGCACACCATTACCCTGGCCTTCCAAAAGGTTAATGGCGATACCCCGTTCGACTACATCGGTATCGGCAAGAACAACCGCGGCGGCGACTCGATCTTCCTCGCCAACTCCATCCAGTACTCTGACTTCAACGCCCCTGGCGAGAAGTCTGCCCAGGTTCGTTACGACCTGAAAATGGCTGAGTACGGCGTTCCAGGTCTGAGCTTCATGACCCGTTACGTGAAAGGTTGGGACATCGACGGCACCAACACTCCGGCTGGCAGCCCTTACGCCGGCCTGTACGGTAACAATGGCAAGCACAACGAAACCAACTTCGAAGCCAAGTACGTTGTTCAGTCTGGCCCGGCAAAAGATCTGTCCGTTCGCTTCCGTCAAGCTTGGCACTTTGCTAACGCCGACGAAGGTGAAGGCGACGTGAAAGAGTTCCGTGTAATCGTCGACTACCCACTGTCGATCTTGTAATCGCATTCAGTTAGTTTGCGGTAACAAAATAAAAGGCCCATCTTCGGATGGGCCTTTTTTTGTTGCCTGTTTGTCACTTACTGCACGGCAGATTCCTGAACCACACGAATCACCCGCTGTGGAAACGGGATATCGATACCGGCCGTTTTCAAACGGTCACGGGACTGCTCGTTAAACATGAACATCACGTCCCAGTAATCCGCTGTCTTCACCCATACGCGCAGGGAAACAGTGATCGAACTGTCACCGAGGGTAGAAATGACTGCCTGTGGAGCCGGTTCAGCCAGGATGCGTTCATCCTTGGCCAGATCCAGTAACACTTCACGGGCCTTCTGCAAGTCCGCTTCGTAATCCACACCTACATCAAACACAACCTTGCGGGTTGGCTGGCGGTTAGTGTTGGTGATGATGCCGTTCGACAAATTGCCGTTAGGCACGATGATGGTTTTGTTATCGCCCGTACGCAGCACGGTATGGAAGATCTGAATACTGTCGACCGTACCAGCGACCCCTTGGGCTTCGATCCAGTCACCGATACGGAAAGGACGGAACAACAGAATCAGCACGCCACCGGCGAAGTTCGCCAGGCTGCCCTGCAACGCCAGACCGATGGCCAATCCCGCCGCACCGATCGCCGCGACGAAGGAAGTCGTTTCCACGCCGATCATCGAGGCCACGCTGACGATCAGCAAAACCTTGAGAATAATATTCGCCAGGCTGCTGATAAACCCCTGCAGCGCCAGGTCGGCGTTTCGCAGCGCGAGCAAACCGCCCAGTTTCTGCGTCACTTTGTTGATCAGCCACCAG
Organism: Pseudomonas migulae NBRC 103157; assembly: GCF_002091715.1. Lineage (GTDB taxonomy): Bacteria > Pseudomonadota > Gammaproteobacteria > Pseudomonadales > Pseudomonadaceae > Aquipseudomonas > Aquipseudomonas migulae_A. The sequence continues at coordinate 85,263 of NZ_BDAG01000007.1, read as the reverse complement.
CCGATGGCCAGGGTGATGATCGCCAGCAGTACGCGGCTGCCGTATTCCATGATCATCGGAATCCAGGCTTGGGACGCCTTGACCAGGTTGTCCACTTCAGCGTTCAAGTCCATCTACGTTCTCCTGATTTCCCGGCTACCCGGCACGCGAAAAAAATTATGCGGCAGAAAAAAACCACCGGATTGAGCACAATCGAAGTGGGAGCGGCGGTGCGACGATCCGACTTGCTCGCGAAGTGGGCGTATCAGTCGATATCACTTTTGAATGACACACCGCTTTCGCGAGCAAGTCGAATCGTCGCACCGCCGCTCCCACAGGTTCCCGCCTGAACAATCAGTCGCGGAAGTTGTTGAACTGCAGCGGCATGTCGAACGTCTTGGCGCGCAGGGCCGCAATGGCTTCCTGCAAATCGTCACGCTTCTTGCCGGTGATGCGCACTTGCTCGCCCTGAATGGCCGCTTGAACCTTGAGCTTGGCGTCCTTGACGTGAGCGACGATTTTCTTCGCCAGCTCTTTGTCGATGCCTTCCTTGAGGACGGCTTCCTGCTTCATCAGCTTGCCCGACGCATAGGCATCCTTGACTTCAAGGCACTGCACGTCGATTTTGCGCTTGACCAGCGCCAGCTTGAGGATCTCAATCATCGCTTCGAGCTGGAAATCGGCTTCAGCGGTCAGGTTGACGGTCAGGTCCTTTTCCTTGAACTCGAAGCTGCCTTTGCCTTTCAGGTCATAACGACGATCGAGTTCCTTGACGGCGTTCTCGACCGCGTTGGTGACTTCGTGTTTGTCCAGTTCGGATACCACGTCGAACGACGGCATGTAATCTCTCCAATAAAGGGCGCGCTCGATCAAGATGGAGCACGCCTGGCTTGCGGTTAAAATCCGCGCTGATTATAACGGGTCTTTCCCATCATTCACTGCGAGCCTCCGATGCGCGCCTCAAACAGAGCAAAAAGCTGATGTCCACCACCTGGCATGTTCTGGGCGCCGGCAGCCTCGGCACCTTATGGGCCACGCGTCTGGCGCGGGCCGGGGTGCCGGTCAGGCTGATTATTCGTGATGCGGCGCGATTACAGGCTTATCAGGCGGCGGGCGGGCTGACGCTGGTGGAGCATGGCGAAGCAACAACCTGGGACATACCGGGCGAGACTGCCGACAGCGACGAGCCGATCAATCGCCTGCTGGTGGCCTGCAAAGCCTACGACGCCGAGCAGGCCGTGGCCCGACTGGCGCCGCGTCTGGTGCCCGATGCCGAATTGATTTTGCTCCAGAACGGCCTCGGCAGTCAGGACGCCGTCGCCGCGCAGATTCCGCAGGCGCGCTGCATTTATGCGTCGAGCACCGAAGGCGCGTTTCGCGATGGCGACTGGCGCGTCGTGTTCGCCGGCCACGGCTACACCTGGCTGGGTGATGCCGGGCATCCGGTGGCGCCGATCTGGCTGGACGACGTCAGTGCCGCCGGCATTCCCCACGAGTGGAGCACCGACATTCTCACCAGGCTGTGGCGCAAACTCGCGCTCAACTGTGCGATCAATCCGCTGACGGTGCTGCACGATTGCCGTAACGGCGGCTTGCAGAACCACCACTGCGAAGTCGCCACCCTCTGCGGTGAACTGACCGAAGTGCTTGAACGCTGCGGCCAGCCGGCAGCGGCCGAGCACCTCCAGCAGGAAGTCGAGCGGGTGATTCACGCGACCGCGGCCAATTTCTCCTCTATGTACCAGGACGTCGCCAATCGACGCCGAACCGAAATCAGCTACCTGCTGGGCTACGTCTGCAAAGTTGCCTCGCGCCATCAGCTGAACCTTCCGCACCTCAACCAGTTGCAACAGCGGTTGATCACCCATCTGCACAGCCTTGGATTGCCCAGCGACTGAGCAGCGGCTACGCTGGCCACTTGTTCCTTTTCTGCGATAAAACTGATGCCATTGCGCCAGCGCCTCGAAAACCTTCCGGTCGGCCAGAAACTGCTGGCCGCCCTGCTGGTGCTGTTGACCACCGTTTTGCTGGTCGCCAACCTGACCTTCATCAGCGCCGCGTACTACATTTCCCAGGAAAGCATGGCGCCCCAGGCCTTGCAGACCATCGGCCGGCTGGTGTCCAACCCGAGCCTGGTGTCCGAGGCGTTGCAGTCGCCGCAAAGTGCCGAACGGCTGCTCAATGAGCTCAACAGTTACTCGCCATTGCGCGCAGCGGCGCTGTATGACGGCAAGGGTGAACGACTGGCGCAGCTACAAAGTGGCGATCACTTGAACCTGCCGGAGCACTTCCGCCATCTCGAATCCTGGCAAGCCACTGAATTTCGCAGCAATCAGGTGATCACCCTGCCCCGCCCCGGCACTGCGCCTGGCCACTTGTTACTGGTCGCCAGCAGCGAGTTGCCAATGGCTTTCTACACCGGGACGTTGACCGCCAGCCTCGGTATCCTGATCTTCAGTGTGTTGTTGTGGCTGGTGATCGCCCGCCAGATCAAACGCCTGATTACCCGGCCGATTCATCAGTTGGAGGAGCTGTCCCGGCAAGTGACCCGGGAAGAGAACTACGCCCTGCGCGCTTCCCGCGGCAACCACGACGAAATCGGCAGCCTGGCCGAGGCCTTCAATACCATGCTCTCGCGAATCGAGGCGCGGGAGCAGCAACTCAAACGTGCGCGTGACGATTCCCAGGCGGCTTACGATCAGGCCCAGGGGCTGGCCGAGGAAACCCGTCACACCAACCGCAAACTGGAGCTTGAAGTCCAGGTGCGCAGCAAGATCGAAAAGAAACTTACCGGGTTCCAGAACTACCTCAACAGCATCATCGACTCCATGCCATCAGCGCTGATCGCCCTGGATGAGCAGCTTTACGTGACGCAATGGAATCAGGAGGCCAGCGCCCTCTCCGGCACGCGGCTGGACGAAGCGCTGAACCAGCCGATCTTCCTCGCCTTCGAACCGCTCAAGCCGTTTCTGCCGCAGCTCAAGCAGACTGTCGAGCAACACACCGTGGCGAAAATCGAGCGCGTAACCTGGTTCAAGGATGACGAACCCAAACATTACGCCCTGACTTTTTATCCGCTGATGGGCGGCGCCGGGCGCGGGGTGGTGATCCGGATCGATGACATCACCCAGCGCCTGTCCCTGGAAGAAATGATGGTGCAGTCGGAAAAAATGCTCTCGGTCGGTGGCCTCGCCGCCGGCATGGCCCACGAGATCAACAACCCGCTGGGCGCGATCCTGCATAACGTGCAGAACATTCGCCGACGCCTGTCCCCCGATCTGCCGAAGAACCTCGAGCAAGCCGAGCAAATCGGCATTGAACTGGACACGGTCAACGAGTACCTGAAAGCACGTGAAGTGCCGCAACTGCTCGACGGCATTCAGCAGGCCGGCACCCGGGCGGCGAAGATCGTGACTCACATGCTCAGTTTCAGCCGCCGCAGCACCCGGCAAATGGCCCCGTGCGATCTGCCGGCGCTGATCGATCAGGCCGTGGAAATCGCCGGCAACGATTTCGACCTGGCGATCGGCTTCGACTTCAAGGGCCAGGCGATCATTCGCCAGTTCGATCCGGCGCTGGGCCCGGTGCCCGGCACCGCCAACGAACTCGAACAAGTGCTGCTCAACCTGCTGAAAAACGCCGCGCAAGCCATTCACCAGCGTGAAGATGACCGTGAGCCCGGGCGGATCATCCTGCGTACCAAGCTGAATCCGCCGTGGGCGGAAATCCAGGTCGAGGACAACGGCATCGGCATGAGCGAGAGTGTGCGCAAACGCACCTTCGAGCCGTTCTTCACCACCAAGGAAATTGGCCAGGGCACCGGGCTTGGGCTGTCGGTCTCGTATTTCATCATCACCAACAACCACAAGGGGCAGATGGAAGTGCAATCGACGCCGGGCCAGGGCACGTGTTTCACCTTGCGTCTGCCGTTGGCGAGCACCCCGCTCGTCTCTCAAGAACTCAATCAGCTATCGAGGTAACCATGGGCTTTCGCTTGTCGAAGATTTACACCCGCACCGGCGACAAAGGCGAAACGGGACTGGGCGACGGCCGCCGCGTGCCCAAGGACCATCCCCGGATCGAAGCCATTGGTGAAGTCGATACGTTGAACAGTCAGGTCGGCGTGCTGTTGGCCGGGTTGGCAGCGGAAAGTGGCCAATTTCCGGGGTTGAACGAAGTGATCGAGGTGTTGGCGCCTTGTCAGCATCGGTTGTTCGATCTGGGCGGAGAGCTGGCGATGCCGGTGTATCAGGCGCTGAACGCGGCAGAAATTGAACGCCTGGAAACGGCGATTGATGTGTGGAATGAAGAGCTGGGACCGCTGGAGAATTTCATTCTGCCAGGAGGTTCCGCGCTGATTGCCCAGGCTCATGTGTGTAGAAGTCTGGCACGCAGTGCCGAACGGCGGTGTCAGCAGTTGAATGCGATTGAACCGTTGGCCGGGGTTGGATTGGCGTATATCAATCGGCTGTCGGATGTGTTGTTTGTGGTGGCGCGGTTGATTGCCAAGCGCCAGGGGATTGCGGAGATTTTGTGGCAGCCGGCGGTGAAGCCAGGGGTTTAGTCGGCGCCTGTCAGGTCGCCATCGCGAGCAAGCCCGCGCCTACAGATGGTTCGCGTAAACCTGTAGGAGCCGGCTTGCTGGCGAAGAGGCCGGCAGCTACACCGAAGAATCAGGCCAGAACGCCCGAATCCCCGCCACACCTTGGGCGCCTGCCGCCCAGGCTTTATCAACCTGTGCTGGTCCGACACCACCCAGCAAAAACACCGGTTTGCTGAAGCCTTCAATCAGGGTCGAAGCCTGTTCCCAACCCAACGGCAGAGCTCCCGGGTGCGTCAAGGTCGGCTGCACCGGTGACAAGGTCACAAAGTCCACGCCCATCTGCTCGGCCAGCGCCAGCTCTTCAGCGTTATGACACGACGCCGCCAACCAGCGCGACGCCGACAGCGGACGGCCGGCAGCCGCGTATTTGCGTAGTTGTGCCGAGGTGATGTGCCAACCGGCCGACGGGAAATCGCCCAGCCACTCGAACGGCCCCTTGATCATCAACTGCGCCTTGCCGGCACACAGCCCCGCCGCGTCCACCGCCAGATCGCGGTATTTAGGGTCGTAGCCGTTGGGTGCCCGCAGCTGGATCAGCTTGATGCCACCGGCGATGGCTTTCTGAATACCACGTAGCAGGGCCGGGGTTTCCAGGTCATCGGGGGTAATCAAATACTGCGCAGGCAACCGTGCGGCGGCCACGATCGGCTGGTTGGCGGCCGGGAAATCGTAATTCAACAGATCTCGGGGCGCGACCCACTCCAAAGGCTGGCCTTCGGCGCCGTGGGGTTCGCCGGTGAAGGCCGAAACCTCCCAAACGTCCAGCAACACCTGTTTGTCCGGGTAGTCGTGTTGAACCTTGATAAGCGGTCGCGCGACATCGACGACGATGCCCAATTCTTCGTGAAGCTCACGGCCAAGCGCCGTGGTCACGGACTCGTCGGCCTCGACCTTGCCACCGGGGAACTCCCACAAACCGCCCTGATGCTGATTGTCGGCACGGCGTGCAATGAGGATCTTGCCGCTGTTATCGCGTATGACGGCAGCCGCTACATGTACTCGTTTCACTGCCCTATCTCCTCCAGACCTGCTTTTTGCCACGCCTTGAAGGCGGGCCATTGGTAGATCGTTTCGACGTAGGCTTCATCCGCCGCCGGCAATTTCACCTGATAGGTGCGCAGGCGTACGGCAATGGGTGCGAAGAAGGCATCTGCCAGGGTCGCGCCGCCAAACAGGAACGGACCGCTTTCGGTCGCGGCTGCGCGGCACTCGGCCCACAAGGCCAGCATCCGCTCGATGTCTGCCTGAACGTCTGCCGGCACCGGCGACAGCGGTGCGTCGCGGCTCAGGTCGAACGGCATGTTGCCACGCATGGCGAAGAACCCGGCGTGCATCTGCGCGCACGCCGAACGTGCCTGTGCGCGGGCGGCGACATCTTTGGGCCAGAGGCCGGCGTCAGGGAATTGTTCGGCCAGGTACTCGGCAATCGCCAGGGAATCGGCGATGGTGCCGTGTGCGGTTTTCAGCAGCGGGACTTTACCGGTCGGCGAATGCTTGAGCACACGTTCACGGGTGTCCGGCTGGTTCAGCTTGATCAGCTCTTCGGTGTACGGCGCGCCGGCCAGATCGAGGGCCAGTGCGCCGCGCAGGGACCAGGAAGAAAGCAGTTTGTCGCCGATGATCAGGTGGAGGCTCATGTTCGGGCGCCTTTTGGTAAGTGGAACAGGCCAGAAGCTTTAGTGTCTGGTCGTCCGCCATCGCGAGCAAGCCCGCTCCCACATTTGATCGTATTTCTACGGGAAGAACTCAGTCAAATGTGGGAGCGGGCTTGCTCGCGAAGGGGACAACTCGGTCTAGCGAGTGATCAAGTACGGTACTCGGCGTTGATCTTCACGTATTCGTGGGACAGGTCGGTGGTCCAGATGGTTTCGCTGCAATCGCCGCGACCCAGTTCGATACGGATGGTGATCTCTTCCTGCTGCATCACCGCTGCGCCCTGGGCTTCGGTGTAGGTCGATGCGCGGGCGCCACGGCTGGCGATGCACACGTCGCCGAGGAACACATCGATCTTGCTCACGTCCAGGTTTGGCACGCCGGCACGGCCGACGGCGGCGAGGATGCGGCCCCAGTTCGGGTCGGACGCGAACAATGCAGTCTTGATCAACGGCGAGTGCGCCACGGTGTAACCGACGTCCAGGCATTCCTGATGATTGCCGCCACCGTTGACCTCAACGGTGACGAATTTGGTCGCGCCTTCGCCGTCGCGAACGATGGCCTGGGCCACGTCCATGCACACCTCGAACACGGCCTGTTTCAGTTTGGCGAACAACTCACCGCTCGCACTGGTGATTTCCGGCAGCGCAGCCTGACCGGTAGCGATCAGCATGCAGCAGTCGTTGGTCGAGGTGTCACCGTCGATGGTGATGCGGTTGAACGACTTGTTGGCGCCGTCCAGCAACAGGTTCTGCAATACATCGCGGGAGACTTTGGCGTCGGTGGCGATATAGCCGAGCATGGTGGCCATGTTCGGACGGATCATGCCCGCGCCTTTGCTGATACCCGTGACGGTGATGGTCACGCCGTCATGCTGGAACTGGCGACTGGCCCCCTTCGGCAGCGTGTCGGTGGTCATGATGCCGGTGGCGGCAGCTTCCCAATTGTTCACCGACAGGTCGTCCAGGGCGGCTTGCAACGCACCTTCAATCTTCTCGACCGGCAGCGGCTCGCCGATCACGCCAGTGGAGTACGGCAGCACCAGGCTGGCATCGACGCCGGTCAATTCAGCCAGTTTCGCGCAGGTGCGCTCGGCGGCGGCCAGGCCGGGTTCGCCGGTGCCGGCGTTGGCGTTGCCGGTGTTGGTCAGCAGGTAACGCACCGGACCTTGCACGCGCTGCTTGGCCAGGATCACCGGAGCTGCGCAAAAAGCGTTCAGGGTAAACACGCCAGCCACCGTGGAACCTTCGGCGCAGCGCATGACCACGACATCCTTGCGCCCAGGGCGCTTGATGCCGGCCGAGGCGATACCGAGTTCAAAACCGGCAACCGGGTGCAACGTTGGCAAAGGACCAAGACCAACAGCCATGAATGCGCTCCTTAATAAATGATGTCAGCACCGCTTTCAGGAAGAACGGTGGTGTAAATGGCAAAACGCCGCGACGGCTGATGCCGGTCGCGGCGCGGGTATTTCAGCGTATGAAACGGGGTTTACTGGATCTGCCCGTGGCAATGCTTGAATTTCTTGCCCGAACCGCAGTAGCACAGTTCGTTACGGCCCAGCTTCTGTTCATTGCGTACCGGTGCGGTGGCGAGGGCTACATCGACCTCTTCACCGAGCAGTTCCGGTTGCTCGAGACCAGGCGCTTCGTCGTGCTGGAACTGCATGCGCGCCGCCAATGCTTCGGCTTCCTGGCGCAGGCGTTGTTCTTCTTCGATCGGGTCTTCGCGGCGAACCTGAACGTGCGACAGCACACGGATCGAGTCGCGCTTGATCGAATCCAGCAGCTCGGAGAACAGCGTGAACGACTCGCGCTTGTACTCTTGCTTCGGGTTCTTCTGGGCGTAGCCACGCAAGTGGATGCCATGACGCAGGTGGTCCATGGTCGACAGGTGGTCTTTCCACAGGTCGTCCAGTACGCGCAGAACGATTTGCTTCTCGAAGGTGCGCAGCGCATCCGCGCCCGCTTGATCTTCTTTCTCGTTGTACGCCGCAATCAGCTCCTGCATCAGCTTCTCGCGCAGGGTTTCTTCGTACAGGTGATCGTCTTCGTCGAGCCATTGCTGGATCGGCAGTGCCACACCGAAGTCGCTCTGCAACGCGGCTTCCAGACCGGCAACGTCCCACTGTTCAGGCAGCGATTGCGGTGGAATGTGTGCGCTGACAGTAGCGTTGAGTACGTCCTGACGGAAGTCGGCGATGGTTTCACCGATGTTGTCGGCGGCCAGCAACGTGTTACGCATGTGATAGATCACTTTACGCTGTTCGTTGTTGACGTCGTCGAACTCGAGCAGTTGCTTGCGGATGTCGAAGTTGCGGCCTTCAACCTTGCGCTGAGCCTTCTCGATGGCGTTGGTCACCATGCGGTGCTCGATCGCTTCACCGGACTGCATGCCCAATGCTTTCATGAAGTTCTTCACCCGGTCGGAGGCGAAGATGCGCATCAGGCTGTCTTCCAGCGACAGGTAGAAACGGCTGGAACCGGCGTCACCCTGACGACCGGCACGACCACGCAACTGGTTGTCGATACGGCGCGATTCGTGACGTTCGGATGCAATCACCTGCAAACCGCCCGACTCGAGCACTTGTTGGTGACGTTTCTGCCAGTCGGCCTTGATCTGGGCAATCTGCTCCGGCGTTGGATCTTCGAGCGACGCGACTTCCACTTCCCAGTTACCGCCCAACAGGATGTCGGTACCACGACCGGCCATGTTGGTGGCGATGGTCAGTGCACCCGGACGACCGGCCTGGGCAATGATCTCGGCTTCTTTTTCGTGGAACTTGGCGTTCAGGACCTTGTGCTCGATACCTTCCTTCTGCAGCAGCGCAGACATGTGCTCGGAAGTTTCGATGGTTGCAGTACCCACCAGCACCGGACGGCCCTGGGTCATGCATTCCTTGATGTCGTTGATGATCGCCGCGTATTTCTCGTCGGCGGTCAGGAACACCAGGTCGTTGTAGTCTTTACGCGCCAAAGGCTTGTTCGGCGGGATGACCATGACCTGCAGGCCATAGATCTGGTGGAATTCGAACGCTTCGGTGTCCGCGGTACCGGTCATGCCGGACAGCTTGTTGTACAGACGGAAGTAGTTCTGGAACGTGGTCGACGCCAGTGTCTGGCTTTCGGCCTGGATGTTCAGGTTTTCCTTGGCTTCGATGGCCTGGTGCAGGCCTTCGGACAAACGGCGACCCGGCATGGTACGACCGGTGTGTTCGTCGACCAGGACGACCTGACCGTCCTGCACGATGTATTCGACGTTGCGATTGAACAGTTTGTGAGCGCGCAGACCGGCATAAACGTGGGTCAGCAGGCCCAGGTTGTGCGCAGAGTACAGGCTCTCGCCTTCAGCCAGCAGGCCGACGCGGGTCAACATGTCCTCGATGAACTGGTGACCGGCTTCGTTGAGCTCGACCTGACGGGTCTTCTCGTCGACGGTGTAATGGCCGGCCTTGGTGACTTCGCCCTCGACTTCTTCGACATGCAATTCAAGCTGAGGGATCAGTTTGTTGATCTCGATGTACAGCTTGGAGCTGTCCTCGGCCTGACCGGAAATGATCAGCGGCGTACGGGCTTCGTCGATGAGGATGGAGTCGACTTCGTCGATCACGGCAAAGTTGAGTTCGCGCTGGAATTTTTCTTCCATGCTGAACGCCATGTTGTCGCGCAGGTAGTCGAAACCGAATTCGTTGTTGGTGCCGTACGTGATGTCGGCGGCGTAAGCGGCGCGTTTCTCTTCCGGCGGCTGGAATGGCGTGACCACACCGACCGTCATGCCGAGGAATTCGTAGAGCGGACGCATCCAGTTGGCGTCACGGCGGGCCAGGTAGTCGTTCACAGTCACAACGTGCACGCCCTTGCCGGACAGCGCGTTGAGGTAAACACCCAGTGTGGCCACCAGGGTCTTGCCTTCACCGGTACGCATTTCCGCGATCATGCCTTCATGCAAGGTCATGCCGCCGATCAGCTGGACATCGAAGTGGCGCATACCCATGACGCGCTTGCCGGCTTCGCGGGCGACCGCAAAGGCTTCTGGCAGCAGCTTGTCGAGGGTTTCCCCTTTGGCGATGCGGGCCTTGAACTCATCTGTCTTGGCACGCAATTGATCGTCCGAAAGGGCCACCATTTGCTCTTCGAAGGCATTGACGAGTTGCACCGTCTTGAGCATGCGTTTGACTTCACGCTCGTTCTTGCTTCCAAAAAGTTTCTTTAACAAAGGCGCAAACATATCGGCAGGATCTTCCACACTAAAGGGATGGAGGGCGGCCCCGTGAGTCGCCCGTGCAGCCCTCATGGCCGCATGCGAACGAGCATTCTACCCGGAAACGATGGTGAGGAAAGTGGCGTTGTTCCACGATGCATGCACTGCGCTGTGACGGGGCTCACTTAAAATAAGGGCTTTTTGCTGAACTTCAAGCCGGTTACAGCAGAAGTTACTTGTTGATTTAATGGGTAAAGCGCGCGCAAAGCAATGGGTCGGGCGCATCCAGTGCTTTCTGCTACCATGGCGGCTCTGTTACTTCAGGTGTCTGATCATGGCATTTCGCCCTCTTACGGCCAGAGCACCCGCCGTTCTGCTTCGCGAAGCCAAACCGCTGAAAGCCATTTTTGGCCATGCTCAACGCCTGGGTCATTTACAACGTCTGCTGGAAAGCCAATTGCAGCCCGCCGCCCGCGAGCATTGCCATGTGGCATCGTGGCGCGAAGGCAGTTTGTTGCTGATCGTCACCGATGGTCATTGGGCAACCCGTCTGCGTTATCAACAGAAGCGTCTGCAACGGCAGTTACAGATGTTCGATGAATTCGCCAGCCTGACGCGGATTCTGTTCAAGGTACAGCCGCCGACCGTCCAGCAAGGGGCAGCGGGGCATACCATCAGTTTGTCCAGCGATGCAGGCGCGACCATTCAGGCGACGGCTGAGGGGATTACCGACCCCAACCTGCGAGCGGCGCTTGAGCGATTGGCGGCTCACGCCAAACCCAAGGATTAATACACATCAAATGTGGGAGCGGGCTTGCTCGCGAAAGCGGAGTGTCAGTCGACATCTGTATCGCCTGACACACTGCTTTCGCGAGCAAGCCCGCTCCCACATTTTGATTAGGCCCACTCGCTAGCGGCGTTTACTGCCACCGAGCAGCGAACCCATCAGGCCGCGCACCAACTGCCGCCCCAACTGATTGGCCGCCTGTCGCATCGCCGATTTCAGTGCCTGCCCTGCCGCTGTGCCGAGGAATTCCCCGGCCTTGTCGGTGAAGCTCGGCTCCTCTGGCGCCGGTTTGCCGGGCACCGCTTCTGCCTCCGGCGCCAGACCTTTACGCCCCATCAATATTTCATACGCGGATTCGCGATCAACTGGCTTGTCATACCGTCCCTTGAACGGCGACCCGGCGATCAACACCGTGCGCTCGGTTTCGCTCAACGGCCCAATCCGCGATTGCGGCGGCGCGACCAATACGCGCTGGACCATCTCCGGCGTCCCCTTGTCCTGCAACGTGCCGACCAGCGCTTCGCCAATCCCCAGCTCAGTCAACACCGACAAGGCGTCGAACGCCGGGTTCGGCCGGAAACCCTCGGCCACGGCCCGAAGGGACTTCTGTTCCTTGGCCGTGAACGCGCGCAAGCCATGCTGGACGCGCAGGCCGAGTTGAGCCAGCACGTCATCCGGCAAGTCGCCCGGCGACTGGGTGACGAAATACACGCCCACGCCTTTCGAGCGAATCAGCCGCACCACTTGCTCCAGACGTTCCTGCAGCGCCTTGGGCGTATCGGCAAACAACAAATGTGCCTCGTCGAAAAACAGCGCCAGCAGCGGTTTGTCGGCATCGCCGCGCTCCGGCAGTTGCTCGAACAGTTCGGCCAGTAGCCACAAGAGGAATGTCGCGTAGACCTTGGGCGCCTCGTGCACCAGACGACTGGCATCCAACAGATGAATCCGCCCGCGCCCCTCGGCGGTCGGCTGCAAAATATCTTCGAGTTGCAGCGCCGGTTCGCCGAACAGTGCTTCGGCGCCTTGTTGTTCCAGAATCGCCAGGCGTCGCAATAGCGCCTGACTCGACCCTGTGGTCATCAACGCCGCGTCGTCCCCCAGCAATTCGGGGTGGTCACGCAGGTGATTGAGCAGTGCCTTCAGGTCTTTCAAATCCAGCAGCAACAAGCCTTCGCGGTCCGCGACTTTGAACGCCGCGTACAACGCCGACTGTTGGCTGTCGGTCAGCTCCAGCAGGGCGCCAATCAGTAACGGGCCCATTTCGCTCAAGGTTGTGCGCAATGGATGACCGGACTGACCGTGAATGTCCCACAGGGTGACCGGATAGGCCTGAGGCGTGTGGTTCAGCCAGGGCATCCCGGCGATGCGCTCGGCTATTTTTCCTTGAGGGTTGCCGGCTGCGCCGAGGCCGCACAGGTCACCTTTGATATCCGCCGCAAACACGGCCACGCCAGCATCGCTGAACGCTTCGGCCAGTTTTTGCAAGGTGACGGTCTTGCCGGTCCCGGTAGCCCCCGCGACCAGACCGTGGCGGTTCGCCAGGCGCATGGCCTGAGCGATCGGTTGCCCCGTGAGATCGGCACCGATAACGAGTTGCGATGAATCAGGCATTTGGTCACCTTTGGTTAATCTTTGATTCTGTGCGGCCGATATAAAAGACTGAAAAGCATCGGTTATCCCCCTAAGGAAGGAAGGAAATATCAGCTTGTTTTCATGACCGCCCACTGTGCGTTTCTTTATAAAAGCACGCCTTGGGCATTAAGACCTTAGCGGAACCCCAAGCCATGAACAAAAACCTGCGCTTCAGCCATAAAATCCTGCTTGCCGCCGCCCTCATCGTTATTGCCGCGTTCGCCTCGTTCACGCTGTACAACGACTATCTGCAGCGCAACGCGATCAGCAAGGACCTGGACAACTATCTGCAAGAAATGGGCAGTGTGACTGCCAACAATATCCAGACCTGGCTGACCGGCCGCAGCCTGCTGGTCGAAAACCTCTCACAAAACGTCGCGCTGAACGCTGACATCGGCAACGTCGCCAAGCTGCTGGAGCAGAAGGCGGTGACGTCGACCTTCATGGGCGCCTATCTGGGCAACAAGGATGGCACCTTCATCATTCGCCCGGACAGCAAAATGCCGGATGGCTATGACCCTCGCGCCCGTCCCTGGTACAAAAGCGCCCAAAGCACCAGCGGCTCGGCACTGACCGAACCCTATATCGATCTGGCCTCCGGCCAACTGGTCATCTCCATCGTCAATAGCGTCCTCAAGGACGGCCAGAACATCGGCGTGGTCGGCGGCGACCTGAGCCTGCAAGTGATCGCTGACAGCCTGAATGCGCTGGACTTCGGCGGTATGGGTTATGCGTTCCTGGTCAGCGCCGACGGCAAGATCCTGGTCCACCCGGACAAAGCGCTGGTGATGAAACCCCTGGCCGAGGCGTACCCGAAAAATACCCCCCGCATCAGCAGCGATTTCAGTGAAATAGAAGCCGATGGCAAAACCCGCATCGTCACGTTCACCCCGATCAAAGGCTTGTCTTCCGTCAACTGGTACATCGGTCTGTCGGTGGACAAGGATAAAGCCTTCGCGAAGCTCAGCGAATTCCGCGCCTCGGCGGTGGTTGCGACTGTCATTGCAGTCGCGATCATCATCGCCCTGCTGGGTATGTTGATCCGCATCCTGATCCAGCCGCTGCACGTCATGACCCGCGCCATGGCCGACATCGCCGACGGCGAAGGCGACCTGACCAAACGCCTGACTATCCAGAACAACGACGAATTCGGCAGCCTCGGCACCGCGTTCAACCGTTTCGTGGAGCGCATTCACGGTTCGATCCGCGAAGTGTCCTCGGCCACCGGCCAGGTCAACGAAGTGGCGTTGCGTGTGGTCGCGGCCTCCAACTCGTCGATGTACAACTCCGACCAGCAAGCTTCGCGCACCAGCAGCGTCGCCGCCGCCATCAACCAGCTCGGTGCCGCGGCCCAGGAAATTGCGCGCAACGCCGCCCAGGCCTCGAGTCAGGCCAGCGATGCCCGCAGCCTGGCCGAAGATGGCCAGCAAGTGGTAGATCGCAGCATTGTCGCGATGAACCAACTGTCGAGCATGCTCAGCGCCTCCAGCACCAACATCGAATCGCTGAACAGCAAAACCGTGAACATCGGGCAGATCCTCGAAGTGATCACCAGCATTTCCCAGCAAACCAACCTGCTGGCGCTCAACGCCGCTATCGAGGCCGCCCGTGCCGGTGAAGCCGGGCGTGGTTTTGCCGTGGTGGCCGATGAGGTCCGCAACCTGGCGCACCGCACACAGGAATCGGCGCAACAGGTGCAGACCATGATCGAGGAGCTGCAAGTCGGCGCCCGCGAATCCGTCAGCACCATGAGCGACAGTCAGCGTCACAGCCAGGACAGCGTGGAAATCGCCAACCTGGCGGGCGAGCGCCTGAACAGCGTGACCTTGCGCATTGGCGAAATTGACGGAATGAACCAGTCGGTGGCCACGGCGACCGAGGAACAGACGGCGGTGGTCGAGTCGATCAATGTCGACATCACCGAGATCAACACGCTGAACCAGGAAGGGGTGGAAAACCTGCAATCGACATTGCGGGCGTGCTCTGACCTGGAGCAGCAGGCGGCGCGGCTGAAACAGTTGGTAGGCAGTTTCAGGATTTAAGTCGCTCTTGCGGGCCCCTTCGCGGGCAAGCCCGCTCCCACAGTGATCTTTGGTGGACACAAATTATGTGTACGACTGAGATCACCGTGGGAGCGGGCTTGCTCGCGAAGGCGGCCTGTAACACACCGCAAAAACCTCGCCGACATCCCCGCCACAAAACCCAGCCGAACATCTATCCTTCATAAAGGTCAACCAAGGGAGAACAACGGACCGGAGGGATGCTCATCGTGCATATCGCGGACATAACCATGTTCTACGCCCCTGCCAGCGGTGGCGTGCGCACGTATCTGGATGCAAAACACCGTCGCCTGGGGAGTAAGCCGGGCATTCGCCACAGTCTGCTGGTCCCTGGTTCACACCTGAGTGAACTGGATGGCGTTTACACGGTACCGGCTCCCGCCCTGCCCTTCGGCAAGGGTTACCGTTTCCCTCTCCGTCTCGCCCCCTGGCGCAATGTCCTGCAGGATTTGCAGCCCGATCTGATTGAAGTCGGTGACCCGTACCTCACGGCCTGGGCAGCGCTCGATGCTCGGCGGCAACTCGATGTGCCAGTGATCGGCTTTTATCACTCGGACCTGCCGCTGCTGGTCAGTAACCGCATGGGCAACTGGGTCACCACCAATGTCGAGGCCTATGTCAGAAAGCTCTACGGTAACTTCGACCGGGTGCTGGCGCCGAGCCGGATCATGGCCGACAAATTGATCGGCCTCGGGGTGAAGAACGTTTTCGTACAACCCTTGGGTGTCGATTTGCACACCTTCCATCCCGATGCCCGAGACCCGGGCCTGCGCGCAGAACTGGGCATCGATGAAAATACCCATCTGCTGATTTTTGCCGGGCGCGGCTCCAAGGAAAAAAACCTGCCGGTGTTGCTCGACTGCATGAAACGCCTGGGTCGCCGCTATCACTTGCTGCTGGTGGGTTCGTCTATGCCTGCGGTGGTGCCGGAAAACGTGACGGTGATCGATGAATTCTGCCCGGCGACGCAAGTGGCAAGGCTGATGGCCAGTGCCGATGCGTTGCTGCATGCCGGCGATCAGGAAACCTTCGGCCTGGTGATTCTAGAAGCCATGGCGTGCGGCATTCCGGTGGTGGCCGTGGCAGCCGGGGCCTTTCAGGAAATCATCACCACAGAATGCGGTCTGCTTTGCGCGCCAAACAACTCAATGGCGATGGCCAACGCCGTTCGGGAGCTGTTCGCTTCGGGGAGTGCGGTTTTGGGCCAACAGGCCCGCAGTCATGTCGAGCGACATTATTCCTGGGACGCAGTGGTCGACAGCCTGCTGGGTCATTATCACGCCGTCCTCGGCAGCCAATGGCCGCGGATCGCCAATGGCTGAGCCCATGAACGCGTCCAGTCTGCTATTGGTGTTGCACGACGTCGCGCCGCAGACCTGGGCCGACTACCAACCCTTCGTCGACGCCGTTGACGCCTTGGGCGAAGTGCCGATGACCTGGCTGGTTGTGCCGGATTTTCACAAGCACAACGATCTTGAGGCCCATCCGGGATTTCGGCGGATGCTCACCGGCCGTGTCGGCCTAGGGGACGAACTGGCGCTGCACGGCTATTTTCATTGCGATGAAAGCCCGGCCCCCCACACACCGCGAGACTGGTTTATGCGCCGCATCTACACCCACGAAGGCGAGTTTTACAGCCTGTCTCAGGAAGCCGCGCTCGCACGTCTGCGTGCCGGCATTGAAGTGTTCCATCGTTATCACTGGCCGCTGGAGGGTTTTGTCGCCCCGGCCTGGCTGATGAGTGAAGGAACGCGCCGGGCCTTGCGCCAATTACCCTTGAGTTACACCAGCGATCCGCAACACCTGTATCGCCTGCCGGATTTCACCCCGGTCGATGCGCCGGGGTTGGTATGGAGTGCACGCAGTGCCTGGCGTCGGGGTTTGTCGAAGCTGGTCAGCGATCAGCGCGAACAGCGTTGGCGTCAAGCGCCAGTGATTCGCCTGGGGTTGCATCCGGTGGACATGCGTCACCCTTTCTCACGCAATTATTGGTTGCAAACCCTCAAGCGCCTGCTCGCCGAGGGCCGCGTGCCGTTGACCAAGGCGCGGTGGCTGGCGCTGCACGACGACCGTGTCGGTCGCGCCGCATGAGTCGCGCAATTGTGCTGTTTGTCGCGCTGCTCGCTGCGGTGCTGATTCCTCTGTTGCTGGGCGGCAACCAGACCTGGTCGCGACTGCAGAGTTTTCCATTGAGCTGGCTGTTGATCATGTTCGGCATGATCCTGCTGTGCTGGGTGGTGAACACGATGCGCTTGCGTCTGTTGCTGGGCGATCAGCGCGACAAGGTCAGCCCGGTCAAAAGCCTTGGCGTGGTGATGGCGGCCGAGTTCGCCTACTGCGCCACGCCGGGCGGCAGCGGCGGACCGCTGACGATCATGGCGTTGCTGGCACGCAACGGCGTGCGACCGGCACGGGGTAGCGCGGTTTTCGCCATGGATCAACTGAGCGATCTGCTGTTCTTTCTCTGCGCGTTAAGCGGGATTCTGATTTATGCGTTGTTCCAGCACCTCAGCGAACGTATGGAATGGCTGCTGACGGTCAGCGCCATTTCGATGTTCGGCGGGCTGCTCAGTTGCGTGGTAATCGCGCGCTACCATCGGCTGCTGATTCGCCTGAGTGGACGCTTGCTCGTGCGCCTGAATGTCAAAGGCAGCACGCGAATGCGTTGGGCGCGAAAGCTCCTGCATTTTCTGGCGGCTTTCACTGACACGCTGAAGTTGCCTGTTCAGACGTTGATCAAGGTGTTTGCCCTGACCTGTGTGCATTGGCTTCTGCGTTACAGCGTGTTGTATCTGGCGTTGCGTGGGCTCGGTGCGGATTTGCAGTGGGCCTGGAGTTTTCTGATTCAGATGCTTTCGCTGAGCGCGGGGCAATTCAGCCTGTTGCCGGGCGGCGCTGGTGCTGCGGAATTGACCTCGGCCGCGCTGCTGGCGCCCATGGTGGGGAAATCCACTGCGGCGGCGGCGATTCTGATTTGGCGGGCGGTGACTTATTACTTTTATCTGGCGGTTGGGGGGCCGGTGTTTTTGCTGATGCTTGGGCGGCCGTTGTTGAAGAAGTTGATGAGGTTCAGGCAGGCTTAGCGGAGTTTTTTGTTGTGTACCTATCCGTTACCGCAGCAACGGATATGCACACAAAAAGCGTCCGCGCGCCAAACCTCAAGGCCGCTTCGCCAACAAGCCGGTTCCTACAAGTCAGGGTCAGGGTCCGGATTCAACGCCTCCCACAACTCCGCCGCCCCCGGAAACTCCGTGCCATCGTCAGGGCTCAAGTCATCCGGGTCGTAGCGGCTCAAACACCCCTCCCCCAGTGTGGCGGGGGCTTTGGAAGTAGCTTTGTCCAGTGGATCGGCCATGGTCATGTTCTCAGTGCAGAAACGGCGAAGGGCCTGAGCGATTGAACGCCCAGGCCCTTCGAATTTCAACCGTGCCGTGCGGGTATCAGAACACCACGGTCTTGTTGCCATGCACCAGCACCCGGTCTTCCAGGTGATAACGCAGACCACGAGCCAGCACCATCTTCTCGACATCACGCCCGAAACGCACCATGTCTTCGATACTGTCGCTGTGGCTGACACGCACCACGTCCTGCTCGATGATAGGGCCGGCATCCAGCTCTTCAGTCACGTAGTGGCACGTTGCACCGATCAGCTTCACCCCACGCAGGGAAGCCTGGTGATAGGGCTTGGCGCCGACGAACGACGGCAGGAAGCTGTGGTGAATGTTGATGACCTTGTGCGCATATTCACTGCACAACTCGGGCGGCAGGATTTGCATGTAACGGGCAAGTACCACCACCTCGGCTTCGTGCTGTTTGACCAGACGCGAGACTTCGGCGAACGCCGGTTCTTTATCCTGTGGATTGACCGGCACATGGTAGTAAGGAATACCGTGCCACTCGACCATGCTGCGCAAATCGTCATGGTTGGAAATCACGCAGGAGATTTCGCAGTCCAGTTCGTCACTGTGCCAGCGGTGCAGCAAGTCGGCCAGGCAATGAGACTCGCGGCTGGCCATCAACACCACGCGTTTTTTCTGCGCGGTATCGGTAATGCGCCAGTTCATCGAGAACTCTTCGGCAATCGGCGCGAACGCTTCGCGGAAGGCTTCGATACCAAAAGGCAGAGAATCGGCTCGAATTTCGTGACGCATGAAGAACCAGCCACTGAGATTATCCGAGTGATGGCTCGCTTCAGTGATCCAGCCGTTATGTGACGCCAGAAAGTTACTGACTTTAGCAACGATGCCGACGCGGTCCGGGCAAGCAATCACCAGCCGAAAAGTGCGCATGGGGGGGAAACTCCAGAACTTCGCAAAGGCCGCCATTCTAGCGACTGCGCGAAAAAACTGCAGTATAGATGACACCTTGCCTTGCTCGAGGGCTGCAGGCACAAGCGTGAAAGCGCCCGCTCACCCGCGCAATGGTGCTCTTATTGCCCATCTTCAAGTACTCAATTGTGAATATCTGTGATACCCGCGTCACACTATTTAACTGCACATCCCGCGGGCGCCCTATTCACGACAACTAATTTAAATAAACTCCGGTTTAATGTTTACTTGATGAAACACCCTGACTATTATTGCGGCACTGTCCCCTGACATCCAGTGCACCAACATAAGGTAGTCCCCATGTCCTTGATCAACGAATATCGTGCCACCGAAGAAGCTATCAAAGAGCTGCAAGCCCGTTTGAAGAACCTGTCCCAAGACGACAAACTGCAAACCGAGCTGGAATTCGAAGGCAAACTGCGCACCCTGATGGGCGAATACTCCAAGTCCCTGCGTGACATCATCGCGTTGCTGGATCCAGAATCCAAAACCAAAGCACCACGCGGCGGCGCAGTAAAAACTACTGGCACCAAGCGCGCTCGCAAAGTTAAACAATACAAAAACCCGCACAACGGCGAAGTCATCGAAACCAAAGGTGGCAACCACAAGACTCTGAAAGAGTGGAAAGCCAAGTGGGGCGGTGACGTGGTTGAAGGCTGGGCTACCCTGCTGGGCTAAGCCGCAACGCTTTCTTCTGCAAAAAAGAACGCCAGCAAACGCTGGCGTTTTTTTATGCCCGGTATTCAGTGCCGGGCATTTTCATTTTCAAAGATTCAAACGTTTGCGCAATGCCTGGACATAATTGCTCCACTCGTTGAGCACCTCTTGCTGGAACGGCGTTGCCGTCATGTTCAATTGGGCCGTGGCCTCTGTAAAAGTTTCCAGCGTATTGGGCGCTCCCCACTCAGGGTCTGACAAACGTTGCCGACAGAATATTCGCCAACGTTCTTGCTCTTCGAAATTCAACGTATCGGGAAAGTTGCGTGCTCGATATCGAAACAATAATTCGGGTAAACGTTCATCATCGAAAGGCCATTGTTCCTTGGCTAATTGCGCCGGGTCAGCCGCTCGGACTTGCTCACAAAGGCGCCGATCCCGATCTCCGATAAAACCATCGTATAACTGTTGCTCAGGGTCCTGACTCTGGGTGAAATCTTCGCTGGCATAAATGGCCTGAACTTTATCTCGCCAAACTTGCTGTGCGTCACTTAGCCGCAGCGTGCGCTCCTGATATAGCGCCATGTCCAGCCCCAGGCGTTGCTGATCAGCGGGACGAAGTACTGACAGGGGCGCGACCACCGGGCATTTGTTGATGTGGATAAGCTTGAGCGGCACTGGCAGCTCGCCCTCGGCCAGATCATCGCGACGGGTATACAGGCGCTGGCGCAAAGCGTCGGCGTCCAGATCAAGCAAGCCTTGGGGATCCAGGTGCAGGTCGCAGACAATCAACGCATTCTTGTTGCGCGGGTGCCAGGCCAGCGGCAGCACCACGCCGACATAACTGCGCGCCGCCGAAAAGCGCCCGGAAATGTGCACCATCGGCTGCAACAGCCGAATCTGATCCATCACCTTTTGTTTACTGCGCAACTGGAACAGCCAGTCGTATAGCTTCGGTTGTTTTTCCCGAATCAGACGGGCCAGCGCGATGGTCGCGCGAACGTCCGACAGCGCTTCGTGAGCATTGCCGTGATCGATGCCATTGGCGGCGGTCAGGCGTTCGAGCTTGAGCGTTACCCGCCCCTCGTCATCCTTGGGCCAGGTGATGCCATCCGGTCGCAAGGCGTACGCCGCACGCACCACATCGATCAGGTCCCAACGACTATTGCCGCCCTGCCATTCACGTGCATAAGGGTCGAAAAAGTTGCGGTACAGGCTGTAACGAGTCATCTCGTCGTCGAAACGCAAAGTGTTGTAACCCGCGCCACAAGTGCCCGGCGCCGCCAGTTGGGCGTGCACCCGGGTCATGAAATCGGCTTCGCTCAAACCGTGCCCGGTCAATTGGCCTGGTGTGATGCCCGTGATTGCGCAGGCCGCCGGATGCGGCAGGATGTCCTCACTGGGCTGGCAGTAAAGATTGACCGGCTCGTCTATGACATTGAGATCGAAGTCAGTGCGAAGCCCCGCCACTTGCAGCGGACGGTCGCAACGAGGGTTGATGCCGGTGGTTTCATAGTCGTACCAGAAGATCGAGGTCACGGGCTATTCCTGAACTGAAGATCGGCGAAGTCTAGGCGTTTGCATCCCGCCACGGCCAGCAATCTTGCATTCAATCACCTCTGGCCACGCACCGTGCAATACATAGTTATGTCGTTTTCCCCCTAGAGACTGCTAGCATCGGCCGCACAGAGAATCCCGATCAGGCCACATCATCAGGTTGCCCATGCTCGAGACCGCAGCACTGCCAAGGAAAGCGACGCTGTCCCCGCCACTGGATACGCGGTATCAGGTTGAAACGCCGGAAGGCATCGACTTGCCACTGCGCCCGGCCGGGTTGATGGTGCGTGCGCTGGCGTTCTCCATCGACCTCGGACTGCGCGGGTTGATTCTGGGCCTGCTGTTTATTGTCCTCGCGTTCCTGGGAAAACTCGGCGCCGGGTTGGGCTCGATCCTGCTGTTCGTAGTGAGCTGGTGGTACATGGTGTTGTTCGAGGTGCTCAACCAGGGACGCTCGCCGGGCAAGCAATGGATGGGCCTGCGGGTGGTGCAGGACGACGGCACACCGATCGGCTGGTCCGCGTCGCTGTTGCGCAACCTGCTGCGCTTTGTCGACCTGTTGCCGTTCGGCTATTTCCTCGGCGCCATCAGTTGCCTGCAACACCCCAACTTCAAACGCCTCGGCGACCTGGCTGCCGGTACGCTGGTAATCTACCGCGAACAGCCGCTCACCCGACCGCAACTGCCTGACGCCGAGCCACGGCGTCCGTCGTTTGCCCTGACGCTGCCCGAGCAACGCGCCATCCTCGGGTTTGCCGAACGCCAGGGTGAACTCTCCGAAGCGCGGGTCACGGAACTCGCGTCCATCCTCGCGCAACCGTTGAAGGTTTCAGCGCCACGCGCCGTGGCGGAACTCAACGGCATCGCCCGCGGTTTGTTGGGCCCCGCATGAAGCAAAGTCTTTTCGAGAATCGCCACAAGGCTGAATGGGCGCAGTTTTCCCTCCTGCTCGACAGGCTGGAGCGGAACAAGGACACCTCGCGAATCGCCAGTTTCCCGAAAGATTATCGGAGGCTCTGCCAGCATTTGGCGCTTGCCCAGGAACGCGGCTACAGCAGTTTTCTGATCGACTCGCTGCAGCAACAGGTGCTGCGCGGGCATCAACAGCTTTATCAGCATCGCAGCCGCCTGGGTGCCAACGCACTGGGTTTCATCCTGGCGGATTTCCCTCGACTGGTGCGTGAACAGTGGCGTTTCGTGCTCGCCGCCAGCCTGATGTTTTTCGGCAGCCTGATCGGCTTTGCGGTGCTGGTGTATCTGTTCCCGGACCTGGTCTACAACCTGATCCCGGCCGAACAGGTCAGCGAAATGCAAGGCATGTACGATCCTGTCGCCGGTCGCCTTGGGCGCTCGGCGGAACGGGCAGCCAGTGAAGACTGGGTGATGTTCGGTTTCTACATCATGCACAACATCGGCATTGCCTTTCAGACTTTTGCCAGCGGTTTGCTGTTTGGCCTGGGCAGCGCGTTTTTCCTGTTTTTCAACGGGTTGATGATCGGCGCGGTGGCCGGGCACCTGACTCAGATCGGCTACGGGCAAACCTTCTGGTCCTTTGTGATCGGCCACGGCGCCTTCGAACTCAGTGCCATTGCCCTGGCGGGTGCTGCCGGCCTGCAACTGGGCTGGGCCTTGATTGCACCGGGACGACTGCCGCGCGCCGAAGCCTTGCGTGTGGCGGCGCGTAAAAGTGTGCTGCTGATTTGCGGGGTCATGCTGTTTCTGTTGATCGCGGCATTTATCGAAGCCTACTGGTCGTCGATGACCGGGCCAGCACCGATGACCAAATATCTGGTCGGCGCGGCGCTGTGGTTCCTGGTAGCGATGTACCTGCTGTTCGCCGGACGGACCCGCCATGCGCCTGAGTGACGCGACCGTGGTGATCCGCCCTCGAACCACCTGGGAAGCCATGGACCTGGGCGTGCTGCTGAGCCAGCGGCACCGACGCCTGCTGATGGCCAGCTGGGCCATCGTGACCCTGCCAGTTTTCGTCCTGCTCACCTTGCTGCTGTGGGATTCGCCCTCCCTCGCCGTGTTTATCTTCTGGTGGCTGAAACCGGCGTTCGAGCGCCTGCCGCTGTACATCCTGTCCAAAGCGATGTTCGGTGAAACGCCCACGCTGAAACAGGCGCTGCGCCAGTGGCCACGACTGCTCAAACCACAATTGCTGGCCAGCCTGACCTGGCGACGCTTGAGCCTGAGTCGCAGTTTCCTGTTGCCGGTGGTGCAACTCGAAGGCCTGAATGGCCTGGCACGACAACAGCGCTTGCAGGTGCTATTGCAACGCGACGGCGGTGCAGCGCGCTGGCTGACCATCATCGGCGTGCATCTGGAAAGTGCGCTGTGGATCGGCCTGATGGTGCTGTTTTACCTGCTCCTGCCGCCACAAGTCGAACTCGACTGGAGCTGGCAGACATTGCTGTCCGCCGCCACACAGGACTGGCGCTGGCTGGAACACCTGACCAATGGGTTTTACGTGTTGGTGCTGGTGGTGTGGGAACCGATCTACGTGGCCTGCGGCTTCAGTCTTTACCTGAATCGGCGCACGGTGCTGGAGGCCTGGGACATCGAACTGGTGTTCCGCCGCCTGCGCCAACGCTTGAGCGGCACCGCCCTCACCCTGCTGCTGGCGGCCTTTTTTCTGGTGCCGACCGGGCAAAACGTCTGGGCCGACGAGCCGGTCATTACCCCTGACAGTCCGCGTCTGCTGGACCAGCCACTGACTAGCCAGGCGTCCCGGGACAGCATCAAGGCGATCCTCGATCAGCCGCCGTTCAAGAACAAGGAAACCGTCACACGCTATCGTTTTGGCGAGGACAAGCCATCCGCCGAAACCTCCGACGATGGCAAAGCCCCCGAATGGCTGAAGGCCCTGCTCAAGTTGCTGGATAACCAGCGCTTCGGCACCTTGGCGACCTTGATTGAAGGGGTGCTGTGGGGCGCCGTCATTGGCGGGATCGGTGGGTTGATCTGGCGTTACCGGGCATGGTTGCAGGCGTTCGTCAGTCGTCGACCGGCGCTGAAGGGCAAGGTCGCGCGGCCGCTGCCGCAGCAGGCATTCGGCCTGGACCTGAACCGCGAAACCCTGCCCGCCGACATTGCCGCCAGCGCCGAAAGCCTCTGGCAATCCAACCCTCGCGAGGCGCTCGGTTTGCTCTATCGCGCGCTGCTCAGTCACTTGCTGCACGATTACAACATGGCGCTGAAACCCGCCGATACCGAAGGCCAGGTCCTGGCGCGCGTCGAACGACTGCAACGACCCGCCCTGTTGGCCTTCAGCAAAAACCTGACCGGGCACTGGCAGAACATGGCCTACGGGCATCGCCTGCCACCGGCGCATTTGCAACAGGAACTGTGTGACGGCTGGCGGTCCTTGTTCGGTCCGGGGGCTGCGCATTGAACCGGCGAGTGTGGCTCGCCGCCGGCGTATTCATCGCCGTGCTGTTGGGCGCGTTGAGTTTTTATCTGTATGCCAGGGCGACGCCCTATCAGGCAGACATCGATCACGGCCCGTCGCCCGAAGCCCAGGCCAACCCTTATCTGGCCGCCGAACATTTCCTGCGCAAACAAGGCCTGACCGTCAGCCATGCCAACAGCCTCGACATCCTGCCCACGCTGGAGCCTCGGCAACGCAGCCTGTTGTTGCTCGGCGACCGCTCCGGCATGACCCCGCGCCAGATCGATCAAGTGCTGAACTGGACCCGCGCCGGCGGACGTCTTTTGTTCATCGCCGAGTCGTTGTGGGATGAAAAACTGGGCCAGAGCAATGACCTGTTGCTCGACCGGGTCCAGGTGCATCAGTCATTGAGCAAAGACCTCAAGGACCCGCCAACCGACATCGAAAAGGATCCCTACCCCAAACTGACCAAGCTGTACCTTGAAAACGAAGACGCGCCGGCGTATGCCACCTTCGATACCGCGTTCCATCTCGAAGACCCGAAGAACCTCGCGCAAGCCTGGGCCAACAGCGGCAAGGCCACGCACATGATGCAGCTGAGCCACGGGCTCGGTTCGATCATCGTCGTCACCGACGCCGACCTGTGGAAAACCCCGGCCATCGACCGGTACGACAACGCCTGGCTGCTGTGGTACCTGACCGCAGACACGAACGTGACCCTGCTGTTCAACACCGACCACGACAGCCTGCTGACCTTGTTGCTGCGCTATTTCCCCCAGGCGCTGGTTGCCCTCATGGCCCTGATCGGCCTGGGTCTCTGGCATGTCGGCGTGCGCCACGGCCCGTTGATCGAACCCGCTCCGAGAGCCCGTCGGCAACTCCACGAACACCTGCGTGCCAGCGCCGATTTCATGTGGCGCCACACCGGCCAAGCCAGCCTGCTGCAAGCCTTGCAGCACGACATCCTGCGCCGGGTGCGGCGCCGTCATCCCGGTTTTGAACACCTCGGCGTCGCCGAACAATGGCTGGTGCTCGCACGCCTCACCGGCCAACCCACACGCGCTATCAGCCAGGCCATGAGCCCGCGACCGAAGCAACGGCTGTCCAGCGTTGAATTCAGTCGTCAGGTCGCCCACCTGCAAACCTTGAGGAACGCCTTATGAGTGAACAGATCGAGCCCGGCGCACCGAGCCACGCCGCGCAGCAACGCCAGCGCGCCAGCCAATTGGCCCAGGCCGTCAGAACTGAATTGCAAAAAGCCGTCATCGGCCAGAACACAGTGATCGACGATGTACTCACCGCGCTGATTGCCGGCGGCCACGTGCTGCTCGAAGGTGTGCCGGGGCTGGGCAAAACCTTGTTGGTGCGTGCACTCGCCCGCTGCTTCGGCGGCGAATTCGCGCGTATCCAGTTCACCCCGGACCTGATGCCCAGCGATGTCACCGGGCACGCGGTGTACGACCTGCAGACCGAGCAATTCAAACTGCGCAAAGGTCCGTTGTTCACCCACTTGCTGCTCGCCGACGAAATCAACCGCGCCCCTGCGAAAACCCAGGCGGCGTTGCTTGAAGCCATGCAGGAACGCCAAGTCACCCTCGAAGGCCG
This sequence comes from Pseudomonas migulae NBRC 103157, assembly GCF_002091715.1. GTDB lineage: Bacteria > Pseudomonadota > Gammaproteobacteria > Pseudomonadales > Pseudomonadaceae > Aquipseudomonas > Aquipseudomonas migulae_A. Next base: position 58,808 of record NZ_BDAG01000007.1, on the reverse strand, counting down.
GGCCCTGCCCATCGCGCAGCCGTTCATGGTGCTCGCCACGCAGAACCCCATCGAGCAGGAAGGTACGTATCCGCTGCCGGAAGCCGAGCTGGACCGCTTCATGCTCAAGGTGCGCATGGACTACCCCGACATCGATCAGGAGTTGGACATGGTGCGCCAGGTCAGCCGCTCGACCCGGGCCGACATGCTCGACGTACAACCGCTGCGCACCGTGTTGCAAGCCAAGGACGTGCTGGCATTGCAACGCATCGCCAGCGACCTGCCGCTGGACGACCAGGTCCTCGATTACGCCGTACGCCTGGCGCGCACCACCCGTAGCTGGCCCGGCCTGACCCTCGGCGCAGGGCCTCGGGCTTCCATTGCGCTGGTGCGCTGCGCTCGGGCGCGAGCCTTGTTGCGCGGCGGCGAATTCGTGATTCCGGATGACATCAAGGGCTGCGCGCTGGCGGTGTTGCGCCACCGTGTACGCATCGCGCCGGAGCTGGATATCGAAGGGCTGGAGGTCGATCACGTGCTGCAGCAATTGCTCGATCAAGTACCGGCACCGCGTTTGTGAACATCGTCGCCAGGGGAAAAGATCGCAGCCTTCGGCAGTTCCTGCAGGGGCACGCATTCGACGTAGGAGCTGCCGAAGGCTGCGATCTTCTGACCTGCCCGCACGGTGCAAAATCATGAAACCCTCACGCCTGCTGCTGATCTGGCTCGCCGCGCTGCTGGCCATTGGCATCGTACTCGGCACACTGCGGGCGCTGGAGATCGCCGTTCCTTCAACGCTGTTGTCGATCAACTGGGGGTTGCTGCTGGCGCTACTGGCTCTGGCAATAATCGATGGCGTACGCCTTAAACGCCTGCCCTCACCCCGGATAACCAGACAAATGCCCGGCAGCCTCGCGCTCGGCCGTTGGAGTGAAGTGCGACTGGAGGTTGAACACGACTTTCTCCAGCCACTGACTATCCGGATGTTCGACCACGTACCCGACGGCCTGAGCTTCGAAAACCTGCCCCTGTCGCTCGAACTTCAACCCGGCCGGCACAGCCAGGTCGGCTATCGCCTGCGTCCACTCAAGCGCGGCCACTTCACCTTCGAACACTGCGAAATCAACCTGCCGAGCCCCATGGGTCTATGGTCCGACAAACGCCTGCCAAACGTGTCCGACCACACCCGCGTGTACCCCGACTTCGCCCGCCTCTACGGTGGTCAACTGTTGGCTGTGGACAACTGGCTCAGCCAGCTCGGCGTGCGCCAGCGACAACGACGCGGCCTGGGCCTGGAGTTTCACCAGCTACGGGAATTTCGCGAAGGCGACAGCCTGCGCCAGATCGACTGGAAAGCCACCGCCCGCCAGCGCACACCGATTGCCCGGGAGTACCAGGACGAACGCGACCAGCAGATCATTTTCATGCTCGACTGCGGTCGACGCATGCGCAGCCAGGACGGTGAACTGGCGCATTTCGATCACGCGCTCAATGCGTGCCTGCTGCTCAGTTACGTGGCGTTGCGTCAGGGCGACGCGGTGGGGCTCTGCACGTTTGCCAGCGAACAGCCTCGCTACCTCGCCCCGGTAAAAGGTGCCGGCCAACTCAACGTCTTGCTCAATGCGGTTTACGACCTGAATAGCACCCAACACAGCGCCGACTATCAAGCCGCCGTCACTCAACTGCTGGGCCGGCAGAAACGTCGGGCACTGGTGGTGTTGGTGACCAATTTGCGGGATGAAGATGATGAGGAATTACTCACGGCAGTCAAACGCCTGGGCAAGCAGCATCGGGTGCTGGTGGCGAGCCTCAGGGAAGATGTGCTCGACCATCTGCGTCAGGCACCGGTGCAAACCTTGAACGAAGCATTGGTTTATTGCGGGACGGTGGACTACCTGAACGCGCGGGCCGAACTCCATGAGCGGTTGAGCGCTCATGGAGTGGCGGTGATCGAGGCGCGCCCAGAGCAGATGGGCCCCGATCTGGTAACGAGTTACTTGGCCTGGAAGCGTAGCGGTGCGCCATAGCAGTCTGTATCTGCGACTCAAACTAAAGCCGCTTTAACGTCAGCTTTGGATCGGGTGGGGCAATACTCCCTTTTATCCAGCTTCAGGCCCTTGAGCTGTAATTCGGGCAGATCGATCTGAAGATCAAAATCAGTAGTTCGTAAACCGTTTCGACCTCCGCTGGTGGGACCGTGAATCTGAAGGTCTATAGATGTATCGGCTTGGAGTACCTTGATGGTGTGTTCCAGATAAGGGCGCCATTCTTCGTCATCGAATATGCCTTTTTTCTTGCCGCTTAAATCGATCGTTTCTTCTGCCCCGTCACTCGGCTTTAGCACAACCTTAGCCTCTGGGCCCTCCCCTAGATTTTCATACTGAAAACCTAACAGGTATTTCACTTGCGCAAATTGCGGCACGGTGAAACACGGTATGTTAATCGACTGCGAATAAGCCCTCTTCCCGTTCAATATCAAAAAATAATCGTAATAAGCGCTTTCGTGCCATCCCTCCCCACCTTCTTGCACAATCCGTTTCCAGTCTTCGTTACTCCAATCGGGAGGAAATCTTCCACTTTTCACCAGATTACGACCGCGAATCTTGTCTGCACACATGATGTTCTCCTTTCTCTGTTACCCACTCTTGGGTGTAGCCATCGTTTAAACCGTTCATCTGTACAAAGTCTCGGTCAATCGATCCATCACCGCATCGGTGTAAGCATTCCCACCGGGCTTGGCCAGATACCGAACATGGATAATGATGTCCGGCATGCTATTGATCAGCGCTGCTTGTCTTGTACCGTGCCATGGAAAGTGCAATTGCCAGCAAGAAAGGGCTCCAGTGCCCTCAAAAGGCAGATAACGCTCATCGCCAAACATCATCTGGTGCAAACCGGAGTCATCCAGGCCGTGGCTGAAACCGACATGTTGATGACTGCGCAGGTTCAAGAGGATGTACCGAGGCGGTGTTTGGCCCTTGTTGCCATACAAGTAATCGAGTAGCTCGACATCAGGTTTGAGTACCGTGGTGCTGGCGGTTTGCGTCAGCGTCGCACACACGTCCTGGTATGGGCCGAGCAACGCTGGGAAAGTCGCTGAAACGCTGACTATCTGGCGGCAGTAGTGCCCTGGGTAATCATGGTCAAACAGCTGTTGAGTCAACTCGAAATCCAGTTTCCCTGTGTCTGTAAGTTGTTTCAGAACAGTGCTCCATTCTTTCTGGCTAGCAAATGTTCCCGCCTCGAACAGTTGTCGCAGAGAAATCGTCTTGGTCAATTCCAGTCGCCGCTCGTTACGGCTGAGGAACTCCTTCTCAAGCGACATCAAGTCAAACAGCATGGTTTCGCCAGCGCTCAGGCCATGGAAATTATCCATCCACATATCCGGGCGAATGATCTGTGAGTCGAAGTCACCCATTTCATACTGAAAACAGCTTTCGGCACTCAGGCACATCCCGACCACGGCGTCATATGCCTGGAAGTACAGCACGGCCATTTGGCTCAATAGCCAGCGGTACAGTTCGACATTGGTTGAACGGGTTTTATAGAACGAATAGATATCCTGGGCATGAGCGTTGGCTTTTTCGGCATGTTCCAGGCTGGATCGGGCAGCATTTACCGCGTGGACCTGCGCCTTCTCCTGCTCCAGCAGTACCTGCATTTCGGCTTCACCTTGGGTGAGAGCCAGCCGCCACTCTTCGGCTCTGCGCAGGTAGTGAGCACTAGTTGCCGACTTATCGGCGGCAATCAATTCTCTCTCGGCAGAGCCCTGGGCCACTAACCCTGCGGCACGTGGCCCACCACCAAGCACGACGCCACCAACCCCCGCGGCCATCCCCCCGATTATAAAATTGGGGGCATGATTCAAACCGCTCTCCAATACAAAAGCGTTACCTGCAGCGTTCATGTCGCCCCTTGCCCCCATCTGACTCTCCAGCGCAGAGGACTCCCACGGAGACACGTGCTGCTCAAGCAGCAAGTTAAAATGATCGATACGCCCATCAATCACCTTTTTGCTGTCCTGCAATGACTTCAACGACGCTTCCTGCTGTTTTAGCGCCTCCTGCTGGATGGCTGCGGCGTAGGTTCCCAGTTCAATCAGGTGCTTTTGTTGCAACTCCTCCTGCTTACTTCGATCCCGCGCCTCCATGCACTGCCGGACTTCACGCCCAAAGCCGATAAGTGTCTGGACCGCGTTTTGTGCCGCTGACAACATGACACGGAACCGATAGTGCGGAATATTGCGCCAGCCGCCGGCATTGCGTGACGAACCAGACGAGCCGCCCGCCTGAGCCTGAAGCAGCTTCATCGGGTGTGTCAGTGGTGCATATAGCGGTAGCGACATCGGCTTGCCGTCAAGGGTCATGCCGTTTCGCATGTTGTCCAGGCAGTTGTCGATGTACTTCCATATACCGAGTACATCGTCATTGGCAACGGGGCGGAAGACGTCCCGTTTGAGTATCGAGAAATCTGGTGTCCCGTGGATTCGAGCCGGCAAATCCGGAACGTGTATATTCAGCGTCCGACTAAAGGTTTCCAGCAAACTGTAATTGCCGTCATCTCGCACTCCAAGAATGTGGTCCACAGAAGCAGGTTCCCAATAACTCATTGCTTTTGCTTCGGGAGCCTTTCCCATCAGAAACAAGGCACGTATGTACTGTAATTTGGCTGCCGCCAGACTGTCGCGGGTCAAGTGCCGATAAAGTGAGTCCGCATGGGCGATGATGCAGCGCACATAGTTGATGAAAATGGCTTTACGGTAGTGGATACGTTTTGCGAATGCGATGGCATCAGGGTCCACCAGGTCTCGGGCCACGTAACTGATATCGCCGGGGTCCAATAATGGCCGGCAAAGCCAGTAGCGCTCATTGTTCTCCGTGTCCGGACGGTTTACCCGAAGCTGCGGATTGAAGATGTAGTGATACCAGTTTTGCGATTCGAGATAGTTGCGTTCTTCAGTCAGACGATAGGCGATCAGAAACGGCAGGTGGAAGAATAACTCCCAATAGAACATGCCATGAGCGCTGTTGAAATCCATGGGAGTGGTTAATGTATTTGGGGCGGTATTGGGATCTTCCCAAGGCGTTGGCTCATCAGTGAACTGAGTAGGTCTGGACAACACTTCATCAATGGAAATCGCTGCTTTGGCGACCAGTACGGGGCCAAAGGTGGAGTTAAGCTGTATCCAGTGCAACGTCTCCAGTTTCAAGGGGCGCAGATCGAGAAACTGTCCGCCAGAAGCCTGTTTGCTGATGAGTGGCACAGCGCTTTCGTTCGGAACTTGTTTGATTGTCAGTTTATAACGATTGCGTCCGTATTCGCCGTCAGCACTCTGCCCCCACACTACATCAAGGCTCTTATCGACAGGATTGCCTGTCCAACTGTATTGAATCCAGCGAGATTCCGTCCAACCGTTCAACTCGACAGTGCCTTTCCAGGAATCCTCTACGACGACACCCTCAACAATGATTTTTAGCTCCAACTGTACTTTTTCATGCTTTTTTTGCACCGCCAGCTTATTAATTGAATTACCTAAATACACCTCATAACTATCGGACGAACCATGCGTGATAAAAAAACCGGCACCAAAGCGAATACTACTGGATGGAAGCAACCATAACCGTTCCAGCTGGGCATGTGTCAGGGTTATATCTTTTATCGCCAGAACACCAAAGTCTGTTTTGTCAAAATCCCCCTTGGTCATTGAAGCCAGTACATCCGATGCTTCCGTGCTCTCGTTTTCCAGGCGCAAGGAAAAATCGAAACCTTCCTCAGCTTGGTGATGACAGGTCAATTTTATACCTTTCGCTCCCACCTTTGAGAGTTCGAAAAAAGTTACCCGCGATGAAATATCTGTTTTAACCGCCACCACAATATTAGCCAGTTCATATTCAGGCCGGATAACATCACACCCCCCTTGCACCTGCAACACATTGGTGATTACCGTCTCCCCATCGACTGTATTGGCCCGACTGGTAAAATTTATATTAGTCGCCAGATACTTATTGAGTAATCCATCCTGAGTGGTATCAACTGTTGTGACAGCCGGTGGGGGGACAAGGATCTGGCTCAGTATCGAGCGCTCGCTCAAACTTAGTTTATGCTGCAGCGCCATCGGATCTGCAAAACGACCGTTGATCAATACTTTGAGGCTCGCCTCCTCAGCTACTTGCGATTCGAACTTTGAGTCCAGTGCAGCGAACATCCATCCTTCTTCCTTTCCATCATCCGCTGTCATGCTCTCTGTCGTCATGCCTGGAGGAATCTTCGTGGTCGTACAGCAAACGGCCAACACGTCATCCACATGTTGGCGTTTCCCACGATAGGTTACTGCCAACAAACGCAGGGAGCCCTCCGGCACATCGGAGAAATCCTGTTTCCCGATGCTGATGGGTAAAGACCAGCGATCATTAATGGCCAGTTCAGCCACTTTCATTTCCAGATGCCATTTGCCTGGAGCAGTCTGGCCGTTCTCAAGGCGCAGATCCGGATCGCGCGTTCCCTCTACCAACACGACCATTAGACGTCCGGCAAAAAACACTGGCCGGATGGCCAACACTGGTGGGCCCAAGGGTATGTCGATCGAACGCCAGTCACTCCAGGAGGCCGGATGCAAATACCGGCTGTCCTGTTTTAGCTCTACAGTTGCCTTACGCCAGAAATAACCGCGGGGTTGAGTCCGCTGCCGACCAACAAAATAATAAACCGCCTTTTTGAACTGCCCACTATCTTCTTCTGTTTCATCGATGTAACCGGCAATAATGTCGAGATTGCAGACCGTCTCAAACTTTACAAGGTGCTCATAAATTGATTTTTGCACAGCAGCATTACTTAAACTGGCTTGAGCAAGATTATTTTCCAGCGCTTTAAAGGATTCCGATTTATTAAGGCGCATTTTGGGGTTGATATAGTTTTCGGGATAGTATTCCAACAAGCAATACCCTGCCCAATCACTGAAATTACAATAGCGCTTATGCCAGGCCTCCAACTCCTCCTTGGTAAATTCTCTCTTATGACCAGGCTCCATACCACTGTAAATTGCACCAATATAAACCTGTAAAGCCGCAATGGCTTCGGCCACTCTGGAAGAGTCAAGCAATGAGCTAACCTGGGTATCCATCAACAAATACTGATACAGATCTTCCAACGAAGACAAGTCTGGTATCTCATCTTTTTCTGGAGCTACTTGGCCAAGATAATAATCGGACAGTGCCGCGCTGCGGCGCTCATCAAGCACTCCAATAACGGACTTTTCCATCTCACACTCCCTTCTTCAATACCGTATTTTTCGGAATTTGAAAAACATGCTGCCGCAGCACTCAAGAGAATGCCGTTTAATTACCGATATTCGTTTACGATTGCTATTACCGGAAAAAAACCGGGTCAACCTCGATCAACTACGTCGACAACATAGGGTTCAAGCAACAAATCTGATTTTTTTTCGCCATCTACATAAAATGCCGCTTGGAATGTCAAACTGCCAACAGTAAGCGGTGGAGCGAACTGAACTCTGAAGTGGCCATCTTTAGCGACGATGCCTTTGCCAATCTCTTCATTAGATTCATTTTTCAACAACCGGATATCTGCGCCCGGCAACCCCAATCCTTCAACCCAGGACGAAGGCCCCACTTTAGCGTGCATCGCCGGACTGGTGATTTGCGCCCTGTCGATAAAATCCGTCACCTTGACATTCACGTCTGGCGCCCAGCCTTCACTTCCATCGACATGACGCTGCATGACCGAGAACACATGAGAATCCAAAGTCAGCGGCTCTGGAAACCTCACTGACCATCGACCTTGTGCATTCACGCTGGTTTGAGCGAGACGCGTCTGACTGTCTCGTCCCTCCAACACACTGATTTCGGCAAAAGCGCTGCCGGTGCCCTTCAGCAATGGCTGAACTTCAACAGTTTGATCCCCGTTTTCTGGATAGGTTAATACAGGGGGTGGAGCATCCAGACGCCCTGGCAATTCGAGCCGCTGGTTGAGGCGGTTGCAGAAGAACGTCAAATTGAAACTGCCATTACGATCGTCATCACACCGAACCACCCAACTGAGCTTCTTGTCCTCTGGTCGGATCAGTACGTAAGCCCCAGTCAGAGGCGTGAAATTCAGGCCCAGCGCCTTGGCAGAAAAATCGCCGGTCCAGCTCAGCATCGCGCGAGCATTCTGAAGATCCACACCTTCCGGCAACTTGATAACAAGGCGATACTCATGGCCCCTGATAAACAGCAGCGGAGCTTCCGTAACAGGCTTACTTTCGGGAGTGACATCGACCCACTCAAAACTCCAATCGATAGCGGGTACCACCTCCAGCGAGAACACGACTTTTTGTTCTGCTATGTCCGTGCGGTACGCAGTGACTCGATACTTTCCAGGTTCCAGGGCTTCAAATGGATAAGCGGATCGCCCCTGCTCATCCGTCAGGACAATGGAAGAAAGGAAAACCTCAGGCGGAGGTACATCGAGCGCGTCGACCACCCACGTAATTGAACAATTCGGCACAGGACGTGCCTGGTTGTCGGCCTTCTCAAGCACTTTCACCCACAACAACGTAGACGAACCTTTGTCGGCCACCGGGTAAGGGTAATCCGACGCGTGTCCGTGTATCACTGCGCCTTCGGCCACATAAAGCTTCAGCGACTGTTCACTTGACCCCACTACGGCGGTGAATGTTTGCATGCCGGCATCAGGACTCGGGATCGTAAATCGTGCAACCCCGTATCCATCAGTTTTGATCGGGCCCAACGTCTTGCCATCGTACTTCAGCATGACGTCGACGTCCGGAGCGGCTGTTCTATCCAGTTTGATGACATGGCATCGCAAAACAAGATCAGTCCCGACAACCGCCATACTCTCAGCCGCCAACAGCCTGACGGAAGGCCGGTCCAGGAAAGTGATATTGCCGATCAGTTTAGGGCTCAGAGTGCTGTAACGAACCAGCACCGTCGCATTCGTTACAGGCTCCATGCTTCTGAGATTCGTCCTGGCAAACCCGTTCTCATCGGTTACCGCCGACAAGTAATCGGCGCGTATACCGTGACCGGCAAACTCCATAGTACGACCGATACCGGGGTTTTCGTGAAAATCTACCAGTTGCACCTCGAGCGGAATGAAGTCTTGACCACCGGCCAAATACTCTCTGGATTCAAACCGAAGGCTGTCCAACGCAAATCCCAGCGTTCTCTCGTCACAATCGATGACGACTTCGGCAACAGCCACCTGCTGCAAACCATAAACGGCTTTCACATGTGCAATACCCATCCAGCTGCCAGCCTTGAAACGCGCTACGGCACGCCCGTCCTGGTCAGTGAAGGACTCATCGTCGAGCAAACCAGGACGATCACAGCTCCATCTCACGGTGATACCCACATAAGGTTTGTCGTCCAGATCACGTACTTTCAACTCGATCAATGCCACCTGTTCTTCGCCGGCATTGGCTATGAGTGGAGTACCTAAGCAATTGATCTCTGCAGTGCTGCTTTGGCCCAACTCACCAAACGATTGATCATCGCCCTGGATTGAAGATTCGGACAGAGACTCCAACAAATGCTCGGCGGCACTGCGGCAGGCGTACTTATCGCTATCGGGCGTCAGTTTGCCCAGCTCGATAATGGCTTTGGCAGCCAGACCACTGCGCACGGCCAGGCCGCGAATACGAAGTAACGTATCCAGAACGTCAAACCCCTTAACAATCGGACTATCGGGAAGAAGATGCAGAATACAATCGAGTACCTCTCTGACTCCCCACTTCAATACTTGCGCCAGTTGAGACGCAGCTGAGTCGCGAATCAGGCGAAAATCCTCGTCCGTTAAACATTCCGGCAGGCTGTTGACCAACTGCAAATAATCCAGCAGTTTTTCGGCGGGCTGCTCAGTATGAATAACAGCGCGCCGGTACAAGGTCAGTTTGTACATCGTATGCAACGTCAGGTCTTTGGCTTGCAGAAGGCCGAACCATTTCCAGTTTTCCCTGGTTGTCAGGGTGACGAGCATCGCCGAACTAAGACCCAGTTTTTGCACCACTGCCGCGCGACGCAACAGATGCGCCAGCAACGACAACACTTCATCACCTACCCTGATTTTATCGGCACCTGATGTCACGGCACTCAAAGCTCGAGCAGCCTCCGTGAGCAAGAGAGAAACGCCGCCCTGGCTTACCCATTTGAGCAGTGGAAGCGTCAGGTCCGGATTCAAATCCAGGTAGCCCGACAGGCTTTCCTGCACTACAGCACTTTGGGAGGCCTTGATTTGCAGCAGCATGGCCAAAATGATCGACACCACACGCTCGGCCTCATCGGGCTCGAGCTTTTCTTCACGAGCAGCGACCTGGATTTCTGCGCGAGCCAGTCGCTCGTATGCTTCCCCGTCGTTAACCGCCAATGCCCGTACCAACCCATGGGAGTCGACCACCACTTTCAACAAATCCAACCAGCCCGCATAGTCGATGTTTCGGCTGACAGGCACACCGGCTTCGAGCAACTTGGCTTCCGTGAACAACACCGGTTGCGAACGTTGATGCAATGTTTCCAGCAAACTCGTATCAGCCGCGGTAGGTAGTTGCGGCACAATAACGGGGGCGACTTTTTGCACCACCCAGGACACGCTGAGGTCATTTTCCCTGCACCACTGAACGCAATCCGCCGCAGCCCTCATCACGCTTAATATGTCGCCATCGCTGGTGACACCGCTTACCGAAATACGAGATTCCCCGGTAATTTTCTGCAGCAACACGCCCGCTCCACGCTCGCTGAACGTCTCCAACAGTGCCCCCATCTCGATGGGTGTGACTTTCAACAAGGAAGACAACCTCACCAGGCGATACAACGACGACAGGATCGGTAAGCTGCGCTCCAAGTGAGTGGTTAAATTGTGGCTCTTGGCGACCACTCGAGCCAGGTAACGCCACTCTTCCTCGTTGAGCCCCAAGGCACAGCAGATATGGTCAACGGTGCGCTTGTCGGCACGGGTCTGCGCATTGATAGAAAACTGGCCGTTGTCGAGTATGAGCGGGGCATCGAAATAGGCTTTATTATTAAAAATCCTGTCGAACTGGGAGTCTTCCTTTCCTGTAAAAAACAGTGAAATTTCGTCGAACAACGCGGCACATTCTTCAGCTGAACAGTTGAATGCTTGCCTGAACTCCTGAAACAGCCCTAGTGCTCGGAGCGTGTTATTGGTGATTCGCAATGGCGCCGGATCGGCGCTTGACGTGCTTTGCAAGTTCCGACGTTGTTCGGCTCTGATCGCGGCAACCACCAGTCGATCGCACGCCTGAAACGGCAGCTTCAACCAGCGCGCCAGCCGCAACATACGGTTGATGCGCTCGAAGCGATTCTGATTGGTATTAATCAACTGACGGGTTAACCCCTTTGACGCATCCGAAAGACCCAACGCCGGGGACTTGCCATCGTTGATGAACACCGAACCGAATTTCTCGGGGCCGAAGGCATCGACAGGCACAATCGTCTGGTTTTTTGAACAGCCGGTCGCGTGGTCTTCGATGGAAAGAAACTCCGTCAGATCCTGCGCATTAATTGATGCTTTAGTACAAAAGTGCACCGAGTCGAGCAGAGCGTCAGGAGTTGTGCCGAAATTGTCGCTTATGAACTGTTCAAAAGATGGAACTGGAGCTACCCATTGCGCGGCGGGGGTACCGGTCAATGTTTCATCACTTTCAGTTTGACTGGTCAGAGGAAATTTGTAGGACTCTGTCAACAACAGCTGGCCCACAGGGCCCACGCAACTGGACTGACGCAGCGCCACATCGGAAGAAGTGCCATGCGCACCTTTCTGCTTGAAGTACGGGGCGGATTTATCTATGGCGCGTACCACCTCACCCAGCAAAATATTGTTGTGCTGGAGTACTTGGCTCCATTGCTCGTGATACCACTCGAACGGCATGCTTCGGAAAGGGAAACGCGTCTGCAGCATCAAGTCATCCACCACATGGTCGGATTGAAGTGTGACGCTGGCTTTGATTATGTCCTCCATGACTCCGTTAACGAGTGATACCGTCGACTTGAGCTGATACAGGCTTGTCGCGTCGAGTTGTAGTGTGCCGATATCCGGCCTCCGGCTCCTGATAGTCAGAGTCTCACCGCCGGCTCGACCTTCCAGGTCAAGGGCCAACTCGCACAATTTAACCAGGTAGGCACAAGCGCCATTGTTGGCATCCGGACTTTGTGGCGGGGTGCAATTCTCCCAGTCGGTGTCGAACAATCCATCCAGTGTCGGCGTGTCCCCCACCGTCCTGATCCCGGAATGGTGCAATGGATTGGGTGGTCCTTGGCGCAACAGTTGCTGTTCACGGTATTCACGGGCCGTATATACCGCCAGGCTAGTAGCGCTTTCCAAAAGGGCATGAGCGTCCCGCAGATGTATATCAAACGTTTCTACAATGACATGCGGCCCCATCTCCAACAGCTCATAAACCGTTCCGCCCTTCTGGATGAAACCCTGGAATCGACTCAATATCGAGGGATCGACGGTTGCCGTTGTCAACTTTAAAAGCTGCTCCAGGGCAGGGTTAGTCAGATTGTCACTCATTGAACTTTCTCCTGCGAACGGGCGAAGAAAAACGAAATGCTGAAGGCATACGTCTGGGTCACAAGTGATTTTTTACGCCGCGGGTAATGATTTATCTACCTGTTAAAAATGACAGCTCAGACGGACGGTCATGTGCGCTACAGGTAAGTCATTGGAAACTTCTTCCCGGAAAATACCCGCCAGATGGCAGATTTCCTTTCCCGAGAAAACAATTGGGAAGCTGCACTGGTGGTTATTTTGGAGGGGTCAGGATGTACACATCAAAAAGATACTCATCTCCATCAGCACCTCCGCCGACGAGCAGAAATCCATGAATTAGATAAATCGATCTGGGCCCTGAAGCGACTGGAACTGAAAAGGAATAATCGAGGTAACCGGGAGGGTCCTGTCTGCCGATAACCTGCCCAGGCTTGTCTTTATCGATTACTCCATTGACAAATCCGGTATCCCCCCCGTGAGGATTTGTTCCGGTGAAACTCAGCGGGGAGGCATAAAACTTGCCTGGTTGAGGTAGTGTATCCGGTGGTGGTACTGGAGATGCATTCGCAATGGATGTATCGATTGACCGGGCTGCGGTGGATGACTCAATGCGGTGGGCTGCCATGGGAGCGCTCCTTTTCGGATGCAGAGCTCCGGAAACAGTACGGAGCGAGGTTGTCGCTATTTAGCCTCCGGGCAGTTGGCTCTGACTACTGTCATAAATAACAGGTAATCCCTTAATCGCCTTGATAACCGCTACCGCTTGTCTGCTATTAATTCGTTTCTATCCCAAGCCATTGGCCAGAACGTTTTTCGGCATTGCCTCACGTCCGCCAAAATCCGCCGGCTTATGCGCCTGGTGCCTGCCCCATAATTTGATTCTCGTCGCCGCTCATCAGTAAGCGGGTTTAGTCGATGGGGGTAATCAACAAGGTGCAAAGCACCTCCATCTGTCAGCCCCGGCCTCTGGCAATGGGTATTGATCAGTTGAGTGAGTCGGGGTTGCTGCTGGTGGAGAAGTCGCTGGAGAACGAGCAGGCGATCAAGGCGATGTGCAGCAAGATCAAAAGATCGCAGCCTGCGGCAGCTCCTACAGAACCGGTGATCAAACGCAACATTGCGATGGCCACGGTCAATGCAGGAGCTGCCGCAGGCTGCGATCTTTTGCGGTATCAGGCCGAAGCAGGCAACGGCTGAAAACTGAAGTACTGCTTCAGCGCCGCCACCAATTGCCCATACTCCGGCGGTGCCCATTGCAGGCTGAACCCGGCGTCATAGTGGTGAGGTGTCGCGTCTTCATGGCACCACAGGCAGCAGGCGTTGAGGTCGATCACCTGCTGGCAGCCTTCGGCCATGGGGATTTTCAGGCGCAAATCGAAATCGGCGCCGATCATGATTGGCAACTGACTGATGAGCATCAACCCGTCTTCAGAGACATTGCCCAGGAAGCCGATCGGTTTATCAGTGACGCTGTTGAATACTCTCAGAAAATACGGCAGTTGATGCCGCTCGATCCGGCGGTCGGTGAACATGCGCAATACGCCCAGCAAGGCCCTTAAGCAGGGCCGCACTAATGCTTCGGAACGGGCCTGCCTTGATCAAACAAGACCTTAGGCAATGGGCGCGCTCTCCCCGATCCCGGTGCGACAGTCCATGGAGCCGCTGTCGCTTGATTCTGCCGATCACAGGTGTTACGTCGGCTTAACAGCAAGGCTCTAAACCGGCTTATTCGACTATAGCTCACCACCGCCAGCGAGCCAGCCGTCGAATGCAATCAGAACCGGGTCGGGCGAACCACGGCGGCGGTGCTGCGCAGCGGGTAATGACCCAGCGACTGCAAGGTCTCCAACCGGGCGCGTGCGCGGTAGGCGTACTCGCTTTGCGGGTAGGAGGCGATGATGAACTGGTAGGTCTGCGCCGCATCGACGAACAGTTTCTGCCGCTCCAGACACAACCCGCGCAGCATCGACACTTCCGGCCACACATAAGACCGCGCGCGGCTGGCGCGCTCGACTTTGGACAGCTCAAGCGTCACTTGCTCGCAATTGCCACGGTCATAAGCCTTGTAGGCATTATTCAAATGATGGTTCATCGAAAAACGGGTGCAGCCCACAACACTGAGGGCAAGGATGGCTATGAGCACGAATCGCATGGGGGTTCTCCTGTCTTGAGCTCTGTATCGACCCGTGGTGCAAAATCTTCAGGAATGTTCGTTTAAAGAAACAAACGAATAAGTAGTGCAAACGAACAATGACTACAACCGGAGACCATAGTAGCCTCACTCAGCGCTTGAACTCAGGAGTCTATGCATGTCCGTCCGTCGTACCAAAATCGTCGCTACCCTTGGCCCGGCCAGTAACTCGCCGGAAGTTCTCGAACAGCTGATTCTGGCTGGCCTGGACGTCGCCCGCCTGAACTTCTCCCACGGCACCCCCGACGAGCACAAGGCTCGCGCGAAGCTGGTGCGTGACCTCGCTGCCAAGCACGGCCGCTTCGTTGCCCTGCTGGGTGACCTGCAAGGCCCGAAAATCCGTATCGCCAAATTCGCCGACAAGAAGATCGAGCTTAAGATCGGTGATCAATTCACCTTCTCCACCAGCCATCCTCTGACCGAAGGCAACCAGCAAGTGGTCGGCATCGACTACCCGGACCTGGTCAAGGACTGCGGCGTCGGCGACGAACTGCTGCTCGACGACGGCCGTGTGGTAATGCGCGTCGATACCGCCACCGCGACCGAACTGAACTGCACCGTGACCATCGGCGGCCCGCTGTCGGACCACAAAGGCATCAACCGTCGCGGCGGTGGCCTGACTGCGCCAGCCCTGACCGAGAAAGACAAGGCTGACATCAAGCTCGCCGCAGAAATGCAGGTCGACTACCTGGCCGTGTCCTTCCCGCGTGATGCGGCCGACATGAACTACGCCCGTCAACTGCGTGACGAGGCCGGCGGTACTGCCTGGCTGGTGGCGAAGATCGAACGCGCCGAAGCCGTGGCCGACGACGAAACCCTCGACGGTCTGATCCAGGCTTCCGACGCCGTGATGGTTGCCCGTGGCGACCTGGGCGTGGAAATCGGCGACGCCGAGCTGGTGGGCATTCAGAAGAAGATCATTCTGCACGCACGCCGCCACAATAAGGCTGTGATCGTGGCGACCCAGATGATGGAGTCGATGATCCAGAACCCGATGCCGACCCGCGCCGAAGTGTCCGACGTGGCCAACGCCGTGCTCGACTACACCGACGCCGTGATGCTGTCCGCCGAATCCGCCGCCGGCCTGTATCCGCTGGAAGCCGTGCAAGCGATGGCGCGCATCTGCGTCGGCGCTGAAAAGCACCCGACCGGCAAGACCTCCAGCCACCGCATCGGCAAGGAATTCACCCGCTGCGACGAGAGCATTGCGCTGGCGACCATGTACACCGCCAACCACTTCCCGGGCGTGAAAGCGATCATCGCCTTGACCGAAAGCGGTTACACCCCGCTGATCATGTCGCGCATCCGTTCTTCGGTGCCTATCTATGCGTATTCGCCGCACCGCGAAACCCAGGCGCGCGCAGCGATGTTCCGTGGCGTGTACACCATTCCGTTCGACCCGGCTTCGCTTGAGCCACACGAAGTCAGCCAGAAGGCGATCGACGAGCTGGTCAAGCGCGGCGTCGTGGAGAAAGGCGACTGGGTCATCCTGACCAAGGGCGACAGCTACCACACCACCGGCGGCACCAACGGGATGAAAATCCTGCACGTTGGCGATCCGCAGGTCTGAGTGACCGCTTGCTGAAAAAAGAAAGCCCTGCCATGTGAATGGCGGGGCTTTTTCGTTTGCGCCTCGCTGGCACGATCTATTTCAAATAGGCCGACACTTGCGCGTGATTCAAAATTTGAGTTCTTTTAACTAGCGTCGAGTGGAGATTAATCATTTTTTTCTGAAGGTGGCGTCTTTCCGAGTACGTGATCGGTTCGAAAGTCTGGCCAATCTCCGCAGGTTCCTTATACCGCTTGGTCTCTAACACGACAGATGCAAGTGGCTGCCATCCGCCATGGCGTTGATGTGGCTCTTGCAGCTCTACATCCAGAAAAACAAAGTTTCCACGCCCCTGCGTTTGCTCAAACCAATCAATTCCTATTTTTGACGTCTGACGAATAAACCAAGTTGCGATCGTAGTTTTCACCGCTGCTGGCAAGCCCTCGACCGTTGAGAAAACCTCGTCAGGGGTTTTCTGTAAAAAATCTTTCATAGCTGACACGTGAGACGTCGGCATCGGCCTTTTCGCGTTCTTTTTCAAGAACTCATCCAGCGGTTTACCGTGTGCGTACAGGCGTTCCATTTTCCCGCCGATATTCAACAAGGATACGTTTTCCTTCAGATAGTCCGCCCAGCTCTGCAACATGGCCTTCGCATCGTCGATAGTCCCCCTGTAGAAGTGGGCATCATCTACAAACTCTTTGGCACGATCGTCATCAACGACAATGCCGTTCCCGATCTTTTTCATTAAACCCGAATAGTTCATCTCGGCCGCCATACCGAAGACACTCAGCCCGTTATTGAGCATATCGATGGTTATCGAACTCCGGTCCGGATTGGCATTACCAAAACGCGGAAGAAACCGGCTGCGCACATCGCCAAAACCGTAGATCAAATCTATCGGCGGAGAGAGCCCATCGGTATCGCTGAAGGTGATCGGATTATTCCTTACGAACCGGTAAAAATTTAGCCCATCAATATTTCCAGCGGGATCAGGATTGACCCACCGCTGCAACCAAGGCGCGTAATAACGCAGCCCATAATAATAAAGCCCGCTGGCATCACGATCCTTACCTGAATATCGAATGGTCTTGTAACTGGCCTCGGGACTTCCGTTATCCATCCACCAGGCTGTTCCGCCGTAAGGCAAATACCATTCCCGACTCAGCACATCCGCTGTCTGGTTCAACTCAAGGCTACTGGATCCCAAGTGGTCTGGCTGGCTATAACACCAATGCTCCGGCGCCATACCGGCAGGAGGTTCCGATTCCCAATGCATGACACTGATCGTGGTCAGCCCTGCCTCTGGCCTGACAACCTGATAAGCCTTGCCAGTATTTGAATCCGTATGCAGTTCGATTCCTGGCAAGTAACGAACTTCTCGAATCACGTTTCCGAATCTACTCAACCGAGTAGTGGATTTACGCAGACGCTGCCCTTGGCTGTCGTACCTATAGACATCGCTATCGTCCTCGTCACCGGGCCGGGAGACCGGTGTCACACGCTGCAATTGATTCCTGCCATCCCACTCCAATGCCTGTCCGCGCAACAACGCCCGGCTATTGCCATTGGGATCAAAACCAGCGGCAATTTCTGGCTCGCCGGGTACCTCATCGTCGTACACCGGAAGGCTGCGATTACTGTGGATCGCAGTGACCATTTTGCGCGTGTACTGATTGCCGCCGACATGAACCAGCCTGCGCAAATTGCCGGCCTCGTCAAATTCATAGTCTTCACGGAAGTTGGCGACCTGAGCGGAGTCCTGGGTATCGAGTGCCTCGAACCCCGTACTCCAGATCAGTTGAAAGAGCGAGTCATAACCATAGGTACAACGGTGATCAACTTGCTGATTGCGAAAGTAAACAGTTGCTGCGGCCTCGTCATTGACCTCCACCACATTGCCCACCGGATCGTAGGCATAACGCAGACTTTGCAAGGGCCGTTGAGCGTTTGCTGCGCTATGCAGATGAGCAAGCCGCCCGTCACGATCATCGTACACGCGAGTGGTTATGACACCATTGCCAGCGACTTCGCGCACAATCCGGTTATCCACGTTGTATTCGATGGATTCGACGACAGGCTTTTCGACAGCATCTTTGATCTGTAGATGCGCTTGTTTCAGATTTCCGGCCAGGTCATAGATATTGCGCTGGATGTTTTGGCGGGAGTCGATCTGTCGAAGCGTTTCGCCCAGCGCACTTAATTCCCAGCGTGTTGTGAAGGGCTGCTGTTCAAGTAAGGTCTCTCGTTCTAATTCATCCAACGGCCAGTCCGCGGAGAGCAGGGAATGGGTGAAGCGTCGCGTCTGCACAAGTGGTGCGCCCAGCAGCCCGAAGTCTGAAGTCGTTTCACTACCGACGGTGTCGTCATGTCGAATGAGTCGACCGCATTGATTTCGACTGACCGACTCGGCATCGGCCTGGCCGTAACTCAATCGCTCGACCACTGCCGAAGGTTGATCCGGCATGGTCTCTGTCACAGCGACAAGCCTGTTCAATGCGTCGCGTGTTTGCTGGCGGAAATGTCCGCGACTGTCCCAGAAGCATGTTGATTCCCCGGTTTCATCGAACAGCATCAAACGCCAACCCGAGTCCACACTGTCAGAAAAAACCGTCGCAGCGGACAAGCTGAAATGGCCGCAGAGATTTTCCTTCACTGCTGGATCCGACTCTGCTTGACGCCCGAGTCTCGGATCGATGGAAGCGCTTAAGCGTCCATGCCAGTCATGCTTCTGACGAGTGATTCTGGACTCTGCTGGCGACCCTACCTGCGCACGGTGGTAGTCGATCATTCTGACTGCCAATCCACGAGGATCTACCGATGTCACTTTTGGAGTGAATGCGTCCAGTGAGATTTGCAAGGTATTGAGCATCGACATTTCAATCCATTGGTGGCCGTGGCATAGCGAAGATAGCAGCCCGAAAACAACTTCCCTCTCATTACCCTCACTGGCGCGTAGGCGCTACTGTCAAGGTTGACAGCAGCGATGAACGGGTTGCCCCGAAGCCGCTGAAACGCAAAGGCCCCGCCGTGTGAACGGCAGGGCCTTTTTTGATCTGGAAGACAGGCTGTCTGGACGACCGCCTTCGCGGGCAAGCCCGCTCCCACAGGTTCCTGAGTGAAACTCTAAATTTGTGGTCACCTCCAATCCCTGTGGGAGCGGGCTTGCCCGCGAAGGGGCCCGTCCGGCCAGCGATATCTCAATGCCGGTTGATAAACCCCGACAACGCCGCAACCGCTTCCGGCGAACGCAGTCGTTGGGTGAACAAGGCGCCCTCTTCTTCTATTACCTTGCGCACTTGCTCGCGGTCCGGGGCTTTCATCAATTGTTTGCTGATACGCACCGCTTCCGGTGGCAGCGATTCGAAACGCCGCGCCATCTCCCGCGCCTTGGCCAATGCGGCTTCGCCACTGCCCAGCGCTTCGGTTGCGATGCCCCACTCGGCCGCTTGTTCACCGCTGAAACCTTCACCGAGCAGCAACAGTTCCGCCGCTTTGGCATGCCCGAGCAATCGAGGCAAAAGCAGGCTGGAGCCGAACTCCGGGCATAAGCCGAGGTTGACGAAGGGCATGCGCAAGCGCGCATCACGGCTGACATACACCAGATCGCAATGCAGCAGCAGCGTCGTGCCGATGCCCACCGCCGCACCCGCGACGGCAGCGATCACCGGTTTTCGGCATTCCAGCAGCGTGAGCATGAACTGGAACACCGGGCTATCCAGGTTGCTCGGTGGTTGCTGCAGGAAGTCGGCGATATCGTTGCCGGCGGTGAAGCACTCGGCGGAACCGGTGATCAGCACCGCGTTGATTTCGGGGTCGGTGTCAGCCTGCTTCAGCGCTTCGGCCAGATGGCTATACATCGCACGAGTCAGGGCGTTTTTCTTGTCGGGGCGGTTCAGGCGCAGGGTCAGCAGGCCGCGTTCGCGTTCAATCTGGATGGCATCGGTCATGGAAGGTCTCGCGTCTGAAAAATCAGCGCTCAACCGCGAGGCAGGAAGACGTCGGCCAGCAGTTGATTGCGCGGCAGTCCCGCCAGGTACAGGCGCCGGGCAAAGGCATCGACGCTGTCGGGGGATCCGCAGATTAAGGCCTGGGTTTGTCGCGAAACAAGCCGCAGTTGCGCCAAAGCCGCGGGCAACTCGGTCGGTGTCCACAGTTCGACGCTGAGGTTCGGGCGGCTGGCGGCCATGGCCTGCAAGGGTTTGGCCAGATAATGCTCATCGGCATCATGGGCGAGGTGAATCACGCGGATGGCGCCTTGGTGATTCTGGCGCAGGGCTTCACGCAAGACGCCGAACAACGGGCCCAGTCCGGTGCCAGCGGCCATCAGCCACAGTGGCCGGGTGTGCCAGTCCGGATCGTAATGCAAGGCCCCGCCGCGCAATTCGCCGAGTCGCAGCGGATCGCCGATTTTCAACTGACGCGCAGCATCACTGAATTCGCCGGGTTGGCGACAGTCGAGATGGAACTCCAGAAAACGGTCTTCTTCCGGCAGGCTGGCCAGGGAATAAGGCCGCGCCACGTTGCCGGCCCATAACACCAGATGCTGACCGGCGCTGTAGCGCAACGGGCGTTGTGGCGTCAGGCGCAGTCGCAAAACGCTGCTGCTCAACCAATCGACGGCGGCGACCTCGGCCGGACGGCCGTCCTGTTGCGGGTCGAAGGCATGCACCTGCAAATCCTCGACCACCTGGCACTGGCACGCCAGGCGCCAGCCTTGCTGACGCTGTTCTGCGCTGAGCGCATCGGGCCGGCTGTCGCTCGGCAATCCTTGCGTACATTGCACCAGACACGCATGGCAACTGCCGGCGCGACAACTGTAGGGCACGGACACACCGTTTTGATTCAACGCATCCAGCAGGTTGCTGCCAGGCGCTACCGACCATTGACGATCGCCGACCCGCAACTCAGGCATCGACGTTCTCCCACGCCGCCGCGCAACGATTGCGGCCGTCGCGCTTGGCGCGATACAGCGCCTGATCGGCACGCTGCAAGGCGTCGTCGAGATCATCGCCCAATTCCAGCAGAGTCATGCCCGCCGACAGGCTGAGGTTGCCCACTTTCAGGCCGATCAACTCGACGTCGGTGAAGGCAATCCGCAACCGCTCGCAACAGGACGTCAGACGTTCAGGGCCGCAATCGGGCAGCAGCACCACGAACTCTTCGCCGCCATAACGGGCCAGCACATCCCCTTCACGCAAGCAGGCGCTGGCCACACCGGCGAACGCTTGCAACACCTGATCGCCGGCAGCGTGGCCGTGTACATCGTTGATGCGTTTGAAATGGTCGAGGTCGATCAGCGCCAGGCCATGCACGACACCGATTTCCATGGCGTTGAGTTCGCGGGAGGCCAGGCGCAGGAAATGCCGACGGTTGAACAGTCCGGTCAACTCGTCGGTGGCCACCAGGTCTTCGAGCTGGCGCATCATTCCGCGCAGGGTGTCCTGATGCGCCTGCAACGCAAAGCGGCGTTGCCGCATCCGCTGGCGCGAGGCCTGTACATAGCGGGCGTAAAGCTCCAGCCAGACCAGCACGATAAACAGCACGCACACCTGCAACGCGGCCAGCGCCGGGTCGGCCAACTGGAAGTGGTAGCCCTCCCACAGCGTGATCGCGCTGAAACTGAAAAACACCAACAGCGCGCACCGCACAAAGGCCCGGCGTGACAAGTGAAACAGCCCGAACAGCAGAATCAGCACGTAGAACACCAGAAACGCGCCGCGTGCCTCATCCAGATGGGCGATCAGCCAGGTTTGCCAGCCCAGTCCCAGCAACACTTGCGCTTCGGTCAGGCTGGGGTCGGAAAACCGCAGGTTCCAGCCGCTGTAGAACACCGCGAACAACGTCGCCTGGCTGATGACCACCAGCGCGCTGCCAACGGCGACATTGGCCAGGGGTTCATCGTAATGGCCCGTGAAAAACGCCAGCCACAGCAGCAGCAGGGCCAGGGCGTAGGTGCCGGCTGCGAGGGCAAAACGTTTGAGCAAAAGGCGCTGGATGGCGTTATGGGTCAATCGTTGACTCACCGTGCGAAAGGAGGCTGACCGAGTGTCCTACTCTACAGACCGAATGCCACTTTAGTGGCGTGTCTGACAAATGACCATTCAATTTTCAGGCCGGAAAACTGGCGTCAAGGTCATGACTTTAGACCCTCCCTGGATTTGTGCATAAACCTCACCAACCTTGTAGGAGCCGGCTTGCTGGCGATGGCGGTCTGACATTCGAAATTAATGTCGACTGTTACACCGCCATCGCCAGCAAGCCGGCTCCTACAGGTGAGTGCGCGTTCGCAAGCTTGATCTGTACGACCAACGATTGACTGTCGACGCGTGTACCGGGCACCGAGGCGCGTTATACTGCCGCGCCTTTTTAGCGTCGCGCCAGCATGCCCGGCGTGCCTTGAAAGGTGCTTGCAACCGACCGATGCACCCAAGCTGCAAGCACCTTATTGAATGTTCCCGTCTTTTAGAGGAGCGCGACTCATGACCGTGATCAAGCAAGACGACCTGATTCAGAGCGTTGCCGACGCCCTGCAATTCATTTCCTATTACCACCCCGTTGATTTCATCCAGGCGATGCACGAAGCCTACCTGCGCGAAGAATCGCCAGCGGCTCGTGACTCGATGGCGCAAATCCTGATCAACTCGCGCATGTGCGCCACCGGCCACCGCCCGATCTGCCAGGACACCGGCATCGTCACCGTGTTCGTGCGCGTGGGCATGGACGTGCGTTGGGATGGCGCCACCATGGGCCTGGACGACATGATCAACGAAGGCGTGCGCCGGGCTTACAACCTGCCGGAAAACGTCCTGCGTGCCTCGATCCTCGCCGACCCGGCGGGCGCTCGCAAAAACACCAAGGACAACACCCCGGCCGTTATCCACTACTCCATCGTTCCGGGTAACACCGTGGAAGTGGACGTGGCGGCCAAGGGCGGCGGTTCCGAGAACAAGTCGAAAATGGCCATGCTCAACCCGTCCGACTCGATCGTCGACTGGGTGCTGAAGACCGTTCCGGAAATGGGCGCCGGCTGGTGCCCACCGGGCATGCTGGGCATCGGCATCGGCGGCACCGCCGAGAAAGCCGCTGTCATGGCCAAGGAAGTGTTGATGGAATCCATCGACATTCATGAGCTGAAAAAGCGCGGCCCGTCCAACCGTATCGAAGAAATGCGCCTGGAGCTGTTCGAGAAGGTCAACCAACTGGGCATCGGCGCTCAGGGCCTGGGTGGCCTGACCACCGTGCTCGACGTGAAGATCATGGATTACCCGACCCACGCCGCTTCGTTGCCGGTGTGCATGATCCCGAACTGCGCCGCCACCCGTCACGCGCACTTCGTATTGGATGGCTCCGGCCCGGCGACCCTGGAAGCGCCACCGCTGGACGCTTACCCGGAAATCGTCTGGGAAGCCGGCCCGTCGGCCCGTCGCGTCAACCTCGACACCCTGACCCCGGAAGACGTGCAGAGCTGGAAGCCGGGCGAAACCGTCCTGCTCAACGGCAAGATGCTCACCGGTCGCGACGCCGCGCACAAGCGCATGGTCGAGATGCTGAACAAGGGCGAAACCCTGCCGGTAGACCTCAAGGGTCGCTTCATCTACTACGTTGGCCCGGTTGATCCGGTGCGCGAAGAAGTGGTGGGCCCTGCCGGTCCGACCACCGCCACGCGGATGGACAAGTTCACCCGTCAGATCCTCGAGCAAACCGGCCTGCTGGGCATGATCGGCAAATCCGAACGCGGCCCGACCGCGATCGACGCGATCAAGGACCACAAGGCCGTTTACCTGATGGCGGTTGGCGGCGCGGCTTACCTGGTGGCGCAAGCGATCAAGAAATCCCGCGTAGTGGCTTTCGCCGAACTGGGCATGGAAGCGATCTACGAGTTCGACGTGAAAGACATGCCGGTCACCGTTGCCGTCGATAGCAAGGGTGAATCGGTGCATATCACCGGTCCTGCGATCTGGCAGAAAAAGATCAGTGAGAGTCTGGCGGTGGAAGTGCAGTAAGCTGCATTGAAACGCCATTAAAGAAACCGGGCTGTCGACGCTGACATCCCGGTTTTTTTTCGCCTGGAGAAAAACCGGTTTTTTTCACGTTCAATCCGGCGGACCTGTCAGATGTGACAGGTCACAGCCGCTACATCCCCTGATAAGTTGATTGCACTTGTGCATCCTTGTCAGGTGGAAACAGAAATGGCCACGGAAGAACAAAAAGGCACTATCAATATTTCGGCCCCCGCCCAACCCAAAATTGGCGGCGCCATTGCAAGCTTTGGCGGTTTTGGGGCAGTGGGTACGACCGGCTCAGCGTCGCAGACAGTGCCCTTGCCGATTTCCAGTGCACCGAATCGTGGTCTGGTGCCGGCGCTTTCGCTCAGTTACAGCAGTCATGTGGGCAACAGCCTGTTTGGCATCGGCTGGCATTTGACCATCAACGCCATCACCGTGCGCACCAGCAAGGGCGTTCCGCTTTACGACAAGCGCAAGGATCTGGTCGTCGGCCCCGACGGTGAGACCTGGATGCCGGAGCTCGACGCTAACGGCGAGATTGTCGAAAGACCCGTCACCCTCGGCACATCAAACTATCGAGCGATTCGCTATCAGCCACGGATCGAGGGCGGCTTCGCCAAAATCGAACGGTTGTCGAGTGACGACGACGCCGCGGGTTTCTGGCTGATTCATAGCGCTGACGGCAGCATTCAGGTGTATGGCAAGACCCTGGCTTCGCGCCGGGCCGAACCCAGGGACGACAAAAAACCACTTGAACCTGAACGCGTCGGCGTCTGGCTTCTGGATGAAATCGTCACTTCTCGTGGTGAGCACATCGTCAATGAATACAAGGCCGAGACGGAAGCACCGCTCGCGCCGAATTTTCTCGACTATCGTGCCCAGCGCTATCTGCACCGGGTGCTCTATGGCAATGCAGTGGCGCAATCGACGTTGTACTCCTTGGACCCCGATGGGTGGAAAAATGTGCATTTCCACTTTCATCTGCTGTTCGACTACGGCGAACGCAGTCACGACCTGACGCAAACACCGGCCTACGGCCCGCCTTACTTGCAGGACGGCGATCAATACGGTGAATGGCTCGAGCGCAGCGATACTTTCTGGAATCACGATTACGGGTTTCCACTGGGCACTCGCCGCCTGTGCCGACAGGTATTGATGTTTCACCATTTCACCGCCGAGCTGGGTGCCTCGCCGGTGCTGGTTCAACGCCTGCTGCTGGAGCACCGCCAGACCTCCCTGGATTACAACCATCTGACCGCCGCTCACCTCCAGGCTTACGACAGCAAAGGCAAGGTCGAGAGCCGTCCGCCGATGGAGTTCAATTACGCGCCCTTCGATCTTGAAAAAGATGATCAGCCAGGGTGGAAGGAATTTCCGCAAATGCCGGGTCTCAACGATGGCCAGCGCTACCAGTTGGTGGATTTGTATGGCAAAGGCATGCCAGGCATTTTATGTCGCCACGACAAGGCGTGGTACTACCGCGAACCCTCGCGGGCCCGCAGCGGCGGCGATGATGTGCGGTACGGTGAACTGAAAGAACTGCCATACACTCCGGCAGCCGACAGCAGCAAATCGATCCGCCAGACCCTCGGTGACCTGAACGGCGATGGCAGGCTGGAATTGGGGTGGCACGCGCCGACCATCAATGGCTGCTTCACGATGCACCCCAATCGCGAGTGGTCGACTTTCGTGCCATACAAGGCCTTCCCGTTGGAGTACTTCCATCCTCAGGCACAAATGGCCGACCTGATAGGCGACGGTCGCACTCATGTCGCGATGATTGGCAGCAACAGCGTGCGTCTGTACACCAACCTGGGCGATGACAATGGTTTCAGCGCAGGCCGTGACGTACCTCATGACGAAAGCGACACCCTACCCTTGCCAAGCAGTGCAGAAACCGAAGTGGTGGGTTTCAGCGATGTGATGGGCAGTAGCAAACAGCACCTGTTCCGTATCCGCCACAACAGCCTGGAATGCTGGCCCAACCTCGGCCATGGGCGCTTTGGCAACAGAATCGTGCTCACCGCGCCGACGTTTCCTTACGAATCCTTCAGTGCTTCTCAAGTCTTGCTGGCGGACCTGGATGGTTCGGGCGCAACTGACCTGATCTACCTGGAATCCGATCGATTCCTGGTGTACATGAACCACTGCGGCAAAGGTTTCGCCACCGATCCCATTGTTCTGCCCTGGCCCGAAGGCATGCGCTACGACCGGTTGTGTCAGGTCACCACGGCGGACCTGCTCGGACTGGGTTGCACCAGCCTGATTTTCACCAAACCCCACATGTCCCCCCGGCACTGGCGCTATGACTTCGTCAAAGCCAAGCCGTACCTGGTCAATCGCAGCAACAACAACATGGGCACGCTGAGCCTCATCGACTACCGCAGTTCGGCGCAGGAGTTTCTGGATGAGGAATACGAACAGCACCTGGTCGATCCAGACAAGGTCGTTGAATCCGGCGTGCCGTTCGCGATGCACGTGGTCAAACGCCAGACCCAGATCGATGAAATCACTGGCAACAAACTGACCCAACTCATGAGCTACCGCCAGGGTTACTACGACCCAATCGAACGAGAGCTCCGCGGCTTTGGCCTGCTACTGCAGACCGACACCGAAGCCACCGAATCGGAGCGTGCGAGCCTCGGGTTCACGGCACCGATATTGAGCAAGACCTGGTTTCACAATGGCAGGTCCGTGGATCAGCCAACTATCGGCTGTTACAGCGGCGACGACCAGGCCGTGGCATTGCAACCCACCCGGCTCGAACGGTTTCACTTGCGCGACAAAGCCGCAGAGCCGCTGGAGCCGGACGAGCAAACCGCCCGGGAAATCGCACGTGCGCTCAGCGGCTCGACGTTGCGCACCGAAGTGTTCGATTTTGACAATCCCGTGGTGCCTTATGCGGTGACAGACCATCGCTTCCAGGTACGACTGCTGCGCGCAAAAGGCGAGCATTACCCTTATGCCGTGTTGCAACCCATGGCGCTGGAATCCAGAAGCTGTCAGTACGAACCGGAAATGCCGGACGACCCGCGTTGCGAACACACCCTCAATCTCAAATGGGACGAATTCGGCGCTCCGCTGCATGCTTGCGTCATCCATTACGCGCGACGCGAAACCGACGGCGCTCCGCCCTTTGACGATGAACATGAACAACGATATTGGGAGGACGCCCAAGATGATGCCCAGCAGTGCTGGTATGTGACCGAGTCGAAAGCCGAATACAACCATGTGTACGACGAAACGACCTGGAAACCGGGGACGTCCTTTCGACTGGGGCTGCCGTATCGGGAACGCAGTAATGCACTGGTGCTGGAAAAGACGAAGCTGAGTATCAAGGAAATCCACCATAAGAACGTTCTCGAGTGGAGCGAGGACGGTGGTGAATGGTCAAAACTATCGGTGCTCGCCGGGATGTCCATGCAGTTCTACATTGATCCCGCTACCAATCAGGTCATGGAAAAGGGCACGGCAACCGTGCATGCGCTGCCAGGCTACGTGGAAATCGCCGAACTGGATGCCAAGGCCTTGAGCGCTTACGACAAGCTCAAGGATGAAAATGGCGACATGCCCTTCGATCTCCACGACAAGCTTGTATCCGTGGGTTACCACAAGATGGATTGGTTCCTGCCCGACGTTTCATCGCCCGTCGACAAGAATCCTCCCGACGCGAAGGACTACCTGTGGTCCGTGCACCGTGGTTTTGCGCACTATCTTGGGCTGGAAGGTTTCTACAACGTCGATTACTTCCAGCAGACCCAAAGCCACGGCATCACCAAAGTCACCTATGACGCTCACTGGTGCCTGCACACGGCCATCGAACTGCCGGACCGTTGCATCACCCAAACCCTGAACACCGATTACTGCACGTTTCTGCCTGCCGCCATCCAGGACCCTAATCAGAATACCCAGGAAGCCTGCTACAACGCCTTCGGCGAAGTGCTGGTCACCAGTTTTTATGGCACCGAACTGGGTTTGAAGGTCGGCTTCGATTCGCTGAAAGACTATGCACGCCCTGACGACCGCAGCCCGGGCCATGCGATTAAGAATGCCGATGACGCCATCGGCAATTACGCCATGGCCATGTTCAGCGATGCTTTCAGCTGGATGGGTCGGGTCCCGGAAGCCGAACCTCCGACAGCAGAATGGCTGACCTGGGCCAGGGCAGAAGGCTTTGTGTTACCCAGTGGCCACCTCTGTGACCGAGCCCGGCAGCACCTGCTGGAACTCCAAGACCCGAACCAGAACGAAAAGCTTCTTCAGCGATACATCGAGGAGGCTCATCGACAGCCGGTTCACGTCGCGATCTTCCAGGCGGACCGTTATCCAGGCGATCCCGACGTGAAGATCCGTATCGTCATCACCCACCAGGATGGCTTCGCTCGAGTCTTGCAGACCAAGCAGGAAGTCGAGCCCGGCAAGGCCTGGGTGGTGAATGACGACGGCACGTTGAAACTGAAGGACGATGGCACCCCGGAGGAAGCCGAGGCCACGCGGCGCTGGCGAGTCAGCGAACCGGTCGAATACAACAACAAGGGCGAGAAGGTGCGAATCTACAGGCCGTACTTCGCTGACTGGTGGGGATACATCAACGATCAGTCGATGCGCGTTCACGCCTTTCACGACCAGCAACTCTACGATGCTGCCGGCCGGCCGACGCACACCATCCTTGCGAAAAAAATGCCGCAAGGCCCCAACTCGGAACTCCTGCCGTTGCGTCGGGAACAGCGCTACCGTTGCTGGTACACCATCAAGTTCGATGAAAACGATCTATTTAATCAGCCGCCCTCCCCGACAACGCGCAATGGCTGGACGCTGCATTGATCTCAGGCGTTCATTCGCAGACTCCGCACGTTGGCGTCATCGACAACCGTGGCCTGTCAGTCCGTCAGGTCGCGTACTGGCGGCGGGACGCTGCTGAACTCAGTCCCGTTGCGCTGGTAACGGCTCAGCAACATGACGTCGCCGGCCGCCTGGTGGCGCAACGGGATCCGCGCTTCCTCGCGCCGGGGTCCCGTCCGAACGTGGCCATGGTTTACAGCTTGTCTGGCGCTGCGTTGTGCACTGAAAGTCGCGACGCCGGATGGCGCCTGGGGTTACCCGACGGGACCGGGCAAATGCGCGAGCACTGGGATGGCCGAGGCAGCCATTGGCAGAATGAGTACGACGTCCAGCAACGGCTGACCGCAGTTCATGAACACATGCAGGGCTCGACCGTACGTACCGTTGAACGCCTGACCTACGCCGACAACACGGACGAATTCGCCGAGCGCAATCAGTGTGGGCAGCTGATCCGCCACGATGATCGAGCCGGTGTTGTCTGGCTCGACCAGCAGGCGCTCGGCGGCGGCGTCATCCGCCAACGCCAGCGATTTTTACCGGATCAGGCTGAAGTCCTTCCCCACTGGCCCGTGGTCGAAGCCGAACGCGACGCGCTGCTGCAACCCGGCGCGGACTACATCACCGCGAGCCGTTTCGGACCGTTGGGGCAAGTACTTGAGCAAACCGATGCCGGTGGTCATCGACAACACTTCTACCTTGATCGCGCCGGGCAACTGCAACGCATTGACCTGATCCTCGCCTCTCAAGGCCTGAAACCGCTGTTGAAAGCGGCGAGCTACAACGCCGAAGGCCAGTTGCTGACGCAGGTGACCGGCAACGACGTCACCAGCAGCGCGACCTACGAGGCGGCGAGCGGCCGGTTGAAACGTTTGACCGCTACCACCCTGGAAAGTGTTCGCCTGCAGGATCTGCGCTATGAGTACGACCCGGTCGGCAACATCCTGCGACTACTGGACCACACCCAACCCGTCACGTTTTTCGCCAACCAGCGTGTAGAGGCAGCAAACACTTTTTCCTACGACAGCCTTTACCAACTCATCTGCGCCACAGGTCGTGAGACCGCCAATGCCGGTCAGAACCCCGGTTTGCCGGAACTCATCATTCCCGGTCCCATCGACCCTGACCGGCTACTCAACTACACCGAGCATTACGAGTACGACGCGGTCGGCAACCGCACCCGGTTGCGCCATGTCAGCGATAAAAACCCGTTCAGGCAACAGCTGCGCGTCGATCCGCAGAGCAACCGCGCCTTGCCCTGGAACGAGGGTGATGACGAGCCGGATTATCGGCGCGATTTCGATGCAAACGGCAATCTGCAACGGCTGGTTCCCGGTGCTCGACCGATGACTTGGGATGCGCTGAATCAGCTACAAAGCGTGACCACGGTTCGCCGCCCGACAGCCGTCGATGATGCTGAGTGGTATCGCTACGATGCTGGCGGTGAACGGGTGGTTAAATTCAGTACCCAGCAGGCCCGTGCCGTAGCTCATCGACGTGTCGTTCATTACCTTCCGGAGCTGGAAGTGCGTACAACCGATGACGATGAAGAGTTGCAGGTCATCTGCGTTGCATTGGCTCGAGGCAGCGTGCGGTGCCTGCATTGGGTCAAGGGCAAACCCGTTGATATCGACGCTGATCAACTGCGATACAGCGTCGACGATCATGTGGGGTCTTGCAGTCTGGAACTGGATAAAGACGCGGGTGTGATCAGTCATGAAGGCTATTACCCATTTGGCGGTACAGCCTGGTGGGCGGCCCGTTCGCGTGTCGATGCCGATTACAAGACCGTTCGGTATTCGGGTAAAGAGCGGGATGCTTGTGGGCTTTATTACTATGGGTTTCGGTATTACGCGCCGTGGTTGGGGCGGTGGGTGAGTCCGGATCCGGCCGGCTCGATTGACGGCCTGAATTTTTATCGGTTTTGTGGAAACAACCCGATCTGCAGGATCGATCCTGATGGGCGTATGTGGCAGCCGTACGATGATGAATTTCTGGATGAGTTTGTAATCGTCGAACCGGATCTGAGGGCTGCGTTTGGCCTGCCGCCGATCGTACAGTCTGCTTCAGAACAAGACGATGATGAGTCAATGGACTACCAGGATTCACCCACCGCGTCACTGGGTAGTAACTCGCCAGAGGAAGCCGCTCCAGAGTCTCCAGGCTCCCCGGAAAGCACGGCTCCGGAGACGGCGGAGCAACATACCGTTCTTGACATACTGAACAACGGCACCGACCCCGATCAGCAGCCTTACCGTTTAAACAATAGAAACTTGCTGGTCAGAGATGATTTTGGCGGAAAGGTCTATCGGGTGAGCCGGCGCCCACCCAATGAAATAGAACTGAATGGGTTCAACCCCTCGCATGACTTCACTGCAATTCCAAACATGCTCGAAAAACTCAGTCGCGAACATGACCAGGAGGCGTTGATTGTGTCAGAGGCTCTTGAAGGTGTGATGTTCTATGCAATACAAGGAGGCGGTGATTACTATTTTTATGAACTTGATGCTACCGGTGTGAGCGGAGTTTCCTTACTTGAAAACCTGGTTTTGAATAATCAGGGAATGCTCGAACACCTTGGTCAAACCACAGACGTCAGTCCATCCAATCAAACCGGATTGGCCAACGGTATGCATGAGGCGCATTTAAACTACGATGAATTGATGAATCATGCGGTACCCATTCGTTCGCTTGGACTGCTTAGCAATGAAATGGCACATTTTCGAAACACTTTGAACCGCTAACTCATCATTGATCAAATGCAGCAGCTCAACTTGCGATGACTGCTCGTTCAAGACAGCCCACATGCTATCTTGCGCGTCCTATCACCAGTCCGACTCGCGCTCCATGATTCCGATTTCCCGAACCCTGCGCCTGACGCTCTACACCTTCATCATCCTCGCCGGCGCGGCCCTCGCAGCCACCCTGGCCATGCGTCACGCCGAGCGTCAGGCCCTGGTGGAAGACGCTGCCCGCGCCAATCAGCAACTGGGTTTGTATGCCACCTCCCTGCACACCCTGATCGAACGCTACCGTGCCCTGCCCGCCGTGTTGGCGCTGGACCCGGAGTTGCGTTCAGCGCTCAAAGGTTCGGTGAGCCCCGAGCAACAGGATGCGTTGAATCGCAAACTGGAAAAAATCAACGGCGCTGCCGAGTCCTCGACCCTGGAACTGCTCGATCACACCGGCCTCGCCGTGGCGGCGAGCAACTGGCGTTTGCCCAGCAGCTACGTCGGCCACAACTACGGTTTCCGCCCCTACTTCAGCCAGACCCGCACCCAGGGCACCGGGCGCTTTTATGCAGTGGGCGTGACCAGCGGGATTCCCGGTTACTTCCTGTCCAGCGCCGTGACCGATGACGATGGCCGGTTTCTCGGGGCGATGGTGGTGAAGCTCGAGTTTCCGGAACTGGAACGCGAATGGCGTCAGGGCAGCGATACGCTGCTGGTCAGCGATGCACGCGGAATCATCTTTATCGCCAATCAGCCGGGCTGGCGCTATCGCCAATTGAAACCGCTGAGCGACAGCGATCACGCCGAGCTCAAGGCCACCCGCCAATACGACAAGCAACCCCTGACGCTGCTGGATTATCAATCGCTGCGCCGCTTCGACGACAACAGTGAGCTGGCGCGGGTCGATGGCCCGGACGGCAAAACGGATTACCTGTGGGAATCCCTGCCGCTGACCACCGAAGACTGGACGCTGCACCTGCTGCGCCGCCCGCAGGTGGCGTTCGAAGACAGCCGCAACGCCGCACTCGCCGCCGCCGGGCTGTGGCTGACGCTGGTGTTCCTGCTGCTGTTCCTCAACCAGCGCTGGCGTCTGGCGAAAATGCGCCAGCGCAGTCGAGAGGAACTCGAACAACTGGTGGAAGAGCGCACTCGCGATTTACGCACGGCGCAGGACGGTCTGGTGCAATCGGCCAAACTCGCGGCCCTCGGCCAGATGTCGGCGGCCCTGGCTCATGAAATCAATCAACCGTTGACCGCCCAGCGCATGCAGCTCGCGACCCTGCGCCTGCTGCTCGATCACGGCCGGGTCGATGACGCCTACAAGGCACTGAAACCGGTGGACGACATGCTGACGCGCATGGCCGCCCTCACCGGCCACCTGAAAACCTTCGCCCGCAAAAGCCCCAGCGGCTTGCGTGAACGCCTGGACCTGGCGGCGGTGGTGGACCAATCGCTTGAGCTGCTCGACACTCGCCTGCGCGATGAACAGGTCAGCACGGTGCTGCACCTGACGCGCCCGGCGTGGGTGCGCGGCGATGCGATTCGTCTGGAACAGGTGCTGATCAATCTGCTGCGCAATGCGCTGGACGCGATGCAGGACAAACCCTGCAAACGCCTGGAAATCCGCCTCGAAGCCGACGAACAACTGTGGCGCCTGAGCGTCATCGACAACGGCAGTGGCATCGCCGAAGAAAACCTGTCGAAGGTGTTCGACCCGTTTTTCACCACCAAACCGGTGGGCGATGGCCTGGGCATCGGTCTGGCCGTATCCTTTGCCATCGTTCACGAATCGGGCGGACGCCTGAGCGCCGATAATCACGACAACGGCGCGGTGTTCACACTCACCCTGCCCATCGACCCGGAGGCGCCTGACGCATGCTGAATTCAGTGATGGTGGTCGACGACGAAAGCAGCATCCGCAGCGCCGTCGAACAATGGCTGAGCCTGTCGGGTTTCGAGGTGCAACTGTTCAGCCGCGCCGATGAATGCCTGGCGCAACTGCCAGCGCATTACCCCGGCGTGATCCTCAGCGACGTGCGCATGCCCGGCATGACCGGGCTGGAACTGCTGGCCGAAGTGCAGCGCCGCGATGCCGACTTGCCGGTGATTCTGCTGACCGGCCATGGCGACGTGCCGATGGCCGTCGATGCCATGCGCGATGGCGCTTACGATTTCCTCGAAAAACCCTTTAGCCCGGAAACCCTGCTGGGCAGCCTGCGCCGTGCGCTGGACAAGCGCCGGTTGGTGCTGGAAAACCGCGCCTTGCACGAACAGGCCGACAACCGCGCCAAACTCGATGCCACGTTGCTGGGTGTGTCCCGTGGTTTGCAGACGCTGCGTCGGCAAGTGCTGGACCTGGCGGCGTTACCGGTCAACGTGTTGATCCGTGGTGAAACAGGCAGCGGCAAGGAGCTGGTTGCCCGTTGCCTGCACGACTTCGGGCCGCGTGCCGGCAAGCCGTTTGTCGCGCTCAACTGTGCGGCGATTCCTGAGCAATTGTTCGAGGCCGAGCTGTTCGGTCACGAGAGCGGCGCGTTCACCGGCGCTCAGGGCAAACGCATCGGCAAGCTCGAATACGCCGATGGCGGCACGCTGTTTCTCGATGAAATCGAAAGCATGCCGCTGGCCCAGCAGGTGAAATTGCTGAGGGTGTTGCAGGAGCAGAAGCTGGAGCGGCTGGGTTCCAACCAGAGCATTCGTGTGGACTTGCGGATCATCGCTGCGACCAAACCCGATCTGCTGGATGAGGCGCGGGCCGGGCGGTTTCGCGAGGATCTGGCCTATCGGCTGAACGTCGCCGAGTTGCGCTTGCCGCCGTTGCGTGAGCGCCGCGAAGACATTCCGCTGTTGTTCGAGTCGTTTGCGCACAGCGCAGCCGAACGATTGGGGCGCACATTCCCGCCGCTGAGCGGCCCGCAGTTGAGCCATTTGCTGAGCCACGACTGGCCGGGCAATGTGCGCGAACTGGCGAACGTGGCCGAGCGGCAGGTGTTGGGGCTGGGTGAGCCCGCACTCGCAGGCGTCGACCCGGGGCAATCGCTGGCGGCGCAGCAGGAAGCGTTTGAAGCGCATTGCCTGCGCGCGGCGCTGACCCGGCACAAGGGCGATGTGAAGGCGGTGCTTGAAGAGCTGCAACTGCCGCGTCGGACCTTTAATGAAAAGATGCAGCGGCATGGGCTGACGCGGGAAATGTTTTTGTAGTGTCTGGACGGGCCCCTTCGCGGGCAAGCCCGCTCCCACAGGGTTCGGCGTCGTACGTAATCTTGTGTACGACACTGACCACGGTGGGAGCGGGCTTGCCCGCGAAGAGGCCCGTACCAACAAGACAAATCCACAGGTCCGATCAGCGACTTTCCGCTCACGATCGCGCTTCAATCAGCGGATTTCCGCTCACTCAAACCTCTAAACCCCTCTAAACCGGCCCTCCTCCCCTTGGCACAGCTCCTGCTATAGCCCACGCAGGCTGCGTTTCAACGCGCTCCACAAAAACAATTAAACGAAGGATCCTTCAATGGATAACTCCAACGCCCTGCCCCTTGGGTCGGCTGCCGTGCCGGCTAAAGAAAGAACCACCGCCAGTCGCATCAAATCGATTTTCAGCGGCTCGGTCGGCAACATGGTCGAGTGGTACGACTGGTACGTCTACGCCGCCTTCTCCCTGTACTTCGCCAAAGCGTTTTTCCCCAAAGGCGACACCACCGCACAACTGCTGAACACCGCTGCGATCTTCGCCGTGGGCTTCCTGATGCGCCCGATCGGTGGCTGGCTGATGGGCCTCTACGCCGACAAGGCCGGTCGCAAACGCGCGTTGATGGCCTCGGTGTACCTGATGTGCTTCGGCTCGCTGCTGATCGCCTTGAGCCCGGGTTATGAAACCATCGGCATCGGCGCGCCGATCCTGCTGGTGTTCGCCCGCCTGCTGCAGGGCCTGTCGGTCGGCGGCGAGTACGGCACCTCGGCGACTTACCTCAGCGAGATGGCGACCAAGGAACGTCGCGGTTTCTATTCCAGCTTCCAGTACGTGACCCTGATTTCCGGCCAGCTCATAGCCTTGGCCGTGCTGATCGTGTTGCAACAAGTGCTGACCACCGAAGAGCTGTACGCCTGGGGCTGGCGCATCCCGTTCGCCATCGGCGCGCTGTGTGCCGTAGTCGCGCTCTACCTGCGTCGTGGCATGGAAGAAACCGAGTCGTTCACCAAGAAAGAGAAGGCCAAGGAAAGCGCGATGCGCACCTTGATGCGCCATCCCAAGGAACTGATGACCGTGGTTGGCCTGACCATGGGCGGCACCCTGGCGTTCTACACCTACACCACGTACATGCAGAAATACCTGGTGAACACCGTCGGCATGAGCATCTCCGACTCCACCACTATTTCCGCTGCCACGCTGTTCCTGTTCATGTGCCTGCAACCGATCATCGGCGGGCTGTCGGACAAGGTCGGTCGTCGGCCGATCCTGATTGCCTTCGGCATCCTCGGCACGCTGTTCACCGTGCCGATCCTCACCACCTTGCACACCATCCAGTCTTGGTGGGGTGCGTTCTTCCTGATCATGGCGGCGCTGATCATCGTCAGCGGTTACACCTCGATCAACGCGGTGGTGAAAGCCGAGCTGTTCCCGACCGAAATCCGTGCGCTGGGCGTTGGCCTGCCGTATGCGCTGACCGTGTCGATCTTCGGCGGCACCGCTGAATACATCGCGCTGTGGTTCAAGAGCATCGGCATGGAAACCGGTTACTACTGGTATGTCACCGCGTGCATTGCCGTGTCGTTGCTGGTGTACATCACCATGAAAGACACCCGCAAGCATTCGCGGATCGAGACGGACTGATTCGGCTCGCGCAATAAAAACAGGGGCAGACCTTCGCAGGTCTGCCCCTTTTTCATTGAAGAAACACAACCCCCTGTAGGAGCCGCCCGCAGCAAGCCGGCTCCTACAGGGGATTGCGTGCGCTGGAAATTATGAGTTCATCCTTGCACTATGAACGCCACACCAACAGGAATCCCTTCATGCCCGACGACATCCACTTCTACGAACCCGCCAACGGCCACGGCCTGCCCCATGACCCGTTCAACGCCATCGTCGGCCCGCGCCCCATCGGCTGGATTTCTTCGCAGGATGCCAACGGACGCCTGAACCTGGCGCCGTACAGTTTCTTCAACGCCTTCAACTACATTCCACCGATCATCGGGTTTTCCAGCGTCGGGCGTAAAGACAGCCTGAACAATATCGAGCAGACCGGTGAGTTCGCCTGGAACCTGGCGACCCGGCCACTGGCCGAGCAGATGAACCAGAGCTGCGCGATGGTCGGGCCGCAGGTCAATGAGTTCGAGTTGTCCGGGCTGACGCCTGTGGCGTCGAAGGTCATTCAGGTGCCACGGGTGGCCGAAAGCCCAGTGTCCTTCGAGTGCAAAGTCACGCAGATCATCCAGTTGCAGCGCGCCGACGGCAATGTGGTGCCGAGCTGGCTGATTCTTGGCGAAGTGGTGGCCGTGCACATTGCCAAATGGCTGCTGAAGGACGGCGTGTACGACACCGCCGCGGCAGAACCGATTCTGCGCGGTGGTGGGCCCGCGGATTATTTTCAGCTGGGGCCTGAGGCCTTGTTCAAGATGTTCCGCCCGGGGGCGGTCAAGTAATTACCAGAGCAGGTCGGTGTCTTCTTTGACGTCTTTAAGGCGGGTCAGCTCTTTGGCGGCAGCCAGATCGGCTTCATTGGCTGTCTTGAAGATTTGCCCTGCAAGCACTTTGTGAAAGCGCGGTGTCCCTGAACCACCCAGGGCTTTGACGGCAATCGCGGCGTGGTAGCCACCCTCGCACGGTACTACAGCGGAAACAGCTTCGAAATGTTCAAAGGCTTTGCGTGCCATGTCGCGGATCCTGGCTGATGGAAAGTCGAGCCATTAAACCCTCAACCCGCCATTTTGTGTACCCAGGACTGGGTCTGGCCCAGCGCCTGGACGGCCGACACCTCTTTGAAGGTATGAAAATCGAGGCTGTTGACCACCAGCTCCTGCACCAGCTCGGCGAAAATCTCCATCGCCGGCGTGCTGAAATAGGCCGTCATGGCTTGCTGATGGGTCCAGAAACCCGACACCAGCCACAACTCCGGATCGCATTGCGAATGCTGCAGGGAAAAACTCAGGCAGCCTGGCGCAGTGCGCGACGGTTCGATCAAGGCGCTGAGGCGCGCACCGAGTTCCGCCGAACGCCCGGCGCGGGCGCGGACAAAGGCCATATGACTGACGGGGATCTGCGTAGACATGTTCAACCCTCCCAGGTACTCGAGTGGCAGCCGTGGGACGGGCTGCGACAGGATCCAAGGTTAAGCGTCGGCACGCTGCCCCGTTAGTCGATTCCTGCCGGCTTATTGCACAATCCTGCGAAGCTGCCTTCAGCACCTGTAACAATGTGTAAAACCTGTTACGGGGCTGAAACACGAAGGTTCGAGCAAGTTTTCCCTGCGTTAAACAGTCAGAGCCACCCGCCGGCGTAACCCCGTGCAGAATCAGGCAAGCTTTTCGCAGGATGTGTCTACCGCTGCGCCTTGCACAAATTTAAGCTCAGCTCATTCCCACTGCTTCGCCGAGGATGCCCTGCATGTCGTCGCTCGATCACTTTCAAGCCCCGCTGGACGCCGACATAGAGAAGCAGCGCGCGGAACTGGCGGCCATCATCCGTCGCAACACCACGGAAGATGGCAATTATGCGACCGCCGTCGGCTCTCTGTTTCTGGGCAAACACAGCAAGTCCCATGACTTCGCCCCGGTACTGGCACAACCGGCGTTGTGCATCATGGCGCAGGGGCGCAAAGAGGTCAGGCTGGCCGACGAATTCTTCAATTACGATCCGCTGAACTACCTGGTGGTGTCGGTCTCCATGCCCCTGAGCGGGCGAATTGTGAATGTCACGTCTGAAGAACCGATCCTCTCGGTCCGGCTGGACATCGACCCGGCGGAAATCACCGCGCTGATTGCCGACGCCGGTCCGCTTGGGGTGCCGACCCGCCCCACCGGTCGCGGTTTGTATGTCGAACGGATCGACACGGCGATGCTCGACGCGGTGCTGCGCCTGGCGCGATTGCTGGACACACCGAAAGACATCGCCATGCTCGCGCCGTTGATTCGTCGGGAGATTCTCTATCGATTGTTGCGCAGCCAGCAGGGCTATCGGTTGTACGAAATTGCCATCGCCAACAGCCAGAGCCACCGCATCAGCCAGGCGATCAAATGGCTCAACGGCAATTACGAGCAACCGCTGCGCATTGATGAATTGGCGAAGGAAGTGAATTTGAGCGTCTCGACGCTGCATCACCGGTTCAAGGCCATGACGGCGATGAGTCCGTTGCAGTATCAGAAGCAGTTGCGGTTGCAGGAAGCGCGTCGGTTGATGCTGGCGGAAGGACTGGAAGCGTCGGCGGCAGGTTATCGGGTGGGGTATGAAAGCCCGTCGCAGTTCAGCCGGGAGTACAGCCGGTTGTTCGGAGCGCCGCCGTTGCGGGATTTGGCGCGGTTGCGGTTGACCGTTTGATCTGATTTTTGCGGTGTTGCGACTGGCCTCTTCGCGAGCAAGTCGAAGAGGCCAGTAAGGCCACCATCAAATCCGGATCAGGCACCGAGCACTCGGCAAGCCTCCGCCGGCAACGTCACCGACACCGGATTGCCAATGCTCAACCCAAATCCCTGACACGGCGTGCTCAGCGCCGTAAACGACACGCCCGAACACTCCACGGTCGTCTCGATCGTCGCACCGATATCGCGCACGAACGTCACCTTGCCCAGCAACCGATTCCCCGCCGTCGCCTGCGGGTGCGACAGTTGCAGGTCTTCAGGGCGGATCAGCATTTTCACTTTTTCGCCGACCACGATGCTGCTGCAGATCGGCACTTCCAGCGAATCGCCACCGGGCAGGCCCACCTTGCCGTTGCCCAGCGCCGTGGCCGGGAAAATGTTGCCCGAGCCGATGAAGTCCGCGACGAATTCGTTGGCCGGATGACGATAAATCTCGATCGGCGTGCCGACCTGCTGCACGCGATGCTCCCCCAGCACCACGACGATATCGGCCATGGTCATGGCCTCGCGCTGGTCGTGGGTCACCATGATGGTGGTGATGTTCAGGCGCTGTTGCAGTTGACGGATTTCCACCTGCATCGACTCACGCAGCTTGGCGTCCAGCGCCGACAGCGGTTCATCCAGCAGAAGGATTTTCGGGTGGTTGGCAATCGCCCGGGCAATCGCCACGCGCTGACGTTGGCCGCCCGACAGTTTCGCCACCGGGCGATCAATCATTTCCTTTAACTGAATCAGTTCCAGCAGCTCCACCACCCGCTTCTGCTGATCAGCCTTGCTGACCCCACGCAGTTTCAGCGGATAAGCGATGTTCTCCCCCACGGTCATGTGCGGGAACAGCGCCAGGGATTGAAACACCATGCCGAAATTGCGCTGATGCGCCGGCGTGTGGCCGATGTCTTCACCGTCCAGGCGAATCTCGCCGCCGGTCAGGGTTTCGAGCCCGGCGATCATCCGCAGCAACGTTGTTTTGCCGCAACCCGACGGGCCGAGAAAACACACCAGTTTGCCTTCCGGCAAATGCAGGTTCACATCCTTTACCGCGCAGGCCGAGCCGTAGTGTTTCTCGACGTTTTCCAGAATCAGACCAGACATATGAATCACCTCAAGAATCAGAACGAAACGCCACCTTCACCGACCAGCTTCTCCAGCGCCCAGATCAGGACGAAGTCGATCAGCACGATCAGCACGGCAAACGAAAATACGGTGGGGTCGAGCGAAGACACGGTGCGGCTGTACATCCAGATCGGCACGGTCATCACGTCGATGGTGTAGAGAAAATAGGTCACGGTGAATTCGTTGAACGAGACGATGAACGCCAGCAGCATCCCCGCCAGAATCCCCGATTTCATCAAGGGCACCACCACATCGACAATCGCCCGCAGCGGTGAGGCGCCGAGCATTTGCGCGGCCTCTTCGACTTCGCTGCCGATGGAAAGCATCGCCGCCGTGCAGTTTTTCACCACAAAGGGCAGCGCCAGAATCACGTGGGCAATCACCAGCCGCGAGGTGGTCATCTGGAACGGCAGGCTGTCGAACACCAGCAACAAAGCCAGGCCCAACACCACCATCGGAAACACCAGAGGCAGCGACATCAATTGCAACGCCACGGCTTTGCCACGGAACTCGCAACGGGTCAGCGCGTAGGCCGCCGGCACCGCGATGATCGTGGCGAAGACCATGGTCAGGCACGCCACCATCAGGCTGGTGGTCATGGCTTTGCCGAGGCTCAGCACATCGCTGGAGTCCGGCGAGACAAAGGTGTGCCAGGCGGCCTTGTACCATTGCAGGCTGTAGCTGCTCGGCGGGAAGTCGAGGTTCGACGCGCCGCTGAACGACATGACGATCATGGTCAGGATCGGCAGCACCGCCAGCAGCAGAATGAAACCCGAGAGAATGCCGGCGAACTTGCCGGTATCGCCCGGCAACAGTGAATGACGCTTCTTGATCACTGCGCTCATTGCGAAGCCTCCAGCATGCGGCGACGACGGCCGGTGATGTATTCGGACAAGGTCATGATCGCGAGCGTGGTGACGATCAGCACCACACCGGCGGCGGACGCGGCGGGCCAGTTCATCAGCGGGGCAATCTGGTCATGGACCATCACCGCCAGCATCGGCACGCGCCGGCCACCGAGCAGCAAAGGCACCACGAAACTGCTGGCGTTGTAGGCGAATACCAACGTCGCACCGGTAATGATCCCCGGAAAACTCATCGGCAACACCACCTGACGGAACACCTGCAAACGACTGGCGCCCAGCGTGGCGGCGGCCTCTTCGTAGGTACGGGCGACGCCGCGCATGGCGCTGGCAATCGGCAACACGGCCAGCGGGAACGCGGTTTGCACCAGGCCCATCAGCACGCCGTTCTGGTTGTACAGCAGCATGATCGGGCGCTTGATCAGGCCCAGGCCCATCAGCGCTTGGTTGAGCATCCCGCCCGGGCCGAGAATCACCAGCCAGCCGTAGCTTTGCAGCAGCAGGTTGACCAGCAATGGCAACAGCACGGCGGCGAGGAAGATCCGGCGCACGAACGGTGAGGTCAGGCGCGACATGGTGTAGGCCACCGGGATCGCCAGCACCACGGCGATCACTGCGCTGATCAGCGCCAGGCGCAAGGTCAGCAGCAAGGATTTGAGGTAATACGGTTCCAGCAACTGTGCATAGCTGGCCAGGCTGAACCCGGTCCATTCCGCACCTTTGGTGCCCACGCTCATGCGCAGCACCAGCAGACTGGCGGCAATCAGCACGCCCAGAAACAGCATCGACGGCGAAAGGAAAAACCAGGCGCGAGTCGTCGGCGAAACACCCCGGTGGGCGCGCGCCGGAGCGGTAACGACCGGATGAGTCAGAGGTTGGTGTTCCATAGCAAGGGTCTCGTCAATGGAAGATCAGGAATATCTCGCGCCTGGCACCTGTAGGAGCTGCCGAAGGCTGCGATCTTTTGATCTTTTCAATACCGCCGAAGAACAGGATCAAAAGATCGCAGCCTTCGGCAGCTCCTACTGATCAGGAAGAAAAGATTTCCGTGTAACGACGAATCCATTGGTCATGCACAGAGGCCAGGAAGGCGTTGTCGTGCATGATCGCTTTCTCGGCAATCTGCTCAGGCGTGAGGATGTACGGGCTCTTGCGCGCTTCGGCGGAGATGATCGCCTTGGCGTTGACCGGGCCGTTGTAGATGTCTTCAGCCATCTTGCCCTGCACCAGCGGGTCCAGAGAGTGGTTGATGAAGGCGTAGGTCATGTCGGTATCGCCCGGACGATTCTTCGGCATCACCGACAACATCAGGTCGGTGTAGAAACCTTCCTTCATGCCGAATGTGGCACCCAGGCCGTAGGCCGGATCGCGGATCTGTTTCGGGAAGAACGCCGGGGCATACAGGCCGCCCATGTCCAGGGAGCCGGTGCGGAACAGCTCGGCGATCTGGTTCGGGTTTTCACCCAGGGTCACCACACGATCCTTGAGCTCGGCGAGTTTCTTGAAGCCTGGCTCGATGTTGTGTTCGTCACCACCGGCCAGTTTGGCGGCGATGATGATCAGGTCCATGGCCTCGGTCCAGTTCGGTGGCGGCAGGAAGATGTT
The DNA here is from genome assembly GCF_002091715.1 of Pseudomonas migulae NBRC 103157. Classification (GTDB taxonomy): domain Bacteria; phylum Pseudomonadota; class Gammaproteobacteria; order Pseudomonadales; family Pseudomonadaceae; genus Aquipseudomonas; species Aquipseudomonas migulae_A. The sequence goes on along the minus strand of NZ_BDAG01000007.1, from coordinate 15,831 downwards.
CGGCGACAGCTCCGCGTCCCACAGGGCGGCGTAACTGTCCGGCGCTTCCTTGATAGTGCGGGTGCTGTAGACGAGGCTGTTGCACCACAGCAGGTAACCGATGCCGTGACCATTGGCGCCAGTGCGGTATTTCTCCGGCACGTCAACCAGGTTGGGAATGCGGTTGAGATCGGGTTTTTCCAGCAGGTTGGCGGCGGCCAGACCTTCGGCACCGACACCGGCCAACGTGATGATGTCGTACTGTGGACGATCACCGGCGGCCTTCAGTTTGGCGACCATTTCCGAGGTACTGCCGGTGCGGTCAGCGATGACCTTGCAGCCGTACTTGTCTTCAAAGGTCGCCGCGATGTTGCGCAGCGCTGCCAGCCCGGTGTCATCGGACCAGGTCAGCAAGCGCAGGGTCTTGCCCTGGAAACGGGTGTCGCTGGCGTTGGCCTTGACGAAGGGCAAGCTCATGGCCGCCGCTGCCACCGAGGCCACGCCCACGGTTTTGATAAATTGACGTCTGTTCAGATCATGCTCGCCCATTACGGACTCCCTTTGTTTTTGTAGGTATAAGGCAGGTCGAAACTGTTGCATCCGCGCGGCCGGATCAGCGTTATCCCTTGTATTTTCGGGGGCTTGGCTGAACCAGTGAGTTCATCCTGAGGTCGTGTAAAACACCTGACTATCGATAAAAATTCATTGAAGCCATGACGCCAGTGCATGCCTCGATACGAGGCATGCGCTCACCTTTTTCGTGCCGTCAGACCGCGCGAACCACGTGTTTTATTTCCTGGAAAGCCTGCAAGCCCCACGGCCCCAATTCGCGGCCGATGCTGCTCTGTTTGTAGCCACCCCAGGCGGTCTGCGGGAAGATCACTTGCGGCGCATTGATCCACACAAGTCCCGCCTGCAAAGCGTTGGCGACCCGATCTGCCGCCTCGGCGTCGCGCGTCACCACACTGGCCACCAGACCGAACTGGCTGTCGTTGGCCAGGGCAATCGCCTCGGCTTCAGAGGCAAAACTGCGCACGCAGATCACCGGGCCGAAAATCTCTTCACACCACAACGCACTGTCGAGGGGCACTTCGGTGAAAATCGTTGGCTGCAAAAAATATCCGCGGGTCAGATCTGCAGGACGATTGCCGCCGCAAATCAGTTTGGCGCCGGCACTCAAACCGCGATCGATGTGGCCGAGCACGCGTTGGTATTGCGCCTGATTGACCAGCGCGCCCATTTCCACGTTTGGGTCGAACGGGTCGGCGACGCGAATGGCTTCGGCGCGGGCCTTGAGGCGCAGGAGGAACTCGTCGGCCAGCTCATCGGCGACCAGCACACGGCTGGTGGCCGAACACATTTGCCCGGCGTTGAAGAAACCACCGCCGCAGGCCACTTCCACCGCCAATGCAATGTCGGCGTCCTTGAGCACCAGCAACGAAGATTTGCCACCCAGCTCGAGGCTCACGCCCTTCACGGTTTCGGCGGCGCGTTGCATCACTTGCACGCCGACTGCGTTGCTGCCGGTGAAAGAAATCTTGGCGATGCGCGGGTCTGCCGAGAGCGGCGCCCCCACTGCCAGGCCGGTGCCGCAGACCAGGTTGAACACGCCTTTCGGCAACCCGGCGTCGGCAATGATCGCCGCCAGTTCCAGCTCCGGCAGTGGCGTCACTTCGGAAGGTTTGAGCACCACGCAGCAACCGGCGGCCAGGGCCGGTGCGAGTTTCCAGGCGGTGGTCACCATAGGGAAATTCCACGGCACGATCAGGCCGACCACACCGCACGGCTCGCGGCGCACACGGGCGCTGAAGTCGTCGGTGGGCAGCTCGACTGCGCTGTCCTGTTTCGCATCGAGGCCTTCGGCCAGACCGGCGTAGTACTCGAACGTAGCGATCACGTCATCGACGTCAATGGCCGCTTCGAACAGCGGTTTGCCGTTGTTGCTCGACTGCAACTGCATCAACTGCTCGCGACCGCCCTGCACGCCGGCGGCGATTTTGCGCAGGATCGCGCCACGCTCGGCACCGGTGGTTTGCGACCAGGCCTTGAAGGCTTCGGTCGCAGCCTTCACGGCTTGATCGACCGAGTGCGCATCGCCGCCATTCACGGTGGTCAACAGCGCTTCGGTGGCCGGGTTGATCACCCGCAGGTGTTCGCTGCCGGCGGACCATTTGCCGTTAATGAACAGACCATCGAGAGTGGTCGGTAAATTCGCAGAGAAATTCATTTCGACACCGCCTTCATCCACGACGTCTGATCGATTTCAATCAGGGTCGGGCCTTGGCGATCGGTGGCGCAGCGCAGCGCAGTGCGCAACTGATCAACGCCGTCGACCGCTTCAGCCGCGCAGCCCAGCGCCTTGGCGACACCGATGAAGTCCGGGGTGTAGATGTCTACGCCGACCGGTTCGATGGCTCGGTTGACCATGTATTTCTTGATCTCTTCGTAGCCCTGGTTATTCCACAGCAGGACGATCACCGGCGTGCGCGCTTCAACGGCGCTGGCCAGTTCCGGCAGGGTGAATTGCAAGCCGCCGTCACCGATCAGGCACACCACCGGAGGACGCGTGCCGTTTTCAACGCTGCCGCCAAGCCAGGCGCCAATCGCCGCCGGCAAGGCGTAACCGAGGGTGCCGTAGCCAGTAGACGAGTTGAACCAGCGGCGCGGGCGTTCCGGGTTGAAAGTCAGGTTGCCGGTGTACACCGGTTGGGTCGAATCGCCGACGAACACGGCGTCCGGCAATTCGTGCAGGACGGTTTCGAGGAAGCGGGTCTGGGCCAGGGTCGGGGCATCCCAAGTGGCGGCGAGGTCTTCGCGCAGACGTGCGGCACGGGCCTGGCCCCAATCGTTGCTGCGCTCGGCCAGCGACTTGTGCGACAGCGCGCTCAACAAGGCCTGGGCAGCATTGCGCGAATCGGCCACCAGGGCGACTTTCGGCGGGTAATTGCGCACGGTCTGGTCAGGGTCGATGTCCACGCGCAGCAGCACGCCGGGAATCTCGAAGCCACCGGCGAAGGTGACGTCGTAGTCGGTTTCTGCCAGTTCGGTGCCGATCGCCAGCACCACGTCGGCCTCGGCCACCAGGGCGCGGGTCGCGACCAGGCTTTGGGTCGAACCGATCAGCAACGGATGGCTGGATGCGAGCATGCCTTTGGCGTTGATGGTCAGCGCCACCGGCGCGTCGAGCAGTTCAGCCAGTTCAGTCAATTCAGCGGCGGCATCGATGGCACCGCCACCGGCAAGAATCAGTGGGCGCCTGGCGCCGGCGAGCAGGTCGGTCATGCGGCTGATCGCACTTGGCGAAGCACCGGCACGATCGATGTTGACCGGCAGGCTGGTGAGCAGGTCATCGGCTTCTTCGACCAGCACGTCCAGCGGAATTTCGATGTGCACCGGACGCGGGCGACCGGCCTGGAACAGGGCGAAAGCGCGGGCCAATACGCCCGGCAATTCGGACGCCGACATCAGGGTGTGGGAGAACGCTGCCACGCCACCGACCAATGCACTCTGGTTCGGCAGTTCATGGAGCTTGCCGCGACCGCCGCCCAACTGGTTGCGGGTCTGCACGCTGGAGATCACCAGCATCGGGATCGAATCGGCATAGGCCTGGCCCATGGCGGTGGTGATGTTGGTCATGCCCGGGCCAGTGATGATGAAGCACACACCCGGCTTACCGCTGGTGCGCGCATAACCGTCGGCCATGAAACCGGCGCCCTGTTCGTGACGCGGAGTAACGTGGTTGATGCTCGAACGGGCCAGCCCGCGATACAGCTCCACGGTATGAACCCCGGGAATGCCGAACACCTGCTCAACCCCGTAATCTTCGAGTAACTTGACCAATACTTCGCCACACGTCGCCATGTCTTTTGCCCTTTTTGTTCGTTTGAGACGCCGGGCCTGCGCAGTGTTTATGATGAATGGGCAGGTCCAGGGATGGCCTCATTGGAACGGGCGACACATAGCCGCAACAATGGATAAAAAGTCATACTAGCCATGTCCTCACGTCATACCTTGGATCTCAATGAAACGATTGCCTCCCCTGCCGGCGCTGCACACTTTTCTGATCACCGCGCAGTGCTGCAACTTCACCCGTGCGGCCGAACAGCTGTTCATCACCCAGGGCGCGGTGAGTCGACAGATCGCCGGGCTGGAAGAACATCTGGGTTATGAGCTGTTCATTCGCCAGGCTCGCGGGCTGGACCTGACGGCAGAAGGTCGGGAATGGCTGCCACGGGTGCAGCAGATTTTCGGCTTGATCGACGAGGCCGTGGAGCAGATCGGCGAGAAGCGCGAAACCCTGCAACTCAAAGCGCCGACCTGCGTGATGCGTTGGTTGTTACCGCGGCTTTTGCAGTGGCAACGGGAACGCCCGGATGTGCCGGTGGAGCTGACCACCACGGTCAAGCACGGTGTGGATTTCCACCGCGAGCAATTCGACGCCGCGGTGATGTATGGCGCGCCGCCGGACAGCGCGTTGACGTCTTATCTGCTGTTCGATGAGCAACTGACGCCGGTGTGTTCTCGGCCGATGCTGGATGGGCCGATGGCGTTGCAGACGCCGGCGGATCTGCAACAGCACTTGTTGCTGCACCCGACACGGGACGAGCGCGACTGGAATGCCTGGCTGAAAGCGGCGGATCTTCAATTGAGCAACGTCAGCAAAGGCCAGCATTTCGAAACCCTGGACCTGGCGATGTCGATGGCGTCCCAAGGAACCGGTGTGGCGATCGGCGATTGGTCATTGATTGGCGATGACCTGAGTGCCGGGCGGCTGGTCATGCCGTTTGAATTGAAGGTGAAAACGGGGTTGGCGTATTACCTGGTGTTCCCGGAGAAACCGGCGCCTTCGCCGAAGTTGCGCGAATTGATGGGGTGGTTGGTGGAGCAGGCTCAGAACCGCTGAAAAGCTCTAAAGCTTCGCGAGCAAGCCCGCTCCCACAATTGATCTGCGGTGTTCACATTTCTGTGTTCACAGGAGACCCAATGTGGGAGCGGGCTTGCTCGCGAATGGGTTCAAGCCGCGCAATCAATACCCGACTGTGAACCGCTGACGGGAATGCTTCGGCACTTCCACTTCATCCAGCAGCGCAATTGCATAGTCGGCGAAGGTAATCCAGCTACGCCCTTCACTGCTCACCAGCAAATCATCCTTGCCGATCCGAAACGCCCCCGTGCGCTCACCTTCGACAAACTCCGCCGACGGCGACAAAAAGGTCCAGTCCAGTTCCTTTTCCTGACGCAGGTTTTCCAGGAATTGAGCGCCGGCACTGGCCTCGGTTTTGTACTCTTCAGGGAAGCCTTTACTGTCGATAACGCGAGTACCGTCCGGCAGCAACAGCGAACCGGCACCGCCCACTACCAACAAGCGTTTCACCCCGGCCCGTTTCACCGGCCCGATGACGGCGCTGGCAGGAAGGGTCGTAAAGTGCGCGGCGCTGATCACCACGTCATGACCCGCAATTGCCGCTTGCAACGCTTGGGCATCGAGGGCGTCAACGTTCTTGCTGAGCACCCCGGCACGCTGGCCGATCTTCGAGGTATCGCGAGCGATGGCCGTCACGCTGTGACCGCGACGCAGGGCTTCTTCCAACAGCTGGCTACCGGCACGGCCGGTGGCACCGATGATTGCGATTTTGCTCATGATGTTCTCCAGTTGGATTGGGTGACTCAGTACAAATCCGGATGGTGAAAGGGCTTTTGTGGCAGGGGATTTATCCCCTCGCCACAGATAAGCTCACTGTCCACAGGCAATCCCGTTGCCACATAAACTCACTCACCCCACTTCATCTCACCCTTGGCGACTTTGGCGCTCAGTTCCAGCGAGCTTTCTTCGCCCAGGGTCGGGTAGCGTTTTTTCATCGCGGCAATCAACGCCGTAGAGTCTTTGGCCTTGGCGGTTTCCTGGTCGAAAGCCTTGATGTAATCGGCGGTGAACTGCACACCCGCGAGGGAACGCGCGCTCTTGCCCAGGTAGTGACCCGGCACGATGGTGGTCGGTTTCAGGGTTTCGATGCTGTGCAGCGTAGCCAGCCAATCGGCGTGGGACTGCGCGGTCTGGGTGTCGGCCATCCATACGTGAATGTTTTCCGCGACGACCACGCCACCGACCACGGCCTTGATCGACGGGATCCACACAAAGGTGCGATCCGGTTGCTTGCCCTCAAGCCCCACCACCTGCAACTTCTGTCCTTCGAGCATCAGGCTTTCACCCTCGAGCACACCTGGCACGATGGTTCGGGCCGGTACATCGGCACCCATTTTCGGCCCCCAGAACGCCAGTTTGCCGTCGACGGTTTTCTTGATGTGATCCACCGTCGGTTGCGAGGCGAGCACTTTGGCGTGGGGAAACGCAGCGGTCAGAGTGTCGAGGCCGAAGTAGTAATCCGGATCACCGTGACTGATGTAAATGGTGGTCAGCTGCTTGCCACTGGCGCGGATCTTTTCCACCACCTGCTGGGCCTGGGATTTGCCGAACTGCGCGTCCACCAGGATCGCGTCTTTCTCGCCGCTGACCAACACCGAGGTCACCGGGAAGATCGCCTTGTCGCCCGGGTTGTAGACATCCAGCGTCAACGTCGATGCCGCCGCGTGGGCCGCGAAGCCGAGGGTGGCCGTGGCCAGCAAAATGCGCTTGAGGGAAGTGAAACCGATCATCTGTTGCTCCGTGGGTTGTCGACGCTTTTTGTAGGAGCCGGCTTGCTGGCGATGATCGTTAACGATGACGCGTGCTTACCGGTTAAAGCGGGGTGCCTATGCGTCCATCGCGAGCACGCTCGCTCCTACAGGAAAACAGAGCTTAGTTGCACGACTCAGTACAAAAAATGCGATGCTGGAACATAGTTTGTTTCTGAAATCGGGCAAATCATGGATCGTCTACAAGCAATGCGGGTGTTCGTCACGGTGGTCGACCTCGGCAGCCAGTCGGCCGCCGCCGATCACCTGGAGCTGTCACGGCCGGTGGTTTCGCGGTATCTGGCAGAACTGGAAGACTGGGTCGGCGCGCGCCTGATGCACCGCACCACGCGCAAATTGAGCCTGACCGCCGCCGGCAGCGAGATCCTGCCACGGTGTCGGCAGATGCTCGACCTGTCTTCGGACATGCAGGCTGCCGTCAGCGAGCCGGATGATGCGCCGCGCGGCCTGCTGCGGATCAGCGTCAGCACCTCGTTCGGCCAGGCACAATTGGCCGATGCCATGGCGGCCTACGTCAAGCGTTACCCCGGCGTCAGCATCGATCTGCAGATGCTCGACCGCACAGTAAACCTGGTGGATGAGCGCATCGACCTGGCGATTCGCACCAGCAATGACCTGGACCCGAACCTGATTGCGCGGCGGCTGACGGTCTGCCGCTCGGTGATCTGCGCCGCCCCTGCTTATCTGGACGAGCATCCGGCACCGACGCAGGTCGAAGACCTGAGCCAGCACAACTGCCTGACGCACTCTTATTTCGGCAAAAGCCTGTGGCATTTCGAGCAGGACGGCGAACCGGTCTCGGTGCCGGTGCAAGGCAACATCAGCGCCAATGAAGCCAGTACGCTGCTGCGCGCGACGATCGCCGGCGCCGGGGTGGCGATGCTGCCGACTTATCAGGCCGGCGTGCATATCCACAGTGGTGAACTGATCCGCCTGTTGCCCCAGGCCGAACCGCGCCGGATGAATATCTACGCGGTGTATGCCTCCCGCAAGCACATGCCCGCAGCACTGCGCAGCCTGCTGGACTTTCTGGTGCTCAGATTTCCGGAAACACCGGCGTGGGATGCAGGATTGTGAATACGCTCTTTTGTAGGAGCCGGCTTGCTGCGGGCGGCGTTCCGACGATGGACGCACAGGCACCGCGGGTATCCAGTAAGCACGCGTAATCGTTAACGTCCATCGCCAGCAAGCCGGCTCCTACAAGGGCTCATCAGTGTTCTGAATATCGGGTTACATGCGCAAGCGGCGTGACTGGCAACTCACTGCCGCTGACCTATGCTGAAAGTAGTACCGAAGGGTATTCGTTCAGAGGTCAACGCCATGAACATCAAAACAAGAAGATACCTCGCAATTTTCATCACCTGCGCGGCTACGCTGGCGCTCTATGGCACCGCGGCCTGGCGCGTCGAGCAGTTGCGGCAACTGCCCCGTGATTACGCGAGCTGTAACTTCGAGCGCTGCATCCCCCACAACGCGACTCTCAACGCCCTTCGGTAGCGGAGCGGATCAGGCTTCGTTGTCCTGATCGGCCTTCAAGCGGTCGCGAAAAGCCTTGGGCGAGATCCCCACCCGGCGTCGGAACAGGCGCGTGAAGTTGGTCGGATCGGAAAAACCCAACACGTCAGACATTTCGTAAATGGTCATGCTGGTGTAGGTCAGCAAACGCTTGGCCTCCAGCAATTGCCGCTCGTGCATGATCTGCAACGCCGGTTGTCCCGCCAGTTCACGGCACGTGCCGTTGAGGTGCGACACGGAAATCCCCAGCCGATGCGCCAGGTCCTCGACCTTGACGTGTTGGCGATACGTCTCTTCCACCAGTTGGATGAACCCGTTGAGGTATTCCCGCGCACGCTGCGGACGTTGACTCGCGGAGCGACGTTGAAGCGCCTGACGGCTGACCCACACCATGATCACGCTGACCAGCGAATGCATGAGCATTTCCCGGGCCGGTTGATGGCCGGTGTATTCGTTTTGCAATGCAGAAAACAGACTGTTGAGGTACTCACCGTCATTACCGGCCGGATAACTTTCGGCCTGGGACAGGGCATTCACCGAGTTGCCCAGTTGCGCCTGGAGATGGGTGACCAGCGGCGCGGCCAGGGTCACGACAAACCCTTCGACATCCTCGGAAAAGCGATAACCGTGCACCGATAACGGCGGCAGAACCAGCATCGCCGGTTCGCTCAGCTGCGTGCGTTTGCCTTCGATTTCAAGCTCTGCCTGACCTTTGAACACGAAGAGCAACTGGCACAAATCGGCGTGACGATGAGGTTTGATTTCCCACTGATGTTCGCGGCTGCGTTTGGAGATGGTTTCGCAGTGCAACAAATCCGGGGTCGGCCAATCCAGGCTTTCACCGTAGAGCTTGAACACCGGTATCGAAGGCAGGTCAGGCTTGTTCATAACGTCAATCCAGGCCTCGGGAGGTAGCGGGCGATAATCGCACCGATTGGCAGAATGTACAGCTATCGGCTCAGTTTTCACCTTCAATTGACAGACCCGCAAGTGAAAAATGCAAGCGTTCGATCCATAAAAATAATTCACCGACTCTGGTCGCGTGAAGCTTGCGAGTCATAAAAACAATGAAAACGCTGAAGACCCAAATCGCCATCATCGGTGCCGGTCCCTCCGGATTACTGCTCGGCCAATTGCTGCACAACGCCGGTATCGACACCCTTATCCTCGAACGCCAGACCCCGGACTATGTGCTCGGCCGAATCCGCGCCGGTGTCCTCGAACAAGGCATGGTAGAGCTGCTGCGTCAGGCCGGCGTCGGCCGTCGCATGGACGCCGAAGGGTTGGTCCACGGCGGCTTCGAACTGGCCCTCGACGGGCGTCGCGTGCACATTGATCTGCAGGCCCTGACCGGGGGCAAAACCGTGATGATCTACGGCCAGACCGAGGTCACCCGTGACTTGATGGCCGCTCGTCGGGAGGCCGGCGCACAAACGATATACGCAGTCGGCAACGTCGTGCCCCATGGCATGAAAACCGATGAAGTCTTCGTGACGTTTGAAAAGGACGGTGAAACGTATCGACTGGACTGCGACTACATCGCCGGTTGCGACGGTTTCCATGGCGTGGCGCGGCAATCGATTCCGGCCGAGTGCCTGAAGGTATTCGAACGGGTTTATCCGTTCGGCTGGCTGGGGATTCTCGCCGACACGCCGCCGGTTCACGATGAACTGGTCTACGCCCGTCATGAGCGCGGCTTTGCCTTGTGCAGCATGCGCTCGGCGACCCGAACCCGTCATTACTTGCAAGTCCCGTCCTCGGATCAGGTCGAGGACTGGTCCGATCAGCGTTTCTGGGATGAACTCAAATCCCGTCTGCCGACGGCGCTGGCCGAGTCGCTGGTGACCGGGCCGTCCATCGAAAAAAGCATCGCGCCGCTGCGCAGTTTCGTGGTCGAACCGATGCAGTACGGGCGCCTGTTCCTGGTCGGCGACGCCGCGCACATCGTGCCGCCTACCGGTGCCAAAGGCCTGAACCTGGCCGCCAGCGACGTCAGTACGCTGTTCAATATCCTGCTGAAGGTTTACCGCGAAGGCCGGGTCGATTTGCTGGAGAAATACTCCGAGGTCTGCCTGCGCCGGGTCTGGAAAGCCGAGCGGTTTTCCTGGTGGATGACCTCGATGTTGCATCGCTTTGACGACCACGACGCGTTCAGCCAGCGCATCGCCGAGTCGGAACTTGCTTACTTCGTCGATTCAGAAGCGGGTCGAAAAACCATTGCAGAAAATTACGTCGGGCTTCCGTACGAGGCTATCGAATAGCTTCCTATCGACTTACACTGGCGAGCATCCCCGCTCGCCCTTGCCGCTTGCGGGACCCTCACTGCCCGCAGGTTCTCCCGTGTCCAATCTCAACCAGCCTGAAACGCCCAAACCGGCCATTCGCAGCGTGCTCATCGCCCTGATGCTGGCGATTTTTCTGGGCGCGCTGGACCAGACCATCGTCGCCGTATCGATGCCGGCCATTTCCGCGCAGTTCAAGGATGTCAGCCTGTTGGCCTGGGTGATTTCCGGCTACATGGTGGCGATGACCGTGGCGGTGCCGATCTACGGCAAGCTGGGCGACCTGTACGGTCGGCGCTCGTTGATGCTGTTCGGCATGGGGCTGTTCACGCTGGCTTCGTTCTTCTGCGGCATGGCGCAAAGCATGGAGCAATTGGTGCTGGCGCGCATTGTTCAGGGCATAGGTGCCGGCGGCATGATTTCGGTCAGCCAGGCAATCATCGGCGACATCGTGCCGCCTCGCGAACGGGGTCGCTATCAAGGTTATTTCAGCAGCATGTACGCGGTGGCCAGCGTGGCCGGTCCGGTGCTCGGCGGCTACATGACCGAATACCTGTCGTGGCGCTGGGTGTTCCTGATCAACCTGCCACTGGGTCTGGGCGCGTGGCTGGTGGCCAATCGCACGCTGGTGGGGCTGCCCGTACCGCAGCGCAAGCCGATCATCGATTACCTCGGCACGCTGCTGATGATCATCGGTCTGACAGCTTTGTTGCTCGGTATCACCCAGGTCGGCCAGGGCCATTCGTGGCGCAGCGCTGAGGTGTTGGGTTTGCTGGGTTGTGCGGTGGTTGTCCTGGCCTTGTTCGTCCGGCATGAGCGCCGTACGCGGGAGCCGTTGCTGCCCATGCACCTGTTCGCCAACCGCAATGCAATCCTGTGCTGGTGCACGATTTTCTTCACCAGTTTCCAGGCGATCTCGCTGATTGTGCTGATGCCGTTGCGCTTCCAGAGCGTGACGGGCGCCGGGGCCGACAGTGCCGCCCTGCACCTGTTGCCACTGGCCATGGGTTTGCCGATTGGAGCGTATTTCGCCGGGCGCCGGACCTCGGTGACCGGACGCTACAAACCGATGATCCTCGCGGGCGCTATCCTCATGCCAATCTCGATTCTCGGCATGGCGTTCAGTCCGCCCCAGGCAGTTTTGCTCAGCAGTCTATTCATGGTGCTCAGCGGTATCGCCTCTGGCATGCAATTCCCGACGTCATTGGTCGGGACACAGAATTCAGTGGAACAACGGGATATTGGCGTCGCGACCAGCACCACTAACCTGTTCCGCTCCCTGGGCGGCGCGGTGGGCGTGGCGTTGATGTCGGCGCTATTGCTGGCGTTGCTGCAAGATTCGAGTTTCGCCCACCTGGCAGGCTCGACGCTGATTGCCGAGGGCAGTTCGGGGAATGTCTTGCTGGACGGTTTGAACGCTGCCGCGGGGGATGCGCAGAACGCCTTGCGTGCTGAGCTGTTGCTGACCTTCCGGCATTTGCTGATGGTCAGTGCCGCAGTGTCGCTGCTGGGGTTGGCGGCGGCGATTGCGATGCCGAACCGGGTGTTGCGGGGGCGGGAGGACAAGGTTCGATAGATGGACCGAGGCGTCTGCCTTCGCGAGCAAGCCCGCTCCCACATTTGATTTCTGTCGTACACAAAATCTGTGAACGATGAAAATCAAATGTGGGAGCGGGCTTGCTCGCGAAGGCAGTTTGTCAGCCACCACCCTTCAAGGGCTGTAATACCCGACAGCCACCACAAAATGCCCGACCTTTTTCAGGTACGCATGCTTGTCCTCGACCTTGCCGGTCACCGGGTTTTTCCACCGATATTCGTATTCGCCGTAATCCTGTTTAGCCATCAACGCCAGAATCGGCTCACCCACCGGCTTGCCTTCAGGGTCCTTGATCTTGCCGAAATCGGTGTTGATCAGCCGCAGGTTGGTGCCATGGGCGACATAACGCTGGGTGTCCAGGTCGACCACGAACACATACAAGTCATCCTGCAAATAACCGCCCTTGAGCGAGTTGATCGCCGTGAGCGTGCCCTTCTCGTCTTTGGCCAGGTCGGTTGCCGCTTTGTTCAGCAATGCCATCGCCTGTTCCGCCGACGCCCGTGGCAGGTAGTAACCCACTGCCAGAATGCGCTGGCCGATCCGTTGGTAGAACACATGCTTGCGCTCGACCTTGCCGTCCGACCAGTTCTGCCAGCGATATTCCGCCTGCTGGATGCCATTGCCCTCCGGCACTTTCAACGCATCTTTGAAGGCTTTCTGCAAATCCGGCCCGAGCACGTCAGACACGTCACGCCCGATCAATGCCGACGAGGGCCCACCGCTGGCCAGCATCACGCCTTTGGTATCGACCACGAACACGTAGCGGTCCTTGTCGACAAACTCGCCCTGGCGACTGAAGGCCGCGAACGCCTTGTCACCGTTGTCGTGGTAGTAGGCGAGGGCTTTTTCCAGCAAGGCGATGGCGGCCTGGCTGTCATCCTTCTCGGTCCCGGCAGCTTGAGCCTGGCCCAGACACAGCAACAGCATCCCGCCCAGCAGGGCCAACTTGTGCAAAAACCCCATTGCGCATCCCCCGTTCTTGTCAGTGTTTCAAGAGCGTAGACGGCAATGGGGCATGTATGGATATTCAGCGAACAGCAGTCTGCAAAATGGTATTGCAGCGCATTACCGCGCCTTCACCCTCAAGGCCTGGCGCGCAGCTGCTGCTGCAAATTCTGAATCTGCGCCTGCAGGGTGTTGATGTTGCGGGTGACCGAAGCACGGAAAGCGTCGAATTCAGCGGTATTGGACGAGGCTGGCCCGGTGGTCGGGCGGTTGTCCTGCTCGCTTTTGAGCACGATCATGTCCTGTTCCAGACGCTCGATGGCGGCGCTCGGATTGCCTTGTTTCTTCAGTGCGACGATGTCGGCGCCGAGGCTTTTCAGCTGTGCGTCGAATTTTTCAGTGTCAGCCGGGGCGCTCTTCAGCGCGGCCAGCTCGCCGCTCAAGGCTTTGACCTGGGCTTGCAATTGCGTGTTGGCGGCCTGGTGTTCGGTGTTCTGGGCGGTGGCTTGCGCCAGACGCTTGTCCAGATCGGCAGTTTGCGCGGTCATTTGCGCCAGGCGCTTGTCCAGGTCCGAAGTCTGGCCGACAACGCCTTGCTGCTGCTTGCTCTGGTCCTGAAGCTTGCTTTCAAGCTGCTTGATCTGCAGTTTCAGCGCTTCGCTGTCGCTGGTGACGTTGGTCTGGCTGGCGACGACCTTGCCGGAAATGTCCTGCAAGCGCCCCGCCGCATCCTCACTGATGCGCGCGAAACTTTCCTGGGTAGCCACCAGTTGCTGTTCCATCAGCGAGATCTGCTGAAAGCTCCACCAGGCAAGGCCGGCGAACGCAAAGAACAAGGCGCCGACCAGTGCCCACAACGGGCCGGTGCTGGCAGCCTTGACCTTGACCACCGGCGGGGTGCGCGAATGCACGGCGGTGCGGGCGGTGGGCACAAAATCATCGTCGTCGAGGCTGTCGGCACGCAGGCTCGGTACATCGTCGAAGTCGTCGTTGGCATCGTTACGCATGGACATTGAATCAACCTTTGTGGAACGCGGTGATGGCTTGATGCGGCGAAGTATAAACCCGTCAGCCGCATCGATTGACCCTGAACCCCACTGTCCGTTCAGTAACGGGATTTGTCAGCGAATGTCCTGAGCCTTCCACCAGCCGCAGAATTCATCGAGGGCGGTCCAGAGACTGACTTTCGGATCGTAGTCCAGATAATGCCGCGCGCGGCTGATGTCCAGGGTGAAATTTTTGTTCATCACCTGCATGCCCAGGCGCGACAGGGTTGGCTCGGGACGACCCGGCCACAGCTTGCAAGCGCCCTCGTTGAGCGCCGCCACGGTATAGGCCAGGCCGTAGGAACGGTAGCGGGTCACCTGTGGGACATCCATCTTGCGCATGACGTAATTGACCACGTCCCACAACGGAATCGGCGTTCCGTTGCTGATGTTGTAGGCCTTGCCCAATGCCGATCCGCCAGCCAGCAAACTGCTGAGCAACGCTTCGTTGAGGTTTTGTACGCTGGTGAAATCGACTTTGTTCAAACCGTTGCCGACGATGGCCAGCCGCCCCTTGCGTTGCATCTTCAGCAGACGCGGGAAGATGCTCATGTCGCCCGCACCGGTCACGAAGCGCGGGCGCAGGGCCAGGGTTTCGAGGCCGAATTCCTGGGCACCGAAGACCTTTTGCTCGGCCAGGTATTTGGTCGCGGCGTAAGGATGCTTGAAGCGCTTGGGGACCTGTTCTTCGGTCAACCCGAGGTGATCGCGGCCATCGAAGTAGATCGACGGCGAGGACAAGTGCACCAGTCGCCGGACACGCTGTTTCAGGCAGGCTTCGACGATGTTTTCGGTGACCTGCACGTTGCCCTGATGAAAGTCCTGATAACGTCCCCACACACCGACCGCCCCGGCGCAATGCACTACGGCTTCGACCTCGGAACACAGGTTGCGCGCCAGTTCCGGGTCGCTCAAGTCGCCCTGAATGAACTCCGCGCCACGGCGTACCAGGTGTTCGACGCTTTCGGCCCGGCGACCGTTGACCCGCACGTCCAGGCCCTGCTCCAGGGCGAAACGCGCAAAGCGTCCGCCGATGAAGCCGCTTGCGCCGGTGACCAGAATCTTCATGTAGTGCTCCGAATATTTCGTTTTGCGTAGTGCGTGAGGTCTTGACGCTGCCGGTCAGTCCAACGGCACCAGCCATTGCGTCGACGAGCGCACCAATTGATCAGTCAGCAACCCCAGCAACTGACCGCCATTGCGCCAATGATGCCAGTACAGCGGCACATCGATGGGCTTATCTGGCAAAAGCTCGCGCAAAACCCCGCGTTCCAGCTGATCGCGCACCTGCAATTCAGGCACCAGCCCCCAACCGAGACCGGCCTCGGTCAGGCGAATGAAGCCTTCGGATGACGGGCACAAATGGTGTTCGAAACCGCCGTCTACGCCGAGGGATGCGAGGTAGCGATGCTGTAGGAAATCGTCCGGGCCAAAGACCAGCGCCGGCGTTTTCGCCAGCAGGTCAGCGCGCACGCCTTCAGGAAAATGCCGCGCGATGAATGCCGGACTGGCCAGCGCTCGATAACGCATGGCGCCCAGCAACACGCTGCGTGCGCCAGCGACCGGACGCTCGCTGGCGCAAATGCACGCAGCCACTTCGCCTGCGCGCATGCGTTTGAGACCAACCGTCTGGTCTTCAACGACCAGATCCAGCAACAAATGTTGCTCGGCGCAGAAATCACTGACGGCTGCGGCCCACCACGTGGCGAGGCTGTCGGCATTCAAGGCAATGCGCAGACGTTCCGGCAGGCCTTCTTCGTCCAGCGCCGGGACC
>NZ_BDAG01000006.1 GCF_002091715.1 Pseudomonas migulae NBRC 103157 | reverse complement strand
ATCAGCTTGCTCGCGAAGAGGCCCGAATAAACGCCGCAAAACTCGGCTGTAACGAAGGCATAAACCCACTCTTTACGCTTTCTTTATGCACAGCCAACACCCTCGGTCTCGTTCCTTTACAGCCTTCCTTCCGACAATGACTCCACACGCGGCAATACGCCGTAACACGGAGAACTTCCATGAGCGTTCTGGACGGGGTGTCACTGCTGTTGGCAGTGGGGCTGTTCATTTATCTGTTGGTTGCGCTGTTGCGCGCGGATCGGAACTAGGAGCGGCTATGCACAGTTATGACTATTGGCTGATCCTGGCCTTCTTCGCCGTGGTGCTGATCCCGGCACCGTTTCTCGGGCGGTTCTACTACAAGGTCATGGAGGGGCAGCGCACCTGGCTGACACCGATCATAGGGCCGGTGGAGCGGGGCTGTTATCGGGTGGCCGGTGTTGATCCGCAGGCCGAACAGAGCTGGCAGAAATACACCCTGGCCTTGCTCGCCTTCAACCTTGCGGGCTTCTTGCTGTTGTTCGCGATTCTGTTGTTCCAGGACCACCTGCCGCTGAACCCGCAAAACCTGCCGGGCCAGGAGTGGACACAGGCGTTCAATACCGCCGTCAGCTTCATGACCAACACCAACTGGCAGTCCTACAGTGGCGAAGCGACCCTGAGCTACCTGAGCCAGATGGTCGGCCTTACCGTGCAGAACTTCGTCAGCGCCGCCACCGGTCTGGCCGTGTTGGTTGCGTTGTGTCGCGGCATCGGTCGCAAGTCGACCAAAACCCTGGGCAATTTCTGGGTCGACATGACCCGCGCCACCCTTTATGGCCTGCTGCCGCTGTGCCTGCTGCTGGCGCTGTATCTGGTCTGGCAGGGCGTGCCGCAAACCTTCGCGCAGTACGTGAATGCCGTGACGATGCAAGGCGTCGATCAGGTGATCCCGCTCGGCCCGGCCGCCAGCCAGATTGCGATCAAGCAATTGGGTACCAACGGTGGTGGCTTCTTCGGCGTCAACTCGGCGCATCCGTTCGAGAACCCGACGGCGTGGAGCAACCTGTTCGAGGTGGCCTCAATCATCCTGATCCCGGTTGCCCTGGTGTTCACCTTCGGCCACTACGTGAAAGACCTGCGTCAGAGTCGCGCAATCATCGCCTGCATGCTGGCGCTGTTCCTGATTGGCGGCGCGACTTCGCTGTGGGCCGAGTACCAACCGAATCCGACCCTGAACAACGTCGCCGTCGAACAGACCGCGCCACTGGAAGGCAAGGAAGCGCGCTTCGGCACCACCGCCACGGTGCTGTGGTCGGTGACCACGACAGCAGCATCCAACGGTTCGGTCAACGGCATGCATGACAGCCTCAACCCGCTCAGCGGCATGGTGGCGATGGTCAACATGATGGTCGGCGAAGTGATCTTCGGCGGCGTCGGTGCGGGCCTCTACGGCATGTTGCTCAACGTGTTGATCGCGGTGTTCCTCGCCGGCCTGATGATCGGCCGTACCCCGGAATATCTCGGCAAGAAACTGCAGGCCAGGGAAGTGCAACTGCTGGTAGTGACCTTGCTGGTGATGCCGGTCGGCGTGCTGGTGCTTGGCGCGATTGCCGCGAGCCTGCCCGGTCCGGTGGCCTCTGTGAGTAACCCGGGTGCTCACGGTTTCAGTCAGTTGCTTTATGCCTACACCTCAGCCAGTGCCAACAACGGTTCGGCGTTCGGCGGCTTCGGTGCCAACACCGCGTTCCACAACCTGATGCTCGGCCTGGGGATGTTGATCGGTCGCTTCGGCTACATCCTTCCGGTACTGGCCCTGGCCGGCAGCCTGGCCATGAAGAAAACCGCGCCGATTGGCCAGAACAGCTTCCCGACTCATGGCCCGTTGTTTGTGACGTTGCTGACCGTGACCATTTTGCTGGTGGGCGGCCTGACCTTTCTGCCGACCCTGGCGCTGGGCCCAATCGCTGAACATCTGAGCATGGGCTTCTAAGGAGTCAATGATGAATATGCCCGTAACTAAAACCGCCACCGTGAAGGCGCCGGAACAACCGAAAACTGCGATCTCGGCCCTGTGGCGCCCGGCGCTGGTGCAAGCCTTCGTCAAGCTCGACCCACGGCAATTGCAGCGTGCGCCGGTGATGCTGGTGGTCGAACTGACCGCGGTTTTGACCACTGTATTGTGCTTCATTCCTGACAGCGCCGTGCCGACCTTCGTCGCCGCGCAAATCGCGCTGTGGCTGTGGTTCACCGTGCTCTTCGCCAACTTCGCCGAAGCCTTGGCCGAAGGCCGCGGCAAGGCTCGCGCCGACAGCCTCAAGGCCGGCAGCGAAGGCTTGAGCGCTCGTCGCAAAACCAGCAACGGCGCCTTTCAAGTGGTGCCGGCCACGACGCTGCGCAAGGGCGATGTGGTGCGTGTCGAAGCCGGGGAAATGATCCCCGGTGACGGCGAGGTGATCGAAGGCATCGCGGCGGTCAACGAGGCCGCGATTACCGGTGAATCCGCGCCGGTGATCCGCGAATCCGGCGGCGACCGTTCGGCCGTCACCGGCAACACTCGCCTGGTGTCGGACTGGCTGCTGGTGCGCATCACCGCCAACCCCGGTGAGTCGACCCTGGACCGCATGATCGCGCTGGTCGAAGGCGCCAAACGCCAGAAAACCCCGAACGAAGTGGCGCTCGACATCCTGCTGATCGGCCTGACCCTGATCTTCCTGTTGGTGGTCGTCACCCTGCAACCGTTCGCCCACTTCGCCAACGGCAGCCTGCCGCTGGTGTTCCTGGTGGCGTTATTGGTCACGCTGATCCCGACCACCATCGGCGGTTTGCTCTCGGCCATTGGTATCGCCGGTATGGACCGTCTGGTGCGCCTGAACGTGATCGCCAAATCCGGTCGCGCCGTGGAAGCCGCAGGCGACGTGCATGTCCTGCTGCTGGACAAGACCGGCACCATCACCTTCGGTAACCGTCGTTGCACCGCGGTGTATGCCGCACCGGGAGTGAACGCCAGAGAGCTGGCCGAGGGCGCGCTTTTCGCTTCGCTGGCCGATGACACGGCGGAAGGTAAATCCATCGTCGAGTACCTGCGGGGCCTGCATCCGCAGCCTGAGCCGAGCACCGAGCTGTTGACCGCCGTACCGTTCAGTGCTGAAACCCGCCTGTCCGGCGTTGACTATCAGGGCCGCGTGTATCGCAAGGGCGCAGTGGATTCGTTGCTGGCGTTCGTCGGCCTGAAACGCGCCGATCTCGCACCGGCACTGTCCCGGGAAATCGACAAGATTGCCCAGAGCGGCGGCACGCCGTTGCTGGTCTGCGTCGACGGTAAATTGCTCGGTGCGATCCACCTCAAGGACGTGGTCAAACCCGGCATCCGCGAACGTTTTGCCGAGCTGCGCAAATTGGGGATTCGCACGGTCATGGTGACCGGCGACAACCCGCTGACCGCAGCCGCCATTGCGGCAGAAGCGGGCGTCGACGATGTGCTGGCCGAAGCCACACCGGAGAAAAAACTCGCGCGTATTCGTCACGAGCAGAACGATGGCCGCCTGGTCGCGATGTGCGGCGACGGTGCCAACGACGCCCCGGCCCTGGCTCAGGCAGACGTCGGCATGGCAATGAACGATGGTACGCAAGCCGCGCGCGAGGCGGCGAACATGGTCGACCTCGACAGCGATCCGACCAAGTTGCTGGACGTGGTGCAGATCGGCAAGGAATTGCTGGTGACCCGCGGTGCGCTGACGACCTTTTCCATCGCTAACGACGTGGCCAAATACTTCGCGATCCTGCCGGCGCTGTTCGCCTCGATCTACCCGCAATTGGGTGTGCTCAACGTGATGCATTTGAGCAGTCCGCAGAGTGCGATTCTCTCGGCGATCGTGTTCAACGCCTTGATCATTGTGGTGCTGATTCCACTGGCCTTGCGCGGCGTGCGGGTGCAGGCGGCGAGTGCGGCGGCGTTGCTGCGTCGCAATCTGCTGATCTATGGATTGGGCGGGATTCTGGTGCCGTTCGTGGGCATCAAGGCGATCGACATGCTGTTGACGGCGCTGCATCTGGTTTAAGCGAACACCTGTCCACTAATGTAGGAGCGAGCTTGCTCGCGATGATGGTTAACGATAACGCGCCCATTCTGTCTAAACGCGGCGCTTTCAATTTCATCGCGAGCACGCTCGCTCCTGCAGTTCTTCACTGAATTCGAGGATTTTGAAATGTCCACAATGATACGTCCGGCCCTGAGCCTGCTGGTCTTGATGACCCTGATCACCGGCGTCGCTTACCCCTTGGTGGTGACCGGTGTCGCCCAGGTTGCATTCCCTGATCAAGCCAACGGCAGCCTCGTACACGACGCCGATGGCAAGGTCCGCGGCTCTTCCCTGATTGCCCAGGATTTCACCGGTGATGCCTGGTTCCATCCACGGCCATCCGCGGGTGCTTTCGCCACGGTGTCGAGCAGCGCCAGTAACCTCTCGCCAAGTAACCCGGCCCTGGCCACTCGGGTAATCGACGACGCCAACAAACAGCGGGTGCCAGGGCAAGGGCCGGTGCCGTTGGCGCTGGTGACCACTTCTGGCAGCGGCCTCGATCCACACTTGCCTCCGGCAGCGATTGCCTATCAACTGGCACGAGTGGCAGCGGCGCGGAATCTGCCGGTGGCGACGCTTCAGAATCTGTTGGATACGCACATCGAGCAGCCGCTGGTGGGACCGCCGGTGGTGAATGTGTTGGCGCTGAATATGGCGCTGGAAAAACTGTAGATCAAAAGATCGCAGGCTTCGCCAGTTCCTACAGGGTGTACGCCAACCAATGTAGGAGCTGCCGAAGGCTGCGATCCTTTAAGGCAACACCCCAATTTAAAGTCGAACAAGGCAATGACAGATGAGTGACTCCGGCCGCGCCGACGCGCTGTTAGCAGACCTGCCCCGCGATGGCCGTGGCCGGCTCAAGGTATTCCTCGGTGCCGCGCCGGGTGTCGGCAAGACCTACGCCATGCTGCAAGCCGCCCATACCCAACTTCGTCAAGGCGTGAAACTCATCGCTGGCGTCGTCGAAACCCATGGTCGCGCCGAGACCGAGGCGCTGCTCGGCGGTTTACCGCAGCAACCCCTGGTGCGCTCGGAATACCGCGGCGTGACCCTCGAGGAAATGGACCTCGACGGCTTGCTCGCCGCCAAACCGAAACTGGTGCTGGTGGACGAACTGGCCCACAGCAATGCACCGGGCAGCCGTCACGCCAAACGCTGGCAAGACATCCAGGAACTGCTGGCCGCCGGCATTGACGTGTACACAACGGTCAACGTCCAGCACCTGGAGAGCCTCAATGATCAGGTGCGCGGTATCACCGGGGTGCAGGTCCGCGAAACCCTGCCGGACTGGGTACTGCAAGAAGCCTACGAATTGCTGTTGATCGACTTGCCCCCACGCGAGCTGCTTGAGCGTCTGCGTGACGGCAAGGTCTATGTGCCGGAGCAGGCGCGGGCGGCCATCGATGCGTACTTTTCCCAGACAAACCTCACCGCCCTGCGTGAGCTGGCGATGCAAACTGCAGCGGCTCAGGTCGATAACGACCTGGCCCAGGGTTATCGCCAGCTTGGCCAGGCAGCACCGGCGGTGCGCGGTCGTTTGCTGGTCGGCGTCGATGGCGATAGCCAGGCCGAGCGTCTGGTGCGTCACGCCAGCCGTGTTGCTCAGCGCCGGCATCTGCCGTGGAGTCTGGTGCATGTCGACAACGGCAGCGTGCGTGATGAGCAATCACGCCAGCGTCTGCAAAGTGCCCAGCAACTGGCCGAACGCCTCGGCGGTGAAGTGGTGTTGCTGCGGGCCGGTGAGGTGGCGAAAACGCTGATTCAGCACGCCACCGAACGACGCGCCAGCCTGGTACTGGTTGGTCGGTCCCGGCAGCGATTGCGCCGTCGGTTGTTCGGTGGCGGCTTGGCGGCGCGTCTGTTGCGCCATGCGCGCGGGCTGGAAATCAACGTCATCGACAGCGATCACGAACAGGACCCGCCACGACAACGCCCGGTACAGTCGCTGGTGTGGTTCGACTATGCGCTGGCGCTGGTCGCGACCGTGCTCGCCAGTGCCCTGGCCTGGGCGGTG
Source organism: Pseudomonas migulae NBRC 103157 (assembly GCF_002091715.1). Classification (GTDB taxonomy): domain Bacteria; phylum Pseudomonadota; class Gammaproteobacteria; order Pseudomonadales; family Pseudomonadaceae; genus Aquipseudomonas; species Aquipseudomonas migulae_A. The sequence continues at coordinate 195,051 of NZ_BDAG01000006.1, read as the reverse complement.
GCGAGTGTCTTGCCGCTGCCGAACATCTCGCTGGTGTTCCTCGCCGCCGTGTTGCTGGTGGCGGTGCGCAGCAGCCTCGGCCCGGCGCTGGCCTGTGCCGCGCTGTCCTTCCTGACTTACGACTTCCTGTTCATTCCACCGACTTTTTCGTTCAGCATCCAGCGCGAAGAAGACGTGCTGACCTTGCTGTTCTTCCTGCTGATGGCGGCGCTCACCGGCAACCTCGCGGCGCGTCAGCGGCGGCAATTGCAGGCCTTGCGCGACACTCAGGAGGAAACCACCGAACTGCTCGACCTGTCGCGCAAACTGACGGCTGCCACTGACCGTCAGGCCGTGGTCAATGCCGCTGCTCATCACCTCGAAGGCTGGAGTGATCTGCAATTGTGCCTGCTCAATCGCGATGGCCAGAGCGGCTGGAAAGTCGAAGCCGGTGGCCCGCTGGAGTTTTCCGAAGCCGAACGCGCTGCCGCCGACTGGGCCTGGCAACACGATCAACCGGCGGGCGCGGGCACCGGCACGCTGCCGTTCGGGCGTTGGTGGTGGTGGCCGCTGTCCGTGGAAGACGGGCCGCTGGCGCTGCTCGGCGTCTGTGCCAGGGAGGGGCAGACCTTGAGTGGCCAGCGTCGGCGTCTGCTGACCGCGCTGAGTCAGCCGCTGGCCCAGGCCCTGGCTCGTGCGCAACTGGCCGAAGACCTGGAAGCGGCGCGGCTGCACGGGGAAACCGAGCAACTGCGCAGTGCCTTGCTGGCGTCGGTGTCCCACGATTTGCGCACGCCGCTGACGTCCATGCGCGGCAGCATTGACAGCCTGTTGGCACTGGGCGAGGCGATCCCGCTGGAGGACCGCCGCGAATTGCTCGAAGGTACACGCGATGAGGCCGAGCGCCTTGATCGCTACATTCAAAACCTGCTGGACATGACCCGCCTCGGTCACGGCGCACTGAAGCTGGCGCGGGACTGGGTGTCGCCGGCCGACATCGTGGGCAGTTCGCTCAATCGCCTGCGCGCAGTGCTGGCGCCGTTGCAGGTCAGCACTGATGTGCCACCGGAGTTGCCGTTGCTCTACGTTCACGCCGCGCTGATCGAACAGGCGCTGGTCAACGTGCTGGAAAACGCAGCGCGGTTTTCACCGGTTCATGGGCGTTTGCAATTGCGCGCCGGAGTAGATGAAAACGAGCTGTTCTTCTCGGTGAGCGATGAAGGACCGGGGATTCCCGAAGAGGAATGGGCGAAGATTTTCGACATGTTCTACACCGCCGCGCGCGGTGATCGTGGCGGGCAGGGTACGGGGCTGGGGCTGGCGATCTGTCAGGGCATGGTCGGGGCACATGGCGGGCGAATCAGCGTCGGCGACGGTATCGAAGGGCGTGGCACTTGCATCACCCTTCACTTGCCATTGCAGGAGCAGCCTGCGTTTGAAAGTGAGCGCTGACAGTGAAGCCTGATACCCTTTGGATTTTTCTATGCCACGATCAGAAACCATGAGCCAGACTGCGACCATTTTGGTCATTGACGACGAACCGCAGATCCGTAAGTTCCTGCGCATCAGCCTCGTTTCCCAAGGTTATAAAGTGCTTGAGGCCGGCACCGGCACGGAAGGTCTGGCACAGGCCGCGTTGAACAAACCGGACCTGCTGGTGCTCGACCTCGGTCTGCCGGACATGGACGGCCAGCAAGTGCTGCGCGAGTTTCGTGAATGGTCGACGGTGCCGGTGCTGGTCCTGTCGGTGCGTGCCGGCGAAGGGCAAAAAGTCGAAGCGCTGGATGGCGGTGCGAACGACTACGTGACCAAGCCGTTCGGCATTCAGGAATTTCTGGCGCGAGTGCGTGCCTTGTTGCGTCAGGCGCCGGTGGGCGAGGCGCAGCAAGCGGCGTTGGCGTTCGGTCCGTTGACGGTGGACCTGGCTTATCGCCGGGTGTTGCTCGACGGTGTCGAAGTGGCGTTGACCCGCAAGGAATACGCGGTGCTGGCGCAACTGGCGCGGCATCCGGGGCGGGTGATCACCCAGCAGCAATTGCTCAAGGATATCTGGGGGCCGACCCATACCGAGGACAGTCATTACTTGCGGATTGTGGTCGGGCATTTGCGGCAGAAACTGGTGGATGATCCGACGCAGCCGCGGTTTATCGTGACCGAGGCGGGTGTTGGGTATCGGCTTTTGAGTGAGGGTGGGGTTTAGTTTTTGTGCTGAATCGTCCGGCCCCATCGCCGGCAAGCCAGCTCCTACAGGGACCAGAGTCGTTTGCATATCTTGTGATCACCTCAAACTTTGTAGGAGCTGGCTTGCCGGCGATGAGGCCCTCACATTCACTCGAGAACTTCAGGAGTCCCGCTCATTCTCATACCGATCCAGTGTATCCCGCGCAATCTCCCGCCCCAGTGCGATCAACTCCGGCGCCTTGTAAAACTCGAAAAACCGGCACACCCGCTTCGGCACGTTGATCAGGATATCCGGCGGATAACCGGCAATCTTGTACTGCGCTAACGACGTCTGCATCACCTCGAAACTCTGGTTGATCAAATCCAGCAAGGACGCCGGCCCCACGTTGTCGATGATGAATGAGCCGGTGGCGGACTTCGGCGCGCCATCGCGTTCCGGGGCAGCCGCCGGTTGCTGGGCTTCCGGTTCGGCGGATTCGATCCACGGGTTGATCTCGGCCGCCTCTGCGATCAATGCCTCCTTTTCCAGCAGCAGCAACTTTTCCGCTTGCTTGCGCCGGAACGGCAGCTTCGAGCCTACCGAGCTCATCAGGCTGTCGAACCGGGTCTTGAACGCGGCGGGGCGCTGGATCACCGGCAGTTGATAGTGGCGCTGGTTGGTTGAGTTGAGGTTGACCGCGATGATCAGGTCGCAATGGCTCGACACCACCGGCACGATCGGCAAAGGGTTGAGGATACCGCCGTCCACCAGCATGCGATTACCCTGCATCACCGGCGTGAACAGGCTCGGGATGGCCGCCGAGGCGCGCATCGCCTGGTGCAGGCAACCTTCCTGAAACCAGATTTCCTGCTGGTTGGTCAGGTCGGTAGCCACCGCCGTGTAGGGGATGCGCAGGTCTTCGATATTGATCTCGCCGACGATCTTGCGGATCTGCCCGAAGACCTTTTCCCCGCGAATCGCGCCCAGTCGAAAGCTGACATCCACCAGACGCAACACGTCGAGGTAATCCAGGCTCTCGATCCAGTTGCGGTATTCATCCAGTTTGCCGGCGGCATAAATCCCGCCGACCACGGCGCCCATCGAACAACCGGCGATGCAGGCGATGTCGTATCCACGCCGCTCGATCTCTTCAATGACACCGATATGGGCATAGCCTCGGGCTCCACCGGAACCCAGCACCAGTGCGACACGTTTTTTCATGAATCGCCCTCGTCTGACAAGGTTCAACAATGCACCCAACGAGGGGCGTGCTTCAATCGCTAAGGTCGCTTGGCAGGGTAAACGCGTCGTTTTTTCGACACTCTATGGCGGCAGACGGTTATTCTCGCGAGCGCTATAGTTTCCGCAGCGGGGCCAAGGCACTTTTCACGCGCCAGACCGTCTTACCTGCACGACTGTTTACCTATTTTTGAGGTGTGAGTAATGAAAGCCTGGATCTGTGTGCCTTTGATAGCGCTTGCACTCGCCGGTTGTGCCGGTAAAACCGCTTACCGTGACAGCTGCGGCAGCGGGATCGATGCCGCGTGGCGGGAGCTGGACCTGGCCAAGGCCGAAGGTTTTGCCGGCACCGTCAGTTACTCCAAGGCCCTGTCATTGCTGACCGGTGCCAAGACCCAGCAGCAATTCGAAGCGTTCGAAGGCTGTACCAGGAAAGCCGAGAAGGCACGTTTCTATATTCGTGAATCACGCGCCGGCCGTTAAGGCATGATGTAGGCATCAGAAATTCAATTCAGGGAGCAAACGATGTCTGCCTTGGTTGATCGGTTGGTGGCCCATGTTCTGGGCCTGGAAGTCCGTTTGCTGGCCTGTCAGGCACGTTTGAATGCCCGCACCGACCCGGAAGCGTTGCACGATCTGCGCACCACGGTTCGCCGTTTGCGCAGTCTGCTGCGGCCGTTGCGCGGCTTGCCCGGGGTCGAGCAACTGGAAGTGGCGGCGTCCCGGGTCGGTGACCTGACCACGCCGTTGCGCGACCGCGAAGTGCTGGCGGCGTACTTGCTCGAGCACGATCAACCCGAGGCCGCGCAGCGCCGCATGGCGCAAATGGCCGAGGCCTATCCGGCGGTTGCGGCGAGCACTGAGCTGGCGCAGCTGCTGATGATTTTCGATGCCTTCCCGCGTTTTCTGCGGGCGTCCCAACGTCAGGGGTTGCTCAAGGGTTTACGCAAACGCATCGAGAAGCGTCTGGGCAAACAGTGGAAAAAACTCGATGAAGCCTTGCACGATCCTGCTCATGATCGCCATCGACTTCGCTTGCTGATCAAGCGTGTGCGTTATGGCATCGAGGCCTACCCCGAACTGGACCGTTTACCGAAACCGGCCTTGCCGAAGCTCAAATCGGCCCAGGCTGCCTTGGGTGACTGGCACGATTGCTGGCAATGGCTGGCCCGCGCCGAACAGGAAGCGGATCTGCAACCTTGTATTGCCGTGTGGAAAACCACCATGGCCAAGGCTGAAGGCCGAGCCGACCGTGTTCTCGACAAACTCAGTGCTTCCTGCTTCAAGTCCTGAGAAACAACACTAATCCAAATGTAGGTCTCGTCACCAATCGGGTGGACACCACATAACCCTGTGGGAGCGGGCTTGCCCGCGATAGCGGTCTGACAGTCGACATCAATGTTGAATGTTCTGACCTCTATCGCGGGCAAGCCCGCTCCCACAGGGTTATGAGTTGTCCGAGGAATCATGCTCAAGCCAAACGCGGCCTATCTGTCAGCCTCTTTGGCCAGAATAAGCGCTGTGCCATCTTCGCTGGCTGGTTAACATCTCTGCATTCCATATCCGCCCTTGAGGTTTTCATGCGCTTTTCCGATCTGCTCGACGCCGTCCGCAGCCAGCCGCTGGAGCTGTCTATTCCGGCCGAATGGGCACAGGGACGTGCCAGCTTCGGCGGCCTGGTCGCGGCTTTGCAATACGAAGCCATGCGCGCACGGGTGCCGGCGGATCGCCCCGTGCGCTCGTTGGCGATCACCTTTGTCGGGCCCGTAGAACCCGAAGTGCCGGTCAGTTTTGAAGTCGATGTCCTGCGCGAAGGCAAGGCGGTCAGCCAGGTGTTGGGCCGGGCGATGCAGAAGGGACAGGTGGTGACGTTGATTCAGGGCAGCTTCGGCGCCTCGCGACCGTCCGAAGTGGCGGTAACCGCCACGCCGGCCCCCGAAATGAAGCACTGGGACGATTGCCAGGAACTGCCGTATGTCAAAGGCATGACCCCGGAATTCATGCGCCACCTGGCGATGCGCTGGAGTGTCGGTGGCCTGCCGTTCAGCGGTAATAAATCCCGCGAGATGGGCGGCTGGGTGCGCTTGCGGGGTGATGTGAAGGAAGAGTCGGTCACTGAGTCGCATATTCTCGCGCTGGTCGACGCCTGGCCACCGGCGCTGTTGCCGCACCTGAAGAAGGTCGCGATGGGCAGCACGCTGACCTGGACCATCGAATTCGTCCAGCCGTTGCTCGAACTGAGCACCCTGGACTGGTGCAAATACCTCGTTGAAATCGAATATGCCGCTGACGGCTACGGTCATGCGGCCGCGAAACTGTGGAGCGCTGAGGGTCAGTTGATCGCCATGAGCCGGCAGACCGTGACGATTTTTGCCTGATCAGTGACGACGGTGGCGCTCACGCCAGGCGCGCCACCAGCCGCCGCTGAGGAAAAAGCGCGGAAAGGTCAGAAACTGCTCGACCAGCAAGCGCGACACCGCATCTTTGCGATCACTGAACGGCTCGGAGGCTTGCGCCTCCAGGCTGTGGCCGTGACGTTGCAGACCCAAGGCTGCGAGCAGGCCGATGATGCCGATCGCGAAGTTCGCAAAACTCAGGCTGAACACCCCGCACACCAACAGCAGAAAGGCCACGATGAACAGCGGCACGGCAATCAGGTGCAGCACCAGATTCGCCGGGTGCTGGTGGTTGTCCGGGTACGCGCGCCATTGCCAGGCGGGAAGGTTGGGGTGACGTTTGCCCATGATGCTGATCCTCGATCCATGTTGAACACATGATTGAAGAATAGGCGCGGCATGGGCGGGCGGCGAATCAAGGATGGCTATCGGAGTGATAGGTGTCATGGCCGAAATTGATGTGGGCCACACAGACGCCTTCGCGGGCAAGTCGGATCGCCACCCGCGAAGAGGGCTTTAGAGTTTCAATTGCCCTATGGCCTTGCTCAACTCCCCAGCCAACGCCGCCAACTCATTACTGGTCGTCGCCGAATCCACCGTCTGCTGCACGGTGTTTTCGGTCACATCGCGAATGCTCACCACCGCTCGGTTCATCTCTTCCGCCACCTGGCTCTGCTGCTCGGCCGCCACTGCGATCTGCGTGTTGCTTTCACGCATCTGCGCCACGGCGCTGGTGATTTCCACCAATGCGGCCCCGGCCTCTTGAGCCTGTTGCACGCAATCGTCGGCCTTGAACGAGCTTTCCTGCATGAAATCCACCGCGTCCCGGGTTCCGGCTTGTAACGCCGAGACCATCAGGGTGATTTCGTCGGTCGAGGTCTGCACACGTTTGGCCAGGTTGCGCACTTCATCGGCGACCACCGCAAAGCCACGGCCCATTTCCCCGGCGCGGGCCGCTTCAATCGCGGCGTTCAGCGCCAGCAGGTTGGTTTGCTCGGCGATGCTGTGAATGACATTGACCACGCCGTTTATTTTCTGACTGTCCTCGGCCAGACGCTGAATCATCTCGGCCGTCTGCTGCACACCAGTGGATAACCCGGCAATCGACTTCTGCACGCGACTGACCACTTCCTGGCCGCTGCCGGCCAGGGTGTCAGCGGATTGCGAGAGGTCGCGGGTGGCGCCGGCGTGCTGGGCGATGTGGTAGACGGTGGCGGTCATTTCGTTGATCGCCGTGGCGGCCTGGTCGGTTTCGCTTTGCTGGCCCAGCATGCCGTGACGCACCTCGTTCATGCTCGCTGCCAGGCGCGCCGCGCCGACATCCAGTTGCCGGGCGGTGCTGGCGACGGTGTTGACCACCCGCTGATAGCCGGCCTGCATGGCGTTGAACGCGCCGGCCATCTGCCCGACCTCGTCGCTGCAGGCCAGCGGTACACGGGCTGACAGGTCGCCGGTTTTCTCAACGTGAAGCATCACGTCTTTCAAGGTGTTGAGCTGGCTGAGCAGAAATCGGATCAACAGTTGCGACGCTCCGAGCATCGCCAGCATCAGAATGAACACCGCGACCGCGTAGTTGGCGAAACGCTCGCCAAACACCTGGCTCAGGCTCGGGCCATGAGCGATCACCGCCACCTGCAAGCCATCGGCGCGCGTGAACACTTCCGCGCCCATCAGCGGGTTGTCGCCGAACAGCGGCATCGAGTTGATCTCGACCCAGCCGTTGGCATCCGCCAGTTCCAGCACGGGCTGCTCGTTCAGCATCGGCGCCTGTCCGCGACTGAACGTCAGCAAGTTCTCGGCCTTGGGCAGCGCTTGCCCGGCCGGCCAGGCGTTGAGCAATCGTGCCTGCGCTTGAGCGGACGCTTGTGAGGCGTGGCTGCGGGCCTGCTGCTCGAGCTGTACGGCGTACAGCACCAACAACAGGGTCGTGACGAAGGCGACAGCGTTGACCGCCCAGAATTTATATTTCAGCGAGATGTTGCTAATCCAGGCACCCATGGAGGTCTTCTCTGATAGCGGAAACAGCATTGGCAAGGTGCCAGCATTGTGCCGCTACCCGAGGCGCCGGATTTTGATATGCGTCAACATTCCCGACTGCGTTCCGCGCAGGAATTGCGGGGCGTAATGCGCTATCCTTCGCGCCTTCAAAATTCCCTCGCTACAGGATTCCGCCCCCATGAAAGCCGCACTCGTCGAACTCATCAGCAAAATCAGCTCCGGGTGCATGAGCGAAGACGAAATCCTCAAAGTCGCTGACGAAGCGGCCCAGGCGTACGCTGATCCAGAGGCGTTTCTGGCGGCCAATCCGGACATCAACTATGACGACACTTTCCCGATTCCGCTCGGCGAGTGGGTCGTCGTCGGCAGCCTGCCGGAAACCGTGCTGTTCCAGGCCGACACCTACATGGACCTGTTCGCGCAGATCGTCGCGTCGTTCGGTCCGGGCGTGGATTTCAACATCAAACCCAAGCAACTGGCCAAGACCGAAGCCCTGACCGCGCTCAATCGCATCCAGGTACAGATGGGCAGCATGAACAAGGAAAACGGCGGTTACACGCTGATGAACTTCAGCCAGTTGCTGGACGACGAACTGCAAGTGGTGCTGGTCTACGGTAACGACGTCCCGCGTGTGCTTGAGTTGTGCGCCGAGGTCGGCATCGCGGCAGCGCCTTCCCTGGAAGCCCTGAAAGTGGCCATCCACGTTTGATGGAATAAAACGGAACCCGCGCGGGAGCCGGCTATCCTAAGAGTGCACATCACTCTTAGGGAGCGACACCATGGGTTCCACGTTCAACGGCCTGGTTGGCCTGATCATTCTTGCCCTGGACATCTGGGCAATCATCAACGTGCTGAAAAGTGGCGCCGACACCGGGATGAAAATCATCTGGGTCCTGCTGATCCTGCTGCTGCCGGTTTTGGGCCTGATCATCTGGGCCATCGCCGGGCCACGGGGTAATGTGCGAATCTGACCCGAAAACTACACAAAACCTGTAGGAGCTCGCTTGCCAGCGATGCAGACGACGCGGTCTGTCAAATACACCGCGGTGATCCGATCGCTGGCAAGCCAGCTCCTACAGTTATGTGGAGTCAGAAGGTTCGACCTGTCATCTTCCGCGACGTAGAATGCGCGCCTTTCCCGGGCAATCGAGCAGATCGATTGGCCATCATGGGCGGGTAACCGTCCGTTGCCACCCGCATTCATCGGAGCACTTCCCATGAGCAACACCCCTGCCAGCGAGTACCTGGAAACCCTCTACGAAGGCTACGGCCAGCGTTTTCGCATGGAAAAACTGCTGCACGAAGTGCGCACCGAACACCAGCACCTGGTGATTTTCGAGAACCCGCGCATGGGTCGTGTCATGGCGCTGGACGGCGTGATCCAGACGACCGAAGCCGACGAATTCATCTACCACGAAATGCTCACCCACGTGCCGATCCTGGCGCACGGTAGCGCCAAGCGCGTGTTGATCATCGGTGGCGGTGACGGCGGCATGCTGCGTGAAGTGGCCAAACACGGTGGCGTCGAGCACATCACCATGGTCGAGATCGACGGCACCGTGGTCGACATGTGCAAGGAATTCCTGCCGAACCACTCCAAGGGTGCGTTCGATGATCCGCGTCTGAACCTGGTGATCGATGACGGCATGCGCTTCGTCGCCACCACCACCGAAAAGTTCGACGTGATCATCTCCGACTCCACCGACCCGATCGGTCCGGGCGAAGTGCTGTTCTCGGAAAACTTCTACCAGGCCTGCCGTCGCTGCCTGAACGAGGGCGGTATCCTGGTGACCCAGAACGGCACGCCGTTCATGCAGATCGAAGAAGTCAAAACCACCGCCGGGCGCCTGCGCAGCCTGTTCCCGGACTGGCACTTCTATCAGGCGGCCGTGCCGACCTACATCGGCGGTTCGATGACATTTGCCTGGGGCGCGACCAATACCGCCTATCGCAAATTGACTCGCGAAACCCTGCAGCAGCGTTTCGCCGGCAGCGGCATCATCACCCGCTACTACAACCCGGAAATCCACATTGGCGCGTTTGCCTTGCCGCAATACGTGCTGCAAGCGATCAATAAGCCAAGCAACGACTAAACTGAAGAAGTACGCATAACCCTTGTAGGAGCTGGCTTGCTAGCGATTGGATTGACGCGGTGTATCAGACAAACCGCAGCGTCTGCATCGCTAGCAAGCCAGCTCCTACAGGGAGCGTGTTTTTCATGCTTGCCTGCGATCCTTTTGAACGATCAGTCCAGCCAAAAGTCCAGATAGTTGTAAACCCATTTGCGGGTTTGTTCGAGGAGGCACTGATGCAAAAGTGGAAGATCACTTTCGTGGATGATCACGGCGAAACAGTCGACGAAATCTTTGAGTGTGATGAGTGCCCGGATAACGAGCACGCCGCGAAACTGCTCAAGGAGCGTCTTTTTCCCGTCGCCGCCGAACTGGATCTGAACGATCTGGAGGGGCGCACTGCTGACGCTACCGTCAAGAACCTCAAGACCCAGAACAGCATACAAATCCTCGGCATTACTCCCGTCTGATACACCCTTTGGCACACTCTTGAAACACCAGGCCTTGGCAGGGGCGCTTACTTGAGGCTACTCTGCAAGCGAGATCAGCGATTGGATCGCTAAGGTCTGGTCTTGTCAGCTACATGCTTGTTTCCCGGCGGCAACGTGGTTGCTGCATTGCTCACACCATTCGGTTGCGGGCGTCGGGAGTACGGAAAGTCTATCCATCGGTTTGAGGAGGACGTTTCATGAGCACAGCCTATCAAGAAGACATCAGCAGCTCGGTACTGCGCCGCATGAAAGAAGGCGGTTTCGACTTTTCACGATTCCATCCGATCGAGTTCTACGCCATTTTCCCGGACGAGGAGCGGGCACGCAGGGCGGCAGGGCATTATTCCGGCGAATCCATGAATGCACAGATCAGCGTACGCGATGACGGCGCATGGGCCTTGGAACTGAGTAAAGTGATGTCCGCCACTTACGACGGCATCGGCGACTTTGAGCAGGACTTCGAGGCGGTGGTCGAGCCTTTGGGCGGCATCATCGAAGGCTGGGGCGTCAAGCAGGAGGTACGAGGGCTACTCGCATAACACTATGAACAGCGACAACATCCACTAACGGCTGACCTTCGGGTCGGCCGTTTTCGTTTGTGCGGAATTCAAGGCCCCCTCGCCAGCAATGGGGCCGTGTGGTTGCCGGTGATGTGTGCCATGCCCCAAAACCTGTAGGAGCCGGCGTGCTGGCGATGGCGTCCTCCCAATCTCCGCCAAGCCGGCGACCACACCACCGGGCACAAACCCCGAAACAAAAAAAAGCCGCCTGAGCAAGGCGGCTAAAAGGGAAGTTCGGTGAGCTTTTACAGCGAATGCACGGATTATCAGCAGCCACGGCCGGGCAGTGAAATCAACTCTGGCTATGCTGGTGATAGGCGAAAGCATTGCTTCGCAATGAAGCGGGGGCGATCAGGTTGGGGCATTTACCGCACAGGAATGGTGCGGTGTATGCGCGACGAATATCCAACCGATTGATATCAAAGCGTTTATGCCGATGGCACGGGCCTTGCGAAGGCCTGTATGTCCGGGTGACAAGGAGTACGGCATGATCCGCACCTATTTTGATGAAATGTACGATGCCGGCGGCCAGGTCCGCCCGCATTACCGGGAGTTTGCCCGTTGGCTGGCCGAGACGCCTGACGAGCTTCTGGCCCAACGGCGACGCGAGGCCGATCTGTTGTTTCATCGCGCCGGGATTACTTTCACGCTTTACGGGGACGAGCAGGGGACAGAGCGCCTGATTCCCTTCGACACCATTCCGCGCAGCATCCCCGCCAGCGAATGGCGGATTGTCGAACGTGGCTGTATCCAGCGGGTCAAGGCGTTGAACATGTTCCTCGCCGACCTCTATCACGAACAGCGCATCATCAAGGCCGGCATCATCCCGGCCGAGCAAGTGCTGGCCAACGAGCAATACCAGTTGGCGATGCAAGGCCTGGATCTGCACCGGGATATCTATTCGCACATCTCCGGCGTCGATCTGGTACGCGATGGCGACGGCACGTACTACGTGCTCGAAGACAACCTTCGTACACCGAGCGGCGTGAGCTACATGCTCGAAGACCGCAAGATGATGATGCGGCTGTTCCCCGAACTGTTCTCGGCCCAGCGCATCGCGCCGATCGACCATTATCCGAACCTGTTGCTCGACACCCTGAAAAGCTCCAGCCCGATCGATAACCCGAGCGTGGTGGTGCTGACGCCGGGGCGTTTCAACAGTGCGTTTTTCGAGCATGCATTCCTGGCGCGGGAAATGGGCGTTGAACTGGTGGAAGGCGCGGACCTCTTCGTGCGTGACGACAAGGTGTTCATGCGCACCACGGACGGGCCGAAAGCCGTCGATGTGATCTACCGTCGCCTCGACGATGCGTTCCTCGATCCGCTGGCGTTCAATCCGGATTCGATGCTCGGGGTGCCGGGGCTGTTGTCGTCCTACCGCTCGGGCAACGTGGTGCTGGCGAATGCCATCGGCACCGGGGTCGCGGACGACAAATCGGTGTATCCGTTTGTGACGGACATGATCCGTTTCTATCTGGATGAAGAGCCGATCCTGAAGAACGTGCCGACGTTCCAGTGCCGCAATCCTTCTGAGCTGTCCCATGTGCTGGCCAATCTTCCGGACCTGGTGGTCAAGGAAACCCAGGGCTCAGGCGGTTACGGAATGCTGGTGGGGCCGGCGGCGACGGCGGCGGAAATCGAGTCGTTCCGCGCCCGCATCAAGGCCAAGCCCCACGCGTACATCGCGCAACCGACGTTGTCCCTGTCGACCTGTCCGACCTTTGTCGAAAACGGCATCGCTCCACGCCACATCGACCTGCGTCCGTTTGTATTGTCTGGCCGCGAAACCCGGGTTGTACCTGGCGGTTTGACCCGTGTCGCCCTGCGTGAAGGCTCCCTGGTGGTGAACTCCTCGCAGGGCGGCGGAACCAAGGACACCTGGGTGGTCGAGGATTGAAGGAAGCCTGCCATGTTAAGTAGAACTGCCTCGGATTTGTATTGGATGTCGCGTTACCTGGAGCGGGCGGAAAACCTCGCACGGATGCTCGACATCAGTTATTCGCTGTCGCTGATGCCGCAGGATGGTCGCGGTGACGGTCTGCATGAACTCGCGATGCCCCTGTTGATCACCGGCACCCTGGACGACTACCTGGAACGCCACGGCGAGCTGCATGCCGAACGGCTGTTGCATTTTTTCGCTCTCGACGCGGCCAACCCGGCGAGCATCTACAGCTGCCTCGGCGCTGCGCGAGCCAGCGCCCATGCAGTGCGTGGGCGAATCACCGCCGACATGTGGGAAAACATCAACGCCACCTGGCTGGAAATTCGCGGGATCGCCGAGCAAGGTTTGAGTCGCTACGGCATGAGCCGTTTTTGCGAGTGGATCAAGGAACGTTCGCACCTGTTTCGCGGCGCGTCCTACGGCACCATCATGCGTAACGATGCGTTCCGTTTCATTCGGCTGGGCACGTTTATCGAACGGGCTGACAACACCTTGCGCCTGCTCGATGCCCGCTACGAAATGGCCGGCGATCAGGCCGAAGCGGTCAGCGATGGCACAGCGCATGCCTATTACCAGTGGAGTGCTTTATTGAGGGCGTTGTCTTCGTTCGAGGCCTACACCGAAATCTACCGTGATGCGCCCGGTGCCCGGCATGTGGCCGAACTGCTGCTGTTGCGTGCTGATGTGCCACGTTCGCTACGGGCCTGCACCGAAGAAATCGACCAGATCCTCGCTCAACTGCCCGGCGCCAACGGCCGTCCCGCGCAACGCCTCGCCGCTGAAATGGACGCGCGCCTGCGCTACACCGGCATCAACGAAATCCTCGACGAAGGCCTGCATGCCTGGCTGACCGAGTTCATCCCGCTGGTGCGCCAGTTGGGTAACGCCATACACAGTTCCTACCTGGAGGCTGCATGAGACTTTCCATTAGCCACGAGACCACCTATCACTACGAAGATCAGGTGCGGGCGAGCATCCAGTACCTGCGACTGACCCCTCACGACAGCGAGCGCCAGCACGTGCTCAGCTGGCAACTCGACCTGCCGCGCCCGGTACGCGCGCAACTCGATCCATTCGGCAACATCCTGCATGTGCTGACCATGGACGAACCGCACGAAGCAATCATCATCGGCGCCCGTGGTCAGGTCGATATCGACGAACTGCGTGAAGCCGAGCACGAGAGCCAGTCGGCGCTGCCGTTTCTGCGTTTCACGCGCCTGACCGAAGCCGACGAAGCCTTGCGTGCGTTCGCCGAAAAGGAATGTAAAAAGCGTCGGGATCGCACATCGCTGATCGATTTGATGCATGGCCTTAACCAGCACATGACCTACACGCCGGGCTCCACCGAAGTGGACACCAGCGCGGCTCAGGCTTTCGCCGGGCGTTCGGGCGTGTGCCAGGACCACACGCACGCGTTCCTCGCCTGCGCCCGCAGCCTGGGCATTCCGTCGCGTTATGTGTCGGGCTATCTGTACAGCGAGAACTGCGAGCACCTGGCCAGTCACGCGTGGGCCGAAGCCTGGCTGGACGACGCGTGGTACAGCTTTGACGTGACCAATGAACTGGCGCGGCCGGAGCGCCATTTGAAGCTGGCGGTGGGCCTGGATTACCTGGATGCCTGCCCGGTGCGCGGGATGCGTCGCGGCGGCGGGTGTGAGCAGATGCATGCGAAGGTGTTTGTGTCGCCGACGCCGATGCCTGTGATCTCGGTCCAGCAGCAGTAATCAGGAACACCGCAACCCCTGTAGGAGCTGGCTTGCTAGCGATGGTGTGTCAGCGAAAACGATGTCGACTGACACTCCATCGCTAGCAAGCCAGCTCCTACAAGGGCAGGGAATAGCGTCAGGGTTTAACCTTGCGCCCCGCCATATGCTTCAAATACCCCACCAACAAGTCCAGATCGCCGTCGGGCAACACTTGCGCCGAAAACCCCGGCATCTTCGCCTGCGGCCACTGCCGCAAACTCTGCGGATCACGGATATAGCGCTTCAAAAAGTCCGCGCCAAAATACTCGGTCGGGTTAAACGGAATGTTCAGATCCGGCCCGAACTGCGCATCCCCGGCGCCATTGAGTCGATGACACGCCAGGCAGTTCTTTTGAAACAGCGTAAACCCCTGATTCACCGGATCGCTCGCCTTTAACGCCGGATCAGGCAGCAGGGCAGGGAAGCGCTCGGCCACCGGCGCCATGCGCTTGATGCTCGCCACTTCGAACGGCCATTGCTCGGGGCTGATGTTGCCCGCCTGCGGATCGGTCCAGACCAGATAAAAGGGACCTGCACTGTGCTTGCCCTCGGACAACGCTGGCCACGGTCTGGCCGGGTCTTCAATCGCCAGCCAGGCCCGCGCGCCCTTGGCATTGAGCAACGGCGCGGCCGCCAGTTCAGCAGCAAAACCATCCAGCGCCACGGCTTGCAGGTGATCGTCAGGCTTGATGCCGGTCAACAACGCCGCCAGGGGCACGGCGAGATAACTCATGTCCCGTTTATAGGAAACGTCGTTGCTGATCGTGATGGTCTGTAACTGAGGATGCTTGAGCAATTCCTCGGTCTGCCAGGTGCGACTGTTCGCGCCCAGCTCCAGGTTCAGCTGTGCGGCATAAAGGGGCGAGCCGAACAGCAAGGCCCCGAGCAGAATGAGCGTTTTCAAATGATCGCCGTCCATGTCGTGGAAGTGCCGCAAAGGGTGGCACACCCACGCTGGCCCGGGTAGCGAGCCAGTCACATTTTTGATGAGGCGATAAAAAAACCTTGGCGCCGTATTTTTAAAACCGACTAGCCGATCACCTTCGTCAGGTTCGGCAAAATCAACAACAGCGTAGTGGCGAAAAGAATGAGCCCGGCTTGACGTACTTTCGAATGTTTGAACATGGCTTGACCGCCTTTTTTGTTATTTCCTGATGCCTGCCTGCATATCTCCATGACGGCAGCGCGTTGCACTTCCTGTAGTGCGAGCGCCTCGGCAAAACCCGACGACAACTTCGCATATGTTCACCTTAGGGCCCGCGTCACTCGTGGTTTAGATCCATTTCGTATGGAGTGCGTGCTTATTGCTTTGAAAAAGGTATGAGGCCTATTGCCAGCTTCTTTGCCGCCCTTTTGCTAGACATGTCGGTGTCCTGAAACGGTTAATCCGGTAGCACACTACCGTCCGTCTGAGCGTGTCCGTCAACGTCCGTGAGCATTGCGGTCATTGAATCGGCGGTGGCTCGGCATAAGGTGAAGGCTCAGATTTTCACCGTCAGGTTCGAGGACGTCATGACCCAAGCTTTGATTTTCGACGCGTTACGCACGCCCCGTGGCAAAGGCAAGGCCGATGGCGCCTTGTACAGTGTCAAACCGGTGAACCTGGTGGCCGGGTTGCTCAAGGCGCTGCAGCAGCGCACTTCTCTGGACACCAGCCAGGTCGATGACGTGGTGCTGGGCTGCGTGACGCCGGTCGGCGATCAAGGCGCCGACATTGCCAAAACCGCGACACAAGTGGCCGATTGGGACGTCAGCGTGGCGGGTGTGCAGATCAACCGCTTCTGCGCGTCGGGGCTGGAGGCGGTGAACCTCGGGGCGATGAAAGTGCGTTCCGGCTTTGAGGAGCTGGTGGTGGTCGGTGGGGTCGAGTCGATGTCCCGGGTGCCGATGGGCAGCGACGGCGGCGCCTGGGCGCTGGACCCGGAAACCAATCTGCACAGCCATTTCACACCGCAAGGCGTGGGCGCCGACCTGATCGCCACCCTTGAAGGTTTCAGCCGTCAGGACGTCGATGCCTACGCGCAGCATTCCCAGCAAAAAGCCGCGCGGGCCCGGGCCGATGGCTCGTTCAGCAAATCGCTGGTGCCAGTACGGGACCAGAACGGCATCCTGCTGCTTGATCATGATGAATTCATCCGCGCCGACTCCACCCTCGAAGGCCTGGGCAAGCTCAAACCGAGCTTCGAGATGATGGGGCAAATGGGTTTCGACGCCACCGCGCTGCGGGTCTACAGCCATGTCGAGCGAATCAACCACGTGCACACACCGGGCAACAGTTCCGGGATCGTCGATGGTGCGGCGCTGATGTTGATCGGCTCCGAAGCCAAGGGCCGCGCGCTGGGCTTGCAGCCACGGGCGCGGATTGTTGCCACGGCGGTGACTAGCACCGACCCGACCATCATGCTCACCGGCCCGGCGCCGGCCACGCGCAAGGCGCTGGCCAAGGCCGGGCTGCGGGTCGAAGACATCGACCTGTTCGAGGTCAATGAGGCGTTCGCCTCGGTCGTGCTCAAATTCATCAAGGACATGTCCATCGATCCGGACAAGGTCAACGTCAACGGCGGCTCCATCGCCATGGGCCACCCGCTCGGCGCCACTGGCTGCGCAATCCTCGGCACGCTGCTCGATGAACTGGAAACCCGGCGCCTGCGCTATGGCCTGGCGACGCTGTGTGTCGGCGGCGGCATGGGCATTGCCACCATCATCGAACGCCTCTGAGCCCCCGATTTTTAGGAAACTGATTCTTAAGGTAAAGAGCCATGACCGAAGCCATTCGTTACGAAAAAGGGCAGGACCAGATCGTCGTCCTGACCATTGACATGCCGGGCCAGAGCGCCAACACCATGAATGCGGACTACCGCGAGGCCATGGCTGCCTGCGTTGCCCGTTTGGTTGCCGAAAAAGAAAGCATCGCCGGTGTCATCATCACCTCGGCCAAGAAAACCTTCTTCGCCGGCGGCGACCTCAATGAACTGATCAAGGTCGGCAAACCCGAAGCCAAAGCGTTCTATGACATGGTGCTGACGCTGAAGGGCCAATTACGCACCCTTGAGACCCTGGGTAAACCGGTGGTCGCCGCGATCAACGGCGCGGCGCTGGGCGGAGGCTGGGAAATCTGCCTGGCGTGCCATCACCGCGTGGCGTTGGACAATTCATCGGTGCAGCTCGGCTTGCCGGAAGTCACCCTCGGCCTGTTGCCGGGCGGCGGCGGGGTGGTGCGCATGGTGCGCATGCTCGGTCTGGAAAAAGCCTTGCCGTATCTGCTTGAAGGCAAGAAGGTCCGCCCGCAGCAAGCCTTGCAGGCGGGTCTGATCGATGAACTGGCAGCCAATAGCGATGAGCTCCTGGCCAAGGCTCGAGCCTGGATCATCGCCAATCCAGTGGCTGTACAGCGCTGGGACGTCAAGGGCTATCAGATACCGGGCGGTACGCCATCGAATCCAAAAGTTGCGCAGATGCTGGCGATAGCGCCGTCGATCCTGCGCACCAAAACCCAGGGCTGCCTGCCCGCGCCGGAGAAAATCCTGTGCGCCGCAGTTGAAGGTGCGCAAGTGGATTTCGATACCGCGCACCTGATCGAAACCCGTTACTTCACCGAACTGACCACCGGACAGATCTCGAAAAATCTGATCGGCACTTTCTGGTTCCAGCTCAACGAGATCAATGCGGGCGGCTCGCGACCTCAAGGGTTTGCACCTTATGTCACGCGTCGCGTGGGTGTCCTGGGCGCCGGGATGATGGGCGCCGGGATTGCTTTTGTCAGCGCATCGGCGGGCATCGAAGTGGTGCTCAAGGACATCAGCCTCGCGGCTGCGGAGAAAGGCAAGGCTCATTCGGCGGCGTTGCTGGACAAGAAAGTTGCCCGCGGCCAGTTGAGCGCCGAGCAGCGCGATGCAGTGCTGGCGCGAATTAAAACCACTGAAAAGGATGCCGATCTGGCCGGCTGCGATCTGATCATTGAAGCCGTTTTCGAAGACCGTGAACTCAAAGCCAAAGTCTCTTCCGCCGCACAACTCATCGTTGGCCCTGACGCGGTGATCGCTTCCAACACCTCGACCTTGCCAATCAGCGGTCTCGCCACCGCCGTACCGGATCAGAGCAAATTCATCGGCCTGCACTTCTTCAGCCCCGTGGAAAAAATGCCCTTGGTGGAAATCATCAAAGGTGCCCACACCAGCGACGAAACCCTGGCCCGCGGGTTCGATTTCGTACTGCAAATCAAGAAAACGCCGATTGTGGTCAACGACAGCCGCGGCTTCTTCACTTCTCGGGTGTTCGGCACCTTCACCAACGAAGGCATCGCCATGCTCGGCGAAGGCGTAAGCGCAGCGATGATCGAGACCGAAGCCCGCAAGGCCGGCATGCCGATCGGGCCTCTGGCGATCTCCGACGAAGTTTCCCTCAGCCTCATGAGCCATATCCGCCAGCAAACCGCCAAAGACCTGCAAGCGGAAGGGAAACCGTTGATTGAGCACCCGGCCTTTGCGGTGATTGACTTGCTGCTCAACGAATACAAGCGTCCGGGCAAAGCCGCGGGCGGTGGTTTCTACGAGTACCCGGCCGGTGGCCAGAAGCATTTGTGGCCGGAGCTGAAAACCCGCTTCGAAAAAGCTGATGGGCAGATTTCGCCGAAGGATGTGCGTGACCGCTTGCTGTTCGTACAAGCCATCGAAACGGTGCGCTGTGTGGAGGAGGGCGTGCTGACCTCGACGGCGGACGCCAACGTCGGGTCGATCTTCGGTATCGGTTTTGCGGCCTGGACCGGTGGCGCGCTGCAGTTCATCAACCAGTACGGCGTGAAGGATTTCGTTGCCCGCGCGCAATACCTTGCCGAACAGTACGGCGAACGGTTCGCACCACCGGCGCTGCTGTTGCAAAAAGCCGCCAAAGGGGAGGTGTTTTAAGGGACCGATGACGCACTCCGGGGCTTGCCTTGTCACCCTGTTTCGAGGCAGGCTCTGGGGTGTGCATTATTCCCATCACGTGTCAGGTATTTTTTATGTCGTTACGCATCTGCATTCTGGAAACCGACATCCTGCGTCCGGAACTGGTCGATCAATATCAGGGTTACGGGCAGATGTTCCAGCGTCTGTTTTCGCAGCAACCCATCGCGGCCGAGTTCTCCGTCTACAACGTGATGCAGGGCGAATACCCGAGCGATGATGAGGTTTTTGACGCTTATCTCGTCACGGGCAGCAAGGCCGACTCCTTCGGCACCGACCCATGGATCGAAACCCTCCGGGCTTACCTGCTGACCCGTTACGAACGCGGCGACAAACTGCTGGGCGTGTGCTTCGGCCATCAGTTACTGGCGTTGCTGCTGGGCGGCAAGAGCGAGCGCGCGACCCAGGGCTGGGGCGTCGGCACGCACAGCTACAAACTGGCGGCCAAGGCGCCATGGATGAGCCCGGTGCGCGAAGAGCTGACGTTGTTGATCAGTCACCAGGACCAGGTGACGTCGCTACCGGAAAACGCCACGGTTATCGCGTCCAGCGATTTCTGCCCGTTCGCCGCGTACCACATCAACGATCAGGTGCTGTGCTTCCAGGGGCATCCGGAGTTCATTCACGATTATTCGCGGGCGTTGCTGGATATTCGTCAGGAAGTGCTGGGCGAGCAGATTTATTCGAAAGGCATGGCGAGCCTTGAACATGAGCATCACGGCACTACCGTTGCGGAGTGGATGATGCGGTTTGTGGCGCATAAGCCAGAAACTGTTTAACGCTAAGAGCTTCGCGGGCAAGTCGGATCGCCCGCGAATTTCCAGACGCCCCGGTATCGGCTACAACCACCCCGACTTCTTGAAACTCGCCCACAAACCCACACACCCCACCGTGATAAAGCCCAACACCGCGAAATACCCGTAATGCCAGGTCAGCTCAGGCATGTCCTCGAAGTTCATCCCGTAGATTCCGGCCACCGCTGTCGGGAACGCCAGTATCGCCGCCCACGCCGCAAACTTGCGTTGCACCACGCTCTGTCTTGACGCCTCCAGCAACACCCCGACTTCAATCGTCTGGCTGGCGATATCCGCCAGGGTTGTCAGGTCTTCCAACTGCCGTGTCACATGAATCTGCACATCGCGAAAGTAAGGGCGCATGTTCTTGTCGATAAACGGAAAGCTCAGTTTCTGCAGTTCTTCACCGATCTCCACCATCGGCGCCGCATAACGACGCAAGCGCAGTACGTCTCGGCGCAGGCCATGAAGCTTTTGGATGTCATGTTCATTCAGTGCGCTGCACAGCACGTTACGTTCCAGCTCATCGATCTCTGCATGGATCGCTTCGCCCATCGGCTGGTAGTTTTCAATCACGAAGTCGAGGATGGCATAGAGTACGAAATCTTCCCCGTGCTCCAGCAACAGCGGACGCGCCTCACAACGCTGTCGGACAAGGGCGTAGGACGCCGAGTGGCCGTTGCGCGCAGTAATGATGTAGCCATTGCCGGCAAAGATATGAGTCTCGATGAATTCCAGTCGGCCTTCGTTTCGTATAGGCGAATACGTGACGATAAACAGAGCATCACCGAAGGTTTCCAGTTTCGGTCGACTGTGTTTTTCCAGGGCGTCTTCAATGGCCAGTTCGTGCAGGTTGAACTGGCGTTGCAGGTTGAACAGCTCCTGGGCATTCGGCTCTTCAAGGCCGATCCAGACAAAGTGGCCAGGTTTTGCAGCCCAGGCAGCGCCTTCGTCGAGGGTAATATTGGTGACTTTTTTACCGGCGCTATAAACCGCAGCAGCAACAACTCTACCCATGATTCAGCTTCACTTCTTATTTGCAGGTGGCAGGCAGTGTTCAGCTTAGCCTTGTCTGCTGCTTGAGAGTCAGTGAAATCTGCGGAGTTCGAAGACACAGGCTCGCAAGCAAAAGAAAACCCGCACAGGGCGGGTTTCGTTTCATGCGGCTTGCAGTTGCCGATCCATCGAGGCGATGCACTCGCGCATCTGCTCGCGGCACTGGGCGATCAGCAGGGGCATGTCGTCCAGGCTCAGTCCGGCGGTTGGAATGGCCGGCAGTGAACGGATCAGAATTTTCCCACTGCGCCAGCGGTTCAATCGCATGTGTTTGACGTAACTGCTCACACACACCGGGACGATCGGCACGCCGGCTGCGATCGCCATCTGGAACGCGCCTTTCTTGAACGGCAACAGTTCTTCGCCGAGGTTGCGCGTGCCTTCCGGGAATACCCAGATCGAGGTGTCCTCATGCTGCAAGGTGCGCGTCGTGGTCAGCATGGACTGGCGCGCCTTGTGTGCATTGCCACGGTCGATCAACACATTGCCGGCCAGCCAGAACAACTGGCCGAACAACGGCACCCACTTCAGGCTCTTCTTGCCGATGCACACGGTGCGGCGGGGCACCACGTTGCCGAACACAAACAGGTCATAGTTGGACTGGTGGTTGGCGATGATCACGCAGCTGTCAGGCTTGTTCATCAACGGACCGACTTCTGCCTTCACCCGCAAACGCAAAATACACATCGCCGGCCACGCATACAGACGTGCGCACAAACGGCTGTTGTCCGGATTGAACGGCCGACACAGGCCCAGGATCACCCCCAGCACACCGGCCAGGACAAAATGCAGGCCCATCAATAACATGCGAAACACGAACAGCATTTACAGGCCCCACCGGGACAAAAGGTGGCGCAGTGTACGGATGTGCACTGTTTTCGGCAATTGCCGCTATAGAGGTAGGAGATAGCCGATGTTTGAGCGCATGTTTCCGACTTGTTGGTCAGACGTGTTCTAGAGCAGTTGCAGGCTTTTCAACAGAGCCTATACGAAAAAGCCCGACACGACGGTCGGGCTTTCAGTGGCGCGCGTTTGGGCTTAACCCATGTGTTCCTGATCCAGGATGATCGCGTTATCCAGTGTTTCCAGCAGCGCCTTGCGCACTTTCAGCTTGGTGTTCTTGTGCGCAGTCATGTTGATCTTCTTCAGTTGACGAGCCGCCGCCAGGGCTGCGCCCTGCAACTCTTCGGCCGATACCACCACGTCAAGGAAGCCTGCATCCACGGCGCTCTGCGGATTGAACATCTCGCCATTGATCACCGACCGGTGGAATGCCGATTTGCGCAGACGATCACGCGCGAGCTCGATACCGGCATGGTGCATGGTCATGCCGATCTGCACTTCGTTCAGGCCAATGCTGAACGGGCCGTCGACACCGATGCGGTAATCCGCCGACAACAACAGGAACGCACCCTTGGCCACCGCGTGACCCGGGCATGCAACGATCACCGGAAACGGGTGCGACAGCAGGCGACGGGCCAGAGTCGAACCGGACGTCACCAGCGACACGGCTTCTTTGGGACCGGCAGTCATCACTTTCAAGTCATAACCGCCCGACAGAATCCCGGGCGTACCGGTAATGATCACCACTGCACGATCAGTCACCGCCTGATCCAGCGCAGCGTTAAACGCAGCAATCACGTCCGGGGAGATGGCATTGACCTTGCCGTTGCTCAAAGTCAGGGTCGCGATTCCGTCTTCGAGGTGGTAGGAAATCAACTCACTCATGACGCTATTCCTTGTATGAAAGTTGAGGCAGACGTTACCCACCGCCGCCGGCCAGGTAAAGCGCCGTGACTGACCCGCCAGTCACACTTTTCCCCTTCGGGCAAGCCCGACCCACCACACCCACCGTGTATTCCCTTCTATATAGAGGCGAGGGCGCGAAGCCGGAGATTGGCAGGTTTGCCATACTCCGAAACCCGCAGAACGTCTAAATCGCTAACCGCATGAAAATTCTGCAAAAAAAGTTTGCCATCAGAAAAGCTTTCGACTACATTAGCGCGCCTCGACAGACAGAACATGTTTGACGAGATACGGTGAAGTGTCCGAGTGGCTTAAGGAGCACGCCTGGAAAGTGTGTATACAAGAAATTGTATCGAGAGTTCGAATCTCTCCTTCACCGCCAAATTTGTAAAACACAAACCCCTGATTTTCCTAGAGAAAGTCGGGGGTTTGTGGTTTTTGGCGTCTGAAAAAGGGCGATATGGGAACGATATGGGAATGTGAACTGTTTTTTGGGTCGTTTGTTTGGCGAGATGCTGCGCAACGACGGTCGGTTCAATGGCCAACAGATCGTGCCCAAAACGGTGGTCGATGACATCCGTCGTGGCGGTAACAAGCAAGCCTTTGCCAAGGCCGGTTACGATTTGTTGAAAGGCTGGAGTTACCGGTCGATGTGGTGGGTGACGGACAAGACGGGCGGGGCGTTCATGGCGCGGGGCGTTCATGGGCAGCGCATCTATGTCGACCCAGCGGCCGAGGTGGTGATTGTTCGGTACGCTTCCCATCCCGTTGCCAGCAACTCGGCCAACGATCCCGTTACGTTGCCGGCGTTTGATGCGCTGGCTCTCTATTTATCCCGGTTGCCTTGAGTCCCAAGGCCCTGAAAAAGGAAATCCCATGATCACCACCACAACCCACGCCATCGAAGGTCGGCAAATCACGGCTTACCTGGACATCGTCAGCGCCGAGTCGGTACAGGGCGTCAACGTTATTCGGGACATGTTCGCCGGGATGCGCGACTTCTTCGGCGGGCGCTCTCAGACATTGGAGCGTGCGTTGAAGGAAGCGCGGATTCAGGCGACCGATGAGATCAAGGAACGGGCGCGTGCGATTCAGGCCGATGCTGTGGTGGGGCTTGATTATGAGATCAGCATGCCGGCCGGGAAGGGCGGGATGGTGGTGGTTTTCGTCACCGGGACAGCCGTTAAACTGAGGTGAGTCCGGTACGAATTGATGTGTTGGTTTGTAGGAAGCGAGGTGGGCCATTCGTCGGGCATCGGGAAATCTGAATTACAAGTCCGGTAGTGACCGACTAGTCTCAAAAGCTTGGTGGTCGATATGTTTCAGGCAAATAGGGCTTGCCGGTGTCGATCCCGCTTTTGAGAGGGGTGAAAAGATGACTGATCCGTATATCGAAGACGACGGTGCTGAATTTCCGATCAACAATTGCGTGCAGTGTGGCCAGACAGACTATGACTCGGGCTTTGGTGACGACAAGGTCAAGCTCGGCAAGATGAAGACGATGGTGCGCCAGGGACCGAAGGCTAAATTTTTACCCAAGGTAGCGGCTCCGGTCAGGAAGTAGCTGCCATGAATAGACCCCGTCATCGAGCGGGGTTTTTTATGCCTGAATGATTTTGCTGATGCCTGTTTTTTCGTCCGGTTTTTTCACAAAGTTTTCACAAGGTCTTACGTAGTCTCAACTCATCCGTTAGAAAGCAACACCTGGCCCGTCTCCCCAGCGGGCTTTTTTTTGCCTGTCATAAAACCTTTTCCATAAACGTTGTCCAACCGTCGCCAATGGTGAGGTTGGGGCTGTGTGTCTGGACTTTCTCGCCGCTAAAGCATTCAATCTCGACCCTTTTTGATTTCCCCCTATTTTTGAGGTTCTTGTCATGCGTTTAACACTGCCCGCTCTGGTTCTGGGGCTTTTGGTTGCTCAAGGTGCAATGGCTGCCGGCGACGGCACGGCCGCGCTGGGTGGCGGTCTGGGTGGCGCGCTGGGTAATGTGGTCGGCCAAAGCATGGGCGGCAGCACTGGCGCTGCGATTGGTGCCGGTGTCGCGGGCGCCGCCGGCAGCGCTGTTGGAGCACGCAAAGGCAGCCGCACCAAAGCGGCCATCGGCGGCGGCGTGGGTGCTGCGGGCGGCTCGATAATCGGCAACAGCCTGGGCGGCAAGACCGGTTCGACCATCGGCGCAGGCCTGGGCGGTGCGTTGGGCGGTGGCGTTGGCAGTAACCTGGGCAAGGGCCACAAGGGCCACTGATCCTGATCGATCCGCTCAAAAAGCCCGGCTTGATGCCGGGCTTTTTGTATCTGGCTGTTTCTTCTTCGCATCTAGCGCATCTTAAGCTGTCCAAACGTCATCGCTGAGCGGATTCAACGGGGACAGGTGCTAGACTCCGCCCCATCCGCAGCGCGTTCCTTTCCCCCGATGCGGAATTAGAGGTTCATATCATGCGTTTGACATTGTCCACGTTGTTTCTGGGACTTTTGGTCGCTCAAGGTGCGATGGCTGCCGGTGATGGCACCGCAGCTGTTGGCGGTGGTATTGGCGGTGCGCTGGGTGACGTGGTCGGCCGGCAAATGGGCGGCAGCTCAGGTGCAGCGATTGGCGCAGGTGTGGGTGGGGCGGCGGGCAGTGCGGTTGGCGCGCCTAAAGGCAGTCGCACCGAAGCGGCCATCGGTGGTGGTTTGGGCTCGGCGGGTGGCTCGGTGATTGGTAACAGCCTTGGCGGTTCGACCGGCTCTACCATTGGCGCAGGCCTGGGTGGTGCAGCGGGTGGCGCGGTGGGCAACAACCTGGGCACCGACAGCGGCAGTTCCCATTCCGGAAACGGGTACAAAAACAAACACAAGAATAAACACAGGAATAAACATCGCTGACCGATAGCGAATGACACTAGAAACCCGGCCTGGCGCCGGGTTTTTCGTTTTCGCGAGAAGTACTCCGGAACGTTTGGCCCTCAGATTGCCTCGAACTTCATACACACCTGAATATCGAGGGGTATGCCATGACACCTGAAACCGAAGGCAAGGAAGAAAAAGGTCCGAGCGGACTGCCGTTTATCAATGATCCGGGTAATGAAGATCCGGGGTCGCTGATGGATGATGCGACGGTGCCGCTCAACGATGCCGATGATGCGGGCGACGTCGGCCAGACAGAGTTTGAAGACGAGGATGACGACGAAGACGAGCAATGATCGGCCGCTGCGATCGGGGCGACCGATCGTCCCCGTGATCGAACTGCGTTCGTCACGCTGTCATCAAAATGTCAGGACCTGTTTTTCAGGCCCCTTGAGAGGTGCTTTATGAACGCTGACCCCAAAGACACCGACGACGATACCCCTGAGTATCCGCTGCCTTCGCCGACTGATCCCCTGAGTCGCGATCAGCGGCCGCCGGATGATGAGCCTGGTGTGGAACAGGTGCCTGACGGTGATGTAAAGCGCAGCGATACTGATGTTGAAGCGCTTCCTGATGATCCGGATATTGCGGGGAAGGAGGGTTCTGACGAGCCGAGTTGATCACTGTAGCCGCTGTTACTTCGAGCCATACCTCGAAAAGATAACGTGGGTTAACCACGTTATTCTTTTTCTGATTCGATCCATTTTCTGAAGAAATTTCGTTGAACCTCCGGATCATTCGTCAAGTTGTCTTCGTCATAGTCAAAAATGTAAACGATGTCGTCGAGTGATGCTTTTTTACCCAGTGTTAATTCGTACGCTTTTAAGCCGCGAGACATCTGTGAAGACATGCTGGAAGGGTGAACGTTGACCTTTGATCCTTTACAAAGAAATCGAATGTGGGGATGGTCTTCTCGAATCAGACCAAGGCATCTGTAAAAGTCAGTATCTTCATATGTTTTCTGGACACCGTTTCCCAGCACAAAAGTGATGGATACGGCTTTGCTGTCGCAGATCAGTTGAGCTGTTTCCTTTCTTCCATCAATACAGATTGTCAATTCAACTTCAGATGTCATTTCCTGATTTTCCTATTTGGATTGGGTATGGAATAGCCGAATTCTCTACCGTCATCAATGATCAACGTTGCTCCGAGGACATCCTCATTTTTAATCCGGTCTGGTATGGCTATTTCCTTCTCCCTATCGAATTGATACATCGCACCAAGCTCTTTCTTCAAGTCGTACCCGGGGATTTTCTGGAGCGTGTAGAGATAACCTATTTTCGTGTTGAAGCCGGTAGCAAAAGTTTTTCCCATATCTCTCGACGTTGATGTGCTAATAAAGTTGCTCGGCGGGTGGTCACTGTCGATAGAGTGGAGTAACAGATCATTGCTTTTACCTTTACTTTTGAAGCCGTTTTCGAATACATCATCAGGCTCTCGGCCATCTCCGCGGTATAAGTAATCGTCTTCTCCCTTCGGCTTAGGCAATGTGGGTTCAGCACCTTTTACGGTTGCCTTATTGGTTGAGTCCCCAACCGCCGCCCCGCATTTCCCCGTCCCCGGACAATCACTCAACCCCAACGGATCGACCCACCCCGTCGGGTTTCGCGTGTACTGATACTGGTTCAATCCTCCGGCCAGTTTGCTCGGATCCGACGTCAAATACCGTCCGACCTCCGGCTGGTAATACCGATGCCGGTTGTAATGCAGGCCGCTCTCGGCGTCGAAATACTGACCCTGAAACCGCAATGGCTGGTCAAGGATCTGGTGGGTGTTCCGGTTCAGTCGGGTGAGGCGGCCGTAGGCGGTGTATCGGGCGGCCCAGACGATGTCGCCGCTGTAATCCGTGAGCTCGTGCGGTGTACCGAGATGGTCGAGCTGGTAGTAAAACGGGCAAGCCTTGCGCGGACCTTTGCCGTCGAGCATGGCCAGCGGCCGTAGGCTGCCCGGTTCGTAGACATAACTGCGGTAATGCTCGCGGCTGCTTTCGGCGACGAGGTTGTCGCCCTGCCAGAAGAACTCGGTGGTTTTGCCGTCGACCGTTTTGCTGATACGACGGCCGAAGGCGTCATAGCGGTAACTCGCGCAACGACCGTCGGGCAGGGTGACGCCGATCAGCCGATGCTGGCAGTCGTAACGATATTCGGTGACAAGTTTTTGCCCAGTGCCAATCAGTTCGCGGCTGAGGTTGCCGAAGGCGTCGTAATCGTAATGCCGGTCGCCTTGCCTCAGCAGGCGATTACCCAGCACCTTCGCTACGCCGGGGCGATCCTGCATCAGCAGGTTTCCGGCCGGGTCATGGGCGAAGGTTTCCGGTTGGTGATCGCGGGAGTGGCGGACGCAAATCAGCCGGTCGAGCGGGTCGTAGCGGTAGCTGCGCTGGCCGTGCCGGGAGTCGGCGATGCTGTCGAGATTGCCATTGGCGCTGTAGGCATAATCGCGGCGATACAGCGATTGCTGTTGTCGGCTTACAGCGTGGGTCTTCAAACGTCCCTGGTCGTCGTACTGGTACTCGCTGAGCAACAGACCCTGTTGGCGGGTCTGTTCGCGATTGGCGACCAAGGTATGCAACGTCAGACGAGCTCCATTGAGGTCAATGGCCGTCAGTGCGCCACCCTTGGCGTGATGGAAATCGAGTTTGCTGTTGTCCGGCAGACGCAGGTGATTGAGTTGTCCACAGGCATCGTAGCCATAGCGCAACGTGCCCCATCCTTGGTGTTCGGTGACCAGCCGGTCCTGTTGGTCGTACGCGAACTCCAGCGGGTGATCGTGTCCGTCATCGATGCTGACCAACCGCCCAAGGCTGTCATAGCGGTACTCGACGCTGACGCCGTCCGGCAGCGTCTTGACCAGCAAGCGTCCAGTCGAATCCCGTTGATAAGCGGTAATCAGTGTCGAGTCGTCATCACCGAACTCGGTTTTCTCCAGCAGATGACCGTTGAGGTCGTAGGCATAGGCGGTGCGGCGGCCATCGAACCCGGTTTCCTGTCGGATCAATCCATTGGGTGTGTAGTCCAGCTGATATTGCTCGCCGGATTCGTTTTCGATCCCGGTCAGCAGTAACTGTGCGTTGTCGTAGCGGTAAAGCAGTTGCGTGCCGTCGGGATTGATCCTGCGGCTGATCAGGTGCAGATCATCGGCGTATTCAAAACGGGTGATGCGGCCCAGCTCATCACGTTCGGCAACGATCTTGCCGTAGGCGTTGTAGCTGAAGGCGCGAGTGGCACCTGTGGGAAACGTCGTCTGGAGCAGTCGTCCAACGGCGTCCCATTCGTACCGGGTGACGGCACCGTGCTCGTCCTGACGAGTAGTCTGCCGGCCAAGCATGTCGTAGGAAAAACGCCGCTGACTGCCATCCGGCAAGTTCTCTTCGATCAACTGGCCCAGGGCATTGCGGACGAGTAGATGCCGACTGTTGTCTGGGTAACGGGCCGAGAGCAGCCGACCTTTTCCGTCGTAGTGATAATGGGTGACTTGCCCGTCAGGATCGGTCGCTTCGGTGACGTCCCCCTGGGCATTGCGCTGGTACCTCCACACCGCTTTGCCGCGAGACTGCGCATGCAGGAAACCATGGCGGTATTCGTAGGACGTCGGCTCGCCTTCAGGTGGAGCCAGGGCAATCAGTCGCCCGATTTCGTCATAGCGGTATTGGGTAATCGCCCCCAGCGGATTCTTTTCGGCAATCAGCCGGCCTTTTTCGTCATAGGCGTTGCAGTGTTCCGCTCCGTCCGGTTCAACCCGCCGCACGAGCCGCGCCTGATGATCGTGCTGGTAAAACGCTTCGCTGCCATCGACGTTTTTTACCTGCACGCCACCGTTGTCATCCCAGACATACCGCGTATCCATTTGTGAAAACGACGCCCAATGTCGGACGCATCGCGCAGCCTTGCCGGACCTTTCCCACTCCCAGAAGAAACTCGCGCCACCGGCCAGCTGCCGCTGCAAAATGACCTGCTGGTCGTCGTAGTCGTAGCGTTCGCTTTCACCGAGGGCATTGGTGGCTTCGATCAACCGATGGCAGGCGTCGTAACGGTAGGCAACCAGTGTTTGTTCGGTGCGCCAGGCGTCTTCCAGCATGGCGGCTGGATGGAAGCTCTGATACTCGACGGCGGCGATGTGCCGGCGGTCATAGCGCAATCGCAGTGAGCGCCCGGCGCCATTGTCGAGGCGCTTGATTCTGTCGGACCTGTCGCGCTGCACTGTCAGCCGATTGCCATAGGCGTCGCTGATGGCCGTCAGTCGTCCTGTCCGGAAGTGGTAAAAGCGCACTGTTTCGCCGGCCAGTGCGAGCATCAGTTCTTCTGGCTCGTCCCCCAGATAAATCGCCGCCCGCGACAGGCTGTTGTGGATGGCCGGTCGTTCGCTGTCTGGCAGCGGGAAAGTGATGCGACGGTTTTCGTGGTCGATCCAGCTGACGATGTCGCCATCGATTTCCAGCCGATGCGCCAGGGAATGACTCCAGCCAAATCCGAGCCCTGCGTCGATTTCGGCGGCACTGGTGCGGTACACGCGGGTGAACTCGAACGGCAACAGACCATCCAGCGAGCCATCGATCAGGGTCAGCAGTTCTTCGCCGGTGACCATCGACACCGGGCAGCCGTTGGTCGCGGTGTTGTCCGCTGAATCGACACTGTCGCCGTTCGGGTTTTTCGCCGGGGCGGAGGCATCATCGCGATGTTCCTGCCGGCTCAGGCGGGTCTTGGCTTCGGACTTGTTGCGGGCAATGGCGAGCGGATTGTTGACCTGCACAGCCGCTGATTGACCGTCGTTGATGTGCAGTGGAACCGCTGGCGCAGGTTTGAATGGCGCATTCCTGGCGTTGACCATCAATGGTTTAAGCGCGCCCGCGTGACGGGTAAGATCAGCGCCCGTCGTAACCCCGGCCAGTCGCACACTCGCCGCCGCCAGCCATTGTCGTGCACGCTCGGACTTGATCTTGCCCAGTACTTTGGCGCTCATGCCGACGGTCAGTCCTGCAGGACCCGTGAGGCGCACCAGCAGGAAACCGATCAGTACCTCTGTGCGAATGTCCGCCACCACCTCGGCGACGAACTGCGGCGGCAACAGGCGCAACCAACTGGTGAAGGCCGCGAGATGGATGAACATCAACGGTTCATCGCTCAACACCAGCAACACGTTGGCGATGGCTTCGGCCGACGCGTTCAGCAGCGTTTCGAGCTCAACCTCGCTCAGGTACTCAAGGAGTTTTTCGCTGTTGGCTTGCAGGTCGGCCATCAGAGCAAAGACCTGCTTCACGTCATCCCACAAACCGTGCAGCGACTTCTCGAAACCACGCCAATCGGCCTGTTGCAGCAGGCCATAGCGCTCAGTGAACCCGGCCTCGGTAAACCCCGCCCACAAGGGCTCAAACTCGGTCGTCCACTCGTTGCGCAACCAACCTTCAAGTTCGTCGATCACGCTTTGATAAGAGGCGTAAAGCGCTTTGACGTGAGCGACGGAAACGTCGGGAAAAAATGTGATGCGGTATCGCTGGCCACGCCAGCATTCAGGGATTTCGAGAAGGCCGCTGGGGCCAATGACTTTGTGAATCGCCTCGCCAAACGTCGGTACGCCTTTGTCCTCGGCCAGCAGGGGTTCGAGCATCACTGGCGTATCGCCAATCGGCACAAAGCGCGCCGTGTCAAACATGTGCACCAGGGTCAAAGGGCCGCTGGCCGGGCACGTGGCGAGGGTCGAGCTGATGGGGCCGGTAGAATTCTTCGGTGCGCTCAAGCGAACGTCGTCACCGACCTTGAACACCTGCTCGACGTCCAGCGCCCAACCGGTCCAGAAATTTTCCGCCCAGGCTTCGTAGTCGTTGAGGCAGAGACGAAAATCCCCAAGCAGCGCCTCGACGTCCGGTTGTCCAGGGTTCATGGCGGCGACCACGATCAGGCCGATGGCGTTGTTCAAGGCCAGGACCTTGTCGGGGTTGAACATTCGCAGTCCCTCGCGCGGGTCGATTTTGATCGCGAGACTTTGCGGGGGATCAACAGGGAAAGAAGTCGGGAAAGGAGGCGTTTGGTGTAGGGCGAATCGCTAAATCATGGGCAGCGCTTTGGAACAGGTTCTGTCGGCGTCGGGAGATTGCCCGTTGCTCAATGTCGGCCGCGCTCGTTATGCTGCTGAACCCTTTAATCCAATCCGCGATTCAGCCGTACCTGAATCGGTCGGGATGTCATTAAAAACGGATCAGATGCGATGAATGCACCGCTGAAAGAGTTCGGCCCGATCAAAGCCGTGATTTTCGATATGGACGGCTTGCTGCTGGACACCGAGGGCATTTACACCGAGGTGACGTCGATCATTGCCGGGCGCTATGGCCGGACCTTCGACTGGAGCGTCAAGCAGAACATCATCGGCCGTGGCGCGGGCGATCTGGCGCGTTATGTGGTCGAGGCGCTGGAACTGCCGATCACTGCCGAGGAGTTTCTGGTGATCCGCGAGCCGCTGATGCGCGAGCGTTTTCCTACAGCGTTGGCGATGCCGGGGGCAGAGGAACTGGTTCGGCACTTGAAGGCCAACAACATTCCGATTGCAGTGGGCACGAGTTCTTCGCGTCAGTCGTTTGGCCAGAAAACCACGTTGCATCGCGACTGGTTTGCGCTGTTCGACTTCATCGTGACGGCCGATGACCCGGAGGTCGGTGCAGCCAAGCCGGCGCCGGATATTTTCCTCACGGCAGCACGACGCCTGGGCGTGGCGCCTGAGGATTGCCTGGTGTTCGAAGATTCGCCGTTCGGTGTCACGGCGGCGAAAGCGGCGGGGATGACGGCGATTGCGATTCCCGATGCAGCGATGGCTGACGAAAAATACGCACACGCTGATGGCATTCTTCGTACGCTGAAAGCGTTCAAACCGAGTGCATGTGGTTTGCCCGCGCTCGAGTGGGCCTAACACGACACGCAGGAAGAAACCGGCAAATGTGGGAGCGGCGGTGCGACGATTCGGCTTGCTCGCGAAGGCGTCGTATCAGTCGACATAATTGTTGCCTGGCACTCCCTCTTCGCGAGCAAGTCGAATCGTCGCACCGCCGCTCCCACATTTGATTTGCGTTTAACTCATCAAGCGCCGAAACCACCGTCGATGGTCAGGCTCGCCCCTGTGATATAGCCCGCTTCCGGCCCCACAAGGTAGGCGACGAAACTGGCGATCTCTTCCGCTTTTCCGTAACGACCCACCGCCATCAGCGGGATCAGGCTTTCGGCGAAGTCGCCGCTGGCCGGGTTCATATCCGTATCGACCGGGCCCGGTTGCACGTTGTTGATCGTGATCCCGCGCGGGCCGAGGTCACGGGCCAGGCCCTTGGTCAGGCCGACCAGTGCCGCTTTGCTCATGGCGTACGGGCCGCCACCGGCGAAGGGCATGCGGTCGGCATTGGTGCTGCCGATGTTGATAATGCGACCGCCTTCGGTCATGTGTTTCGCGGCGGCCTGGGTAGCGATGAACACGCTGCGTACGTTGATCGCCAGCGTCTGGTCGAAGTCTTCGAGTTTGAAATCCTCCAGCGGGGCAACGGCCAGCACGCCAGCGTTGTTGACCAGGATGTCCAGGCGACCGAAGGCTTTGACGGTGGCGCTCACGGCGTTGCGGATGGCCTCGGCGTCGGCACTGTCAGCCTTGATGGCCAGCGCCTTGCCGCCGTTGCCGATGATGCTGTTTTGCAGCTCTTCGGCCTTGGCCGTGGAGCTGACGTAGGTGAAGGCAACGGTTGCGCCTTCGGCGGCCAGGCGTTTGACGATGGCTGCGCCGATGCCGCGGGAACCGCCTTGAATCAAAGCCACTTTGCCGCTGAGGTTCTGAGTAGTCATGCTGATCTCCAAAGTCCCGAGGCGAGATGTCTCGGTTGATGGAGCCTAGTATCGAATTCCGATTACACGCTGAGTAGCCGGTAATTGCGATAGTCTGTGTAAACCAGAAGTTTATAGTGGCGCCTATGGAAACCTTCAGCAGTATCGAATGCTTCGTGCGCAGCGCGGAAGTCGGCAGCTTTGCCGAAGCTGCGCGGCGACTGAGCCTGACACCCGCCGCGGTGGGCAAGAGTGTGGCAAAACTTGAGGCGCACCTCGGTGTGCGGTTGTTCCAGCGCAGCACCCGCAGCCTGACGTTGACCGAGGCCGGTCAGCTGTTTCTCGGCGAAGTCAGCTCCAGCTTGCTCACGATCCAGAATGCGGTGGCTAACCTTGCCAGCGCCGAAGGACGTCCGGCCGGTACGCTGAAAGTCAGCATGGGCACGGTGTTCGGACGATTGTATGTCGTGCCGTTGCTGGGTGAGTTTCTGCGGCGGTTTCCGGCGATCAACCCGGATTGGCACTTCGATAACCGACAGGTCGATCTGATCGCTCAGGGATTCGATGCCGCGATAGGAGGGGGATTCGAGCTGCCGCAAGGCGTCGTGGCGCGCAAGCTGACGCCGGCCCATCGGGTATTGGTGGCTTCAGCCGAGTATCTGGCAGGGCGTGAGGCGATCGTCGAACCCGATGACCTCAAACATCACGATGGCATCCTCATTCGGTCGCCGCAGACGGGGCGCGTGCGTTCCTGGCAGTTGACCAGTCGCACTCAGCAACACAGTCCTCTGACGCTCAAGGCGCGGATGACCATGAGCGATTCGGAAGCTGCCTGTGCGACCGCGACTCAGGGGTTGGGCATTGCGCTGGTGAGCATGCCGTTTGCTGCGGGGTACCTGGAGGCCGGGACGTTGCAGCGGGTGTTGCCCGATTGGTACGTCGACGATGGCAACATTTCTATCTATTACGCGGAGCACAAATTGTTGCCGGGCAAGACCCGGGCGTTTGTCGATTTCATTATTGAGCAGTTTGCGGAGCAGGGGTTGGGGCGGCGGTTTAGTGCTCTATGAGGTTGGCTTGCTCGCGATGGTGTCGACTGGGTCTAACGGTGCAAACTCAACGCCCAAACCGGCCCGGCCACCCAATAATGTTCTTCGGCCGCGGCGTCGCGTACGTCCGCACTTTCGACGTCGACAACCCCAATCGCACCAGCGATTCGGCAATGGTCACCGCCGCTGTCACACCATCCACCACCGGAACCCCGGTGCGCCGGCGAATCTGTTCGTCCAGCCCGGCCATCCCGCCGCAGCCGAGGCAAATCACCTCGGCCTTGTCCTCAAGCACCGCCCGTTCAGCCTGACCAACAATCGCTTCCAGCGCCCGCTGCGGATCGGATTCCAGCTCCAGCACCGCGAGGCCACTGGCCCGCACCGATGCGCATCGGTCCCAGAGGCCGGAGAGTTTCAGGCGGTCCTCGATCAGCGGCACCGTTCGGTCCAGCGTAGTGACGACCGAATAGGCATGGCCAAGAAACATCGCCGTGCTCGCGGCGGCATCGGTGATGTCCACCACCGGCACATTGAGCAACTCCTGCAACCCTTCTCGACCGTGCTCGCCGTAACCGGCCTGGATCACCGCATCGAAAGGCTGGTCGTAGGACATCACCCGGTCCATCACCGCGATAGCGGCGAGGTAGCTTTCGAAATTGCCTTCGATGGAGTCGGCGCCGAAATGCGGGGTCAGGCCGATGATTTCGGTACCGGGCGCGGCCACGGCTTGTGCCGAACGGGCAATGGCCTGGGTGATGGATTCAGTAGTGTTGACGTTGACCACGAGAATTCGCATGGGAAGTCCTTATAGCGGGGTGGTTCTGCGGCCCGACGGTGCCGGGCCGTCATGGGGTTAATGGCTGACGTTGTCGACTGCGATGGCTTCGCCGTTGACGTCCGCGTAGTGGGGCTGCCGCTTGGCGATGATCAGGTAAAGCATCCCGGCAATGCCGGCGCCAATGAGCCAGGAGAAGGGCGATACGAGGTGGAAACCCGGCACCAGCGCCAGGACGATGGCGATCAGCGCTGCAGGAATGAACGCCGCCACCGCACGTAAGTTGACGCCACGGCTGTAGTAATAAGCGCCGTCGGGGTCCTCGCTGTACAACTGCGGCACGTTGACCTGACCTTTTCGTACAAGCCAGTAGTCGACCATGATCACGCCATACAACGGGCCGAGCAGGGCGCCGAGGCCGGACAGGAAATACACGATCACCAGCGGGCTGTTGTAGAGGTTCCATGGCAGGATCAGCACCGCAATGGTCGCACTGATCAGCCCGGCGCGGCGGAAGGTCAGGTACTTCGGCGCCAGGTTGCTGAGGACGAAGGCCGGGGCGACGAAGTTGGCCATGATGTTCACCGCCACGGTGACGATCAGGAACGCCAGGCACCCGAGTACCAGAAAGAAGGTGTCGGGAATCGACGCAATGATTTCAGTCGGGCTTTCGATGATCCGGCCGTTGATCTGAAATTGCGCACCGCACAACAGGACGGTGATGCCGGCGAACACCAGAATATTCACCGGCAGGCCCCAGAAATTTCCGACCTGGATCGTCTTGCGGCATGGCGAAGAGCGGGCGAAGTCGCAGAAATTGAGAATCAGCGTGCCGTAGATTGCCAGCCACAATGCACCACCGGCGAAGATGTTGCGCCACATCTCGCCGCCGGTCAGCGGCTCGCGGATCGACCAGGCGATGGTCGCGTTGGCCTGAAAG
Organism: Pseudomonas migulae NBRC 103157; assembly: GCF_002091715.1. Lineage (GTDB taxonomy): Bacteria > Pseudomonadota > Gammaproteobacteria > Pseudomonadales > Pseudomonadaceae > Aquipseudomonas > Aquipseudomonas migulae_A. The sequence goes on along the minus strand of NZ_BDAG01000006.1, from coordinate 158,488 downwards.
TACATCCAGGCGGCGAGGGCCGCGACGGTCAGCAGAATCACCGGTCCGGCAAACGCTTCGTAGCGCCGCACCATCTCCATGCCGTAGGCAAGGATCGCCAGTTGCACCAGCCAGATGGCAACGAAACACACCCAGCCCAGGCTCGACAGACCGAGGATCGAATTGTGGTCGTAGTCGGCGAAGCCCGGATGCACTGCCGTCAGCAGCACGCGAAACACCACCGAGGCCAGGTATGTCTGAATGCCGAACCAGGCGATGGCGATAACGGCGCGGATCAGTGCAGGAATTTGCGCCCCGTGGATACCGAAACTGATCCGGCTGATGACTGGAAACGGCACCCCGGTTTTCTGGCCCATGTAGCCGGACAAGTTCATGAAGCCATACACCAGCGCCGCACCGATCCCGAGCGACAGCAGAATCTGCCAGCCGCCCAGGCCCAGCGCATACAAACCGATGGCGAAGGAGTAGTTGGCGATGTTGTGAACGTCGTTGGTCCACAGGGCAAAGATGCTGTAGCGGCCCCAGCGCCGGCCTTCGGCTTTGGTCGGCGCCAGGTCTTTATTGTGCAGGCGCGGGCTGAGCACCACGGGTTCTTGAAAGGTTTTATCGTGAGCAGTAGGTGGAAAGGAGGACAGATCCAGCGCGATGTTGTTATCAGGGAGGCGAGTACGCATTCCGGCAGGCTCCGAGCTTGGCGTCGCGATGACTGTGCATGAGCGTAGGCTCGACAAATCTTCGTCGCGGGCAACAAGCGTCATTGGTTACGGGGCATCTGCAGCCTGTACGGGATAGGGCGCTTCAGGCTTGCGGATCTAAAGTGTGTGTATGTTTTGATTTAATTGTATACAAAACATGTATGCACATAAGCCAGATCCATGCCAGCCAGAGGTCTATGATTTTCGCTGCTAATTTCGTTTTGTTATTGATGTGCAATAAGTGATTGAAATTCAGGTGATATAAATTAACCGGATGAACAGGTATTTATTTTTCAGCGGGATTCGCAGGGAAGGTCTACAGAGGAATTCAGGAAGGGAGGATGTAACCATTTGGGGCGTCGAAACAAAAGTGCACACATTAATGGCACCTATGGTGACATTCGTGTGTACACATTTAATGGGCTGGTCACGAAACCTGCAGGAGCCTGGCTTGCTGGCGATAGCGGTGTGTCAGCCACAGCTTCTTGACTGGAAAATCGCTATCGCCAGCAAGCCGGCTCCTACAGGAAATTCGCCAGGCGGGATCAGGCTTTGGACTTGCTGATGATATTGCCGGCATGCAACCCGCATTCTTTCTGCGTTGCCTCTTCCCACCACCAACGACCTTCACGCTCGTGCTGGTTTGGCAGTACCGGGCGGGTGCACGGCTCGCAGCCGATGCTGATGAAGCCGCGCTCATGCAGGCTGTTGTACGGCAGCTCAAGCATGCGGATGTAACCCCAGATTTCCTCGCTGGTCATTTGCGCCAGCGGGTTGAATTTGTACAGGGTGCGTTCCGGGGTGGAGAAGGCGGTGTCGATTTCCAGCACCGCGACGGCGCTGCGGGTGCCAGGGCTCTGGTCCCGACGCTGGCCGGTGGCCCAGGCGGTCACGCCCGACAGCTTGCGGCGCAGAGGTTCGATCTTGCGGATGCCACAGCATTCACCATGGCCGTCCTTGTAGAAGCTGAATAGGCCTTTTTCCTTCACGAACGGTTCAAGTTTCGTGTAGTCCGGCGACACCAGTTCGATGTCGATCTTGTAGTGCTCGCGCACCTGATCGATGAAGCGGTAAGTCTCGGGATGCAGGCGGCCGGTGTCGAGGCTGAACACTTTGACGTTCTTGTTCAGCTTCCAGGCCATGTCCACCAGCACCACGTCTTCGGCGCCGCTGAAAGATATCCACAGGTCATCGCCGAACTCGGCAAACGCGAGTTTCAGGATGTCCTGGGCGGATTTGTTGGCATAGGTCGTGGCGAGTTCCACGACATCGAACGATGGGCTCATCAGGGCGGCTTCCTACAGGTCGGTGGCGCTGGGCGCTCTATATGGGCTGATGGTAACAAAATCCTGCAGTGGCTGGCGCGCCCTCTGCGTTGCGCAGCCCCGCCCGAGTCGCTAGAGTTCGGCAGTCCTTTTGCTCGCTCGACTCAATAATCAATACAAATGGGAGTGTCTTGTGGAAATTGCCTGTCTGGATCTGGAAGGTGTACTGGTCCCGGAAATCTGGATCGCGTTCGCCGAAAAAACCGGGATCGAATCCCTCAGGGCCACCACCCGGGACATTCCCGACTATGACGTGCTGATGAAGCAGCGCCTGCGGATCCTCGACGAACATGGCCTGAAACTCACCGACATCCAGGAAGTGATTGCCACGCTCAAGCCGCTGGACGGTGCTGCCGAGTTCGTCAACTGGCTGCGCGAGCGCTTTCAGGTGGTGATTCTGTCGGATACGTTCTACGAGTTCTCGCAGCCGCTCATGCGCCAGTTGGGCTTCCCGACCTTGCTTTGCCATCGTCTGATTACCGACGATACCGGGCGGGTAACGAGCTATCAGTTGCGTCAGAAAGATCCGAAGCGTCAGTCGGTTTTGGCGTTCAAGAGCCTTTATTACCGGGTGATTGCTGCGGGAGACTCGTACAACGACACCACGATGCTGGGCGAGGCGGATGCGGGGATTCTGTTCCATGCGCCGGATAACGTGATTCGCGAGTTTCCGCAGTTCCCGGCGGTGCACACGTTTGAGGATTTGAAGCAGGAGTTCATCAAGGCTTCGAATCGGGCGTTGAGTTTGTAGTCGCCTGAAATGATGCCTTCGCCAGCAAGCCGGCTCCTACGGGTTTTGTGTGGAACCACGATGACGCGATCAACACAAAACCCGTAGGAGCCGGCTTGCTGGCGATGCTGTTAAAGGTTTTGCAGGGTGTCGAGCAACACCTTCACCTTGGTAATCGATTCCTGATACTCGGCCTGCCACTCCGAATCCGCCACGATCCCGCCGCCGCCCCAGCAACACACCTGCCCATCCTTCACCAGCAAGCTGCGGATCGCGATGGAGCTGTCCATCTCGCCGCGCACGTCCAGATACAGCAACGAACCGCAATACAACCCGCGTCGGGTCGGCTCCAGCTCATCGATGATCTGCATCGCGCGAATTTTCGGGGCGCCGGTAATCGAGCCGCCCGGGAAGCTGCCGGCGATCAGGTCCAGGGCATCACGGTCATCCGCCAGTTCGCCCGTCACGCTGCTCACCAGGTGATGCACGTTCGGGTAACTTTCCAGGCTGAACAATTCCGGCACTCGTACCGAGCCGATGCGGCAAGTCCGGCCCAGATCATTGCGCAACAGGTCGACGATCATCAGGTTTTCCGCGCGGTCCTTGGGACTGGCCAACAATTCGGCGGCGTTCGCCGCATCTTCCGCATCGGTCAGGCCGCGAGGGCGGGTGCCTTTGATCGGGCGGGTTTCAACGTGGCGTTCGCTGACTTTGACGAAGCGTTCAGGCGACAGGCTCAGCACCGCGCCACCGTCGGGCAGGCTCTGGAAGCCGGAGAAGGGCGTCGGACATGCTGCACGCAACGCGCAGTAAGCGGCCCACGGATCACCTTCGCACTCGGCGCGAAAACGCTGGGCGAAGTTGACCTGGTAGCAGTCACCAGCCTGGATGTACTGCTGAATACGCTCCAGTGCCCGGCGATATTGATCAGCGCTCAGATCGGCATGCATCGGCGTTTTCAGTTGAAATGCCTGGGCCGCTGCGACCGCAGGTTGAGTGAACAGCGTCATCAGCCGTTGACGTTCGCTGTCGATCAGTGACGGGTGGAACACCAATTGACTGGTCATTCGTTGGTGATCGCTGATCAGCGCCCAGTCGTACAGTCCGAAACGCGCATCGGGCAACTGCAGATCATCTTGTGCCTGGCTCGGCAGGCTTTCCAGATGCCGACCGAAGTCATAGCTCAGATAGCCCATCAAACCGCCAGCGAAGGGCAGATCATGCGGAACAGCCGCTTCGCCCAGTCGTGTCAGATGGGTGCGCAGACGCTGCAGGAAATCGCTGCCACTTTCGTCAGGCAACACCGTCAGTTGCTCGAGTGGCCAGGCACTGAGCAGGTCATAACGTCCGCGATCAGCCGTTGGTCGGCCGCTGTCGAGCAGCACGGCACCGGGGGCATGACGGATCGCCGCGAAGTACTCGGCGGGATTGGCGAGATAGGGCAGGGGGTGTACGGAACAGGTCAACATGGGCGGGGCAGATCAGCCATCGAGGCGGGGTGGCGATTGTAGTCCCCTCAGGGATTTGCTCCTAGAGGGGATGTCGCGAAGTGACCGATCGGCAGCGGTAGCACGAACCTGTGGCGAGGGGGCAAGCCCCCTCGCCACAAGGTCAGCCTTCAACTGCAGGGATATGTCCGAACATCTCCTGAACAAACTCGACCCGCTCCTGCACCGACTCGGTAATCCCGCGAGCCTTCAGCTCCTCCAGCCGCGCCTCGACCGCATGGGTGCGCAACGTCAGGCCGCAATCATTGGCGATCTGGATGTTCAACCCCGGCCGGGCATTCAGCTCAAGAATCAGCGGCCCCTTTTCCTGGTCCAGCACCATGTCGACACCGATGTAACCCAGCCCGCACAGCTCATAGCAGCCGGCGGCGAGTTTCATGAAGCCGTCCCAGTAGGGCAGCTGCACACCGTCCACCGCGTTGGTGGTGTCGGGGTGTTTGGTGATGATGTTGTTCAGCCAGGTACCGCGCAGGGTCAGGCCGGTGGCGAGGTCGACACCGACGCCGATGGCGCCCTGGTGCAGGTTGGCCTTGCCGCCGGACTGGCGCGTCGGCAGGCGCAACATCGCCATCACCGGGTAGCCCATCAGCACGATGATGCGGATATCCGGCACGCCTTCGTAGCTGATGCTTTTGAAAATCTGATCGGGCGTCACGCGGTATTCGATCAGTGCACGGTCGCGGTGACCACCCAGTGAATAGAGGCCGGTGAGGATGCTGGAGATATGGTGCTCGATTTCCTCATGGCTGATGATCTTGCCGGACACCGTGCGATAGCGCCCCTCGAAACGGTCGGCAACCACAATGATGCCGTCGCCGCCGGCGCCCTGGGCCGGTTTGATCACGAAGTCGTTGCGCCCGCCGATGATCTCGTCGAGGTTGTCGATCTCTTTCTCGGTGGAGATCACGCCATACAGTTCCGGCACGTGAATGCCGGCGGCGATCGCCCGTTCCTTGGTGATGATCTTGTCATCGACGATCGGGTACAGGCTGCGCTTGTTGTACTTGAGCACGTAGTCCGCGTTGCGCCGATTGATCCCCATGATGCCCCGGGCTTCCAGGGCCTTCCAGGTCTTCCAGAAGCCGAACATCAGGCGTCAGCCTTCTTCAGGAATGCCTTGAAACGTACCAGTTCAGTCAGGCGGTAACCGCGATAGCGCCCCATCGCCAGCATGAAGCCCACCAGAATCAGCAGGACCGCCGGGAAGGTGAACACAAAGTAAATCAGTTCCGGCACGCTCATGATCAGGTGCGCCAGGGTGGCGGCAAACAGGGTGCCGATCGCCACTTTCATCGCATGCCCGGAACCGCGTTCTTCCCAGGTAATCGACAGGCGTTCGATAGTCATGGTCAGAATCACCATCGGGAACAACGCCACGGACAACCCGCGCTCCAGGCCGAGCTTATGGCTGAGCAAGCTGATCGCCGCGATCAGCACCACCACAAATGTCAGCACCACCGACAGTCTTGGCAACATTTGCAGTTTCAAATGCTCAAGGTACGAGCGCAGCGACAGCCCCAGTGCGGTGATGATGGTAAACAGCACAATGCCGAAGCCGAGCTGGGTTTCGCGGAAGGCGAGGGCGATCAGCACCGGGGTAAAGGTGCCGAGGGTCTGCAAGCCGATCAGGTTGCGCAGGATCAGGATCACCAGCACGCCGATCGGGATCATCACCATGATCATGAAGGTCTGCTGGGTTTGCAGCGGCAGGCCATACAGCGAGTATTCGAGGAAGTTGGCGTCGGTGTTTTCGTCGGTCAGCTTGGCCAGGCGAATGGCGTTCATTTCGCTGTTGTTCATGCTGAAGGTGACGGTGGCTTTCTTGCCGCCATCGACGGTGATCAGGTTTTCGTCGCCGGTCCACCACAGCAGGCGGTCGGTCGGCAGGCCTTGTTCGCCGGTTTCCGGGTTGAAGTACAGCCAGTCGGTGCCGTTGAAGCTGCGCAGCCAGAGCTCAGGCGTTTGCGGTTGGTCGGCCACCAGACGAATGGTGTGGACCTTTTCCACCGGCACGTGGGCGATGGACAGTACCAGTTCGACGATTTTGGCCTTGTGCCCGCTGGACGGGTCGCCGCCCAGCAACAGTTTCACGTTGTCGTCATTGACGTTGTTGACCCGCTTGATCGCCTCGCCAATGAAGGTTTCGACATCGGCCGAGTGCTGGCGAATCGGCGCGAGCAGGGCTTCGGCGGCGACTTTTTCCGCGCCTTCGACGGCAATGCTGTCGCGGAAGGTCGGGCCCTTGATCTTGGATTTTTCACCGGTATAGCGCTTGGTCAGCACCAGACGGTAATAAAGCGTCTGGTTGCCCTTCACCCGTCGCGCCGACCAGGTGACCTTGCGGTTACCGTCGACACGGTTCACGGCCACGCCGTAATTATTGGAAATAAAGCTTTCGTTGAGGCTGACGTAGTCGCGGCTCAGCGGTGGCACGAACATCTGGATCTTGACCGGGTCCTTGGCATTCGGGACGAACTCCACTTTGGCGTCGATGTTCCACAAGTCGTCGGTGGCATCTTCGGTCACCGGAATGCCAAGCACGAAGATCTGATAGGCCGTAACTGAAATGCCCAGCACCACCAGGATGGCGATCAGCATTTTCAGATGAAGGGTAAGAGAGCGCATTGGAATTACTCTGCGGTATGTGCGTCGGTGGCGCAGGCGGGTTTGCCAGCAGCGTATTTAAGACTGGGGTCGACCAGCGCATCAAAGCGTTTGAGCGCTTCGGAGCCGATCAGGAGCGGATATTGGAAGGCACTTCGGTCGGTCAAGTTCACTTCGATGCTGCGTAAAGCCGAACCCATGCAGATATCCAGCTCGATCACCGGACGGGCGGTGTATTTCTTGCCTTCGTCCGGATCGTAGTCGCCAGCGCGACGCTTGATCTTGCTGACGCGGGCCAGCGGCCGTTCGATCGGGTGCGAGTGCGCCGCGTCGATCGCCAGATAGAAGCGTACCCAGGATTCGCCATTGCGTTTGAAGCGTTTGATGTCGCGGGCGCTCAGGGAGGCGGTTTTCGCCCCGGTGTCGAGTTTGGCAGCGACTTCCAGGTTGATGCCATCCAGCGAGGCGTACTCGTTGAGGCCGTACACGGTCTTTTCCCCCGCCGCGGCGACACCGGGCAGGCAAAGCAGATAAAAGAAGGTGGGGAAGGGCTTGAGTCTCATAAATCCTGGTGCGCAGCGGTCCGTGTTTCGATTCAAGGCCCTGGCATCGCTGCGCAAGCTCCCTCGTATGCCTATCAGCCATTTATGACAAGCAGTGCAGATGTCACAAACAAATGCGGGCGGCATTCTAGCACGGTGGTTTTATGGCGCCAGCGTTGGCCTTTTCGGTTTGGTGTTCGCTCGCAGGCGGGCGCGGGGCGGATCAACGCTGGTAGAGGCGTCGATGGAGGTAGTCACCGGTTGACGGACAGGCTCAGGGCGTGAGGGGGCGACTACCGCCACAGCAGCGCGAGGCGGCCTTCGGGCCGACCTGGGCTTCAAGCGGGCGCGCTTCGCTCATTTGTCGTTTACATCCCTCTTGAGCAACTCCTATTAAATGTGGGAGCGGCGGTGCGACGATTCGACTTGCTCGCGAATGCGAACTGGCATTCAGCATTGATGTCGACTGACCGGACGCCTTCGCGAGCAAGTCGAATCGTCGCACCGCCGCTCCCACAGGGGATTTTTGGTGGGCATGACATGGGGGTTCACCGCCGATGACCTTGACGAACATCAGGTCGGCTATAAGGCCGCCTCGCTTTGGCTTTTGATCTTGATCTGCCCCGTCGGAAGGCCGAGCGCAGGTTCTGCGCAGTGGGCAACCCGGCAGGGATGCCGGGTTAGCCGCCCCCGGCCATGGATGGCCGATGGCGGCGGGCCCACGGAGCAGGACCGGAGCGAGGGCATGGCGAGCCTTAGCGAGCCACCGTACGTCAGGGGCGCAGGCGCTTGGTTACTTGGCGCTTTTCCAAGTAACCCGCCGTAAGGGCGGAACCATTACCCGCCGTTACCGCAGCAACGGATATGTACCCCATCAAAAGAACCGCCCCGCCGCCAAAAGCAGCAACGGACATGCACTCGGTCTACGCTAAAACAATCCGGTTATTAGACGATTGTCGACAATATCCATTTATCCTTTGACTAAGAGACCTGTATTCGCTAGTTTTTGCCGCATCAGCTTTCAAGGTGTCGACAATATGCTGGATCAACTCGATCCCCCGGTCATTGCTCAGGACGATTCGGAAACACTTTCCGAGAACGTCTTCCGACGCATTCAGGCGGCCATCGTCAAGGGCGAGATCGCCCCGGGCAGCAAGATCTCCGAGCCGGAACTGGCGCGCACCTATGGCATCAGCCGCGGCCCGCTGCGTGAAGCCATTCACCGTCTGGAAGGCCAGCGCCTGCTGGTTCGCGTGCCGCACGTCGGGGCGCGGGTGGTTTCCCTGAGCCACGCCGAGCTGCTGGAGCTCTACGAAATCCGCGAATCCCTCGAAGGCATGGCCTGTCGCTTGGCCGCTGAACGCATGACCGTCGAAGAAATCGACGAGCTGCGCCACGTCCTTGAAACCCACGAGCGCGATGCGGCGTTTCAGGCCGGTGTCGGCTATTACCAGCAGGAAGGCGATTTCGACTTCCATTACCGAATCATCCAGGGCAGCGGCAATCGCACCCTGACGCAGATGCTCTGCGGTGAGCTTTATCAACTGGTGCGCATGTACCGCATCCAGTTTTCCACCACGCCCAATCGCCCGCGCCAGGCCTTTGCCGAGCACCACAGGATTCTCGATGCCATCGCCGACCGTGACGGTGAACTGGCCGAGTTGTTGATGCGCCGTCACATCGGCGCCTCCAAACGCAATATCGCCCGTCACTACCAGGACGGCGCTACTAAGACAGCCACTGAACGAGGTGAGTCATGAGTTCCAACAAGAGCACTCCAGGCCAGCGTTTCCGCGATGCGGTCGCCAGCGAACATCCGCTGCAAGTGGTCGGCGCGATCAACGCCAACCATGCGCTGCTGGCCAAGCGCGCAGGTTTCAAGGCGATTTACCTGTCGGGTGGCGGGGTGGCTGCCGGCTCCCTCGGCGTGCCGGACCTGGGCATCACCGGCCTGGATGACGTGCTGACCGATGTGCGTCGCATCACCGACGTGTGCGACCTGCCGCTGCTGGTGGACGTGGACACCGGTTTCGGTTCCTCGGCGTTCAACGTCGCGCGCACCGTCAAGTCGATGATCAAGTTCGGCGCGGCGGCGATTCACATCGAAGATCAGGTCGGCGCCAAGCGCTGTGGTCACCGTCCTAATAAAGAGATCGTTTCGCAGCAGGAAATGGTCGACCGCATCAAGGCGGCGGTCGATGCGCGCACCGACGACAGCTTCGTGATCATGGCCCGCACCGACGCCCTGGCCGTTGAAGGTCTGGAATCCGCACTGGATCGCGCTGCGGCGTGCATCGAGGCCGGCGCCGACATGATCTTCCCGGAAGCGATCACTGAGCTTGAGATGTACAAGCTGTTCGCCAGCCGCGTGAAAGCGCCGATCCTGGCCAACATCACCGAATTCGGCGCGACGCCGCTGTACACCACCGAGCAGTTGGCCGGTGCCGATGTGTCGCTGGTGCTATACCCGTTGTCCGCGTTCCGCGCGATGAACAAGGCTGCGGAAAACGTCTACACCGCGATCCGTCGCGACGGCACGCAACAGAACGTGATCGACACCATGCAGACGCGCATGGAGCTCTACGATCGCATCGACTACCACACGTTCGAGCAGAAGCTCGATGCGTTGTTTGCCGCGAAGAAGTAAAGATCAAAAGATCGCAGCCTCGTTTTACTCGGCAGCTCCTACGGGGAGGTTGCCGGACGCGGTCGATGTAGGAGCTGCCGAAGGCTGCGATCTTGTTGGCAACACCCAAATTTGCCGATTCCCTAACAAATTCAAGAAAACTGGAGACAGCAATGGCCGAAGCAAAAGTACTCAGTGGCGCCGGGCTCCGTGGCCAGGTTGCCGGGCAAACCGCACTGTCCACCGTGGGCCAGTCGGGCGCAGGCCTGACCTATCGCGGCTACGACGTTCGCGAACTGGCGGCTGACGCCCAGTTTGAAGAAGTGGCCTACCTGCTGCTGTACGGCGAACTGCCGACCCAGGCGCAACTGGACGCCTACATCAGCAAACTGGGCAAGCTGCGCGACCTGCCGCAAGCGCTCAAGGAAGTGCTGGAACGCATCCCCGCCGACGCCCACCCGATGGACGTGATGCGCACCGGTTGCTCGTTCCTGGGCAATATCGAACCAGAGAAAGATTTCTCCGAGCAGCACGACAAAACCGACCGCCTGCTGGCCGCGTTCCCGGCGATCATGTGCTACTGGTATCGCTTCAGCCACGACGGCAAACGCATCAGCTGCGTGAGCGACGAACAATCCATTGGCGGCCACTTCCTGCACTTGCTGCACGACAAGAAGCCAAGCGAGTTGCACGTCAAAGTGATGAACGTTTCGCTGATCCTCTACGCGGAACACGAGTTCAACGCGTCGACCTTCACCGCTCGGGTGTGTGCATCGACCCTGTCCGACCTGTTCTCCTGCATCACGGCGGCCATCGGTTCCCTGCGCGGCCCGCTGCACGGCGGCGCCAACGAAGCGGCGATGGAAATGATCGAACGCTTCTCTTCGCCTGAAGAGGCGGTCGAGGGCACCCTCGACATGCTGGCGCGCAAGGACAAGATCATGGGCTTTGGCCACGCGATCTATAAGGACAACGATCCGCGCAATGAAGTGATCAAGGGCTGGTCGAAAAAACTCGCCGACGAAGTGGGCGACACGGTGTTGTTCCCGGTTTCCGAAGCCATCGACGCAACCATGTGGGAGCAGAAAAAACTGTTCCCGAACGCTGACTTCTACCATGCGTCGACGTACCACTTCATGGGGATTCCGACCAAGTTGTTCACGCCGATTTTTGTCTGCTCGCGCCTGACCGGCTGGGCGGCGCATGTGTTCGAACAACGTGCCAACAACCGCATCATCCGCCCGAGCGCCGAGTACGTCGGCGTCGAACAGCGCAAGTTCGTGCCAATCGAACAACGCTGACCGGGGTGGGCCTGGGATCTGAATTCAACGCAGATCCCCTTGTAGGAGCCGGCTTGCTGGCGATGGCGGTCTGACATTCAACATTGATGTCGACAGATATACCGCTATCGCGAGCAAGCTTGCTCGTACAGGGGCGATGTTAATTTCAAGATCGGTGCCAGGCCTCGCCTTTTGAAACCACCGTGACCGAGTCCTGACGATGAACACTGAATTCCGTAAACCGCTGCCCGGCAGCCATCTGGATTACTTCGACGTCCGTGCGGCAGTCGAAGCCATCCAGCCCGGCGCCTACGACACTCTGCCGTACACCTCCCGCGTGCTGGCGGAAAACCTGGTGCGTCGCTGCGACCCGTCCACGCTCACCGAATCCCTGAAGCAATTCATCGAGCGCAAACGCGACCTCGACTTCCCATGGTTCCCGGCCCGCGTGGTGTGCCACGACATTCTCGGCCAGACTGCGCTGGTCGACCTCGCCGGCCTGCGTGACGCCATCGCCCTGCAAGGTGGCGACCCGGCGCAAGTGAACCCGGTGGTGCCGACACAACTGATCGTCGACCACTCCCTGGCCGTCGAGCGCGGTGGTTTCGATCCGGACGCGTTCGAGAAGAACCGCGCCATCGAAGACCGTCGCAACGAAGACCGTTTCCACTTCATCAACTGGACCAAGAAAGCGTTCAAGAACGTTGACGTGATTCCGCCCGGCAACGGGATCATGCACCAGATCAACCTGGAGAAAATGTCTCCGGTGATTCAGGTGCGCGATGGCGTGGCGTTCCCCGACACCTGCGTCGGCACCGACAGTCACACCCCGCATGTCGATGCGCTGGGCGTGATCGCCATCGGCGTCGGTGGTCTGGAAGCCGAAAGCGTTATGCTCGGCCGCGCATCGTGGATGCGTCTGCCGGAAAGCGTCGGCGTCGAGCTGACCGGCAAGCTGCAGCCAGGCATCACCGCCACCGACATGGTGCTGGCGCTGACCGAGTTCCTGCGCAAGCAAAAAGTCGTTGGCGCATGGCTGGAATTCTTCGGCGAAGGCGCCTCCGCGTTGACCCTCGGCGACCGCGCTACCATTTCCAACATGGCCCCGGAATACGGCGCCACCGCAGCGATGTTCTACATCGACCAGCAGACCATCGACTACCTCAAACTCACCGGCCGTGAAGACGAGCAGGTGCAGTTGGTCGAGAACTACGCCAAGACCACGGGCCTGTGGGCCGACAGCCTGAAGGGCGCGCAATACGAGCGCGGCCTGACTTTCAACCTGTCCTCGGTGGTGCGCAACATGGCGGGCCCGAGCAACCCGCACGCCCGCGTCGCCACCTCCGATCTGGCCGCGCGAGGCATCTCCGGCCAGTGGGATGACGTGCCGGGGCAGATGCCCGACGGCGCGGTGATCATCGCCGCCATCACCAGCTGCACCAACACCAGCAACCCGCGCAACGTGATCGCGGCCGGCCTGCTGGCGCGCAACGCCAACAAGCTCGGGCTGACCCGCAAGCCATGGGTCAAATCGTCCCTGGCGCCGGGTTCGAAAACCGTCGCTTTGTACCTCGATGAAGCGGGCCTGACGGACGAACTGGAACAACTCGGTTTCGGCGTCGTGGCTTTCGCGTGCACCACCTGCAATGGCATGTCCGGCGCGCTGGACCCGGTGATCCAGCAAGAGATCATCGACCGCGACCTGTACGCCACCGCCGTGCTCTCCGGTAACCGCAACTTCGATGGTCGGATTCACCCTTACGCCAAGCAAGCATTCCTCGCTTCGCCGCCGTTGGTGGTCGCGTACGCCATCGCCGGCACCATCCGTTTCGACATCGAAAAAGATGTGCTGGGCCTGGATGCGAACGGCAAGGAAATCCGTCTGAAGGACATCTGGCCGAGCGACGAAGAAATCGACGCGGTGGTGAAAGCCTCGGTCAAGCCGGAGCAGTTCCGTCAGGTCTACATCCCGATGTTCGCCATCCATGAAGACACCGGCCCGAAAGTGACGCCGTTGTATGACTGGCGCGAGATGAGCACCTACATCCGCCGTCCTCCGTACTGGGAAGGCGCATTGGCCGGCGCGCGTCCGCTCAAGGGCATGCGCCCGCTGGCGGTGCTGCCGGACAACATCACCACCGATCACCTGTCGCCGTCGAACGCGATCATGCTCGACAGCGCCGCCGGCGAGTACCTGGCGAAAATGGGCCTGCCGGAAGAGGACTTCAACTCTTACGCGACGCATCGCGGCGACCATTTGACCGCGCAACGCGCCACCTTTGCCAACCCGAAACTGTTCAACGAAATGGTCCAGGAAAACGGCAAGGTCAAGCAGGGTTCGCTGGCCCGTGTCGAGCCGGAAGGCAAGGTCATGCGCATGTGGGAAGCCATCGAAACCTACATGGAACGCAAGCAGCCGCTGGTCATCATTGCCGGCGCCGACTACGGTCAGGGTTCGTCCCGCGACTGGGCGGCCAAGGGCGTGCGTCTGGCAGGCGTGGAAGCGATTGCCGCCGAAGGTTTCGAGCGCATCCACCGCACCAACCTGGTGGGCATGGGCGTGTTGCCGCTGGAGTTCAAGCCGGGCACCAACCGCCACACTCTGGCCATCGACGGCAGCGAAACCTACGACGTGATTGGCGAACGCACGCCACGTGCCGAACTGACGCTGGTGATCAATCGCAAGAACGGTGAGCGCGTCGAAGTGCCGGTGACCTGCCGCCTCGACACCGCTGAAGAAGTGTCGATCTACGAGGCCGGCGGCGTGCTGCAACGCTTCGCACAGGACTTCCTCGAAGAATCGGCGGTCGCCGTCTAAATCACCCAGTGCGGGCACGGGGCTTCAAGTCCCGTGCCTGTCTTGAAGGAGCACCCATGGCTCACGCACCCCAGATCAAAATCCCCGCCACCTACATGCGCGGCGGCACCAGCAAAGGCGTGTTTTTCAGCCTGAAAGACCTGCCCGAAGCGGCACAGATTCCCGGCCCGGCGCGCGACGCCTTGTTGCTGCGCGTGATCGGCAGCCCCGACCCATACGACAAGCAAATCGACGGCATGGGCGGCGCGACCTCCAGCACCAGCAAAACCGTGATCCTGTCGAAAAGCATCAAGGCTGATCACGACGTCGACTACCTGTTCGGTCAGGTCTCCATCGACAAGCCTTTCGTGGACTGGAGCGGCAACTGCGGCAACCTGTCGGCGGCGGTCGGTTCGTTCGCCATCAGCAACGGTCTGGTGGACGCCAGCCGCATCCCGCACAACGGTGTGGCGGTGGTGCGCGTGTGGCAGGCCAACATCGGCAAGACCATCATCGCCCATGTGCCGATCACCAACGGTGAGGTTCAGGAAACCGGTGATTTCGAACTCGACGGCGTGACCTTTCCGGCGGCCGAAGTGCAGGTCGAATTCATGGACCCGGCAGCGGAAGAAGAGGGCGGTGGCGGTTCAATGTTCCCTACCGGCAACCTGGTGGATGACCTTGAAGTGCCCGGCGTCGGGACTTTCAAGGCGACCATGATCAATGCCGGTATTCCGACTATTTTCGTCAATGCCGAAGACATCGGTTACACCGGCACCGAGCTGCAAGGTGCGATCAATGGCGATCCGAAAGCACTGCAGATGTTCGAGACCATCCGTGCTTATGGTGCGTTGCGCATGGGACTGATTTCGAACCTTGACGAAGCGGCCAGGCGGCAGCACACGCCGAAGGTTGCGTTTGTGGCCAGGCCGGCGGATTACGTGGCGTCCAGCGGCAAGGCGATCAAGGCGGGTGATGTCGACCTGCTGGTACGCGCTCTGTCGATGGGCAAATTGCACCACGCGATGATGGGCACCGCTGCGGTCGCAATCGGTACGGCAGCGGCGATTTCCGGCACCTTGGTTAACCTTGCCGCCGGCGGCATCGAGCGCAATGCCGTGCGCTTCGGGCATCCGTCCGGGACGTTGCGCGTCGGCGCCGAGGCCAGCCAGGTGAACGGTGAATGGACCGTGAACAAGGCCATCATGAGCCGCAGTGCGCGGGTGTTGATGGAAGGCTTCGTGCGCGTGCCGGGCGATTCCTTCTAATCCAACACACCCACCTGTAGGAGCCGGCTTGCTGGCGATCCCGACAACTCGGTGTATCAGACAAGACCGCGTTGCCTGGATCGCCAGCAAGCCGGCTCCTACAGAGAGTGCATTTCAATTATAAGAATCTGATTACCCTGAACCGAGGTCCCCTCAACGAACCACTTCAAGAGTGAATCGAACATGAGCGCCAACGTCGACCTGAACAACCGCCCCGACTACGACAGCGTCCTGCAGGACATTGCCGATTACGTCCTCAACTTCAAGATCGAGTCCGGGGAAGCGCTGGACACCGCCCGTAACTGCCTGATCGATACCCTCGGCTGCGGCCTGCTGGCCCTGCGCTTTCCCGAATGCACCAAACACCTGGGCCCGATCGTCGAAGGCACCGTCGTCCCGTTCGGCGCCCGCGTACCCGGCACCAGCTATCGTCTCGATCCGGTCAAAGCCGCGTGGGACATCGGCTGCATCGTGCGCTGGCTCGATTACAACGACACCTGGCTCGCCGCCGAATGGGGCCATCCGTCCGATAACCTCGGTGGCATTCTCGCGGTGGCCGATCACCTGTCGCAAAAGCGCCTGGCCAATGGCGACGCGCCGCTGACCGTCCGCGCCGTACTTGAAGCGATGATCATGGCCCACGAGATTCAGGGCGTCATCGCGCTGGAAAACTCCTTCAATCGTGTCGGCCTTGATCACGTCATCCTGGTGAAAGTTGCCTCGACCGCCGTTACCGCCAAACTGATGGGCGCCAATCGCGAGCAGTTGCTGTCCGCGTTGTCCCATGCCTTTGCTGACGGGCAAGCGTTGCGCACCTATCGGCATGCGCCGAATGCCGGTTCACGCAAATCCTGGGCGGCGGGTGATGCGACCAGTCGAGGCGTACGTCTGGCGGACATCGCAATGCGGGGCGAGATGGGCATTCCCGGTGTACTGACCGCCAGACAGTGGGGCTTCTACGACGTGTTGTTCAGCCACACCAACAACGACCTGGCGCTCAAGCCCGAAGACAAGCGTGCCTTCGGTTTTACCCGTTCATATGGCAGCTACGTGATGGAAAACGTGCTGTTCAAAATCAGCTTCCCGGCCGAATTCCACGCACAAACGGCTTGCGAAGCGGCTGTGACGTTGCATCCGCAAGTCAGGAATCGCCTGCACGAGATCGACAGAATCGTCATCACCACCCACGAGTCGGCGATCCGCATCATTTCCAAGGTCGGCCCGCTGGCCAACGCGGCAGACCGTGATCACTGCATCCAGTACATGACCGCCGTCCCGCTGGCCTTCGGCAATCTGGTGGCCGAGCAATACGAAGATGACTTCCATGCGGCGCATCCGATCATCGATGTGCTGCGCGAGAAAATGGTCATCGTCGAAGACCCGCAATACACCCGCGAATACCTGGAGGCGGACAAACGCTCGATTGCCAATGCGATACAGGTGTTTTTCAAGGACGGTTCAAGCACCGGGAAGGTGGTGGTCGAGTACCCGATCGGCCATCGTCGGCGCCGTGCGGACGGTATTCCGCTGCTGGAGGACAAGTTCAAGGCGAACCTGGCGACGCGCTTTACGGCGCAGCGCAGTGCCGAGATATTTGCATTGTGCAAGGACCAGGCGCGGCTTGAGGCAACACCGGTGAACCGGTTTGTGGATTTGTTCGTGATTTAAGACCGCGTCATCGTTCTTCGCGAGCAAGCCCGCTCCCACATTTGATCTTCGGTGGGCACAGAAATGTGGGAGCGGGCTTGCTTGCGAAGGCGACCGAACAGGCGCTAAAAAATTACTTGAACCGCCGCTCAACACCTTTTTCAACGAGGATCTTCGCCGAAATTTCTTCAACGGAGAAATGCGTGGAGTTGATGTTCGGAATGTTCTCGCGGCGGAACAGATTCTCCACCTCGCGCACTTCAAACTCGCACTGCGCGTAGCTCGAATAGCGGCTGTTGGGCTTGCGCTCGTTGCGGATCGCGGTGAGGCGGTCCGGGTCGATGGTCAGGCCGAACAGCTTGTGCTGGTGGGCGCGCAGGGCGTTTGGCAGGGTCAGGCGCTCCATATCGTCTTCAGTCAGCGGGTAGTTGGCCGCGCGAATACCGAATTGCATCGCCATGTACAGGCACGTCGGTGTCTTACCACAACGCGACACGCCCACTAGGATCAGGTCGGCCTTGTCGTAATAATGCGTGCGTGCACCGTCGTCGTTGTCGAGGGCGAAGTTCACCGCCTCGATGCGCTCCATGTAATTGGAGTTGCCGCCGATCGAGTGAGACTTGCCGACGGTGTAGGAAGAATGCTCGGTCAGTTCCTGTTCAAGCGGTGCCAGGAAGGTCGAGAAAATGTCGATCATGAAACCATTGGACGTTGCGAGGATCTCACGAATGTCCTGATTGACGATGGTATCGAAGATAATCGGCCGGAAGCCGTCGGTTTCGGCGGCTTTGTTGATTTGTTGTACCATGGCCCGCGCTTTATCCACGTTGTCGATGTACGGCCGCGTGAATTTGCTGAAGGTAATGTTTTCGAACTGCGCCAGGAGGCTTTGACCCAGGGTTTCGGCTGTGATGCCGGTGCCATCGGAGATAAAGAAAGCAGATCGTTTCATTTGCACCTTGGGCCTTAAGCTAGTGACGAATCTTGGATATGATAGGCGCGATTTGCCGGCCGCCATTGGCCCGCATTCTCACTTATTTTCCAGGTCCAGGCCATACAGCTGGCAAATGCTCCTTTAGAGCGCCGGCTTCTGAGCTTTTCCAACACAGTTAGTGGAGAGATCACCTTGGTAGAGTACGTAGTTTCCCTCGATAAGCTCGGCGTCCATGATGTAGAGCACGTAGGGGGCAAGAACGCATCCCTGGGCGAGATGATCAGTAACCTTGCAGGTGCCGGTGTATCGGTGCCCGGTGGCTTCGCCACGACAGCTCAGGCTTATCGTGATTTTCTGGAACTGAGCGGCCTGAACGATCAGATCCACGCTGCCCTCGACGCCCTGGACGTCGATGATGTCAACGCCCTGGCCAAGACCGGCGCCCAGATCCGTCAATGGATCATGGAAGCCGAATTCCCCGAGAAGCTCAACGCCGAGATCCGCACCGCGTTCGCCACGCTGTCGGCCGGCAACCCTGACATGGCCGTGGCCGTGCGCTCTTCCGCTACTGCCGAAGACCTGCCGGACGCTTCCTTCGCCGGTCAGCAGGAAACTTTCCTGAACATCCGTGGTGTCGAAAACGTCATTCGCGCCGCCAAAGAGGTGTTCGCTTCACTGTTCAACGACCGTGCCATTTCCTACCGCGTGCACCAGGGCTTCGATCACAAGCTGGTGGCCCTGTCGGCTGGCGTGCAGCGCATGGTTCGCTCCGAAACCGGCACCGCCGGCGTGATGTTCACCCTCGATACCGAATCGGGCTTCCGTGACGTGGTGTTCATCACCGGCGCCTACGGCCTGGGTGAAACCGTCGTACAAGGCGCGGTGAACCCGGACGAATTCTACGTCCACAAACAAACCCTCGAGGCTGGCCGTCCGGCCATCCTGCGCCGTAACCTGGGTAGCAAAGCGATCAAGATGATCTACGGCGAAGTCGCCACGGCCGGCAAGTCGGTCAAGACCATTGACGTCGACAAGGCCGATCGCGCACGTTTCTGCCTCAGCGACGCCGAAGTCAGCGAGCTGGCCAAGCAGGCGATGATCATCGAGAAGCACTACCAGTGCCCGATGGACATCGAATGGGCCAAAGACGGCGACGACGGCAAGCTCTATATCGTTCAGGCCCGTCCCGAAACCGTGAAGAGCCGCACCCAGGCCAACGTCATGGAACGTTACCTGTTGAAAGAAACCGGCACCGTGCTGGTTGAAGGTCGCGCCATCGGCCAGCGCATCGGCGCCGGCAAGGTTCGCATCATCAAGGACGTGTCCGAGATGGACAAAGTCCAGCCGGGCGACGTTCTCGTTTCCGACATGACCGACCCGGACTGGGAGCCGGTCATGAAGCGCGCCAGCGCCATCGTCACCAACCGTGGCGGCCGTACCTGCCACGCAGCGATCATCGCTCGCGAGCTGGGCATCCCGGCCGTGGTCGGTTGCGGCAACGCCACCCAGCTGTTGAAAGACGGCCAGGGCGTGACCGTTTCCTGCGCTGAAGGCGACACCGGCTACATCTTCGAAGGCGAACTGGGCTTCGACATCAAGAAGAACTCCGTCGATGCCATGCCGGACCTGCCGTTCAAGATCATGATGAACGTCGGCAACCCGGACCGCGCCTTCGACTTCGCGCAACTGCCGAACGCCGGTGTGGGCCTGGCCCGTCTGGAATTCATCATCAACCGCATGATCGGTGTGCACCCCAAAGCGCTGTTGAACTACGACGGCCTGCCGCAGGAAATCAAGGACAGCGTCGACAAGCGCATCGCCGGTTACAACGATCCGGTCGACTTCTATGTCGACAAACTGGTGGAAGGCATCAGCACCCTGGCGGCAGCGTTCACGCCGAAAAAGGTCATCGTGCGACTGTCGGACTTCAAGTCCAATGAATACGCGAACCTGATCGGCGGCAAGCTTTACGAGCCGGAAGAAGAAAACCCGATGCTGGGCTTCCGCGGCGCTTCGCGTTACATCAGCGAATCGTTCCGTGACTGCTTCGAACTCGAATGCCGCGCCCTCAAGCGTGTGCGCAACGAGATGGGCCTGACCAACGTCGAAATCATGGTGCCGTTCGTCCGTACCCTGGGCGAAGCGAGCCAGGTCGTCGACCTGCTGGCTGAAAACGGTCTGGCCCGCGGCGAGAACGGTCTGCGCATCATCATGATGTGCGAACTGCCGTCCAACGCGATTCTGGCGGAAGAATTCCTCGAGTTCTTCGATGGCTTCTCCATCGGCTCCAACGACCTGACTCAGCTGACGCTGGGCCTGGATCGTGACTCCGGGATCATCGCTCACCTGTTCGACGAGCGTAATCCGGCGGTCAAGAAGCTGCTGGCTAACGCCATTGCCGCGTGCAACAAGGCCGGCAAGTACATCGGCATTTGCGGTCAGGGCCCTTCGGACCACCCTGATCTGGCCAAATGGCTGATGGAACAGGGTATCGAAAGCGTTTCGTTGAACCCTGATTCCGTACTGGAAACCTGGTTCTTCCTGGCGGAAGGTCAAGCTTCGGCGTGATGGTGTGGGAACGGCTCGCTCACTGTAGGAGCAGGCTTGCCCGCGATGGCGTCTTCAAAATCGCCATCGCCAGCAAGCTCTGCTCCTACAGGGGGGGGGCCGTTTTAAGAGATTGAAGTAGGGCGGGCTCCTCAAGGATGCCGCCCTTTTTTGTGCAAGAGCATTATGCAAAGCAGCAGCAACCTATTTCCTGTCGCCCTGATCAGCGCCGAGCGGCGCGGCGATCTGAGCGAAGACGTCTATCGTTTGAAACCCGGCAACAGTCCTGATGGCACTGTGGAGTTGGCGGTGACCCGTTTAGGCATGGCGGATGCGCCCGCGCACGGGGGCGTGCCGGTGATTCTGTTGCACGGCAGTTTTTCCAACCGGCGCTTCTGGTTTTCTCCAAAGGGGCTGGGACTCGGGGCTTACCTGGCTCGCCTGGGGTTCGATGTATGGATTCCGGAAATGCGCGGCCATGGCCTGTCCCAGCGCAACCAGAACTACCGTAAAAACCGCGTCTCCGACTACGCTCGTTACGATCTGCCGGCCATTGGCGCGTTCGTGCGTGAGCAGAGCGGCCAGGTGCCGCACTGGATCGGCCATTCGCTGGGCGGGATTACCCTGGCGGCGGCGCTCGGTGGCGAGTACATCGGCGAACCGGTTGTGGCCTCTGCGGCGTTCTTTGGTACGCAAGTCAGCCGCACCTACTGGCCGTTGAAGATCCCGCCGGTCGAGTGGAGCGGGCGCTTCATTCTCAAGCGTTTCGCCCAGCTATCCGGTTCACGGCTCAAGCGCGGCCCGGAGGACGAGCCGATTGGCCTGGCCCTGGAAAGCATGCGCTGGTACGGTCTGTTCGGGCGCTTTGGCGATGCCGACAAGGACTGGTGGGCCGGATTGGCCGAAGTCCGCTTGCCGGTACTGGCGGTGAGTGCGGCAGGCGACCACCAGGACCCTGCGTGGGCCTGCCGCAAGTTATTTGACCAGGTTGGCTCCGAGCACAAGCAATTCATCAACCTCGGTCGTGAGCAGGGCTTTGGCGACAACTTCGGTCACGTGGAAATGCTCGTCAGCAAAGCGGCGCAGACTGAGGTCTGGCCATTGGTGGCGCGCTGGTTGGCGGATCAGCACACCCCGTTGTCGGGAGACAAGCCGGATTTGGCGGCGGCAGTCTGAGCCTGATGCTCTATCAAGGGCATTTCGCTCTGATCGGCTTGCGGCTAAGATATGACGCATTGAGCTTTTCCGGTCACTTTACGACATCCTCGATTGTCTTCCTCTTTACAGGAGTTTCTCGATGAACCATTACATCACGCCTGACCTGTGCGACGCCTATCCGGAACTGGTGCAGGTGCTCGAACCGATGTTCAGCAATTTCGGCGGCCGTGATTCCTTCGGCGGCGAAATCGTGACCATCAAGTGCTTCGAAGACAACTCGCGGGTCAAGGAGCAGGTCGAGCTCAAGGGGAATGGCAAAGTGCTGGTGGTCGACGGTGGCGGTTCCTTGCGTCATGCGTTGCTGGGCGACATGCTGGCCGAGAAAGCCGCGAACAACGGTTGGGAAGGGCTGGTGATCTACGGTTGCATCCGCGACGTCGACATCATCGCGCAGACCGATCTTGGCGTTCAGGCCCTCGCCAGCCACCCGAGGAAATCCGACCGGCGCGGGCTCGGCGATCTCAACGTGGTGGTGACTTTTGCCGGTGTGACGTTCCGTCCAGGCGAATACATCTATGCGGACAATAACGGCGTGATCATCTCGCCAAGCCCACTGAAGATGCCTGAATAAACGTTGAGCCAAGCAAAGGGGTGAGGATGTTCGAGGAAGAAAACGCGCAGTGGGGGCTGGTGCATGCCCTGGTGCTGGATGGTAAAGGCGGTGCGCGTTCGATAGCCCGGACAGAACTCGATGACTTGCAGCTGCAGGCGCATGAAAGCCTGTGGCTGCACTGGGATCGCAGTCACCCGCAAACCCAGACCTGGCTGCGCAAATCCAGCGGTCTGAGTGAATTCAGCTGTGATTTGCTGCTCGAAGAAAACACCCGTCCGCGTCTCTTACAGCTTTCCGACAGCGAACTGCTGCTATTTTTGCGCGGGGTCAATCTGAATCCGGGGGCCGAACCGGAAGACATGGTCTCGGTGCGGATTTTCGCCTCGGCACAGCGGGTGATTTCCCTGCGCCTGCGTCCGTTGCGTGCCACCGATGAATTGCTGGTGCAGCTCGGCGAAGGCAAAGGACCGAAAACTGCCTCCGAACTCATCCTTTATATGGCTCAGTTCCTCACCAACAAGGTGCAGGATCTGGTCGGTTGCCTCTCGGAAGTGGTCGATGAGGAAGAAGAGAAACTGGATACCGACGAACGGTATACACCCGAACATGACTCCATTTTGCAGATCCGTCGAAGGGCGGCTGCGCTGAAACGTTTTCTGGCACCGCAGCGGGAAATTTTCGGACAGCTGACGCGGATAAAACTACCCTGGTTTGTCGAAGATGACGGCGATTACTGGAACGAATTGAACAACAGCCTGACCCGCTATCTCGAGGAGCTGGAGTTGACCCGGGAGCGCGTGGGGCTGGTCCTGGAGGCTGAAGACCGACGTTTGAGCGTGCGCATGAACCGCACGATGTACCGCTTCGGGATCATCACCGGAATCTTTTTGCCGATGAGTTTTCTGACCGGTCTTTTGGGGATCAACGTGGGGGGAATTCCGTTCTCTGCCAGCCCTTATGGCTTCCTGATTGCCTGCCTGATGATGGTTTCGGTGGCACTGGGGCAGTGGTGGTTATTCCGACGTTTGCGCTGGGTCTGACGATGAGCCATGTGACCCGTGCAAATCTGACCGCGTCTTTCACAGACATCACGAGAGGTGCGTATGCACGATCCGTTTGAACAGTCTTTGCGCGACATGCTGAACGCCTCACCGTCCACCCGTGACGACGATGCGTGCCTCGGGCGTGTCCTGAAAACCGCCAACCGCCAGGTCGGCGCCGGTGATCTTTTCAGCCTGCTGGGCCGCTGGTTGCCCGCGCTGATGATCGCCCTGAATAACGGATCGGCGCATGTTTCGCCGGTTTCACGTCACCGTAAACCTACCGTTCGCACTGCTGATAAGGCTGATTGAATATGGAACTTGATCTCTGGACTCAGAGCCTCGTCACTGCAATGACTGCGTTATGGACCAAGGTTGCGAATTTCATTCCGAACCTGTTCGGCGCATTGGTTGTGCTGCTGTTGGGTTTTGTCGTTGCGAAACTTTTGGACACTTTGCTGTCAAAGTTGCTCGCCAAGCTTGGGCTCGATCGCCTGATGGGCGGTACCGGTCTGACAAAATTGCTGTCCCGGGCCGGCCTTCAAGTGCCGATTTCGACGCTGATTGGCAAAATTGTCTATTGGTTCGTTCTGCTGATTTTTCTGGTTTCGGCCGCAGAATCCCTTGGACTTGAGCGAGTTTCAGCTACGCTGGACATGCTTGCGCTGTATTTGCCGAAAGTTTTCGGCGCTGCGCTGGTGCTGCTGGTGGGTGTTTTGCTGGCACAACTGGCCAATGGGCTGGTACGGGGAGCGGCAGAAGGCGTAGGGCTGGATTACGCCGCTGGGCTGGGGCGAATCGCCCAGGGCCTGGTGATTATCATCAGTATTTCGGTCGCGATCAGCCAGTTGGAGGTCAAGACCGACCTGCTGAACCATGTCATTGTGATCGTATTGATTACCGTTGGTCTGGCGGTTGCGCTGGCCATGGGTTTGGGAAGCCGGGAAATTGCCGGTCAGATTCTTGCGGGCATCTATGTGCGTGAGTTGTATCAGGTTGGGCAACAAGTGCGTGTTGGCGAGGTCGAAGGTCAGATCGAAGAGATCGGCACGGTTAAAACCACATTGCTGACCGATGAGGGTGAGCTAGTCTCTCTCTCCAATCGGATTCTCCTGGAGCAGCATGTGAGTAGCCGCTAACCCGGCAAACCCTGCTAATGTATGCCGCCGCAAAATGCCCCGAGGGGCTGCGGCGGACATTGACCTGACTGTCGGCCCGACTTGTTTTGAATAAAGCTCAAACGCTCTCCACGCGCTACGACCCCCGCGAGCTCTCTGATGAGGAGTTGGTCGCGCGCTCGCATACCGAGCTGTTTCACGTAACGCGCGCCTATGAAGAATTGATGCGGCGTTACCAACGAACATTATTTAACGTCTGTGCACGGTATCTTGGGAACGATCGCGATGCAGACGATGTCTGTCAGGAAGTGATGTTGAAGGTGTTGTATGGCCTGAAGAACTTCGAGGGGAAATCGAAGTTCAAGACATGGCTATATAGCATCACGTACAACGAGTGCATCACGCAGTATCGGAAAGAACGGCGAAAGCGTCGCTTGATGGATGCTTTGAGTCTGGACCCCCTCGAGGAAGCGTCTGAAGAGAAGGCGCCGAAACCCGAGGAGAAGGGCGGACTTGATCGCTGGCTGGTGTATGTGAACCCGATTGACCGTGAAATTCTGGTGCTACGATTTGTCGCAGAGCTGGAGTTTCAGGAGATCGCAGACATCATGCACATGGGTTTGAGTGCAACAAAAATGCGTTACAAACGCGCTCTAGACAAATTGCGTGAGAAATTTGCAGGTATTGCTGAAACTTAGTTCGGCGCAAATATCTCTTACGTGTAGGCAAGTTCTGATAGACTTGCCGCCGAGTTGTCCCCCGGTTTGCGGGACTGCTTCACAATCACCAGATGGGGATTTAACGGATGAAACTGAAAAACACCTTGGGCTTGGCCATTGGTTCTCTTATTGCAGCCACTTCGTTCGGCGCACTGGCACAAGGCCAAGGCGCAGTTGAAATCGAAGGCTTTGCAAAGAAAGAGTATTACGATAGCCAGCGCGATTTCAAAAACGACGGCAACCTGTTCGGTGGTTCGGTTGGTTACTTCCTGACCGACGACGTTGAACTGCGTCTGGGCTACGACGAAGTTCACAACGTTCGTAGCGAGTCGGGCAAGAACATCAAGGGCTCCAACACCGCCCTGGACGCTCTGTACCACTTCAACAACCCAGGCGACATGCTGCGTCCGTACGTTTCGGCCGGCTTCTCCGATCAGAGCATCGGTCAGAACGATCGCGGTGGTCGTAACGGTTCCACCTTCGCCAACGTTGGCGGCGGTGCCAAGCTGTACTTCACAGACAACTTCTACGCTCGTGCCGGCGTTGAAGCTCAGTACAACATCGACCAGGGCGACACCGAGTGGGCTCCTAGCGTCGGTATCGGTGTGAACTTCGGTGGCGGCTCCAAGCCAGCTGCTGCTCCAGTTCCAGCACCGGCTGAAGTCTGCTCCGACAGCGACAACGACGGCGTTTGCGACAACGTTGACAAGTGCCCGGACACCCCAGCCAACGTAACTGTTGATGCTGATGGCTGCCCAGCAGTTGCTGAAGTTGTTCGTGTAGAGCTGGACGTTAAGTTCGATTTCGACAAATCTGTTGTTAAAACCAACAGCTACGGCGACATCAAGAACCTGGCTGACTTCATGAAGCAGTACCCATCCACCACCACTACTGTTGAAGGTCACACTGACTCCGTCGGTCCTGACGCTTACAACCAGAAACTGTCCGAGCGTCGTGCAAACGCCGTTAAGCAAGTTCTGACCAACCAGTACGGTGTTGAATCGTCCCGCGTTCAGTCTGTTGGCTACGGCGAATCCCGCCCAGTTGCTGACAACAAAACTGAAGCTGGTCGCGCTGTTAACCGTCGCGTAGAAGCGCAGGTTGAAGCTCAAGCTAAGTAATTAGCCCGCAGCTCTGAGAAAAGCCCGGCTTAGGCCGGGCTTTTCTTTGTCTGCGATTTGGGTTTCACGTCGTTTGTAGGCGCGAGCTTGTCTCCGGGCGTTCCGACGATGGTCGTCAACGATGACGCGTTAAGCCTGACACGCCGCGGCGTTCTCAGGTTCTTCGCGAGCAAGCTCGCTCCTACAGTGACTTGTGTGGGCGGCCACCGCGCCAATCACCAGAATGGCCGGGCTCTTCAGCTCAAAGGCGCAGGCATCCTCTTCCATCGCGGTCAGATCGCTGCGACATTCCCGTTGGTGTGGCAGGGAAGCGTTTTCAATCATTGCCACCGGGGTATCCGCCGCCATTCCTCCTATCAGCAACTGCTCGCGAATTTCACTCAGCTTCGCCACGCCCATGTAGATAACCAATGTCGTGCCGCCTTGAGCCAAGGCTTGCCAATTCAGACTGCTGCCATCTTGCGTGTGGGCCGTCACCAGCGTCACACCCCGCGCCACACCCCTGAGAGTCAACGGGATATCGCATTGCGTCGCACCGGCAAGCCCGGCAGTGATGCCATTGACCAGCTCGACATCGACCCCGCGCTCGCGCAACCACTGCGCCTCTTCACCGCCGCGACCAAAAATGCACGGATCGCCGCCCTTGAGCCGTACCACGCATTTGCCCTGACGGGCATAACGCAGCATCAATCGATGAATGAACGCCTGAGGCGTGGAGCGACAGCCGCCGCGTTTGCCCACGGCAATGATTCGCGCCTGTGGGCAATGCTCAAGCACGGCTTCGTTCACCAGATCGTCGATCAACACCACTTCGGCTTCGCTCAACGCTCGAACAGCCTTGAGGGTCAGCAATTCCGGGTCGCCAGGACCTGCACCCACCAGCCAGACTTTTGCGTTCATAGTGTTTTCCTCACGAGATGACGGCGATCGGCTGCGCGGTGGCAGCCAACAAACGCTTGATTTCCGGGACGCAGGAGCCGCATTGCGTACCGCAACCCAATTCTTGTTTCAAACCTTGCAAGTCCAGTCCTCGGCGAATGCCGGCACAGACTGCGTTCTGGCTGACGTTTTTGCAGTTGCACAGGGTCCGGGTGCCGGCGGTCGGCGCGCTGGCGTTACCTGGCGGCGCGCTCAGCGGTGCGAGCAGCCAGCGTCGCAGTTGCTGGTCGACGCGACCTTCGTGCCAAAGATCCTGCAGCCAGTGCTGCGCGAGGGTTTCGCCGGCGAGACGAATCGCGGTAATTCGGCCGTTCTCGATCCGCACCCGTTTACCGATGGAGCGTTGAGGGTCGTCATAGGCCAGTACTGGCCCGTCGTTGAGCTTCAGGCAGCGGTCGATGTCACGCAGCAATTGCGGATCTGGCGCGGCGGCGCTGGAAGCGCGTATGAGCAGCGCAGGGCGTTCACGGCCTGCGAGGCTGAGACTGACGTAGGAAAACGCCTCACAGAGTGGTCGTAGCGTCTCAAAATGCTGTTGGATATCACCCTCGACCAAGACGAAAAGGTTCCAGGGCAGGTTTACCGGGTCAAGTCTTACGCCGGTGTGTTTGAGTTCAGGCTGTTTCGACAACAGATCAAACGCCGGTTGGGTGATCGAATTGACACCCCCCTTCAGGAAGCGATCACCCCAGTGCATGGGCAGGAAGGCCTGGCCGGGGCGCACACTGTCATCGCTGCCGACGGCAACAATGACCGCGCCGCGACGGCTTTTCAGGCTGACCAGCTCACCCGGTTGCAGGCCATGGCGGTGCAGTTCATCCGGGTGCAGGCTCAACACGGCTTCGCTCACATGACCGAACAACTGCGCGGCCGTGCCAGTGCGGCTCATGCCGTGCCACTGATCCCGCAGGCGGCCGGTAATCAGGGTCAGCGGGAACTGCCCATCGCGTTGTTCTCTGGCGGCGCGATACGGATCGGCGATGAACCGGGCGCGTCCGTTGGCGGTCGGGAAAACGCCGTCCACATACAGACGGGCCGTACCTTCGCTGGCGCCTGCAGGAAAGGGCCATTGCTGCGGACCGAGATGGTCGATCAGCTCATGGCTGATGCCGGACAGGTCCAGATCTCGGCCAAGAGTCAATTGCTTGTACTCATCGAAGATCTGCGCCGCAGCTTCGAACGCAAACAGGCTGTCCTGCCCGGGACGCAGATGTTTTTCCAGACGCTGTGCGAAATCCACCGTGATCGCCCAGTCTGAGCGTGCTTCTCCGGGGGCGACAATCGCACGGCGGACGTGGGAAATCCGCCGTTCGGAGTTGGTGACCGTACCGTCCTTTTCACCCCAACTGGCGGCAGGCAACAGCAGGTCGGCGAACGCGGCGGTTTCGGTGGTGCGAAAGGCTTCCTGCAACACCACGAACGGGCAGGCTTCCAGGGCTGCGCGCACGGCGGTCTGGTCCGGCATGGATTGCGCGGGATTGGTGCAGGCAATCCACAGAGCTTTGATGGTTCCGCTACGAACCTGCTCAAACAGCTCGATAGCGGTGAGCCCGGTGGTTTCAGGTAACTGGTCTACGCCCCAGTAGGTTGCCACTTCTGCTCGGTGTTCGGCGTTGGCCGCTTCGCGATGGCCCGGCAGCAAGTTCGACAGGCTGCCGGTTTCGCGACCACCCATGGCATTCGGCTGACCGGTCAGGGAGAAAGGTCCTGCACCCGGACGGCCAATCTGCCCGGTGGCGAGGTGAAGGTTGATCAGCGCGCTGTTTTTCGCACTGCCCGCGGTGGACTGGTTCAAGCCCATGCACCACAACGACAGGAAACTCGGCGAGGTGCCCACCCACTCGGCACATTCTTGCAGTTGTTCAACGCTGATCCCGCACAGCTGCGAAACCATCGGCGGGGTGTAGTCGCGAACCAGGTCTTTCAGTTCGGCGAGCCCTTCGGTGTGGCCCTGGATGAAGTCGCGGTCGATCCAGTCTTCCCACAGCAACAGGTACAAAATCCCATGGAACAACGCGACATCGGTGCCCGGAAGAATCGCCAGATGCAGGTCAGCCAGGTCGCAGGTGTCGGTGCGACGTGGGTCGATGACGATGACTTTCATCTGTGGCCGGCGGGATTTTGCCTCTTCCAGGCGACGAAACAGTACCGGGTGGGCGTAGGCCATGTTGCTGCCGACGATCATCACGCAGTCGCTCGATTCCAGGTCTTCGTAGCTGCATGGCGGTGCATCGGCACCGAGGCTGCGCTTGTAGCCGACCACTGCCGATGACATGCACAACCGTGAATTGCTGTCGATGTTGTTGGTGCCGACCAGCGCTCGCGCCAGTTTGTTGAAACTGTAGTAATCCTCGGTCAGCAGTTGCCCGGAGATGTAGAACGCCACGCTGTCCGGGCCGTGTTCGGCAATGGTTTTGGCGAAGACACTGGCGGCGTGATCGAGGGCCGTGTCCCAATCGGTGCGGCTGCGGGCCAGGCCTTTGCCGAGGCGCAGTTCCGGATACAGCGCTCGGGCCGCGAGGTCACCGGTCAGGTGCAGGGTCGAGCCCTTGCTGCACAGTTTGCCAAAGTTGGCCGGGTGGGTCGGATCGCCGCTGACGCCGAGGATGTGCTCGCCGTCATGCTCGATCAGCACGCCGCAGCCAACCCCGCAATAGCAGCAAGTGGAGGCGGTGATCTGGCGGTTCATCAGCTGGCTTCCTTCAGGGTTTCACCAAACATCAGGTGATCGCGGCGCTCAGCGATGTCCTGGTTCTCACGAATCTGCCGGACATACCAACCGCCATCTGCCGTGTCGCCGTACAGACAGGCGCCCACCAGCACGTCATTTTTAATCACCAGTTTTTTGTAGATCCCGCTGATGGGATCGCAGAGGGTGATGGTTTCGGTGCCTTCACCGCCCATGAAGTCGCCGGCGGAAAACAGGTCGATGCCGGTGACTTTCAGTTTGGTCGAGGTCACCGACCCCTTGTAGGTGGCGAACCCCAGCCGGGCCAGATGGTTGGCGCAGACTCTGGCCTGTTCGAACAGTGGCGCGACCAGGCCATAGGCGATGCCACGGTGGCTGGCGCATTCGCCGATGGCGTAGACCCGTGGGTCGTAGGTTTGCATCGTGTCACTGACCAGAATCCCGCGGTTGCAGGGGAGGCCGGACTTTTCCGCCAGCTCGGTCGCGGGGCGAATGCCGGCGGCCATTACCACCAGGTCGGCGGGAATGATGTCGCCATTGTGGAACTCAACCGAGCCGACCCGGCCATTGCCGGCATCGTGCAGGGCCCGGGTTTGCTCGCGAAGGCGGAACTTCAGGCCACGGGCCTCAAGCGCGGTTTGCAGCATTTGGCCGCTGACGTTGTCCAGTTGTCGCTCCAGCAACCACTCTCCGTTGTGCACCACGGTGACCTGCATGCCGCGCAGCATCAGGCCGTTGGCCGCCTCCAGCCCCAGCAGACCGCCGCCGATGACCACGGCATGCTCGTGGGTTTTGGCGGTGTTGATCATCGCCTGAGTATCGGCGATGTCGCGGTAGCCGATCACACCGCGCAGGGTGTTGCCGGGGATCGGCAGGATAAACGGGGTCGAGCCCGTGGCGATCAGCAGGCGGTCGTACTCGGCTTCGGTGCCATCTTCGGCGATGACCCGGCGTTTGACCCGGTCGATCTCCACCACTTTGCGGTTGAGCAGCAACTTGATGTTGTTGTCCAGGTACCAGTCCAGATCGTTGAGCACGATCTCTTCGAAGGTTTGTTCGCCGGCCAGTACGGGCGACAGCAGAATGCGGTTGTAGTTGGTATGGGGTTCGGCGCCGAAGACGGTGATGTCGTACAGCTCGTTGCTCAGCTTGAGCAACTCTTCCAGGGTCCGAACCCCGGCCATGCCATTGCCGATCATCACCAGTTTGAGTTTTTTCATCAGGTTCTCCGGGGGGCTCGGCACACATTTCGCGCAAACAAAAAAAGGCGTCCCGCTAGTTGCCTAGCGAGGACGCCTTTGTCCTGGTCCCGTTATTTCGGGAAGCGCATCCTTCGTCGTTGAAGGCTGGGCTTTATGTAAGTTGAGAGAGGTAATGCAGCGGTTGTGCCAAGTTGTCCGGTGGCCGGTTTATGGGCCCTGAGCACTTTATCAACCGTTGCGCTTGCACCGAATCGAAGCGTGGTGCCCGTTAATGGAGCGGGCTGGCGGTGGATTTGTGTTGGCTGTCATTGCGTCTTCGCGAGCGAGCCCGCTCCCACATTTGGAATGTGTTCCCCCTGTGGGAGCGGGCTTGCTCGCGAAGGACGCGACTCGGTTCAGCCGTGAAACACCAAAACCAACAGCACCAGATTCACCAGCAACGAGCCCAGCGCCAACGTCCGCCAGACCTTCACCGGCTCGCGCTCCAGCAAAGGCTTTGGTCGCACACTCAAACTGCGTCGCTCGCCCTGTTCCAGTACCAGCAACCATTCTTCCGCCGTTTCATATCGCTCATCCGGATTCGCCGCCACCGCGCGCTCCAGACTTAGCGCGATCCATTCGGGCAGGTCGGGCCGGTAGCGACTGGCACTGACCGGTGCACCAAACCGCGGTCGCTGGAATGCTTCGATTTCGCCGTAGGGATAATGCCCTGTGAGCAGGAAATACAAGGTCACGCCGACCGCATACAAATCCTGTTGCACGGAAGGCGGGTCGCCGCGAAAGGCTTCCGGCGCGATATAGCTGGGGGTCCCGGGCAGGGCCGAGGCCTGATCTTCAGACAGACCGGGGCAGTAGGCGAGGCCGAAGTCCAGCAGGCGCAGCTCGCCGTCGTCCCCCAGCAGCAGGTTTTCCGGTTTGATGTCGCGATGGAGAATCTGCCGTCGATGCAACATGCCGACCGCCCGCAGCAAACGTTCCGCCAAGTCCTGCCACTGAGCCATCGGCAGCATTGCGTTTCGCTCACTCAGTTGCGCCAGGGTAGCGCCGGAGTATTCACGCATCACGTAGTACAAATGCTGACGCTGAAGAGCGGCATGGACTTCAGGAAAATGCCGACCGGCTACACGCTTGAGAAACCATTCTTCCGACAGCAACGCTTGCCCGGCCAGGTGATCGTCGCGCAGTGCACCGGGCAAGGTTTTCAGCAACCAGGGCTGTTGCTGAGCGTCGCGCACCCGATAAAGCAGCGATTGCTGACTCTGGCCGAGTATTCCTTCGACCTGCCAGCCCTCAAAGTTCTGCCCCGGTTTCAGCGGCGGCGGCAATGGCCATTGCTGCAGATGAATCAGGGCATCGCCGATGTTCGTTTCTCCGAGGGCGTCGACCCGCACTAATAGCGCGCTGGCATTGTCCTGGCTGCCCGCCAGATGCGCTGCACTCACCAGGGTTTGTGCCGCGCTGCGCAGATCCGGTTGATCGCGCAGGATCGCCGCAATGGCGGTGTCACCCAACACGGCCCAGATGCCATCGCTGAGCAGTACGAAACTTTCATCGAGGCGCAAC
The DNA here is from genome assembly GCF_002091715.1 of Pseudomonas migulae NBRC 103157. Taxonomy (GTDB): domain Bacteria; phylum Pseudomonadota; class Gammaproteobacteria; order Pseudomonadales; family Pseudomonadaceae; genus Aquipseudomonas; species Aquipseudomonas migulae_A. The sequence goes on along the minus strand of NZ_BDAG01000006.1, from coordinate 125,823 downwards.
TCGCCATCGAGAAAATCCAGTACCAGATGTTGATCGAGGCCCAGCGCCCGTTTGAGCACATGTTGCATGCCAGGCTGGTCCCAGACGTGGTCTTCGCTGATCCGCTGCAATTGATCGGCGTGCCAGCGATAAACCCTGCAGTCACCGACATGCGCCAGGGTAAAACGCCTGCCGCGCATGACCAAGGCACTGACAGTGGTCAGCAGCGGTTGCCCACCGCCATTGGCCTGCAACCAGCGATTCTGTGCCAGCAGCAAACGATCCAGTGCCTGGGCGACGCCCCAGGTTTCCGGGGTGGCGTAGTAGTCCAGCGCCAGCGCCTGCAAAGTCGAACGGGCGGCGAGCCCGCCATCGGCGCACTGGCTGACGCCGTCGGCAATGGCGAACAGATAACCCTTGCTCGCCGCCAGCGCCGGCGCGGGAGTGACCAGGCGCAGGGCGTCCTGATTCTCCTCGCGTGGACCCGTGGCGCTGGCTTCGGCGAAACTCAGTTGCAGGCTCATTCAGCCCTCACACCCGTGCCGCGGTGACGGCTGCCGAGCCCCAGGTGGTTCTCCAGCGACGTTTCACGCCGTGCAGACCGAACCAGGCGAGGACGCCGAGGCTGGCGAACAACCACAGGGCCAGTTGATAGCTGCCGGTGCTTTGCTTGATCGCGCCCATGCCTGCGGCGAGGGCGAAACCACCGATGCCACCGGCCATGCCGATCAAACCGGTCATCACGCCGATTTCACGACGGAAACGTTGCGGGACCAATTGGAACACCGCGCCGTTACCCGCACCCAGACCAAGCATGGTGCACACAAAAAGTGCCAGCGCCGCGTAGGAACTCGGCAAGTTGAAACCCACCGCCGCGATGCAGATCGCCGCCACCGTGTACATCGCCAGCAACGTGCGAATCCCGCCAAATCGGTCGGCCAGTGCACCGCCCAACGGGCGCATCAGACTGCCGCCAAACACGCAGGCTGCGGTGTAGTAACCGGCGGTGACCGGGCTCAGGCCATATTGGTCGTTGAAGTAGCCGGGCAGGGCGCTGGCCAGGCCGATGAAGCCGCCGAAGGTCACGCAGTAGAAAAACATGAACCACCAGCTGTCGCGGTCGCCCAGGGCCTTGAAGTAGTCGGACATCGATTTGGCTTTCGGCCGTTCAGGTGCGTTTTTGGCCAGCCAGGCGAAGACAATGATGGTCAGGATCAGCGGGATCAGGGCGAAGCCGAACACGTTGCTCCAGCCAAACGCGGCGGCCAGCACCGGGGCGATCAGGGCCGCAAGCACGGTGCCCGAGTTACCGGCACCGGCGATGCCCATGGCCTTGCCTTGATGCTGCGGCGGATACCACTGCGAAGCCAGCGGCAGCGCCACGGCGAAAGACGCGCCGGCCATGCCGAGGAACAGGCCCAGCAGCAGCGCCTGTTCGTAACTGTGAATGCCGAGTTTCCAGGCGCCGAACAGGGCGCAGATGACGATCACCTGGCCGATCAGCCCGGCGGTTTTCGGCGACAGGCGATCTGCAAGCATGCCCATGATGAAGCGCAATATGGCACCGGCCAGAATCGGCGTAGCCACCACCATGCCGCGTTGTTGCGTGGTCAGGTGCAGGTCGGCGGCGATTTGCACCGCCAAAGGGCCGAGCAGGTACCAGACCATGAAGCTCAGGTCGAAATAGAGGAAGGCCGCGAACAGTGTCGGGGTATGGCCGGATTTCCAGAAGCTTGAATTCATTGCACACCTCAGCTGTGAGTCGTCTCGAGAAGGAGTCATGAGCTTGCAGGTGGGGCGCCGCAACGGCCGCACCACCGGCCCCGGGCTGTGGGGCCAAAACAAAAAAACGCCGCCACCGGATTCGCCATGGGCAAATGAGGTGAGCGACGTCTTTGTCGTAGGTGGGGCAACCGCCGTTGGTTACCTGTGTGGATTACTTAGCGAGATCTGTGCCAACAATTTGAGACCGGGTCGCTGCCCTTCGCGAGCAAGTCGAAGGGGCCATCAAAGGAGCCACGAAGTCTCAGCCCAGCAGCTCACTCATCGCAATAATCTGCTCGGCCACCTGAATCAGCTTCTGCTGGCGGCTCATGGCCTGGCGGCGCATGAGGGTGTAGGCCTCTTCCTCGTTGCAGTCTTTCATCTTCATCAGCAACCCTTTGGCCAGTTCGATGCGCTTGCGCTCGGCCAGTTGCAGGTCGCGGGCGTGCAGTTGGGCGCGCAGGGCCTGGTCGCTTTCGAAGCGTGCCATGGCCACGTCGAGAATCGGCTGCAAGCGTTGTGCATGAATGCCTTCGACGATGTAGGCGCTGACCCCGGACTTGATCGCCTGGCGCATCACGTCGGGGTCGTGTTCGTCGGTAAACATCACGATCGGCCGCGGCTGGTCGCGGGACACCAGCACCACTTGCTCCATCACATCGCGGCTCGGTGACTCGGTATCGATCAATATCACGTCCGGACGCACCGTTTCGACGCGTGCGGGCAGGTCGATGGTCAGGCCGGATTCGTCGATCACTTCGAATCCGGCTTCGGTCAGGGCCGCTTTCAGCCGGCCGACTTTCTTCGCGGTGTCGTTGATCAGCAGGATACGCAACATGTTCGCAGTCTCCTGTCAGCGGCTGGCGAGTAGGGGCGAGCTGTCGCTCATGGCGTGCAGCTTGAAACTGCGGGCATAACCGGCCGGGTCGCAACCGTCCCAGATTTTGCCGTCGATCAACTGGCTGCTGCGCATTTCATGGCTCGACGAGGCAACACCGACGGCGGTCGCCGCCTCTCGATACAAGTCTAGCTGCTGGACCTGACGAGCCACCGCAAGGTAGTCCGGGTCGTCGCGCAACAAGCCCCAGCGACGGAACTGGGTCATGAACCACATGCCATCGGACAGATAAGGCAGGTTAACGTCGCCGCCTGCGTGGAAGCGCAATGCGTGCGGGTCTTGCCAGCGATTGCCGAGGCCGTCGTCGTACTCGCCAAGCAGGCGTGGCTTGATGCAATCGAGCGGTGCATCGAGGTAATCCGCGGCGCTTAACAGCTGCGCGGTACTGCAGCGATTCTCGACGCTTTCTTCGATGAAGCGGCTGGCTTCCAGAATCGCCATCACCAGCGCCCGGGCGGTGTTGGGGTATTGCTCGACGAACGCGCGGGTGCAACCGAGGACTTTTTCCGGGTGGTCGGGCCAGATGGTCTGGCTCGTCGCCATTGTGAAGCCGAGATTCTGTTTCACGGCGCTGGCGGACCAGGGCTCACCGACGCAGAACCCGTCGATACGGCCCGCTTGCAGGTGCGCGATCATTTGCGGTGGCGGCACCACCACGCTGTCGACGTCGTGCAACGGATGAATGCCCTGGCTCGCCAGCCAGTAATACAGCCACATGGCGTGGGTGCCGGTCGGAAATGTCTGGGCAAAGGTGAGTTTTGGGCGAGTTTGGTGCACGTGGCGGTCCAGTGCTTCAGGACCGGTCACGCCCAGCGCCTGCAAGCCATGGGAAAGGTTGATGCTCTGGCCGTTCTGGTTCAGGCCCATGAGCACCGCCATGTCGGTGGGCGCGACGCCGCCGATGCCCAGGTGCACGGCGTAAATCAGGCCGTAAAGGCTGTGGGCGGCATCGAGTTCGCCGCTGACCAGTTTGTCCCGCAGGTTGGCCCAGGAGGACTGGCGCTTGAGGTTAAGGGTCAGGCCGTAAGGCTGGGCAAAACCCTGCGTGGCCGCGACCACCACCGAGGCGCAGTCGCTCAGGGCCATGAAACCGAGGTTGATTTCAGTCTTTTCCGGGGCATCGCTGCCATTGACCCAGGCCAATGGGCCGGCTGTGGTTTCATTCATGGCTAAACACCTTCCAAAAAAAAGCGCCGTACCTGGCTGCTTGCCAGGGCAAGGCCAGGTGACGACGCCTTTGTCTTTCGACTCATCCCGCCGTTGGAATGAGTGCTGATGTCAATGAGGGTGCAAGGCATATGCCATCCCGGGTTTCATCAGCTTTCCATCAGGACTTCCCGCGCCCGCTCTTTCATCCTGCCGACCCTTCATCGTCAGGCTGCAAAGGAGGTTGGCGTGCAAACCGAATCACTTCGTGCCACCACATTCCCGGATGCTCGTTCCGGCGAGCGCATGTTGCATCTGCGTGTCAGCGAATCGACCGACCTGCTGGGGTCGACGCAGTGCCATCGGTTGCCCGGCGGCTGGGAAGGGCTGGTCGCGGTCAGCGAGACTCTGCAAATGCGCGGCGGCTGTGTGCAAGTGCTGCCGCTGTCCGAAACCCTGCTGGTGAAATTGCAGGTCTTTATCGACTTGAGTGATGCGTTGACGGGCCAGCGACCACGCCATGCTCCGTGGGCGATGTTGCCGGTGACGTACGAGACCGTTCGGTCGGAGGGCGCACTGGAACGCTGGTACATCGCGCAGGCCATGGGTGGCGGTTCGGCTTTTCAGGCTTTCGCCGGCGTGCTGCGTCATACCGAGAGCTACGGGCTTGTGCGATTCCTGCTGGAGCAGGGCACCCGCAGTGAAAAACTGAGTGACCTGGCGCAACGCTATGGTGTTTCCGTGTCGCACTTTCGTCGATTGTGCCGACAGGCGCTGGGCAGTGCCGCCAAGCCTGCGTTGCGCGGCTGGCGCACGGCTCAGGCGCTGTTGAACATGAGTCTGCGGGACTGCTCGCTGACAGAGGTCGCGCTGGAATTCGGTTTTGCCTCTTCTTCGCATTTCTCCAAGGAGATCCGCGAACTGGTGGGGTTCACGCCCAGCAGCCTCGCCGACATTACCTACCTTCCAGGCAAGTGAACCGATGAAACGCCGATCGTTGCCCTTATCCCTTTTGCCCGTCTGCCTGACTACGGTGTTGCTGCTCGCACCCTTTGCCGCACCGGCCGCTACCTATGATTTCGAGGCCCGTGAACAAAGCGCGCGCACTTTTTTCAGTGAGCTGTCCGGATCGTTGGGCAAGCCGGTCATCGTCAGCAAGGCCGCTGCGGCCAAGCGGATTTCCGGTACGTTCGACCTGCTCGCGCCGCAACGCACCTTTGAGCGAGTCAGCGCGCAAATGGGGCTTATCTGGTACAGCGATGGTCAGGCGATTTATCTGTATGACGCCCCGGAACTCAAAAGCTCGATGGTATCGCTGCAGACCCTGACCGTGGCGAAGCTTCAGGCATTCCTGGAACGTTCCGGGTTGCACGATCGGCGTTATCCGTTGCGTCACGATGGTTTGCGTACGTTCCATGTGTCCGGCCCGCCGATGTATGTCGATCTGGTCACGCAAGCGGCCGGGTTGATGGATAACCAGCGCTCGGAACTGTTGCTGGGCAAGCAGCAGATCGGCGTTATCCAGGTGCGAAACACCTTTGTGAGCGACCGTAAATACGAGTTGCGTGATGACAAGGTGACGATTCCCGGGCTGGCCACCGTGATTGAGGCCTTGCTGCGTGGCGAAAAAAATGGCGTCGAGTCTGCGGTGGCGCAAGTCCCGGCACAACGACCGCCAGGCTTGATGCCGGCGTTTCCACTGGAAGGCCTGGCGACCGGGCCTTCGGGTCAGGACCCCTCCGCGCCGCGAATTATTGCCCGCGACACGGCCGCCGGGAACATTCGGGTCGTGGCCTATCCCGACACCAACAGCCTGCTGGTCAAGGGGTTGCCCGAGCAGGTGCGCTTTATCGAGAACCTGGTCAGCGCGCTGGACACGCCCAAACGTCACGTGGAGTTGTCGTTGTGGATCATTGATCTGCACAAGGATGAACTCAATCAGTTGGGCGTCAATTGGCAAGGCGTCGTAAATTCGGGCGGAAAATTCAGCGCCTCGCTCAACGCTGGCTCCGCGACCACGCTTGACGGTGCGTCGTTCGTCACCCAGGTCATGGCGCTGGAGCGCACGAGTCGGGCGAATGTGGTGTCGCGACCGGTGATCCTGACCCAGGAAAATGTGCCGGCTATTTTCGACAATAACCGCACCTTTTATGCGCCGCTGGTGGGCGAGCGCAGTGTTGATTTGCAGCATGTGACCTACGGCACGCTGGTGAGCGTATTGCCGCGTTTCGCCCAGGCGGACGAGATTGAAATGTCGCTCAATATCGAAGACGGCAACGAAATCGAGAACCCGGGCCAGGGCGAGCGACCGAGCGCTCTGCCGACGGTCGGCCGCACCCGGATCAGCACCGTAGCGCGAGTGCCGCCGGGCAAGAGCCTGTTGGTGGGCGGTTTTACCCGCGATGACCACAGCGAACAGATCGGCCGGATTCCGGTGCTGGGGTCGATTCCTTGGGTCGGTCGGCTGTTCAGTTATCGACAGAACCGCTCGGCCAATACCGTGCGGGTGTTCCTGATTCAACCCAAGGAAATTCGCGACACGCTCGAGCCGAACGCCGTTGAACCGGCTCCACAGTTGCTGACCCCGGAACAGCACGAACGGTTGCGCCGTTCCTATTTTCGGGCGGCCATAAAATGATCCTGCCGGCGATTTCCACCGGCGGGCGAGCGGCCCAGGCGCGGCTGAATGCCGAGAAGGCCGCAGAGCATCCGCAGTCACAGGCAACGGTGGACACTGATCTCGACGAAAGCGGCACGGCTGCCGTTATGCAGCGTTTCGTGCAGATCAGCGATGAAATGTCGGCGGCATTGGCGCAGTTTCGTGGCCGGCGGCATTTCGAACTGAAGTCCGACACCTTGACCGACAACTTCGAAAGGGTGCTGGACGACGACACCGTGCCCAAGGTGCGGCAGATCCTCAGCCTGGCGCGGCTCGCCGACAAACCCGTCAGCTGGTTGCTGCAAATGGCGCGCAAGCTGTTTGCCGATGACAGCGACCTGGCGTTGGTGCTGCGAGAACTGTTGCGCCGTAAAAAGCTCGAGAAAAGCACCCGTCAGCGGCTCGAAACGCTGTTGCAGACGGTGGTCGCCCAAGCGTCCCCCAAACGCATGAACGCCGGCATCAATGCCGCGCTCAAGGCCAGAATGTTCGGTAAGAGCATGGCCGTGCGCGCCGCGCTGTTGCGCGAAACGTACCGGGATTTTCTCGAGTCCGATGAAGGGCCGGTCAGCTGTTATCAGGACTGGATTGCCCTGTACGGCCCACCGCAACGCACGAATGTGCTGGCCTTCATCGAAGCGGCGCTGCTCACCGATATCAGCGCCCAGGATCCAAGTTGCTCGCGCACAGAGTTTGGCCAACTGCTGGTCCGGCTGAATGACCTCAAGCGCCTGCGTTCAGCCGACGGCCTGTTCATCGGCGGCCTGCTGCGCGATGAACTGATCCGTCAGCACAACCCCGATGAATCCGACTGGCTGTTGTTCCTGTTCGGCCTGTTGACCTGGCCCGATGAGCTCGACCAGTTGTTGCTCGGCGTGCTCGGTGAGCGCGTGCTGTTGAGCCTGCACCGTGAGCGCTCGACGCTGCTGCAGACGGTGCGCCGGTTCAGCCTGCAACTGCCGTTGCAACTGTTTGCCGACGAAGAGGCGCCGCTGCGCCTGGCGCAACAGTTTTCGCTGCTGGCCGACGTTGCCTACGCCCACGAATGTATCGAACAGCGTCGTCCCGGCGGTTGCTCATGACTTTTCCCCGGAGCTGACTGCCATGCTCAATGTGTTTTTGCGCAACGTCGGCGCTCGCCCGGAGCTGCTGATCCTGACCCTCATGGTGATGATCATCGCCATGCTGATCATTCCGCTGCCGACGGTGCTGGTGGATTTTCTCATCGGCCTGAACATTGTCATTTCGCTGTTGGTGTTCATGGGGTCGTTCTACATCGAACGCATCCTCAGCTTCTCGACGTTTCCGGCGTTGCTGCTGCTGACCACGCTGTTTCGCCTGGCGCTGTCGATCAGTACCAGCCGCTTGATCCTGAGCCAGGCCGATGCGGGTGAGATCATCGCGTCCTTCGGTGAGTTCGTGATCGGCGAAAGCCTGGTGGTGGGTTTCGTGATCTTTTCGATTGTCACCATTGTTCAGTTCATCGTGATCACCAAAGGCTCGGAGCGGGTCGCCGAAGTCGCGGCGCGCTTCTCGCTGGACGGCATGCCCGGCAAGCAGATGAGCATCGACGGCGACCTCAAGGCAGGCGCCATCACGGCCGAAGAAGCCAAGGAAAAACGCAGCGTGCTGGAGCGTGAAAGCCAGTTGTATGGCTCCTTCGACGGCGCGATGAAGTTCATCAAGGGCGATGCGATCGCCGGCATCATCATTATTTTCGTCAACTTCATCGGCGGCATGGCCATCGGTGTCGGGCAAATGGGCATGGACATGTCCACAGCCTTGTCGACCTACACATTGCTGACCATCGGCGATGGCCTGGTCGCACAGATTCCAGCGCTGCTGATCGCCATCGGCGCCGGCTTCATCGTGACCCGGGTCAACGGCGACGACAGCAACCTGGGGCGCAACATGCTGGCCCAGATGCTCGGCAATCCATTCGTGATGGGGGTCACTGCGCTGCTGGCGGTGGGGGTCGGTCTGCTCCCCGGTTTCCCGTTGATGACGTTTCTGCCCATCGCCGCGATGCTGGCGCTGGTGGTGTTTACCCGGCATCGAAAGGCCTCCAGGTTAACCGGCGACGGTGAAAACCGTGCTGCCGCCACGGAGCAAGACGCGCTGCAAACCGGGGCGGGATTGCTCGATGACGTCGATAACATCGCCACCGAAACCATCGCCCTGATGCTGCTGGTGCCCACGTCGCAACTGGGTGCGCTGAGCAAAGCCCGTTGGGCGGCGCGCTTTCGCAGCCAGTTTTTCGTCGACTACGGCTTGCGGATACCCGAACCGCAGGTACGCGCCAGCGAGGCGTTGCCGGCTCATCAAGTGGCGGTGCTGATCAATGAAGTGCGTGCCGAGCAGTTCGATATCCATTTCGATCACTGGCGCCTGCTCGACTATTCGCCAGACCTTGAACCTTTGGGTTTTGCCCTGGTGCGCGGCAACGACAGCAATCGCCTGGGCGGCGTCTGGGTCAACGCCGTAGACAAGGAGCGAGTGCAACAGTTGGGCTATCAACTGCGCCCCGCGGACGAGGAGTGCTACCGCTGCCTGGTCACGTTGCTGGCGCGCAATATCCAGGAGTTTTTCGGTGTGCAGGAGACCAAGCAACTGCTCGACGAAATGGAAGCGAAATACCCCGATCTGCTCAAGGAAGTGTATCGCCACGTCACGGTGCAGAAGATCGCCGAGGTGTTGCAGCGCCTGATCGGCGAACGCATTTCCGTGCGCAACATGAAGCTGATCCTGGAGTCGCTGGCCCATTGGGCGTCGCGGGAAAAGGACGTGCTGGCGCTGGTCGAGCACGTTCGCGGAGCAATGGCGCGCTACATCAGCAACAAATTCGCCCACGGCAATGACTTGCGCGTCCTGCTGTTGTCGCCGGAATTCGAAGAGGTGGTACGCCGGGGCATCCGGCAAACCTCGGGCGGCAGTTTCATCAACCTGGAGCCGGCAGAGTCGGAAGAGCTGATGGACCGCCTGAGTGTCGGCCTGGACAGCCTGCACATTGCGCACAAAGACATGGTGTTGCTGTGTTCGGTCGATGTGCGGCGCTACATCAAGAAACTGATCGAGGGGCGATTCCGGGAGCTGGACGTGATGTCGTTCGGCGAAATCTCCGAGACCATCTCGGTCAATGTCATCAAGACCCTCTGAGGAAACCTGTAAATGAGACAGCCCGATATTGCCGACCTGCTGCGTGAAGCCCTGCGACACAGTGGCTGCGTGGACAGCCAGATAGGGCATTTCGACAGCCACAGCACCATTGAAATGCAGATGAAAAACCTGCCCAGTGTCAACGTGGCCGTGGTAGCGGGCGATGTGTGGATCTGGGCCGCAGTCGCACAGGCGACCTCAAGCGTCATGAACCATTGCGCCTTCGAATTGATGCAGTTCTTGCTGGAGGGCAATGCTTTTTCTCGCACTGGCCAACTGCACCTGTGCGAAGTCCAGGGGCAGCTCGAACTGCGCTTGATGGCCAACGACCACGCCCTGGGTGACGCCGAGCATTTCGCCCAAGCCCTGGATGCTTTTGTGCAGTCGATTGAAACGCTGTGCGAACTGCTGCGCCGATGAGCGCCCGGTTGGAACGGCATGCTGCCCATCCCTTGCGCTTGAGCGGTCCTTTGATCGAAGCGGCGCTGGACAATGTGGTGGTCGGTGAAGTCTGCGAAGTGCGTCGCCATTGGCGTTCGCCGCACGTGGCGGCCAGGGCGCAAGTCATCGGCTTCAAACCCGGCGCCGTCCTGCTCAGTTTGCTCGGCGACGCCAAAGGATTGTCCAGGGAGTCGATGATTGTCCCGACGGGTTCGACATTGCGCCTGCGCTGCAGCGATGCGCTGCTGGGCAGCGTGGTCGATCCCCAGGGCAATATCGTTGAGCGACTGGCACCGTCGACAGCCGTTGAGCAACAGGATTATCCGGTGGATGCCGCCCCGCCGTCGTACCACCAGCGTCGCCCGGTCGCAGAGCCGCTGAGCACCGGCATTCGCGTTATCGATGGCTTGTTGACCTGCGGTGTCGGTCAGCGCATCGGCATTTTCGCCGCGGCCGGGTCCGGCAAGACAACGTTGATCAATATGCTGATCAGCCACACCGATGCGGACGTATTCGTCATTGGCCTGATCGGCGAGCGCGGGCGTGAAGTAACGGAGTTCATTGAACATCTGCGCCACTCAACAAAGCGATCACGTTGCGTGGTGGTGTTTGCCACGTCGGATTTTTCCTCCGTGGATCGCTGCAATTCGGCCCTGCAGGCGACAGCCATCGCCGAGTATTTTCGCGACCAGGGCCAGCGTGTCGTGCTGTTGCTGGACTCGTTGACCCGTTACGCCCGCGCTCGTCGCGACCTGGCCCTGGCCGCGGGTGAAGCGCCGGCGCGGCGCGGCTATCCGGCGTCGGTGTTCGATGCTTTGCCGCGTTTGCTGGAGCGACCTGGTGTGACGGCTTCCGGGAGCATTACGGCCTGGTACACGGTCCTGCTGGAGAGTGACGACGAGCCGGACCCGATCGCCGAGGAGATTCGCTCCATTCTCGACGGCCATGTTTACCTCAGTCGGGCCCTGGCGGCCAAAGGTCATTACCCGGCGATCGATGTCTTGCGCAGCATCAGTCGCGTGGCGACGCAAGTCACCAGCGCGCAGGTGCAGCAACTGGCCGCGTCGACCCGGGAAACGCTGACACGGCTGGAGCAGTTGCAGATTTTTCTCGACATGGGCGAATACACCCAGGGCGCCGATGCCGCCAACGACCAGGCCCTGCAGCGCCGCGAAGCCTTGAACCACTGGCTGCGTCAGCCGACGGACGAATGCAGCGAACCTGACGAAACGCTGCGGAGCCTGAATGAACTCATTGCCTGACCGGCTACGCCTGTTGGCGTTCAGCCAGTTCCGTCAGCAACGCGGTGAGCAGGCTGTTCTGCGCGCACAACAACAGTTGCAGCCGCTGCGGGGGGAACTCGCCGGTTTCGAGGGGCAAGAGGCATCGCTGCAGAGCCTGCTGGCCAGCCATCGCGCCATCGATTTCGTTCTGGATCACGGGCAGTTGTTGGCGCTGCTGCGAACCCAGGCGGTCATCCGGCGGCAGATTGATCTGGTGCGCCTTGAGCGCGACCGCGTAGAGGAGCAGTGCAGGCAGCTTGAGCACTCGTTGCAAGCACAACGCGAGCAACTGCGTTGTCTGCAGCGCAAACACGACAAATACCAACGGTCGGTGCAGCACCTGTTGCGCGCGCAACGACTTGAGCAAGTGCGCCGGGAAGAAAGGGAGATAGAAGAGATGACTGGAGTACGGCGATGAAGGGGGTTTCTACGATTTCACCGGGACCGGCTCTAACGCTGGAACCTGCTACCGAGGATTCTGCGGATGAACTGCGCGATGCACTTGTACCGGCACAAGAAGATGAACTGCCGCAAGGTGTGCTGGATTTGCTAGCGACGTTGATTGTGCGTCAGCGATTCGAGGCGTTGGTCCCTGTGGGCGTTCAAGTTTCAGGTCGTTGCGGTCTGGTCGAACGCCATCGCGAGCAGGTCGAATCGTCGCACCGTCCATCTCACAGGGAAACGCATTCCAATTTGGAAGCACAGGCGCGCTCCCGCAGAGAAACGCATTCCAATGTGGGAGCGGAGTTGCTCGCGAAAGTGGCCGCACAGGCACCGATCAATCCCCAGGCTTCACCGCGAGGCCCCACCGAAGCGCCTTCAACCACGCCTGAACCGCTGCCCGTCGAGCGCGCAGCCAACGTCAGCCCTCCGATAACCTTCGCCGCCGAGACACCATTGCCCGAAGCGTTGATGAACCTTCATACCGTGCGCCATGCACCTGCGGCGGCACCGGTTTCCATCCCCTTGCCCCCGATGCCAATACCCAAGCCAGCTCTCGACGTGATGATCGAAACGCTGCCCGGCTCAAGCCGCGGCCTGCTGCAGGTTCCCTTCAACAAAGGCACCGCCAGCGGGCAAGTGACAATCACCCGAGGGCCCGACGAACCCGTTCAAAACCTGCAACTCAGCCCGAGCAACAGCTTGGTCTTCGAACAACTCAAGGCACCTTTTGAACTGGCCCGGGATCCCGGTTGGCGGCTGACCGATACGGGGGGCGAGCAGCAACATCAGGGTTCGCAGCAGCAGCCGGATGAAGAGCAGACCGAACAGCAGGAACTACCAGCATGAGAGCGCTGACGTTGCGCCGCGTCGACGCTTCGGCGCACGCCCGCACGCAAGCGGTTCAACGCTGGCGCCGCGCCGGTGAGGGTGCAGGCGTGGGCAGGCCGGACCGGCGGTCCGGCTACTTGCGGTTTTGCGCGCGTAGCGATGAAGGAGAGTGGCGGGGGCTGATCCTGGCTCGCGACTGGCTGGAACACGCGTTACCGCAGTTGCGCTCGTTGCTGATCGTCGAGTGCCCGTTGACGAGCATCGTCGAATTGTTCCGGGCAGTTGCGCGACCTTTTCCGCTGATTGACGAGCTGCCTTATCAATCGTTGGCCGACATCGAATTGATCGAGCCGACCGAACTGCCGACGCACGATTTGCCCTGGCTCGACACGGCTCACGGGCGAGTGTGGTTGACGCAGTTGCCACCGCCACGCCCCGCAAAGAGCCCCTTGCAACCCGGATCCTGGCTGAGCGATTTACCGCTGTGCCTGGAGCTGATGCTGGGCTTCAGCCATCTGCATCAAGTGCAGCTGGGGCAGGGCGACGTCCTGCGCATCACCCACCGGACAGACCGGTGTCTGTTGGCCGATCAATGCATCGGCGTATTCACGTTCACTGAAGAGGGGTTACACATGCAATCGACGGTTGCCGATTCAAATCAACAGGCTGGTGAGCAGGCCGACTCGGACGTCGAACTCGGTGCTTTGCCCTTGCGCCTGGAGTTTTTGCTCGCCACTCATGAGATCGACCTGGGCACGCTGTCACAGATCATCGATGGTCAACTCATTCCGCTGGCGACCGATGCCGCCCGGCACATCGAGGTTCGCGCGAATGGCAAGCGCGTGGCCCGCGGGGAACTGGTGCAGTTGGACGATCAGTTGGGGGTGGAATTGCTCGAGGTCTATCGCAACCCCTTATCGGAACAGCTGCGATGAATGACGTCTCGCTGATTGCGCTGCTGGCGTTCGCGTCACTCCTGCCTTTCCTGGTGGCCGCCGGAACCTGTTACATCAAGTTTTCCATCGTGTTTGTCATCGTGCGCAACGCGCTGGGATTGCAGCAGGTGCCGTCGAACATGACGCTTAACGCGATCGCTTTGATGCTGGCGATTTTCGTGATGACGCCGGTCATGAAGCAGGGTTACGGCTACTACAAGGAAGAAGCGGTGGCCTTCACCGATATCGAGTCGGTGGTGAACTTTGCCGAGAACGGCCTGGGTGGGTACAAGGATTACCTGCGCAAGTACACCGACCCCGAACTGGCCCTGTTCTTCGAGCGTGCGCAAGCGGTTCAGAGTGATTCCGAGGAAAGCCTGCCGGCCGATGAACAACTCACGCCCTCCTTGTTTTCGCTGTTGCCGGCCTATGCGCTGAGTGAAATCAAAAGCGCGTTCAAGATCGGCTTTTATCTGTACTTGCCGTTCGTGATCGTCGATCTGGTGATCTCCAGCATCCTGCTGGCGCTGGGCATGATGATGATGAGCCCGGTGATCATTTCGGTGCCGATCAAACTGGTGTTGTTTGTCGCGCTGGATGGCTGGGCGCTGCTGTCGACCGGTCTGGTCAAGCAGTACCTGACTTTGCTGGCATAGGGGCGTCGACATGAACGATCTGGTCTACGCCGGCAATAAAACCCTGTACCTGATTCTGTTGATGGTCGCTTGGCCGATCATTGTTGCCACGGTGGTGGGCCTGGTGGTCGGGTTGATTCAGACGGTGACCCAGTTGCAGGAGCAGACACTGCCATTCGGATTCAAGTTGCTGTCGGTGGCGGCGTGCCTGTTTCTACTTTCGGGTTGGTACGGCGAAACCCTGCTCGATTTCAGTCGTGAAGTCATCCGTCTGGCATTGGGCTAGACCGATGTCGGTGACGCTGTTTTTCGATCTGTACGCGCTGTTCGCTGCCGCGATCCTTGGGTTTGCACGGCTGGCACCGATTTTTTTCATGTTGCCGTTTCTCAACAGCGGCGTGCTGACCGGGCCTGCGCGTCAGGCCGTCATCGTGCTGGTGGCGTTGGGGTTCTGGAGCTATGTCGGCGAGCCGCTGCCGCGCCTCGACGGCTTGGCATTCTTTGGCTTGTTGCTGCGAGAGGCCGGCATTGGCGTCCTGCTGGGCTGCCTGCTGTGTTGGCCGTTCTGGGTGTTGCACGCCATGGGCAACCTGATCGACAACCAGCGCGGCGCGATGCTCAGCAGTACGGTGGACCCGGCCAACGGCGTCGATACATCGGAGCTGGCGAATTTCCTCCAATTGTTCGCCGCTGCGGTTTATCTCGAAGGCGGCGGCATGCTGCTGATGCTCGAAACCGTTGGCCACAGTTACCGCATTTGCGCACCGGTCACGGGTTGCGAGATACACCTGCAAGCGGTGTTCAGCTTGCTGGATGCACTGGTCAGTAAAACCCTGGTGATCAGCGCACCGGTGGTGGCGACGCTGTTAGTCAGCGAAGCACTGCTGGGCCTGCTCTCGCGGTACGCACCGCAAATGAACGCGTTCTCGGTGTCGCTGACGGTCAAGAGCCTGGTGGCATTGGTGGTGCTGATGTTGTATTTCGGCGTGCACCTGCCCGATGAAGTCCTGCGCATGGGCAGCAAATCCGAAGCACTGGAGCACTATCTGGTGAGCGACGGGGAGGGTGGCGATGTCGTCCAGCGCGTCGAAGACTGAGAAGCCCACCCCAAAGAAACTGCGGGATGCGTCACGCAAAGGGCAGACATTCAAGGCCAAGGATCTGGTGGTCACCTGCCTGACCCTGTGCGGTATCACCTACATGGTGTTCAACAGTTCGCTGCTGGAGGTCATGGAGGTCTACCGGCGCATCATCGCCAGCGATTTTGACGCCGACCTGCAAAAGTACTCGGCGATTCTGGTGGTCGTCGGGCTCAAGGCGTTGTTGCCGTTGCTATTGGTGTGCGTCTTGACCAGTGCATTGCCGGCGTTGCTGCAAAGCGGTTTTGCCCTGGCCAGCGAAGCCCTGAAGCTGAACCTCGGGGCGTTGAACCCGATCAATGGCTTCAAAAAACTGTTCAGCCTGCGCACGGTCAAGGACACGGTCAAAGCGCTGTTGTACCTGGGCAGTTTTGCCATGGCGCTGTGGATTGTCTGGATCACGCAGCGGCAACTGCTGTTTGCTCAATTGTTTGCCCAGGCACCGGATCTGTTCGCGATCTGGGGGCACTTGCTGCTGGTGCTGGTGTTGGCGTTTCTAGGCTGCGTGCTGCTGATCGTGGTGCTCGATGCGCTCAGCGAATACTGGCTGTTCATGAAAGACCAGATGATGGACAAGGACTCGGTCAAGCGTGAACACAAGGAGCAGGACGGCAATCCCGAAATCAAGGGCCGCCGACGCGACTTGCATCGGGAGCTGCTGTCGGAGCAGGTCAAGTCCGACGTGCGCAGCTCGCGGATGATCATCGCCAACCCGACCCACATTGCCATCGGGGTGTATTTCCGCCCGGAAATCACCGTGCTGCCGTTCATCTCGTTGATGGAAACCAACCAGCGAGCCCTGGCCGTTCGGGCGTATGCCAAAGAGGTCGGCGTGCCCGTGATCAACGACATCGCCCTGGCCCGGCGGATCTTCAAGACCCATCAGCGCTACAGCTTCCTTCAGGTGCAGGAAGTCGAGGAAGTCCTGCGTCTTTTGATCTGGCTCGAGCAGGTCGAGCAGGCCTGATCATCCCTGATGCCGATCGTTCTTGTAGGGGCGAGCTTGCTCGCGATGGACGCCAACGATAACGCGTTTTCTCTGGATACACGCGTTGTCCTGAAGTTCATCGCGAGCAAGCTCGCTCCTACAAGTTCTCAGGCTTGATCCCCTTTTTTAACCATCTCGTCGTTGGCATGAGCGCAATTTGGCAGCGTGACTGTCAGCGCTTTGGCTCAATGCATTCGTCAGCGGCGCTGACGATTTTTCAGGAGTGTGGCCGATGAGTCGCAACAACCAACAAGACCAGCAAATCGCCCTGGACATCGTGGATGCCGTGCTCGCGGGGGCGCCGTTAAAGGACGTGCAGGGCCTCAGCGACGAGCACATGGACGGCCTCTATGCCTTCGCTTACCAGTTTTATGAACAAGGCCGGCTGGACGATGCCGAGAAGTTCTTCCACTTCCTGTGCATCTACGACTTTTACAACAGCCAGTACTGGATGGGACTGGCGGCGGTACACCAGCTCAAGCAAAACCATCAGAAAGCGATTGACCTGTATGCCATCGCCTTCGCCCAGGGCAAGAACGACTACCGACCGATGTTCTACAGCGGTCAGTGCCAGCTCGCTCTGGGCAGGATCGGCAAGGCCCGATTGTGTTTCGAATACGTAATTGAGCAGGCCACGGAAGAGGAACTGCGCACACAGGCTCAGGTGTATCTCGACACCTTGGCACACATTGAAAAGGACTGTTCGGAGGACAGAACATGAGTGAAATCAGAAGTACATTCAACCCGACTCGTTCGGGTGGGATCAGCCGTTCCGAGGCCTTTGAAATCTACGGAAAATCTGCAAGCCAAGCGGCCAGAACGGTGGATTTTCAGAAGGCTGGCCAGGAAGCGCTGGCCGGTCTGATGTCGGTGAATTACGGCGCTGAACACGGTAAATCGGCGGCCACCCCGGGACGGCCGCAATTGCATCAGCCACTGGCACGCAACAACGGCAAGGAGCCGGAAGGTGATCTGTTCACGCTGTTGATGGCGATGATCAGCGAGCTGATCGGCGAGGTGGATGTCAACAAGTTGAAAAACCGCTTGGCGATGTTGCAAAGCATGGCCGGAGCCAAGCAGCAGGGGCATGAAAAACTCTCGGCTGAATACGCTGAGGCCGTCGCTGCACTGGAGGACGCTGAGGGGGCTGTTGGCGGTAGCCAGCAAAATCTGGAGAAGCTGCGCGAGAGAGTCCAGCATTTCCAGGGCTTGCTGGACGAAAGCGAGGCGCGTCTGGCGAAGCTGGACCCCGAATCACCCGAATATGCGAGTGAATTGGCGCGTCGTGACCAGCTTAAAGGCGAGTTGGCGGTCCATACCCAGACCTTTCAAAAAGCCACCGATGCCCATCTGAAACTGATCGAAGTCGCCAATGTTGCCGCTAAGGCCCTGGCGGTCGTGACCGGAAAAGTCCTCGAGGCAGGTGTCGGCGGACCTCAGGTTAAACAATCGGATGAAAAAGCGCTGAGCAGCAGTGCACTGGCCCTGCTGAACCGCTTGAAGATCATCGAGTTGCTGGGCGAGGCGGCGCAGAACAAGGAAGAGCTCAATCAGGAGCTGTTTCTGGAGCTGCAGGCCAAGCTGCAGGAAAAAATGCAGGCCGAGTCTGAAAAGTATCTGGAAGAGGTGCGCAAGGCCGAAGAGTTGCAGAGGACGATGGGCTGCATCGGCAAGATCGTTGGTGCCCTGTTGTCCTTGGGAAGCATCCTGGCTGGCATTTTTACCCTCAATCCATTCCTGATTGTGATGGGGGGAGTTGGCATGGCACTGACGTTCGCGGGCGACAAGCTCATGGCCAAGATCATGGAACCGCTGATGAAAGTCTTGCAGGAAGTCATCAGTTTCTTTACCGATCTCTACACCAAGGTGCTGATAGCGGTGGGTGTCGATCCCGAAACGGCGAAGGAAATCGCGCAAATCGCCGGCATGATCGCGGGCATCGCCGTCACTATTGCGGCCATTGCATTGGCGGCCATCGTCGGGGCTCAGGTGATTGGGCCGATGATCGGCGCCGTCGCATCGAAACTGGCCACCGTGGTGTCGCAGGCTGCACCTGCAGCGGTGCAGGCCATGAAACAGATGGCTTCCTCGGTCGGCAACACGCTGACCCGGATGCTGACTCAGTTGCGCAGCCTCATTACCAACGGCGCTGATCCCGTGTCCCTGGCCCGTTACACCGCCAATCTCGAAATCGCTCAAGCCCTCGCCGAGTTCGGCGGTGTGACGGCGCAAGGTGTGCTTGGAGTCCGAAGCGGCGTGCATCAGGCCCAGGCGGCCGAACACCTGGCGGACGTGAAAGTGCGCATGGCAATCAGCGAAGAAATCACCTCCTACCTCACTCGACTGGTCGAAGACTACGGCAAGGCGATGCAAGACCGGGCCCGGCAGATCGAACATGTTTTTACCGATATGCAACGCAGTCATTCCGTCAGCCTGCAGATGGTTCGACACGTCTGAATTCACTCGTAAAAGGGATTTCTCATGATCACAAGCGGTGTTTTGTCTTTCCGTTCGTTCATCCATACGCAAGCGACAGCCGCGGCCGGGCATTCGCTTGCCCCATCCGAAAAATCAGCATTCAAGGGCACGACCGGAAACGACCAGGTTCTGAAAAACAGTGCTGTCACAGGCCCGTCGGCAGCAGAGCTCGACAGTGCCATCAACGCCTATCGGCCTACCGAAGCCGACTGGCAAGACTTCACGGCCGCCACGCTGACGGTCAGCGATGAAGTGCATAAAGAGCTGATCTTCGACCCGGGTGCCTGGGAAAAACACGCCAACGTACTGGTCGCGGCGATCATCGCGTTGAACGTCGCGCGAGTCGCCAATGCTCAACTGCGTGGGCATTTCAGTGTGATGGCTGCTGATGCCGCCAAGTCCCAGGGCGCTGCCATCATGGAGTCCGGCAAGGCGGCCATGTACAGCGCCATTACGACCGCGGTGGTCTCCGGCGCAATCGCCGGGTTCGCCATGGTCAAGACCTTTCAAGGGCAAAGGCTCAAACATGCAGATATCGACGTGCACAAGCGCAACTCTCTGGACGCCGGCAACATCCAACGGGACCTTAAACGTGATCGCAGCCGCGATGACTGGACCCCGGAAACTACCTACAAGATAACGGTGTTCGATGATTTCGGCCGGACGAAATCAGTGGATTTCAAACCTCAGGGCTCAACCCTGACGGCCAAGGAGCAGGCATTGTTCGACGTTGAAATTCTCAAGGCAAAAAAGGTTGGCCGCATGTCGGACTGGCACAGCCAGATGGCCAGCAAAGGCATTGAGAAAAAACTTGAAATCGGTCGTGCGCTCAACGCGATGTCGGTGAGCATGAGCCAGATGGTCTCCAGTATGGTTCGCATCACCGAGCATGCGGCGCGGGAGAAAGAGGTATTGCAACAGAGTGCGCAAAATACGCAGAAGAGCTTGAGCGATGAAATTGGGCAGAAAGACTCGGCGGATGCGGCGCTCTTGCAAAAACTCATGGATATCGTGATGCAGGTCTTTCAATCGCGGATTGAAGTCATTGGCAAGATGGTTTGAGTAGGGGAACAGCATGATCATTACCCAATCGTCGCCGTCGATGGTTAAACCAGCGGCAGATTTTAACGTGGACACTGATGCATCGGTGCCTGCTGAAATACCACTTGATGTGCATGCCGTATCGGCCTTGGCGCAGTTGCTCGACCGATCGATAAGTGCGTTGAATCGCAACTGCGCACTCATGCTCAAATGTCAGCCCGCGTCCTCCAGGCTGGCAGAAGGCTTGATCGTTGATAGTTCGGCGCAAAATTTGATTGCAGAGTTTGTCGAACAGCTCGAAGCCAAGCGCAACCGCTCACAGTTGTGGGCTCAGAAGTTCAAGCAATGCAGTGCGGTGATGACTCATTCCATGGAAACACTGCCCATGGAACAGCGTCAGCGGCTTTATGACGAGCAAGGCCGTATGTTGTGCAGCCTCAAAGAGATGCACATACCGCCCGATTTCGTTGATGAATTCGACGTCGGCGTCAAATCATCGAATGACTTCTTCGACAAACTGCTCGAATTGATCAACCTGATCAAGAACGGCTATCTGGCCGGCTATGAACATATCATTGCGGCTTACTCGGACTTTTTTGCTGATTTCAACAAAGAAATTACCGCAAAGATGAAAGAGTGGATTGAAGGCGCGAATGAAGGTAAAGAAGTCAAATTAAACGCGGGCGCGATAAGGCTCGCTTTGCAAGCGCTGATCAACAAGTACTCACCTCCGAATGCGGCAGCAGTATTGTTTCCAGCCCCAGGCATGGGCAAAGCTACAAAGGCGGAAGCAGAAAAATGGCTTAAGGCGTTAGGCCTGCCGGACTCCTGCCTCCACAGGAACAATGACGGTTCGTACAGCGTGGTCATGGACCTTGGGCCGCTGAAAATCATGAAGGACGGGCTGCCATCCAGCGGAGGTTGGGTCACCTGGGATACCGCCGGATTCCAGGCCTGGCAAACCGGCTTCAATGCCCAGGAAGAACGCATGAAAAACATGCTGCAATCCTTCACGCAGAAATACTCCAACGCCAATTCTTATCATGACAACTTCAACAAGACATTGTCTGCGCACCTTAGTCAGTATGCGGACATGCTTAAAGCGATGTTGAATTTTTGATGGGGGTGTAAAACCAGTATTTTTTTAGCGTAACAGTCAGTCGTAACTTTGGTTCTTTTGATTCGAAGTTTCGGCTGTTTGAGTGCGAGTTGGATTGAAGGGGGTGATAAGTATGCAGGCTGATGGTGTTGAAGTTGAACATCAGGTGATAAAGTTACTGTCGGACTGTCTCTCGCTGGATTGCTGCGACATCGAAATCAGTTCACGGTTAGTGGAGGATTTGTATGTTGATTCGATGAGTGTAATAGAGATAGTCCTGTTGATTAACGAAGTGTATGAAATCGAACTGCCTAGCGAAGGCGTGGCGGCGTGGAGGACGGTGCAGGATATTTGTTTGTTGATTGCGCGCAGCAGGATTGAATTTTGATTGATCGCTCGGGAGTGCACTAACGTGTTGGTAGATTATTTATGAAGATGGGTGCAGAGTTCCAGGTTGGCAAATTTTTGGACAAGTTCGTGAGTGATTATTATGTTGGGGTTGGATATTTTGAGGATTTGAGTGTTGTTGGGTTTCGTTTGGCCGGCGGTGATCTTTTTTACTTTAAACTAGAGCCGTGTGCACAGAAAGTAACACTATTTTTTTTGTTGGATGGGGCTTGCTCTTTAACTGAGCATGAACTTCTGGATATCAATGAGTCGCTGGGGTTCTCAGAGATAAATTTGAATGGGAGTGTTGTGTTTTTTGAAGGTGTTGGACTTGTTTATTTCAATTTCGTAGGGAGGGATGTTATTGATGATGAGTTTTTGGGTAAGTCAGTGGATGCATTGCTGAGTGGCTATAAGGAATTGATCAAATTTATAGAGTTGTCGGGTAGTTAATAAAAGGATCTATGGGTATGTTGAAAACTCAAAGCATTACAATTTCTCGGGTGAGCAGTTTTAATGATTTACCTTCGAGGGTTGAGTCGAGCCCTTTTCATAAATGCACCGCCATAACAGGGGCGGATCATGCATTGGCAGGAAAGATCATTCAATTTTTGAGCAGTCATCAAGGCTCGATTTCCAATGAGGCTGGAGTGCCAAGGGAACGTTCAAATTCCACGATTTTGCCAACAAGGTCTCATGTGGAAATCAAAGTTTTGGAACAAGAAAAAAAACTTAACCTGTTTGATCAAAGCCCCTACAAAGAAGTGGCATGCCAAAATAAAAAATTTGAGGCGAGACTCGGGGAAAGCTTGAGCTGCAATAAAGAACTGGTGAGCATGGCTAAAAAAATTCGGGAAGTTACCGGGAGTCCAATGCTGTTTAAGGATTTTTCTCCTGAGCAACAACAGAAAATAAAAAATGAAAGTGGATTTATTGGCGGTGCAAAAGAGCTGATGAATGACGTCGACTCCTTGGATGCTCATGTTCTCGCAACTTTAATAAAGGCTGAAGGTAAGGAGTATAATGTAAACGATAGGGAGCGCAGGCAGTGTATGTTTAATCATGTGCGCTCTCCTGATAATCCGATATACCCTTGGAATGATCATTCTTTCGATATGGAGATTTTTGAGGTAAAAAATCCCATCCAGTTTACCGAGCAAATGCGAAATTTGATTTCAGATAGGTGGAGTGATCTCCTGAAGAGGGAAGTCAATTTAGAAGATTATCTGTATGGCGAGTTAGGTATTTCACCTATCGATCTACGTGTTGGGATTATGGATATTATTCAGGGTGCCAGCGAATCAGACAGAAAAAAGCTTTTGAAGGAGGCTTTGAGAATCAGTTGGAGTACGTCGGAATTCGTCGCAGATGAAAATAACTCCAGAGATAGCAACCCTTTAGGTTCTGAATTTCGCCAACACACAACCGGTGCCAGATCAAATGTTGTCAGGGTTTCAGATAAAAATGACCCAAATGTTAATAAGTGGGTTTTTGAAGCTGTCGTAAATAATAAACCTGTTACTTCTGGGCCTAGTGGACATACTTTGCGATACCTGAATCACTATGCAATGTGTAGTGAGATGCTTCAATTGTCTAATTCGAGTGCGCGGGATCTCCCGTCGTTAAAAGAGGCGAGGTTGGTTATGCTGGCTAACTTGATAGCGCCAAAAGATCACCACTCCTATCACGAAATTATGCTTGCTTCCATAGGTGTATATAACGGGGATGAGATGTTGGAGTATCGTAGTAAGGACTCGTACGATGATCTTAAGTCGACCCGCGTTGGGTCCAATGCATTAGTCCAATTGAATGTAGAACTATACAGTCGGTAGATAGAAATAACTGCATGTCAAGGCCGCATGGTCTTGACATGTTGATGGGGTGGATGCTTGTTTTTCTTCTATATGTTTAAAATCGTTAAATGCAAGATGTCCAGAAAGCACTGCTGCAAAAAATACTAACCGAGGAGTATTCCTACGACTCCTGTTGTGATTTCTTCAGGTGTTTATGGTAAATCTCTGACGGAATAGCCTTGCTCAACTTCCTATAGTCCCGCTGCTTGTCATCTTTGAGCTTTTTCAACCAAAGGCTTAATCGCGCTTCAGTACCTTTCTATAGAGAAATTTTCAGAATATGGACAGTGACACTGATCAACCGCCCATTCGGTCGTTCGTTTTCGACCGTTGGCTTTTGCAAAGCGATGGAACGCTGATGCGAGACGGACATGGAGTTCACGTCCCCCCCAAAGAGCTGAACGTGCTGCGCCTGTTGCTCGGTTCGGCCGGCACGGTGATCAGCAAGGATCATTTGCTCGACGCGGTATGGCCCGATGCCGATGCCACCGAGGAATCGTTGACTCGCTGCATTTACGCCTTGCGCAAGCTGCTCAAGGAGAACAAGGATTTTATTGCCACGGTGTACGGTCAGGGCTATCGATTTACCTGTACGGTCGTCGGGCTGGACGCGCCGGGCCAGGCGAGGGCGGCAGCACCCTCGCTGGCCGTTTTGCCTTTTCGCAATCTGCATGAGTCAGCCGCACTGGATTTGCAGGACGCAATGACCCGCCAGTTGTCCATGGCATTCGGTGAGGCGCTGAGTGTCGTCCCCTCGGGTTTGATGGCGGCTTATGGTCAGTTGACCGACACGCGCTATTTGGTCGAGCGTTTGAAGCCTGACTTTTACCTCAGTGGTCGTTGCACGCTCCGGGATGACCCGTCGCAATGGTCGATCGAATTGATCCGTAGTCGCGATCATGTGCTGCTTCATGGACAAAGCATGGCTGGTGGGGGCTTGGGGGAGGCGCTCGGAGAATTGACCTGTCTTGTTGCCCAGCGCCTTCCGGGACTGCGTCCTTCTGAAATGGGCTGCGCTTCCTATCCGGCCCTGGTCGCCTATCTCAACGGTTTGTGCTGTGTCGAGCGACACACGCCGCAAAGCCTGCGCGATGCGCTGGTGCAGTTTCGATACAGCCTGCAACTGGATGATCGTTATGCCCCTGTCTGGTGTGGCCTGGCCGATGTCTGGCTGGGAAAAGCGATGCTGGGGTTGTGTGAGCAGGGGCATGCACTGGATGAAGCGCATTCGGCGATTTCCAGGGCATTGCCGCTGGACCCGGGAAGTACGCAAACCATTGCGCGGCTCGCCCTGCTGACCAGCCTTCGCGGTTGCGAAGAGGCTGCGCAGGTGCTTTTCCAGCGCTGCCTGTCGAGCGTCGATCAGGCGGATGTTCATTATTTTCACGCCTGGCATCACTGGTATTGGCAGCGCAATGATCTGGCGAGTCAGAGCATCGACAAGTGTCTGCGCCACGACGCGAATTGCGTGCGGGCGCAGATTTTGCGGGTACGTATCGCGCTTGTCGGTGATCCCCGGGAAGCCGTGATGATGCACCGCGCAATGCAAGGCAACCGGCAAGCCGCGTCGTTTGACAGCGGCAGGAGGTTGGCATGAGCTGGGGCACTGGCGGCCTTCTGATGCTGATGTCTCTGGGGGCGGTTCCGGCGCATGCCTATTGTTGGGTCTCGGCGGGGCAGCAACATGCCATCGAGCCTGTGCTGCTTCAGGCCATTGCCGACGTGGAGTCCGGGCAGATGGCGCACGCGATGAATTACAACAAGAATGGCACCCGCGATATCGGGCTGATGCAGATCAACAGCAGTCATCTGCCCCGACTCAGCGCACAGGGCATTACCGAGCAGCGTCTGTTGGATGAGCCTTGTCTGTCGGTCGAAGTCGGGGCGTCGGTGCTGGCCGGTTTTGTATCACTTTATGGCTACAACTGGACGGCTGTGGGGGCCTACAACGCCGGCAACGCTCCGGGGCGGCAGGCGGCCCGTCTGCGTTACGCACACAAGGTCTGGCAACGCTATCAAACCTTGACGCCCCCCGAGCTCGCGCAGCCGTTGGATAAACACCAGAAATTCTCGCGGCGTTAACGTTGGTCCATTCGGGGGGATTCTGATGCTGGTCGGGTCTGATCGGCAGAATTCGATCAGGAACTTCCCGGGCAACGCTCCTAGCATGGGTTTTCATCCACTGCCTGGAGCGTGATCGGTGACAGACCTGTCAGTCCCCCCTCTACAGCCCTGTGTTCTGCGGATCCTCAACGGACCGCTTCAGGGATGCGAATTCCCGCTCGTTGAGCCGCGAACGTTATTCATCGTTGCGCCGCTCGATCTGTTGGGCCGGGAAGTTCATTCAGTCAGCGTTCCCGAGGATGCCATTTTCATTCCACTGGACGCGGACGGCTGCAATTTCGAGGTACTGCTGGCAGATGGCGGGCAGGACGGTGTGACGGTGCGCTTGCTCAACGAGTACGGAGAAACCCGGCACTGCGAATTCCAGTGTCTGGAGCAGATTGATGGCTTGCAGATTGCCTTGCGTGGTGAAGACCAATGTTGGGCCCCTGAGCTTCTCGGCAATCAGCCCCTTTCCCTGGTCGAAACGACTGCTCGCCACTGGCCGCAGCCAACCCTCATCAAATGGGGTGGCGCAGGACTGGCCCTCGCGCTGTTGGTTGCCTTGACAGGCCTCTGGTCCGCTCCCGAGTCGGCGCCCGAAACCGATGTTCGCAGCCTGGTCGGTGGTGCCAGCGCCGAGGTCGCTGTGGTGCAGGGGCGGGACAAGATGGTTTACGTGTTTGTCGCTTCCGAGCGAGACGCCGGTTGGAGTCGGCAGGCCTTGATGCGCAGCAACGGGGTGTCCGGCAAGGTGTTGGTGACCGATCAGGAACGTCGTCGGCTGGAGAAACTGTTGGTTGACCACGACCCGCAACTGGCCTGGCACTCGCTGGATCTCAAGGACCCCGCGGTGCCACGACTGCTGCTCAGTGCCCAGCGCAATCTGCTCACGCCGCCGATGCAGGCGCAACTGCTCGACGTCTTGCTCAAGGCCGCCCCCTATGCCCGGGAAGTGGCGGTGCAAATACAGGATGACAACCTGCTGGCAGACCTGGCCGAACAAGGGTTGCGTCGCCTTTCACTGGCGTTCGACCGGGTCGGGCACGACGACAGTGTCACCTTCGCCATCGAAGGCGATTTGCAGGATTCCGAGTTGGCGGCCGTTCGCCAATACGTCGACGGCTTCTATCGGCAGTGGGGTGATCGCTACGTGAACTTCGCTGTCGCGCTCAAGGATGACTCGCTCAAGGGCAAGTCGTTTCAAACCGGCCCCCAGGGCTACATCAAGATGACGTCGTCGTCTTGGCATTTTCCCAAGCAAATCTAGTAGGTGACACATGGCTGGTATCGATTTCCCAATCGACTTTCCCGATGATTTTCTCGGACGTCAGGCCGAAGCGTTCGAAAAAGGGGCTAAAGATCTCAAAACTGCTTTGGATAAGGCTCTGGAGGATCTCAAGGATGATGCTTCGGACCCCGGGAAGCTAGCGGCCTACCAGACTGCATTCTCCTCCTACACCGTATTCCGTAACGCCCAGACCAACACGATCAAGGGCTTCAAGGACATCGACATGGCGATCATCCAGGCTGCTCGCTGATTTCATTCCTTTTGACTGGCCATTGCTGTCGGGCGATGGCCTTTTTCTTGAGTGCATTGCATGTCTATTCAAAGCATCTCCCGTTCGTTCATTGAACCCACGACCGTCACTGAACTGCGCAGCCCGCAGGAAGGCCCGATCGTTTCCCTTGAGAGCCGATTGATCGAAGCATTCGCAGGTGGAGCGGTCACCAGCGGCCAGGACGTTTCTGCGATCAATCAACTGATGCAGCGCCCGGATATCACCAGCCCCGAAGTACTGGCGCAACTGCAGGAGCAGATGGGCCAATACAACGTCGACATCAATTTGCTCAACGTGTTGGTCCGTAAGGCTGTGAGCACTGCCGAAACGTTGTTGCGCGCATCATGAAGTCGGGTGCGTTGCTGATGTTTCTGTGTCTGGCGTTGTTCGGTTGTCGCCAGCCGAGCCTGCTGGAGGGGCTGGACCAGCAGCAGGCCAACGAAGTGCTTTCGGTATTGCAGCGCAACAACATCGCGGCGACGAAAGTCGACGCCGGTAAAACCGGGTACGCGGTGAAAATCAACCCGGTCGATTTCTCCGCCGCTGTCGATTTGCTCAACCTTTACTCGTTGCCGTCCAGGCCACGACTGGAAGTGGCGGAGATGTTTCCCAGTGATTCGCTGGTCGCATCCCCCAGGGCGGAAAAGGCTCGACTCTACTCGGCGCTGGAACAGCGAATCGAACAGTCCCTGCGTCTGCTCGAAGGTGTAGTGTCGGCGCGGGTGCATGTCAGTTATGACCTGGATGCCGGTGAAGGCGGCCGCAAAGCCGCGCCCATTCACCTGGCGGCCGTGGCTGTTCATGAGCGAGACATTGAGCCGCAGCTGCTGATCACCGATATCAAGCGCTTTCTCAAAAACAGTTTCGCCGCCGTCGAGTACGACAATATCTCGGTGGTGCTGTCGCAGCGCTCGCTCACGCAACACGTCGCGCCGTCGGTGTCGGTAACGCAAAGTGATTCGCGCTCGGTGTGGCTTCTGGCGTCGATGGCGGCCGTGCTGTTGGCGGGTTGCGCAGTGTTGGGTTATCGACTGTTGAAAGGGGCGCCGCGTGACATCGTGCGCTGAACGCCTGCGGTGGATTCTCGCGGAGCCGCTGGACTACGTGCACCCTCAGCGGTTGAGCATTCCGACGGGGTTTGACAGTCCCGATGCGCGGCGCGTACTCAATCAAATGCTTCTGGAAGGGCTTGACCAACAAGGGCCATGGCCCCCGACGGCCATGACTGCCGTCGCACAACAGTGGATCCGGCAATGGCAGCAGTTGCCTTACATCGCGAGCCTGATGGGCGCGTGGCGACTGTTTCCACAGCTGGCGCGAGGCGGCGCATTACTGCAGTTGCCGATGCCGTTACGTCAATTCGCCAGCTGCAGACCGGGGCCTCGCACCAGCATGCCACTCGGGCCGTCATCGGTGCCGCTGCAACAGGTTGAAGCCGCCGGTTTCAATTTACTGTCGAGCTTTTCCGGGCGCCTGCCACTGCCGCTGTTTGAACGGCTGTCTTTGCAATTTTCTCCCCATGTTATCGGCCTGCACGCTCAGTGGCCGGTGGCAGAACCTGATACGGCTCTTTTCATTTTGGCGGTGCAGCATGCTCGACTCCATCCGAACCCTGACTGACGTGCCGGCATCGAGTGATGCGCACGTGGCTCGCGCAGACCTCATCGCGGCACGCCAGCGGCGTTCATTACAACAACAGGCGCAACGCCGGGCCCGTGAATGTGTCGAGCAGGCGCAATCTGAAGCCGAGGCCATTCGTGCTCAGGCATTTCAAGAAGGTTATGCAAGCGGCATCTTGCGTGCTGCCGAAAACCTGGCGAACGGCTTGTTCGAGTCTCAGGCACTCGGGCGACAGTTGCGCAAGGATCTGGCGCAAGCCGCAGGCCAGTTGCTGCGCGAACTGCTGGCTCGCGTTGAATGGCTGGATGAAATGCTCGAACGTTGGCTCGCGGAGCAGCCCGACACCGAGGCGCTGTTGCAGGTGGTGCTGCCTTCGCGTTGCAGAGCTCATGGGCAAGCGCTAAGGCAACGATTGCAGCGGCTCTGGCCCGGCGCGCTGGTGCTCGACTATCAACCCGAGGAGCGCTACGTATTTCGTCTGGCCGACCAATTGCTCGAATTTGATATCGAATCGGTCTGCCAACGATTGGAGCCACAGTTATTGGCCCGGCTGGGGAGTCTGCCCGAGTCGGTTCGATACCTGGACCAGGCCTCGAAGAAACTATTGGGTGAGCTGTGTTCGGGTTTCGGCGTGGCCCCTGTTCCGGCAAATGGAGGTGCAGCATGAAGATTGAACCGATGATGAGCGTTAACCGGTTTGATCAGAGGTCTGCGGTCGAGACCCTTGAGTCACGCGTGTTGCAGGCGTCCGGCAATGCGGCGGATGTCAACGGCAGCAAGCGCCCGGACCCCGAATTCGATGCGCTGTATCAACAGCTGTTGGCGATGGAGGGGCTGGGCGAGAAGGCTATTTTTCTTTTCCTCAAGTCACAATTGAAACCCGACGGCACCCCCGTGTACCCAAACCTCAAGGCAATTCTCGCCATCACCCATAAGGTGGGGCTCCGCTTGAAAGACGAGAATCTGGAAAAAACGTTGATCTATAAAGAAGTCATGGGCGCCAGTGCCCGGGCTTTCAGCATCGAGTTATACATCTCAAGTTTTATGCGCGATGTGTTTCAGCCGATGGGTGACGATAGTTGGGAGAAGAGTGAGTGGTGATGCCGGGGAACGCCAAGCTACAAACAGCTTGGCGTACCAGGCCGAGTGAACTCATGCAGGCGTCGTTCGCTCGTTGACGTACACACCGCCAAAACGTCCCGCGAAAACCACTGCGGCAACCAGCGTGTTGACGATATGGTCTACTTCGGCGTTGGAAATCGGCAGGGTCGAGAAGTACCGGGTAGCGGAGATGACAACGGCGATGATTGTTTCGCTCACCGAGGTCCGAATGGCATTGGTGGACAAGAATTGGTTGGCGACTTGTTCGGCTGTAGGTACCCGTGCAGACAGGTTGATTCGAAGTCCTTTGCCCGTATTTTCACCTTGAAGGGTGTGCATCAGTTCACCGCCAATCACTTGGCTGGCAACATCGGCTCCGGCGTTGTAGGCGCCACGTAGAAAATCATGTCCAACCACCAGAGCGAGGGATTCGACAATCTCGTTGGCCCGACTCTGGACCGCTGGATTTGGATCGGAGGCCGTGTCGGTATTTTGTGCCAACCACACTGATAGCTGAGCGGCGAACGTCTGAGGCTCGCTCGGTGGAGGCTCTTTACCCTGAGACATGACATAGCCCGGACCGGAATGGGGCGCGGTGTAGTTCATGCCTGTAAAGGCCAGAAACTGGAGAGCACCGTTCAGCACTCCGCTGGCGGCAGTGCCGCCAAGGTTGGCTTTCGAGTTGTCAGTTATCGGCAAGAACAGGTTAACCAGATCATTGGCGAAGCTGTAGAACGCCATTTGCGTACCGTAGGCCGCTAATGCTGGCATCGCCGCCGCCGGCGCTGACGCCGTCAATGCCAAGGCAGCCATCGACAAGGTAAGTGTGGCGACACGGGCCAGGCGCGTTTGCTGATTCGCGGTACCGTTGCACTCATCTCTTATTGCACCAAGGATGTTCAGCGCGGGGCCGATTGACAGGGCGATTGCGCTCAGCACATTGCGCGTCAGTGGCGCGGCGGCATTGGTAAACAGGGATTTTTCCAGAGCGAAGCCAATCAGTTGCCTGACGGCTGTAAGAGTGCCGATGACCAGGCCTGTGCGTACGCCGGAAATCGTCAGGTTACTGGCCCATCGTCCGAGATCACCTTCGAATTCGTTGCGTCCTAACTTGGCCAGGAGTTCGCCGAGTGAGTCAATGACTGTCTGGGCGCGTTGCATTGTTGCGGAGGGTGAAGAATCTGTGTTTTCAGGTAATTCCGTTGGCATGTTCAGCACAACGTATTCCGCCGGAGAGCCAGGCGTTGCAGCGGCTCTTGCAGCGTCGAAATCGCCTTGAATCAGGTGCTTGACGGTCAGTGCAATCTCGTCTGCAGTTGCATTGCCACGGGTCTCTGTAGTAACGACAGCTTTCAGTTCCTGATCTACACCCTCAAACATCATTCTCGTGTCATCTGGATGAAGCTCAGAGGCGTGTTCGTCGTGTCCGCATTGAGTGAGCTCCACTGCGATAGATGCGCAACCTCCCATTTCCACGGTTGTGTGATCTGGACGGGCAGGAGCCGAACTGGCGGTATTTCCATGGACTCGGAGGCCGGATGTCGGTGATGAGGAAACCTGCATTTCATTTTCTTCCATGAGGCTCTGCGATAGTGCAGTCGAATCGATCATTCATCCGCCCAGCAGCGGCAACTATCAAAAAACGCTCCGTCAGGCATCATCACCGACCAAGGGATTAAAACCCTTGGTTCTCGCCGCTGACCCTCCACCCAGCTATAATCGCGCCACTTTTCATTGCCCAGAGTCAAACCCGCCCATGTACACCTTGGCCCGTCAGCTGTTGTTCAAACTTTCCCCGGAAACCTCCCACGATCTGTCCCTGGACCTGATCGGCGCGGGCGGGCGTTTGGGCCTCAACGGCTTGCTGTGCAAGGCTCCGGCAAAAATGCCGGTGAGCGTCATGGGCCTCGATTTTCCGAACCCGGTAGGTCTGGCGGCGGGTCTGGACAAGAACGGGGCGGCCATCGACGGTTTTGCCCAGATGGGTTTCGGTTTTGTCGAAATCGGCACCATCACCCCGCGTCCGCAGCCGGGCAATCCCAAACCACGGATTTTTCGCCTGCCGGAAGCCGAGGCGATCATCAATCGCATGGGCTTCAACAACCTTGGCGTCGATCACCTGCTGGCCCGTGTCGCAGCGGCCAAGTACAAGGGCGTGTTGGGCATCAACATCGGCAAGAACTTCGATACGCCGGTCGAGCGTGCGGTCGATGACTACCTGATCTGCCTGGACAAGGTCTATGCCCACGCCAGCTACGTGACGGTCAACGTCAGCTCTCCAAACACGCCAGGCCTGCGCAGCCTGCAATTCGGTGATTCGCTCAAGCAGTTGCTGGCCGATCTGGCGACCCGTCGCGCGGAGCTGGCTTTGCGCCACGGCAAGCACGTGCCACTGGCAATCAAGATCGCACCAGACATGACTGACGAAGAAACCGCGCAAGTCGCTCAAGCGCTGATCGAAACCGGGATGGATGCGGTGATCGCCACCAACACCACCCTGAGCCGCGTCGGTGTTGAAGGCATGGAGCACGGTGACGAGGCGGGCGGTTTGTCTGGCGCACCGGTTCGCGACAAGAGCACCCACACTGTGAAGGTGCTGGCGTCGGAGTTGGCCGGTCGCTTGCCGATCATCGCCGTGGGCGGCATCACCGAAGGCCGGCACGCAGCCGAGAAAATCGCCGCCGGTGCGAGCCTGGTGCAGATCTATTCCGGCTTCATCTACAAAGGCCCGGCGTTGATTCGTGAATCCGTCGACGCCATCGCGGCCTTGCGCTAACCCCCTATTATGGGATCGAGCCTTTGTGGCGAGGGGGCTTGCCCCCGTTGGGTCGCGAAGCGGCCCCATGCATTTCTTCAGTAATACCTAGTGCATAGGTCTTGCGACGGCTTCGCCGCCGAACGGGGGCAATCCCCCTCGCCACAGGGGTTCATCACTGAATTTTGGAGCTGGCATAAAAAAGGGCTCCTCGAAGGAGCCCCTGGGCCGGAGCCCGCCGCCCGGATGGGGCGTGCGTGGTAAGTCGTTACGTAATCAGGTTGTCGTGTCGGAGTGTGTGCCCTGTGTTAGCCGACGGCGTGAAGTTCGTTGAGTCTGTGGATTCCCGCAGTGCCGGTCATACCGTCCCAGTTGTCGCCGCGTCCTTCTCGCCAGCCGTTAATCCAGGCTTGGCGCACCGACGGTAGAGTAAATGGGCAAAGCTCACGGGATTTACCACCAACGCCATATTGATATCCGCGCAAAAATGCTCTTTCCAACGGATCACGCTTAAGTCTTCTCATAGGGTGTTGCCCTCACTTGTTGACTGTATTTATCGCGTTGACCTCAATTGAGGTCTGGCAGAAATGTCTGCCGTTGGGGGGCTCGCTGCCGGCGTGGCGAGCCAAGGTGTTGACGTCCGTTGTGGCGCCAACCTGTAGTGAGTTCTAACCAATGCGTCACATCGAGGGAATGATCGTTTTGTCATAAGAACGTAACCATAAAGATGCTATGGCCATAAGTAACACGATGTTTGACCCGTATTTATTGGCCAAAGCCCTGTATGATCGGCCCCCCGCAGAATGATGGGGTTAATCCTTTAGTGAGAATGTCTCGTGTTGCGTCGAGCATTTTTCGACGAAGGGTCGACTTATGACATTTTATTGCATCAACTTTTTTATCTGCCCGTGCATCTAAGCTCTTCTAACCTGAGCAGCACGGGTGGGACGGCACACCTTCGTGCCACGCGGGCGCTCTTTTAGAAAAGCGCCTGATTGAAAACCGGGCCGGCAATGCGTTGCCGGTCCACTTAGCCAAAGGCTCTGGAACTACCATGTCCGATCGTTTCGAACTCTTCCTCACTTGCCCCAAAGGCCTTGAAGGCCTGCTGATCGAGGAAGCCGTCGGGCTTGGCCTTGAAGAAGCGCGTGAGCACACCTCTGCCGTGCGCGGCATGGCGACCATGGAAACCGCTTACCGCCTGTGCCTGTGGTCGCGTCTCGCGAACCGGGTGCTGCTGGTGCTCAAGCGTTTCCCGATGAAGGACGCCGAAGACCTGTACCACGGCGTGCTCGATATCGAGTGGCAAGACCACATGCTCAATGACGGCACCCTGGCCGTCGAGTTCAGCGGTCACGGCTCGGGCATCGACAACACCCACTTCGGCGCCTTGAAAGTCAAAGATGCCATCGTCGACAAACTGCGCACCCCGCAGGGCGACCGTCCATCCATCGACAAACTCAACCCGGACCTGCGCATTCACCTGCGTCTGGACCGTGGCGAAGCCATCCTCTCCCTCGACCTCTCCGGCCACAGCCTGCACCAGCGCGGCTATCGCTTGCAGCAGGGCGCGGCGCCGCTGAAGGAAAACCTCGCGGCCGCCATCCTGATCCGTTCCGGCTGGCCACGCATTGCGGCCGACGGCGGCGCACTGGCTGACCCGATGTGCGGTGTCGGTACGTTCCTGGTCGAGGCCGCGATGATCGCCGCCGACATGGCGCCGAACCTGCGTCGTGAGCAGTGGGGTTTCACCGCCTGGCTCGGTCATGTGCCGGCGCTGTGGAAAAAGCTCCACGAAGAAGCCACCGAACGCGCCGCGGCCGGCCTGGCCAAGCCACCGCTGTGGATTCGTGGTTACGAAGCTGACCCGCGCCTGATTCAGCCGGGCCGCAACAACGTCGAACGTGCCGGCCTGAGCGAGTGGATCAAGATCTACCAGGGCGAAGTCGGCACCTTCGAACCGCGTCCGGACCAGAACCAGAAAGGCCTGGTGATCTGCAACCCGCCGTACGGCGAGCGTCTGGGCGACGAGGCGAGCTTGCTCTACCTCTACCAGAATCTTGGCGAACGCCTGCGTCAGGCTTGCCTGAACTGGGAAGCGGCGGTGTTCACCGGCGCCCCGGATCTCGGCAAGCGCATGGGCATCCGCAGCCACAAACAGTATTCGTTCTGGAACGGCGCATTGCCGTGCAAGCTGCTGCTGATCAAGGTCACCCCGGACCAGTTCGTCACCGGCGAGCGTCGCACCCCGGAACAGCGTCAGGTCGAGCGCGAGCAAGCTGAAGTCGAAGTCGCCGACAACGATGTGGCGCCGGGCAAGTACGAGAAGTACAACAAGAACGGCAACCCGATCAAACCGGCCCCGGTGGTGATCGAGCAGCCGCGCTTGAGCGAAGGCGGGCAAATGTTTGCCAATCGCCTGCAAAAAAATCTCAAGGCGCTGGGCAAGTGGGTCAAGCGGGAAGGCATCGACTGCTACCGCGTTTACGATGCCGACATGCCGGAATATTCGATGGCTATCGATCTGTATCAGGATTGGGTCCACGTCCAGGAATACGCCGCGCCGAAATCCATCGACCCGGAAAAAGCCTCGGCGCGCATGTTCGATGCCCTGGCTGCTATTCCGCAGGCGTTGAACATCGACAAGAGCCGCGTGGTGGTCAAGCGCCGCGAGCGTCAAAGCGGCACCAAACAGTACGAACGCCAAGCGGCGCAGGGCAAGTTCGTCGAGGTCAACGAAGGTGGCGTGAAGCTGCTGGTGAACCTCACCGACTACCTCGACACCGGGCTTTTCCTCGACCACCGGCCAATGCGTATGCGCATCCAGAAAGAGGCGGCTGGCAAGCGCTTCCTCAACCTGTATTGCTACACCGCGACCGCCAGCGTCCACGCCGCCAAGGGTGGCGCGCGCAGCACCACCAGCGTCGATCTGTCGAAAACCTACCTCGACTGGGCGCGTCGCAACCTGTCGCTGAACGGCTTCTCCGACAAGAACCGTCTGGAGCAGGGCGACGTGATGGCCTGGCTCGATGCCTGCCGTGACGAGTACGACCTGATCTTCATCGACCCGCCTACGTTCTCCAACTCCAAGCGCATGGAAGGGATCTTCGACGTGCAGCGTGACCAGGTGCAATTGATCGACCTGGCCATGGCACGACTGGCGCCGGGGGGCGTGTTGTACTTCTCCAACAACTTCCGCAAGTTCACCCTTGAGGAGAATCTCACCGAGCGTTACGCGGTCGAGGAGATCACGGCCCAGACCATTGATCCGGATTTTGCCCGCAACGGGAAGATCCACCGGGCCTGGAAAATCACTGCGCGTTGACACAGTAGATTTACTGTAGGAGCAATCGAACGTCGACCGGCTGCTCCTACAGACTTCTTTCAGTGCTGGTCAAATTGATGGCTAATAGCTATAACTCAACGCACGGCCAATGGGCTTTTCCGGCACCTGGCGTTTTGAGTTGCCTCTATGTCGTTGTACGCCGTGCGCCCCAAGATCCTGGGTTTTATCAGTGAAGATGTTTCGGCCTGGCTGGTCGCGCTGCTGGTATTGTTCATCGGCGGAGTGCTCACGGGGCTGTTGGCCTGGTCGACCCTGAATCTGTTTCACCAGCAATTGCGGCAACGTTTCCAGCTGATGGCCAGCGAACGTTACAGCCGTATCGAAGAGCGTTTTGAGGATCAGGAGCAGCGCCTCGACGGCCTGCGCCGGTTCTTCACCAATTCCGATGCGGTCGACCGCGAGGAATTCAACGGTTACACCCAACCTCTGCTGCACCGAACCCAGGCGTATTCGTTTGCCCGGCGGGTCAGCGGTGCCGAGCGCGCGGAATTTGAGCGCCAGGTGCGAGAGGAAGGTTTATCCGATTTCAGCGTTCGTGAGCTCAACGCCGAAGGCCAACTGCAACTGGCGGCCGAACGGGATGAATACGTGGTGGTGCTGTACAGCCAGACGCAAAGCCGGCTCGGCGCGCCGTTGGGTTACGACTTGCTGGCGCAACCCCTGCGCCGTTCCACCCTCGAGCGGGCGGACCAGAATGCCCGCATGGCGGTGTCGCAGCCGATGCACCTGGTCAGTATCGAGCCGGCCTATGCCCGGGGTGTGCTGCTGGTTGCGCCGGTCCTGTCCCGCAACAGTCCGGCGACCAAACCCTACGGTTACGTGATGGCGGTGATCAGCATGCGTCAATTGCTGGCCGACGGGTTGCCGGAGGTGGGTCGCGATTACCTGTCGGTGCGCATCCTCGACCTGTCCATCGACGATCAGCACGAAGTGCTCTATGAATCGCCCAATGGGCCTGCCGTCAGTGAGTTGTCCGCGACCCGGTTGCTGCGGCTTGCCGATCACGATTATCAAGTGGATATCCAGCCCAGCGAAGCCTTCCTGCAAGCCAACCATTCTTCGGTCACCAGCGTGGTGGTGCTGGGTGGCATGCTCAGTCTGCTGCTCAGCGCACTGCTTTATGTGCTGGTCAGTCAACGTCAACGGGCGTTGAGAATGGTCGAGCAGCGAACCCAGGAGTTGCGCGCCCGAGAGCAGGAACTGCGCGGTACCCATGGTCAGTTGCGTGGCGTGCTGAACGCCGCCACTCAGGTGGCGATCATCGCCACCGACCTGCGCGGCGTCATCAGCACGTTCAACGCCGGAGCGGAGCAGATGCTCGGCTATTCCAGCCTGGACGTGGTGGGCCACATGACCCTGGAAAACCTGCACCTGCCCCGGGAGCTGGCGGCGCGCTCGGCGGAATTGAGCGCGCGCTACGGCAAGCCGATTCCGACCTGCCAGGCGATGCTGGTCGAGGGCGGCGAGGAGGGCGGTCACGAAGCGCGAGAGTGGACCCTGATTCGCGGCGACGGCAGCCATTTGACGGTGAATATGCTGGCGACTCCGGTGCTCGACGAGCAAGGGCTGTGGGTCGGGCACCTGGCAATCTGCATCGACGTCACCGAGCGCAAGCGGGTGTATGAGGCGCTCGCCGCACGGGATTTGCTGTTGAAGAAACTCAGCGCCCATGTGCCCGGCGGGATTTACCAGTTCAAGATGGAATTCGACGGACGCTTCAGCGTGATCTATGCCAGCGATGGCATCCGCGATATCTATGAGCTCGAACCGGACGTCATGCTGCTCAACGCTGAAGCGATTTTCACCCGGATTCATCCCCAGGACACTACCCGGGTTCGCGCCTCCATCCGCGCGTCGGCGGACACGCTTAGCCCGTGGCGCGAGGAATACCGCGTGGTGCTGCCGGTACGTGGCTTGCGCTGGGTCCGGGGTGAAGCGACCCCGGAAGAACTGCCCGGTGGCGGGGTGCTCTGGCATGGCTATGTCTCGGATATCTCTGACTTGAAGCGGGTGGAAGAAGAGCTGCGGGCGCTGTCGATTACCGACTCACTGACCGGGATCCACAACCGTCGCTATTTCCAGGAGCGCCTGACCACCGAAATGGCTCGTGTCGAGCGCGGTGGCGGCGAGTTGTCGGTGATCATGCTCGACATCGACCACTTCAAACGCATCAATGACCAGCACGGTCATGCGGTGGGCGATCGGGTGTTGCAAGCGGTGTGCGAGCGTATCGGCCATCGACTGCGGCGCACCGACGTGTTCTGTCGCCTGGGCGGCGAGGAATTCATGGTGCTTTGCCCGGATATCGACAGCGAGCAGGCGTATGGGTTGGCGCTGGAGTTGTGGCAAGGCTTGCGCAGTTCGCCGATCGACGATGTCGGGATCGTCACTGCGAGTTTCGGGATCGCCAGTTGGCGCGTGGGTGAGGGCGCGGATGCGCTGCTGCTGCGGGCGGACTCGGGGGTTTATGCGGCGAAACAGGCGGGACGGGATCGGGTTCAGGGCGAGATGAATTAGGGCTGCATGCGGACCCCAGTGGGAGCGGGCTTGCTCGCGATAGCGGTGTATCAGTCAATACAAGTGTCGACTGATACACCGCTATCGCGAGCAAGCCCGCTCCCACATTGGATCTCCTGTGTCTGGACGATCGTTTACAACACCGAAGCCGTATCAGGCTGTTTCGGCTGGCGATACAAGTCCAGCAGCACCTGATCCAGCACCGATGACGCACCAAACGGCGCCTTGTCGTTGAGGATCGCCACCACCGCCCAGGTGTTGCCATTGACGTCACGGCTGAAGCCGGAGATCGCGCGCACGGTGTTCAGGGTGCCGGTCTTGACGTGGGCTTCACCGCGCATCGCCGTAGTCTTCAGGCGTTTGCGCATGGTGCCGTCGGTGCCGGCAATCGGCATCGAGCTGATGAACTCGGCGGCGTACGGGCTGTGCCAGGCGGCTTGCAGCATCGCGGCCATTTCACGCGCGCTGACGCGTTCTGCACGGGACAGGCCTGAACCGTTCTCCATTACCAGGTGCGGCGCGGTGATGCCTTTTTTCGCCAGCCACTGACGCACCACGCGCTGGGCCGCTTTGGCGTCGTCGCCGTCGGCGTCGGTGCGGAATTTCTGGCCCAGGCTCAGGAACAACTGCTGAGCCATGGTGTTGTTACTGTATTTGTTGATGTCGCGGATGATTTCCGCCAGGTCCGGCGAGAAGGCGCGAGCCAGCACCTTGGCGTCTTTTGGCGTCGGTGCCAGAACGTCCTTGCCCTGAATGCTGCCACCCAGCTCTTTCCAGATTGCCCGGACCGCGCCAGCGGTATAAGTCGCATGGTCGAGCAGCGACAGGTAAGTCTGGGAACTGCAGCCATCGCCCAACTGACCGCCGACGGTCACGTTCACGGTGCCATCGGCCTGGGTTACCGGGTTGTAACGCACGCCACCCGTGCATTGCTTGGAGTTGACGGCCTTGACCTGGTTTTCGATGCGGATGCTGGAGATTGGCGGCTCGACCGAAATCAGCACCCGACCGTTGTCGTTGCGCGCCACGAAGCGCAAGGCCTTGAGGTTGACCAGCAGCGAATCGGGTTTGACCAGGAACGGTTTGTTCTCGTCATTGCCGTCATCGTTGAACTCGGGCAATTGCGGTTGCACGAAGAAACCACGGTCCAGCACCAGGTCGCCGGTGACTTGGGTCACGCCGTTGGCGCGCAGGTCGCGCATCAGCAGCCAGAGTTTTTCCATGTTCAGTTTCGGGTCGCCGCCACCCTTGAGGTAGAGGTTGCCGTTGAGAATGCCGCCGCTGAGCGTGCCGTCGGTGTAGAACTCGGTTTTCCACTGGTGGTTCGGGCCGAGCATTTCCAGCGCGGCGTAAGTGGTGACGAGTTTCATGGTCGAGGCCGGGTTGACCGAGACGTCAGCGTTGAAAATGGTCGGCGTGCCAGGACCGTTGAGCGGGATCATCACCAGCGACAGGGCGTTGTCTTGCAACTTGCTGGCCTTCAGGGCCTTTTCGACGTTGGGCGACAGCCCGGTGTTGATGGTGGCGGCGGAAACGGGGAGGGCCAGGGGGATAAGAAGACTGGCCAGCAACAGTGGACGCAAAGATTTGATCATGTGAAATAAAACCCTACAGCCGAGGGGAAAAAGACGAGGGCATGAAGATAAATTCCCTCAGTGGTCATGAAAGTGTCGGCATTATGCCCCAAGGTGTAGCGGCTTGTGCCGTGCCCCGGTCACCTAATCCGCTATTTTTTTACCGACGGTTACGGGTTGGGCCCAGAGAATCGGGCAATTGGCGGCTTAAACTGCTAAAGTGGCGCCCGTTATTACTTATGAGGATTGTTCCAATGGCGACTAACCGTTCCCAGCGTCTGCGCAAAAAACTGTGCGTCGATGAATTTCAAGAGCTGGGTTTCGAACTGAACCTGGATTTCAAAGAAGATTTGGCTGATGAAGCCATTGATGCTTTCCTCGACGCGTTCCTGAAAGAAGCCATGGAAGCCAACGGTCTGGGCTATGTTGGCGGCGACGACTTCGGTCTGGTTTGCCTGCAGAAGCGTGGCTCGGTGTCCGAAGAGCAGCGCGCTGCTGTTGAAGCCTGGCTCAAAGGCCGCAGCGAACTGACTGAAGCCACCGTCAGCCCGCTGATCGACGTCTGGTACCCGGAAAAGCCGATCAATCCGGTAGCTTGATGTCATAAAAGAAGCGGCGACCCGAGGGTCGCCGTTTTTTTTGGTGAAGATCTTTTGATCTTCAGGCTTTACGCCAATTCAGGATCAGCAAGGTCAACACACCCGCCACAATCCCCCAGAACGCCGACCCGATGGAAAACAGCGTCAGCCCCGACGCCGTGACCATGAAGGTGATCAGCGCCGCCTCACGTTCTTTCACTTGCGCCATGGCAATGCTCAGGCCATTGATGATCGAACCGAACAGCGCCAACGCCGCAATCGATAGCACCAGTTCTTTCGGTAGCGCGGCAAACAACGCCGCCAGCGTCGCGCCGAAAACCCCGGCAATCCCGTAGAAAACCCCGCACCACACGGCGGCCGTGTAACGCTTGTTGCGGTCTTCGTGGGCATGCGGCCCGGTGCAGATCGCCGCGCTGATGGCGGCCAGGTTGATCCCGTGGGAGCCGAATGGCGCCAACAGCAGAGAGGCGATGCCCGTCGTGGTGATCAGCGGCGAGGCCGGTACCGTGTAACCGTCGGCACGCAGCACGGCGATGCCCGGCATGTTCTGCGAGGTCATCGCCACGACGAACAGCGGAATGCCGATGCTGATGGTCGCGGCCAGGGAGAAGTGCGGCGTGGTCCAGACCGGCGTGGCCACTTCCAGGTGAAACCCGCTGAAATCCAGCAGCCCCATGAACCCTGACAACGCTGTGCCGATGAGCAATGCTGCCAGTACGGCGTAGCGGGGCGACAGGCGCTTGACCACCAGGTACGTGAAGAACATTCCCAGTACCAGCGCGGTGCGATGCTGGGCCGCGACGAAAATTTCGCTGCCGATCTTGAACAGAATCCCCGCCAGCAACGCCGCGGCCAATGACGCCGGAATCTTCTTCACCAAGCGTTCGAAGCTGCCGGTCAAACCACAAACGGTCACCAGCACCGCACAGGTAATGTAGGCGCCAATGGCTTCGCCGTAGCTCACGCCGCCCAGGCTGGTGATCAGCAACGCCGCGCCGGGTGTCGACCAGGCAATGGTGATCGGCGTGCGATAACGCAGGGACAAGCCGATCGAGCACACCGCCATGCCGATGGAAATTGCCCAGATCCACGACGAAATCTGCCCGCTGGTCAAGCCGGCCGCTTGCCCTGCCTGGAACATCAGCACCAGGGAACTGGTGTAGCCGGTCATCATGGCGATAAAACCGGCGACGATGGCCGAGGGTGAGGTGTCCGCCAATGGGCGGAGTTGCGTGTGCGTTGCGTCGTTCATGACAGCGGTGTTCCTTAATACGTACGAAAACATCCAAAACGACGCAAAACCCTTGTGGGAGCTGGCTTGCTGGCGATGGTGGGTCAGCTACATGTATGTCGACTGATTCACCATCGCCAGCAAGCCGGCTCCTACAGGAGATCGCGCTGCGGATTCTGCGGATAAGCCTAAACTCAAACGTAAGCAATCGTTGCAATACAGCAAAGGCGACAAACAGCCGTACAGTCGTGTTGCCACCATCCATTGTGTACAATCGCGGTGTTTTTTACGCGATACTTGCCAGCGACCCACTGTGCCGTATTACAGTCACGGTCAATTCGCCGCAGTTCTCCCGACTCGAGTGCCCATGAACGAACAGTTGCAACCCCTCAAGAAACAACCGCGAGCAGGCAAAGCCGGCCGCAGCGGGACCCAGGACGATATTGTCTACGCGCATATCTTCGAGGCCATCCTCGAACAGCGCCTGGCGCCCGGCACCAAGTTGAGCGAAGAAGCGCTGGGGGAAATTTTCGGGGTCAGTCGCACCATCATTCGCCGCGCGCTGTCGCGCCTGGCCCATGAAGGCGTCGTGCTGCTGCGGCCCAACCGTGGCGCCGTGGTTGCCAGCCCGAGTGTCGAAGAAGCGCGTCAGGTGTTCCTCGCCCGGCGTCTGGTCGAGCGGGCGATCACTGAACTGGCGGTGCAACACGCCACTGCCGAGCAAATCGCCGAATTGCGCCAGATGGTCAACGACGAACGCGACAGCTTCTCCCGTGGCGATCGCGGTGCCGGTATCCGTCTGTCAGGCGAGTTTCACCTGAAACTGGCCGAAGCGGCGAAGAATGCACCGCTGATCAGCTTCCAGCGCAGCCTGGTTTCGCAGACTTCATTGATCATCGCCCAGTATGAAAGCGGCAACCGTTCGCACTGTTCCTACGACGAACACACCCAACTGATCGATGCCATTGAAGCGCGTAACGGTGAATTGGCGGTGAACCTGATGATGCATCACATGGATCACATCGACAGCAAACTCAACCTCGACGAGGAAAGTGCGTCGGATGATTTGCATGCGGTGTTCTCGCATTTGTTGCAGACCAAGAAGCCAGGGCGGCCGACCGCCAAACTCTGATTGAGACCGAGTCGCGCCCATCGCGAGCAAGCCCGCTCCCACATTTGATCTCCAGCGAACACGATATTCGAGTACGACATAGATTCAATGTGGGAGCGGGCTTGCTCGCGATGGCAATCTCAAGGTCACAAAAAATCCCCCGCAACCAACGATTGCGGGGGATTTTTTTTACGCCCGAAAAACCTTAGCGCTGATGCACCTGATTCCCCGCCGCATACGTCTGCAGAACAGTCCGGTCATCCCCCAGCGTCATCAACACAAACAACGTCTCGGCAATGTTGTTCGCCTGCTTCAAGCGATAGCTCAGCAACGGCGTAGCGTTGTAATCGAGCACCAGGAAGTCCGCATCAGTGCCCGGCAGCAACGTGCCGATCCTGTCTTCCAGACGCAGCGCCCGCGCACCGCCGAGGGTCGCCAGGTACAGCGATTTGAACGGGCTCAGTCGCGCACCTTGCATCTGCATGACCTTGTACGCCTCGTTCAACGTTTGCAGCAGCGAGAAACTGGTGCCACCGCCAACGTCCGTGCCCAAACCGACATTCAGCTTGTGCTTCTCGGCCATCGGCAAATTGAACAGGCCGCTGCCGAGGAAGAAGTTCGAGGTCGGGCAGAAGGCGATCGCCGAGCCGGTTTCTGCCAGGCGCGCACATTCGTCATCGCACAGGTGCACGCCGTGGGCGAACACCGAGCGCTCGCCCAGCAGTTGATAGTGATCGTAAACGTCGAGGTAACCCTTGCGCTCCGGGAACAGCGCCTTGACCCACTCGACTTCCTTGAGGTTTTCACTGATGTGGGTCTGCATGTACAGGTCCGGATACTCGCTCAGCAACTGGCCGGCGAGGGTCAGTTGTTCCGGGGTGCTGGTCGGGGCGAAGCGTGGAGTGACGGCATAGTGCAGGCGACCCTTGCCGTGCCAGCGCTCGATCAACGCCTTGCTTTCGACGTAGCTGGATTCGGCGGTATCGGTCAGGTAGTCCGGCGCGTTGCGGTCCATCATCACCTTGCCGGCGATCATCCGCAGGTCCAGCTGTTCGGCAGCCTCGAAGAACGAGTTCACCGATTGCGGGTGCACGCTGCCGAACACCAGCGCGGTGGTGGTGCCGTTGCGCAGCAGTTCCTTGATGAAAATGCCCGCGACTTCGTCGGCGTGAGCCTTGTCGGCGAACTGGCTTTCGCACGGGAACGTATAAGTGTTGAGCCAATCCAGCAACTGCTCGCCGTAGGCGCCGACCATGCCGGTTTGCGGCAGGTGGATGTGGGTGTCGATGAAGCCGGGGGTGATCAGTGCGTCCTGATAATGAGTGATCTCGATGTCGGCGGGCAGGGTCGGCAGCAGTTCGCTGGCGTGACCGAGGGCGCTGATCTGGCCGTTATCGACCACCAGCAAGCCGTCTTCGAAATACTCGTATGAGGCTTCGATGCCCACTTGGGCGGGGTCGGCGATGCTGTGCAGGATGGCGGCGCGGTAGGCTTTACGAGTCAGAGGCATTGTCGTTCTCAGTTAGTGGCTCTTTAATTCGAAGCGTGGCTGCGGCGTGAAGCAGGCAGCAGTTTGGCAATCGATGATCCGGTGCTGGCGGTGTGCTGGCCGAAATTCGCGTTATAGGTGGCGATGATTTCGCCGGCGATGGAGATGGCGATTTCCACAGGCAATTTGCCTTTGACTTCGCCGAGACCCATCGGGCAGCGCATGCGTTGCAGCACGGCGCTGTCGAAACCACGGTCGCGCAGGCGATGTTCGAACTTCACCCGTTTGGTTTTCGAACCGATCAGGCCGAAGTAGGCGAAGTCGTTGCGCTTGAGGATCGCAGCGGTGAGTTCAAGGTCGAGTTGGTGGTTGTGAGTCATGACGATGCAGTAGCTGCCGATGGGCAGGTCGTCGATTTCATCCACCGGGTCGTCACTGACAATTTTGTGTACGCCATGGGGGAGCTGTTCAGGGAATTCATCTTCCCGCGAATCGATCCAGCGCACCCGGCAGGGCAGGCTGGCGAGCAGCGGCACCAGTGCGCGACCGACATGGCCGGCACCGAACACGGCGATCTGTGCCTGGACCTGGCCCATCGGCTCGAACAGCAACACGGTCACGCCGCCGCAGCACTGGCCCAGGCTGGCGCCGAGGCTGAAGCGCTCCAGGTGCGTGTCCTGCTTGCCACTGGCGAGCATTTCGCGGCCGATCTGCATGGCCTTGTATT
Source organism: Pseudomonas migulae NBRC 103157 (assembly GCF_002091715.1). Lineage (GTDB taxonomy): Bacteria > Pseudomonadota > Gammaproteobacteria > Pseudomonadales > Pseudomonadaceae > Aquipseudomonas > Aquipseudomonas migulae_A. The sequence goes on along the minus strand of NZ_BDAG01000006.1, from coordinate 80,935 downwards.
CCAGATGCCCGCCACCGATGGTGTCGAAGGTCTGGCTGGCGCTGATGACCATTTTCGAACCGGCGTTGCGCGGCGTCGAGCCGAGCTCTTCGATGATGGTCACCAACACGCAGGGTTCACCCCGGTTTTGCAGGTCGGCGAGGGCGTCGATCCAGTTGTACATGTTTCACCTCGACATCTTTGTTGTCTGTTCGGGCCTCATCGCCAGCAAGCCGGCTCCTACAGGTTCAGCACAATACTTGTAGGAGTCAGCACGCCGGCTCCTACAGGTTCAGCACAATCCTTGTAGGAGCCGGCTTGCTGGCGATCCAGGCGCCGCGGTCCTTACAGCGAAGCCAACTCGGTTTCGATCGCAACAGTCTTCGCCGCCTTCAACTGCCGCATCTGCTCACAGCCCCACAACACCCGCTCCGGCGTCGCCGGCGCATCGATTTTCGGTTGATGTTTGTAATCGCCCAGACTCGCCACAGCGTCCTTGATCGCGCACCACGCCGCGATGCCGAGCATGAACGGCGGCTCGCCCACCGCCTTGGAGTGGAACACCGTGTCTTCCGGGTTCTTGCGGTTCTCCACCAGCTTCACCCGCAGGTCCAGCGGCATGTCCGCCACGGCCGGGATCTTGTAGCTCGCCGGGCCGTTGGTCATCAGTTTGCCCTTGGCATTCCAGACCAGCTCTTCCATCGTCAGCCACCCCATGCCCTGGATGAAACCGCCCTCGACCTGACCGATGTCGATGGCCGGGTTCAGCGAGGCGCCAACGTCATGGAGGATGTCGGTGCGCAGCATTTTGTACTCGCCGGTCAGGGTGTCGATGATCACTTCGCAGCACGCCGCACCGAACGCGTAGTAGTAGAACGGCCGACCTCGCGCCTGACTGCGGTCGTAGAAGATTTTCGGGGTCTTGTAGAACCCGGTGCTCGACAGCGACACCTGAGCGAAATAGGCCTGCTGGATCAACGCTTCGAAGGTCAGGATGTGATCGCGAACCCGCACGTGACCGTTGTGGAACTCCACGTCTTCTTCGCTGACCTTGTACTGCCGCGCGGCAAATTCCACGAGGCGTTTCTTGATGATTTCCGCGGCGTTCTGTGCAGCTTTACCGTTCAGGTCGGCGCCGCTGGACGCGGCGGTCGGCGAGGTGTTCGGCACTTTGTCGGTGTTGGTCGCGGTGATTTGCACGCGGTCCATTTCCACCTGGAACACTTCGGCCACGACCTGCGCGACTTTGGTGTTCAGACCCTGGCCCATCTCCGTGCCGCCATGGTTCAAGTGGATGCTGCCGTCGGTGTAGACGTGGACCAGCGCACCGGCCTGGTTGAGGAAACTGGCAGTGAAGGAAATACCGAATTTAACCGGCGTCAGCGCCAGGCCTTTTTTCAGGATCGGGCTGTTGGCGTTGTAGCGACGAATCGCTTCGCGGCGCTCGGCGTACTGGCTGCTTTCTTCCAGTTCGGCGGTCATTTCCTCGAGCATGTTGTGCTCGACGGTCTGGTAGTAATGGGTGACGTTGCGCTCGGTCTTGCCGTAGTAATTGGCCTTGCGCACGGCCAGCGGATCGAGGCCCAGATGGCGGGCAATCGCGTCCATCACTTCTTCGATGGCGACCATCCCTTGCGGGCCGCCGAAACCGCGGTAAGCGGTGTTCGACGCGGTGTTGGTCTTGCAGCGGTGTCCGTTGATCGTCGCATCGCCCAAGTAATAGGAGTTGTCGGCGTGGAACATTGCACGGTCGACAATCGAGGCCGACAAGTCCGGCGAGCAACCGCAGTTGCCGGCCAGTTCCAGGGCGATGCCGTGCAGTCGGCCGGTGCTGTCGAAACCGACGTCATACTCGACGTAGAACGGGTGACGCTTGCCGGTCATCAGCATGTCTTCAACGCGCGGCAAGCGCATTTTGGTCGGCTGGCCGGTGAGGTGCGCGATGACGGCGCACAAACATGCCGGGCTCGCCGCCTGAGTTTCCTTGCCGCCGAAACCACCGCCCATGCGGCGCATGTCGACCACGATTTTGTTCATCGAAACGTCCAGAACCTCGGCCACCAGTTTCTGCACTTCGGTGGGGTTCTGGGTCGAGCAGTAGACGATCATCCCGCCATCTTCAGTTGGCATCACCGAAGAGATCTGGGTTTCGAGGTAGAAGTGTTCCTGGCCGCCGATGTGCAGCGTGCCCTGGATGCGATGCTCAGCGGTGGCCAAGGCTCCGGCCGAATCACCACGCTGATGCGTGTGGCTGTCGAGTACAAAGTGGCGTTTGCGCAAGGCTTCGACCACGTCCAGCACCGGCTCGAGATCTTCGTATTCAATGATCGCGGCCATCGCGGCTTTGCGCGCGGTTTCCAGATCTTTCGCTGCAACGGCAAGCACCGGTTGACCGACGAATTGCACATCATCAATCGCCAACAATGGATCACCCGGCAGCAACGGCCCGATGTCTTTCAGACCGGGCACGTCTTCATGGGTGATGGCGATGCGCACGCCTTCGAAGGCGTAGCAGGGCTTGGTGTCGATGCTGATGATTTTCGCGTGGGCACGGTCCGACAGCCGGGCGTAAACGTGCAGCTGGTTCGGAAATTCCAGACGGTCGTCGATGTACTGCGCTTCACCGGACACATGCTTGGCGGCGCTGTCGTGCTTGACGCTGCGGCCGACACCGGTGGTCAGGTCCTTGGCGAACAGTTCAGCCAGTTCGGCCTGGGTCTTCTCTACGGCGTGATGGTTAGACATAAGCGGTCACCCGAGTCTCGATGTGCGGCGTTTGCAGTTCGATGAAGTATTTGCGCAGCAGGTTTTGCGCGCTGAGCAGGCGGTATTCCTTGCTGGCCCGGAAGTCCGAGAGCGGCGTGAAATCTTCGGCCAATGCGGCGCAGGCGCGTTCGACGGTGGCGTGGTTGAAGGGTGAACCGAGTAACACGGCTTCGCAGTGGGCGGCGCGTTTCGGGATGGCAGCCATGCCACCAAACGCCACGCGGGCATCGGCAATCACACCGTTTTCAAGGCGCAGATTGAAGGCGGCGCAAACGGCGGAAATGTCATCGTCCAGGCGCTTGGAAACCTTGTAGGCACGGAACAGCTGTTCGGCACTGGCACGGGGCACGATGATCTTTTCGATGAACTCGCTTTCCTGGCGCGCGGTGACGCGGTAGTCGATGAAGTAGTCTTCCAGCGCCATGGTGCGACGGGTGTCGCCCTTGCACAGAACGATCTGTGCGCCCAAGGCAATCAGCAGCGGTGGCGAGTCACCAATCGGCGAGGCGTTGCCGATGTTGCCGCCGAGGGTGCCCTGGTTGCGAATCTGCAGGGACGCGAAACGTTGCAGCAGTTCGCCGAAGTCCGGGTACTCGGCTTTCAAGGCTTCGTAGCAATCGGAGAGGGCGGTGGCGGCGCCGATTTCCAGGCGATCATCAAAGCGGTCGATGCGCTTCATTTCGGCGACGTTACCGACGTAGATCATCACGGGCAGGGTGCGGTGGAACTGGGTGACTTCCAGCGCCAGGTCCGTACCGCCGGCCAGCAGCCGGGCTTGTGGATAAGCGTCGTAGAGGTCGGCCAGATCGGCCACGGTCAGCGGCACCAGACAGCGCTTGTCGCCACTGTTGAGTTCACCGATGTCGGTGGGGGCGATGGCTTTCAGGCGGGCGATGGTATCGGCTTCGCGAGCATCGAACTGGTCCGGCTGTTTGCCACAGCAGGACTGTTCGGCAGCTTCCAGAATCGGTCGATAGCCGGTGCAGCGGCAGAGGTTGCCGGCCAGCGCTTCGTGCGCTTTATGCGAGTCCGGCTGATCGCTGTTTTTTTGCAGCGCGAACAGCGACATCACGAATCCGGGGGTGCAGAAACCGCACTGCGAGCCGTGGCACTCGACCATGGCTTTCTGCACGCTGTGCAGTTCGCCTTGGTGCTTGAGGTCTTCGACGCTGATCAGTTGTTTGCCGTGCAGCGACGAAACGAACGTCAGGCACGAGTTGAGGCTGCGATAGCGAATGTGTTCGCGGCCATCGTCATCCGTTTGCAGCTCGCCGACCACCACGGTGCACGCGCCGCAGTCACCGCTGGCGCAGCCTTCTTTGGTGCCGGGTTTGCCCACATGGTCGCGCAGATAATTGAGCACGGTCAGGTTCGGGTCCAGGGCGTGCTCGCTACGGAGTTCCTGGTTTAGTAAAAACTGGATCACGGAAGGCCTCGCAGACTCATTATTGTTGTTAACCGACTTGGACCGAATTTATCAGGTCTGACTTTTGGGTCAATGATTTTCTGACTTAAAGGTCAGGAAATGGCATTTTGTCGATCAACAACCTGTTCCTTCATTATTGACCCTCGCGGGATAGCCTGCTTTTTGCTGGATTCGTGCCAAAAACCGCCGAGTGGGCACTCCGCCATGACCCTTCATGTGCGCTACACTGCGCCGCTTGTGCAGATCGAAGAGTTTGAAGGGACAACCATGACGTTCAAGGCGCCGGACAGCCTCGCCGAGCAAATCGCTCACCACCTCGCCGAACGCATCATTCGTGGCGAAATGAAGCCCGGGGAGCGCATCCAGGAACAGAAGGTCACGCTGGCCCTCAATGTCAGCCGCGGCTCGGTCCGCGAAGCCTTGCTGATCCTCGAGCGTCGCCACCTGATCGCGATCCTGCCGCGACGCGGCGCGCATGTGACCGAACTCACCGCGCACAAGGTGCAGAGCCTGTGCACGCTGATGGGCGAGATGTACATCCTGCTCGCCAATGCCGTGGCGACTGGCTGGAAAGTCCAGGCCGACCTGGCGCCGTTCTTGCAGATTCAGCAGCGCCTGACCGCGAGCTACGAGCGCCAGGACATCCATGCCTTCGTCGACGACAGTTTCAATGTGATGCGCGCCACGTACGGGTTTGCCAACAACCCGTACTTGCAGGAAACCGTCGAGAATCTGCAACCGGCCATGAGCCGTGCGTATTTCCTCGCCCTGGAGCAGCGCAAGGCCTCGATGAGCGAGTATCTGGAACTGTTCGAACGCTTGCTCGCGGCCGTGATCGCCCGTGACTATGCGCTGATTCGCACCGTGCTGACCGCGTATTGCCAGCGCAGTTGCGATCTGGTGATCTCTGCCCTGACGGACGCTTAAGCGTGCGGCTCAAGTGCATCAAACTGGCGGGGTTCAAATCCTTCGTCGATCCGACCACGGTGAACTTCCCCAGTAACATGGCGGCGGTGGTCGGGCCCAATGGTTGCGGCAAGTCGAACATCATCGACGCCGTACGCTGGGTGATGGGCGAGAGCTCGGCCAAGAACCTGCGTGGCGAGTCGATGACCGACGTCATCTTCAACGGTTCGACCAGCCGCAAACCGGTGAGCCAGGCGAGTATCGAGCTGGTGTTCGACAACTCCGACGGCACGCTGCTCGGCGAATACGCGGCTTACGCGGAAATCTCCATTCGCCGCAAAGTGACCCGCGACAGCCAGACCACCTATTACCTCAACGGCACCAAATGCCGCCGCCGCGATATCACCGACATCTTCCTCGGTACCGGCCTGGGCCCGCGCAGTTACTCGATCATCGAGCAGGGAATGATCTCCAAGCTGATCGAATCCAAGCCCGAAGACTTGCGCAACTTCATTGAAGAAGCGGCGGGCATCTCCAAGTACAAGGAGCGCCGGCGCGAGACTGAAAACCGCATTCGTCGCACCCACGAAAACCTGGAGCGCCTGACGGACCTGCGCGAAGAGCTTACGCGTCAGCTCGAACGCCTGCACCGCCAGGCCGAGGCCGCCAAGAAGTATCAGGAATACAAGGGCGAGGAGCGTCAGCTCAAGGCGCAACTGTCAGCATTGCGCTGGCAGGCGCTGAACGAACAGGTGGGGCAGCGCGAAGCGATCATCGGCACCCAGGAAGTCACCTTCGAAGCGCTGGTGGCCGAGCAACGCAACGCCGATGCGAGCATCGAACGCTTGCGTGACGGGCACCATGACCTGTCCGAACGCTTCAATCTGGTGCAGGGCCGTTTCTATTCGGTCGGTGGCGACATTGCCCGGGTCGAGCAGAGTATCCAGCACGGTCAGCAACGTTTGCGTCAGTTGCAGGACGATCTGAAAGAAGCCGAGCGCGCGCGTCTGGAAACCGAATCGCATTTGGGCCACGACCGCACATTGCTGCTGACCCTCGGCGAAGAGCTGGACATGCTCACGCCGGAGCAGGAAGTCACCAGCGCCGCCGCCGAAGAAGCCGCCGCCGCGCTGGAAGAATCCGAAACCACCATGCACGGCTGGCAGGAGCAGTGGGACACGTTCAACCTGACCGCCGCCGAGCCGCGTCGCCAATCGGAAGTCCAGCAGTCGCGGATCCAGCAGCTGGAAACCAGCCTGGAACGCCTGGCGGATCGTCAGAAGCGTCTCGGCGAAGAGCGCGCGTTGCTCTCGGCGGACCCGGAAGACGCAGCGATCATGGAACTCAGCGAGCAACTCGCCGCCAGCGAAGCGACACTGGAAGATTTGCAGGCCAGTGAAGAAGCGCAGGTCGAACGCCTTGAGCAGCTGCGTCAGGAGTTGCAGCAAGCGCTGTCGGCCCAACAACAGGCACAGGGTGATTTGCAGCGCCTCAACGGGCGTCTCGCTTCGCTTGAAGCCTTGCAGCAAGCCGCGCTCGATCCGGGCACCGGCACCGCTGAATGGTTGCGTGAGCAGCACCTGGCGGACCGCCCGCGACTGGCCGAAGGCCTGAACGTAGAAGCCGGTTGGGAGCTGGCGGTGGAAACCGTGCTGGGTGCCGATCTGCAAGCGGTGCTGGTGGATGATTTCGGCGATTTCGATCTGGCCGGTTTTGCCCAGGGCGATTTGCGTTTGCTCAGCCCCGCCAGCGATGGCGTGCGCGTTCCCGGCAGCTTGCTCGACAAGGTCGAGGCGCAGGTCGATCTGTCGCCATGGCTGGGTCAGGTCAAACCGGTGGAAAGCCTCGAACAGGCCTTGGCCCTGCGCAGTCAGTTGAGTGCCGGCCAGAGCCTGATCAGTCGTGACGGTTATTGGGTCGGTCGGCACTTTTTGCGGGTGCGCCGCGCCAGCGAAGCGGAAAGCGGTGTGCTGGCTCGCGGACAGGAAATCCAGCAACTGAGCAGCGAACGTGAAGAGCGCGAGGCCACGGTCGAAACCCTGGAAACCCAACTGCAAAATCTCAGGGCGCAGCAGCGTCAGCAGGAAAACGGTCGCGAACATTTGCGTCGTTTGCTGCAGGACGAAGCGCGTCAGCAAGGCGAATTGAAAGCCCAATTGTCCGCTGGAAAAGCCAAGGTCGAACAACTGACCTTGCGCCGTACCCGGCTTGATGAAGAACTCACCGAGCTGGCCGAACAGCGCGCTCTGGAGCACGAAAACATCGGTGAAGCGCGCCTGCAATTGCAGGAGGCCCTCGATGCCATGGCACTGGACACCGAGCAGCGTGAGCTGCTGCTGGCCCAGCGCGACAGCCTGCGCGAGCGGCTTGATCGCGTGCGTCAGGAGGCTCGTCAGCATAAGGATCACGCGCATCAACTGGCGGTGCGTCTGGGGTCGCTCAGGGCGCAACACGACTCGACGCGTCAGGCGCTGGAGCGGCTGGAAATGCAGTCCGAGCGCCTGACAGAAAAACGCGAACAACTGAGCCTCAATCTGGAGGAGGGCGAGGCGCCGCTGGAAGAGCTGCGCCTGAAGCTCGAAGAGTTGCTCGACAAGCGCATGACCGTCGATGAAGAACTCAAGACCGCGCAGATCGCCCTCGAAGACGCCGACCGTGAACTGCGAGACGCCGAGAAGCGCCGCCACCAGGCCGAACAGCAATCGCAGTTGATTCGTGGCCAGATGGAAACGCAACGCATGGAATGGCAAGCCCTGACCGTGCGCCGCAAGACCCTGGAAGATCAGTTGCTGGAAGACGGCTACGACCTGCACGGGGTGCTCGCCACGCTGACCACCGAAGCCAGCGAGAAGGACGCCGAAGAAGAACTCGAGCGCATTGCCGCACGCATTCAGCGTCTCGGTGCGATCAACCTCGCGGCCATCGACGAATATCAGCAACAATCAGAGCGTAAACGTTATCTGGATGCGCAAAACGACGATCTGGTGGAAGCACTGGACACCCTCGAGAACGTGATTCGCAAGATCGACAAGGAAACCCGCAATCGTTTCAAAGATACCTTTGATCAGATCAATGGCGGTTTACAGGCGCTTTTCCCAAAAGTTTTCGGTGGAGGCCGCGCGTATTTGGAACTGACGGGCGAAGATCTACTCGATACAGGGGTGACGATCATGGCGCAGCCGCCCGGAAAGAAGAACAGCACCATCCATTTGCTCTCCGGCGGCGAAAAAGCCCTGACCGCATTGGCCCTGGTTTTTGCGATCTTCAAGTTGAATCCGGCGCCGTTCTGCATGCTCGATGAAGTTGATGCACCACTGGATGACGCTAACGTTGGACGCTACGCACGGTTGGTCAAAGAGATGTCGCAGACGGTGCAGTTCATCTATATCACCCACAACAAGATCGCCATGGAAATGGCCGAACAATTGATGGGGGTGACGATGCACGAACCGGGATGCTCGCGTCTGGTGGCCGTGGATGTCGAGGAGGCGATGGCGATGGTGGAGGCCTGAGTCAGCGCACGTAAGGTGGGTATTTTTAGTTTGTAGGACTTTTTTACCTCCCTCTACTTGCTGGCCAATCGACATATTCGCGCAAGCCATTGTGACAGACGGTGTAAAGTTGCCTTGGGTCGTGCTAGTTTAATGTCAATTTTTCGTATACGTGGGCAAAACGCCTGTCAGAACATAGAGTTGGCGCCACGTTTTAAAGCGGTTTGCGAGTTGTAAACCCCTTATTTTTCAGCATTTTTTATAGAGGCACGGGATTACATGGAAATCGGTCTGCGCGAGTGGCTGATCGTCATCGGCATTATTGTCATTGCCGGTATTCTTTTCGATGGCTGGCGTCGCATGCGCGGCGGCAAGGGAAAACTGAAATTCCGTCTTGACCGGAGTCTGTCCAATTTGCCGGACGAGGACACCAGCGCCGAGCTGTTGGGCCCGCCCCGCGTCCTGGATACCCACAAAGAACCGCAACTGGACGAGCACGACCTGCCGTCGGTGAGCATGCCTGCCCGTGAACCGCGCGAGTCGGGTTCCAAGCGCGGCAAGCGTGGCCATGGTGAACCGTCGCAAGGCGACATGAACCTCAGCCTGGATCTGGACGGCGGCCCGAGCTTCAGCAGCCGTGACGACGATTTCCCGGATGACACCAAGGCCTCGCCATCGGTCAGCGACAAGGAACAACCGCAAGCCGAAGAAGTGCTGGTGATCAGCGTGATCTGCCGCGACGCCGCCGGCTTCAAGGGCCCGGCGCTGTTGCAGAACATTCTGGAAAGCGGTCTGCGTTTCGGCGAAATGGACATCTTCCACCGCCACGAAAGCATGGCCGGCAATGGCGAAGTCCTGTTCTCCATGGCCAATGCGGTCAAGCCGGGCATCTTCGATCTGGACGACATCGATCACTTCAGCACACCGGCGGTGAGTTTCTTCCTCGGCCTGCCAGGCCCGCGTCATCCGAAGCAGGCTTTTGATGTGATGGTGGCTGCAGCACGCAAGTTGTCCCAGGAGCTGAATGGCGAACTGAAGGATGACCAGCGCAGCGTACTGACCGCCCAGACGATCGAGCATTACCGTCAGCGCATCGTAGAATTCGAACGTCGCGCGCTGACCCAGAAGCGCTGAAATTGGCAACGTGCGGGAAGTCGTAATAACCCGTGCCTTGCAGGAGCCGGCTTGCTGGCGATGGCGTCCTCGAACCGGCATCGCCAGCAAGCCGGCTCCTGCAATGATTAAACCGCGTTTACAGATTGAGCAGCCTCGGCTGCTCTTTTGCTTTATGAGAGAACACCCATGACCGCCGCCAAAACCCGCATTCTAGAACTGCGCGCTGAGCTGGATCAGCACAATTATCGCTACCACGTGATGGACGAGCCGAGCATTCCGGACGCTGAATACGACCGGTTGTTCCATGAACTCAAGGCCCTTGAAGCGGCCAACCCTGACCTCATCACCAGCGACTCGCCGACCCAGCGCGTCGGCAGCGCGGCGCTGTCAGCGTTCACTCAAGTGCGTCACGAAGTGCCGATGCTCAGCCTCGGCAATGCCTTTGAAGAAAACGACATGCGCGAGTTCGATCGCCGTGTGACGGAAGGGCTTGATCTGCCGGTCGGCGACTTGTTTGGCGGTGGTGCGGCGGTGGAATACAGCTGTGAACCGAAGCTCGATGGCCTGGCGGTCAGCCTGCTTTATCAGGACGGTGTGCTGGTGCGTGGTGCGACCCGCGGCGACGGTACCACCGGCGAAGACATCAGTGTCAACGTGCGCACCGTGCGCAACATCCCGCTCAAACTGCAAGGCACGGGCTGGCCGGCGACCCTCGAAGTGCGCGGCGAAGTGTTCATGTCCAAAGCCGGTTTCGAACGGCTCAACGCAACGCAACTGGAAGTCGGCGGCAAGACCTTCGCCAACCCGCGCAATGCGGCGGCGGGCAGTTTGCGTCAGCTGGATTCGAAGATCACCGCCAACCGTCCGTTGGAATTCTGCTGCTACGGCATCGGCCAGGTTTCAGCGGACATTGCCGACACGCACATCGGCAATCTGAAGCAGCTTCAGGCGTGGGGCATGCCCATCAGTCGCGAGTTGAAACTGGCCCACGGTATCGATGAGTGCCTGGATTACTACCGCGACATCGGTGAGCGCCGTAACAGCCTGGCCTATGAAATCGACGGCGTGGTGTTCAAGGTCAACAGCATCGCCTCCCAGCGTGAGCTGGGTTTCCGCGCTCGCGAGCCGCGCTGGGCGATTGCCCACAAATTTCCGGCCATGGAAGAACTCACCGAATTGCTCGACGTGGAATTCCAGGTCGGTCGTACCGGTGCAGTCACACCGGTGGCGCGCTTGAAACCGGTCAAGGTGGCGGGCGTCACCGTGGCCAATGCGACGTTGCACAACATGGACGAAGTCGCGCGTCTGGGCCTGATGATCGGCGACACCGTGATCATCCGTCGTGCGGGCGATGTGATTCCGCAAGTGGTGCAAGTGGTCATGGAGCGCCGTCCGGACAATGCGCGTCCGGTACAGATCCCGCAGAAGTGCCCGGTTTGCGGTTCCCATGTCGAACGCACGCAACTGGTCAAGCGCAGCAAGGGTCGCGAGACCGTCAGTGAGGGCGCGGTGTATCGCTGCGTCGGTCGACTGGCCTGTGGTGCGCAGCTCAAGCAGGCGATCATTCACTTTGTCTCGCGTCGCGCGATGGACATTGAAGGGCTGGGCGATAAAAGCGTCGAGCAACTGGTCGATGAAGGCCTGGTGAGTTCTCCGGCCGACCTTTATGCGTTGAAGTTTGACGACATTGTCGATCTGGAAGGGTTTGCGGAGCTGTCGAGCAAGAAGCTGCTCAGCGCCATCGAAGACAGTAAAAAACCGAGCCTTGCGCGGTTTATCTACGCCCTGGGGATTCCCGATGTCGGCGAGGAGACGGCCAAGGTGCTGGCGCGCTCTCTCGGTTCGCTGGAGCGGGTTCAGCAAGCATTGCCGCACGTGCTCACGTATTTGCCGGATGTCGGCCTGGAAGTGGCTCACGAGATCCACAGCTTCTTTGAAGATGCGCATAACCGGCAGGTAATCGCGGATCTGCTCAGGCATGGCCTGCAGATTCAGGATCAGGGCGACCTGGGCGCCGAGTTTGCAGCGAGCACCACGCTGGGCGGTTTCCTCGACAAGTTGCACATTCCTTCGGTCGGGCCGGGCGGGGCGCAGAAACTGGCGGACAAGTTTGGTTCGCTGGAAGGCGTGTTCGGCGCTGACTGGCTGGACATGCGTCAGGCGCTGCCAGAGAAACAGGCCAATTCGGTTCGCGAGTTTTTTGCCGTGGCGGACAATCGCCAGATCGCTGAAGCCGCTGAAAAGCAGTTGCGCGATTTCGGCATGCACTGGCAGAGCGAGAAGAAGGTCGTCGAGGGACTGCCGCTGGCCGGACAGACCTGGGTGCTGACCGGTTCGCTGGAATTGATGAGCCGTGACGTCGCCAAGGACAAGCTGGAAAGCCTGGGCGCCAAGGTGGCCGGCTCGGTGTCGGCCAAGACCCATTGCGTGGTGGCGGGGCCGGGTGCGGGCTCCAAGTTGGCCAAGGCCAATGAGCTCGGGTTGAAGGTTCTCGATGAAGAAGCGTTTGTCGATTTCCTGAAGAAACACGGCATCCCGATCTGACACCGGGAAGTGCAAGATCAAAAGATCGCAGCCTTCGGCAGCTCCTACAGGGTGTACGCTCATCAAGGTAGGAGCTGCCGAAGGCTGCGATCTTTTGATTTTCCTCACATAAAATGCGGGAACGATCTTCGCGCGGCAATGATCTAGTCTTGGCAAGCCCCAGGGAGAGATCGCCATGCACCGCTTCTTCGAACAGCTCAGCTCGCGCATTGCCGCGCCCTTCACCGGCGAGCGTTCGCGCAACAGCAAGGTCTGGCATTGCCGCTGCGGGCAGTCGCTGTTCTTTCGCAACAGCCAGTGCCTGGCCTGTTCGGCGGCGCTGGGTTATCAGCCTGAGCACAGTCGTTTGTCGTCGCTGCAACCCGGCCAGCAGGCGGATACCTGGATTCTCGACGCCGATCCCGACGCCGGTATGTTCCGCCGCTGCGCCAATCTCGATTCCCCTGCCGCGTGCAACTGGCTATTGCCTGCCAACGACCACGATGCGTTATGTATCGCCTGTAGCCTGAATCGCACCATTCCTGATTTGTCGATTCCTGAGAATCACGAACGCTGGCGCAAGGTCGAAACCGCCAAGCGTCGTCTGGTTGCACAGTTGATCAGCCTGGGTTTGCAGGTCATTCCCAAAACCGCGGACGAAGAGACCGGCCTGGCCTTCGATTTCATTGGCGTCGACCTCGAAGGCAAACCGCCGACGACTGGCCATGCCAACGGCCTGATCACCCTCGACATCAAGGAAGCCGACGACGCCCACCGTGAGCAAGTCCGGGTGCAAATGCACGAACCCTATCGCACGCTGCTCGGGCACTTTCGTCATGAGGTCGGACACTATTATTGGGATCGGCTGATCGCCGGCAGCCCTTGGCTGGAGCCGTTTCGCAACCTGTTCGGTGACGAGCGCGCGAGTTACGCCGATGCCCTTGATCGCCATTACCAGCAAGGCGCGCCGCTCGACTGGCAGCAGCAGTTCGTCAGCGCCTACGCCACTATGCATCCATGGGAAGACTGGGCGGAAACCTGGGCGCACTACCTGCACATGATGGATGCGGTGGACACTGCACTCGGTTTCGGCATGAGCGCGCGGGAAATGGATTTCGACTACCAGCCATTTCCGTCCACAACCCTCTACGATCCGCAGCATCCCGGGGGTATGGCGTTCCTGTCCTTCGTCAATGCCTGGATCGAACTGGCTGGCATGCTCAACGAGCTATCGCGCAGCATGGGCCAACCGGATTTCTACCCGTTCGTCCTGTCGCCGGCGGTGATCGCCAAGTTGCACTTTATTCACCTGGTGATCCAGCAGGAGGGCGGCAGGGCGGATGAGGTGTTGGCGCAATGAGATCAAAAGATCGCAGCCTTCGGCAGCTTCTACATGAATGGGCGTACACCTGTAGGCGCTGCCGAAGGCTGCGACCTTTTCAAGCGCGCCGCATGTCCTTGAACCCGCTCATGTTTTTTATCTACACCCAACGGTTGTAACTTCGTCTCAGACAGGTACAATGGCGCGGCTCGCCGTCAGGTGAGCGTCGTTATGGTGACCCCATCGGTCCCCCCGCAACGATTACCCGTGAACCTGGTCAGATCCGGAAGGAAGCAGCCACAGCGGGAACATTGTGTGCCGGGGTGTGGCTGGTGGGGTTGCCTCCATAACGCACCGCGAGCCCTCTCTCGCGTTATCCATCAAAAAATACCGTTTTATTGTTCTGCCATGGTTCTCGTCCAGGGCGGATTTTCGTCGTTTGGGTTTTTGAAAACGGCGCAAAAAAAGGAGGTTGACCTGTCAAACCACGACAGGTCGGCCTCCTTTTTTCATTTCTGTCACTAAGGCTTGGACAAGGCCTGGTCAACCGCTGCAATCAGCTTTCCCAGATCCTTCGGGGTGGCTTTATGTATGACTGCGAACAGGTACGCCCGCTGTTCGTCTTCGTCGCCCAAATCTGCGAAAAAGGCTTTCAGCTTCACGTCCAGCACGTCGGCAAGCAGGAACAGGGCTTCCACGCTGGGAGTGTAGGTGCCGGTTTCGAAGCGGCTGATGGTTTTGGGGTCAAAACCGGTTTTTTCGCCGAGTTCAGCCTGAGTAAGCCCCGCGACCTTGCGGTAACGCCGGATGGCTGGACCCAAACTTGAAATTTGCATCGCTCAATTCCCATTTAGAATCAAGAACTTAACGATAGATTTTCGCATTAGACAACCGCATGATTCATCACCTTGCTTTGCAAAATGTGATGCATTTCGTAGAATCGCCGATCCAGAGGGGTATTCGGTGATCTGTTTTCGGAAGTTCGGCTGATATGGAAGAGCCAGCATTGCGCTCGTGCGAGCGGTATGTGAAGCGCTGACGCGACCTGAGGCCTTGCAAAATGTTACCGAAATCGTGGTTGCTGCTCTTTATCAGGGTCTTTGAGACTAGTTGATCTTCGGCTGCCAATGGGCCATCAATCGCTGTAAATGGAGTGATCACGTGGCTCTGCGCAGTACGATTCAAAACATCTCTTCCGGGCATTGTGCGCTGGTCGAGCGGTACCACCGCTAGCGACAGTGAGCGTGACTCATGGATGAGAAATACCGCAGGGCCGTTGATGCCGCCGCCATTTTTTCCGAGACCGATCTGACCGGCCGGATTACCTACGTCAATGATCAGTTTTGCGCCATATCTGGCTATAGCCGGGATGAACTGCTCGGGCAGAACCATCGCCTGCTCAACTCCGGCCTGCATTCCGCTGATTTTTTTGCCGGGATGTGGCGCACCATCGCATTGGGCAATGTCTGGAAGGGCGAGATCTGCAATCGCGCCAAGGATGGCCGTCTGTATTGGGTCGAAAGCACCCTGGTGCCGGTGCTGGATGACGCCACCGGGCGGATTCACCGTTACCTGGCGATTCGTTTCGACATCAGCGAAAAACGCCAATTGCTGCATTCCCTGCAATGGCGGGTCGGCCATGACGTGTTGACCGGGCTGCCCAACCGCGCGTTTCTCTCGGATTTACTGGATCAGGCGCTGGCCTTCTCCCGCGAGGAAAACATTCCGCTGGCGGTGTGCATGCTCGACCTCGATGGCTTCAAGGCGGTCAACGATGGCTACGGGCATGCCAGTGGCGACCTGTTGCTGGTGGAGGTGGCCAAGCGTCTGCGCGACATTGTTCGCGGCGAGGATGTGGTGGCGCGACTGGCCGGCGACGAGTTCGTGCTGGTGTTGCGTTATGTGCGTGATGTGTCGGAGTTGCGCGCGGCGCTGAACCGAGTGCTGGGGGCGATCTCCGCACCGTACGCGCTGCAGGGCAAGGCCTTGAATGTCTATGCCAGCATCGGCGTCACCCTGTTTCCCCACGACAACGAAGACGCCGAAACCCTGCTGCGTCACGCCGATCAGGCCATGTATGTGGCCAAGCAGAGCGGGCGCAATCGTTTCCATTTGTTCGATGTGTTCCGGGATCAAGAGGTCAAGGCCACTCACCAGACTGTCGAACGGGTACGCCAGGCGCTGGCTGCCGGTGAACTGCGCCTGTATTTCCAGCCCAAGGTCAATATGCGACACGGCGTTGTCGTCGGCTTCGAGGCGCTGTTGCGCTGGGAGCACCCGCGAGACGGCACGGTGCCGGCCAAGGAGTTCCTGCCGCTGGTGGAGGAAACGGACCTGATCATCGATATCGGTGAGTGGGTGATGGATCAGGTGTTGTTGCAGTTGGACCGTTGGCAGCAAGCGGGGCAGGGCTGGCCGATCAGCGTCAACATTGCCGCCCGGCATTTTCAGCGGGCGGACTTCGTCGACCGCCTCAGGCAGGTGCTTGCCCGGCATGACCGGGTCGCGCCGCAGATGCTCGACCTGGAAATCGTCGAGTCGGTGGCCATCGAAAACATCCAGCATGTCAGCGCTTGTCTGCAGGCCTGTCAGGCGCTCGGTGTACAGTTTTCATTGGGCGACTTTGGCACCGGGTATTCATCGTTGAGCTACCTCAAGCGCTTGCGCACCCAGACCATCAAGATCGACAAGTCGTTTATCCGCGACATTCTGCATGATCACGATGACTTGGCCCTGACCACGGCGGTCATTGGCCTGGCCCGGGCGTTTGGCCGACAGGTGGTCGCCGAGGGGCTGGAAAGCATTGAGCATGGTGAGCTGTTGTTGCAGCTGGGGTGCGACGTTGCCCAGGGTTACTTCATCGCTCGACCGATGCCGGCGGCGGAGGTGCCGGGCTGGGTCGAGGGGTTTGTTGCACCGCTGCAATGGCGGGGGCTGGATCAAACAGCCTGACCTCGTTTGTCGGGCATATGAAGATCAAATGTAGGAGCGAGCAAGCTCGCTCCCACAGGTTTTTACGGTTTGCCGACGTAAAGCCGGATGATGTCATCGATCTCCCCGGACATTTTCATCCTCAGCAAGGTGCGCAGAATGCGCTGCGCCGGCACTTTCGGATCATTGCGCACGTAGCAACCGACACTCTGCTCCTGCAGCACCGCCACGCCTTGCAGTTGCCCGTCAGGCAGCAAGCGTTGATTGAACCAGTCGAGCGTCCACTGGTTGCTCACGGCATAGCGATAACGTCCGGCCAGAAGCTTGTCCAGCACTTGATCCTGGTTGCGCGCGTCTTCGCGAATCAGGCGGCCGGCATCGAACAGTGGCTGCAGGGCCGGGTAGCTGTAACCCAAAACCGTACCGATGGCTTGTCGCGGCAAGTTTGCCGGAGTCACCGCGATCTCCGGTTGTTGCCGGCTGATCAGCATGTCGGGCTGATTCCAGAGGGGAATGCTCCAGAGGTAGTCCTCGGGATTCGGCAGCCACGACTGCGCGGCATAGCAGCGGACATCGACCTCGCCGTGTTCCATCGCGCCTTGCACCCGCGCCCGGGGCAGCACGTGAAACTCGGCCGGAACGCCGACCTGGGTGGCGAGGCTGACCATTACGTCATGCAGGATGCCCTGGGTCGGTCGGCCGCGCTCCAGTTGCACCATCGGCATCGCCCAGCTGTCGGGCACCACGAAACGCAACGGCACGTCGGTGGCAGCGCTGTTCAGGCTGATCAACAGCAGTGCCCCCAAGGCCAGCCGCATAAACACTCCGATAAATACCCCCAAAGAGCATCTTAGCCAGATTAGACGAGCGCGCCGGATGCAATTTTGGCCTTGCTCCGCTAGCATTAGCCGCTTCTGTTCCTTCGTTGCGACGGTTTTCGATGAGTTATCAGGTTCTTGCACGTAAATGGCGTCCGCGCTCGTTCCGCGAAATGGTCGGCCAGACCCATGTGCTCAAGGCTCTGATCAATGCCTTGGACAGCCAACGGCTGCACCACGCTTACCTGTTTACCGGAACGCGCGGGGTCGGCAAGACCACCATCGCGCGGATCATCGCCAAATGCCTGAACTGTGAAACAGGTATCACTTCGACGCCCTGTGGCGAGTGCTCGGTGTGTCGCGAGATCGATGAAGGCCGCTTCGTCGACCTGATCGAGATCGACGCCGCGAGCCGGACCAAGGTCGAGGACACCCGCGAGCTGCTCGACAACGTGCAGTACGCCCCGAGTCGCGGTCGCTTCAAGGTCTACCTGATCGACGAAGTGCACATGCTCTCCAGCCATTCCTTCAATGCGCTGCTGAAAACCCTCGAAGAGCCACCGCCCTACGTCAAATTCATTCTGGCGACGACTGATCCGCAGAAACTTCCTGCAACGATTTTGTCGCGATGCCTGCAGTTCTCCCTGAAAAACATGACCCCGGAACGCGTGGTCGAGCATTTGACCCACGTGCTGGGCGTCGAGAATGTGCCGTTCGAAGACGATGCACTGTGGCTGCTGGGCCGCGCCGCCGATGGTTCGATGCGCGACGCCATGAGCCTGACCGACCAGGCGATTGCCTTCGGTGAGGGCAAAGTCATGGCCGCCGACGTGCGGGCAATGCTCGGGACGCTCGATCACGGTCAGGTTTACGACGTACTGCATGCGCTGATCGAAGGCGACGCCAAGGCGTTGCTCGAGGCCGTCCGTCATCTGGCCGAACAAGGCCCGGACTGGAACGGCGTGCTTTCGGAAATTCTTAACGTGCTGCACCGTGTCGCCATCGCCCAGGCCTTGCCTGAAGGTGTCGACAATGGTCACGGCGACCGTGATCGGGTGTTGGCGCTGGCCCAGGCCTTGCCGGCCGAAGACGTGCAGTTCTACTACCAGATGGGCCTGATCGGCCGCCGCGATTTGCCGCTGGCGCCTGACCCGCGTGGTGGTTTTGAAATGGTCTTGCTGCGAATGCTGGCGTTCCGGCCCGCAGACACCGAAGACGCACCGAGGCAACCGCTAAAGCCAGTGGGGATCAGCCAGGCCACAGTTGATTCCGCAAACTCAGTGGCTGCCGCGCCGGTTGTTGCGCCGGTGGTCGCTGCGGCAGTTGCACCGGTCGCTGCGGTTGTTGCTCCAGTTCCCGCACCAGAGCCTGAGCCGGTCGCGCCCGTTGTCGTGCCTGAACCGGTTGTCGTGCCCGAGCCAGCCGCGGTTGAAGCCGTCGTCGATCTGCCATGGAACGACCCGGTAGAGCCCGAAATCGTTCAGCAGCCAGCCGTCGAGCCGGTGCTGGAAACAGCTGGCGAGCAACCCGAATTGCCCCCGATGCCGTTGCCGACGCCTGATAGCGTTGTGCCGGACGCGCCGGAGTGGGCCGCTGCGCCAATCCCCGAGCCGTCCGTGGCCGACGTCGACGCCGCTACACCGGGTATCGACCCCGACGACGAGCCGCCGCTGGATGAGGATTACATCGAGCCGGACATGGATTCGGCTTACAGCTACCTCGACGAACTGGCCAGCGAACATACCGCCGAGCCAGCGCCGGAGCCCGAGCCTGAACCGGCCGCGATGCCCGCCACCGGTCTGGCCCTGCAATGGCTGGAGCTGTTCCCGAAATTGCCGATTTCCGGCATGACCGGCAGCATCGCCGCCAACTGCACGCTGATCTCCGTGGAGGGCGATCATTGGCTGATGCACCTGGACCCGGCCCACAGCGCCTTGTTCAATGCGACCCAGCAGCGTCGTCTCAATGATGCGTTGAACCAGTTTCACGGGCGCACGCTGACCCTGAGCATGGAGCTGATCAAGCCCGAGCAGGAAACCCCGGCACAGGCCGCCTCCCGGCGCCGTGCAAACCGCCAGCGCGAGGCCGAGGAATCGATCCACGGTGATCCGTTCATCCAGCAAATGATGCAGCAGTTCGGTGCGGTGGTCCGTAACGATACTATTGAACCTGTCGAAGCCCTGGCCAGTCAGGGCTAATAACTGAAGGCGTTCGGCCGCATGGGCCGGGCGCTGTTTTTATCCAAGTACTTTGAGGTGATTCCCATGATGAAAGGTGGCATGGCCGGCCTGATGAAGCAGGCGCAGCAGATGCAGGAAAAAATGGCCAAGATGCAGGAAGAACTGGCCAACGCCGAAGTCACCGGTAAAGCCGGTGGCGATATGGTCACCGTGGTGATGACCGGTCGTCACGACGTCAAGCGCGTGACCATCGACCCAAGCCTGGTCGAAGGCCTGAGCGAAGACGACAAGGAAATGCTGGAGGCTGTGTTCGCCGCCGCCGTCAACGACGCCGTGCGCAAGATCGAAGCCAACAGCCAGGACAAGATGTCCGGCATGACCGCTGGCATGCAATTGCCACCCGGCATGAAACTGCCATTCTGATTCGCCAAAGCGCGTCGGATGAGCTAAAAAAAAATGCCAGGCATTGCGCCTGGCATTTTTGTTTCTGTCTGTTGGAATAGTGATGCCTGTGAGGCCGCCTTCGCGAGCAAGCCCGCTCCCACAGGTGACCGCGTTCCAATGTGGGAGCGGGCTTGCTCGCGAAGAGGTCGACTCGGTCCCGGACAAAAACATCGAACGCCCCACCGCCACAAAGGTCTGCTCCCCTATACCGCCGAATTCATCGATCAAAGGAGACGCTCACATGCCAGAAGCATTGACCCTCAACCAACGTATCGTCCTGGCGTCCCGCCCGGTTGGCGCACCGACGCCAGAGAATTTTCGCCTGGAAAGGGAAGCGCTGCCGGACCTGGCCGACGGTCAGGTGCTGCTCAAGACCCTTTTTCTTTCACTGGACCCCTACATGCGCGGACGCATGAGTGACGCGCCTTCCTACGCGGCGCCGGTAGAAATCGGCGAGGTGATGACTGGCGGGGCTGTCAGCCGGGTCGAGCGTTCGATGAATCCCAGGTTTCACGAAGGTGATCTGGTCGTCGGCGCT
Source organism: Pseudomonas migulae NBRC 103157 (assembly GCF_002091715.1). Taxonomy (GTDB): domain Bacteria; phylum Pseudomonadota; class Gammaproteobacteria; order Pseudomonadales; family Pseudomonadaceae; genus Aquipseudomonas; species Aquipseudomonas migulae_A. The sequence goes on along the minus strand of NZ_BDAG01000006.1, from coordinate 60,496 downwards.
ACCGGGTGGCAGAGCCACAGCATCAGCGACGGTCGCAACATCACTCCCGTGCCGTCCGGGCTGCCGAGCCCGTCGATGGCGCTGGGCGTGCTCGGCATGCCTGGGATGACCGCTTACATGGGGTTGATGGACATCGGCCAACCCCAATCCGGCGAAACCCTGGTGGTCGCTGCGGCGTCCGGTGCCGTGGGTTCGGTGGTCGGCCAGGTGGCGAAGATCAAGGGCCTGCGTGTGGTCGGTGTGGCGGGTGGCGCGGACAAGTGCCGTTATGTGGTAGATGAGCTGGGCTTCGATGCCTGCATCGATCACAAGAGCCCCGACTTCGCCCATGAGCTGGCGCTGGCATGTCCCCAGGGCATCGACATCTATTACGAGAACGTCGGTGGCAAGGTTTTCGACGCGGTGGTGCCGTTGCTCAACCCCAAGGCTCGCATTCCACTTTGCGGTTTGATCGCGTCGTACAATGCCCACGAGGCCCCGACCGGCCCGGATCGCCTGCCGCAATTGCAGCGCACGTTGTTGACCAAACGTGTGCGCATCCAGGGTTTCATCGTGTTTGATGACTATGGTGATCGCCAGCCGGAATTTATCAGCGCCATGGCGCCGTGGGTGCGCGACGGCAAGGTGAAATTCCGTGAAGACGTGGTCGATGGTCTCGAAAATGCACCCGAGGCGTTCATCGGTCTGCTGGAAGGACGCAACTTCGGCAAACTGGTGGTGCGGGTCGCTCAGGACTGAATAATTGACGCTCATTCGAGGCGCGGGTATAAACCGCGTCTCGTTGTTTTGTCGGACGTTTCCCCCATGAGCTTCAGCCCTTTGATTCGCCAACTGATCGATGCCCTGCGAATTTTGCCAGGCGTGGGTCAGAAAACTGCCCAGCGCATGGCCTTGCAGCTGCTCGAACGTGATCGCAGCGGTGGCTCGCGCCTGGCGTCGGCGTTGAGCCAGGCCATGGAAGGCGTGGGGCACTGCCGTTTGTGCCGCACGCTGACCGAAGACGACCTGTGCCCGCAATGTGCCGATACCCGTCGCGACGACACCTTGCTGTGCGTGGTGGAAGGACCGATGGATGTCTACGCGGTGGAGCAGACCGGTTTCCGTGGACGCTATTTCGTGCTCAAGGGCCATCTGTCACCGCTCGACGGGCTCGGGCCGGAAGCCATCGGGATTCCGCAGTTGCTGGCACGGATCGAAGAGGCGGGTACCTTCACCGAAGTCATTCTCGCGACCAACCCGACGGTCGAAGGTGAAGCTACGGCGCACTACATCGCCCAGTTGCTCAACAACAAAGGCCTGATCGCCTCGCGTATCGCCCACGGCGTGCCGTTGGGTGGCGAGCTGGAATTGGTGGACGGCGGGACGTTGGCGCATTCGTTTGCGGGGCGTAAGCCGATCGCTTTGTAGTGTTCGAACCGACGCCATCGTCGGAACGCCGCCCGCAGCAAGCCGGCTCCTACAGAGATATCACGCGTCCTTGTAGGAGCCGGCTTGCCGGCGATCCAGGCACCTCGGTCCACCTGATTCACACAATCCTGTTGAAAACCAAGCAAGCGCTCGGTTAACTTCGCTGAACCCCTCAGTGGAGTTCGCCGATGCCTGCCTTTCAGGAATACTTCGACCCCAACCACCAATTGGTCCGTGACAGCGTCAGACGTTTCGTCGAGCGCGAGATTCTTCCGGACATCGAACAGTGGGAGGAGGCCGAAAGCTTTCCCCGGGAGCTTTACCTCAAGGCCGGTGCGGCAGGGATTCTGGGGATCGGTTACCCCGAAGCCCTGGGCGGCAGTCACGAAGGTGATCTGTTCGCCAAAATCGCCGCCAGCGAAGAGTTGATGCGCTGCGGCTCCGGCGGATTGGTCGCCGGGTTAGGCTCGCTGGACATCGGCTTGCCGCCGATCCTCAAATGGGCCAGGCCCGAGGTCCGGGATCGCGTGGTGCCGTCGGTACTGGCCGGCGAGAAGATCAGCGCACTGGCCGTCACCGAGCCCAGTGGCGGCTCCGATGTGGCCAACCTGCAAACCCGCGCCGTGCGCGACGGCGACTTTTACCGGGTCAGCGGCAGCAAAACCTTTATTACCAGCGGCGTGCGCGCGGATTACTACACCGTCGCGGTGCGTACCGGCGCGCCCGGATTCGGCGGCATCAGTCTGTTGCTGATCGAGAAGGGCACGCCGGGTTTCACCGTGGGCCGCCAATTGAAGAAAATGGGGTGGTGGGCGTCGGACACAGCCGAGTTGTTCTTCGACGATTGCCGCGTACCTGCAGGCAATCTGATCGGCGCCGAAAACATGGGCTTCGCCTGCATCATGGGCAACTTCCAGAGTGAACGCCTGGCCTTGGCGCTGATGGCCAACATGACCGCGCAACTGGCGCTGGAAGAAAGCCTGAAGTGGGCGCGTCAGCGCGAGGCGTTCGGGAAACCGATCGGCAAGTTTCAGGTGCTCAAGCATCGCCTTGCGGAAATGGCTACGGCACTGGAGGTCTCACGGGAATTCACCTATCGGCAGGCGGCAAAAATGGCTGCCGGGCAGAGTGTGATCAAGGAGATTTCCATGGCCAAGAATTTCGCGACGGACACGGCGGATCGGATTACCAGCGATGCGGTGCAGATTCTGGGGGGCTTGGGGTATATGCGCGAAAGTCTGGTGGAGCGGCTTTATCGGGACAATCGCATCTTGTCGATTGGTGGCGGGACGCGGGAAGTGATGAACGAGATTATCAGCAAGCAGATGGGGCTTTAGTTGGTGGTGTGGCTGCTGGCCTCATCGCGAGCAAGCCCGCACATTTGATTGCTGTCGAACACAAATTTTGTGTGCGCAGGAGATTAAATGTGGGAGCGGGCTTGCTCGCGAAGAGGCCCGTGAAGGCACCCCTTACTTATCGCTAAGCGCAAACTGCGTCAGGCAGAAAGTAGGAATCCCCATATCTTCCAGCCGCTGCGACCCACCCAACTCCGGCAAATCAATGATCGCCGCCGCTTCATGCACCCGCGCACCCATGCGTCGAATCAGGTTGGCCGCCGCGATCAGCGTGCCGCCGGTGGCGATCAAATCATCGAACATCACCACCGAATCGCCTTCGCAAAGGCTGTCGGCGTGCACTTCAAGGAAGGCTTCGCCGTACTCGGTCGCATAACCCTCGGCCAGCACGTCGGCCGGCAGTTTGCCTTGTTTGCGGAACAGCACCAGCGGCTTGTTCAACTGATAGGCCAGCACCGAGCCGATCAGGAAACCACGGGCATCCATGGCACCGATGTGGGTGAAATCAGCCTCGAGGTAACGGTGGGCAAAGCTGTCCATCACCAGGCGCAGGGCGGTGGGCGACTGGAACAGCGGGGTGATGTCGCGAAAGATGACGCCCGGTTTCGGGAAGTCGATCACAGGGCGGATCAGGGATTTGATGTCGAAGGAGTCGAAGACCATCGTCGAGTTGTCCTGGCAGGCTGCAAACGTCGCAGTATAACGGCGGCTGAACCGTTTCGCTCAGCCGCGATCGCCGGATTCAGCCTTCGATCGAGCCGCCGGCCAGGGCGCAGAGCTGGATCGGGTCAAGGATATGGATTTCCTTGCCTTCAGCGGCGATCAGTTCGTTCTGCTGGAAGCGCGTGAACACCCGTGACACGGTTTCCACCGCCAGGCCCAGGTAATTGCCGATTTCGTTGCGCGACATGCTCAGGCGGAACTGATTGGCCGAGAAGCCGCGAGCGCGGAAGCGTGCCGACAGGTTGACCAGGAACGTGGCAATGCGCTCGTCGGCGGTTTTTTTCGACAACAGCAACATCATTTGTTGATCGTCGCGGATTTCGCGGCTCATCACGCGCATCAGCTGACGGCGCAATTGCGGCAGTTGCAGCGCCAGTTCGTCGAGGCGTTCGAACGGAATTTCGCAGACCGAGGTGGTTTCCAGTGCCTGCGCCGAGACCGGATGCTTTTCCGTGTCCATGCCCGACAGCCCGACCAGTTCGCTCGGCAGATGGAAGCCGGTGAGCTGTTCTTCACCGCCATCGCTGAGGCTGAAGGTTTTCAGGGCGCCAGAGCGTACTGCATAAACGGAATCGAAAACGTCGCCCTGGCGGAACAGGAATTCGCCTTTTTTCAATGGGCGGCCACGTTTAACGATGTCGTCCAGCGCATCCATGTCTTCCAGATTCAGAGAAAGTGGCAGGCAGAGGGGAGCCAGGCTGCAATCCTTGCAATGGGCCTGACTATTAGCGCGCAGCTTTACTGGCTCGGACATTTCTTAAATCCTTGTGAGAAAACACACATAAGACGTAAGGGTAACCCACGGCGAGACAATCAGGCCAGCGCTGTGCCATTTTGTCACAGCGCGGCGAAGGGGCGATGAAACGTTAGATCACTCGCGAAAACCGCTGGCGGTTCTGTTGTTCCAGGTAGGCATCGAACACCATGCACACCGAACGCACCAGCAATCGTCCGGCGGGCAGTACGTTGATCCGTTCATTGTTCAGTTCGATCAGCCCATCCTCGGCCATGCCTTGCAGCTGTGGCCACAACTCGCCGAAGTATCCGCGAAAATCGATGTTGAAGGCCTGCTCGATCTCGGCGAATTCCACGTTGAAACTGCAAATCAACTGCTGAATCACCGCCCGCCGGACGCGGTCATCGGCGTTGCACAGCAGGCCGCGGTTGGTCGCCAGTTGCGTGGAGGCCAGGGCGTTCTGGTACTGGTTCAGGTCGCTGCTGTTCTGGCAGTACAGGTCGCCGATCTGGCTGATGGCCGAGACGCCCAAGCCGATCAGATCGCAATGACCGTGGGTGGTGTAGCCCTGGAAATTGCGCTGCAGGGTCGATTCTTCCTGGGCAATCGCCAGTTCATCGTCGGGCAGGGCGAAGTGGTCCATGCCGATGTAGCGATAGCCGGCGGCGGTCAGTTGTTCGATGGTGCGCTGGAGCATCTCCAGTTTCTGCGCCGGGGTCGGCAACTCGTCGCTGTTGATTCGCCGTTGCGGCATGAAGCGCTCCGGCAAGTGCGCGTAGTTGAACACCGACAACCGGTCCGGTTGCAGGTTGATCACTTCGTCGACGGTGCGGGCGAAATTGTCGGGTGTCTGTCTGGGTAAGCCGTAGATCAGGTCAATGTTGATCGAGCGGAATTGCAACGTCCGCGCCGCGTCGATCACCGCCCGGGTTTCTTCCAGGCTTTGCAGGCGATTCACCGCCCGTTGTACCGCCGGGTCGAGGTCTTGCAAACCGATGCTGACCCGATTGAAACCCAGTTCACGGAGCAGGCCCATGGTCGACCAGTCGGCTTCCCGCGGGTCGATTTCGATGCCGTAATCGCCGGTGTCGTCGTCCAGCAGGTTGAAGCTTTTGCGCAACTGGGCCATCAGCTGGCGCAATTCGTCATGGCTGAGAAAGGTTGGCGTGCCGCCGCCGAAGTGCAGCTGCTCGACCTTCTGCGCCGGGTCGAGGTGGCAGGCGATCAGCTGGATTTCCTGCTCCAGGCGTTGCAGGTAGGGCAGGGCACGCCCGCGATCCTTGGTGATGACTTTGTTGCAGGCGCAGTAGTAGCAAATGTTCGCGCAGAACGGCACGTGCACATACAGCGACAACGGGCGCAGGGCCTTGCGGCTTTCGCGCAGCGCATGGAACAGGTCGAAGGTGCCGACATGACCGTCGAACTGAACGGCGGTCGGGTAGGAGGTGTAGCGCGGTCCCGCCAGGTCATAACGGCGGATCAGATCAGTGTCCCAACGAATGGCGTCGAGCATCATGCGGGCATTCCCCCGGATAGGCTGGCAGTGTCGGCAAGTCTATGGGGTGCGGCGTTGGGGCCTCTTGATTTGCATCAAAGGTCAGGATTTGTGTTGGCGGTGCGGGCCTCTTCGCGAGCAAGCCCGCTCCCACATTTAATTGCATTCCCCCTGAAGAAACTCGGTCGAATGTGGGAGCGGGCTTGCTCGCGAAGGGGGCGCCGCCGATCTAGTGCCCCATGAGCCAGTGCTGATGCGGCCCCGGCAAGGTCCAGATGCCGAACAGCATGACCAGCAGTCCTCCGGCCATCCGCACGCTACGTTTGCGCAACAGCGCCGTGACACGCTCGGCCGCCAGCCCGGTGGCGAGCAACACCGGCCAGGTGCCAAGGCCGAACGCGAGCATCAGCAATGCACTGTCCAGCGCATTGCCCTGGCTCGCCGACCACAGCAGCGTGCTGTAAACCAGCCCGCAGGGCAGCCAGCCCCAGAGCGCGCCGAGCAACAATGCGCGGGGAACGCTCGACACGGGCAGCAGTTTGGTCGCGACGGGCTGGATATGCCGCCACAGACCGCGCCCGACGCTTTCGATGCGGGTCAGCCCGCTCCACCAGCCCGCGAGATAAAGCCCCATGGCAATCAGCAGTAACCCGGCGAGGATGCGCATGAACATCGCCGCAGGGCTGTTCGCCACCGCCCAACCCGCCAGGCCGATCAGCAGGCCGGCAGTGGCGTAGCTGAGAATTCGCCCGAGGTTGTAGGCCAGCAGCAATCGAAAGCGTCGGCTGCGCTGTTCCTTGGGAATCGCCAGGGTCAACGCGCCCATCAAGCCGCCGCACATGCCCAGGCAATGACCGCCGCCGAGCAGGCCGAGGATCACCGCAGACACCAGCAGTGGCGCCAACTCAAACATGCGGGGGCGCCTTGTCGTCCGGTTTGACCGGATGGCCGCTGGCTTCGTCGACCGCAGCGGTGTGTTTCGGATCCTGGTCGTCGAACAGGATGCTGTGGGCCGGGCCGTCGAGGTCGTCGTACTGACCGCTGTCGACTGCCCAGAAGAAGATGTAGACCGCGATGGCCACGATCAGCAGCGCGGCCGGGATCATCACGTAGAGAGCTGGCATGGGAAGGCTCCATGCCCGCGCGGCTCAAGCCGGCAGCGGGCGGGTTTCTGGCGTGGCGCTGGCGGCCGGCGCGCTCGGCAGGCGAGTCAGGCGCAGGGCGTTCAGCACCACGGTCAACGAACTGATCGACATGCCGACCGCGGCCCACACCGGCGTGATCCAGCCGAGGGCGGCGAACGGCAACATGAGGCCATTGTACAGCCCGGCCCACAGCAGGTTCTCGATGATTACCCGACGGGTGCGCCGGGCGAGGCTGAAAGCTTGCACCAGCGCGTCGAGTCGGTTGGACAGCAGCACGGCGTCGGCACTGGTTTTCGCCAGATCGGTGGCCGAACCCATGGCGACGCTGATGTCGGCGGCCGCCAGCACCGGAACATCGTTGACTCCGTCGCCGAGCATCAACACCTTGCGACCTTCCTTGTGCAACTGTTGCAGGACCTGCAATTTGTCGTCCGGACGCAAACCGCCGCGGGCCTCGTCGATGCCCAGTTCCGCGGCGACGCTGGCGACCATCGGCGAGCTGTCGCCGGACAGTAGCAACGTGCGCCAGCCACGCGCCTTGCAGGCTTTCAATAATGCGGGCGCATCGACGCGCAAACGGTCGTCGAGGACGAACCACGCCAGCGGCCCCTGACTGTCGCCGAGCAACAGCCACTGACCGGCCTCATCGGGCATCAACGGTACGGCGGCGTCACTGAGTTCACAGACAAAACCCGGTTGGCCGATCCGCAGGCGTTGCTCGCCGACCACACCTTCCAGGCCCAGCCCCGGTGTGCTGTGGACTTCCTCGGCGGCCAGCGGCGCGCGGCCAAATGCACGGGCGATCGGGTGTTCGGAACGGTTTTCGAGGGCGGCAGCGAGGCTCAGGCACTGATCGCTGTCGAGTGCGCCGAGGGGGCGGATCGAACGCAACGCCAGGCGCCCTTCGGTAAGGGTGCCGGTTTTGTCGAAGATCACCGTGTCGATCTGGTTCAGGCCTTCCAGCACATGACCGCGTGTCAACAAAAGCCCCAGTTTATGTAGCGTGCCGGTCGCGGCGGTGAGGGCAGTCGGCGTAGCGAGGGACAAGGCGCACGGGCAGGTCGCGACGAGCATCGCCAGGACAATCCAGAAAGCGCGCGATGAGTCCAGCTCCCACCAAAGCAGGCCAATGCAGGCAGATGCGATGAGCGTCAGCAGCAGGAACCATTGCGCGGCGCGGTCGGCGATCTCTGCCAGTCGGGGCTTCTCGGCCTGAGCGCGGTCCAGCAGGCGGACGATGGCGGACAGTCGGGTGTCCTGGCCGAGGGCGAGGACTTCCACAGTCAGCGCGCCTTCGACGTTCAGGGTGCCAGCGGTGACAGCATCACCGAGCGTTCGCGGTTGCGGCAGGTACTCGCCGGTCAGCAGGGATTCGTCGATGCTCGACTGGCCGTCAAGGATCTTGCCGTCGGCCGGGAGGATCGCGCCGGGATGCACCAGCACATGATCGCCGACGCGCAGTTCGCTGAGCAGGATGCGCTCGCTCTGGCCGTCATTGCGCAGGCGCAGGCACGAGGCCGGCAGCAAATTGACGAGTTGTGCCGTGGCGGCGGCGGTGCGTTCCCGGGCGCGTCGCTCCAGATAACGCCCGGCGAGCAGGAACAGCGCAAACATGCCGACGGCATCGAAATACAGTTCGCCAACCCCGGTGATCGAAGTCCAGATCCCGGCGATGTAGGCACTGCCAATCGCCAGCGACACCGAAACGTCCATGGTCAGGTGACGGGTGCGCAGGTCGCGCATTGCGCCTTTGAAGAACGGTGCGCAGCTGTAGAACACGATCGGCGTGGTGAGGAACAGCGCGACCCAGCGCAGGATGGTGTGCAGCTCGGGGCTGAGGTCGATGTTGAATTCCGGCCAGGTGGCCATGGTCGCCATCATCGCCTGGAACCACAGCAGCCCGGCGACGCCGAGCTGGCGCAGGGCCAGGCGGTTTTCGCTGGCCAGTTGTTCGCTGGCGCGGTCTGCCTGATAGGGGTGAGCGGCGTAGCCGATGTGGCGTAGTTCGCTGAGCACTTGGCTGAGCGGCAATTGCGCATCGGCCCAGCGCACGTGCAGGCGATGGTTGGACAGGTTCAGCCGCGCTTCCGCCACCGCCGGCAAGCCGCGCAGGTGCTTCTCGATCAGCCAGCCGCACGCCGCGCAGCTGATGCCTTCCATCAACAGGGTGGCTTCGGCGAGCTCGCCGTCGTGGTGCACGAAAGGCTTTTGCACGTCGGCGCGGTCATACAGCGCCAGCTCGTCCACCAACTGCACCGGCAACGTTTCGGGGTTGGCCGAGGCTTCGCTGCGATGCTGGTAATAGCTTTCCAGCCCACCCGCGACAATCGCTTCGGCCACAGCCTGGCAACCCGGGCAGCAGAACTCGCGGGTTTCACCGAGGACGGCAGCGGTAAAGCGGCTGCCCGCCGGGACGGGCAGGGCGCAGTGGTAGCAGGGCAGTTGGGCGGTCATAAGGTGGAGTCTTATCGTCTGGGAAGGGCTCATACCTGTAGGAGCTGACGAGTGAAACGAGGCTGCGATCTTTTGATGTTGTTTTTGAAGAGCAAGATCAAAAGATCGCAGCCTCGTTGTACTCGACAGCTCCTACAAGTGTTCGGCGCCCTGCAGCGGTTCGTCACCCAGCAGCAGATCCTTGTCATGGCTGACCAGTTCTTCTTCGAACATGCGCCAGATGTGGTCGTCCTGAGTGCCCAGCAGTTCGACGAAGCGACGGCCATCGACCTTGTCGCTCAACTGGCCGATATAGCGACCCTGTTCGGTTTCACTGCGGGCGAGGGTGATCTTGCGATCCTTCTCGGGCTGCGTTGGCGAGATCAGGTTCAGCTCCAGGGTTTGCGGCTGGCTGTTCCCGCTCAGGCGCAGGTCGACTTCACCCGTCACGTCATCCAGGTGCACGCTGGCACGCAGGAGCAGGGTCTGTGCCAGCAGCTCGCGGTCGAGCGAACGGTTGATGCCTTTGCCAGCCTCGTAGTAGTTGTCGTTGACCAGGTTGTCCGGATTGTTCACCGCGATCGTCACCATGGACAAGGTCAGCGTCACCGAGCAGGCGAGGATGGCGATGATGATCCACGGCCAAAGGTGCTTGTACCAGGGACTTGCGGCGTTTGCTGCGGGCATGATCACTTCTCTCAACGAATTTGTGGGCCGATGAACCGGCTCTTGGCTTCAACGTGGATACTTTCGTCATCGGCATCCTTGAGGATGAATTTCACCTCGTTGGTGCTCGATGGCAGTTTTTCCGGGGCGATGGACAGTTCCACCGGCTGGCTGAAAATCTCTCCGGCGGCGACCTTGATCTCGCGTTTGCCTTGCAGCTTGAGATCCGGCAGGCCGGCGGCTTCCAGCACGTAGGTGTGGTCGCGCTGATCCTTGTTCATGATCTTCAGGCTGTAGACGTTTTCAATCCGGCCTTCGGCGTTCTCGCGGTACAGCACGCGGTCTTTGCTGACGTCGAAACCGACCAGCGAACGCATGAAGAACGCCGTCGCCAGCAACGCCATCATCGCCAGCAATACAGCGGCGTAGCCGATCAGGCGCGGGCGCAGTTTATGGGTTTTTTGCCCGGACAGGTTGTGCTCGGTGGTGTAGCTGATCAGGCCGCGCGGGTAATCCATCTTGTCCATGATGCTGTCGCAGGCATCAATGCACGCGGCGCAGCCGATGCACTCGATTTGCAGGCCGTCGCGGATGTCGATACCGGTCGGGCAGACCTGGACGCACATGGTGCAGTCGATGCAATCGCCCAGGCCCTGGGCCTTGTAGTCGATGCCTTTCTTGCGCGGGCCGCGGCTTTCACCGCGACGCGGGTCGTAGGAAACGATCAGCGTGTCCTTGTCGAACATCACGCTCTGGAAACGCGCATACGGGCACATGTAAATGCACACTTGTTCGCGCAACCAGCCGGCGTTGCCGTAGGTGGCAAGGGTGAAGAAACCGACCCAGAAATACGACCAGCCATCGGCCTCGCCGGTGAAGAAGTCGAGGGTCAGTTCGCGGATCGGTGAGAAGTAGCCAACGAATGTCATGCCGGTGACGAAGCCGATCAACAGCCACATCGCGTGCTTGCTGAATTTGCGCAGGAACTTGTTGGCACTCATCGGCGCCTTGTCCAGCTTGATGCGTTGGTTGCGGTCGCCTTCGGTGACCTTTTCGCACCACATGAAAATCCACGTCCACACGCTCTGCGGGCAGGTATAGCCACACCAGATGCGACCGGCGTACACGGTAATGAAAAACAGGCCGAAGGCGCTGACGATCAGAATGCCCGAAAGCAGGATGAAGTCCTGGGGCCAGAAGGTGGCGCCAAAGATGAAGAATTTACGCTCCGGCAGGTTCCACCAGACGGCTTGATGACCACCCCAGTTCAGCCACACCGTGCCGAAATACAACAGAAACAAAAAGGCACCACCCATCATCCGCAGGTTGCGGAACAGGCCGGTGAAGGCGCGGGTGTAGATCTTTTCTCGAGAGGCGTAGAGGTCGACGCTGTTGTTCGCGTTTTTGGCTGGCGGGGTAACGTCGTGTACCGGAATCTGGTTGCTCATCGGTTGCATCCCACGGCAGTGGAAAAATGCCTCGGTCAGTACATGCCGACCGCGGTCAAAAAGGGTGTTGCAGTGGCGCAATGATACGCCGGTAGCGGCAGCGAACGGGTGCGACCTTTGGTCACGTTGGTGGAAATCAATCGACGGTGTAATGACTTGAATCAATTGACTGGTGAAATTATGGACGGTTTTTCAGGTGTGGGCGGAGTCAATCTCCGATGGCCTGCTGATGATGACTGCTCGCTCAGGGTTGAAGTCGATGCTGTCTTCAGGCATCCGTAGACGTTCAACAATGCTGGATTCGTTGTTGTAGCCAGGATTATGTTCTTTTGGTGGGGCATTTTTTGGGGGCGTATCTGGAGCGTCATTCATGATTAAGTCCTATGTGAAAAATTTACCTCCCCAACCTTGTGCCTGCCGCGTTTCGGGGCAACGATAAAAAAGATTCTTCAAGGAGTTCCGGTAAACAAAGGTAGCTCAGTAACCCGTAGGAATCGGCCTGCTGTGGACGGCGTTCCGGCAATGGCGACCTTATGTTTGGCGTGTATTTATCCGTTTCTGCGGCAACGGCTGCTGACGGTTTCGCCCTTACGGCGAGTTACTTGGAGAAGCGCCAAGTAACCAAGCGCTTTTGCCCCTTTCGTTCGGTGCCTCGCTCCGGTCCTGCTCCGTGGGCCCGCCGCCATCGGCCATCCATGCCGGGTTGCCCACTGAGCAGAACCTCCACTCGGCCTCTCGAGGGGGCGACCACAGCCAGAGCCGCCGAGGCGGCCTTAAAGCACCTGGCTCTTAGGTGACCCCGTTACCTCATTCCGGATTTGTCCACCGACCCCGTGTAGGAGCCGGCTTGCTGGCGATAGCGTCCGTCCCGTCAACACATCGTTGCCTGACCCACCGCCATCGCCAGCAAGCCGGCTCCTACATGGGATCGGGTTCACCCAATTCGAAACTGTAGGAGCCGGCTTGCTGGCGATGGACGTTAACGATTACGCGTGCTGTCTGGATTAACGCGGCGCGTTTAAATCCATCGTCGGAACGCCGTCCGCAGCAAGCCGGCTCCTATAGGAAAAAACCATAAAAAAAGCCCCGCCAATTCTCATTGGCGGGGCCGTTTTTTGTATCAGGCGATCAGCTTACTGAGCATCTTGCGCCGGAGCTTTCTCACCGTGAGACAGGCTGTAGACGTAAGCGGCCAGCAGGTGAACCTTGTCGTTGCCTTGCAGCTGCTCTTGCGCAGGCATCTGGCCCTGACGGCCGTAACGGATGGTCTGCTGCAGTTGAGCGAAGCTCGAACCGTAGATGAACGCCGCCGGGTGGGTCAGGTCAGGTGCGCCCATTGCTGGCGTCCCTTTGCCGGCCGGACCGTGGCAGGCCACGCAGTTGGCAGCGAACAGTTTCTGCCCGGCAGCCGGGTCGGCTTTGGTGCCTTCCGGCAGCTTGCGGCCATCGAGGTTGGTCAGGACGAACGCAGCAACGTCCGCCACGCCTTGCTCGCCGATCACTTCAGCCCACGCCGGCATGACCGCATGACGGCCACCCATGATGGTGGTCTTGATGGTTTCCGCTTCGCCGCCCCAGCGCCAGTCGGCGTCGGTCAGGTTAGGGAAGCCATAAGCGCCCTTGGCGTCGGAGCCGTGGCAGACCGAGCAGTTGGAGGCGAACAGGCGGCCACCCATCTTCAGGGCTTGCGGGTCCTTGGCGACTTCTTCAATCGGCATGGAAGCGAACTTGGCAAAGATCGGACCGAACTTGGCGTCCGACTTGGCCATTTCCTTTTCCCATTCGTGAACGCCGGTCCAGCCGCTCTGGCCGTTGGCGAACGCGGTCTGCTTCTCGTTATCCAGGTAGTTGTAACCTGGCAGCAGGCCTTTCCAGTTGCCCAGGCCCGGGTACAGCACCAGGTAGCCCAGGGCGAAGATGATGGTGCCCACGAACAACATGAACCACCATTTCGGCAGTGGGTTGTCGTACTCCTCGATCCCGTCGAAGGAGTGGCCAACCGTCTCTTCGGTGGCTTCGCTGCGCTGGCCCTTGCGGGTGGACAGCAGCAGCCAGGTCAGGGCGAAGATGGTGCCGAGACTGAGGACTGTGACGTACAGACTCCAGAACGTAGTCATTCTTTGTTACTCCTAGAAGCTTGCTCGACGTGCTTGATGGCTTCGGGATCATCCGCGAAAGGCAGCAAGGTCGCGTCTTCAAACTCCGACTTGCGCTTGGGGCTGAATACCCACAAAGCAAGACCGATGAAGGCCACCATCACGACAACGGTGCCCAGGCCACGAATCATCCCGATATCCATCTAAATCACCGTTTGCTTTTGATGATGGTGCCCAGGCCTTGCAGATAGGCCACCAGCGCGTCCATTTCGGTTTTGCCCTTCACAGCATCCTTGGCGCCGGCGATGTCTTCGTCGGTGTAAGGGACGCCGAGCGTGCGCAAGACTTCCATTTTCTTGGCGGTGTCTTTGCCGTCGAGCTTGTTTTCCACGAGGAACGGGTAGGCCGGCATTTTCGACTCGGGCACGACGTTGCGCGGGTTGTACAAATGCGCACGCTGCCAGTCATCGGAGTAACGACCGCCGACACGGGCCAGGTCCGGACCGGTACGCTTGGAACCCCACAGGAACGGGTGGTCCCAGACGCTTTCACCGGCGACCGAGTAGTGGCCGTAACGTTCGGTTTCAGCACGGAACGGGCGGATCATCTGCGAGTGGCAGCCGACACAACCGTTGGCGATGTAGATGTCGCGGCCTTCCAGTTCAAGGGCGGTGCGCGGCTTCATGCCTTCCACCGGCTTGTTGGTGACGTCCTGGAAAAACAGCGGAACGATCTGGGTCAGGCCGCCGACGCTGACGGCGATAACCATGAAGAAGGCCAGCAGGCCAATATTCTTCTCGACTGCTTCATGCTTCATCAGTGAGCTCCAACTACAGCGATCTGTTCAGCAGCTTTGGCTTCAGCCGGGTTCGAGGCACGTACGGTACGCCATACGTTGTAGGCCATGAACAGCATGCCGCTGGCGAAGAACGCACCGCCCAGGGCGCGAACGATGAAACCAGGGTGGCTGGCTTGCAGCGCTTCAACGAACGAGTAGGTGAGGGTGCCGTCGTCGTTGATTGCACGCCACATCAGACCCTGGGTGATGCCGTTGACCCACATCGAAGCGATGTACAGAACGGTACCTATGGTCGCGAGCCAGAAGTGCGCGTTGATCAGGCCGATGCTGTGCATCTGCGCGCGACCGAACAGTTTCGGGATCATGTGGTAGATCGCGCCGATCGAGATCATTGCTACCCAGCCGAGAGCGCCGGCGTGTACGTGGCCGATGGTCCAGTCGGTGTAGTGCGACAGCGAGTTGACGGTCTTGATCGCCATCATCGGACCTTCAAAGGTCGACATGCCGTAGAACGCCAGCGATACCACCAGGAAGCGCAGGATCGGGTCGGTGCGCAGCTTATGCCAGGCGCCCGACAGGGTCATCATGCCGTTGATCATGCCGCCCCAGCTCGGAGCCAGCAGGATGATCGACATCGCCATGCCCAGGGACTGAGCCCAGTCCGGCAGTGCGGTGTAGTGCAAGTGGTGCGGACCGGCCCAGATGTACAGGGTGATCAGCGCCCAGAAGTGCACGATCGACAGGCGATAGGAGTAGATCGGACGCTCGGCCTGCTTCGGAACGAAGTAGTACATCATCCCCAGGAAACCGGTGGTCAGGAAGAAACCGACCGCGTTGTGGCCGTACCACCACTGGATCATCGCGTCCGTCGCACCCGAGTAGGCCGAGTAGGACTTGAAGAAGCTGACTGGCAGGGAGGCGTGGTTGACGATGTGCAGCATCGCAGTCACAACGATGAAGGCACCGTAGAACCAGTTACCCACATAGATATGCTTGGTTTTGCGCTTGGTGATGGTGCCGAAGAACACCAGACCGTAAGTAACCCAGACGATGGCCAGCAGAATAGCCAGGGGCCATTCCAGCTCAGCGTATTCCTTGGTGGTGGTGTAACCCAGCGGCAAGGTAACGATGGCGCCGACGATTACCGCTTGCCAACCCCAGAAGGTGAAGGCCGCGAGGCTGTCGGAAATCAGTCGCGTTTGGCAGGTTCGCTGCACGACATAATAAGAAGTGGCAAACAGTGCACAACCACCGAAGGCGAAAATCACCAGGTTTGTGTGCAGCGGGCGCAGGCGTCCAAAGCTCGTCCACGGCAGGCCGAAGTTCAACTCCGGCCAGACCAGTTGCGAGGCGATGAAGACACCGAGCCCCATGCCAAGGATCCCCCAGACCACCGTCATGATGGCGAACTGGCGGACTACCTTATAGTTATAAGCAGTCGGACTGATTGCTGTGCTCATTCTAAGGTTCCACGGTTTGGGTGTTTTATTAGGAGTAAAAATCGGCCGCAAGTATGGAGAAAGCAGGGGGTCATTGCAACGCGCCATGACCTGGGTCAATGCTTTCAAAAGCTGATTCTGCGGCCTTTCCATGCGCCGCGTAAGGACAAAATCGCCCTCGGACAAAATGTCGCAGTGAACGAAAATGGTGAGAGGGTCAGGTCAGATGTAACGGGGTGTGTTCAAACGCAACGAGCGGGTGACCGATGGCAATTGGCACGACAGCCGGTATCTACCAGCCTTTGCGGCTTGTCATCGAGCAGATTCGTCGAACACATCGGGTTGGGTCGACCTGGAACCGGCTCATGCCAGTCCGCATCGGAGCAAGCTTAGACCCGAATCCGGGGAATCGAAAGGAGGACTAACGGAGGGTGCGACAATGGGTCGCAAAGGGGTAGGGAACTGCCGCATCCGGGGAGAATGCGGCAGTAGAGGGGTCAAGAACTATTCGCTTTTGCCTTGCGCCTGCAAACGCTCTGTATTCACACCGTGAGACAAGCTGTACACATAAGCGGCCAGCAGTTGCACCTTATCGTTGCCGAGCAGTTCATTCTGCGCCGGCATATGGCCCTGGCGGCCATGACGAATGGTTTGTTGCAGTTGCGCCAGGCTTGTACCGTAAATGAACCCGGCCGGTTGCGTCAGATTCGGCGCACCCATGGCTTCAGTGCCCTTGCCGTTTGCCCCATGACAGGCTACGCAAGTGGTGCTGAACGCTTGCTGTCCGGCTTGCAGGTCGGCGGTGTCGCCAGCCGGCAATGGCAGGCCGGCCAGTTCATGACGCACAAACGCTGCAACGTTTTTCACGCCGGCTTCACCGAGGATTTCACCCCAGGCCGGCATCGCCGCCATGCGTCCACCCATGATCGTGGTCTTGATCATCTCGGCGTCGCCGCCCCAGCGCCAGTTGCTGTCGGCCAGGTTCGGGAAGCCGAAAGCGCCCTTGGCATCCGAGCCGTGGCACACCGAGCAGTTGGAGGCGAACAGGCGACCGCCCATTTTCAGCGCTTGCGGGTCCTTGGCCACTTCTTCCACCGGCATGGCGGCGAATTTGGCGAAGATCGGTCCGAACTTCGCGTCAGCCTTGTTCATCTCCTTTTCCCATTCGTGAACGCCGGTCCAGCCGTCCTCGTACCCCGGCAGGACGCCTTTCCAGTTGCCCAGGCCCGGATAGAGAATCAGGTAACCCACGGCAAACACCAGCGTGCCGGCGAACAGCATGAACCACCACTGTGGCAGCGGATTGTCGTACTCCTCGATGCCGTCGAAGCTGTGGCCCATGGTCTGGTCGACGCTGCCCTTGGTTTCGCCCTTGCGGGTGCCGATCAGCAGCCAGGTCAGGCCGATCAGGCTGCCGATGGTCAGTACGCAGATCCACGTACTCCAGAAAGTGGTCATGACCGGGTACTCCTTGCTTCAGATTCTTGGGTGCTATCGGGTTGTGGCTCATCGGCGAACGGCAGCAGGCGCGCTTCGGCAAATTCCGGATTGCGCTTGCCGTTGAACACCCACAGCGTCAGGCCGACGAAGGCCACGAACACCACGACCGTGCCCAGGCCGCGAATCAATCCACTGCTCATTACGCTCATTATTTCAAAGGGCATGGCTCACCTCTTGCTCTTGATGGCAGTGCCGAGCACTTGCAGGTAGGCGACCAGCGCGTCCATTTCGGTCTTGCCCTTGAGCGATTCGACCGAGCCGGCGATGTCGGCATCGGTGTACGGCACGCCGAGGGTGCGCATCGCCTTGATCTTGGTTTCGGTGTGGCTGCTGTCGAGCTGATTGGCCACCAGCCATGGATAGGCCGGCATCTTCGATTCCGGCACCACGTTGCGCGGGTTGTACAAGTGCGCGCGGTGCCAGTCTTCGGAGTAGCGGCCGCCGACACGGGCCAGGTCCGGCCCGGTACGTTTCGAGCCCCACAGGAACGGGTGATCCCAGACACTTTCCCCGGCCACCGAGTAGTGACCGTAACGCTCGGTCTCGGCGCGAAACGGACGGATCATCTGCGAGTGACAGCCAACGCAGCCTTCGCGGATGTAAATGTCGCGACCTTCCAGTTGCAGCGCGGTGTAGGGCTTCATGCCTTCCACCGGTTTATTGGTCACGTCCTGGAAGAACAGCGGGACGATCTGGGTCAGGCCACCGATGCTCACGGCCAGAACCATCAGCAGCATCAGCAGGCCGACGTTTTTTTCGATTGTTTCGTGTTTCATGGCGGACTCCTCAGGCGATCTGCGCGGCAGCGGCGACTTCGGCAGGCTGCGAGGCCCGCACGGTGCGCCAGGTGTTGTAAGCCATCAGGAACATGCCGCTGAGGAAGATCGCACCGCCCACCAGTCGCACGACGAAGCCTGGGTGGCTGGCCACCAGGGTTTCGACGAAGGAGTAGGTCAGCGTGCCGTCTTCGTTGACTGCACGCCACATGAGGCCCTGGGCGATGCCGTTGACCCACATCGACGCGATGTACAACACGGTGCCAATGGTCGCGAGCCAGAAGTGCGCGTTGATCAGGCCGATGCTGTGCATCTGCGCACGACCGAAGATTTTCGGGATCATGTGGTACAGCGCGCCGATGGAAATCATCGCCACCCAGCCCAGAGCGCCGGCGTGTACGTGGCCGATGGTCCAGTCGGTGTAGTGGGAGAGGGCGTTGACGGTCTTGATCGCCATCATCGGACCTTCGAAAGTCGACATGCCGTAGAAGGCCAGGGAGACCACGAGGAAGCGCAGGATCGGGTCGCTGCGCAACTTATGCCAGGCGCCCGAGAGCGTCATCATGCCGTTGATCATCCCGCCCCAGCTTGGCGCCAGCAGGATCAGCGACATCACCATGCCCAGCGACTGCGCCCAGTCCGGCAGCGCGGTGTAGTGCAAGTGGTGCGGGCCGGCCCAGATGTACAGGGTGATCAGCGCCCAGAAGTGCACGATCGACAAGCGATAGGAATACACCGGGCGCTCGGCCTGTTTCGGCACGAAGTAGTACATCATCCCGAGGAAACCGGCGGTGAGGAAAAAGCCTACGGCGTTGTGCCCGTACCACCACTGAACCATGGCATCGGTCGCACCGGCGTACACCGAGTAGGACTTGGTGAAACTCACCGGCAGTTCAAGGTTGTTGACGATGTGCAGGATTGCCACGGTGATAATGAACGCACCGAAGAACCAGTTGCCGACGTAGATGTGCTTGGTCTTGCGTTGCATGATCGTGCCGAAGAACACCACGGCGTAGGCGACCCAGACGATGGTGATCAGGATATCGATCGGCCATTCCAGTTCGGCGTATTCCTTGGAGCTGGTGTAACCCAGCGGCAGGCTGATCGCCGCCAACAGGATCACCAGTTGCCAGCCCCAGAAGCAGAACGCGGCGATTTTCGGCGCAAACAGCTGTGTCTGGCAGGTGCGTTGCACCGAATAGAACGAACTGGCGAACAGGGCGCAACCGCCGAACGCGAAGATCACCGCGTTGGTGTGCAGTGGGCGCAACCGGCCGAAACTGGTCCACGGCAAATCGAAGTTGAGTTCAGGCCAGACCAATTGGGCCGCGAGAAAAACCCCGAGCCCCATGCCGACGATGCCCCACACCACCGTCATAATGGCGAATTGGCGGACCACCTTGTAGTTGTAGGCGGTACTGATAGAAGTGTTCATGGTTCCCCATCCACGGTTCAGCCGAAGTGAAGGCCCGTCTTTGCGAGTTAGCCGCGAAAGACTGGCGCTCCCTTCGCCTGGAGTTATAGGCAGACTAAAAGCGAGGCAAGCATGGACAAAGAGCACAAGGCCAGTATTGACGGGGATCAATGGGCGCGGTGTGTGCAGGATCATGGATGGATGTGGAATGCCGCTGCAGGGCCAGCATCGGCGACGTTGATCCTTGCCCATGGCGCCGGGGCGCCGATGGACAGCGCCTGGATGAACGACATGGCCGCGCGCCTTGCTGCGCTGGGCGTCAACGTGTTGCGCTTCGAGTTTCCGTACATGGCGCAACGGCGTGTCGATGGTGGCAAGCGTCCCCCGAACCCGGCGCCGAAACTGCTGGAATGCTGGCGTGAGGTGTATGCCTTGGTGCGACGCCATGTCACTGGGCGTTTGGCTATTGGCGGCAAGTCCATGGGTGGGCGGATGGCGAGTTTGCTGGCTGATGAGTTGGGGGCGGATGCATTGGTGTGTCTGGGGTATCCGTTTTACGCCGTGGGTAAACCGGAAAAGCCTCGGGTCGAGCATCTGGCCGGGTTGAAAACGCGGACGCTGATTGTGCAAGGCGAGCGGGACGCGCTGGGGAATCGTGAGGCGGTCGAGGCTTACACGTTGTCAGCGAACATTGAGGTGTTTTGGCTGGCGGCGGGGGATCATGATTTGAAGCCGTTGAAGGCTTCGGGGTTTACGCATGAGCAGCATTTGGCGGCTGCGGCGGGGAAGGTTGCTGCGTTTCTTCAGTGAGATGTGTGGTGGCAGTCAGGGCCTCTTCGCGAGCAAGCCCGCTCCTACATTAAATCTTCAGTGGACACACGTTTTGTGTCCGACAACGATCAAGTGTGGGAGCGGGCTTGCTCGCGATAACGGTCTGCCAGATACCATCACTTTCAGATTGGCAATAAAAAACCCGGAAGCTTTCGCCGTCCGGGTTTTTTGTCTTTCCAGCATCAATCAGCGATTAAACCGCTCCACCAGCGAATACTGAGTATTCGCCGTCTTCGTCAGCTCTTCACTCAACAACGCCGAGTGCTGTGCCTGTTCCGACGTCTGGTCAGCCAGTTGCGAGATGTTGCTGATGTTGCGGCTGATTTCTTCGGCCACCGAGCTTTGCTCTTCGGTCGCGGCCGCGATCTGGGTGGTCATGTCGGTGATGTTGGCCACCGCTTCGCTGATCCCCACCAACGCCTGATCCGCTTCCAGGACCCGCGCCACACCTTCTTCGGCCTGGCGATGCCCGGCTTCCATGGTTTGCACCGCCGTGCTCGCGGTTTGCTGGAGCTTGGCGATCAGGGCGTGAATCTGCCCGGTGGATTCGCTGGTGCGTTGCGCCAGTTGACGAACTTCGTCCGCCACCACCGCAAAACCACGACCCATCTCACCGGCGCGGGCCGCTTCGATGGCCGCGTTCAACGCCAGCAGGTTGGTCTGGTCGGCGATGCCTTTGATCACGTCGACCACGCCGCCGATTTCGTCGCTGTCCTTGGCCAGTTGGGTCACGGTCAGCCCGGTTTCACCGACCACCTCCGACAAACGCTGGATGGCTTCGCGGGTTTCCCCGGCGATGTCACGACCGCGACCGGTCAGGCGATTGGCTTCCTGAGTCGCGTCAGCGGTGCGTTGTACGTGGCTGGCAACTTCCTGTGTGGTAGCGGCCATCTGGTTGACGGCGGTGGCCACTTGTTCGGTTTCGACGCGTTGGCGTTCCAGGCCGGTGGAGCTGCTGTGAGCCAGGGTGTCGGACTGTTTCGCCTGGTCGCTCAAATGTTCGGCGGTATCCTGCAGACGGGTCAGGCAGGTTTTCAGACGAGCTTCCTGACTGAGGATCGACATCTCCAGACGTGCTTGAGCGCCACGGCTGTCGGTATACATCTGCGCGATCAGAGGGTCGGACGTGGTCTGCTCGGCCAGGCGCAGCAAGCGCTTGAGACCGCGCTGTTGCCAGCTCAACCCCAGCAGGCCCAACGGCACCGAAAGGCCCGCGGCCAGGGCGAAGCCCCACTGAGAGTTGAGCGTGGCACCGATCATGAAGCTCAGCTGGCTGACCAGGATGAACGGCAGCCAGTCCTGAAGCACCGGCAGCCATTTATCGGAGGAAGGAATCGCTGACTTGCCCTGGTTGATGCGTTGATAGAGCGCTTCGGCACGCTGGATCTGTTCGGCGGTGGGCTTGACCCGCACCGACTCGTAACCGACGACCTGGTTGCCTTCGAAAACCGGTGTGACGTAGGCGTTGACCCAGTAGTGGTCACCGGTCTTGCAGCGATTCTTGACAATGCCCATCCATGGCAAGCCTTGTTTCAGTGTGCCCCACATGTGCGCGAACACCGCGGCCGGTACGTCGGGGTGACGGACCAGGTTGTGCGGTGCACGGATCAGTTCCTCGCGGGAATACCCACTGATGTCGACGAACGCGTCGTTGCAGTAAGTGATCACGCCCTTGGCATCGGTGGTGGAAATCAACCGTTGCTGAGCCGGGAAGGTCCGTTCGCGTTGTGTAATAGGCTGGTTGTTACGCATGGCTTTTTCAATCCGCAAGGCTTTGAGAGGTTGTCGGCACTGTCAGGAATTTATTGAAATTATTTTTCAATAATCGGCGGTGTGTCGCAAAATGACCGTTGCGTCAGCCCGCCAGCATTGGATACGTGAACAGTCCAAAATGCAGCAGGTTCAAGCCGAAATGCGTGGCGATGGCCGCCCCCAACCCGCCGAAACGGTAGGCAAGTCCATAGCCGACACCCGCCAGGCTCGCCAGCAACACCCATTGCCAGCCGGCACCCAGATGCACCAGTCCAAACAACAGCGAGGCGAGCAGCAGTGCGAGGTTTTCGCCATAAGGCAGGTGTTTGAAGTGTCGGCTCAGACCGCCCTGGATGTAGCCGCGAAACAGCGCTTCTTCCACGAGGGTCACCAGTAACAGGTTGTTGAATAGCCACAACCAGGCCTGATCAGGCCATTTGGGGGCCCAAACGATCACGCCCAACAACAGCGCGCCGCCCAATGCCAACACGCTGCTCAGTGTCAGCCCCTGCGCGGTGGCATAAATGCCAAGCCGCAGCGAACGTCGGCCGACAATCCACGGGCAGAACAGCAATAGC
This sequence comes from Pseudomonas migulae NBRC 103157, assembly GCF_002091715.1. Classification (GTDB taxonomy): domain Bacteria; phylum Pseudomonadota; class Gammaproteobacteria; order Pseudomonadales; family Pseudomonadaceae; genus Aquipseudomonas; species Aquipseudomonas migulae_A. The sequence continues at coordinate 37,903 of NZ_BDAG01000006.1, read as the reverse complement.
CAGAAGCCGATCAGCGGTTTGTCCAGATTCAGGTACATGGAAAACATCACGGCATCGTCGGTGAAGCGTTGCGGATTGATGCCGCGGCCGTTGTAGAAACCGGGGAGCCAGTGCATGGCCAGTGCGAGGGCCATGAAAATGAACAGCGCGTGGCCGAGGTAGCGGCCGATGCGGATGTGCTGTTGGCGTGCGGCGAAACCGGCGGTCAATAGCAATGCGACCGAGATCAGCGCCAGCCAGCCGAGGCGGCCGTAGGTCAATGCCAGGCCGTAACCGAGAGAGAGCAGGACCAGCAAGGTCCATGGCAAAGCAAGCATCTGAAGTCCTTGAGTCGGATTTTGCGAGTTGCTCGGTCTATGTGGGAGCGGGCTTGCTCGCGATAGCGGAGTGTCTGGCAACATTTATGTTGGAGATGTCGGCCTCATCGCGAGCAAGCTTGCTCCTGCAAGGGATTTAAAGCGCGGCGATTATAGAGACGAACACCCCACAAACAAAAACACCGCCCGAAGGCGGTGTCTTTTGTCAGCAGGCAGTCACGACGCAATCAACTGCCGCAACACGTAATGCAAAATCCCTCCCGACTTGAAGTACTCCACTTCATTGAGCGTATCGATCCGGCACAACACCTCGACTTTCTCGCGGCTGCCGTTCTCGCGGGTGATGATGAGCGTCAGGTTCATCCGCGGCGTCAACGCCACACCCGTCAAACCCAGAATATCCAGCGTTTCCTTGCCCGTCAGGTTCAGGCTCTTGCGGTTTTGATCCAGTTTGAACTGCAGCGGCAACACGCCCATGCCCACCAGGTTGGAACGGTGAATCCGCTCGAAGCTTTCGGCGATGACCGCTTTCACACCCAAGAGATTGGTGCCCTTGGCGGCCCAGTCACGGCTCGAACCGGTGCCGTATTCCTGCCCGGCGATTACCACCAGCGGCGTGCCCGACGCTTGATAACGCATGGCCGCATCGTAGATCGCCATTCTTTCACCGGTGGGAATGTAAATCGTATTCCCGCCTTCCTCGCCGCCGAGCATTTCGTTACGTATGCGGATGTTGGCGAAGGTGCCGCGCATCATCACCTCATGGTTGCCGCGACGGGAGCCGTAGGAGTTGAAGTCCCGGGGTTCCACGCCTTTCTCGCGCAGGTAATTGCCCGCCGGGCTGTCGGACTTGATGTTGCCGGCCGGGGAGATATGGTCAGTGGTCACCGAGTCGCCGAGCAGCGCGAGGACCCGGGCACCCGCGACATCCTTGACTTCGGGCGGCGGGCCGTCGATGTCGTCGAAAAACGGCGGATGCTGGATGTAAGTCGAATCGTCTTGCCAGACATACGTCGCCGCTTGCGGCACTTCAATTGCCTGCCATTGCTCGTCGCCGGCAAACACTTCGGCGTATTCCTTGTGGAACATCGCAGTGTTGACCTGATTCACCGCATCGGCGATTTCTTGGGTGCTTGGCCAGATGTCCCGGAGATAAACCGGATTGCCGTCCTTGTCGTTACCCAGCGGTTCGCTGCTGATATCAATGCGCACAGTCCCGGCCAATGCATAAGCGACCACCAGCGGTGGTGATGCCAGCCAGTTGGTTTTCACCAGCGGATGTACACGACCTTCGAAGTTGCGATTGCCCGACAGTACCGAGGCCACCGTCAGGTCGGCTTTCTGGATGGCTTTTTCGATCGGCTCCGGCAATGGCCCTGAGTTGCCGATGCAGGTGGTGCAGCCATAACCGACAAGGTCGAAACCGAGTTGATCCAGATACTGAGTCAGACCTGCGGCCTTGTAGTAGTCGGTGACCACTTTCGAGCCTGGGGCCAGCGAACTCTTGACCCATGGTTTGCGCGTGAGGCCTTTCTCCACGGCTTTCTTCGCCACCAGCCCTGCGGCCATCATCACGCTCGGGTTGGAGGTGTTGGTGCACGAGGTGATGGCGGCGATCACCACCGCGCCATTTTTCAAGCGATAGGTCTGGCCGTCGTACTCGTAGTCCGTTTCACCGACCAAATCCGCGTTACCCACCGCGACGCCGCCACCGCCCTCACTTTCCAGGCGACCTTCTTCCTTGCTGGTGGGCTTGAACTGCAGTCCGAGGAAATCACTGAACGCTTGCGCGACATTGGGTAGCGACACCCGGTCCTGTGGGCGCTTCGGTCCGGCGAGGCTGGCTTCGACGCTGCCCATGTCCAACGCCAGGCTGTCGGTGAACACCGGCTCCTTGCCCGGCAGACGCCACAGACCTTGCGCCTTGCTGTAGGCCTCGACCAGTTTCACGGTTTCCAGCGGCCGGCCGGACAGGCGCAGGTATTCCAGCGTCACGTCATCCACAGGGAAGAAGCCGCAGGTGGCGCCATATTCCGGGGCCATGTTGGCGATGGTCGCGCGGTCAGCCAGCGGCAGGTCGGCAAGACCGTCGCCATAGAACTCGACGAATTTGCCGACCACGCCTTTCTTGCGCAGCATCTGTGTGACGGTCAGCACCAGGTCGGTGGCAGTGATGCCTTCTTTCAACTTGCCGGTGAGTTTGAAGCCGATCACCTCCGGAATCAGCATCGACACCGGTTGGCCGAGCATCGCCGCTTCCGCTTCGATCCCGCCGACGCCCCAGCCGAGCACGCCGAGGCCGTTGATCATGGTGGTGTGGGAATCGGTGCCGACCAGCGTGTCGGGGAAGGCGTATGTGCGGCCGTCTTCATCTTTGGTCCAGACGGTGCGGCCGAGGTATTCGAGGTTGACCTGGTGGCAAATCCCGGTGCCCGGGGGCACGACGCTGAAGTTGTCGAAGGCACTCTGGCCCCAGCGCAGAAAGGCATAACGTTCGCCGTTGCGCTGCATTTCGATGTCGACGTTTTGTCCGAAGGCGCTTGCGCTGCCGAACTTGTCGACCATCACCGAGTGATCGATCACCAGATCCACCGGCGACAGCGGATTGATCCGCTGCGGGTCGCCGCCAGCCTTGGCCATGGCGGCGCGCATGGCGGCCAGGTCGACCACGGCGGGCACGCCGGTAAAGTCTTGCATCAATACCCGGGCAGGGCGGTACTGGATTTCGCGATCGGAGCGGCGCTCCTTGAGCCAGGCGGCAATCGCCCTGAGGTCGGCGCCGGTGACGGTTTTTTCGTCTTCCCAGCGCAGCAGGTTTTCCAGCAGCACTTTCAATGACATCGGCAGTTGGTCGAGATCACCGAGGCTTTGGGCGGCGTCGGGCAGACTGAAATAATGGTAGGTCTTGTCGTCGACTTGCAGGGTTTTAAGGGTTTTCAGGCTATCGAGGGACGGCATTGCGATCACTCCTTTGAGTCCGCACGGCTACGGACTGAGGGGACGGACAGAGCTTTCAACCTAGCCCCGTTTGAACGTTAAAGCTAATAACTGGACTCTATGGCAAGGTCCAGGGTTCCGAACTCGGCTATCATGCGCCGGTTTTCGTGACAGGCTTTGCTTCATCGCAAGCCTGGGCATCGCGCAGTGGCTGAATTCTTCGCCAACTGCCCAGGAGTAAGAATGAACACCCTCTTTATGCATTGCCGGCCGGGCTTCGAAGGCGAAGTTTGTTCCGAGATTTCCGAACACGCTGCGCGGCTGAACGTTGCCGGTTATGCCAAGGCCAAAACCGCCAGCGCCTGCGCCGAATTCATCTGCACCGAAGAAGACGGTGCCGAGCGCCTGATGCGCGGTCAGCGTTTTGCCGATCTGATCTTTCCGCGTCAGTGGGCGCGAGGAATTTTCATCGACCTGCCGGAAACCGACCGTATCAGCGTGATCCTCGCGCACATGGTGGACTTCCCGCTGTGCGGCAGCCTGTGGCTGGAAATGGTCGATACCAATGATGGCAAGGAACTGTCGAACTTCTGCAAGAAGTTCGAAGTGCACCTGCGCAAGGCACTGATGGCGGCCGGCAAACTGGTGGAAGACGCGAACAAGCCGCGCCTGTTGCTGACGTTCAAAAGCGGTCGCGAAGTGTTCATGGGCCTGGCCGAGTCGAACAACTCGGCCATGTGGCCGATGGGTATTCCGCGCCTGAAGTTTCCCCGCGAGGCACCGAGCCGTTCGACCCTGAAACTGGAAGAGGCGTGGCACCACTTCATCCCGCGCGACCAGTGGGACGAGCGCCTGCACAGCGACATGACTGGCGTCGACCTCGGCGCGGCACCTGGCGGCTGGACCTGGCAACTGGTCAATCGCGGCATGCTGGTGACCGCCATCGACAACGGCCCGATGGCGGAAAGCCTGATGGACACTGGCCTGGTGCAGCATTTGATGGCCGACGGTTTCACCTACAAGCCCCGCCAGCCGGTGGACTGGATGGTCTGCGACATCGTCGAGAAGCCGGCGCGCAACGCCGCGATGCTCGAAGAGTGGATCGGCGAGGGCCATTGCCGCGAAGCGGTGGTCAACCTCAAACTGCCGATGAAACAGCGTTACGCTGAAGTGAAGCGCTTGCTGGAGCGCATTGCCGAGGGTTTCAAGGAGCGCGGGATCCGGGTCGAGATTGGCTGCAAGCAGCTGTATCACGACCGGGAAGAAGTGACGTGCCACCTGCGCCGTCTCGATGTGAAGAAACCGAAATCCCGCTGACGCCCCGCAATTTTGTAGGAGCCGGCTTGCTGGCGATAGCGCGTTACGCGGTGTATCTGAATCACCGCGACGTCTGGATCGCCAGCAAGCCGGCTCCTACAGGGATTGCGTGATGCCACAGATGACTGTTCACCCGGCAATGCGCGACAATGCCGGCCAGTTTCAGGAGTGAATCATGAGTGAAATGCTTGATACGCCGGTAGACGGCACCCTCGACGCCACCGGCCTCAACTGCCCGGAACCAGTGATGATGTTGCACCAGCACATCCGTGACCTGACGCCCGGCGGCCTGCTCAAGGTGATTGCCACCGATCCGTCGACCCGTCGTGACATTCCCAAGTTCTGTGTGTTCCTTGACCACGAACTGGTCGCGCAGCACGAAGAGGCAGGCACCTACCTCTACTGGATCCGCAAGAAGTCCGATTGACCCAAAAAACCACTGTGGTAGCCAGCAGGCTGGCTCCCACAGGGTTAACTCAGCCCGTTGCGGATCCGCTTGCGTGCACTGCGCGTCAGGCGGATCGACAGCATCAGCGCGGCGCAACTCAGGCCCACGATCAAACCTTGCCACAACCCGCTCGGGCCGCTCGGTGCGCCGAACAAGTCGGTCAGGCCCAGCGCGTAACCCACCGGCAAACCAATGCCCCAGTACGCGAAGAGCGTCAGGATCATCGTCACCCGCGTGTCCTGATAGCCACGCAACGCGCCGGCCGCGGTGACCTGGATCGCGTCGGAAAACTGGAACAGCGCCGAGTACACGATCAGCATCGCGGCTACGCGAATGACCGTCGGATCAGCGGTGTAGATCGTTGCGATGGGCTCGCGCAGCAACAACATCATGCTCGCCGAAATACACGCATAAGCCAGCGCCGTGCCCATGCCGACACCGGCGGCGAAGCGTGCTTCACGGGGTTCCTGACGACCGAGCGCCTGACCGACGCGCACCGTCACGGCCATGCCCAGGGAGTAGGGGATCATGAACACCAGCGAGCTGAAATTCAGTGCGATCTGATGCCCGGCCACCACCGTGGCGCCGAGGCTCCCGATCAGCAAAGCGATCACAGCAAAGATGCTCGACTCGGCGAACACTGCGATGCCGATCGGCAGGCCAATGCCCAGCAGGCGTTTGATCACCGACCATTGCGGCCAGTCGAAACGGCTGAACAACTGGCTCGACTGATACGCCGGCGCCCAGCGTTCCCAGCCGGCCATGCCCAGCGCCATCACCCACATCACAATCGCCGTGGCCCAGCCGCAACCGACACCGCCCATGGCCGGCACACCGAAGTGGCCATAAATGAAGACGTAGTTGAGTGGAATGTTCAGCGCCAGACCGCACAGCCCCAGCACCATGGCCGGGCGTGTGCGCCCCAGTCCATCACTGAAACAGCGCAGCACATGGTAGAGCGCGACGGCGGGCAAGCCGCTGGCGATCCCGTGCAGGTACTGCATGCACGGGCCGATCAGTTCGGGGTCGACCTTCATGATGTGCAAGATCGGCTCGGCGCTGAACAGCATGCCCGTCGCCATCAAACCCACCACCAACGCCAGCCACAGCGCCTGACGGACAATCGGGCCGATCTCGCTGTGCGTGCCGGCACCAAAGCGCTGGGCGACTTTTGGCGTGGTGGCCAGCAGGGTGCCGGTCATCAGCAGGAACACCGGGACCCAGATCGAGTTGCCCAATGCCACCGCCGCCAGATCCCGTGGCCCGACGCGGCCGGCCATCACCGCATCGACGAAGCCCATTGCGGTGGTGGCAAGCTGCGCGATCATGATCGGCAGCGCCAGACCGAGCAGGTTTTTCAGCTCCAGGCGAACCCGGGCCGGGCGGTTGAGGGAAATGGCGGCGGGGCGGTCAGTTACGGAATTCAAGGGCGAAACGTCCAGAGATTTTGAGGCGCGAGGCGGCGCATTCTACGCCTTGACGCAGTGGTCAGGAAAAGTCCTGTGTTAGCGTTTTGTAAGCTCAAATCCACAGTTACCGTGCAGGAGCTGCCGAAGGCTGCGGTCCTTTGACTTTGCTTTTAAAACAAAGTCAAAGGATCGCAGCCTTCGGCAGCTCCTACGCGGGATAGATGCTAGGCGCTGGACGTCATCTCCGCCTACACTGCCGATCCGCCAAAGGAGCCTGCCCATGCTGATTGTTGCCGACGAAAATATTCCGCTGCTCGATGCCTTCTTCGAAGGTTTCGGCGAAATCCGCCGGGTACCGGGACGTTCCATCGACCGCGCCACCGTCGAACAGGCCGATGTGCTGCTGGTGCGTTCGGTGACCAACGTCAATCGCTCGCTGCTCGAAGGCAGCAAGGTGCGGTTCGTCGGCACCTGCACCATCGGCACGGATCACCTGGACCTCGATTACTTCCAGCAGGCCGGTATCACCTGGTCCAGCGCCCCCGGCTGCAATGCCCGTGGCGTGGTCGATTATGTGCTGGGCAGTTTGCTGACCCTCGCCGAAATTGAAGGCGCCGACCTCACCCGGCGCACTTACGGCGTGGTGGGGGCAGGGGAAGTGGGCGGTCGACTGGTCAAGGTCCTGCAAGGGCTGGGCTGGAACGTGCTGGTCTGCGATCCGCCTCGGCAAGCCGCCGAAGGCGGGGATTTCGTCAGCCTCGAGCAGATCATCGAGCAGTGTGATGTCATCAGCCTGCACACACCGCTGAAGAAACACGGCGCCGGAACGACCTGGCATCTGTTCGACAAAAACCGTTTGAACCAGCTCAAGCCTGGCACCTGGGTGATCAATGCCAGCCGTGGCCCTGTTGTGGATAACGCCGCCCTGTGCGAAGTGCTGCTGCAACGCGAAGACCTGCAAGCGGTGCTGGATGTCTGGGAAGGCGAGCCCGAAGTCGACGTGGCACTGGCCGAACTCTGCGTGCTGGCGACACCGCATATTGCCGGTTACAGCCTCGACGGCAAACAGCGTGGAACGGCGCAGATCTATCAGGCGTATTGCGATTTTCTCGGGCAACCGGCGCAGATCAGTCTGAGTGACTTGCTGCCGGCGCCCTGGTTGTCGCAAGTGACCTTGCACGCTGACAGCGATCCGGCCTGGGCGTTGGCGATGCTGTGCCGGGGCGTGTACGACCCGCGCCGAGACGACGCGGATTTCCGTCGCAGTCTTGTAGGCAGTGTGAGTGAACAGCGTGCGGCGTTTGATGCGCTGCGTAAGCACTATCCATCGCGGCGGGAGATTGATGGGCTGCAGGTGCGGGTCGAGGGGGATTCGCCTGAGTTGCTGAAGATCGTGGCGGCGTTGGGCGCTTCGGCTGTCTGAAAAACCGGTTGGCCCAATCGCGAGCAAGCCCGCTCCCACGTTAGATCTCCGTTGGAAACAGCAACTGTATTCACCGGAGATCCAATGTGGGAGCGGGCTTGCCCGCGAATCGCCGCACCACAATTCTGGATCAGCACCCACAAAAAACCCGGCCATCAGGGGCCGGGTCAAGAAGACGGTGGCTATATCAATCTTGTTTGGCAGGCTTGACCAATCGCTTCTCCAGTTCGCGGCAGGCGTCCTGGATCATGTTTTCAGTGATCGGTACTTCGCGGCCTTTTTCGTCAATGATTGAGCAACCCAGAGACTGATCTGGCTGTGTACGGATCACTTGAATCTTGTCATCGCTGCTGTGTTGCAAGGACATGGCCTGTCTCCTCATCAGGTTGTGTGCTTACTGTAGAACCGCCAGGTGACCGGGCTGTGACAACTCCCTGCGATCTTTTCAAAGCGGCAACACCAGTCCACCAGAAATACCGTAACGTTGCCACCCGGACTTTAGACCAATAGCGTCTAGGGGCTGGACGTTGCGGACATAATTAACCTGACTCATTGTGATTTACAGAGTTCCCCCCCATTGAGCGGTATAGCCGGTCCCTTAACGTGAATTGGAAACCCCCGATGCTATCTGCCCGTCACCGTCGTGCGATTCGCCTGGCCAGTCGTTTTCTCGTGCCCTATCGCTGGCAGGCCTTGGGTGCGTTGCTCGCACTGATTGTCACAGCGGGCATCACCTTGTCCATGGGGCAGGGGATTCGGCTGTTGGTGGATCAAGGGTTCATGACCCAGTCACCGCACTTGCTCAACCAGACTATCGGTCTGTTCATGCTGTTGGTGCTGGGCCTGGCGCTCGGCACGTTTGCGCGTTTTTACCTGGTGTCGTGGATCGGCGAGCGGGTGGTGGCCGACATCCGCCGCCAGGTGTTCAACCATCTGGTTTACCTGCATCCGGGGTTTTACGAAGACAACCGCAGCTCCGAAATCCAGTCGCGCCTGACCGCCGACACCACCTTGTTGCAATCGGTGATCGGCTCGTCGCTGTCGCTGTTTCTGCGCAATCTGCTGATGGTGATCGGCGGGATTGTGTTGCTGTTTATCACCAATCCCAAACTCACCAGCATCGTCGTTGTGGCATTGCCGCTGGTGATTGCACCGATCCTGATTTTCGGCCGGCGGGTGCGCAGCCTGTCGCGCCTGAGCCAGGACCGGATTGCCGATATCGGCAGCTACGTGTCGGAAACCCTCGGCCAGATCAAAACCGTGCAGGCCTATAACCATCAGGTCCAGGATGAACAGCGATTTGCCGTGACCGTGGAGCAGGCGTTCAACACCGCCCGTAAACGGATTTTCCAGCGTGCCTGGCTGATTACCCTGGTGATCGTGCTGGTGCTGGGCGCGGTCGGCGTGATGCTGTGGGTCGGCGGCATGGATGTGATGGCCGGACGGATATCCGCAGGGGAACTGGCCGCGTTTGTGTTCTACAGCCTGATCGTCGGCAGCGCGTTCGGCACGTTGAGCGAAGTGATCGGCGAGTTGCAACGCGCTGCGGGGGCCGCCGAGCGGATTGCCGAGTTACTGCGCTCGGAAAACATCATCCAGTCACCGACGACGGGGCTGGTGACATTGCCGGAGCGGGTGGCGGGGAACCTGGTGCTGCAAGACGTACGTTTTTCCTACCCGTCGCGTCCTGAAAGCTATGCCATCGATGGCTTGAATCTGACCATCAAGGCCGGCGAAACCCTGGCGCTGGTCGGGCCTTCCGGTGCGGGCAAGTCGACGGTATATGACTTGTTGCTGCGTTTTTACGACCCGGCCGAAGGCCGCATTCTGCTCGACGGTGTGCCGCTGACTCAGCTCGATCCATTGGACTTGCGCCGCTGTTTCGCCCTGGTCTCCCAAACCCCGGCGCTGTTCTTCGGCAGCATCGAAGAGAACATCCGCTACGGCAACCCGACGGCGACGCTGGAACAGGTTCAGGAAGCGGCGAAAATCGCCTACGCCCACGACTTTATCGAGGCGATGCCCCACGGTTATCAGACTCATCTGGGGGACGCAGGCCTCGGTTTGTCCGGTGGCCAGCGCCAACGCCTGGCCATCGCCCGTGCGCTGCTGGTGGACGCACCCATCCTGCTGCTCGACGAAGCCACCAGCGCCCTCGATGCCCAAAGCGAACACCTGATCCAGCAAGCCCTGCCCAGCCTGATGAAAAACCGCACCACCCTGGTCATCGCTCACCGGCTGGCCACGGTGAAAAACGCCGACCGGATTGCGGTGATGGATCAGGGGAAACTGGTGGCGGTGGGCACGCATCAGGAGTTGATTGCGAGCAATGCGCTGTACGCGCGGCTGGCGGCGTTGCAGTTCAATGATGGGCACGATGCCCCAGTCGGTGAGATCGCACCGAACCTGTAGGAGCCGGCTTGCTGGCGATCGCGGATTGTCAGTTGGCATTGGGTCGACTGATGCACCGCGATCGCCAGCAAGCCGGCTCCTACAGTGGGTCGTGTCGACGCTGAAAATGAAGTGGCCCCCAAAAAAAATGCCCGCATTTCTCAATGCGGGCATTTTCGTTTTCGCCTCAGACAGGCTTATTGATCATCAAAATACCGCTCATGCCAATCCACCAACGGCTGTGGCGAGTTGAGTTTCTGGCCGTAGATCACCGAGTACGACAATACGTTCTGCACGTACTGGCGGGTTTCGTCGAACGGGATGCTTTCCACCCAGACGTCGAAGCTCAGGTGATCTGCGCCGCGCAGCCACTGACGCACGCGTCCCGGGCCGGCGTTGTAGGCGGCGGAGGCGAGAACGCGGTTGCCGTTGAACTGGCTGTGTACCTGGCTGAGGTACGCGGCGCCGAGCTGGATATTCTTGTCCGGATCGAACACTTGCTGTGGCGAGGCCAATGGAATGCTGAACTTGCGTGCGGTTTCCTTGGCGGTGCCCGGCATCAGTTGCATCAGGCCGCTGGCGCCCACTCCGGAGCGGGCGTCGGCCATGAACGCGCTTTCCTGGCGGGTGATGGCAAACACCCAGCTCGAATGCAAGCCACGGGTCTTGGCTTCACGCACGAGGGTTTCGCGGTGAGCCATCGGGAAGCGGATGTCGAGGTCGTCCCAGTACTGAGCCTGGCTGATGGTGCGGATCGCCGGGAAATACCATTTCAGGTCATAAGCCAGTTTTGCCTGGGCGACCATTTCGTCACGGTTGAAATGGCGGCTGACGTGATACCACTCGCGACGACCATCAACGATCTGCCCGCGTGCGTGGAATTCCAGGGCGCGACGCACGCCTGGTGTGTTGCGAACCTTGTTGATCAGCGCCTGGCTGAGCACCAGCGGTTTATTGTTCAGCGAGTAGGGCAGCTGCGAACGGTCGGCGGCGAGGAAACCGTAGAAATCACGCTCACGGGCGAGGCCTTTGTAAAGCGTCTGCGCCTCGGGGTTCTGTGGCTGCGCCAGTTCCAGGCTACGGGCCTGCCAGTAGCGCCAGCGGTTGGTGGTCGCCAGGTCCTGAGGCAGGCGGCGGGTCAACTGATAGGCATCGTCCCAGCGGGCCAGGCGCAACAGCAGGCGCAAGCGCCATTCGGACACGGTGTTGTCGCGCAATTCCGGGTCGTACTTGGTCATCACGTCCAGCGCCCGGCTATCAAAGCGGCGAGCGAGGGTCAGACCGATTTCCCGGGCGATCGCGACTTTTTCATCTCGGGAGAAATGCATGCTGCTGGCATAACCGTCGAGCAATTCCATCGCCTTGTCCGGGTCTTGCTTGGCCAGGCGGCGCAAACCGAGGCTGACGATGTCGGACATCGGCTCATCGGCCGGGGTGAAGCGCGATGGCTGATTGAGCAGTTCTGGCTTCTGCGCCACATCCACCAACAAGCGACCGCGCGGGGCGAGGGTGGTGAGGCCGTTGACCAGGCTGTTGGCCAACGGATAGTTGCGCGACTGGGCGGCAAGTTTCGCGCGCTCCCAGCGTTTCTGTTCGGTCAGTTGACCTTCGGCGGCCCAGATCCCGAACAAGCCATCACACGCCCCTGGAAGCGATTTACCCGTTAGCCAGAGTTTTTCGGCGTTGGCATAACCTTCGGTCTTCTGGTTGCGCGCGATCTGATTCTGCGCGTTCAGGCAGTCCAGTTCGGTGAAATTGAGCTTGGGGTCGTAGTACTTGACGAAGGTCGCCCAGTCGCCGCGATCGGCCAGCCAGCGCAACCAGCGAAGCTTCATCCAGTTGGCTTGCGGCAGGTCACCGTGTTCGGCGAGGAATTTCTCGATTTCGGCATTGCTAGCGGTTTTAAGACGTGCGGTCAGTTCGTCATACGCAAGATAAGGCTCCAACGGGTAATCACTAAGGGCCTGGCTGTAACGGAAGTAAGGACCCGTATCACCCTTGGCCAAGGCACGCTTGGCTTCATCGTAGTATTGACGCTGGGTAGACAGGTCTACCGCCTGTGCTGTTTGGATGGCTGTGGCAGTAAGAAGAAAACAGGATAAAAGACCAAAAAGGCGACTGCGCATGAGACGTCCGAACAGAGAAATCATGACAAGCGTTGACGATGCCAACACAGAATTAATTGTAGCTTAGCCTTTTGCCAGCAGCGGGTGAAAGCTTTGCGGGGCTGTCAGCATCAGTTCGCAACATTTGTCATGCAGAGTGCCACGAAGGTGAAATTGCCGGCCTTCTGAAGCCTCAAGTCAGGTAGAATGCGCGCCCGGTTTTTGGAGAAGCTCATGACCCTGCTCAAATTCAGCGATGTGTCCCTTGCTTTCGGCGCTATGCCGTTGTTGGACAAGGTGTCCTGGCAGATCGCCCGTGGTGAGCGGGTGTGCATCATCGGCCGCAACGGCACTGGCAAGTCCAGCATGATGAAGCTCGTCAAGGGCGACCAGAAGCCCGATGAGGGCTCCGTTTGGCGCGCCCCCGGCCTCAAAATTGGCGAATTGCCGCAAGAATTGCCGGTAGCCGACGAGCGGACCGTGTTCGACGTGGTGGCTGAGGGCCTGGACGGTGTCGGCGAGCTGCTCGCGCAGTATCACCACCTGAGCCAGAACATCGTCACCGATGCCGACCTGGACAAACTGATGCACGTCCAGCACGACCTCGAAGCCCGTGACGGCTGGCGCTTGCAGCAACTGGTCGACAGCACGTTGAGCCGCCTGCAGTTGCCGGCCGACAAGACCCTCGCCGAATTGTCCGGCGGCTGGCGTCGCCGCGTCCTGCTGGCGCAGGCGCTGGTGTCCGAACCGGATCTGCTGCTGCTCGACGAACCGACCAACCACCTGGACATCGGCGCCATTGCCTGGCTCGAAGAAGCGCTGAAGGATTTCCAGGGCGCCGTGCTGTTCATCACGCACGACCGTTCCTTCCTGCAGAACCTCGCGACCCGCATCCTCGAACTGGATCGCGGCGGCCTGATCGACTGGAATGGCGACTACGCCAGTTTCCTCGTGCACAAGGAAGCCTCGCTGGCCGCTGAAGAAACCGCCAACGCGCTGTTCGACAAAAAACTGGCCCAGGAAGAAGTCTGGATCCGTCAGGGCATCAAAGCCCGTCGGACCCGTAACGAAGGTCGCGTGCGTGCCTTGAAAGCGTTGCGCGTCGAGCGCAGCGAACGTCGTGAGCGCACCGGCAAGGCCAACATTCAGCTGGACACCGCTGACAAGTCCGGCAAGCAGGTGATGGTCCTCGAGAACGTGAGTTTCGCTCACCCGGGCGGTCCGTTCCTGATCAAGGATTTCTCGATGGTCCTGACGCGTGGCGACCGCATCGGTCTGCTCGGCGCCAACGGTACCGGCAAGACTACGCTGCTGAAACTGATGCTGAGCGGCCTGCAACCTACCAGCGGCAAAGTGGAAGAGGGCACACGCATCGACGTGGCGTACTTCGACCAGTTGCGCCATCAGCTGGACCTGGAAAAGACCGTGATCGACAACGTGGCCGAAGGTCGCGACTTCATCGATATCGACGGTCAGAGCCGTCACGTGCTGAGCTATCTCGGCGACTTCCTGTTCAGCCCGCAGCGTGCCCGCACGCCGGTCAAGGCGCTGTCGGGTGGTGAGCGTGCGCGTCTGTTGCTGGCGAAACTGTTCAGCAAACCCGCGAACCTGCTGGTCCTCGACGAACCGACCAACGACCTCGACGTGGAAACACTCGAGCTGCTGGAAGAGGTCCTGCTGACCTTCAACGGCACCGTGCTGATGGTCAGCCACGACCGGGCATTCCTCGACAACGTGGTGACCAGCACCCTGGTTTTCGAAGGTGAAGGCAAGGTTCGCGAATACGTCGGTGGTTACCAGGACTGGCTGCGTCAAGGCGGCTCGCCGCGCCTGCTGGGCGTGACCGAGAGCAAGTCCGGCAAGGCCGACCTGACGTCGGCGGTCGTGACGGCTGAGGCTGCGCCCGTAGCGGCAGTGGCGGCAGTGGTCGAAGCGCCGGTGGCGAAGAAAAAACTCAGCTACAAATTGCAGCGTGAGCTGGAAATGTTGCCGGCTCAGATCGAGGCCATGGAACAGCAGATTGCAGTCGTTGAGGCCCAGATGGCCGATGCCGGCTTCTATCAGCGTCCAGCCGCCGAGACCGCTGCGGTGATCGCTCAGTTGGAGCAGTTGCAGGCTGAGCTCGACGTCATGGTCGAGCGTTGGGCGGAGCTGGATGCCTGATTGATCCTGCAATAAAAAAGCCCGGCGCTCAGTGATGAGCGCCGGGCTTTTCGTATGCGATCCCTTGTAGGAGCCGGCTTGCTGGCGATCGCGGTTTGTCAGCTGGCATTGATGTCGACTGATGCACCGTGATCGCCAGCAAGCCGACTCCTACAAGGATCGGTTATCAGCTTTTGTTTTGCAGGCGCACGGCAAGTACGTCGCAAGGTGCGCCGTGCAGTACGTCATTAGCGGTGGAGCCCAGCAGCAATGCCAGGCCATGCCGGCCATGGCTGCCCACCACGATCAGGTCGCAGGTCTGCTCTTTGGCCAGGTGATGAATCTCCTGGCGCGGCTGGCCGTAGGTCAGGTGGCTGTATTCCTTGGAGAGCTCGGGGTATTTCACGATCAATCGGTCCAGTCGCTCCTTGGCCTGATCGAACTGCTGTTGTTGCAGTTGTGACAGGTCCATCGGAACGTCGCCGCCGAAAGCCATGGCCATGGGCTCGACAATGTGCACCAGGGACAACTTCGCGCCATTGCTCACTGACAACTCGCGAGCACGGTGGATGACAGGGTCGCACTCTTCGGTCAGGTCTACAGCGACCAGAATGTGGTTGTAGGGCATGAGGTGCTCCTCCTGAGGATGCAATATTGGTAAGTATGGCTGGTTTCAAGCGCATTGTTTTCAAAGTGACCCAAAGCGCTCATCAAGAATCGGGAGTACAGATATGACGGTCTGGATAGTGGTGTCAATCCTGTTGGTGGTGCTGAGCCCGCTGGCATGGCTGCGACCGTCCCGTGGTCAGAGTGGGCGCATGGCCCTGCGCATGGAGGCGCGGCGTATCGGGCTGGCCATGCAACTGGCGCCTCAGGAGTGGCCGCACTGGCTCAGCCAGGAGCCACCGAGCCCCTGCGCGCAATACCATCGACCACGTCGCGGCAATCAGCCGGCGTGCTGGAGTTATTGGCAGAAGTCGCCAGGTGTGTGGGTGAATCAGTGGCAGGAGGTCTGCGAGGATCAAACGCTGCTCAATCATTTCGAAAAATTGCCGGCCAACGTCTACAAGGTCGAAGCGGACAAGCAGATGATCACGTTGTATTGGGGCGAGAAGGGCGAAGCGACGGTTTTGCAACAAATCGATGCCACCCTCAAAGCACTCGCTTGAACCCGATCCTGCAGGAGCCGGCTTGCTGGCGATCCAGGCACGCGGTTAACGAGGTAAACCGCGTGTCGTTCATCGCCAGCAAGCCGGCTCATACAGGACGTTGGTCGATTCGCAGGCAATAAAAAGCCCGACATTCATCATCGGGCTGGAGTTGGCCAGGCAGGCCGGTAATTCGTTGTGGGCTGATCTTACGCCGGGCATTCGCCGACGCGTTCAAATTTTTTCCTCATTCACCCGCCCAGCGTAGCCCGTTAAACAAAGGCTGCCGCGAATTAGGGCGACTTTTCTAACTATTGATTCTATGAATGACCTCACATGCATCTGTGTGTTGCAGGGACTCGTGGTACGGAAATGACCGGAAAGTCGCGTTTCAACCCCTATTTTGGGCGATTGACAATTGCCGGAAATTCCGTGAAGGTGGCGTACCCAAATCAAACGGGCGTATGAATTGAGCGTTTGTATTTCAGATCGCTCCTACAGAATCCCGACTATCGCGTTGGCGGGTGTGCCGGGTGGATTGGCGTAGCATCGACGATAAACGTCCCTGCCGAGCCATTCGCCTGCGTCCGACGTGTACTGTTCAGCTTCCATATCGTGGAGATCAGTTGATGATTTACGAAGGTAAAGCCATCACGGTTAAGGCTCTTGAAAGTGGCATCGTCGAATTGAAATTCGACCTCAAGGGTGAGTCCGTCAACAAGTTCAACCGTCTAACCCTGAACGAACTGCGTCAGGCCGTAGACACCATCAAGGCAGATGCTTCGATCAAGGGTGTGATCGTCAGCAGCGGCAAGGACGTGTTCATCGTCGGTGCCGACATCACCGAATTTGTCGAGAACTTCAAGCTGCCGGATGCAGAGCTTGTTGCAGGCAACCTCGAAGCCAACAGGATTTTCAGCGATTTCGAAGACCTCAACGTCCCGACTGTCGCCGCGATCAACGGCATCGCCCTGGGTGGCGGTCTGGAAATGTGCCTGGCGGCGGACTACCGCGTCATGTCCACCAAGGCCAAGATCGGTCTGCCGGAAGTCAAGCTGGGCATCTACCCGGGCTTCGGCGGTACCGTGCGCCTGCCGCGCCTCATCGGTGCCGACAACGCGATCGAGTGGATTGCCGCCGGTAAGGAAAACCGTCCTGAAGACGCGCTGAAAGTGGGCGCCGTCGATGCGGTGGTTGCTCCTGAGAAACTGCAGGAAGCCGCTCTGGAACTGCTCAAACGCGCCATTTCCGGCGAGTTTGATTACAAGGCCAAGCGTCAGCCGAAGCTGGAAAAGCTGAAACTGAACGCCATCGAACAAATGATGGCTTTCGAAACCGCCAAAGGTTTCGTGGCCGGTCAGGCCGGGCCGAACTACCCGGCACCGGTTGAAGCGATCAAGACCATCCAGAAAGCCGCGAACTTCGGTCGCGACAAAGCGCTGGAAGTCGAAGCCGCCGGTTTCGTCAAACTGGCCAAGACCTCTGCCGCGCAGAGCTTGATCGGTCTGTTCCTGAACGATCAGGAACTGAAGAAAAAGGCCAAGGCCTACGACGAAATCGCCAAGGACGTGAAGCAGGCTGCCGTATTGGGCGCCGGCATCATGGGTGGCGGTATCGCCTATCAGTCGGCCTCCAAAGGTACGCCGATCCTGATGAAGGACATCAACGAGCACGGCATCGAGCAAGGCCTGGCTGAAGCCGCCAAGCTGCTGGTCGGTCGCGTTGACAAAGGTCGCATGACCGCGGCGAAAATGGCTGAAGTGCTCAATGGCATTCGTCCAACCCTGTCCTACGGCGACTTCGGTCACGTGGATCTGGTGGTTGAAGCAGTCGTCGAGAACCCGAAGGTCAAGCAAGCTGTTCTGGCCGAAGTCGAAGACAAGGTCAAAGAGGACACCATCCTCGCGTCCAACACCTCGACCATTTCCATCACCTTGCTGGCCAAGGCCCTCAAGCGTCCGGAAAATTTCGTCGGCATGCACTTCTTCAACCCGGTGCACATGATGCCGCTGGTGGAAGTGATTCGTGGCGAGAAGTCCAGCGAGCTGGCCGTTGCCACCACCGTTGCCTACGCCAAGAAAATGGGCAAGAACCCGATCGTCGTCAACGACTGCCCGGGCTTCCTGGTCAACCGCGTACTGTTCCCGTACTTCGGCGGTTTCGCCAAGCTGGTCAGCGCCGGTGTGGACTTCGTCCGTATCGACAAGGTCATGGAGAAATTCGGCTGGCCGATGGGCCCGGCGTACCTGATGGACGTGGTCGGCATCGACACCGGCCACCACGGTCGTGACGTGATGGCTGAAGGCTTCCCGGACCGCATGAAAGACGACCGTCGTTCGGCTGTCGATGTGCTCTACGAAGCCAAGCGCCTGGGCCAGAAGAATGGCAAGGGCTTCTACGCCTACGAGACCGACAAGAAGGGCAAGCAGAAGAAAGTCGCCGATCCGTCGGTGCTGGAAGTGCTCAAGCCGATCGTTTTCGAACAGCGTGAAGTCACTGACGAAGACATCATCAACTGGATGATGATCCCGCTGTGCCTGGAAACCGTGCGCTGCCTGGAAGACGGCATCGTCGAAACCGCTGCCGAAGCCGACATGGGTCTGGTCTACGGTATTGGTTTCCCTCCATTCCGTGGCGGTGCGCTGCGTTACATCGATTCGATCGGTGTGGCAGAGTTCGTTGCCCTGGCTGACCAGTACGCTGATTTGGGCGCGCTGTACCACCCGACCGCGAAGCTGCGTGAAATGGCCAAAAACGGCCAGAGCTTCTTCGGTTAAGCGCCCCCAACTAGAGTGAGAGTGAATATATGAGCTTGAATCCTAGAGACGTCGTGATTGTCGACTTCGGTCGTACTCCGATGGGCCGCTCCAAGGGCGGCATGCACCGCAACACCCGCGCCGAAGACATGTCGGCGCACCTGATCAGCAAATTGCTGGAACGCAACGTCAAGGTCGACCCGAACGAAGTCGAAGACGTGATCTGGGGCTGTGTGAACCAGACCCTGGAGCAGGGCTGGAACATCGCCCGCATGGCGTCGCTGATGACTCAGATCCCGCACACCGCTGCCGGTCAGACTGTCAGCCGTCTGTGCGGCTCGTCGATGAGTGCACTGCACACGGCTGCGCAAGCGATCATGACCGGTAACGGTGACGTGTTCGTGGTGGGTGGCGTCGAGCACATGGGCCACGTGAGCATGATGCACGGTGTCGATCCGAACCCGCACATGTCGCTGTACGCGGCGAAAGCCTCGGGCATGATGGGCCTGACTGCTGAAATGCTGGGCAAAATGCACGGCATCACTCGCGAACAACAGGACGCTTTCGGCGTGCGCTCCCACCAACTCGCCCACAAGGCGACCGTGGAAGGCAAGTTCAAGGGCGAAATCATCCCGATGCAGGGTTACGACGAGAACGGTTTCCTGAAACTGTTCGACTACGACGAAACCATTCGTCCGGAAACCACCCTGGAAAGCCTGGCGGCATTGAAGCCAGCGTTCAACCCGAAGGGCGGCACCGTGACAGCCGGTACTTCGTCGCAGATCACTGATGGTGCTTCGTGCATGATCGTGATGTCGGCGCAGCGTGCACAAGATCTGGGTATTCAGCCTCTGGCGGTGATTCGCTCGATGGCAGTGGCAGGTGTGGATCCGGCGATCATGGGCTATGGTCCAGTACCGGCAACACAGAAAGCACTGAAGCGCGCGGGCCTTGGCATTAACGATATCGACTTCTTCGAGCTCAACGAAGCTTTCGCCGCACAGGCCCTGCCAGTGCTGAAAGATCTGAAAGTGCTCGACAAGATGAACGAGAAGGTTAACCTGCACGGCGGCGCGATTGCCTTGGGTCACCCGTTCGGTTGCTCCGGTGCGCGTATCTCCGGCACCCTGCTGAACGTGATGAAGCAAAATGGCGGCACCTTCGGGGTAGCCACCATGTGCATTGGTCTCGGCCAAGGCATCTCCACCGTCTTCGAACGCGTCTAAGCGTTTCGTTGATGGAAGCCGGGGCCAAGTGCCCCGGTTTTTGTTTTTCCGGATTTATTTTTGTTTTTATTTTGAAAAGATTTGAGTGAGGGCCAAACCATGCCGATACAACCTGGGCTCTACCAACATTACAAAGGTCCGCAGTACCGCGTTTTCAGTATTGCGCGGCATTCGGAAACCGAAGAAGAAGTAGTCTTCTACCAAGCCCTGTATGGCGATTACGGCTTTTGGGTGCGTCCCTTGAGCATGTTCCTGGAGTCGGTCGAGGTTGACGGCGAACAGGTGCCACGCTTTGCTTTGGTGCAGGCCGAACCGAGCCTTTTTTCGAAGCCATAAGCTGAGTGCGCGCAAAACCCTGCGCTTGACCTCACCTTGTAGCCACTATATATAGCGGTGCCGCGTCAGGCGCCAACCGCCTTTCACTTCTAGAATTCAGGAATTTTCTGATCCATGGGCAAATCGCTGGTCATTGTGGAATCCCCGGCTAAGGCCAAGACCATCAACAAGTATCTGGGTAACCAATACGTGGTGAAGTCGAGTATCGGCCATATCCGAGACCTGCCCACCAGCGGTTCGGCTAGCGCCAGCAAAGAGCCAGCCGCCAAGCGCGGCAAGGCCGCCGCGGGTGAAGGTCCGGTGCTCACGCCAAAAGAGAAAGCGCGCAAGCAGCTGGTCTCGCGCATGGGTGTCGATCCCGATCATGGCTGGAAAGCCAAGTACGAGATCCTCCCGGGCAAGGAAAAGGTCATCGAAGAGCTGCGCCGGCTCGCCAAGGATGCTGACACCATCTATCTCGCAACCGACTTGGATCGCGAGGGGGAAGCCATTGCCTGGCACCTGCGCGAAGCCATCGGTGGTGACGACAGCCGCTACAAGCGCGTGGTGTTCAACGAAATCACCAAGAAGGCGATTCAGGAAGCCTTCTCCAAGCCGGGCGAGCTGGACATCGATCGCGTCAACGCTCAACAGGCGCGTCGTTTCCTCGACCGCGTGGTGGGTTACATGGTTTCGCCGCTGCTGTGGGCCAAGATCGCCCGTGGTCTGTCCGCCGGTCGTGTGCAATCGGTTGCCGTGAAGCTGGTGGTCGAGCGTGAACGCGAAATCCGTGCGTTCAACCCGGAAGAGTACTGGGAAGTCCACGCTGACCTCGGCACCGCGAAGGGCGCCACCGTGCGCTTCGACGTGGCTCGCGAGAAGGGCGAGGCCTTCAAGCCGCTGAACGAAGCCCAGGCCATGGCTGCGCTGGAGAAGCTCAAGGCTTCCAGCTACAGCATCGTCAAGCGCGAAGACAAGCCGACCAGCAGCAAACCGTCGGCGCCGTTCATCACATCCACCCTGCAACAGGCTGCGAGCAACCGCCTGGGCTTCGGTGTGAAGAAAACCATGATGATGGCCCAGCGTTTGTACGAAGCCGGCTACATCACTTATATGCGTACCGACTCCACCAACCTCTCGGCCGATGCCGTGACGATGGCGCGTACTTATATTGAAGGCGAATTCGGCAAGAAGTACCTGCCGGAAACCCCGAACGTCTACAGCAGCAAGGAAGGCGCACAAGAGGCTCACGAAGCGATTCGTCCGTCCGACGCCAACACCGAGCCAAGCAAGCTGTCGGGCATGGAGCGTGATGCAGAGCGGCTCTACGAGCTGATCTGGCGCCAGTTCCTCGCTTGCCAGATGCTGCCGGCCCAATACCTGTCGACCACGGTCACCGTCGGTGCCGGCGATTTCGAGCTGCGCGCCAAGGGCCGCATCCTGAAGTTCGACGGCTACACCCGCGTCATGCCGCAAATCACCAAGCCAGGCGATGACGACGTACTGCCGGACATGGCCCAGGGCGACGCGATGAAGCTGATCAAGCTTGATCCGACCCAGCACTTCACCAAGCCGCCGGCGCGTTATTCGGAAGCGAGCCTGGTCAAGGAAATGGAAAAACGCGGTATCGGTCGTCCTTCGACCTACGCTGCGATCATTTCGACCATCCAGGACCGCGGCTACGTGGCGCTGCACAACCGTCGCTTCTATTCGGAAAAGATGGGTGACATCGTCACCGAGCGTCTGTCCGAGAGCTTCTCCAATCTCATGGACTATGGCTTCACCGCCGGCATGGAAGAGAACCTCGATGATGTGGCTCAGGGCGAACGCGACTGGAAAAACGTGCTGGACGAGTTCTACGGCGACTTCAAGAAGAAGCTCGAAGTAGCCGAAAGCCCGGAAAGTGGCATGCGTGCCAATCAGCCGGTCATGACGGACATTCCATGCACCACGTGCGGCCGCCCGATGCAGATTCGTACTGCATCGACCGGCGTATTCCTCGGTTGCTCGGGTTACAGCCTGCCGCCAAAAGAGCGCTGCAAGGCCACCGTCAACCTGGTGCCGGGCGATGAAATCGCGGCGGACGACGAGGGTGAGTCGGAGTCGCTGGTTCTGCGCGGCAAGCATCGTTGCCCGATCTGCAACACCGCGATGGACGCTTACCTGCTCGACGAGAAGCGCAAGTTGCACATCTGCGGCAACAACCCGGATTGCAATGGCTACGAAATCGAAGAGGGCACCTATCGCATCAAGGGCTATGAAGGTCCGAGCCTGGAATGCGACAAGTGTGGCAGCGAGATGCAACTCAAGACTGGCCGTTTCGGCAAGTTCTTCGGTTGCACCAACGCGACGTGCAAGAACACCCGCAAACTGCTGAAGAGCGGTGACGCGGCGCCACCGAAGATGGACCCGGTGAAGATGCCTGAGCTGAAATGCGAAAAGGTCAACGACACCTACATCCTGCGCGATGGTGCTTCCGGCCTGTTCCTGGCGGCGAGCCAGTTCCCGAAAAACCGCGAGACACGCGCTCCGCTGGTCATGGAAATCGTGCCGCACAAGGATGAGATCGATCCGAAGTATCATTTCCTCTGTGAAGCGCCGAAGAAAGACCCGGACGGCCTCCCGGCGGTGATCCGTTACAGCCGAAAAACCAAAGAGCAGTACGTTCAGACCGAAGTCGATGGTAAGCCGACCGGGTGGAAGGCGTACTACGACGGTGGCAAGTGGACAGTTGAAGACAAGCGTCCGGCAGCCAAGGCTTAAAAGGCGCTGACACTCAAAGGCCGCATGACAACCCTCGGGTTTTCATGCGGCCTTTTTGTTTTGGGCTTGCGGTGAGCTCAGGTGATCCACGACACTGTCTGACCTGCGTGAAGCAATTATTTCGTTGTGGAGGCTGCCGTCATGGCCCACGAACTCTATACCCGTACCAACCAGAAGATTTATTTCGCCGGCCTGTCGCTTGAGGCGCTCGCGAAGGCCGAAGAGGGGCGGGCGATGAATTCCCTCGCGCTGATTCAAGCCGGGCGTGAATCAGCGTTGTTTCACCTGTACGGTGCGTTGCTGGGGCTGTGCCACGAAATCGCTGGTTTCTATCGCTTGCCGCAGGCCAACGCACCTCGCGCGGAAATGCTGCTGACCCGGGAAGTGCTTGAGGCCATCGCCATTCCTGAAATGGCCGAGATGGTCGAGCTGGCACAGAACCCCGAAACCTGGCTGGCCAAGCTATTGTCAGCGCATGCGGCGCTGTTTCAGCCGCCTCGCGCACCGCACAAACCCAAGGGCGACGTAACACAGCCGTTGATCCAGGCCGTTAACCTGGATGAAGAAGACGCGCCCGAAGAGTTGAGCCGGGAAGAACTGGAGAGTTGGCGTCAGAACCTCAAAGGTCTGGCGATTCGGTTTCGCGAAGGCTTGAACGAGTGCTGAAGTATTGAGTGTCCGACGGACGGTCGTGAGACTGTTCGTTCCGGGATCAGCATGCTGTCAGAAATTTCTCTTCGTAGTGGCATCTGGTCAAGATCCCGAGCGAAGCCAGGCCGATGCCTATATAATCCCCGCCTTTCGTGGAGAACAGACCTTTATGCCAACGTCCTTTCTAGAAATTGTCGAGTTACCAGACGGCCGAATCGAGCTGCGCAGGGCTGAGGACGAGGGTTCTCTGGTTACTTTGGATTTCTCCGAGGATGCCAAGGTGTTCCTGCAAGGCCAGCACGTGGAAGTCGCCAAGGCGATGTTGAGCGTGGGTGTTCAGATGGCCGGTCGCCTGGTTGAGGGCGATTTCAATACCGATGAGAGTGCTCGGGTCCTTCATTGATCCCCGTTCGTCGCATTTAGCGGATACCGCTTTTGATCGGCTTCTCTATCCCTGGAGAAGCCCCGCGTTGCTCAGCGCGCTCCTCGTTCAGCCCAGTCGAATATTCAGGCTTTGCGCATCCCCGGTCCGGGCGGCGCTGATCAACTGTTGCCGTGAAGCGGTGTTCAATGGGTTGAGCCAGCTGACTACAGTGTGGCTACGGCCCAGGCGCAAGGCTTCGCAAGTCAGCTGTTGTGCACTCTGGGTGCCGCGTGGTTGCAGCAGCAGAATACGTTCACGATTCAGGCCTGCTTCTCGCAGCCAGGTTTGTGTCAGGCTGGCGGGCGGGGCGATCAGTGTCAGCCAGCGCGCATCCTGATCCTCGCTCAACTCCCTGAGGATCGGTGCCAGAAGACTCAGGCAATTCCCGGCCGCACCACGCAGTGACAGTTCGCTGAAAACTTCAGGTTCGGCGCTCCAGGGCGACTCGACCACGTCTTTCAGAATCGGTGCCATCGGCTGCACCATGAAAGCTTCGAACAACGGCAGTTGGGCTTGCTGTGATGTGTGTGGGAACTGCATAAAGCCTCCTTTAGCGGCGAATGACGCCGACACTCAAGCCTTCGATCACCAGTTCCTGATCTTTCAGGTTCACTTCGATAGGGGCGAATTCAGGGTTTTCGGCAATCAGCCAGACTTTGCTGCCGTCACGCTTGAAGCGTTTGACTGTCACTTCGTCGCCAATACGCGCCACCACGATCTGGCCGTTGCGGGCTTCGCGGGTGGTATGGACGGCCAGCAGGTCGCCATCGAAAATCCCGACATCCTTCATGCTCATGCCGTGAACGCGCAGTAAATAGTCGGCGCGAGGGTGGAAGAACGCAGGATTGATGTTGCAGGACTCTTCGATGTGCTGCTGGGCAAGGATTGGCGCACCGGCAGCGACCCGGCCAATGATTGGCAGGGTGGACTCGTCTGCCTTGGCTTCGAAGCCAGGGATGCGGATGCCCCGGGAGGCGCCTGGCGTCATCTCGATCGCGCCTTTGCGGGCCAGCGCCTTGAGATGCTCTTCTGCCGCGTTGGGCGACTTGAAACCCAGTTCCTGAGCGATTTCCGCGCGGGTCGGCGGGTAGCCGTTATCTTCCAGGCAGCGTTTGATGAAGGCCAGAATCTCGGCTTGGCGTGGCGTCAGCTTTAGCATATTGATCGCTCTGTCTTTTTATACAGTGACTGGGATTATATACAGTGAAAGCGTCTTGGCAATGCCCCTTTTTTTACCGGCCGCCGGACGGTCAATCCGCGTGCTGATTAACACCGCGCAGATGTATGGTTAAATAGCTGACTGACCATTCCCGAAACGAACCGGCAGGCTTGACAAGGCCAAGGTTGAAACGTATGTTTCAAACAAGTGTTTGTCAGGCGGAGTAGCCATGGCCCAGTCGGAAACCGTTGAACGCATTCTCGATGCTGCAGAGCAGTTGTTCGCGGAAAAAGGTTTTGCTGAAACCTCACTGCGTTTGATTACCAGCAAAGCCGGGGTCAACCTGGCGGCTGTGAACTATCACTTCGGCTCGAAGAAGGCGCTGATTCAAGCCGTCTTCTCGCGTTTTCTCGGACCGTTCTGCCTGAGCCTCGATAAAGAGCTGGAGCGGCGCCAGGCCAAGCCCGAGAACAAGCCGACACTTGAAGAGCTGCTGGAAATCCTCGTCGAACAGGCCCTCGTGGTGCAGCCACGCAGCGGCAACGATCTCTCCATCTTCATGCGATTACTGGGGCTGGCATTCAGCCAGAGCCAGGGTCACCTGCGTCGGTATCTCGAAGACATGTACGGCAAGGTATTCCGCCGCTACATGATGCTGGTCAACGAAGCCGCGCCGCGCATTCCGCCGATCGAGCTGTTCTGGCGTGTGCACTTCATGCTGGGTGCTGCGGCGTTCAGCATGTCCGGTATCAAGGCTTTGCGCGCGATTGCCGAAACCGATTTCGGCGTCAACACCTCCATCGAGCAAGTAATGCGCCTGATGGTGCCGTTCCTGGCGGCTGGCATGCGTGCCGAAACCGGCGTGACCGACACGGCCATGGCCACCGCGCAGTTGCGTCCGCGCAGCAAGTCGACACAGGTTGCCGCCAAGGTTTAGCCGCACACGGGTGGGCGCGGCAGCTGACATCCGCTAAGCTAGCCGCCCATGCCGACTCTCGTTCTGAACCCGCTCCCCATATTTATCGCCGACCTGCCGGGCACAGCCCAGGGCGGCGAATGCGTGCGAGCCGGGTTTATCGTTATCAAGGAATCTCTATGACTGCTGGCCTGCAAGGCTCGTTGATGGTGGACGTCGCCGGTACCTGGCTGACGGCCGAGGATCGCCAATTGTTGCGCCAGCCCGAAGTGGGCGGCCTGATCATTTTTGCCCGTAACATCGAGCACCCGCGTCAGGTGCGCGAACTGAGTGCCTCGATTCGCGCCATTCGCCCCGATCTGCTGCTGGCAGTGGATCAGGAGGGCGGTCGCGTGCAGCGCTTGCGTCAGGGTTTTGTACGGCTGCCGGCCATGCGTGCCATCGCTGACAATCCGAATGCCGAATACCTTGCCGAACAGTGCGGCTGGATCATGGCCACCGAAGTGTTGGCCGTCGGTCTCGACCTGAGCTTTGCCCCGGTACTGGACCTGGATTACCAGCGCAGCGCGGTGGTCGGCACCCGTTCGTTCGAGGGTGATCCGGAACGCGCGGCGCTGCTGGCGGGTGCATTTATCCGTGGGATGAACAGCGCGGGAATGGCTGCCACCGGCAAGCATTTCCCCGGCCACGGCTGGGCCGAGGCGGATTCCCACGTCGCGATCCCGAATGACGAACGCAGCCTCGACGAGATCCGCGCCAACGATCTGGTGCCGTTCGCCCGCTTGAGCAAGCAATTGGCCGCTGTCATGCCGGCCCACGTCATTTACCCGCAAGTCGACTCCCAGCCCGCCGGCTTCTCCCGTCGCTGGTTGCAGGACATTCTGCGCGGCGAATTGCAGTTCGATGGCGTCATCTTCAGCGACGACCTGTCGATGGCCGGCGCCCATGTGGTCGGTGATGCCGCCAGCCGTATCGAAGCCGCGTTGTCTGCCGGGTGTGACATGGGGCTGGTGTGCAACGACCGCGCCGCTGCGGAACTCGCCTTGAGTGCCGCCCAGCGTCTGAAGGTCAAGCCGTCCGAGCGCATTGCGCGCATGCGCGGCCAGTCGTACGCCAGCACTGAATACCGCCAGGATCCGCGCTGGCTGACAGCCATTGGCGCGCTCAAAGACGCTCAACTGATTGAATAAGGACTTCACGTTATGACGGTTTACGCGATTATTGGTGGCACCGGCCTGACTCAACTCGAAGGCCTGAGCATTCGTCAATCATTGGCGGTGGACACTCCTTATGGCGCACCTTCGGCCGACGTGCAGATCGGTGAATACGCCGGCAAGGAAGTGTTGTTCCTCGCACGTCACGGGCACCCGCACCGTTTTCCGCCGCATCAGGTGAACTACCGCGCCAACCTCTGGGCGTTGAAACAGGCCGGGGCCGAAGCGATCCTGGCGGTCAATGCGGTAGGCGGGATTCATGCCGCCATGGGCACCGGACATTTTTGCGTGCCCCATCAGCTGATCGACTACACCAGCGGCCGCGAACACACCTATTTTGCCGATGACCTGGAGCACGTCACCCACATCGACTTCAGCTATCCCTACAGCGAAGCGCTGCGCCAGCAATTGATCGCGGCGCTGGCGGCTGAAGGCGTTGGCTACAGCAGTCATGGCGTGTATGCCTGCACGCAGGGGCCACGACTGGAAACGGTGGCGGAGATTGCGCGCCTGGAGCGTGACGGCTGCGACATCGTCGGCATGACCGGCATGCCGGAGGCAGCATTGGCGCGTGAGCTGGAGCTGGATTATGCCTGCCTGGCGCTAGTGGTGAACCCGGCGGCGGGCAAGTCGACGGCGGTAATCACCATGGCTGAGATCGAGCAGGCTTTGCATGACGGGATGGGGAAGGTCAAGTCGACGTTGGCGCGGGTGTTGAAGGGCTGAACATCAGTTGCATCGGGTTGACCCCTTCGCGAGCAAGCCCGCTCCCACATTGGATCTGTGTTTTCCCACGTTAAAGGGAACAACATAAATCTAATATGGGAGAGGGCTTGCTCGCGAAAGCGGCCGATCAGGCACCGAGGATCTCAACGTTTCTCAAGCTTTTCCGGCAGCGGCGCAAACAACGCCTCAATATCGTCACTCTGCAACTTCCAGTCCCCGGTCTTGCGCCCATCCAGCACGCCTGCCGCCAGGTCGGATTTTTCCTTCTGCAGGTGCTGAATTTTCTCTTCCACCGTGCCTCGGGCAATCATCTTGTAGACGAACACCGGTTTCTCCTGGCCAATGCGGTACGCACGGTCAGTTGCCTGGTTTTCCGTCGCCGGGTTCCACCACGGGTCGTAGTGGATCACCGTGTCCGCCTCGGTCAGGTTCAGGCCAACACCACCTGCCTTCAAACTGATCAGAAAGATCTGACGCTTTCCGCTCTGGAATTCTTTCACCGGAGAACGTCGGTCACGGGTTTGCCCAGTCAACAACGCATATTCAACACCGCGTTTTTTCAACTCGACCTCGATTAACGCCAGCATCGAAGTGAACTGCGAAAACAGCAGAATCCGTCGACCTTCCTCGAACAACTCCTCCAGCATTTCCATGAGGCTATCGAGCTTGCCCGAGGTGCTTCCGCGAGCCGGCAGCGCGGCGTCGTTGACCAGGCGCAAATCGCAGCACACCTGACGCAGCTTCAGCAGCGCCTCAAGAATGATGATCTGGCTGCGCGCCACGCCCTTGCGGGTGATTTCGTCGCGCACCTTCTTGTCCATGGCCAGGCGCATGGTCTCGTACACATCGCGTTGGGCTTCGTTAAGCTCGACCCAGTGGATGATCTCGGTCTTCGGCGGCAACTCCGTCGCCACCTGCTCTTTGGTCCTGCGCAACAGAAACGGTTTGATCCGACCATTCAAGTGCTGAAGTCGCACCTCGCTGGCGCGCTTTTCAATCGGCACGCGGTAATCGCGGTTGAAGCTCTTCACATCGCCGAGCCAGCCGGGCAGCAGGAAGTGAAACAGCGACCACAGTTCGCCCAGGTGGTTTTCCAGCGGCGTGCCACTCAGGCAAAGGCGCTGGCGCGCATTCAGCTCGCGCGCAGCCTGGGCGGCCTTGCTGTTGGGGTTTTTTATGTACTGCGCTTCGTCCAGCACCAGGACGTGCAACGGCTGTGCGGCCAGGCGATCGACGTCTTTGGGCAGCAGTGCATAGGTGGTCAGGATCAGGTCGTAATCGGTCAGCGTGTCGAAATGTTTCTTTCGACTGGCGCCATACAGTGCCAGCACTTTGAGTTGTGGCGTGAAGTGAGCTGCTTCGTCGAGCCAGTTCGGGATCAGGCTGGTGGGCATCACCACCATGCAAGGTCGATCAAGGCGACCAGCGTTTTTCTCGCTGAGAACGTGCGCCAGGGTCTGTAGGGTTTTGCCCAGCCCCATGTCGTCCGCGAGAATCCCGCCGACTTCGAGTTGCCGCAGCGATTGCATCCAGCTCAAACCTTCCAGCTGATACGGGCGCAATGTAGCGTTCAAGCCTTCCGGTGCGGTCGCGGTGTAATCCTTGATGTCCCGCAGGCGCTGGGCAAACGTGCGGATCTGCTCGCCACCTTCCCAGAGCAACGGCAGGTCTTCCAGCGGATTCAGGCGCGTGGCGTCGGCCTTGCTCAGGCGCAGTGTAGTCTCGCCGGGTTCTTGCAGGTAGAACTCGCCGAGGGTCGCCAGTACCGGTTTCAAGCGGCCAAACGGCAGGGCGACTTGCAACGGCCCATGCTCGGAGTTCGGGCGGTTGGGGATGTTCACCAAAATCAATTCGTCGTCGCGACGTCGGGCGAGGCGTTCCGGGTTGAGGATTTCGGTGTGGGAGCGCATCAGGTTCAGCAGGATGGGCAGCAGGCTCAGGCGCTCGCCGTTGACGATGATTCCCAGCTCCAGATCGAACCAGTCGCGCTCCGGCGCCTGCTCGACGGTGGCGTACCAGTCGTCCACGGCGGTCAGGTCGAAGCCGAAATCTTCGTCGATCTGCAGTTCCCAGCCTTGAGTGCGCAGCTTCGGCAGCTCATTGAGGGTGAAGGTCAGCCAGGCGCTGTCGTTGACCATCTCGTAGAGTTCACCGGCACTTTCCGGCAGGGCTTTACTTTGACGAGTGGCGACCTTGAAGCCGAGGATTCGCAGTTGTTCCCTGTAGGCCTGTTCGACTTCCGGGTGGCGTTTAATCCGTAATGTCTGCGTCTCCTGACGAATCAGGACGTCGGCGTTCTTCTGCCCGGAAACGTATTCATCGAGATAACTGAAGGACAGCGCCGCACGATGCTGGATGTAGCGCTGCATTTTGCCGTTACGCGGTTCGAAGGCGCTGAACTCGATGCTCGCCAGCCACAGGCGCGGCACCGGCTGCACATTGTCCACCAGCACTTGCGGCGGCGCTTTCGGGCTGCGGTTTTCCAGTACCGCCTGCAGTTTTTCCAGCAGTTCGGCGTCTTGCGCGGCGGCGGGGTAGGCGAGGGTTTCCTGCACCTTCAGCAGCACCGCTGCGCAATGTTTGCAGTTGCTGTGGACCGGGCAGGTACACGTGGCATCGACCATCAGCAAAGTGGATTTAGCCGACTCTCGCAGGCGAATGGTCTGACGGTAAACGTTACCGCCAGAGCCTTCGCAAGCTGCTGTGATCGTGGCGTCGCCGACCTCGACGATCCTGACGCGGTTTTCCAGGGCGTAGCGGCGGCCACGCTCCAGGCTTTGTTCCTTGAATCGGCTGACCCATGAAGGTGCCAGGGGTTTGCTCAGGGTCGCAGGCATAAGGACTTCAATCAGTCCGGTATTTCATCGGGGACTGGCCGAGGCGCAGGGGCGGTGAGCGAGGTGATCTTGATCAGCAGGCCGAGGTGACCGTTGTCGAGGAAGTTCAACTGGCCGTTCTTGGTGTGGCTTTCCTGTTTGAGGCGTTCGCTGGCGGTGACCATGCCGTTGGCGTCGATCTGGTTGACCCAGAAGTCGGCGTCAACGTCGGTGAAGCGCCCCAGTTTCAGATTCAGCGTGCCCTCGATCGGGAACTGGCCGAACTGTTCCTTGCCATCGCTGATTGCAATCTTACTGGCTTCTTCGCCGAGGTTCTGTTGCCAGGCTTTGTGCAGCAACACCGTGTATTCGTTGCTGGCGGTGAGTTTTTCCACTTCGCTATTCAGGCTCGGCGTGCGCAGGCTGTCCTTGCTGATGGGTTGGGCACCGGCAGCCCAGTCTTCCGGCGCGGCTTTGCTGACAATGGCGGGCACAGCGTTCTGCCGGACCAGAATCATTTCAATCTGATACAGGTCATCGGCAAACGCCGTGGGGACGGCCAGGGTCATCAGCAAAGTCAGTGAGCGAAACAGGCGCATGCGGCGTCCTTCAAGCAGTTTTCGGAATGAGGCATTCAAGCAGTGCCTCTACAGTATTAAAGCGCTCTTCCGGGCGCTCCATCGGGACCATGAATTTAAACATCGTGGCGCCCTCGAATTTGTAGCGTTTAGGCTGGCCCTGAATCAGTTTGATCAGTGTCAGCGGATCGACCGGTGTCTGCGCCGCGAACTCGATTCGACCACCTTGCGGGCCGCCGTCGACTTTCTTGATGCCCAGCACTTCGGCCTGCAACTTTAGCGCCGTGATGCGCATCAGGTTCTTGGTCGGCTCCGGCAGCAGACCGAAACGATCGATCATCTCGACTTGCAAGTCCTTGAGGCCTTCCTCATCAGTGGCCGAGGCAATGCGTTTGTACAGAATCAGTCGGGCATGCACGTCCGGCAAGTAGCTTTCGGGAATCAGCGCCGGTACGCGCAAATTGACTTCCGGACCCCCGCCCAGCGGTTGATCGAGATTCGGCTGTTCACCCTTGCGGATCGACTTCACCGCGCGCTCGAGCATCTCCATGTACAGGGTGAAACCGACGGCCTGGATCTGCCCGCTCTGACCGTCGCCGAGCAGTTCGCCGGCGCCACGGATTTCCAGGTCGTTGGTGGCGAGCACGAAGCCCGCGCCGAGGTCCTGGGTATTGGCAATTGCTTCCAGGCGCTTTTCTGCATCCGGAGTGATTTGCTGACGCGGCGGTGTCAGCAGGTACGCGTAAGCCTGGTGGTGACTGCGACCGACGCGGCCGCGCAACTGGTGCAGCTGCGCCAGGCCGAATTTGTCGGCACGCTCGATGATGATGGTGTTGGCACTCGGCACGTCGATGCCGGTCTCGATGATGGTCGAGGCGATCAGCACGTTGAAGCGCTTGTGGTAGAAGTCGCTCATCACTTGTTCGAGTTCGCGTTCGCGCATTTGCCCGTGGCCGATGCCGATCCGTGCTTCCGGCACCAGTTCGGCGAGGTCGGCGGCGCATTTCTCGATGGTTTTCACGTCATTGTGCAGGTAGTAAACCTGACCGCCACGCAGCAGTTCACG
Source organism: Pseudomonas migulae NBRC 103157 (assembly GCF_002091715.1). Taxonomy (GTDB): domain Bacteria; phylum Pseudomonadota; class Gammaproteobacteria; order Pseudomonadales; family Pseudomonadaceae; genus Aquipseudomonas; species Aquipseudomonas migulae_A. Next base: position 5,656 of record NZ_BDAG01000006.1, on the reverse strand, counting down.
CAGCAGGGCCTCTTTGACCGTGCTCTTGTTCTGCTCCATGACGAAGGTCCGCACCGACAGGCGACGGGCCGGCGGCGTGGCGATGATCGACAGGTCGCGCATGCCCGACACCGCCATGTTCAGCGTGCGCGGAATCGGCGTGGCGGTCAGGGTGAGGATGTCGACTTCGCTGCGCAGCGCCTTGAGCTGTTCTTTCTGACGGACGCCGAAGCGGTGCTCTTCGTCGATGATCACCAGCCCGAGGTTTTTGATCTTCACATCATCTTGCAGCAGTTTGTGCGTGCCGATGACGATGTCGATCTTGCCTTCGGCGAGGTCCGCCACGGCGGCGTTCACTTCCTTGGTCGACTTGAAACGGCTCATCACTTCCACGGTCACCGGCCAGTCGGCGAAGCGGTCGCGGAAACTGTTGTAGTGCTGCTGGGCGAGCAGGGTGGTCGGCACCAGGATCGCCACTTGGCGACCGCCGTGCACGGCAATGAACGCTGCGCGCATCGCCACTTCGGTCTTGCCGAAACCGACGTCGCCGCAGACCAGTCGGTCCATCGGTTTCGGCGCGAGCATGTCGGCGCGCACTGCGTCGATGGTGGTTTGCTGGTCCGGGGTTTCTTCGAACGGGAAACCGGCGCTGAAGGTGGCGTAATCGGCTTTCGGATCTTCGAAGGCATAACCTTCGCGAGCGGCGCGGCGGGCATAAATGTCGAGCAATTCGGCCGCCACGTCGCGCACCTGTTCGGCGGCCTTGCGTTTGGCTTTTTGCCAGGTTTCCGAGCCGAGACGGTGCAGCGGAGCCAAGGCATCGTCGCTGCCGGTATACCGGGCGATCAGATGCAGGTTGGCGACCGGCACGTAAAGCTTGGCGCCTTCGGCGTATTGCAGGGTCAGGAACTCAGCGGCCTGATCGTCGATTTCCAGCGTCGCCAACCCGAGGTAGCGGCCGACGCCGTGATCGATGTGTACCACCGGCGCGCCTTCACGCAGCTCGGTGAGGTTTTTGATCACGGCGTCGTTGTTGGCGTCGGCGCGTTTTTCGCGGCGACGGCGCTGCATGACGCGCTGACCGAACAGCGGGCTTTCAGCCACCAGCGCCAAGGCCGGATCGTCAAGCACCAAGCCTTCGTCGAGCGGCGCAATGGTAATCGCCAGGCGTTCCTTGCTCGCGACGAAGTCCGGCCAGCTGTCGACGGTTTTCGGTCGCAGCTTCAGGCGCTCCAGCAGTTCCAGCAGCACTTCACGACGGCCCGCGGACTCGGCGGTGAACAGCACGCGACCGGGGAACTCGTCGAGGAAACCCGCCAGCGCCGCCAGTGGTTGCGTTGCCTTGGCCTCGATGGCCAGGTTCGGCAGCTCCCGCGCCGGGAAGCGCTCGCGGCCGACACCGGTTTCAACATCCTGCTGACTGGCCACCACACGCGGCCAGTTCTTCAGGCGGGCAAAGCAATCTTCCACCGGCAGGAATAACTCGGCCGGTGGTAATAAAGGACGAGAGGGATCGACGCGGCGCTCTTCATACCGATTGCGCACGTCGTTCCAGAAATTCTCCGCCGCCTGCTCGATGCCCGGCAGGGAAAACACCTGCGTGTCCTGGGGCAGGTAATCGAACAGCGTCGAGGTTTCGTCGAAGAACAGCGGCAGGTAGTACTCGATACCCGCCGGCGTAATCCCGCTGCTCAGATCCTGGAAGATCGGGCAGCGACGGAAGTCGACATCGAAGCGCTCGCGAAAGCGTGCCTTGAAACGGGTGACCGCGTCTTTTTGCAGTGGAAACTCGCGAGCCGGCAACAGACGAACCGTGTCCACCTTGTCGATGGAGCGCTGGTTTTCCGGATCGAATGTACGCAACGTTTCGATTTCGTCGTCGAACAGGTCGATCCGGAAGGGCAGTTTGCTGCCCATCGGGAACAGATCGATCAATGAGCCGCGGACGGTGAATTCGCCGTGCTCGTACACGGTGTCGACGTAGCGATAACCGCTGGCCTCGAGCCGGGTGCGCATCTGCTCGACATCGAGCTTCTGGCCGACGTCCAGCACAAGGCTGCTGCCGAGCAGGAACTTGGTCGGTGCCAGGCGATGCAGGGCTGTGGTGATCGGCACCACCAGCACGCCATGGCTCAGCTCCGGCAACCGGTAAAGGGCAGCGATGCGCTGGGAAATGATGTCCTGGTGCGGCGAGAACAGATCGTAGGGCAGGGTTTCCCAGTCCGGGAAATGCAGCACCGGCAAATCCGGGGCGAAGAAACTCAGCTCCTGTTCCAGCCGTTCGGCACTTTGGCTGTCGGCGGTCAGCAGCAGGGTAAAGCGCTTGGCAGCGCTGGCAGCCTCGGCGATAGCCAGGCTCAGGGCGGCACCGGGCAGGTTGCCCCAGTGCTGTTTACCTGCCGCGGCAGGGAGAAGCGGTAGACGCAGAACGGGCACGGAAGGTTGAGCTCCAAGCGTTGCGACAAAGTCGGTAATTGTAGCGGCCCCGAGTGCCGCCTGTCAGTTGCTGACTGTGTCTATTACGCAGGTTCGGCGAAATGTAGTGGTAAAGACAAAATCCGGGCAGTTTTTTACTGGGAATCACTGATTATGTAGTGGCAAAACGGTCGAGTGTTACGGAGGGTTACGGATAAGACGGCGCTGTCTCCAAAAAATTGACTGCGCTGAAAGCCGCGGTTTTACTGGGCTTTAGCGGCGCGTGATTTTTTTGAACGGAAATTTGTTACGGCTCGCACGACAGGCGCGCATTGCTACGGGGAGCACTCGGCGGCATAATGTAGCCCCTTTTTTCTGCCCCTACATGTGGAAGGTTCCCGTGACTCAGAAGCCCGACCAGTGTCTTGGTGAATGGATCGACCGTGAAGCACTCGCAGAAGCGATGATTCCGCTTATCGGTCAGCTCTACCGCAATAATAACGTGGTGAGCTCGATCTATGGCCGCAGCCTGATCAACCAGTCTGTCATCGCGATTCTCAAAGCTCACCGCTTTGCTCGCCATCGTTCTTCCGACGATAGCGAACTCTCCGTCCACGAAACATTCCCTCTGCTTAAAGCCATGAGCGAGCTCAAGCTCGGCGCGGCTTCGGTAGACCTGGGCAAGTTGGCGTTCAAATTCCGCGTCGAAGGCAATGGCCGCACTGCCGAGCAGTTTGTCCGTGAAGAACTGGCGGACGTAGTTGGCCAGCAAAACGCCTCCGCTCGCAAAGGCACCGACGTTGTCTTGTACGGCTTCGGTCGTATCGGCCGTCTGCTGGCGCGCATCCTGATCGAAAAAACCGGTGGCGGCGACGGCCTGCGCCTGCGTGCCATCGTGGTGCGTAAAGGCGCCGAGAACGACCTGGTCAAGCGCGCCAGCCTGTTGCGTCGCGATTCGGTACACGGTCCGTTCAACGGCACCATCGTCATCGACGAAGAAAACAACACCATTACCGCCAACGGTAACCTGATCCAGGTGATCTACGCGAAGAACCCGACCGAGGTGGATTACACCCAGTACGGCATCAAAGACGCGCTGCTGGTGGACAACACCGGTGTATGGCGTGACGCCGATGGCCTGGGTCAGCACCTGGCGTGCCCGGGTATCGACCGCGTTGTTCTGACCGCGCCTGGCAAAGGCAAACTGAAGAACATCGTTCACGGCATCAACCACGGTGAAATCACCGCTGAAGACAAGATCGTGTCCGCCGCCTCCTGCACCACCAACGCCATCGTGCCGGTGCTCAAGGCTGTGAATGACAAGTTCGGCATCATCAACGGTCACGTCGAAACCGTTCACTCGTACACCAACGACCAGAACCTGATCGACAACTTCCACAAGGGCGATCGCCGTGGCCGTAGCGCCGCGCTGAACATGGTGATCACCGAGACCGGTGCTGCCACCGCTGCTGCCAAGGCCCTGCCTGAGCTGGCCGGCAAGCTGACCGGTAACGCGATCCGTGTTCCGACGCCAAACGTGTCGATGGCCATTCTCAATCTGAACCTTGAGAAAGCCGCAACCCGCGAAGAGATGAACGACTACCTGCGTTACATGGCGCTGCACTCCGATCTGCACAAGCAAATCGACTTCGTCAATTCGCAGGAAGTGGTTTCCACCGACTTCGTTGGCTCGCGCCACGCAGGTGTTGTGGATGCTGAAGCAACCATCACCCAAGACAACCGCGTTGTTCTGTACGTTTGGTACGACAACGAGTTCGGTTACAGCTGCCAGGTGGTTCGCGTGATGGAAGACATGGCCGGTGTAAACCCGCCAGCGTTCCCGCGCTAAGCCTTAGCTGACAATGAAAACGCCCCGACTTTGGTCGGGGCGTTTTTGTTTGTGCGGGTTTAGTCAGTTGCAGATGTGTTGCTTGTGCTGGCCTCTTCGCGAGTAAGCCCGCACACAGTGGGCCTCTGCGTGATCACAATGGTGTGAGCACCAAAGAACCCTGTGGAGCGGGGTCGCTCGCGAAAGCGATCTGTCAGGCGCCGCCGACAACGGCTGCTTGCGCCGTCCTCAGTTCATGCCGATTGCCTTTGAACAGCACCAGCGTCGCAATCAACCCCAGCACTGCTGCACCACTGAGCCAGATCCCCGGCGCAGCCTTGTTGTCCAGCACATGAATCAGGTACGTACAGGCTGCCGGTGTAAATCCACCGAAGGTCGCCGTCGCCAGGCTGTAGGCCAAAGAGAAGCCGGTCGTGCGAACTTCCACCGGCATGATCTCGGTCAGCGCCACGACCATGGCACCGTTGTATGAGCCATACAGGAACGACAGCCACAATTCGACAATCAGCAAATGGCTGAAACTCGGGTTCGCCACCAGCCACGACAGGGCAGGGTAGGCGGTGAGAATCGCCAGAATGGTCGCAGCGAGAAGCAGGGGTTTTCGCCCGATCTTGTCGGACACAGCGCCCATCACTGGCAACCAGAAGAAGTTCGACAGACCGATACACACCGTCACCAGCAACGCATCCAGATCCGACAAATGCAGTTCGGCTTTGCCAAAGGTCGGGGTGTAGGCGGTGATCAGGTAAAACGAAACGGTCGTCATCACCACCAGCGCCATACCGGCGATGACAATGCCAAAGTTCTGACCGATCGAGCGGACGATTTCCCGCAGGGTAGGGCGGTGTTTACGCGCCTGGAACTCAGGCGTTTCTTCCAGCGAACGACGAATCACGAAGATCACCGGCACGATCATGCATCCGATCAGGAAGGGTACGCGCCAGCCCCAGTCACCCATTTCTTCCGGGCTGAGCCAGTGATTCAAGGCAACCCCCAGCAGGCCGGCGAAAACCACCGCCGCTTGCTGGCTGGCGGACTGCCAGCTGACGAAGAAGCCTTTGCGACCCGGTGTGGAAATCTCCGCGAGATACACCGATACACCGCCAAGCTCCACGCCGGCCGAGAAACCTTGCAACAGTCGGCCGAACAGCACGATTAGCGGCGCGGCCACGCCCAGCGTGGCGTAACCCGGCACACAGGCAATCAACACCGTACCGGCAGCCATCATCGCGAGGGTGATGATCAGCCCTTTGCGACGACCATGACGGTCGATGTAGGCGCCGAGGAAAATCGCACCCAGCGGACGCATGAGGAACCCGGCACCAAACGTGGCCAGCGATAGCATCAACGAAGCGAAAGCGCTGTCGGCAGGGAAGAAGGTTTTGGCGATGGCCGTGGCGTAAAAGCCGTAGA
>NZ_BDAG01000005.1 GCF_002091715.1 Pseudomonas migulae NBRC 103157 | reverse complement strand
CGCCAGCAAATTCGGGTCACGCTCCTTGGCTTTCAAAAACACCACCCCAATGTGCTGCTGCAATCGGTACTTTTCCTGCAGCGGAATCAGCTTCACGCGGTTCTCATACACCGCTGCAATCCGACCCGGCAACAACGCATAACCCACCCCCGAACTGACCATGCTCAGCAGGGTGAAGATGTCGTTGACCTGCATCGCTACCTTCGGCTCGAAGCCCGCCTGCCTGAACACCCGATTGCCGTCCTGGTGCGTGGCGAAGCCTTGGGTCAGGGTGATGAAGGTTTCGTCGCGCACCTCGGCTAGGTCGACTTCCGCCCGTTGGGCAAACTTCGAATCCGCCGGGGTGGCCAAAAAGATGTCATCGGAAAACAGCGGAATCTGCTCGCAGTCCGGGTCGTTGACGCTGTCGTCCAGCGAGACCAGGATCGCGTCGACTTCCATGTTCTTGAGCTTGTACAACAGGTCGAAATTCGAACCGAGGATCAAGTCGATGTTGAGTTCGCTGCGGCGGAGTTTCAGGCCCATGATCAGTTGCGGCACGGTCTTCACCGTCAGCGAATACAACGAGCCCAGCTTGAAGCGCTCCGCGGAGAAACCGGCGGCTTCGCGGGTCAGGCGCACGGTTTCAACCACGTCCTGGATCAGCTTCTGCGCCCGTTCTTCCAGCACATACGCGCTTTCCAGCGGCGTCAGGTTGCGGCCTTCATGTTTGAACAGCGGGCAGCGCAGCGCGCTTTCCAGGGAATGAATGGCGCGGTGTACGCTGACGTTGCTGGTCTGCAACTCGGCGGCCGCCCGGGCCAGGTTGCCGGTTCGCATGAAGGCCAGGAACACCTCGAGTTTTTTCAGGGTCAACTCTTCGTCGATCAGCATGGGCATGACTCTTGGTCGAATGGCTCGATTGTGCCCAATTACTGAAAGTGACGCAGGTCTTTGTAGGAGCGGCCGGGTGGCGTTCCGTTTGCTGGCGATTGGCCCTCAAATTTACGTTGATCTTGAGGCCGCCATCGCCAGCAAGCCTGCTCCTGTAGGGAGGTATGCTTTGAAACATTGCGCTTTTACGCTTGAAGCCTGAGCCTTGCGCAATGCTGTAACGAATGTCGAGGTGAGCAACACATGTATCACGGGGAAAGATTGAACGCCTGGACGCATCTGGTCGGGGCGGTGGCGGCAACGGTTGGGGTGGTGTGGATGCTGGTGATCGCCGGCATGGACGGCAGCCCGTGGAAGATTGTCAGCGTGGCGATTTACGGTTTCACGTTGATGGTGCTCTACAGCGCATCGACCGTTTACCACAGTGTGCGCGGGCGCAAGAAAGCGATCATGCAGAAGGTCGATCACTTTTCGATCTACCTGTTGATTGCCGGCAGCTACACGCCGTTTTGCCTGGTGACCTTGCGCGGGCCGTGGGGCTGGACGTTGTTCGGGATTGTCTGGGGGCTGGCGTTGATCGGCATCCTGCAAGAGATCAAACCGCGTTCGGAAGCGCGGATCCTGTCGATCGTGATTTACGCGGTGATGGGCTGGATCGTGCTGGTGGCGGTCAAGCCGTTGCTGGCGGCGCTGGGCACGGCCGGGTTCGCCTGGCTGGCGTCGGGCGGGATTTTGTACACCGTGGGGATTGTTTTCTTTGCCCTGGATCATCGGTTGCGGCATGCGCACGGGATCTGGCATTTGTTCGTGATCGCGGGGAGTTTGCTGCACTTCGTGGCGATTCTGGTGTACGTCCTGTAGACCGCATTGTGGCCATCGCCATCAAGCCGGCTCCTGCAGGTCATGTGTTGCCCGTGATATGTGCGGCAACCACGATGCCTTGTAGGAGTCGGCTTGCTGGCGAAGTCGTACTAGAAGTCGCCCCAAAGCTGCTGGGCCACCGCCAACGCCACGACCGGCGCGGTCTCTGTGCGCAACACCCGAGGTCCAAGGCGAGCAGCATGGAAACCAGCGCCCTTGGCCTGATCAACCTCCGCATCCGACAACCCACCCTCCGGCCCGATCAAGAACGCCAGCGTTGCCGGCTTGGCATGACTCACCAACGGCTCAGCCACTGGATGCAGGACCAGTTTCAATTCAGCCTCGGTCTGCTTCAACCAGTCTGCCAACAACAGCGGCGGATGAATCACCGGCACCCGTGAACGCCCGCATTGCTCGCACGCGCTGATCGCCACCTGACGCCAATGCAGCAGGCGTTTGTCGGCGCGTTCGTCCTTCAGACGGACTTCGCAGCGGTCGCTGAAGATCGGGGTGATTTCGGTGACGCCCAGTTCCGTGGCTTTCTGAATCGCCCAATCCATTCGCTCGCCACGGGACAAGCCCTGGCCGAGATGGATCTGCAACGGTGATTCGACCTGACCGGCGAAGCTTTCATCGATCTGCACCACGACGCGCTTCTTGCCGACCTCCACCAGCGTGGCGCGAAACTCATGGCCCGAGCCGTCGAACAATTGCAACGCATCGCCCTCGGCCATGCGCAGCACGCGGCTGATGTAATGGGCCTGGGCCTCGGGCAACTCGTGCTCGCCGGTGCTCAGGGGGGCGTCGATAAAGAAGCGGGACAGTCTCATGCTGGGTCTCTGAAAATTGGCTTTTGTGGCGAGGGGGCTTGCCCCCGTTCGGCTGCGAAACAGTCGTAATTCTGGCGATGCGTTTTAGCTGGACAGACGCGGTTGTCGGTTTTTGGGCTGCTTCGCAACCCAACGGGGGCAAGCCCCCTCGCCACAGATAAATCCACTCACCACAGGAACTGCGTTGGTCTTTAGCCCGGATCGCGGAAGCCGGGGTGGAAGTCTTTCGGCACCGACACGCTGACGCTGTCGCGAGTCGCGATGTCGATCCCTTCACTGGCCACTTCCGCCAGAAAGTCGATCTGCTCCGGCGTGATCACGTAAGGCGGCAGGAAATACACCACGCTGCCCAACGGTCGAAGTAAAGCACCTCGCTCCAGTGCATGCTGGAACACCTTCAAGCCGCGACGCTCTTGCCACGGGTAAGCTTCCTTGGTCGCCTTGTCCTTGACCATCTCGATGGCCAGCACCATGCCGGTCTGGCGCACTTCCGAGACGTTCGGGTGATCGGCCAGATGTGCGGTAGACGAGGCCATGTGCTGTGCCAACGCCTTGTTGTTTTCGATGACGTTGTCTTCTTCGAAGATGTCCAGCGTCGCCAATGCCGCCGCGCACGCCAGCGGGTTGCCGGTGTAGCTGTGGGAATGCAGGAAGGCGCGCAGGGTCGGATAGTCGTCGTAGAACGCGCTGTAGACGTCTTCGGTCGTCACGCAGGCCGCCAACGGCAGGTAACCGCCAGTCAGGGCCTTGGACAGGCAAAGGAAGTCCGGGCGGATGCCGGCCTGTTCACAGGCGAACATCGTCCCGGTGCGGCCGAAGCCGACGGCGATTTCGTCGTGGATCAGGTGCACGCCATAACGGTCGCAAGCTTCACGCAGCAGCTTCAAATAAACCGGGTGATACATGCGCATGCCGCCAGCGCCCTGGATCAGCGGCTCGACGATCACCGCCGCGACGGTGTCGTGGTTCTCGGCCAGCGTCTGCTCCATCGCGGCAAACATGTTCCGGGAATGTTCTTCCCAACTCATGCCTTCCGGGCGCAGGTAGCAATCGGGGCTTGGCACCTTGATGGTGTCCAGCAGCAGCGCCTTGTAAGTCTCGGTGAACAGCGGCACGTCGCCCACCGACATCGCCGCCATGGTCTCGCCATGGTAGCTGTTGGTCAGGGTAACGAAGCGCTTCTTGGCAGGCGCGCCGCGGTTGAGCCAGTAGTGAAAACTCATTTTCAGCGCGACTTCGATGCAGGACGATCCGTTATCGGCGTAGAAGCACCGGGTCAGGCCTTCCGGCGTCATCTTCACCAGTCGCTCGGACAGCTCGATGACCGGCTGATGGCTGAAGCCGGCGAGGATTACGTGCTCCAGCTGATCGACCTGGTCCTTGATGCGCTGGTTGATGCGCGGGTTGGCGTGGCCGAACACGTTGACCCACCAGGAGCTGACCGCGTCGAGGTAGCGTTTACCTTCGAAATCTTCCAGCCACACGCCTTCACCGCGCTTGATCGGGATCAGCGGCAACTGTTCGTGGTCTTTCATCTGGGTGCAGGGATGCCACAACACCGCGAGATCGCGTTGCATCCACTGATTATTCAGGCCCATGTTCAGTCTCCTCGAGGCGGTCCGCGGCAGGCGCGGACATACAATCGCGCAAGCCTATGCAATGCGTCGCGCGGGAACAACCCATTGTGTCGATTGAGCTACTTTGTATGGGGTGACAGACGTTGCTGGCGGCCTATTGATGGCTAACGTATTCTTCGCGGTTCTTTGAGTCGTCTGACTCGTAAAACTGCTTTTTCCTCGTGTATTTCCGGAGTTCGCTGAATGTCTGCTGGTTGGCTGCGCGCCTGTGCGCTGGTGATGTTGGGGCTGTTCAGCGTGTCTGCGCTGGCCAAGGATAAAACGGCGATCGTGATTGGCGGTGGGCTTTCGGGCCTCACTGCTGCTTATGAACTGCAGAACAAGGGCTGGCAGGTCACCCTGCTGGAAGCCAAGCCGAGCCTCGGTGGCCGTTCCGGCATGGCCACCAGTGAATGGATCGGCAACGACAAGACCCAGCCGGTGCTGAACAAGTACGTCTCGACGTTCAAGCTGAGCACCACGCCGGCACCAGAATTCGTGCGCACGCCGAGCTACCTGATCGACGGTGTGTATTACACCGCAGCCGATCTGGCTACCAAGGAGCCGGCAACCGCCGATGCGCTCAAGCGCTACGAAAAGACCCTGGACGATCTGGCGCGCTCGATCGAAGACCCGCAGAACCCGGCGGCGAACAGCACGTTGCATGCCCTGGATCAGATCAACGTCTCCAACTGGCTCGACCGTTTGACGCTGCCAGCCACGGCCCGTCAATTGATCAATCAGCAAATTCGTACCCGCTATGACGAACCTTCGCGCCTGTCGCTGCTGTACTACGCACAACAGAGCCGGGTTTATCGCGGTGTGTCCGACCGTGACTTGCGCGCTTCGCGCCTGCTCGGGGGCAGCCCGGTGTTGGCACAAGCCTTCGTCAAACAGCTGAAAACCATCAAGACCAACTCCCCGGTCTCGTCCATTACCCAGGACAAGGATGGCGTGACCGTCAAAGTCGGCAGCGTTGGCTATCAGGCTGACTACGTCGTGGTCGCCGTGCCATTGCGCGCCCTGAACAAGATCCAGATGACCCCGGCGCTGGACGCCCAGCACATGGGCGCCATCAAAGGCACCAACTACGGTTGGCGCGACCAGATCATGCTGAAGTTCAAGACGCCGGTATGGGAAAGCAAGGCGCGCATGTCCGGCGAGATCTACAGCAACACCGGGCTGGGCATGTTGTGGGTAGAGCCAGCCCTGAAGGGCGGTGCCAACGTGGTGATCAACCTGTCCGGCGACAACGCGCGGGTGATGCAGGCCTTCGGCGACAAGCAGATGGCCGATCAGGTACTGATTCGCCTGCATGCCTTTTATCCACAGGCGCGCGGTTCGTTCACCGGTTATGAAATCCGCCGCTACAGCACCGACCCGTCGATGGGCGGCGCTTACCTGGCCTTCGGTCCGGGCCAGATCAGCAAGTACTGGCGCCTGTGGGAACGTCCGCTGCAGCGCGTAGCGTTCGCTGGCGAACACACTGACACGTTGTACCCAGGCACGCTGGAAGGCGCATTGCGCACGGGTCAGCGGGCGGCAGGTCAGGTTGAAGACCTGGCGGCAGGCAAGTCGTTCGAGCCGGCGAAGGTTGTTCCGGCAGCGACCGCTGCGGCGGCCGGCGCAGTGGCGGCGAAGAAAGGCAACTTCTTCAGCAATCTGTTTGGTGGCTCGGATGACGAGAAGAAGCCGGAGCCGGTCAAGGCACCCGAACCGGTCACACCGCCAGCACCGGCGCCCGCGCCAGTGGCCACCCCGGCACCAGCGCCCGTGGAAGCACCGAAACCTGCAGCACCGGTGAAAGCCGAGCCCGCCAAGAAGGCTCCGGCCAAGGCACCGGCGAAAAAGCCTGCGGCCAAGACCGAAGCCAAAAAAGCGCCAGCCAAGGCGCCTGTGAAGAAAGCCGAACTGGCGAAGAAACCAGCGACCAAACCCGCTTCGACCGCGGCAACGGACACCCAAGCGCAGTAAGCTTTTGGATTAAGGAAACGCGGCAGAAATGCCGCGTTTTTTTATGCCTTGAAGAACAGAACCGAATAAACCTCATGGCGGAGGTGTTCTTCATTTGGACGTCATTTCTTTTCACACATTGGTCTTTAATCTTTCCTTAACTCACCCATTTCAGACTCTTTATCGTATTTCTCGATATTTCAAAGCGAAATTTTCCGCTTTAAATCGATAGATAACTCGATAGTCTTGGTCGCAATTCTCACAGGATCTGGGCATGCAGCTACGTAACTCTTCTTCCCGCTACGGTTGGGTCAGCATCTTCATGCATTGGGGCGTGGCGCTGGCGGTCTTCGGTCTGTTCGCGTTGGGGTTGTGGATGGTCGGTCTCGACTACTACAGCACCTGGCGCAAAGACGCGCCGGACCTGCACAAGAGCATTGGCCTGGTGTTGTTGGCAGTGATGATTCTTCGGGTGATCTGGCGCTTCATCAGCCCGCCGCCGCCCACACTGGAAAGCTATAGCCGCCTGACGCGCATGGGCGCGAAGTTCGGCCATTCGTTCCTGTACCTCGGCCTGTTTGCTGTGATGATTGCCGGTTACCTGATTTCCACCGCAGACGGTGTCGGGATTCCGGTGTTTGGCCTGTTTGAAGTTCCTGCACTGGTGTCCGGACTACCGGACCAGGCAGACACCGCCGGTGTGATTCATCTGTATCTGGCGTGGGCACTGGTAATTTTTTCCGGTCTCCATGCGTTGGCAGCATTGAAGCACCACTTTATCGATCGTGATGCGACCCTCACTCGTATGCTGGGCCGCAAAGCCTGAAGTTCAACCTCGACTCCAAAGGAATAGAAAGCATGTTGAAAAAGACCCTCGCCGCTCTGGCAATCGGTTCCGCTCTGCTGTCCGCCGGTCACGTAATGGCCGCTGACTACGTCGTCGACAAAGAAGGCCAGCACGCCTTCGTTGACTTCAAGATCAGCCACCTGGGCTACAGCTACATCACCGGTACCTTCAAGGATATCGACGGCAAGTTCAGCTTCGACGCCGCCAAACCTGAAGCCAGCAAGATCGAGTTCAATGTGAATACCGCCAGCGTATTCACCAACCATGCCGAACGCGATAAGCACATCGCCAGCGGTGATTTCCTGAATGCGGCCAAATTCGCCAAGGCCACCTTCGTTTCCACCAGCGTCAAATCCACTGGCAAAAACGCCGCTGGCAAAGACACTGCCGATGTAGCGGGTGATCTGACCATCGCTGGCGTGACCAAGCCAGTCGTGGTCAAGGCTACGTTCCTGGGTGAAGGCAAGGATCCATGGGGCGGCTACCGTGCCGGCTTCGAAGGCACCACCAGCATCAAGCGTTCCGACTTCGGCAAGCAGAAAGACCTGGGCCCAGGGTCCGATGCGGTCGAGCTGTACGTTTCGTTTGAAGGCGTAAAAGCGAAGTAACTTTCGCACCTGACACAAAAACGCCCCCGATCTCACGATCGGGGGCGTTTTTTATTGCCTGCCAACATTTTCATTACCACCACAAATCCCCTGTAGGAGCCGGCTTGCTGGCGATAGCGGAGTCTCCGCCGACATCCACGAGGCTGACACACCGTCATCGCCAGCAAGCCGGCTCCTACAGGGGAAATTGTCCGGCGCAGAATGTTTTTTGTCCGGCATAAAAAAATGCCCCGGATCGCGAGAACCGGGGCATTTTTTTATTGCGGCGTTAAATCAGCGGTTGCGAGTCAGCAACGCCGGTTTTTCACCACGCGGACGGCCTGGCAGTTGATCAAGTTGCTCGGGAGTCGGGAAACGATCGGTTTTCGACTCCTTGTGAATGATCTTCGGTGCCGGACCGCGCGGGTTTTGCACGGCGGGTTCCGAGCGCGGCTGATCGTCACGCGCCGGGCGACGGTTGCGGCCTTCTTCGCGACGGGCCTGACCGTCACGTGGAGCGCCGTTGCGTGGACCGCTGCGCTTGGCCGGCGGCGTGCCGGTGGTGGCGCCGTCGCTGCTGCGCGGACCGCTTTGGCGACCCTGAGGCTTGCCGCCGGTGCGCGGAGCACCAGCGCCAGCGGCCGAACCTTGTGCCGGAGCACCTGGACGGCGGCCACGGCCCTGAGCCGGTTTGGCTTGAGGCACGTAGTCGACGCGGTTACCGAAGTTATCGATATCGTCGTCCAGGAACTCGTCCGGAGCGCGATCAGCGGCAGCGCGTGGCGCCGGACGCTGTTGCTCGCGAGCCGGGGTGCCTTCGCGTGGTTTCTGCTCACGTGCCGGGCGCTCGCCACGGCCGCTGGCCGCCGGTTTTTCCTTGCCGCCCTTGTCCTTGCCTTTGTCTTTACGACCGCCGCCACCGCCGCTGCCGTTCGGACCGTCGCCGCGCGGGCCACGTGGGTTGCGCGGGTTACGCACATCCGGACGCTCGCGGACTTCCGGTTTTTCGGCTTCTACGGCGCTGGAATCGAAGCCCATCAGGTCGCCATCGGCGATTTTCTGCTTGGTCATGCGTTCGATGCTTTTCAGCAGCTTTTCTTCGTCCGGAGCCACCAGCGAGATCGCCTCGCCCGAACGACCGGCACGGCCGGTACGGCCGATGCGGTGTACGTAATCTTCGTCGACGTTCGGCAGTTCGAAGTTGACCACGTGTGGCAACTGATCGATGTCGAGGCCGCGTGCGGCGATGTCGGTGGCAACCAGGATGCGCACTTCGCCAGCCTTGAAGTCGGCCAGGGCTTTGGTGCGCGCGTTCTGGCTCTTGTTGCCGTGGATCGCGACGGCGGTGAGGCCGTGTTTGTCCAGGTACTCGGCCAGGCGGTTGGCGCCGTGCTTGGTGCGGGTGAACACCAGAACCTGTTCCCAGGCGCCCGCGGTGATCAAGTGCGCCAGCAGCGAACGCTTGTGGTTGGCCGGCAGACGGAACACGCGTTGTTCGATGCGCTCGACCGTAGTGTTCGGCGGCGTGACTTCAATGCGTTCCGGGTTGTGCAGCAGCTTGCCGGCGAGGTCGGTGATGTCCTTGGAGAACGTCGCCGAGAACAGCAGGTTCTGGCGTTTGCTCGGCAGACGAGCCAGGACCTTCTTCACGTCATGGACAAAGCCCATGTCGAGCATGCGGTCGGCTTCGTCCAGCACGAGGATTTCCACGTGGGACAGATCGACGCTGCCTTGGCCGGCGAGGTCGAGCAGGCGGCCAGGGCAGGCCACCAGCACGTCAACACCACGGGACATGGCTTGAACCTGCGGGTTCATGCCGACGCCGCCGAAGATGCAGGCGCTGACGAACTTCAGGTCACGGGCATAGACCTTGAAGCTCTCGTGGACTTGAGCCGCGAGTTCGCGGGTTGGGGTCAGGACCAGCACGCGTGGTTGGCGCGGGCCGTGACGCTGGGATTTGTCCGGGTGACCGTTGGGGAACAACCGCTCCAGAATCGGAAGGGCGAAGCCGCCGGTTTTACCAGTACCTGTCTGAGCCGCAACCATCAGGTCGCGACCTTGCAACACGGCGGGAATGGCCCGCTGTTGCACCGGAGTAGGCTCGGTATAGCCCGCTGCCTCGATGGCGCGGACTAAAGCCTCGGAGAGACCGAGGGAAGCAAAGGACATGAGTAATCCTGTTTTAGTTAGGGCTTGGCCCAATGGGAGTCTTGCCTGGCGCGAATGGCGTTTAAGAAGAACGCAATCCCGTCCGGTCCTGCTGGGGCTTGAAAGCTCGTCTGAAGCGCTCGCGCGGGCTGAAAAGCTGCGCTGTAGCGGGGTCGAGATGCCTTGAACAAGTCCGAGCGTCCGGGCGTGAGCCTGGCGGGAAGGCCGGAGTATAACAGAGCAATCACTGCGCGCCGCTTTCCTGCTGCTCAACGGTTTTTCCGCGGGCAGCGGTGGCACCCGCGGCTGTCGTGCTGGCCGTCGGGTCGGCGCCATAACGGGCACTCAGTTCAGCGTAGGCGGGCTCGCGCTTGAACCGCTTGAGTTCGGCGCCGAAGCGTTGCACCAGCAAGTCCATGCCCGCATTGCGGCGCACCGCCAGGAACTGGCTCTGTTGGCTGATGACGATCGGGTTTTCGCTGATCTGGTCGCGGATGTTCAACTCGTCGAGTAAATGCTGGCCGACCCGGCGATCGGTGATCAGCAGGTCGATTCGCCCGCGCACCAGTTTGCCGAAGTTGGCTTCATGGGTGGGCGCCGGTTCGCGAGTGAACAGGGTCGATTCGCGAAAGTCCGGGCTGTACAGATAACCCGGAGACGTGCCGATTGTCAGGCCTTTCAGGTCCTCGAGGGTGCGAAACGGATGAGGTCGCTCGTTGGCGTAAAACATCACGAACTGAACTTCCGAGAGCGGTTCGCTGGGGTAGAGCAGGGTGGCTTCACGCTCTTCGCTATGAAAAATATCCAGCGCGCCATCGGCCTGGCCGGTTTCGAGCATCGACAGACAGCGCTTCCATGGCAGGAACTGCCACTCGACTTCAATCCCCAGGCGCTTGAAGACAATGGCTGTGGTTTCGTAGTCCAGGCCCAGCGATTTGCCGTTTTCCTCGTAGACGTAAGGCGCCCACGGTTCGGTGACAATGCGCAATTTCTCGCCCCGAGCGGCGAAGCTCAGGCAAGTGAAAACCAGCACGGCGATTAACTGCGGGATCAATGGCATGGGCTTGAGATTACGACGAGAAGCGGGAAAGAGCCAGAAACCGCCTGCAGATGCTCTATCTCCGTGTGTTGCATCACAATAAAAGTGCGTTGAATGCAAAATATCGCAGCCTGCGCCAGCTCCTACAGAGATTAAACATCCCCCTGTAGGAGCTGGCGCAGGCTGCGATATTTTGATCTTGCCTGTAACGATATTTAGCGCGGCAGCTTCAGGTTGTTCCACACCGCCAGACTCGCTTCAGCCTGGTTCAGTGTGTAGAAGTGCAGCCCCGGAGCGCCACCTTGCAGCAGGCGTTCGCACATCTCGGTGATGACTTGTTCACCAAAGCCTTGAATGCTCTGGGTGTCGTCGCCGTAGGCTTCCAGTTGTTTGCGGATCCAGCGCGGAATTTCCGCACCGCAGGCATCGGAGAAGCGCGCGAGCTTGCTGTAGTTGGTGATCGGCATGATCCCCGGAACGATCGGGATGTTCACGCCTTTCGCCCGTACACGCTCGACGAAGTAGAAGTAGCTGTCGGCGTTGAAGAAGTACTGGGTGATCGCACTGTCGGCGCCGGCGTTGGCCTTGCGCACGAAGTTGTTCAGATCGTCCTCGAAATTGCGCGCTTGCGGATGCATTTCCGGGTAAGCGGCGACTTCGATGTGGAAATGATCGCCGGTCTCTTCACGAATGAATTCAACCAGGTCATTGGCGTGGCGCATTTCACCGCTGGCCATGCCCATGCCTGAAGGCAGGTCACCGCGCAGGGCAACAATGCGTTTGATGCCGGCTGCCTTGTATTGCGCCAGCAGGCCGCGCAAGTCGTCCTTGCTGTCGCCCACGCAAGACAGATGCGGTGCGGCAGGGACTTTGACTTCGCTTTCGAGCTGCAACACGGTGTTGAGGGTTCGATCACGGGTCGAACCGCCGGCGCCGTAGGTGCAGGAGAAGAAATCGGGATTGTACGTAGCCAGCTGACGAGCAGTGGCTAGCAGCTTTTCATGCCCAGCGTCGGTCTTCGTAGGGAAGAATTCGAAACTGTAGCGACGGTCTTGGGACATGGTCATATCCTTGGAAACGCGTAAGCCTGTGGGGCTGGTTTGTCCGCGATCGCCAGCAAGCCGGCTCCTGCAGGGTTTGTATCGTACTCACGTACGACCGCTCCCCTGTAGGAGCCGGCTTGCTGGCGATGCAGGCGACGCGGTGCATCAGAACACCGCGCAGCCGGCCAGCGAATCAGTAGCGGTAAGCGTGCGGCTTGAACGGACCTTCGACAGTCACGCCGATGTAGTCGGCCTGGGTCTTGGTCAGTTGAGTCACGACGCCGCCGAAACCGCGGACCATTTCCAGGGCCACTTCTTCGTCGAGTTTCTTCGGCAGTACTTCAACGGTCAGGCGCTCGGCTTTCTGGGCTGGCGACAGGTCGGCGTACTTCTGGCCGAACAGGAAGATCTGGGCCAGAACCTGGTTGGCGAACGAGCCGTCCATGATGCGGCTTGGGTGACCGGTTGCGTTACCCAGGTTAACCAGACGGCCTTCGGCCAGCAGGATCAGGTAGTCGTCGTTCTGGGCATCGAATGCGCCAGGACCGGTACGGTGGATCTTGTGAACCTGTGGCTTCACTTCTTCCCATGCCCAGTTCTTGCGCATGAAAGCGGTGTCGATTTCGTTGTCGAAGTGACCGATGTTGCAGACGACAGCGCGCTTCTTCAGGGCTTTGAGCATGTTCGCGTCGCAAACGTTGACGTTGCCGGTGGTGGTCACGATCAGGTCGATCTTGCCCAGCAGTGCCTTGTCGATGCTTGCTTCAGTACCGTTGTTGATGCCGTCGATGAACGGCGAAACCAGTTCGTAACCGTCCATGCAGGCTTGCATGGCGCAGATCGGGTCGACTTCGGACACTTTAACGATCATGCCTTCCTGACGCAGGGATTGAGCGGAGCCCTTGCCCACGTCACCGTAACCGATGACCAGCGCTTGCTTGCCGGACAGCAGGTGGTCGGTGCCGCGCTTGATCGCGTCGTTCAGGCTGTGACGGCAGCCGTACTTGTTGTCGTTCTTGCTCTTGGTCACCGAGTCATTGACGTTGATGGCCGGGATTTTCAGCTCGCCCTTGGCCAGCATGTCCAGCAGGCGGTGAACGCCGGTGGTGGTTTCTTCGGTCACGCCGTGGACGCGGTCCAGGATCGCCGGGTATTTCTTGTGCAGCAGCTCGGTCAGGTCGCCGCCGTCGTCGAGGATCATGTTGGCATCCCAAGGCGCGCCATCCTTCAGGATGGTTTGCTCCAGGCACCACTCGTACTCTTCTTCAGTTTCGCCTTTCCAGGCGAAAACCGGGATACCGGCAGCAGCGATGGCGGCAGCGGCCTGGTCCTGAGTCGAGAAAATGTTGCAGGACGACCAACGCACTTCGGCACCCAGGGCAACCAGGGTTTCGATCAGCACGGCAGTCTGAATGGTCATGTGGATGCAACCGAGGATTTTCGCGCCTTTGAGCGGTTGCTCGGCGGAGTACTTGCGGCGCAGACCCATCAGGGCTGGCATTTCGGATTCGGCGATGATGGTTTCGCGACGGCCCCAGGCAGCCAGGGACATGTCGGCGACTTTGTAATCGTTAAAATCTGCAGGCGTGATAACAGCGCTCATGATGAGCCTCCATTCGTAATGTATGCGAATGGGCGCCGTTGTGCGTTTAGTGTCTGGCCGTGGCCAGGCAACGCCCCATCCGAGCCTGACAGGTCGAACCTGCTGCAGCGCCCCTCGGACAGGTGGCGGGAAAACGGTATCAATGGAACGTTACCGTTTTGAAACGGGGGCGATTATAGCGGGCTATGCTGATCTTCCAAAGCCTTTCTGCAGGTCAATGTCCGAACGGTAATCGAGACCATAGTCGATGGTTAATAGAGCTCTAGTCCGGGCTCTGCCATGATGGCCGGCATCAATCGGCAAGACGGTCAGGAGTGAATATGAATTTCCACACCCGCAAATGGGTAAAACCCGAAGACCTCAACCCCAACGGCACGCTGTTCGGCGGCAGCCTGTTGCGCTGGATCGACGAAGAAGCGGCGATCTACGCCATCGTCCAGCTGGGCAATCAGCGCGTGGTCACCAAGTACATTTCCGAAATCAACTTCGTCAGCGCGTCGCGCCAGGGCGACATCATCGAACTGGGCATCACCGCCACCGAGTTCGGCCGTACGTCGATCACCCTGACCTGCGAAGTGCGCAACAAGATCACCCGCAAAAGCATCCTGACGGTGGAGAAGATGGTCTTCGTCAACCTCGGTGAAGACGGCTTGCCCGCACCGCATGGCCGAACCGAGATCAAGTACGTCAAGGATCAGTTTCAGGATGATGGTATCCGCGAGTAATGCGAGCCCTGTAGGAGCCGGCTTGCTGGCGATGGCGTCATCAGCGACACCGCTTAAACCGAGCCGGCCCCCAGCAGGCGAAGGCGCCATCAGCATCACCAAAGAAAACCGAGTCGCAGCGATCGCCAGCAAGCCGGCTCCTACAGGAGACTGTTTCGTTTGGGTGTGCAGTGAACAGCGACGAACCCCACGTGTCGTACCTACATGACACGCCACAGGTTCAGGAGCTTCAATGGACACGCAAAAAGACGGCAAGACCCCGGACCTCTCGGCGAAAGAGCAGCATGAGGTCGACAAGAGCCAGCCTCCGCGCGCGGCGGTGCTGCACGAAATCATCCGGACACAGGGCGATCAGGAACTTGAACGCAGCATCGCCGCGCTCTGGTGGTCGGCGTTGGCCGCCGGCCTGACCATGGGGCTTTCGCTGATGGCCATGGGGTTGCTCAATTCCCGTCTGCCGGACGCCGAAGGTTTCAAGGTCATCGCCAGTTTCGGCTACTGTGCCGGTTTTCTCGCGGTGATCCTCGCCCGCCAGCAACTGTTCACCGAAAACACCCTGACGGCCGTGCTGCCGATCATGAGCAAGCCGACACTGGGTAACTTCGGCCGGTTACTGCGATTGTGGTCGGTGGTGCTGGTGGGCAACCTCTGCGGCACCTTGCTGGTCGCGTATGTGATGCTGCATCTGCCGATTTTCGACAGCAAGACCGACCTGGCCTTCCTCGACATCGGCCGCAAGGTCATGGAAAACGATGCCGGCCAGATGTTCGCCAAGGGCATCGTTTCGGGCTGGATGATCGCCACCATGGTCTGGATGATCCCGTCCATGGAGAGCGCCAAGATGTGGATCATCATCCTCATCACCTACTTCATGGCGCTGGGGGATTTCACCCACATCGTGGTCGGGTCGGCCGAGGTTTCGTATCTGGTGTTTGCCGGGGAGCTGCCGTGGAAGGATTTCTGGCTGGTGTTCGCCGGTCCGACGCTGGTGGGCAACATCATCGGAGGCAGCTTTATTTTTGCGTTGATCAGCCATGCGCAAATTCGCAGTGAGTCCGGTGCGCCTAAAAAGAAGGGTAGCGAAGCCAGGCTGACCGCTGACGAAGACGCCAGGTAACGAGGGCGGGCGAGGTATCAACGCTCGCCCGGCCAGTCAGTCGGACACATTGACCGCAGCCACACCGTGACGCTGCAGGTAAATGAACAGCAGCGCGGTCAGCATCGTCAGCCCGCTGACCAGCGCGCCGGTCCACGGCAAGTCCGCCAGATCGGCACCACTGGCGACCACCAGCCCGCCGATCCAGGCCCCGGCTGCGTTGCCCAGATTGAATGCACTCTGATTCAACGTCGAACCCAGGTTCGGCGCTTCATGAGCCTGATCAATAATCAGCAGTTGCAGGATCGGGCACAGCGCGAAGGCAAAGATCCCCCACAGCACCAGTGTAATCGCCGCCGGGATCACCGAATGGCTGGTCTGCGTGAACGCTGCAAGCACAAGCACCACCGCCAGTGCCATGCCCACCAGCGATGGCAGCAGGCGACTGTCGGCCAATCGACCGCCGAGCATGCTGCCCGCCGTCAGACCCACGCCAAACAACAGCAGCATGATGGTCACGCCATGGGGGCTGACGCCGGTGATGTCCTGCAGGATCGGCGCGATGTAAGTGAACACGCTGAACAGACTGGTCGATGCCAATACGCTCATGCCCAGTGCCAGCAGCACATTGACCTTGCCCAGCACTTTGAACTCGCTGGCCAGGTTGGCCTTGTCCATGGCGATGTTCTTCGGCAGCCAGACCCATTGCGCGATCGCGGCAATCACCCCGATCACCGACACCGCCCAGAACGTCGAACGCCAACCGGCGTATTGCCCGAGTGCGGTACCCAACGGCACGCCGAGCACGTTGGCCAGCGTGAGGCCGGTGAACATCATGGCAATCGCCTGGGCCCGTTTGTTCGGTGCCACCAGGCCGGCGGCGACCACCGAACCGATGCCAAAAAATGCGCCATGGCACAGTGCAGTAATCACGCGCGCGGCCATCAGCGTGGCGTAGTTCGGCGCCAGTGCACACAGGATGTTGCCGAAGATAAACATCAGCGTCATGCCCAGCAGCGTGGCTTTGCGCGGCATGTTGGCGGTGCCGACCGCGAGGATCGGCGCGCCGAACACCACGCCCAGGGCGTAACCGGTGATCAGCAGGCCGGCGTCGGGAATGCTCACGGCAAGGTCGCGAGCGACGTCGGGCAGCAGGCCCATGATGACGAATTCAGTGGTGCCGATGCCGAACGCGGCAACAGCGAGGGCAAGCAAAGCGAGTGGCATGCGCACGGTCTCTGTCGGTAGTCTTGACGCTGTGATCAGGCATACGCATGCCGACGACCGTTCTCGAGGAGAGCGGGCTGAGGCAGAAATTATTGGAATTAGTCTGAGCGCAACTGAGTGCGGCGTGGTCGCTTGCAGTATAAACAGCTGCTGACATATGGCGAATCAATTCTCCCCGATCACTGTAGGAGCGAGCTTGCTCGCGATGGTCGTCAACGATAACGCGTGCTTTCTGTTTAAACGCGGTGTCTCGACGTTCTTCGCGAGTATGCTCGCTCCTACAAGGAATCGCGGCGGTTACAAAAGGAGCGTGCCGTGCTTGCGACGGCTTTGGTGTTGGTGGCGGCGCTGTTGCACGCGGCGTGGAATACGCTGATTAAATTCAGCGCGGAACGGTTGTTGGTCGTGGCCTGCATGGACAGCGTGGCGATGTTGTTTGTCGCCCTGATGCTGCCTTTCGTGGCGTTGCCGCCGATTGAAATCTGGCCGTGGATCCTGGCGTCGGCGGCGTTCGAATTGCTCTATCGCTATTTGCTGATTCAGGCCTATCGGGTCGGCGATCTGGGGCTGGTCTATCCATTGATGCGTGGGCTGTCGCCGCTGGTGGTGCTGGCGCTGACGCTGATCTTTGCCGGAGAAGTGCTGACCCCTCAGCAGATCTTCGGAATCCTGCTGATTCCGTTCGGCATGCTGTGCTTGCTGTGGCAGGGCGGTGGCGGCACACGTCTGCCGTGGTCGATGCTGCCGGTGGTCGCACTGATCGGTCTGTGCATCGGCTGCTACACCTTTATCGACGGTCAGGCGTTGCGGCGCTGGGCGCATCCGCTGGATTACCTGGTCTGGGTGACCTTACTCAGCGCCTGGCCGTTTCCGTTGCTGGCACTGGTGCGCAAACGCCCGGCGTTCATACTGTTCTGGCGTGAACAGTGGCGACTGGGGTTGGCGGTCGGGTTTTGCGTGTTGTTCAGCTACGCTCTGGTGCTGTGGGCGATGCTGCTGGGTTCGATTGCCGAGGCCGCGGCCTTGCGCGAAATCAGCGTGATTCTGGTGGTGCTGTTTGGCATGCGCTACCTGAAAGAACCTTTCGGCCGGCCTCGGCTCCTTGCTTGTGGGCTGGTGTTGATCGGTATGTTGGTGATGAAGTTTTGACTGGCTCACTGTCGACGAACGCTCGACACATGAAACTTGAAGAAGGGATGACTTTATGACGGTTGCTTTGTGGTGCATTTTGATCGCGATTTTCCTGCCTTTCCTGTGCACGGGCGTGGCCAAGATCAGTGGCGGTTACCGGTTGAGAGACAACCATGACCCCCGGGATTTTCTTGATTCGCTGGAAGGTTTGGGCAGGC
Organism: Pseudomonas migulae NBRC 103157; assembly: GCF_002091715.1. Lineage (GTDB taxonomy): Bacteria > Pseudomonadota > Gammaproteobacteria > Pseudomonadales > Pseudomonadaceae > Aquipseudomonas > Aquipseudomonas migulae_A. The sequence continues at coordinate 185,879 of NZ_BDAG01000005.1, read as the reverse complement.
GCGCGAATGCGGCGCAACTGAACAGTTTTGAAATCTTCCCGGCGTTCGCTGCGGCGGTGATCGTGGCGCATCTGGCGGGCAATGCCGAACTGGTGACCATCAATGTGTTGTCGGTTTTGTTTATCACCAGCCGGTTGCTGTACATCATTTGCTACCTGGCGGACTGGCATATTTTGCGGTCGTTGGTGTGGTTTGTGGGGCTGGGGCTGATTGTCAGTCTCTTTGTGGTTTCTGCTTAAGAGCCACATCAAAAGATCGCAGGCTTCGCCAGCGCCTACAACGATCGATGCGTCTGCGGCGAACCCGATCAATGTAGGCGCTGGCGAAGCCTGCGATCTTTTGACTTTAGAGCTTGTCGGCCACCTGCGGCACTTGCGGCAATGCTGCCCCTTTGGGCCACAGCATCCAGATCTGCCCCTGCTGTTTCATGTCGCCAGCCAATTGCCCGGCCGCTTCCCCGGTGCCCCAGAACAGATCCGCCCGAACTTCACCGGCAATCGCACCGCCGGTGTCCTGGGCCGCCACTGGACGAACCAGCGCCGTGCCGTCCGGCCGCGTTGTGGATAACCACATCAGACTGCCCAGTGGAATCACTTTGCGGTCGACTGCGGCGCTATAACCTGCGGTCAACGGAACATTCAGCGAGCCGCGAGGGCCTTCGTTGCTGTCCGGGTTGCGAGTGAAGAACACATAGCTGGGGTTGCTGCCGAGCAGTTCCGGAATGCGCGTCGGGTTGGCCTTGGCCCAGTTGCTGATCGCACCCATGGTCACGTCTTCTTTTTTCAGTTCGCCTTGTTCCACCAGCCAGCGGCCGATCGGTCGATAGGGATGGCCATTCTGGTCGGCGTACGCGATGCGCAACTGGCGGCCGTCATTGAGCTGGATGCGACCCGAGCCCTGGATTTGCAGGAATTGCAGGTTCATCGGATCGGTCAGCCACGCCACCACCGGCGCCTTGACCCCTTTGGTTTCGATCGTTGCCGCATCGTCGTAAGGCTTGAGCACGCGGCCTTCGAGCCGTCCGCGCAGGCGTTTGCCTTTAAGCTCCGGGTAAATGCTGTCCAGGGAGACAATGATCATGTCTTCGGGCACGCCATACACCGGGATATTCGCCACAGCGGTCTGGGTCAGGCTGCCGGGGTAGACCGGTTCGTAGTAACCGGTGATCAACCCGTTGGGGTTGTCGTTGGCGGCACGCAGGCCGTAGACGTCGAGGTTCTGTTTGAGGAAGCCGCGAATATCGGTGGCGGTTTGCGGCACATTGGCGGCAGCGGCGCAGGTCGGGCCCCAGACCGGATCGGCCTTGAGTCGGGTGCAGGCGCTACGCCACGAACCGAAACCGGCAACCAGGTCGTTATCGGACACTGCGGGCAGGGCTTCCCAGGTGGCGCTGGAATACGTCGCCAGTGCGTGGGTTTTCGGTTTGTTGTTGTCACCACCGGTGCAGCCTGCAAGCACGGCCACTATCGGGAGGGTCCAGGCGAGGCGAGGGCGCCATGCCTTGAAACGGCTGTTCATGGAGTAATTCCTTTGCCGGTTGCGCGAGTGCTCCCTGCACTCGAACAACCCGTATTGATAATAGGGCTATTGGTGTTTGTCGGTGACGCGAGGATACTGGCCGCCGTTTCCCGTGACCTGAAGCCACCATGACATTTAAAAGACTTTCCGTTGTATTGCTGGCCTGCCTGACGTTGTCTGCGTGTGGCGGTGTCGACCCGAACTCGCCACTGGGCCAGCGCAAGGCGATCTTCAAGCAAATGCTCAAGACCGGCGAAGACCTGGGCGGCATGTTGCGCGGCCGCATTCCATTCGACGGTCCGAAGTTCGCTGACGGCGCGGTGAAGCTCGATGCGCTGTCCCATGAGCCGTGGAAGCATTTTCCTCAGGTGCGCGAAGATGATCACACCAGTGCCAAAAGCGATGTCTGGCAGAAACAGGCACGCTTTCAGGAAATGGCCCGCACCCTTGAAGCCAGCACCGGTGAATTGGTGATTGCCAGCAAGGTCCAGCCTTACAAGGCCAGTAACCTCGGGCCGGCGGTGCAGAAAGTCGAAGATGCCTGCAGTGCCTGTCATAAAGAGTTTCGGGATCATTGATTTGCAGCGCTTTGTCTGACGCTTTCGCGAGCAAGCCCGCTCCCACATTTGAAATGCATGCCCTGTGGGAGCGGGCTTGCTCGCGAAGGCATCAGCCAGAGCACTAAAGATCCGGGAAAGGTCGCTGCTTTTATTTATCCAGCTCATCCAGCGCATCCTGCAATTCCTTGCGGGATTCGGCGAGTTTGTCTTTACGCTTGTTGATCTTCTCGGGATCGCCTTTCTTCATGGCTTTGTCCAGGTCTGCCTGACGTTGGCTGACTTCATGTTTGGCGTCGAGAACCTTGTTCTCCCGTTCCTTTTTCAGCGAGGCGTCAGTGCAATGAGCGGTGACTTCGCTCAAAGCGGTTTCCAGGCCCGCCTGCTGATCGGCGTTGCCGTGGGATTTGGCCAGTTCGATCTGATTGATGATGCTCTGTTTCTTGGCGGCGCAACCGGTCAGGCCCGGGGCCTCTTCGGCGGCCATCAGCGGAGCGGCCATCACACCGCAAAGAGTCAGCAGGGCGAGCGGTGAAAGGAATTTCATAAAAGCTCCATGTACAAAGTGCAAATCGGATCGGTATGGCGATGGGCGTTTGAGCCCATCGGCACCTTTGGGTTCCCGGGTGGGCGAGCACCTGCGGTCGCTAAAACCCGTCGATTCCCGCCGCACGTAATGTGTCACTCAAGGCCAGGACCTGCGGATCGCGGAAAAATGCGCTCAATTGCGCTGCGCGTCCCGGGCCGATACCGGCCTCGGCCTGCCATTGTTCGGTGTTTCGTTGTGCCAGTGCCTGCCATGAATCGGCAAGCTGCGCCTGGCCGATCGGCGGTAATCCCAGGGCTTTGAGCCAGCGAGCAAAAGGGCGTTGGCGGGCGCTGTTGAAACTGTTTAAAAGACGAGTCGTGCTGCGCTCGCCGAAACCGTCAATGTTAGCAAGCTCTTGAGCATCGAGGGTCAACCAATCCAGCAGGCCGTTCAAACGGCCTGTTTCGAGAAGTTTCTCCCAGGTGCCGGGACCTACATGAGTCAAGGCCAGCCCTTGCTTGCCACTGAGCCAGGCCAGTCGCGCGAGGAATTGGCTTTCGCAACCGGGCGTCGGCTGCCAGCAGCTCAACGGATGAAAGTCTGCTGCCAACGGTATGTTTAATTCGGCGCGTTCGTCGGCGCGCAGAACCACACCGTCGAGCCTGGGAATGGTCAGCCCCGCCAGGCTGATGGACACCTGATCGCCGGGCCGTATATCCAGTTCCTCCCAGCGTCGCAGGGAGCTGACGCTCACGCGTTTGATCTGCCGGTCATCGAGCGTTACCGGTTTCAGCTCCAGCACCGGTGTGATCCGTCCGGTACGACCGATCTTGAATTCGACTTTTCGCACTTCGGCCAGCGCCTGGGCGAAGGGGTATTTCCAGGCGATGGCCCAGTAAGGTGTTTTTACCTGCCAGCGCTCGGCTGAGGGGCGCCGACTCTGGCGCAGGACGACACCGTCGCTGGCAAAGGGGAGTGGCGAGCGGTACCAGCGATCGCGCCAGCGTTCGGCATCGGCGAATGTCTGGATCGGCTGGCTGTAAGGCACCGTGCCCGGCAGCCCCAGTTCATCCAGTGCCTCGATACGGGCGGGCAGGCTGGCCGGGCCTTGCGGCCAATCCCAGGCAAACAGCCCGATGCCAGCGGCTTGCTCAGGGGCGAGTTCCTTGCGGGCCATCAGGCCGGCTACCGTGGAACGGGCATTGAGGCTGCCGGCCTTGGCTTGTACATGGTCGATCAGGCGCCAGTAGAGTTCGCCTTGCACGAGCAAATCCACGGGTTGCGCCAGTTGTCGGGGAATAGCGGGGATCAGTCGCGCTGAGGCCGTCCAGTCCTGTCCGTGCAGGCCGTCACCGCGACTGATCGCCTGATGCAGCACGCCGTTGCGATAGATCAGCGTCACGGCCACGCCGTCGACCTTGGGTTGTATCCAGATGTCTTTGCGATCGCTTAGCCAGGCCTCGACCGCATGAGCATCCCGGAGTTTTTCCAGGCCCGTGTGGGCGATGGGGTGGGGAATCTTGCCGCCCGCTGTGCGCAATGGTTCGGGCGCCTGGCCCGCGTTAAAGCACTTACGCCATTCGGTCAGCTGTGCACGAGACTGATCGTAGAGTTCGTCGGCGATCAATGAGCGTCCGTGGCGGTGGTAGCTGTCGTCCCAAAGGTCGATCTGTTTTTGCAGGGCAGTGATTTCGTTCAGAGCCCTGGCGGGTGGCCAGTCGGGGCAATCGGCAGCGTTTGAGATTGAGCAGACCAGGGTCAGGAAGAAAATCGAAAACAGGCGCAGAAGCATGGTGAGCGTCCTTGCTCAGGGGGATGCTTTCAAGGTTAGTCAGCTTTCTGGCTTTGGCAGCGAGGATGTTTTTCGGTGTGTTTCGACACAGGAAGATCAAAAGGATTTCTGGCAATAAAAAGCCCCGCACGGCGAACCGTGCAGGGCTTTTGGTACCGCTGGGGAAGTCTTACAGACCGGCAGCCGAACGGAGGTCGTCGGCGCGGTCGGTTTTTTCCCAAGTGAATGTGGTGAAAGTGTCATCGCCCACAGTCTTGGTAGCCGGAGTGCGACCGAAGTGGCCGTACGCAGCGGTTTCCTGGTACATCGGGTGCAGCAGGTCGAGCATGGTGGTGATTGCGTATGGACGCAGGTCGAACACTTCGCGAACCAGTTTGACGATTTTGTCGTCGCTGATTTTGCCGGTGCCGAAGGTGTTCAACGAGATCGAAGTCGGTTGAGCAACACCGATCGCGTAGGAAACCTGAATCTCGCAACGCTCGGCCAGGCCGGCAGCGACGATGTTCTTGGCTACGTAACGACCGGCATAGGCAGCCGAACGGTCAACCTTCGATGGATCTTTACCGGAGAACGCGCCGCCACCGTGACGGGCCATGCCGCCGTAGCTGTCGACGATGATCTTGCGACCGGTCAGGCCGCAGTCACCTACCGGGCCACCGATGATGAACTGGCCGGTCGGGTTGATGTGGAACTGGGTGTCTTTGGTCAGCAGTTCGGCAGGCAGCACGTGCTTGACGATCAGCTCCATCACGCCTTCGCGCAGGTCTTTGTACGACACTTCAGGGTTGTGCTGGGTCGACAGAACAACGGCGTCGATACCGACAACCTTGCCGCCTTCGTAACGGCAAGTCACTTGCGACTTGGCGTCCGGACGCAGCCAAGGCAGCAGGCCGGATTTACGGGCTTCGGCCTGGCGCTGAACCAGTTGGTGCGAAAAGGTGATCGGCGCTGGCATCAGCACGTCGGTTTCGTTGCTGGCGTAGCCGAACATCAGGCCCTGGTCGCCGGCGCCCTGATCTTCAGGCTTGGCACGGTCGACACCCTGGTTGATGTCAGGGGACTGCTTGCCGATGATGTTCATCACACCGCAAGTGGCGCCGTCGAAGCCGACATCGGAGCTGTTGTAGCCGATGTCGAGAATCACGTTACGCACGATTTCTTCCAGGTCGACCCAGGCCGACGTGGTGACTTCACCTGCAATGATTGCCACGCCGGTTTTCACCAGCGTCTCGCACGCCACACGGGCGAACTTGTCTTCAGCAATGATGGCGTCCAGCACCGCATCGGAAATCTGGTCGGCGATTTTGTCCGGATGCCCTTCGGACACGGACTCGGAGGTGAAGAGGGAGTATTCGCTCATCTCGATTTTTTCCTGAATTTACCGATGGTGAGTGTCGCCAGTCGGCCGCTGAAAGTGGCGGACCTGAATCTGGAAACCATTACGTAAGCCTACATAGAGGCTTTCCCCGGGAACGAGTCCCGCAGCGGTGGCCCAACGGGCCAGATCGTCCTGTTCAAACCCCAACCAGAGATCACCGCAGGCCTCCCTGGCCCAACTCTGGTTGTGGCTACATAACTCTGTCACGAGCAGGCTACCGCCCGGTTGCAGCAAATTGGCCATGTGCTTGAGCGCATCGGCCGGCGCGGCAAAATGGTGCAGCACCATGTTCAGTACAACGCAATCGGCCTTGAGGCTGACACCATTCAATGCATCGGCCAGTTGCAGGCTGACGTTAGCCAGCGTTTCGCGTTCGCAGACCTGGCGTGCCAGTTCGAGCATCGCCGTGCTGTTGTCCAGCGCCGTGACGTGCGTGAAGCGGCGCGCCAGTTCCGGCAGAAAAGCGCCGTCGCCAGGGCCGACTTCAATGGCCGTGGCCCCTTCACTGAAGCTTAGTTTGTCGAGCAAGGCCACCACGCTTTCGCGGTACTGCGGCAGGCCGGCAATCAAGTCCTGCTGGGCACGAAACTTCTCCGCGACCCGTGAGAAAAAGTCCTGGCTGGCCGCCGCCCGTTGCCCGTGGACCTGACCGATCCGCGACTGCACTTCAGCAGGCAGGGTCAGGTTGTCCACTTCTTCGAGCAGTGCAGCGTGCAACTTGCCGCCCAGCAGATCGGTGTGGGGCAGGGCGCGACGGTAGAAAATCGCATTGCCTTCACGGCGGGTTGCCACCAGGTCGGCCTGGGCCAGCACCTTGAGGTGATGACTCATGCCCGACTGGCCGATGCCGAAGATCTGCGCCAGTTCCAGTACGCCAAACGAATCGTTGGCCAGCGCGCGCAATACATTCAGCCGCAGAGGATCGCCGCCGGCCTTGCACAGGGCCGCCAGCTCATCGCACTCGTCATGTTGAATGGAAGGCACGCGTAAATTCATAGGGCCAGCAGTCTAGTGATGGTCAGAAATCCCTGCAAGACCAATATCAAAAAGTTTTGATATTGGTCGATAGATGGCACTTCTCGGGGAAACGGTCACTCTACAAATCGTCAGCGGAAAGGTTTCACCAGGCGAATGCGACTTTATCCACCGGAAAAACGCCTTCAGATGAGTATCTGTCATTGCCCCGAGGCGGGTCGGTGAGGGAAAATGCTCGCCTTTTTTCCGTTTCGTTTTATTCACTCTCGATTCAATATCCGCAGGAGAACAGCGATGCCCAGCCGTCGTGAGCGTGCCAACGCCATTCGTGCCCTCAGCATGGATGCCGTGCAAAAAGCCAACAGCGGCCATCCCGGTGCCCCTATGGGTATGGCGGATATCGCCGAAGTACTTTGGCGTGACTACCTGAAGCACAACCCGAGCAATCCATCGTTCGCCGACCGTGACCGCTTCGTGCTGTCCAACGGTCACGGTTCGATGCTGATCTACTCGCTGCTGCACCTGACCGGCTACGACCTGTCGATCGATGACCTGAAAAACTTCCGCCAACTGCACAGCCGCACCCCGGGCCACCCGGAATTCGGCTACACCCCTGGCGTCGAGACCACCACCGGGCCACTGGGCCAGGGTCTGGCCAACGCCGTGGGTTTCGCCCTGGCAGAAAAAGTCCTGGCGGCGCAGTTCAACCGTCCGGGCCACAACGTTGTCGACCACCACACCTACGTGTTCCTGGGTGATGGCTGCATGATGGAAGGCATTTCCCACGAAGTCGGCTCCCTGGCCGGTACGTTGGGACTGGGCAAGCTGATCGCCTTCTACGATGACAACGGTATCTCCATCGACGGCGAAGTCGAAGGCTGGTTCACCGATGACACCCCTAAGCGTTTCGAAGCCTACAACTGGCAGGTGATCCGCAACGTCGACGGTCATGATCCGGAAGAGATCAAGATCGCCATCGACACTGCACGCAAAAGCGCGCAGCCAACCCTGATCTGCTGCAAGACCACCATCGGTTTCGGTTCGCCGAACAAGCAAGGTAAAGAAGACTGCCACGGCGCCCCGTTGGGTGACGCGGAAATTGCTCTGACCCGCACCGCATTGAAGTGGAACCACGGTCCGTTCGAAATCCCGGCCGACATTTATGCCGAGTGGGACGCCAAGGAAGCCGGCCTTGCGGTCGAAGCCGAGTGGGATCAGCGTTTTGCTGCCTATTCCGCGGCTTTTCCTGAGCTGGCCAACGAACTGGTCCGTCGTCTGAGCGGCGAACTGCCGGCTGACTTCGCTGAAAAAGCGTCTGCCTATATTGCTGAAGTCGCGGCCAAGGGCGAAACCATCGCCAGCCGTAAAGCCAGCCAGAACGCCCTGAATGCCTACGGCCCGATGCTGCCGGAATTCCTCGGCGGCTCCGCTGACCTGGCCGGTTCCAACCTGACCCTGTGGAAAGGTTGCAAAGGCGTCACCGCCGAAGACGCCAGCGGCAACTACGTGTACTACGGCGTTCGCGAGTTCGGCATGAGCGCGATCATGAACGGCGTGGCTTTGCACGGCGGTCTGGTGCCTTATGGCGCGACCTTCCTGATGTTCATGGAATACGCCCGCAACGCCGTGCGCATGGCCTCGCTGATGAAGAAGCGCGTGCTGTTCGTCTACACCCACGACTCTATCGGTCTGGGCGAAGACGGCCCGACTCACCAGCCGATCGAGCAACTGACCAGCCTGCGCAGCACACCGAACCTCGACACCTGGCGTCCAGCCGATGCCGTTGAATCGGCAGTGGCCTGGAAGTTCGCCCTGGAGCGTAACGACGGTCCTTCGGCCTTGATCTTCTCGCGTCAGAACCTGCAGCACCAAACCCGCAACGCGATTCAGATCGAAGAGATCTCCCGTGGCGGTTACGTACTGAAGGACTGCGCAGGCGAGCCTGAGCTGATTCTGATCGCCACCGGTTCGGAAGTGGGTCTGGCGGTTCAGGCTTACGACAAGCTGACCGAGCAAGGTCGCAAGGTGCGCGTTGTCTCGATGCCTTGCACCAGCGTGTTCGATGCCCAGGATGCCGGCTACAAGCAATCGGTCCTGCCGTTGCAGGTCAGCGCCCGTATCGCCATCGAAGCCGCCCATGCGGACTACTGGTACAAGTACGTGGGCCTGGAAGGCCGCGTCATCGGCATGACCACCTACGGTGAGTCGGCGCCTGCGCCAGCCTTGTTCGAAGAGTTCGGCTTCACCCTGGAAAACATTCTGGGTCAGGCTGAAGAGCTGCTGGAAGACTGATCCAGAAGTTGCGTCGTCCGGACTGCCGCCTTCGCGAGCAAGCCCGCTCCCACATTGGAATGCATTCCCTTGTGGGAGCGGGCTTGCTCGCGAAGACGGTGGTTCGGTCAACGTTGCAATAACGGATTCACCACGGTAATCGAGAACCCCATGCCTCAACCGCGTCCCTACAAAGTTGCACTCAACGGCTACGGCCGGATTGGTCGTTGCGTCTTGCGTGCGTTGTTCGAGCGAGGCGAGAAGGCCGGGTTTGAGATTGTCGCGATCAACGATCTGGCCGACATGGCCAGCATCGAATACCTGACACGCTTCGACTCCACGCACGGGCGTTTTCCCGGCGAAGTGAAGGTCGACGGCGATTGTCTGCATATTAATGGCGACTGCGTGAAGGTCCTGCGCAGTGCTACCCCCGAAGGCATCGATTGGGCGTCTCTCGACGTCGATCTGGTGCTGGAGTGCTCCGGCGCTTACCACACCCGCGAAGATGGCCAGCGTTTCCTCGAGGCCGGCGCCCCGCGTGTGCTGTTTTCCCAGCCGATGGCCAGCGAGGCGGATGTCGACGCCACCATCGTCTACGGCGTGAACCAGGATTGCCTGACCGGCGACGAGCTGCTGGTGTCCAACGCGTCCTGCACCACCAACTGCGGCGTGCCGCTGTTGCGCCTGCTGGATCAGGCCATTGGTCTGGAATACGTGTCGATCACCACCATCCACTCGGCGATGAACGATCAGCCCGTCATAGACGCCTATCATCACGAAGACCTGCGCCGCACCCGTTCGGCGTTTCAGTCGGTGATTCCGGTGTCCACTGGTCTGGCGCGTGGCATCGAGCGCCTGTTGCCGGAACTTGCCGGGCGAATTCAGGCCAAAGCCGTGCGAGTGCCAACGGTAAACGTGTCTTGCCTCGACATTACGATGCAGACCGTGAGCGACACCGATGCCACTGAGGTCAACCGGATCCTGCGCGAGGCTGCCACCAGCGGCCCGCTCAAAGGCCTGCTGGCCTACACCGAGCTTCCCCATGCAAGCTGTGATTTCAACCATGACCCACATTCGGCCATCGTCGATGCCAGTCAGACTCGAGTTTCCGGCCCACGGCTGGTGAACATCCTGGCCTGGTTCGACAACGAATGGGGTTTTGCCAACCGAATGCTGGACGTTGCAGAACACTATCTGCAAACAGCGACTTCAAAAAAACTGTAGGAAGTGCGACCCATGACCGTGTTGAAGATGTCCGACCTCGATCTGCAAGGTAAGCGCGTATTGATCCGCGAAGACCTCAACGTCCCAGTCAAGGACGGTGTAGTCACCAGCGATGCGCGAATCCTGGCTTCGCTGCCGACCATCAAGCTGGCCCTGGAAAAAGGCGCGGCCGTGATGGTCTGCTCGCACCTTGGCCGTCCGACCGAAGGCGAGTTCTCGGCCGAGAACAGCCTCAAGCCTGTCGCCGACTACCTGAGCAAGGCCCTGGGCCGCGAAGTGCCGCTGGTTGCCGATTACCTGGGCGGCGTTGACGTCAAGGCCGGCGACATCGTGCTGTTCGAAAACGTGCGCTTCAACAAAGGCGAGAAAAAGAACGCTGACGAACTGGCCCGACAATACGCCGCCCTGTGCGACGTGTTCGTGATGGACGCCTTCGGCACCGCTCACCGCGCCGAGGGTTCGACCCATGGCGTGGCCAAGTTCGCCAAAGTCGCTGCCGCTGGCCCGCTGCTGGCCGCTGAGCTCGACGCACTGGGCAAAGCCCTCGGCGCCCCGGCCCAGCCAATGGCGGCCATCGTTGCCGGTTCCAAGGTCTCGACCAAACTCGACGTGCTGAACAGCCTGAGCCAGATCTGCAACCAGTTGATCGTTGGCGGCGGCATTGCCAACACGTTCCTGGCGGCTGCCGGTCATCCGGTCGGCAAATCCCTGTACGAGCCGGACCTGCTGGACACCGCTCGCGAGATCGCCGCGAAAGTCAGCGTGCCGCTGCCGGTAGACGTTGTGGTTGCCAAGGAATTCGCTGAAAGCGCTACCGCAACCGTCAAGCTGATCGCCGACGTAGCGGCAGACGACATGATCCTGGACATCGGCCCACAGACCGCGGCGAATTTCGCCGAGCTGTTGAAGTCGTCCAAGACCATCCTGTGGAACGGCCCGGTCGGCGTGTTCGAATTCGACCAGTTCGGTAACGGCACCAAAGTGCTGGCTCAGGCCATCGCAGAAAGCTCGGCGTTCTCCATCGCGGGCGGCGGCGACACCCTGGCGGCCATCGACAAATATGGCGTAGCGGATCAGATCTCCTACATTTCTACCGGCGGCGGCGCATTCCTCGAATTCGTCGAAGGCAAAGTGTTGCCAGCCGTAGAAGTCCTGGAAAGTCGGGCCAAGGCCTGAGGTCGCTGATTTGACCAGGAAAGGGAGTGTTCAGATGGTCAAGGCGCTAGCGCTGTTGATCGTTGCAGGTTCGCTGGCGGCTTGCGGGAGTAACCCCAAAGCCAAGCCGGACCCTGCGCCGCAATCGGTTGAAAAAGGCTGCTACCAGGCTGACTGGCAAGCGGAAACCAACCCGGTGATCAACAAGCGTTCCGGTCCTGATGGCCTGGACAAATACGAAACACAGACACCCGCCAAGGAACATGGTTGCCCTTGACGGGTCTGACTCCTTACTCAGGGCTGGCGGCGTGCGCCGTCAGTCGAGGAACACGGATGAAAGGTTTTATCGCCATTACGGTGCTGGCACTGCTGGCGGGTTGCTCGAATTTCAACCTGTTCAAGCCTGCCGAATCGACGGATAACTGGACCACCTGGACCTGCGACAGCCAGGCCAAAGTGCTCTGGCGGTACACTGATGACAGCCGCAAGGCTGTCGACGTGCGCCTCGGCGGGGCCGATCAGGTCTATCGCCTGAAGCTTGAACCGGGTGCGGAAGGTTCGCTGTACAGCAACGACATGCTGGCGTTTCACGTAAAAGGTGAGGAAGGCCTGGTGTACTGGGTCGCCACCAACGATTTGATTGGCCGCGGTTGTAAAGCGCAGTAAGACACAAAATTGATACACCACAGATCCAATGTGGAAGCAGATCCAAATGCGGGAGCGGGCTTGCTCGCGAAAGCGGTGGGTCAGTCGACATCAATGTTGAATGTGAAACCGCATTCGCGAGCAAGCCCGCTCCCACGGGGTTCTGTGCAGTACTGAAGATTTTTGTAGTACCGAATTAGCGGACCGGGCCAAACCCTCCGATCTGCAATAACTTGAATAGCCGCCGCCGCTCCGGCAGGCTGGCACGATTAACGACCCAAACCGGGAGAGACACACACAATGGCACTTATCAGCATGCGCCAGATGCTGGACCACGCAGCCGAGTTCGGCTACGGCGTTCCAGCCTTCAACGTCAACAACCTTGAGCAGATGCGCGCCATCATGGAAGCCGCTGACAAGACTGACTCCCCGGTGATCGTCCAGGCTTCGGCCGGTGCTCGCAAATACGCCGGCGCACCGTTCCTGCGTCACCTGATCCTGGCGGCAATCGAAGAATTCCCGCACATCCCGGTGTGCATGCACCAGGACCACGGCACCAGCCCAGACGTCTGCCAGCGCTCCATCCAACTGGGCTTCAGCTCGGTGATGATGGACGGCTCCCTCGGCGAAGACGGCAAGACCCCGACCGACTACGACTACAACGTGCGCGTCACCCAACAAACCGTGGCCATGGCTCACGCCTGCGGCGTTTCGGTAGAAGGCGAGCTGGGCTGCCTGGGTTCGCTGGAAACCGGCATGGCCGGTGAAGAAGACGGCATCGGTGCCGAAGGCGTTCTGGATCACAGCCAGATGCTGACCGACCCGGAAGAAGCCGCTGACTTCGTCAAGCGCACCCAGGTCGACGCCCTGGCCATCGCCATCGGCACCAGCCACGGCGCGTACAAGTTCACCAAGCCGCCTACCGGCGACGTGCTGGCCATCGACCGCATCAAGGAAATCCACAAACGTATCCCCAACACCCACCTGGTGATGCACGGTTCGTCTTCGGTTCCGCAAGAGTGGCTGGCGATCATCAACCAGTACGGCGGCGACATCAAAGAAACCTACGGCGTGCCGGTTGAAGAAATCGTTGAAGGCATCAAGCACGGCGTGCGCAAGGTCAACATCGACACTGACCTGCGCCTGGCGTCCACCGGTGCGATGCGTCGCCTGATGGCCACCAACCCGAGCGAATTCGACCCACGTAAATTCTTCGGCGCGACCGTTACTGCGATGCGTGATGTATGTATCGCTCGCTACGAAGCTTTCGGCACTGCCGGCAACGCTTCGAAGATCAAGCCGATCTCGCTGGAAGCGATGTACCAGCGTTACCTGAAAGGTGAGTTGAACGCCAAGGTCAACTAAGCCTTCCGCGTTTGAGCCGCACAAAAAACCCGCCGAGAGGCGGGTTTTTTGTGGGCGATGATTAATGGTCAATGCGATCCCCTATGGGAGCGGGCTTGCTCGCGAAAGCGGTGTGTCATTCAGCATTGATGTCGTCTGACACTACGCTTTCGCGAGCAAGCCCGCTCCCACAGTTCAGCTGTGATTCACATCACTTATCGTGATCAATATCCAGTTTGCTAAATGTCACTTTACCGCCTTCACTGGTGTACCCGGTGTTGTCCTGCACATACACCCCGGCCTTGAAGTACAGCGGTTTAACCCGCCACGTGGCGCTGATGTTGGTGTCCCATTGATAACCCGCGGCACTGACGCCCAGCGCCCCGCCAGGGCTGAGGTGGATCATGTAGGAGAACTCCTGATCCAGCTTCACGCCAGTGGCGATGGTGATTACCCGGCCTTCGCCATCATCAGGGTGCATGCGCACTTTGGCGACGATGTTGCCGGTTTTCGTGGTGGTCTTGTATTGGTACTCGACCTTGACCATGGGCTTTTGGCTTTGATAGGCGTGGATCTGGCCGATGACGATCTTGCCCGAGCTCGGCACCTGGTTCACCGCCAGGGTGGCGCGCAGGGAATTGTCGGCGTCCGGGTAGTACCAGTTTTTCAGGGTGCCGTTGCTGTAGGTTTCCCGCAGTTCGGTGCGCGGATATTTCGCATTTTCCGTTCTCGTGCCAGTCACCGGCGACCAGAAAAACAGGGTGCCGGTGTCGGAGTGGAAGTATTGATCCTTGAAGCCGTTCACCAGTTTGGCTGTTTCAACGGTGTACGGCGGGTTGCCGACGGGAACACTGAGGTTCCAGGATGCGAGATCGATCATAGACAAAGCTTCCACAAATTTTGCAGCACGGACGTACCAGAAGCTCTAGCACGCGCCTTGGAGGGCGTTCTTTATAAGCGTGAAAGTTCAATTTGTTAACGGCTGTCTGACAGATGGATGACGTCAAAATCCTGTTAAAAGGCCATCTTTCCCGGTTTTAGCGGCCTGTAGCGGTGACCGTTAGTCGGCAAATGAACCCTTTAGTTAAATGATGGCTTACTGATATCTTCTGCTTTCGCGAATCCCGGTCTAGAGTGAAGGCTTGTTTTTGTCCGGTTTTCACGAGAAACCGGCCTGACGCCCCAACAAGAGAAGCAGCATGGAATGCGCGCAACCCACGCCAGCCGAAGGCAGCTCAACCCTTTTAATCGTCGATGATTACCCTGAAAACCTGATCAGCATGCGCGCGTTGTTGCAGCGCCAGGATTGGCAGGTCATGACGGCTGCGTCCGGATTTGAAGCCCTCAGTCTTTTACTCGAACACGATATCGACCTGGTGCTGCTGGATGTGCAGATGCCGGGCATGGACGGCTTTGAAGTCGCACGCCTGATGCGCGGCAGCCAGCGAACCCGTCTCACACCGATCATTTTCCTCACCGCCAACGAACAGTCCCAGGACGCCGTGATCAAGGGCTATGCCAGCGGTGCGGTGGATTACCTGTTCAAACCGTTCGATCCGCAGATCCTCAAGCCCAAAGTCCAGGCACTGCTCGAGCATCAGCGCAATCGCCGGGCGTTGCAGCGCCTGAGCCACGATCTGGAGGTCGCGCGCGCCTTTAATGCCTCGGTGCTGGACAACGCCGCCGAAGGCATTCTGGTGGTCGGCGAAGACGGTCTGATCCGCTTTGCCAACCCGGCGATGTCGCGGCTGCTGAATGCCAAGCTGCAAGACCTGCAAGGCAAAGAGTTTCTGGATTACCTGCAAAAACCGCACATTCCGATCTGGGCCGACTCCGAATTGCTCGCCGGTTATAAACGCGGCGAAACCTTGCGCCTGCATGACGCGCTGTTGCGTACGGCCCCCGGCCAGCAGGTGCCCGTGGCGCTGTCTTGCGCACCATTGCCCACCGAACAGCACGCGATGGTGGTGACGGTGCTGGACATGTCGGTGGTGCGCCACCTGCATCAGCAGCTGGAATTCCAGGCGGTGACCGACCCGTTGACCGGGCTGCTCAATCGCCGAGGTTTCTATCAGACGGTGGAAAACCTGCTGCTGCGTGGCGAGCGCTCCGACAGCTCGTGGGTGCTGCTCTATCTCGATCTCGACGGGTTCAAGCGGGTCAACGATTCCCTTGGCCACGATGCCGGCGACCGCGTGTTGCGCTGGGTCTCCGAGCAGTTGAAGGCGTGCTTGCGGCCGTTCGACATTCTGGCGCGCATGGGCGGCGATGAGTTCACGGCGCTGCTGGATCTGGAGTTCCCCGAACAAGCGGCGAAGATTGCCGAAAAGCTCATCGAGCGGGTGTCGATCTGTCAGCAGATCGATGGTCTGGATATTGCGCTGGGCGCCAGCATCGGCATCGCCACGTACCCGGATTGCGGGGCCAATCTCGATGGTCTGATGCGGGCTTCGGACATCGCCATGTACGAGGCCAAGCGTGCCGGCCGTCAGCAGTATCGCTTCTATGACCATGACATGAATGGTCGGGCGCGCTCACGGCTGATGCTCGAAGAAAGTGTGCGCACCGCCATTGAAAACCGTGATTTCAATCTGGTGTATCAACCGCAGGTGGCCATCGACGGTGGACAGATTCGCGGGTTCGAAGCGCTATTGCGCTGGCAGCACCCGAGTGTCGGCGACGTGCCGCCCGGACTGTTTTTACCGTTGCTGGAAGAAGCGCGGTTGATCAGTCGCCTGGGCAGCTGGATCTATCATTGTGGCGCCGGGCAGCGCAAAGCCTGGGAAACCCTGTTTGCCGAGGACCTGGTGCTGGGGGTCAGTTTGAGCAGCACGCAATTTGGCATGCCCAACCTGGTCACCGAGTTGCGCCAGGTGCTGGAGCGTCATGGCTTGCAGGCGCGTCATCTGGAAGTCGAGGTCACTGAAGAGGCCTTGATGCACAACCCCGAGGAAACCCGTAAACAGCTGCGCCTGCTGCGTAACCTGGGCGTACGGGTGGCGCTGGATGACTTCGGATCCGGGCCGTGCTCGCTGGCTCATCTGCGCGATCTGGAGCTGGACACGCTCAAGCTCGATCGCCATCTGATCGCTCGCTTGCCAGCGTCCTCACGGGATGCGGCGCTGGTGCGCAATGTGATCGACCTGTGCAAACAATACGCAATGCTGGTGATCGCCGAAGGGGTGGAAACCGTCGCGCAATATGAATGGCTGCAAGCCAATGGTTGCGAGTACGTACAAGGCTTCCTGGTGGCGCACCCGATGGTGGCTGAAGAGGTCGGCGACTTTGCGCAGCCGTTCGACTGGAGCGCGCTGACGGACTGAATTCGCTACACTGGCGACCTTTTCGTAACTGATGTTGCCGCCCCGATGACTGCCTTGAAATTCCTCCAGGCCTATCCCGATGCATTGCAGGACCAGGTGCGCCGGCTGATCACCGAAGGTCGGCTGGGCGATTACCTGAGCCAGCGTTACCCGCAAATGCACGACGTGCAGAGCGACAAGGCGTTGTACACCTATGCGCTGGACCTGAAGCATGAATACCTGCGTAACGCCCCGGCCATCGACAAGGTGTTGTTCGACAACCGTCTGGACCTGACCCACCGCGCCCTTGGCCTGCACACCACGATCTCGCGGGTGCAGGGCGGCAAGCTCAAGGCCAAGAAAGAAATCCGCGTGGCTTCATTGTTCAAGGAAGCCCCCGCCGAGTTCCTGAAAATGATCGTGGTGCACGAGCTGGCGCACTTCAAGGAGTCGGATCACAACAAGGCGTTCTACAAGCTGTGCGAACACATGTTGCCGGGGTATCACCAGATCGAGTTCGATTTGCGGGTGTACCTGACGTGGCGGGAAATGCAGTAAAAGATCTCAGCCTTCGGCAGCTCCTACAAGGGAAGGCGCACACCCTGCAGGAGCTGCCGAAGGCTGCAATCTTTTGATCTTCTAATAACAAGGAGCGGACGTGAGCAAGACCAAGAGCAGCTTCTATCGCCGCTTGTACGTGGCGTACCTGATCGACAGCGGGCTGGCCAGCAGCGTCCCGGCACTGACCGAGGTGACCGGCATGCCCCGGCGCACGGCCCAGGACACCATTGCGGCGTTGGCGGATCTGGACATCATTTGCGAGTTCGAGCAGGAAGAGGGCGCGCGCAACCATGCCGGGCGTTATCGGATTCGCGAGTGGGGGGCGATTGATCGGGGCTGGATCGAGCGTAATCTGCGGCAGATCAAGGCGGTGTTGGAGTATCCCTGAGTTTTGCGGTGGCTGGTCTGACGCCTTCGACTTGCCCGCGAAGAGGCCCTTAAGGGCGACGCATCCCGATATGCGGAATCCCGTCCTCCAGGTATTCCTCGCCCGCCACGACAAACCCGTACCGCCCGTAATACCCCTGCAAATGCGCCTGGGCCGACAGATAAACCGGCACGTCAGGCCAGCGCTTTTCCGCCTGCTTCAACGCCTGGGCGATCAGCTCATGGCCCAGGCCCTTGCCGCGGTAATCCGGTGCGGTAATCACCCGTCCGATTACCACATCACCGCCTTGTAATTCAGGATCGAGCAAACGCAGGTACGCCACCAGTCGATTCCCATCCCAGGCCATCAGGTGGCAGGTGTCACCTTCCAGATCCTGGCCATCGATGTCTTGATAAACACATTTCTGCTCCACAACGAACACTTCGGCGCGCAGCTGCAGAGCGGCGTAGAGCTGCTCCTTGCCCAGATCGCTGTGGTGTTTGCAGATCCAATCGATTGTCATCTTCACATTCCTTGAGCAACGTCCCTCCGATACTAAGCGTCCGGACGAAAGATGTCTTGATGGCGGAGAAATCTGTGACATAGGCCAAAATGCCATCATTCATTTCGCGCGGCGTTGTCTTCTTTGTGTAATCTGGGATGAAGCGCTGTGCAGTGGCTTCGATGAGCTAATGTTAGTACCTGGGTTTCGCCGGTACGGGGCCTTGGAGTTTTGGCTGAAAACGTCGGGCAGCCGCCCGCTAAGGATTTTCGAGCATGCCGCGATTGCATCGAGCTTTGGCCTTGATCGGATTGCTGTCGCTGACTCAGAGCGCCGCAGCGGAAAAACTGCGGTTGGTCGCCGATTCATGGCCGCCCTTTACCGACGCCACGCTGGTCAACGGCGGGCTGGCCACCGACATCGTCAGCACCGCGCTGGCCCGCGCCGGCTATGCCAGCGATTTTGAACAGGTGCCGTGGGCGCGAGCGCTGCTGGGTATAGGCGAGGGGCGTTACGACGTGCTGGTGAACGCCTGGTACACCGATGAACGGACCAGGCTCGGCCAGTTTTCTGGCGAGTACCTGCTCAACCGCGTGCGCTTTCTCAAGCGCAAGGACGCGCCGATCGAATTCAATAATCTGCAGCAATTGCACACGTACCCGATTGCGGTAGTGCGCGGTTATGCCTATTCAACGGCGTTCGATGAAGACGACTCGCTACAGAAAATCCCGGTGCACAGCTTCGCCATGGCCGTGCGCATGCTCGCCGCCGATCGGGTCAAGCTGACCCTGGAGGATGAATACGTCGCGCGTTATTACCTGTCCCGGGAATCAGCCAAGGTGCGCAATGCCGTGGAATTCCTGCCCAAACCGTTGAGCGAGAACAGCCTGCATATTCTGGTCAGCCTGAAAAATCCGCAGCATGCACAGATCGTGGCGGGTTTTGATCGGGAGATTGCCGAGATGAAGGCGGATGGGAGTTATGAGCGGTTGATGAAGGAGCATGGGATGTAAGGTCCCTTCGAGATTTGTGGTGTGGCTGATGGCCTCTTCGCGAGCAAGCCCGCGCCCACAGGTTCAGCGGTGTACCTGGATTTTCTGTTCACCACAAATCCCATGTGGGAGCGGGCTTGCCCGCGAAGAGGCCCGCCCAGCCACCACAGATCTCAATCCTCGCTCGTATCCTTGATGAGATGCGCCGCCAACGTCCGCAACGGCCCCAACTGCCGGCAAATCAGCGCCAACTGCGTCTGCACCAACCGCTGCCCTTCATCGATCTCGTCCGGCATCTGCTCCAGCTCATTGGCCAGCGCCTCTTCCTCATCGCTTTGAATCGCAATCGGCAGTTTGCTCGCCAGGCCTTGAGCGATCTCATCAATGCTCGCCGCCAGTTTCACGCCGGCACCTTCGATCAAATGCTCGCGCACGTCGGCCGGCAGCTGGGTTTCACGGTGTGCGCCCAGCCCTGACAAATAGCTGAGCAACGTGTGCGACAACACCAGGAAACGGAACCCGACATCCGCTTCCTTACGGAAATGCCCCGGCTCCATCAACATGTTGGCCAGCGTCGTCGACAGCGCCGCATCCGCGTTATGCGCGTTGCGTCGGGCCAGGCGATAAGCCAGGTCGTCGCTTTTGCCGGCGGCGTATTGCTGCATGATCTGACGCAGGTAAATGCTGTTGCAGGTCAGGGTATTGGCCAGCACTTTGTTCAGGCGTCGGCCCTGCCAGTCCGGCAGGAACAGGAACACCGCAAGCCCGGCGATCAGGCTGCCGAGCAAGGTATCGAAAAGCCGCGGCAGGAGCAGGCCATAACCGTCGCCGACCTGGTTGAAGCAGAACAGCACCATCAAGGTGATCGCCGCCGTCGCCAGGGTGTAGCGCGTGGTGCGGTTGGTGAAGAACACCACCCCGGCGGCAATCGCGAAGCACGACTGGATCAGCGGGTTCGGGAACAGATCAAACAGCGCCCAGGCCAGGGTCAGGCCGATGGCGGTGCCGATGATCCGCTGGCCGAGCTTGCGCCGGGTCGCGCCGTAGTTCGGTTGGCAGACAAAGAGCGTGGTGAGGATGATCCAGTAACCTTGCGAGGGGTGAATCAAATGCACCATGCCGTAGCCGATGCTCAACGCGAGGGGCAATCGAAGGGCGTGGCGGAACAGCAGCGAAGTGGGCGTCAGCTGCGTACGCAAGCGCATCCACACATCCTTGAGGCTGCGTGGCGAACGGTCGAGCAGACTGCTGTCGGTAGCGTCGGCGAGCGCGTCGGGGTTGCTCGCGTCACTGAGCAGATGGTCGAGGGTGCCGAGGTTGGCCGCCAGTGCGCGCAAGGATCGCAGCAGTCCGCGCCAGGCTGGGTTGCTCTGGATGCGCAGGTGTTCGAGGGAGGCGTGCAGGTCGCTCAGGGCCTCGGCGAAGCTGGCGTCATAAGTGAACGGCTGGCGCATCTGGATCGATTCCGCCAGCGCCCGGCAAGCCTTGCCCTGCTGGCGCAGCAGGCGCTGGCAGCGGAACAGCACGTCGCTGTGGAAGAAGGCGTCGGCCAGCGCGTTATACGGATAGTGCGAGGAACTGGCGCGTTCGTGGATGTCCTGGGCGAGGAAGTAGAGTTTCAGGTAGCGGCTGACTTTGGAGCCCGGTCGACCATTGCCGACCCGGTGCAAAATGATTTCCTTGGCGGCGTTCAAAGCCGCTACGACCCGGCCGTTCTGTTGGGCCAGTTCCAGACGACGCGCTTCCACGTCCAACTGCCGGATCGGCTCGAACAGCGACGATTTGAGCTTCAGGTAAAAGCCCAGCTCTCGGAATAATCGCGCGAGGCTCTGCTGCACCGGCTGATTGGAAAACATCGCCTGCCACAACACTGAGAGCAAGCCGTACCACGCCGCGCCGGCCACCAGAAGGACCGGCTCGTGCCAGAAATCGGTCACCGCACCGCCGCGCTGGTCCACGCCGATCATGGTGTAGACCGACAGGATCAACGTCGCCGAGGCAATCGCGCCATAGCGTTCGCCGAGGGCGCCGAGCATGGTCAGGCCGAAACTGGCCAGCGCGAGGGCGATGACGAAGACGATGGGGTAGGGAAAAAGCAATTCGACGGAGAGGGCAGCGATGCTGAAGCACACCAGCGTCACGGCCAGAGAGTTGAGGCGGCCCTGCCAACTGTCGTCGGTCTCGGCCAGGGCGCTGGCAATGATTCCCAGGAACAGCGGGATCAGCAGCCCCATTTCATCCAGATACCAACACAGCGCCATGCTGCCGGTCAGGGCGATGAACACCCGTACGCTATAACTGAATTTATCCAGCGCCCAGAGGCGACGCAGTGACTGACGAAAAGGGGTCGATGGCATGAAGTGCGAGGGCCTTCCGAGGCAATGACGCTAAATTGAGCCAGTAATGACGCCGACGCAATGGCGCCGATTACATCTGACAGCAAAATCTGTTCCTTAAGTTCCCTGTCGACGGGCAGGACGCCCTCGCCAGCAAGCCGGCTCTTACAGGGTTTGCGTCATGCCCGGATTTTGTAGCGAATACAAAACCTGTAGGAGCCGGCTTGCTGGCGAAGAACGATAACGCGGTGTATCAGACGTACTGCGCAGCCGCGTAACCCGAAGCCCAGGCCCACTGGAAGTTGAAACCGCCCAGATGCCCGGTCACGTCCAGCACTTCACCGATGAAATACAAACCAGGGCTTTTCAGCGATTCCATGGTCTTGGACGACACCTCATTGGTATCGACGCCACCCAGCGTCACCTCAGCCGTGCGATAACCCTCGGTGCCGGCCGGCACCACTTTCCAGCTCGCCAGTTTCTCGGCGATGTCAGCGATTTCCGCGTGGGTGTACTGCTTCATCGGTTTGGAGACGAACCAGTTGTCCGCCAGCAGGTTGGCCATCTTCTTGGTGAAGATCTCGCCAAGCAGGGTTTTCAACTCGCTGTTCGGACGTTCGGCTTGCTGTTGTTGCAGCCAGCCCGGCACGTCGTGGTCCGGCATCAGGTTGATCTCTACCGAGTCGCCGGATTCCCAGAACGAGGAAATCTGCAAAATCGCCGGGCCGCTGAGGCCGCGGTGGGTGAACAGAATGTTCTCGCGGAAACTCTGGTCGTTGCAGCTGACCAGGCAATCGACCGACGTACCGGACAGCTCGGTGCAAAGCTCCTTGAGCTGATCGGTGATGGTGAACGGCACCAGGCCGGCACGGGTCGGCAACAGTTCGTGGCCAAACTGCTTCGCAACCTGATAACCGAAGCCGGTGGCGCCCAGGGTCGGGATCGACAGGCCGCCGGTGGCGATCACCAAGGATTCACAGGTGATCTGGCCCAGCGTGGTGTCCAGCAAGTAACCGCTTTCCAGCTTCTCGATGGTCTGGATCGAGGTGTCCAGGTGCAGGCTGACGCCGACCTGATCGCACTCATTGAGGAGCATCTCGAGGATGTCGCTGGATTTGTTATCGCAGAACAGCTGGCCGAGCTTTTTCTCGTGGTACGGCACGCCGTGTTTGGCGACCATCCCGATGAAATCCCACTGGGTATAGCGCGCCAGCGCGGATTTGCAGAAGTGTTCGTTCTGCGAGAGGAAATTGCCCGGTTCGGTGTACATGTTGGTGAAATTGCAGCGGCCACCGCCAGACATCAGGATTTTCTTGCCGGCCTTGTTCGCGTGGTCGAGCAACATCACCTTGCGCCCGCGCCCGGCGGCGGTCAGTGCACACATCAACCCTGCGGCGCCAGCGCCAATGATCACGACTTCGGTAGAGCGCAAAACGGTGTCCTCACACAAATTTTAAATTCACCGGGAGACCAATGTGGGAGCGGGCTTGCTCGCGATAACGGTGTGTCAGTCAACATAAATGCCATCTGATACACCGTTATCGCGAGCAAGCCCGCTCCCACATTCGATCCCTGTCAGGCAGAAGATCTCTTACAAAATACGCACGCGCAGCGAACGACCTTTGATCTTGCCGTCATTCAGGCGCTGCAAGGCTTGCTTGGCGATCCCGCGTTCCACGGCCACGTAGGCCTGGAAGTCGAAAATCGCGATCTTGCCGACCTGGGCGCCTGGAATCCCGGCATCGCCGGTCAGTGCGCCGAGAATGTCACCCGGGCGAACCTTGTCTTTACGGCCCGCGCCGATGACCAGCGTGCTCATCACCGGCAGTAACGGTCCACCGCCCTGGGATTTGAGGTTGTCCAGCTGATCCCAGCTCAACGGCGACTTCTGCAATTGCTCGATGGCCTGGGCGCGGTGCGCTTCGGACGGGGCGACCAGGCTGATTGCGATACCTTTTTCGCCCGCACGGCCAGTACGGCCGACGCGGTGAATGTGGATTTCCGAATCACGGGCCAATTCGACGTTGATCACCATGTCCAGCGCATCGATGTCCAGACCGCGCGCGGCGACGTCGGTGGCAACCAGCACCGAAGTGCTGCGGTTGGCGAACATCGCCAGCACCTGGTCACGATCACGCTGTTCCAGATCGCCGTGCAGGCCGACGGCGGAGATGCCTTTGGCGGTCAGGTGGTCAACGGTTTCCTGAACCTGCTGCTTGGTGAAGCAGAAGGCTACGCAGGACGCCGGACGGTGATGCGCGAGGACTTTGACCACGGCATCCATGCGCTCTTCCGGGGAAATCTCGTAGAAGCGCTGCTCGATTTGCGTGTCGTCGTGGAACGCCTCGGCCTTCACTTGCTGCGGATTGCGCATGAATTTCGATGCCAGCTGCTTGATGCCCACCGGGTACGTGGCGGAGAACAGCAGGGTCTGGCGACGCTCCGGGCATTGGGCAATGATTTCTTCGATGGAATCGTAGAAACCCATGTCGAGCATGCGGTCGGCTTCGTCGAGGATCAGCGTGTTCAGGCCGTGGAGCACCAGCGAACCCTTGCGCAAGTGCTGCTGAATGCGACCCGGAGTGCCGACGATGATGTGCGCGCCATGCTCCAGCGAGCCGATCTGCGGACCGAACGCCACGCCGCCGCACAGGGTCAGGACCTTGATGTTGTCTTCGGAGCGGGCCAGGCGACGGATTTCCTTGGCGACCTGGTCAGCCAGCTCGCGCGTCGGGCAAATGACCAGCGCCTGGCAACCGAAGAAGCGCGGATTGATCGGGTTCAGCAGGCCGATACCGAAGGCGGCGGTCTTGCCGCTGCCGGTCTTGGCCTGGGCGATCAGGTCCATCCCTTTCAGGATCACCGGCAAGCTTTGCGCCTGGATCGGCGTCATCTGGGCATAACCGAGGGAGTCGAGGTTAGCCAGCATGGCGGCGGACAGCGGCAAAGTATTAAAAGCGGTGGCGATGGTGGTCACGAGACTGGCCTGCAAAACAAAATGTCGCGCAGTGTACCAGCCTCTGGCCACTTACCTCGAAAGTTCTGGACGAACGCAAAACCTGTGATGTGCCCGGCTCAATGTTCGATGTGCTGTTCGGGACTTCTGACGCGCCGTCCGTCTTCCCGCGAGAGCTGCGAGAAGATCGTCGCGGCCAGCATCGCCATGATTCCAACGGTCACAAACGTGAGTTGGAACGCGCCTAGCACTGTGTTCACGCCATCATTGCCGACTTCTGCCGTGAACCCGCCGAGCAGCGCGCCGGCACAGGCAACGCCCAGGCTCAGGGACAATTGCGCGACCACCGACAGCAGGCTGTTGCCGCTGCTGGCGCTGGCGTCGTCGAGGTCGATCAGGGTCACGGTGTTCATTGCGGTGAACTGCAAGGAGTTGATCGCGCCAAGGATCGCCAGCATGCCCAGCAACAACCAATACGGCGTCTGCTCGCTGACCAGGCCCATGCTCGCCAGCATCAACCCCAGCGCCAACGTGTTGCCGGTCAGCACGATGCGATAGCCGAGCCGTTCGATCAGCGGCCGCGCCACCGACTTGGCAACCATCGCCGCCGCTGCCAGCGGCAGCATGCTCATCCCGGCCTGGGACGGCGAGTAACCCAGTGCCACTTGCAGCAGCAACGGGACGAGGAACGGCAGCGCGCCGCTGCCCAGACGGGCGAACAGGTTGCCGAGGATACCCACGGCAAACGTCCGGGTCTTGAACAGCGACGGCGCGAACAGCGGATTCTCGATATGCCCGGCTCGCAGCCAGTACGCCGCCAGACAGGCCATGCCGCCGAACAGCAGCAACATCACGCGCAAGTGCGGCAGGTGCAGTTCGCCGAGACCCTCCATGGCGACGGTGATCAGCACCATCGCCGCGCCAAACAGCAAGAAGCCGAGGCTGTCGAAGCGCGTGCGCTCGGTGCCGCGCAGGTCGGGGATGAATCTCCACACCGCGTAGCAACCGACAGCGCCGACCGGCAGGTTGATCAGGAAGATCCAGTGCCAGGTCAGGTATTCCACCATCCAGCCGCCCATGGTCGGGCCGATCAACGGGCCGAGCAGGCCGGGAATGGTGATGAAACCCATGATCCGCACCAGCTCCGAGCGCGGGTAGGCGCGCAGCACCACGAGCCGCCCGACCGGCAACATCAGCGCACCGCCCAGACCCTGAATCACTCGGGCGCCGATCAGCATGCTCAGGCTGCTGGAGAGGGCGCAGAGCAACGAGCCGATGCTGAACAACAGGATCGCGCCGAAGAAGATTTTCTTGGTGCCAAAGCGATCGGCGATCCAGCCGGAGGCGGGGATCAGCAGGGCGACGGTAAGCATGTAGGCGATGATCACGCCCTGCATGCGCAGCGGATCTTCCGCCAGGTCCCGGGCCATGGCCGGCAGGGCGGTGTTGAGGATGGTCCCGTCGAGGGACTGCATGAAGAAGGCAATGGCGACGACCCACGGCAACCAGCGGGCGGTGACGGCGTCGAGAGGTGGGCGGTTGGGCATGGGACCTCTTAGTCAGGTAGTGCTCGGCCCCTGTGGCGAGGGGGCTTGCCTGGCTAACGCGGTCTGACAGACAGACCGCATTAGCCGGATTTACGACTGCTTCGCAGCCGAACGGGGGGCAAGCCCCCTCACCGCAGGATCCCCTGTGTACTGGGGGTTTTGTGTTTACAGGGTCAAGGTCAGCCTGCTGACGAGCGCACCCGGCAGTAACGCCGAGGCCGTGGCCCGCTGGCTGTAAGTGCTCGCCGACAGCAACAACTCGCGCTCTTCGGTCAACGCCTCCAACTGCGAACCCAGCAAGCTGTAGGCGCTGTCATCAAAGCGCATGGTGCTCACCGGCACCTGAATCTCACCGTTCTCGACCCAGAACGTCGCAAACCGCGTCATGCCGGTCAGGCGCGCCGCCGGTTGGTCCGAGTAGTTCAAGTACCACAGGTTGCTGATGTACAGCCCCGTGCCCAGCTGCTTGAGAATCTCCGCATCAGGCAATGTCCCGGCCGCCATGTTCAAGGCGCTCGGCATTTCACCGCCGCTGGCGCCGTTGGCGGTCAGGCCGTATTCGGCCGCACTGCGCGAGCTGACCATTTGCGCGCCGGCCTTGCCGTCGACGATCAACTGAAGATCGCTGCGTGGGTAACCCTCGCCGGAAAACGCCGGGCTCAACGAACCGCTGACTTTTTCATCGACGGACACGAGCGGGCTGAACGAGCTGTTGCCTGCGTAAAACTTCTGCAGCGG
Organism: Pseudomonas migulae NBRC 103157; assembly: GCF_002091715.1. Taxonomy (GTDB): domain Bacteria; phylum Pseudomonadota; class Gammaproteobacteria; order Pseudomonadales; family Pseudomonadaceae; genus Aquipseudomonas; species Aquipseudomonas migulae_A. Next base: position 159,190 of record NZ_BDAG01000005.1, on the reverse strand, counting down.
GCTGTTTTTGCTGGCAATCGACTGCGCTGAAAATCCACCCCAGCCCAGCATGTCCATGATTTCGCCCATGGCTGCCGGTGCCAGATAGGCGCGGTACTGACCCGGTGGCAGGGTGCGCTGCGGCCTGCCGAGAAACGCCAACTGCTCGCGTGCCTGGGCAAAGCGTTTGGCAAACCCTTCGCTGTTCCAGTCGTGCCCGGCGTAGCTGGCTTTCACTGCCTGACCGTTGTCATGAAACAGGCTGAAATCAAAGTTGAAGCTGTTGGCCTGGTGCCAGCCAAACGCGCCCGAGGAACTGGCGAAACCACGACTGATCGGCCCGGCCGCATAGAAGCCCACCAGGTCCAGCCCTTCGGCAGCCTGGGCGATTTCGGCGACCACTTGCTCAGTGTCCGGCAGCGGATGCGCCTGCACGTTCTTGCTCTGCCAACCGTTGTGGTTGAGCAGCAGATACGGATCTTTGGGCAACAGCGGCAAGGTCTCGCGCAACTGTTGCAGCCCTTCGGCCAAACGCTGGAGATCGACTTCAGCATCGCCCGACAGCGTGATGTCGAGGTCGGCATGCCGGCCCTCGTTGATCAGTTTGAAGCCGACGCTCGCCTGTTGCACCTGTCCGGCCTGACGCACCTTGGCATGGTTGAAACGCACGAAGGCCGACGACTCGGCGGCGTAGCTGAGGGTGAACTGCTCCGGCTCGCGAATCGCATCGCGCAGCCAGTTGACCAAGGCCTTGAACCCGTCGGCCTGATTGTTTGACGTACTCATCAGGCGTCTCCCCCAAACACATCCACATTGCTGAACACACAGGCCGGCGACGCATGGCCGACACGGATCACCTGATTCGGCTCGCCCTTGCCGCAGTTCGGAGTACCAAGGACCTTGAAGGTGCCGGCGTCGCCGACGGCGCTGAGGTTTTTCCAGAACTGCGCGGAAATCGCACGGTAGTTCGGGTTTTTCACCACGCCTTTGAGCTCGCCGTTTTCGATCAACTGCGCCCATTCGCAACCGAACTGGAATTTGTTGCGCGCATCGTCGATCGACCACGAGCGGTTGGTGCTCATCAAAATGCCGTGCTCGATGTTGCCGATCAGTTGCTCAAGCGGCTGGTCGCCAGGCTCGATGTTGAGGTTGGCCATGCGGTCGATCGGCGGGCGATTCCAGCCGCAGGCGCGGCTGTTGGCAACACCGTCCATGCCGGCACGGAATTGCGACAGCGCACCGCCCAATGGACGCAGCAGCAAACCTTCCTTGATCAGAAACTGCTTGCTGGCAGCGGTGCCGTCGTCGTCATGGCCGTAGCTGGCGAGTTGCTCGGGAATGTCCGGGTCGAAAGTCACGTTGAGCAGTTTCGAACCGTATTGCAGATGGCCGAAGTCTTCTGCCTTGACGAAACTGGTGCCGGCGTAATTGCGCTCGTCACCGAGGATGCGGTCCAGCTCCAGCGGGTGACCGATGGATTCGTGGATCTGCAGCATCATCTGGTCGGGCATCAACAGCAGGTCGCGTGGGCCTTGCGGGGTGTTCGGTGCCAGTAGCAATTGCAGCGCCTGATCGGCAATTTTCGGACCTGCACCCACCAGGCCGCAGCGACTGATCACATCAAAACCGCCCTGTTGGCCGAAGTTTTCGCGGCCGAGGGTGCGGGTCTGGCTGTCGCTGCCGTCGTAGGCGGTGACTTCCAGGCTCGGGTAGATGAAGCGTTGGGCCTGGCGCAATTCCGCGCCGGCGCTGCTGAGGTAGATCTGTTCGACGTTGGTGATGCCGATGCTTACCTGCCAGTTCACCAGTCGTTCGTCCTTGGGCACGGACGCGGATTCGGCGCCGAGCAGTTGATAGCAATCGCTCAGGGACGGGAAAGGCTGGTCGAAGTTCGGCGAGAAGTAATCGGCGCGGTCGCTGGAGACGGCTTGATCACGCAGGTCGAGCAGGGCGTGGGGCTTGAGTCGGCGGGCTTGTTGCTCGGCTTTTTCCAGCGCGGCCTGCAGGCCGGATTGCGACAGGTCGTTGGTCGCGGCGTAGGCTTCGACGCCGTTGACGCGCACGGTCAGCATCGCGCCTTCGTCACGCCTCAGGCTCGGAGGTTCGGCGACGTTCTTGCGCACCGACAGGTACTGGCCGGACTCGCGCACATAACGCAGCGAAAAGAATTCAGCGCCCGTGCGCAAGGCAGCGAAGCGCTGCTTGAGCTGGGGGTGGAAATCGAACATTCGGGAACCTCCTTGGTATGGGGTTGCGATGTATCGGTGTTGCGAGGGGGGTGAAACGTTTGCGTGGCGCTAGATTAGGCTTGCGCGGGGGGTAGGATCAAGGGCGAAGCGGTGTAGGAAGGGATTACCGGGGTGTGTCAGAGGGTTGTGCAGTGTTTGTTCGGGCCCCTTCGCGAGCAAGCCCGCTCCCACATTGGATCTGTGGCGTTCACAAAACCAATGTGGGAGCGGGCTTGCTCGCGAAGGCAGCACCGCGGTGTAACGGTATTACTGAGCAGTAGGACTCACATCCCGCAACGGCTTGCCACGCACCGGTGCATCACCGGCCACGTAGTAATCGGCGGTGCTGCGCGGCAATGGCTTGCGACCACGGATCTTGTCGGCGATTTTCTCGGCGATCATGATCGTTGGCGCATTCAGGTTGCCGGTGGTGATGATCGGCATGATCGAGGCATCGACCACGCGCAGGGCTTGCATGCCATGCACACGACCTTCGCCATCGACCACGGCCATTTCGTCGGTGCCCATCTTGCACGAGCAGGATGGGTGGAACGCGGTTTCGGCGTGCTCGCGGATGAACTTGTCGAGCTGCTCATCGGTTTGCACGTCGATGCCCGGGCTGATTTCGCGGCCACGGAAGGCGTCCAGCGCAGGCTGTTGCATGATTTCACGGGTCAGGCGGATGCCGTCGCGGAATTCCTGCCAGTCCTGCTCGGTGGCCATGTAGTTGAACAGGATGCTCGGGTACTCGCGAGGGTCCTTGGACTTGGCCTGGATGCGACCGCGGCTTGGCGAACGCATGGAACCCATGTGCGCCTGGAAGCCGTGCTCTTTCACGCCGTTGCTGCCGTTGTAGTTAATGGCAACAGGCAGGAAGTGGTACTGGATGTTCGGCCAATCGAATTCCGGACGGGTGCGAATGAAACCGCCGGCTTCGAACTGGTTGCTGGCGCCAATGCCGGTGCCGTTGAACAGCCATTCGGCACCGATGGCCGGCTGGTTGTACCAGAGCAGCGACGGGTACAGCGAGACCGGTTGGGTGCAAGCGTATTGCAGGTACAGCTCGAGGTGATCCTGCAGGTTTTCGCCGACGCCTGGCAGGTCGTGGACCACCGGGATGTCGAGTTTTTTCAGCAGTTCGGCCGGGCCGACGCCGGAGCGTTGCAGAATCTGCGGCGAAGCGATGGCGCCGGAACACAGCAACACTTCTTTGCGGGCGCGGACTTCAACGCGCTCTTCAGCGGCGCCGATCAGGTAACGCACGCCAACGGCACGCTTGCCTTCGAACAGAATCTTGTCGGTCAGGGCGTGAGTGACGATGGTCAGGGTCGAGCGCTTCTTGGCGATGTCCAGGTAGCCGCGGGCGGTGCTGGCGCGACGGCCGTTCGGCGTCACGGTACGGTCCATCGGGCCGAAGCCTTCTTGCTGGTAACCGTTCAAATCTTCGGTGCGCGGGTAACCGGCTTGCACACCGGCTTCAACCATCGCGCTGAACAGCGGGTTATTGCCGGCTTTCGGCGTGGTCACGCTGACCGGACCGTCGCCACCGTGGTAGTCGTTCGGGCCGATGTCACGGGTTTCAGCCTTGCGGAAATACGGCAGGCAGTCGAGGTACGTCCAGTCTTCCAGGCCTGGCAGTTTCGACCAGTTGTCGTAGTCCATCGCGTTACCGCGGATGTAGCACATGCCGTTGATCAGCGAAGAACCGCCCAGGCCCTTGCCGCGACCGCATTCCATCCGGCGACCGTCCATGTGTGGCTCTGGATCGGTTTCGTAGGCCCAGTTGTAGCGACGACCTTGCAGCGGGAACGCCAGGGCGGCCGGCATTTGCGTGCGGAAATCCATGCGGTAATCCGGGCCGCCCGCTTCGAGCAGCAGGACGGTGACGCCTTCGTCTTCAGTCAGACGGGTCGCCAGGGTGTTACCGGCCGAGCCGGCACCGATGATGATGTAATCGAATTCTTGGGACATTGAATGCACCCTCTTTAGATATGGTCAGGTCTGGCGAGTGCTGCGCACTCGATCGCCAGCAAGCCGGCTCCTACAGGATCGGGGGCGCCGTGGCTTTTGTGCACGACGCAAAAACCCGTAGGAGCCGGCTTGCTGGCGATAGCGGCCTCGCAGGCGAAGCAGATGTCGCCTTAGAAAACCGAGGCGTAATCGCCCAGTTCGACCTGTACCGATTTGATGCGTGTGAAGTTGTTCAGCGAGCTGATGCCGTTCTCACGGCCAACACCCGACTGCTTGTAGCCGCCGACCGGCATCTTCGCGTCGGACTCGCCCCAGGCGTTGATCCAGCAGATACCGGCTTCCAGTTGATGAATCACGCGGTGAGCGCGGTTCAGGTCCTTGGTGACGATACCGGCGGCCAGGCCGAAGTCGGTGTCGTTGGCACGACGGATCACTTCTTCTTCGGTTTCGTAGGTCAGGATCGCCATCACCGGGCCGAAGATTTCTTCGCGCACGATGGTCATCTCGTCGGTGCAGTCGGTGAACACGGTCGGTGCCACGAATGCGCCTTTGGCGAAGTCACCTTCGGTCAGACGGCTGCCACCGCACAGCACGCGAGCGCCTTCTTCCTTACCTTTGGCGATGTAGCCCAGCACGCTTTCCATGTGGGCAAAGCTGACCAGCGGACCGAAGTTGGTGTTTTCGTCTTGCGGGTCGCCGATGCGAATGCGTGCAACGCGCTCGGCGATCTTGGCTTCGAACGCCGCTTTCAGGTGAGTCGGTACGAACACGCGGGTACCGTTGGTGCAGACCTGGCCGGAGCTGTAGAAGTTGGCCATCATCGCGGTGTCGGCGGCGCGATCGAGGTCGGCGTCGTCGAATATGATCAGCGGGGACTTGCCGCCCAGTTCCATGGTCACGTCTTTCAGCGAAGAGCTGGAAGCGCTGGCCATTACCTTCTTGCCGGTGTCGGTGCCGCCGGTGAACGAGACTTTTTCGATGCGCGGGTGCTCGGTCAGCCAGGTGCCGACTTCACGGCCGCTGCCGGTCAGGACGTTGAACACGCCAGCCGGAACGCCTGCTTCGGTGTAGATCTCGGCCAGTTTCAGGGTGGTCAGGGAAGTGACTTCGCTTGGCTTGAAGATCATCGCGTTACCGGCCGCCAGGGCAGGAGCGGACTTCCACAGAGCGATCTGGATCGGGTAGTTCCACGCGCCGATACCGGCGACAACGCCCAGCGGCTCGCGACGGGTGTAGACGAACGAAGTCGTGCGCAGTGGAATCTGCTCGCCTTCGATGGCAGGAACCAGGCCTGCGTAGTATTCCAGCACGTCAGCGCCGGTGACGATGTCGACATACTTGGTTTCGGAGAACGACTTGCCGGTGTCCAGGGTTTCCAGGGCCGCCAGTTCATCGTTGCGCTCGCGCAGGATGTCCACGGCACGGCGCAGGATGCGCGAACGCTCCATGGCGGTCATCGCGGCCCAGATTTTCTGGCCCTTTTCGGCGCTGACCACAGCGCGCTCGACGTCTTCCTTGGTCGCACGCTGTACGTTTGCGAGGACTTCACCGTTAGCCGGGTTGATGGCTTCGAAAGTGGCGTCGCTGCTGGCGTCGGAGTAACCGCCATCGATGTAGAGTTTTTGCAGTTCGAAACGGGCCATAAAGTCCTCGCAAGTGCATAAGTGGTTGGCGTTAACCACCGGGGTGTGCCGTGGAGCAGTTGGCATCGCCATCGGTAGCGTTCAGGGGTTGAGCGTTCTATGTGTGCTCTAACTCACCTGCTTGGCCAGTTGGAAATCCATGTATTCGTAAGCGATCCGGTGCGCCTGCTCGGTGTCGAAAGCATCTCCCGACAGCGCGCCGCGCAACCACAAACCGTCAATGAGGGCTGCCAGGCCCCGGGCTGCACTGCGCGCATCATCGAGCGGCAATACGCGGCGGAACTGGCAGCACAGGTTGGAATACAGACGGTGATCGTTGATCCGCTGCAACCTGTGCAAAGACGGGTGGTGCATGCTGGTGGCCCAGAAGGCCAGCCAGGTTTTCATTGCCGGGCCATTGACCTGGCTGGCGTCGAAGTTGCCTTCGATGATCACCTGCAGATGCGCCCGCGGGCTGGCATCTGTCAGCGCCTGACGGCGCGCGGTGACGTTCTCGCTCAGGACACTCATCAGGTACTGCGCCGTGGCAGCGATCAGGCCGTTCTTGTCCTGAAAGTAATGACTGATGATGCCATTCGAGACACCGGCCAAACGGGCGATCAGCGCAATGCTGGCATCCCCCATCCCGACCTGATCGACGGCCTGCAATGTGGCTTCGATCAATTGCTGGCGGCGGATGGGTTGCATACCGACCTTGGGCATCTTGCACATCTCCTTAGGCCTTCCGCAGACGCAAAACGCCTATCGGATTGAGGGCCAGTCTATTTTGTTTTGATTGAACGTTCAATCAACAAAGAATAAGATCTGCGACAAATCGTCGCTGCTTACAGATTTTTCCTACGTGTAAATGGCGATAAACCGACATCCAAAACGGCTCGAAACCTATACGCAACGGCGTCTACAGGCTTCGGGCTTTTTTCGGGGTGTCTTTATATCACCCGCCGGTCGGCTGCCAACTAATCGATTGGTCGGGTATCGCGTTGCCTTGTGTTCTTCTCTCGCACTGCCGGAGCATCTGTGCCATGAGTTCTGCCTCTCTAATAAAGACCCCACCCGAGAAGGTGACGGTCAACGGTTGGGTGTTCTACACCTCTACCGCGCTGATCCTGCTGTTGACCGCCATTCTGATCATCGCCCCGCAAGAGGCCGGCAGAATGCTCGGAGTGGCTCAGGCCTGGTTGTCCCGCAGCTTCGGCTGGTACTACATGGTGGTGATCGCCGCTTACCTGGTTTTTGTGGTCGGCCTGGCATTTTCGTCCTACGGCAAGCTCAAACTGGGCAGCAAGGACGACACCCCGGACTTCAGTTATGGCGCCTGGGCGGGGATGCTGTTCTCCTCGGGTATCGGCATCTCGCTGCTGTACTTCGGTGCTTCCGAGCCGCTGGACCACTATTTCAACCCACCGGAAGGCGTTTCGGCCAGCAACATGGCCGCGCGCCAGGCGGTGCAACTGACTTTCCTGCACTGGGGCCTGCATGGCTGGGCGATCTACGCACTGGTCGGCCTGGCCGTTGCTTACTTTGCCTACCGTCACAACCAGCCGCTGGCGTTGCGTTCGGCGCTGTATCCGCTGGTCGGTGAGCGTTGGGTCAAAGGCGCGGCCGGTCACGCGGTGGACGGCTTCGGCATGTTCGTGACCCTGTTGGGGCTGGTGACGAACCTGGGGATTGGTTCGCTGCAAGTGTCTTCGGGCCTTGAAAACCTGTTCGGCATGGAACACAGCAATACCAACCTGCTGATCGTGATCATCGTGATGAGCACCGTGGCGACCATCGCTGCCGTGTCCGGCGTGGAAAACGGCATTCGTCGTCTGTCCAACCTGAATATCGTGCTGTTCAGCGGCCTGCTGATTTTCGTGCTGCTGTTCGGCCCGACCCTGCATCTGCTCAACGGCTTCGTGCAGAACATCGGCGACTACCTGAACGGCGTGGTGCTGAAGACCTTCGACCTCTATGTGTACGAAGGCGACAGTGAGAAGTCCGACCGCTGGTTGGGCCTGTGGACCCTGTTCTACTGGGCCTGGTGGATTTCCTGGGCGCCATTCGTAGGCATGTTCATCGCGCGTATTTCCCGTGGTCGCACGGTGCGTGAACTGGTGGCTGGCGTGCTGCTGATCCCGCTGGGCTTCACCCTGGCGTGGCTGTCGATCTTCGGTAACTCGGCCCTGGACCTGGTGATGAACCATGGGGCGGTGGAGCTCGGGAAGACGGCGCTGGAACAACCGTCGATGGCAATCTACCAGTTGCTGGAGCATTACCCGGCGTCGAAAGTGGTGATCGGCGTGTCGATCTTTGTCGGTTTCGTGCTGTTCCTGACCCCGGCGGATTCCGGCGCGGTGATGATGGCCAACCTTTCGTGCAAGGGCGGCAATGTTGACGAAGATGCGCCGCACTGGCTGCGGATCTTCTGGTCTGTCGTGATCACCCTGGTGACCATCGGCCTGCTGTTCGCCGGTAACTTCGAAGCCATGCAAACCATGGTGGTGCTGGCCGGCCTGCCGTTCTCGGTGGTGCTGGTGTTCTTCATGTTCGGCTTGCACAAGGCCATGCGCCAGGACGTGCAGATCGAACAGGAGCAAGCGGAACTGGCTGCACGCGGTCGTCGTGGCTTCAGCGAGCGTCTGACTCAACTGGATTTGCAGCCGAACCAGTCGATCGTTCAGCGCTTCATGGACAAGCAAGTCAGCCCGGCGCTGGAAGAGGCCGTGGTGCAATTGCGTGGCAAAGGTCTGGACGTGCAAACGTTGCTGGGCAAGGCCAAGCGTTGCATGGGCCTGCGGATCGAGATGGAAGAGGGCAACCCTTTTGTCTACGAAGTGAGCCTGGATGGCTACCTGGCGGCGGCGAGCGACACGGTGTCGGCTGAAAGTGCCGATGAGCCGCGCGCACGTTACTACCGCGCCGAGGTGTACCTGCACAACGGCAGCCAGGACTACGACTTGATGGGCTTCACTCAGGATCAGATCACCCGTGACGTGCTCGATCAGTTTGAAAGCCATCGGCAGCTGCTTGGCCGGGTCTATAGTTGAGTAATCAAGGGCGCGGTGTTTCGGTCTGAAGCACTGCGTCGCATTCTTCGCGGGCAAGCCCGCTCCCACACTTGATCTCTAGTGGTCACCCATTCTGTGTTCACTGCAGACCTGATGTGGGAGCGGGCTTGCTCGCGAAGGGGCCATCAGCCGCAAAGCTGATTGACCCGATATCCCATAAACAAAAACGCCGCGATACTCTCGCGGCGTTTTTGTGTCTGCTGCCTTAGCCCAGGTTCTTGCCGAGCAGCGCGTGATACAGCTCGCTGTCGCCGAGAATCCCGACCACCTTGTTGTTGTCATGCAGTACCAGCTTGTTGCCGGTCTGATAACGAATCTGCAGCGCATCGCGCATGCCGATGTTCGAATCCACCAGGGTAGGTCGACGACCCAGGCCTTCCACGGCCTGACCTGGCACCCAGTTCTGCAAGTCCAGGGCCGAACCATTCTGGCGTGCGCCCTTGATGGTGTTGCCTTCGGCCAGGTCCAGCCACGAATCGCCGCCCGGATCGAGGCAGACCGAACCGTTGATGCGTTTGCAGTTGTCGAGGGTGCGCATCAGGCTGCGACCGCACAACACGTTCAGCGGGTTGGTGTGCGCAACGAAGGTCCGCACGTAGTCGTCCGCCGGGTTCAACACGATTTCTTCCGGCTTGCTGTACTGAATGATCCGACCGTCTTTCATGATCGCGATGCGGCTGCCGAGCTTCAAGGCTTCATCGAGGTCGTGGCTCACGAACACGATGGTTTTGCTGAGCTTGCGTTGCAGTTCCAGCAGTTCGTCTTGCAGGCCTTGGCGAATCAACGGGTCGAGTGCCGAGAACGGTTCGTCCATCAGCAGAATATCGGCATCCATCGCCAGCGCGCGGGCCAGGCCGACACGCTGCTGCATGCCGCCGGAGAGTTCGTCGGGCTTCTTGTTGCGCCACTGGGTCAGGCCCACCAGCTCAAGCTTTTCGTCCACCAGCTTGCGGCGTTCTTTCTCGGGGCGGCCCTGCATTTCCAGACCGAAGCTGATGTTCTCGCGCACCGTCAGCCAAGGCATCAGGGCGAACTTCTGGAACACCATCGCGATGCGCTTGGTGCGCATCATTTTCAGTTCGGCGGCACTGCAGGCGGCAATGTTGATTTGCTTGCCTTCGTGCTCGACGAACAGCTTGCCACGGCTGACGGTGTTGAGGCCGTTGATGCAACGCAGCAGGCTGGATTTGCCGGAGCCGGACAGGCCCATCAGCACGCAGATTTCACCTTTTTCGATGTCCAGGCTGGCCTTTTCAACGCCAACGATCTGCCCGGTCTTTTTCAGGATCTCGCTGCGGGTCAAGCCTTGATCAAGAAGTTTCAAGGCCTCGCGCGGATCTTTAGTGAAAATCACATCGACGTCTTCGAAGCGAATAATGCTCATGCGTCACCCCCTACTTTAGCGTCGGGTTGTTTGCAGATACGGTCGAGCATGATCGCCAGCAGTACGATCGCCAGGCCCGCTTCGAAGCCCAGGGCGATATCAGCAGTGTTCAGTGCGTTGACCACCGGTTTGCCCAGTCCGTCGGCGCCCACCAGTGCGGCGATCACCACCATCGACAGCGACAGCATGATGCACTGGGTGATGCCGGCCGCGATGCTCGGCATGGCGTGGGGCAGTTCGATCCTTGTGAGCAGTTGGCGACGCGAGCAGCCGAAGGCTTTGCCGGCGTCCATCAATTCTGCGGGTACATCGCGAATGCCCAGGTAAGTCAGGCGGATAGGCGCGGCAATCGCGAACACCACCGTGGAGATCAGGCCCGGGACCACACCCAGACCGAAGAGGGTCAGGGTAGGAATGAGGTAAACGAAGGTCGGTACGGTCTGCATCAGATCGAGTACCGGACGCATCACGGTGTAGAACATCGGTTTGTGCGCGGCAACAATGCCCAGCGGCACACCGATGACCACGCAGACCAGGGTGGCGAACAGCACCTGGGCGAGGGTTTCCATGGTTTCCTGCCAGTACCCCAGATTGAGGATCAGCAGAAAGGAGGCAATGACGAAAACGGTCAGCCCCCACTTTCGTTGAATGAAGTGTGCCAGTAGCGCGATGAGGCCGATCAATGCCAGCGGGTTGAACCAGGTCAGCGCAAAAGTCACGCCGTGGATCATCGTTTCCAGTGACACGGCGATTGCGTCGAAGGTGTTGGCGCCGTGTTGCGTCAACCATTCAACGAAGCCCGCGATGTACTGGCCTAGAGGTATTTTCTGATCAATCAGCATGGTAGTGAACGTCCGCATGCAAGGAAATAAACAGCCCGGGCGAGCGAACCCGCCCGGCGTAAGCGATTACTGCGCGAGCTTGGCTTTCACGGCCTCCAGGCCTGGTTTACCGTCAATGGTGGTCACGCCAGCGAGCCAGGTATCGAGGACCTGTGGATTCTTTTTCAGCCAGGCCTTGGCGGCCGCTTCAGGCTTCATTTTGTCGTCCAGGATGTTGCCCATCAGTGAGCTTTCCATGTCGACGGTGAATTCCAGGTTTTTCAGCAGCTGACCAACGTTGCTGCATTCCTGGACGTACCCCTTGCGGGTATTGGTTGCCACGGTGGCGGCGCCGAAGTCCGGGCCGAAGAAGTCGTCACCACCGGTCAGGTATTGAATCTTGAAACGCTTGTTCATTGGATGCGGCGCCCAGCCGAGGAATACGACGGCGGTGTCGCGTTTCTGGGCGCGGTCGACTTGCGACAGCATGCCGGCTTCGCTGGATTCGACCATCTTGAAACCGGCGTCCTTCAAGCCGAAGGCGTTCTTGTCGATCATACTCTGGATCAGACGGTTGCCGTCGTTACCCGGTTCGATGCCGTAGATCTTGCCGTCGAGTTCTTTCTTGAACTTGGCGATGTCGGCGAAGTCATGCAGCCCTTTGTCATACAGCGCCTGCGGCACAGCGAGGGTGTACTTGGCACCGGTGAGGTTGGTGCGCACGACATCCACGGTGCCGGCATCGCGGTAGGCCTTGATGTCGTTTTCCATGGTCGGCATCCAGTTACCCAGGAAGACGTCCATGTTCTTGCCGTCAGCCAGGGACTTGTAGGTCACCGGCACGGAAATCATGGTGGTTTTGGTCTTGTAGCCCAGGGCATCGAGCACGACGCTAGTGGTGGCGGTTGTCGCGGTAATGTCGGTCCAGCCGACATCGGAGAAGTTTACGGTGCTGCACTGAGCGGGTTCTGCGGCTTGAGCCAGTAACGGCAGACTCAGCATGGCGGCCAACAACAACGACGGGGAACCTTTCATGGATGGACTCCTTGGTGTTTTTTTTGGCAGTGTTCCGACTGGACCACCGCACTTATAGGTTGCGGTTGGATGGCGTTTTGGAGACAGCTCTACCACGGCGCCTTGCAATCGAGTCGATATGATCATGTACCAGTGAAAATCTGACGCCTACAGGGTGCGTCGTAACCAGTACAGGGATGGTCGCATCCAGTGTCGGTGACGTCGTTTACAGATTTTTTCAGCCCATTTTCCCCCTCTGCATCGCAAAAAAATGGCGAAAACATGGCGTAAAACGCACACGGCGTTGGTGAGCATGAGTACGTCGGTGTGAGACGTCGAACGACACCGCAAAAGCCTGATGATGCGGCCATCTCGGCGGATTGCAGCTTGAGCGTAGCAGCTCCGTCACCGGGCGCTTCTGCGCCTGGAGTTGGCACATCCAGGAGTTCGGCAGTAATGGCTATCAGCGTTTTCGACCTGTTCAAAATCGGCATCGGCCCTTCCAGTTCGCACACCGTGGGGCCGATGCGCGCCGCGGCGCTGTTCGTGCAAGGTTTGCGTGAGCAGGGTCTTTTGGAACAAGTGCGGCGTGTCGAAGTTCAGCTCTACGGTTCATTGTCGGCCACCGGCATCGGTCACGGCAGCGACAACGCGGTGATCATGGGACTGATGGGGGAGTGGCCGGACGCGATCGATCCGTCGCAAATCGGCATCCGCATTGAAACCCTGCGCGAAACCCACACGCTGCTGCTTGATGGGCGTTTATCGGTGCCGTTCATCTGGGCCCGGGACATGCGCCTGATCGACGAAAACCTGCCGTTCCACCCCAACGCCATGACCCTGATCGCCGAAGGCGATGACGGCGAGCTGCATCGCGACACCTACTATTCCATCGGCGGTGGATTTGTCGTCGATGAAGCACAAGCTTCCAGCGGTGTGGTGGATCTGGATCGCACGGTGTTGCCGTACGATTTCTCCAGCGCCGTCGAACTGCTCAGCCTCTGCAAGCAGCACAACCTGCGCGTCGCCGAACTGATGATGGCCAACGAGAAGGTCTGGCGCAGCGAAGAAGAAATCCGCGCCGGGCTGATGAAACTCTGGCGGGCGATGCAGGATTGCGTCGAGCAAGGCCTCAAGCACGAAGGCATCCTGCCCGGCGGCCTGAACGTGCGCCGTCGCGCGGCCAAATTGCACCGTAGCCTGCAGGAGTTGAACAAGCCCAACGTGATCGGCTCGACGCTGAGCGCGATGGAATGGGTCAACCTGTTCGCCCTGGCGGTCAACGAAGAAAACGCCGCCGGCGGGCGCATGGTCACGGCGCCGACTAACGGCGCTGCGGGGATCATTCCGGCGGTGTTGCACTACTTCATGAAATTCAGCGAGGCGGTGACCGACGCCTACGTGGTCGACTATTTCCTCAGTGCCGCAGCGGTGGGGATTCTGTGCAAGAAGAACGCCTCCATTTCCGGTGCGGAAGTCGGTTGCCAGGGCGAAGTCGGCTCGGCTTGCGCCATGGCGGCGGCGGGGTTGGCGGAGATCCTCGGCGCCACGCCGGAGCAATTATGTAACGCGGCGGAAATCGGCCTGGAGCACAACCTCGGCCTGACCTGCGATCCGGTCGGCGGACTGGTTCAAGTGCCGTGCATCGAGCGCAACGCGATTGCCGCGGTGAAGGCGATCAACGCGGCGCAGATGGCATTGCGCGGTGATGGGCAGCACTTTATCTCGCTGGATCGGGTGATCCGGACCATGCGTGATACCGGGGCGGATATGCATGACAAATATAAAGAGACTTCGCGGGGTGGGTTGGCGGTGAGTGCGGTGGAGTGTTGAGCTGACCCATCTCTGTAGGAGCCGGCTTGCTGGCGATGAACGATAACGCGGTCACTCTGAAAACCGCGTCGGTCCGATCGCCAGCAAGCCGGCTCCTTCAAAAAACCACCAGACCAGTCAAAACTGCGCGCTAAGTGAACACAGAAATTGGAACGCGCCACGTTTTGGCGCGTCGCTTACAGATAAGCCACTTGTATCAACTCTGGGATCCAAATCGGCCCTGACCGTCCGTCCCCTGTGCTTGCGGTGACACTCTGTCCTGAGGCGTCGCAAGCCTGTTCCCACAAGTGCTACCGATTTGCTCACACGCAACGGAGCAGAGCGCTTGCAGCCCTTCCTGCCACTGATAACCCCTACTCGCGACGCGGCTTATATAGACACGCTGCGACGTCGTTTTCAGGAGTTATTGAACGCGCATTCAATTTTAGGCATGGCAATTGCTCTGTCATTACAAAGCCCGTCTCCCATGCGAGAACGATGGCAATAACAAGAGCCTCCGCCTGAGGCCATCACCCGCTTTGTGTGAGGAGATACCGCGATGACGACGTTCAACTCAGGGGCTCAACCCCAGAACCGTGCGCCTCAATCCATCGGCTTTCTGCTGCTGGACAATTTCACGCTGATTTCTCTGGCCTCCGCCGTAGAACCCCTGCGTATGGCCAACCAATTGTCCGGCCGCGAGCTGTATCGCTGGACCACGCTCACCGTCGACGGCGGTCAGGTCTGGGCCAGTGACGGTCTGCAGATCACCCCCGACGCCTCCATGCACAAAGCACCGTCCATGGACACCATCATTGTCTGCGGCGGTATCGGCATTCAGCGCACTGTTACTCGCGAACACGTCTCATGGCTGCAAAGCCAGGCGCGTCAATCCAAGCGCCTCGGTGCCGTCTGCACCGGCAGCTGGGCCCTGGCCTGCGCCGGCCTGCTGGACGGTTTCGATTGCAGCGTGCACTGGGAATGCCTGGCCGCTATGCAGGAAGCATTTCCGCGTGTGGCGATGAGCACACGGTTGTTCACCCTCGACCGTAACCGTTTCACCAGTTCAGGCGGCACGGCGCCGCTGGACATGATGCTGCACCTGATCAGCCGCGATCACGGTCGTGAACTGTCGGCCGCGATCTCGGAAATGTTCGTCTACGAGCGCATCCGTAATGAACAGGATCACCAGCGCGTGCCGCTCAAGCACATGCTCGGCACCAACCAGCCGAAGCTGCAGGAAATCGTCGCGCTGATGGAAGCCAACCTCGAAGAGCCGATCGACCTCGACGAACTGGCGGTGTACGTCGCCGTGTCCCGTCGCCAGCTCGAGCGGTTGTTCCAGAAATACCTGCACTGCTCGCCGTCGCGTTACTACCTGAAACTGCGCCTGATCCGCGCCCGGCAGCTGCTCAAGCAAACGCCGATGTCGATCATCGAAGTGGCATCGGTGTGCGGCTTTGTGTCCACGCCGCACTTCTCCAAGTGCTACCGCGAATACTTCGGCATTCCGCCGCGTGACGAACGCGTGGGGTCCAACACCACGCAGCAAGTGGCGATGATGCCGCTGCCGCAAGCATTGGTGCTGTCGCCGTTGTCCGGGCCGTTGTCGGCGTTGAGTCAGGCGCGCAACGAATCGACGTTCGCCAGCGTAAGGCTCTAAGCCGAGGCTCCTTTAGAAAAAGATCGCAGCCTTCGGCAGCTCCTACAAAGATCGTTGTAGGAACTGCCGAAGGCTGCGATCTTTTGATCTTTTATCAGGCGCTACGGCTTTGCTGGTACTCCGCCAATGCCGGCAACAATTGCTTATCAATGGCCTGGCGCACGGCCGGCAGGATGGTCGCGCTGCTGGTGTACATCTGCTTGACCATGGTCCGCAGCGTCATCGCCTTTTCATCGTTCAAGCCCCGCACCGCGCACTCGCATGCCTGCTCGGCGGTGGAGCCGTTCGGTACTTGAAACCCCAACGATTTCAGCTGGCCCAACAGGTCTTCCTGGTCAATCAAATCGGCGTGCATCATGACGCAATCCTTCTTCAGGGAACGGTGTCGTGGTTCGATTCTCGTAGGGGCCGTTGGCGTCGGCAAGGACGATTTGTCGCAATGGCCGCAATACCTATGAACAGGTCGTTTTCGGCTAACTTGCGAGAGGGGAGAGTGGGCACACTGGATTCAGCTGGCTTCACGAAGGTTTGGTCACCCTCGCGCAACGGCTCCTCAACAGTACCTTCTGCCCCGATCCTGTCACGGCTTGATCGGGGCTTTTTTTGCCTGTGAGTCAGGCAGGGATGTGGTGTTTGGGCTGACGCCATCGCGAGCAAGCCGCTCCCACATTCAATCGCATTCCTTCTGAGGGAACTCGGTCGAATGTGGGAGCGGCGGTGCGACGATTCGACTTGCTCGCGATGAACGATGACGCGGTCTAGCGTTGCAACACGAGAATCCGTGACAACAGCTCATCCCGGTCGACATAGCATCCCTGGAAATGCCGGGCGCCCGTGGCGGGATCGAACGCATTGCGCGCATGGAGCGTGCGGCGGTTATCAAAGCACCACATCTCACCCGGATTAAGCCGCGTCATCACCCGGAATCGCGCCTCGCGGGTCATGGCGATAAACCGGCGATACGCACGATATAACCTGGGCATCTGCTCCACCGACGCATCGAACGGCCCGCGCAGAAAGTTCGCCATGCGGATTTCCGACACCTGCCCCAACGCATCCAGCGCAATGATCGGTGCGAGGCAGCGATAGTCGCTGTGACGGTCCTTGTTGCGAAATTCCACGGGGATTTCACACAAGGCTTTGAACGACTCGGGATCTTCCTCGCGCAACGCTTGGGCAATCGCGAAACCGTCGACAAAAATACTCTCGCCGCCGTCCGCGTCATTGACCAGGCAATGCAGGAATTGCAGGCCCGGTTGCAGCTCTCGGGTCGGCAGATCGCTGTGCAACGGCAGGTTGAAAGCGGTGTAGGCATTGCTGTCGGCATCGGCCTTGGATTGCACGTTGAACAGCACGCCGAAATTGCTCTCGCGGATGAAGGAAATCCGCTGGGCAATCAGCTTCAGCGAACCGGGCTCGGTGGGCACGCCGCGGACCTGGGTGAGGCCGATATCACGCACGGCCAGCAGCCACTGCAGCAAGGCGTCGTTGTCATTCATCAACGCCTGATAGTCAAACACCGGCAGCGGCAAATCGCTTCTCCAAAGCGTGGATTTGGGCTTGCCGGCCCGGCGTTCGGCGCGGGAGTCGTCGTCATAGGCATGAGCCCGCAGCCAGCCCGGATCAAAACGGCTGAGGTGGCCGTCCTGCCACTGGACGCAGAGGCAGCCTTCGGCGTCGACACTCGTCTGTGCGGGTATCAGGTTCTCAGCCACATCGACGATTTCCAGCACCTGCTCACGGGTTACGGTGTAGACACATTGCGGGCACGGGCAGTTGTCCCGCAGCCATTGATGATGAAAGGGGCTGACACGGGTATCCGCCCATGTCACGAGAATGCGATCCGCCAAGGCCTGCACGCCACTCAGCGCGCTGATCAACGGATAAGTACGAAAGTCGGCAAACGCAGCGGCGGTGTTCATGGCGATCTCCTTGTTATTTTTTTGCGGGTAGAGCGATCACTCGGCCAATGTAGTCGGGGGCAGGCAGGTCGGTCTGTTCGGCAACGATGGCTTGCAGCTTGCCCAGCGTTGCTTCGCTGAACGGCGCAGATCGCGGCCCGGCGAGGTCGACGTGCAGCAGCATTTGTTCGTTGCCCGCCAGTTCCTTGTCATCGCCGACCAGATGCAGGCTGTGATAGAGGTGCAGGCGTTTGCTGTCGTGAGCAATGATCTGGGTGTGCACTTCAACGTCGGCGTCGAGCTTCACTTCGTGCAGGTAGTTGAGGTGCAGTTCGAGGGTGAACAACGAGTTGCCGCTGGCTTCGCGGTTGTTGCTGTCCATGCCCAGACGGTCCATCAGTGCATCGGTGGCGTAGCTGAAAATCAGCAGGTAAAACGCGTCGCGCAGGTGGCCGTTGTAGTCGACCCAGTCGGGGATGATGGTGGTGCTGTAAGTCGTAAGCGCGGGCATGCGATCAGTTCCTGAAGTAATGAGAACCTGTAGGAGCCGGCTTGCTGGCGATGGCGGCGGCGCGGTGTTCCTGTCAAACCGCGTTGACCTCATCGCCAGCAAGCCGGCTCCTACAGGGAGCGGTGGTTAGTCGGCGAACGCCATCCCATGCTTCTCTTTGGTGTTTTTCACCGCTTCCAGCACCGCCAGCAGGCAATCATCACGATAGCGCTCCAGCGCCGAAATGCTGTGTTTGCCCAGCTGGTCGCTGGTGCCATCCACCACATCATCAATCAATTTGTCGGTCAGCTCCGGTGCCGGCAGATAGGTCCACGGCAATTGCAGCGCCGGACCGAACTGAGCCATGAAGTGCCGCATGCCGGCATCGCCACCGGCCAGGGTGTAAGTCAAAAAGGTGCCCATGAACGACCAGCGCAGACCCGCGCCAAAACGGATCGCATCGTCGATTTCACCGGTCGTCGCCACACCGTCGTTCACCAGGTGCAACGCCTCGCGCCACAGTGCTTCGAGCAAACGGTCGGCGATAAAGCCTGGCACTTCCTTGCGCACATGCAGCGGACGCATGCCCAAGGATTCGTAGACTTTCATGGCCGCTTGAACGGCTTCCGGTGCGGTATTTTTTCCGCCAACCACTTCCACCAGCGGCAACAGATAAACCGGGTTGAACGGGTGGCCAACCACGCAGCGTTCGGGGTGGGTCGAGCTCTCGTAGAACTCGCTCGGCAACAGGCCCGAAGTGCTGGAGCCGATCAGTGCATCAGGCTTGGCCGCTGCGCTGATTTTGCTGTGCAGTTCCAGTTTCAGATCGAGGCGTTCCGGGGCACTTTCCTGAATGAAATCGGCATCGCGAACGCACTCTTCAATGGTCGCGACAAAGCGCAGGCGATCCTGCGAAGCGCCGGGTGCCAGGCCTTGCTTCTCCAGCGCACCCCAAGCATTGGCGACACGTTTGCGCAGGGCGGCTTCGGCGCCGGGCGCCGGGTCCCAGGCCACCACATCGAGACCGTGGGCGAGGGCGCGGGAGACCCAGCCGCTGCCGATGACACCGCTGCCCAGGGCGGCGAAGGTTTTGATTTCGGTAATAAAAGTCATGGCAACTTCCTGAAAGAATTCGGTGATCCTCTGTAGGCGCCGGCTTGCTGGCGATGGCGGCGCTCCTGCCACAAAAATGTGAAGGATGTACCTGCGTCATCGCCAGCAAGCCGGCTCCTACAGGGTTATGTGTCTGGCTCAGCCGCGCTTGGTCAGGCCCATTTTTGCCCGGCCTTCGGCCGGTGTCAGAACCCGGGCGCCGAGGCGGCTGAGGATTTCCGAGGCACGCTCGACCAGTTGGCCGTTGGTTGCCAGCACACCCTTGTCCAGCCAGATGTTGTCTTCCAGGCCGACCCGCACGTTGCCGCCGAGCAGCACCGCTTGTGCCGCCATCGGCATCTGCATGCGACCGATGCCGAAACCAGCCCACACGGCGTTGGCGGGCAGGTTGTCGACCATGGCTTTCATGGTGGTGGTATCAGCCGGCGCACCCCAAGGGATGCCCAGGCACAGCTGGAACAGCGGGTCGTCTAGCAGGCCTTCCTTGATCAACTGTTTGGCGAACCACAGGTGACCGGTGTCGAAGATTTCCAGCTCGGCCTTCACGCCCAGCTCTTGAATGCGTTTGGCGCCAGCACGCAGCTGCGCCGGGGTGGACACGTAAATGGTGTCGCCGTCGCCGAAGTTCAGGGTGCCGCAATCGAGGGTGCAGATTTCCGGCAGCAGTTCTTCTACGTGCGCCAGTCGGGTCAGCGGGCCGACCAGGTCGGTGTTCGGGCCGAACTCCATCGGGTTCTCGCCGGCGCCGATTTCCAGGTCGCCGCCCATGCCGGCGGTGAGGTTGACGATGATGTCGACGTCGGCCTCGCGGATGCGCTCCATCACTTCGCGGTACAGCGCCACGTCACGGCTGAACTTGCCGGTTTCCGGGTTGCGCACGTGGCAGTGGACGACCGTGGCGCCTGCTTTTGCTGCTTCTACTGCGGCAGCGGCGATCTGTTTCGGGGTGACCGGCACGTGTGGGCTTTTGCTGGTCGTGTCGCCAGCACCGGTAAGTGCGCAGGTGATGATGACGTCGTGGTTCATGAGGCGGGTTCCTTGCAGGCGTGATGATTCCGTTCGCAGCCCCGTAGGGCTGCGAGTCGGTGGTTCAATCGGGGTTTATTTGCTGGTCAGTTTCAAATTCTCAGCGGCCGGTTTGCCATCGAAAGTGGTTACACCTTCGAGCCAGCGCTGTTTGTCTTGCGGGTGATCTTTCAGCCATTGTTTGGCCGATTCGAGCGCGTCCTTGTGATCCAGCAGCGGCTGCATCATCCGGCTCTCGTCTTCGGCGGTGTAGGTCAGGTTACTGAGCAATTTGCCGATGTTCGGGCACTGCTGTGCGTAGTTCGGCGCGGTGACGGTCCAGACCGTGGCCATCCCTTCATTCGGGCCCAGCGCGTCGTCGCTGCCGGTGAGGTAAGTCATCTGCACGTTGACGTTCATCGGGTGCGGAGCCCAGCCGAAGAACACCACGGCTTCCTTGCGGCGTACGGCGCGATCCACTGCCGCGAGCATGCCGGCCTCGCTGGACTCGACCAACTGGAACTTGCCGAGGCCAAACTGGTTCTTGGCGATCATCGCCTTGATCTGGGTGTTGGCGCCCGAGCCAGGCTCGATACCGTAAATCTTGCCGCCCAGTTCTTTCTCGAACTTGGCGATGTCGGCAAAGGTTTTAAGGCCCTTGTCGGCAAGGTAGGTCGGTACGGCGAGGGTGGCGCGAGCGTCTTTCAGGCTTGGCGCTTCAAGGACCTTGACCTGATTGGCGTCGACGAACGGCGTGATGGTCTGGGTCATCAGCGGGTTCCAGTAGCCCAGGAACAGGTCCAGGCGCTGGTCGCGGATCCCGGCGAAAATGATTTGCTGGGACGCGCTGGTTTGTTTGGTGTTGTAGCCGAGGCCGTCGAGCAGGACCTGGGTCATGGCGCTGGTGGCGATTACATCGGTCCAGTTCACGACGCCCATGCGCACGTTCTGGCATGAAGCAGGTTCGGCCGCCATGACACTGGCGCTCAGGAAAGCGGTACCGCTGAGTGCAAGAACACAGCTGCTGATCAGTCGTTTCATCTCAGGTTTCCTCGGCAGTTCGTTATTGTGGGGCCCGGCATCTTCGTGCGCCGGTGATGACCAAGTTACGCACCAACGCCCCCGTTAAAACGCACTGCGGCGACCAGCTCTTGCACTGCAGCGACCTGACCTCTTGAATGCCGCGTGCAAGTGGCGTATCAACAGCACACGCTCCCCTCCCTCTCGTTACCCGCGAATCGAGTGCGCTCCATGTCCCAGGATTTCTACTTCATGTTGATGCCGGGTTTTTCGGCCATCGGTTTTATCTCGGCCATCGAGCCGTTGCGGGTCGCCAATCGTTTTCGCGGCGAGCTGTATCGCTGGCATGTACTGAGCGCGGACGGCGGGGCGGTGCTGGCCAGTAACGGCATGTCGGTCAATGCCGACGCGGCACTGGAGCCGCTGAAGAAAGGCGCGACGTTATTGGTGGTCGCGGGTTTCGAGCCGCTGAAATTCGCCACCCCGGCGCTGGAACACTGGCTGCGCCGGCTCGATAACGAAGGCGTGACCCTTGGCGCCATCGACACTGGCAGCTTCGTCCTCGCCGAAGCCGGCCTGCTCGACGGCCATCGCCTGACCCTGCACTGGGAAGCCATCGACGCCTTCAAGGAATCTTATCCACAGCTCAGCGTCACCCAGGAACTGTTCGAGATCGATCGTCGGCGCATCACCTCCGCCGGCGGCACGGCGTCCATCGACCTGATGCTCGACCTCATCGCTCAGGCCCACGGCCCGGAACTGGCAATCCAGGTCAGTGAACAATTCGTACTCGGCCGCATCCGCCCGCGCAAAGACCACCAGCGCATGGAAGTCGCCACGCGGTACGGCATCAGCAACAAGAAGCTCGTGCATGTGATCGGCGAGATGGAACAGCACAGCGAACCGCCGCTGACCACGCTGGAGCTTGCGGAATCGATCAAAGTGACGCGGCGGCAGCTGGAACGTTTGTTCAGGCTGCATTTGAACGACACGCCGAGCAATTTCTACCTGCGGCTAAGGCTGGAAAAGGCACGGCAGTTGTTGCGGCAGACGGACATGAGCGTGCTGGAAGTGAGCATTGCGTGCGGGTTTGAGTCGCCGTCGTATTTCACCCGCAGTTATCGGGCGCGGTTTGAGCGGTGTCCGCGCGAGGACCGGCGACAAACACAGAAGGCCTGACGCGGGCCCTTGCAGGAGCCGGCTTGCTGGCGATAGCGGTCTCAAGATCTGCGTAGATTTTTAGGGCCCCATCGCCAGCAAGCCGGCTCCTGCAGGGGGCGGGGCGTTTACTTTTTCATTAGGGCAGAACAGGCCGCTTTGAATGCCTCATGCTGATACTTGTTCAGTGTCCCCGGCAGCTCAAAATCAAACTTCTTGTTCTGTGCATTGATCGTCTGCGGCGACAGCAACGTCACCTCGCAACTCTCCAGCAACTGAAAAATACCCTCGATCTTGAACGTCGTCGGGCCACCCGCGAATTCGCCTTTCTTACTGCGTTTCTTGATCGCGATCCGGTCGATGGAGTTCTCACGGACAAACGACGCGACCTGAGCGGCAAACACCTTGACGTTGGCGGCCTCGTCGTCATCGTCGAGGGCGATTTTCTTGGTATTGAGCGCGACGTGGCTCAGCACCTGATCGTCGAGGGACGCCACGGCGATGATCGCTTCGCTGCCTTTGATTTCGATGCCGCAGAATTTCATGTCGATCCCTTTCACAAATGGTTGTGTGCAGCCTACAGCTCAAGTTGACTGGCCGTGATGCCAAACGCCGCGGCAATTTTCTCGCGGGTGGCTTTGCGCGGTTTTGCAACCGTCTCTTGCTGGGCGAAGGCCGGCTGGGAAATACCCATGCGTTTGGCTACTTCATCCTGGGTAAGGTTCAGGTGTTCGCGCCAGGCGCGAATCGGTGTTGCGCCATCGACGATACGGCTGACGACTTCGTGGGGAATCAGATCGGGTTCAATCTTCTGCGCCACATATTGCGCGTAGGGAATGACCACGAAAGCAGGGTTGCCCTCCGCGTCGTTGATGATTTGAACGTCAGCAGGTGCGTTCATCGCGTTTTTTGACCTCTTGAATACTGACCACTTTGATTGCGCCATCCCAGTCGAACATGACTCGATAATTACCCACTGGAAGTCGATAGGCGTAGTCATGACCGACCAGTGCTTTGACATTGACGATGTCAGGCATGTCAGTCCGCACCGCGACGGCATCACGGACCTGGATCTGGTGAGCGGAATGCAATTTCAGAAGCTGCTTAACGGCCTTTCGAGTCCAGTGAATGCTGTTCATTAGAGAATATAAGTCTTTTATAAGATTTTCCAATCGTTACTTATATTTCTCTCTTGGCCAATTAACGAAGCATGTCGGGATATTGCCCCACTGTCAGGGTCTGTTGCGAGGTGTTGGGAGCGCTGTAGGCTTGGTCAGCGAGGTTTGTAGGAAACAGCATTTCTTGAGGGCCGAAAGCTGGCGAAGTTGCCAGCTTTCCGACGGAAGTTCGGGGTCACTCCTGCCCAATCGACTCCAAAAATTCCGACCGCTCATCACTCATTCGCGCTACGCAGTCATTCTGCGCAATCGTAAACGCCTTGCTGCCACTGGTCGCCGGAAACGCTTCAACCGCGCAATCCGCGTCCCGGGTTTTCAGCCATTGTTGCTGGGCTGCCTTGATTTTGGCGGTGATGTCGGCCAGTTGCGTCGGGCTCTTGCCGTAGAGCGTTTGCATGCGCTCGGTCAGGCTTTGGTAGTTGTCCTTGAGCAGGTCTTCGGCGGTGGTTCGGCTGTAGATCGAGCATTCCAGGGTCTGGACGTCGTTTTCGACCGCGTCGCAGGGGTTGGTGTCGGACTCTTCAGCCGCCTGTACGCCGGTCGCTATCAGTGCCATTGCCAGTAAGATCGATTTCATTGCGTCTCAGCCCTTTTTTTGGCCCAAATTCCGTAATGCCGCGAATTCTGGCCCATGCGTAAGCCCTTGAACAGGTGGCCTGTGACGTTCAACGACGACCCTTTGTCGCGGATTGACGCTTTCGGCAAACCCTCTGTCGTTTTTGCACCCGGCTGCACCGGTCCTCAGGCATATGCTGGCCCCAAAGCGCCGGCACACGATTCGGCGCATGAATCGCTAATAGGGGACAGCCTGATGAGCCCAGCCGAATTGCACGCCGACAGCATCGTTATCGACGGGCTGATTATTGCCAAGTGGAACCGCGAGCTGTTTGAAGACATGCGCAAGGGCGGTCTGACCGCGGCCAACTGCACCGTGTCGGTGTGGGAGGGCTTTCAGGCCACCGTCAACAACATCGCCGCCAGCCAGAAGCTGATTCGCGAGAACAGCGACCTGGTGATTCCGGTGCGCACCACGGCCGACATCCGTAAAGCCAAGGAGCAGGGCAAGACCGGCATCCTCTTCGGCTTCCAGAATGCGCACGCGTTTGAAGACCAGATCGGCTATGTCGAGGTGTTCAAGCAGCTCGGCGTCGGTATCGTGCAGATGTGCTACAACACCCAGAACCTGGTCGGTACCGGTTGCTATGAGCGCGATGGCGGTCTGTCGGGCTTCGGTCGTGAAATCGTTGCCGAGATGAACCGCGTTGGCGTCATGTGCGACCTGTCCCACGTCGGTTCGAAAACGTCCGAAGAAGTCATCCTCGAATCCAAGAAGCCGGTCTGCTACTCCCACTGCCTGCCGTCGGGTCTGAAAATTCACCCGCGCAACAAATCCGATGAAGAACTGAAGTTCATCGCCGATCACGGCGGTTTCGTCGGCGTGACCATGTTCGCGCCGTTCCTGGCCAAGGGCATCGACTCGACCATCGACGACTACGCCGAAGCCATCGAATACACCATGAACATCGTCGGCGAAGACGCCATCGGCATCGGCACCGACTTCACCCAGGGCCATGGCCAGGACTTCTTCGAATACCTGACGCATGACAAGGGCTATGCCCGCCGTCTGACCAGCTTCGGCAAGATCATCAACCCGCTGGGCATCCGCACCGTCGGCGAGTTCCCGAACCTGACCGAAACCCTGCTCAAGCGCGGCCATTCCGAGCGCGTGGTCCGCAAGATCATGGGCGAGAACTGGGTCAACGTCCTCAAGGACGTCTGGGGCGAGTAAGCCGCCGCACCTCTGAATCCTTTCCCCTGGCCTTGCGTGCCGGGGGCAACAGCAAAATTTTTCTGGAGTTAAGTTTCCATGGCCAAGATCGCCCCGCAATTGCCAATCGAAGTCGACAGCGAAACCGGTGTCTGGACCTCCGACGCCCTGCCGATGCTGTACGTACCGCGTCACTTCTTCGTCAACAACCACATGGGTATCGAGGAAGTGCTGGGCGCCGAAGCCTACGCCGAAATCCTTTACAAGGCTGGCTACAAATCCGCCTGGCACTGGTGTGAAAAAGAAGCTGAATGCCACGGCCTGGAAGGCGTCGCGGTGTTCGAGCACTACATGAAACGCCTGTCGCAACGCGGCTGGGGCCTGTTCAAGATCCAGGACATCGACCTCGACAAAGGCACCGCCAGCGTCAAGCTCGAACACTCGGCGTTCGTCTACGTCTACGGCAAGGTCGGGCGCAAGGTCGACTACATGTTCACTGGCTGGTTTGCCGGTGCCATGGACCAGATCCTGCAGGCCCGCGGCAGCAAGATTCGTACGGTTGCCGAGCAAGTCTACGGTGGCTCCGAAGAAGGCCACGACGACGGTTTGTTCACCGTCAAGCCGTTGTAAGTCGAGGACCCCGCCATGGCTTTCGAAGCAATGTTCCAGCCGATCCAGATCGGCAAACTGACCATCCGCAACCGCGTGCTCAGCACCGCGCACGCCGAGGTCTACGCGACCGACGGCGGCATGACCACCGACCGGTACGTCAAGTATTACGAAGAGAAAGCCAAGGGCGGGATCGGCCTGGCGATTTGTGGCGGTTCTTCCAGTGTGGCCATCGACAGCCCGCAAGGCTGGTGGAAGTCGGTCAACCTGGCCGACGACCGGATCATTCCGCACTTCCAGAACCTGGCTGATGCCATGCACAAGCATGGCGCCAAGATCATGATCCAGATTACTCACATGGGCCGTCGTTCCCGCTGGGACGGCGAGCACTGGCCAACCTTGCTGTCGCCGTCGGGCATCCGTGAACCGGTGCACCGCGCGACCTGCAAAACCATCGAGCCGGAAGAAATCTGGCGCGTGATCGGCAACTACGCCAGCGCTGCGGCACGTGCCAAGGCCGGTGGCCTCGACGGCGTCGAACTGTCCGCCGTGCACCAGCACATGATCGACCAGTTCTGGAGCCCGCGGGTCAACAAGCGTACCGACGAATGGGGCGGCAGCTTCGAGAACCGCATGCGTTTCGGCCTGGAAGTGATCAAGGCTGTGCGGGCTGAAGTCGGCCCGGATTTCTGCGTCGGCATCCGTCTGTGCGGTGATGAGTTCCACCCGGACGGCTTGTCCCACGAGGACATGAAGCAGATCGCCAAGTACTACGACGACACCGGCATGATCGACTTCATCGGCGTGGTCGGCTCGGGTTGCGACACCCACAACACCCTGGCCAACGTTATCCCGAACATGAGTTATCCACCGGAGCCGTTCCTGCATTTGGCCGCCGGTATCAAGGAAGTGGTGAAGGCGCCGGTTCTGCATGCGCAGAACATCAAGGACCCGAACCAGGCGACCCGTATTCTGGAAGGCGGCTACGTGGACATGGTCGGCATGACCCGCGCCCACATCGCTGACCCGCACCTGATCGCCAAGATCAAGATGGGCCAGGTCGACCAGATCAAACAATGCGTCGGCGCCAACTATTGCATCGACCGTCAGTATCAAGGTCTGGACGTGTTGTGCATCCAGAACGCCGCGACCTCCCGTGAATACATGGGGGTGCCGCACATCATCGAGAAATCCACCGGGCCGAAACGCAAAGTCGTGGTGGTCGGTGCCGGCCCTGCCGGGATGGAAGCCGCTCGTGTATCCGCCGAACGTGGCCACGACGTGACCCTGTTCGAGAAGAAAGAATTCATCGGCGGGCAGATCACGACCGCGTCGAAAGCCCCGCAACGGGACCAGATTGCCGGGATCACCCGTTGGTTCCAGCTGGAACTGGCGCGTCTGAAAGTCGACCTGCGCCTGGGCGTGGCCGCCGATGCGGCAACCATTCTCGACCTGCGTCCGGACGTGGTGGTGCTCGCCGTTGGCGGTCACCCGTTCCTGGAGCAGAACGAACATTGGGGCGCGGCTGAAGGCCTGGTGGTCAGCAGCTGGGACATCCTCGACGGCAAGGTTGCACCCGGCAAGAACGTGCTGGTCTACGACACCATTTGCGAGTTCACCGGGATGTCGACCGCCGACTTCCTCGCCGACAAGGGCTGCCAGGTCGAGATCGTCACCGACGACATCAAGCCAGGCGTAGCGATTGGCGGCACCTCGTTCCCGACGTACTACCGCAGCATGTACCCGAAAGAAGTGATCATGACCGGGGACATGATGCTGGAGAAGGTCTACCGCGAAGGCGACAAGCTGGTGGCGGTGCTGGAAAACGAATACACCGGCGCCAAAGAGGAGCGGGTGGTGGACCAGGTCGTCGTCGAAAACGGCGTGCGTCCGGACGAAGAAATCTACTACGCCATGAAGGAAGGCTCGCGCAATAAAGGCCAGATGGACATCGAAGCCCTGTTCGCGATCAAGCCACAACCTTCGTTGAGCCAGGCGGGCGACGGCTACTTGCTGTTCCGCATCGGCGACTGCGTGGCACAGCGCAACACCCACGCGGCGATCTACGACGCGCTGCGGTTGTGCAAGGATTTCTAAGCCAATCTCCTGTTGGAGCCGGCTTGCTGGCGATGAACGATAACGCGGACTGCCTGATTCACCGCGGCGTTTGAATCGCCAGCAAGCCGGCTCCTACAAGGCCCATGCAAAACCCCGAGGTCTTTGGGAGCTTCACCATGTTGAACACCCTTCTTCCAATCCTGTTGTTCGTTGCCCTGGGCCTTGCGGTTCTGGGCGCGTTGCGGCGGGTGGCTATGTGGCGCCGGGGCCGGGCTTCGAAAGTCGACCTGATCGGTGGCCTGTTCGCCATGCCCAAGCGCTACATGGTCGACTTGCACCACGTCGTCGCGCGGGACAAATACATCGCCAACACCCACGTCGCCACGGCCGGTGGTGCGGTGGCATCCGCTGTGCTGGCGATTCTGGTGCACGGGTTCGGCCTGCATAACCGCTTCCTCGGTTACGCGCTGTTGCTGATGACGGCCGTGATGTTCGTCGGTGCGATCTTCGTGTACCTGCGCCGGCGCAACCCACCGGCCCGTTTGTCCAAAGGCCCGTGGATGCGTTTGCCGAAAAGCTTGCTGGCATTTTCGGCGTCGTTCTTCCTGGTGACCCTGCCAGTGGCAGGCATCCTGCCGGAAAACTTCGGTGGCTGGATCCTGGTCGTGATCCTCGGGCTCGGCGTGCTCTGGGGCGTCTCGGAATTGTTCTTCGGCATGACCTGGGGCGGGCCGATGAAGCACGCCTTCGCCGGTGCGCTGCACCTGGCCTGGCACCGCCGCGCCGAACGTTTTGGCGGTGGTCGTTCCACCGGTTTGAAGCCGCTGGACCTCAACGATCCAAGCGCACCGCTGGGCGTGGAAACGCCCAAGGATTTCACCTGGAACCAACTGCTCGGTTTTGACGCCTGCGTGCAGTGCGGCAAGTGCGAAGCCGCGTGCCCGGCATTCGCCGCCGGTCAGCCGCTGAACCCGAAAAAGCTGATTCAAGACATGGTCGTTGGCCTCGCCGGTGGCACCGACGCCAAGTTTGCCGGGAGCCCGTATCCGGGCAAAGCGATCGGCGAACACGCCGGCAATCCGCATCAACCGATCGTCAACGGTCTGGTGGACGCTGAAACCTTGTGGTCCTGCACCACTTGCCGTGCCTGCGTCGAGGAATGCCCGATGATGATCGAGCACGTCGATGCCATCGTCGACATGCGCCGCCACCTGACCCTGGAAAAAGGCGCGACCCCGAACAAGGGTGCCGAAGTTCTGGAAAACCTGATCGCCACCGACAACCCGGGCGGTTTCGCGCCGGGCGGGCGGATGAACTGGGCGGCGGACTTGAACCTCAATCTGATGAGCGAGAAGAAGTCGGTCGACGTGCTGTTCTGGGTCGGCGACGGTGCCTTCGACATGCGCAACCAGCGCACCTTGCGCGCCTTCGTCAAAGTGCTGAAAGCGGCCAAGGTCGACTTCGCGGTGCTAGGTCTTGAAGAGCGCGACAGCGGTGACGTGGCCCGGCGTCTGGGCGACGAAGCCACCTTCCAGTTGTTGGCCAAACGCAACATCCAGACCCTGGCCAAGTACAGCTTCAACCGCATCGTCACCTGCGACCCGCACAGCTTCCACGTGCTGAAAAACGAGTACGGCGCCTTCGACGGCAACTACGTCGTGCAGCACCACAGCACCTACATGGCGGAAATCATCAGCGCTGGCGCACTCAATCTCGGCCAGCACAAAGGCAACAGCGTGACCTATCACGACCCGTGCTACCTCGGTCGCTACAACGGCGAATACGAGGCGCCGCGTGAGGTACTGCGTGCGCTGGGGATCGAGGTCAAGGAAATGCAACGCTCCGGTTTCCGCTCGCGCTGCTGCGGCGGTGGTGGCGGTGCGCCGATCACCGACATTCCGGGCAAGCAACGTATCCCCGACATGCGCATGGAAGACATCCGCGAAACCGGTGCCGAGCTGGTGGCCGTGGGCTGCCCACAGTGCACCGCGATGCTCGAAGGCGTGGTCGAACCGCGTCCGCTGATCAAGGACATCGCCGAGCTGGTGGCGGACGCGCTGCTTGAAGACGCAGCCCCAAGCAAACCGACCACACCGGCCCAACGTGAACCTGCGGAGGCCCACTGATGAGCGACATTATCCGCCGCGACCCCCGCGCCGAATGGATTGCCCGTAACCGCCTGCACCCGCTGCATGCGGCCATGCAACCGGCGCAACACAGCTGGATGGGGCCGAATGGCGTCATCCGCAAAAATCCCCATGGCATCGGTTTCATCGGCCCGAACGGCATTAAACGGATCGACCGCAGTGGCGCTCAGCAGGGCGGGGCGACCAAACGCTCGGCCGCTGTTGAAGTGCAATTGCCGCTGCATCAAGTGCCTGCACCTGCGTTTTACATCAGCGTGGTGCCGGACATGGTCGGCGGCCGCTTGAGCAGCCACGACCGCGATTTGCTCGGACTGGCGCATCAA
Source organism: Pseudomonas migulae NBRC 103157 (assembly GCF_002091715.1). Taxonomy (GTDB): domain Bacteria; phylum Pseudomonadota; class Gammaproteobacteria; order Pseudomonadales; family Pseudomonadaceae; genus Aquipseudomonas; species Aquipseudomonas migulae_A. Next base: position 128,855 of record NZ_BDAG01000005.1, on the reverse strand, counting down.
TTGGCCGGCAAAGATGGCGCGGTATTGGCCGTGGTCTTCGGCGAACACAAGGAGAGCGCCTTCGCCACCGCAGGCGTCGATCGCTTGTTGGTACTCGAAGGCGAGGAATTCAGCGGTTATGCACCGGAACAACGGGTCCAGGGCCTGCGGGCTGTGGATAACCAGTTCAGCCCGCGCCATTGGCTGCTGCCGGACAGCCGCAGCGGTGGCGGCGAACTCGGTCGACGCTTTGCCGCTGCACTGGGCGAACGCCCGGCCACGCGGGTCTGGCAGGTCAAGGATCAGGAATGCATCGGCCGCGCCGGTGCTGGCTTGCAAGACCTTGCGCGCCCGGTTGCACGCTTGATCCTGGCTGCCGTCGAATGTGCCGAACCCGTCAGCGAAACCCGACACGAAGCCTTGCCGGTGGAGTTATCCACAACCGTGGCCCGCAGCCTGTCGCGGATCGAGGATCTGGGCGCTGTGGCCGTGGACCCGGCGGCGATTCCGATGGCCGAAGCCGAGTTCATCTTCTCCGGCGGCAACGGGGTCAAGGATTGGGGACTTTTCCACAGAACCGCCCAAGCCCTCGGCGCCACCGAAGGCGCGTCACGCGTGGCAGTGGACGATGGTTTCATGGCGCGCGACCGTCAGGTCGGCGCGTCCGGCACCTGGGTCACCGCGCGCGTTTACGTGGCGGTGGGGATTTCCGGGGCGATCCAACACCTGCAAGGCATCGGTGCCTGCGACAAGGTGGTGGCGATCAACCTCGACCCTGGCTGCGACATGATCAAACGGGCCGACCTATCGGTGATCGGCGAGAGCGCCGAGATACTTCAAGCCTTGATCGCGGCGGTAGAGGCTTACCGCAACGAAGCCAAGCGCGATGCGGCTTAAGGGAAGGAAAGGGTTATGAGCACGAAAATCATCAGCCTGGTGTCCATCGGCGCCCACCCGACTTCCGGCCGGCCACGTCGCGCGGAGCAGGATGCGCGGGCCGTGGAACTGGGTCTGCAACTGGCTGGGGATAACCTGCAAGTGCTGCATGCCGGCGACGTCGCGGAACCGGCGTTGCGCGCTTACCTGGGCATGGGCCTGGAACAGCTGCATGTGCTGGAACAACCGCAGGGCGCCGATGCATTGCCGGCGTTGACCGCCTATCTGCGCGACGCGGGTGCGCAAGTCGTGCTGACCGGCAGCCAGGCTGAAACCGGTGAAGGCTCGGGCATGCTGCCGTTTCTGCTGGCGGAAAGCCTCGGCTGGCCGCTGGTGGTCGGGCTGGCGCAGGTCGAGTCCATCGACGGCAATTCGGCCCTGGTGCTGCAAGCCTTGCCCCGTGGCCAGCGTCGTCGTTTGAAGGTACGGCTGCCGTTTCTCGCGACAGTGGATAACGCGGCGCCGAAGCCTCGGCAGAGCGCCTACGGCCCGGCCCGGCGCGGTGTGTTGCAGGCGGATGAAGTCGAAGTGATCGACGATGAACTGCTGGCGGTCGCTACATTGCAACCTGCCAAACCGCGGCCTAAACGCTTGAAAGTGATCAAAGCCAAAAGCGGCGCAGACCGGATGAAAGCCGCGACGGCAAAGGCCAGTGGCGGCGGCGGACAAGTGCTCAAAGGCGTGACCGCACAAGCGGGTGCCGAGGCGATTCTCAAGTTGTTGATCGAAGAAGGCGTGGTTCGCTGACTCACAATCACCACACATCAAAATGTGGGAACGGGCTTGCTCGCGAACGCGGAGTTTCAATCGACAGTAAAATTGCCTGACACACCGCGTTCGCGAGCAAGCCCGCTCCCACAAGGGAAAACCATGACCGTAAAATTTCGTTCGGCCCAGCGCGCGGATGCGCGGGAGATTGCTCGTCTGTTCCAGATTTCGTCAGAGGGGGCTTCGGATTACATCTGGAGCCAACTGGCAGAGCCGGGCCAGGATCTGTTGGAAGTGGGGGCCAGTCGTTACGCCCGCGACGATGTGGATTTCTCCTGGCAGAACTGCCTGATTGCCGAAGCAGACGGGCAGGTCGTCGGCATGATGCACAGCTACACAATGCGTCACGATCCCCTGGCCGAACCCACCACCGACCCGGTGCTGGCGCCATATGCCGACATGGAAATCCCCGACACGCTCTACATCTCCAGCCTGGCGCTGCACGAAGGCTGGCGAAATCAGGGCCTGGGCAAACAGTTCCTCGCGCACGCTCACGAGCGCGCCAGCCAGTTGGGCCTCAAGGGGTTGAGCCTGATCGACTACGCCGTCAACACCGGTGCCCGTCGGTTTTACGAGCGCCATGGCTTTCGAATCGTCGATACCTGCCTGATCACCCCTCACCCGATGATTCGGGTGACCGGTGAGGCCTACCTCATGCAGTGGCCCTAGTGAACTACATTTCTCTATGAGCTGCCCGAACTGGCAGCAGCGCTAATTCAAACAACGCGGTTTCAGGCATGGGTCGATCATGAGCGCGGTCAATCGGCGTGTGCCATGTCTGATCTGTGCCCTGATGGTTTTTCTCTGTGTCTCCACGAATTCGACGGCTGATAGGGAAGCGCCGGATTTCTATACATGGATCGAGTCTGAACCGGGGCGCAGCGCTTCCCTGGCGCAGATGAAGCAGCAGTGCGACGACGTACGCGATCCTGAAAAAAACCTGAAGTGTTCAGTGTCCGTTCTCGCCAGAATGTTCGAGGACAAGGCCGCCAACCAGCTTCCCGATTACTACCTGGCGATCAAGCGCCGTCACGCCGGGGCCATCGCGAATGACCCTGAGCTCAAACCGTTGTTTTCCATGTTCGGCAGCGAATCGCTCGCGACCTTGCGTCAGGTCGCCGATTTCTCGGTGACCCAAACAAAGCACCACGAAGTACTGCCGATCCATCCTTACCCCAGTGACGGCCAATCGACCGACGAAGTGTTGCCCTACATCGACGTCAAAGCGGCCAATGGGGTTTCGGCGCGCTTCATTCTTGATACGGGAGCCCCTCAAACACGGGTCAACACTGAAACTGCGAAGTTGATGGGCATCAGGTTATTGACCGACTCCCATTACGGCTACAGCACGTTCTACGGTGAGCGAGACCTGGCAGCCCAACTGGGAATCCTGGAGTCCCTGAAGATAGGTGCACGCGAATTCAGGAATGTCCTGGTGTTTGTCAGTGACCGGGATAACTTGTTGGGGCTTGATCTGATCGGTAAGTCAGGGCGTTTGAAGGTCACGAAAAAGACCCTGGAGATTAACGCGGCACCGCCCACGCGATGTGATTCGCCCATCACCTACGCGCGCATGGACTTCAATCAACGACTGACCATTGCCGCGCGGCTGGATCGTCGGGCAACGCTGGCGATTATCGACACAGGCAATGTGGATTACCTGACCTCGTCCTCGCCCGGCCATTCACCGGACAACGTCACGCCGAGTCACCGGACCTACAGGGGCGAGTTGAGCCTGGCCGGACGCATCCGGTCGATCACCTACAAATACTACCCGGACTACACAATTCCGCCGTCCATGCTGCTCGGGCAGTACGTGCCTTCGATCCTGCTCGGCTGGGGGGCGTTCAATGACTATGAGCTGAATCTGGATATCGCCTCGGGGCTGTCATGTTTCAACAGGGTTTGATGACGGTTACCCACAATCCCTGTTAGCGTTTCTGTGGATAACATGTTCACCCCTCGCTGCACGCCACGGTATTCAAGCCCTGCAAGCCTTCGTACAAAAAACAACCAGCCTAACTTACGGTTTTTACGGGCTTTTTCCCGAGGATAAGTTTAGGCGGGCAACAATACTTGCCCCCAATCTCTGTTGGCGCTTCTGTGGATAAGATGTTCGCTGTCGGCTGCAGGCCTTATAAAACGGGGCTTTCAGGTGGATGATTAAAAAACAACCAAATCACAGTTTTACGCTGATAAACCTCTCGCAAACCCCGATTTATCGCGGCTTCCGGCGGTTTTCCACAGATTCGCCAAAGTTGCCCCCAAAGTCTGTTGGCGCTTCTGTGGATAAGGTGTTCGCCATCCTCCGCAGGCCACGTGTTTCGTGGCTTTCAGGCGTCAGGTCAAAAAACAGCCAATCGCCGCTCAAAACCCTGCTTCTGCATAAGTCACGGATTTTCTTCGGTTTCTGTGGAGAAAATTATGGGTCGTCACACACTTGTCCCCATTAGCTGTGGGTGGAGGTGTGGATAACTTGTTTGCTGAAGGCTGGACGCCACGAACGGCATAGCGCTGAACGGAATAGATCATATTTCGTACAGATCTATGGAGGGGAGGGTATGGAGAAAGAAAGGCGGTGACCATTAGGGTGCCTTCGCGAGCAAGTCGAATCGTCGCACCGCCGCTCCCACACTTGACCGTGTTGACCACAAGATTTGTGCACAACGTAGATCCAATGTGGGAGCGGCGGTGCGACGATTCGACTTGCTCGCGAAGCTTTTGCTCTTAGCCTTGAACCGGAACCCCTTTGAGGTACGGCGCAGGCTCAGCACCAAGGTTGTTCAACAGACGCTCGCTGTACCAGTCCACAAAGTTCACCACACCAAACTCATAGGTCTTGGAATAAGGCCCTGGCTGATAAGCAGTGGAGTTGATCCCGCGCTGGTTCTCTTCGGCCAGGCGACGGTCCTGATCGTTGGTGGCATCCCAGACCTGGCGCATGCGCTCCACGTCGTAGTCCACGCCTTCGACCGCGTCCTTGTGCACGATCCACTTGGTGGTGACCATGGTTTCCTGCGCGCTGATCGGCCATACGGTGAACACAATGATGTGGTCACCCATGCAGTGGTTCCACGAGTGCGGCAGGTGCAGGATGCGCATCGAGCCCAGGTCCGGGTTCTTGATGCGGCCCATGAGTTTGGCGCAGCCCTGTTTGCCGTCCATGGTCATCGACACGGTGCCCTTGAGCAGCGGCATGCGCACGATGCGGTTACGCAGGCCGAAACTGGCGTGGGCGTAAGGGATCTTCTCGGCTTCCCAGGCAGCGGCGGAGGCTGCGACGTGATCCTTGAACGCCTGATCGGCGCGCGGGTCGGTGACGTCGTCCCATTCCAGCAGGGTTTTCAGCAATTCCGGGTGCGACGCGTTGCAGTGGTAGCACTCGCGGTTGTTTTCCAGCACCAGCTTCCAGTTGGCCTTTTCCATCAAGGTGGTTTGCACCGCCACCTTGGTGTTTTCCATGTCGTACGGTTCCATGTAATGGTTGAGCGTCGACAGGAAGTCATCAATGGCCGGCGGGTTCTCCGACAGGCTGATGAAGATGTAGCCACCGGCAGTCTTCACGTTCACCGGCTTGAGGCCGTACTGCTTCATGTCGAAGTCGGCGCCCATTTCAGTGCCGGCGAACAGCAGGCGACCGTCCAGTTCGTATGTCCACTGGTGGTAGTGGCAGACCAGCTTGGCAACCTTGCCTTTTTCACTGGTGCACAGCCGCGAACCGCGGTGGCGGCAGACGTTGTGGAACGCATGCACCACGCCCTCGGCACCGCGAATCACGATGATCGGGTTCTTGCCGACCTGCAGGGTCAGGTAGTTGCCCTTGGTCGGGATTTCGCAGGTCATGCCGGCGATCAACCACTCTTTCTGGAAGATCTCCTGCATGTCGATATCAAACAGCCGCTCGTCAGAGTAAAACGGCTGCGGCAGCGAGAAAGTACGTTCGCGCTCTTGCAGCATCTGCGCGGTGGCCTTGCGTGCGGGTTCCAGTGGATCGCCCAGGCTCAGGGTAGTGGTGACGTCCATCGTGTGTTTCCTCAAGGCCATCTGCGTGGCCGCGAAAGTGGCTGATCAGGTTTGCTACGCAAGGTGTAAAGGTTGTGTCTTGGTATGGAGCGAGTGTGGGGCCGGCGCTGGCCAGAACCTTATCCATGGGCGACATGGCCCAATCTGTTCCCGACGCGCAACCCCCGGTATATGCGGGCTGGTCGCGATAAGTATGTGAATGTCGCAGATAGGTAAATGGGTGTTCTGCGCTATACGCAGAATCGCCAACATAAGGCCGACCATCGGCGGTGGAGAACAGCATGTCCAACAGCTTCCTGAATCCGGTAACCACCCAGACCTGGGCCAATGGCCGACACATCGTCCGTTGCGTCAAAGTCATCCAGGAAACCTGGGATGTGCGCACCTTCTGTTTTATGGCTGACCAGCCGATCCTGTTCTTCTTCAAGCCCGGGCAGTTCGTCACCCTGGAGCTGGAAATCGAAGGCGTGCCGATCATGCGCTCCTATACCATTTCCAGCTCGCCGTCGGTGCCGTACAGCTTTTCGGTAACGATCAAGCGCGTGCCGGGCGGCAAGGTCTCCAACTGGCTGCACGACACCCTGCATGAGGGCCAGGAACTGGCAGTGCACGGGCCGGTCGGGCTGTTCAACGCCATGGATTTTCCCGCGCCCAAGGTCCTGTACCTCAGCGGCGGCGTCGGCATCACACCTGTCATGTCCATGGCGCGCTGGTTCTACGACACCAACGGCAACGTCGACATGGTGTTTATCCACAGCGCCCGTTCGCCCAAAGACATCATTTATCACCGCGAGCTGGAACACATGGCGTCGCGAATCGACAACTTCAGCCTGCACCTGATCTGCGAGAAGCATGGTCTGGGCGAGCCGTGGGCCGGTTATCGCGGTTACCTGAACCACAAGATGCTTGAACTGATGGCACCGGACTTCATGGAGCGCGAAGTGTTCTGCTGCGGGCCGACGCCGTACATGAACGCGGTGAAACGCATGCTCGAAGCCGTCGGTTTCGACATGAAGCGGTATCACGAGGAGTCCTTCGGTGCCACGCCACCGGAAGCCCGTGCCGATGCGGTGGAGCAAGCCGAAATTGCCGCAGATGCACCGGACATCGACGTGGCGGATCTGCACCAGGTGGAATTCACCGCGTCCGGCAAGAGCATTCGCGTTGCACCGGGGGAAACGGTCCACGCCGCTGCTGCCAAGCTGGGTCTGTTGATTCCAAAGGCCTGCGGGATGGGGATCTGCGGGACGTGCAAGGTGATGAAGCTGGGAGGCGAGGTCGAGATGGACCACAACGGCGGGATCACCGAGGAAGACGAAGCCGAGGGATACATTCTTTCGTGCTGCAGCGTGCCGAAGGGTGATGTGCGCATCGAGTTTTAACGCACACCGCAAAACCAAATGTGGGAGCGGGCTTGCTCGCGAAGGCGTACTGACAGTCAACACTGATGTTGACTGATCCGGCGCTTTCGCGAGCAAGCCCGCTCCCACAGGGGTGGTATTTCAGTCGACAAACAGGTCTGGCATCAGGTTGTCGGTGGAGCCCGGCTCAAACCGATACCCTTCAAAATCCGTCACCCCGTTTTCCCGCAGAATCTCCTCATCAATCAGCAACCGCCCGGTAATGCTGCGACCGCCGCTGTCCAGAATCACATGGGCGGCGTCCGCCATGATCGCCGGCGTGCGCGCATGTTTGAAGGACTCGCGAGAACCCAGCTGAAACTCGATGGCGGCGGTGGCGATCATGGTTTGCGGCCACAGCGAGTTGACGCTGATGCCGTAATTCCTGAATTCCTCGCTCATGCCCAGCGTGAGCATGCTCATGCCGTATTTGGTTACGGTGTACGGGCTGTATTGGGCGAACCATTTGGTGGCCAGGTTGAGTGGCGGTGACAGATTGAGGATATGGCCGCTGCTCTTCTTCAAATAGGGCAGGGCGGCCTGACTGCACAGCAACACGGCGCGGGTGTTGATCTGGTGCATCAGGTCAAAGCGCTTGAGTTCGATGTGCTGAACGCCGGTCAGCTTGATTGCGCCGGCGTTGTTGATCAGCGCATCAATACCGCCGAAATGTTCGTTGGCCCGGGCCAAGGCTTCACGCACCGCTACTTCATCGCGCACATCCACCTGCAAGGCCAGTGCCTTGCCTCCCGCCGCTTCGACTTCCTTCGCGACGCTGAAAATCGTGCCCGGCAGCTTCGGATGCGGTTCGGCACTTTTGGCCGCAATCACAATGTTGGCCCCATCCCGCGCAGCCCGCAGTGCGATCTCACGGCCAATCCCGCGACTGGCGCCAGTAATGAACAGGGTTTTGCCTTGTAATGACATGCGTGCGCTCCTGATTATTGTTATGTGAGCGACTTAATGTAGACCAAGGCGTGGTCACCTGTAGAAGCCGGCTTGCTGGCGAACGCTGCAATGCGGCATGTCTGACACACCGCCATCGCCAGCAAGCCGGCCCCTACAAGTTGTCGTGTGTCAGATGGCTTATCTCGACATGACTTCGCGGATATCCGCCGCCAGTTCGCGAACGCGCTCTTCCTCGGTGTCCCACGAGCACATGAAGCGTGCGCCACCGTTGCCGATGAAGGTGTAGAAGCGCCAGCCTTTGGCGGTCAGTGCGGCGATGGCCGGTTCCGAAAGTTGCAGGAACACGCCGTTGGCCTGCACCGGGAACATCAGTTCCACGCCGGGAATGTCGCTGACCAGCTCGGCCAGCAACTGCGCGCAATGGTTGGCGTGGCGGGCGTATTTGAGCCAGGCGTCGTTTTCCAGAATCCCGACCCACGGCGCCGAGAGGAAGCGCATCTTGGACGCCAGCTGACCGGCCTGCTTGCAGCGGTAGTCGAAGTCTTCGGCCAGTTTGTGGTTGAAGAACAGAATCGCTTCACCCACGGCCATGCCGTTTTTCGTGCCGCCGAAGCACAGGACATCGACCCCGGCCTTCCAGGTCAGGTCCGCTGGCGAGCAACCAAGAAATGCGCAGGCGTTGGAGAAGCGTGCGCCGTCCATGTGCAGGTTCAGGCCCAGTTCTTTGCACGTGGCACTGATGGCGCGGATTTCTTCCGGGGTATAGACGCTGCCGACTTCGGTGGCTTGGGTCAGGGTCACGACGCGCGGTTTCGGGTAGTGGATGTCCTGGCGCTTGAGGGCCACTTCGCGGATCGATTCCGGGGTCAGCTTGCCGTTTTCGGTGCGGGCGACCAGCAGTTTGGAGCCGTTGGAGAAGAATTCCGGCGCGCCGCATTCGTCGGTTTCGACGTGGGCGGTTTCCGAGCAGATTACGCTGTGGTAACTCTGGCACAGCGACGACAGGGCCAGTGAGTTGGCGGCGGTGCCGTTGAAGGCGAAGAACACTTCACAGTCGGTTTCGAACAATTTGCGGAATTGATCGGACGCGCGGGCGGTCCATTCATCGTCGCCGTAGGCGCGCTGGTGGCCGTGGTTGGCCAGTTCCATCGCCGCCCAGGCTTCAGGGCAGATACCGGAATAGTTGTCGCTGGCGAATTGTTGGCTCTTATCGGTCATAGCCCTGCTTTCCGTGGTCGGGGCGCTTATGGTGAAGCGCCTCGTGGTCAATGATGGTGCGCACTTTACCGAAGATCATCCGGGGAGCACACAGGATGCGTCTGACAGAAAAATACCGAGACGACGGGCAATTATGCACATGACACAAAGGGATGGGGCACTGGATCTGCTGAAGTGGCTGGCGCTGCTGAGCATGGTGCTCGATCACCTGCGATATGTCGGTTACTCCGTCGATATTCTTTATGCTCCCGGCCGGTTGGCGTTTCCGTGGTTTTGTCTGGCGATGGCGGCGAATGTTTCGCGGGCACGGGAAGTCACACATCAGTGGCGGTATCTGGGCTGGTTGTTGCTGTTCAGTGCCGTCAGCGAAATCCCTTACAGGATGTTTATTCCCGATCCCGATACGTTGAACGTGTTGCCTACGCTGACGCTTGGATTGTTGGTCGCACGTGGCTGGCAGCAGGAAACGCTGCAATCGCGACTGCTCGCGGCTGGCGCGCTGGTCCTGGCGGCGGTGTTCTCGGAACGCCTGATGTTCGGTTTCTTTGGCGTTCTGCTGCCGCTGGCGATGCTGCTGGTGATCAGGCGCCCCTGGTATTTCAGTCTGTTGCCGGGATGGGTGTGCATGGCTGCCAATCAATGGCAGGTGTTGTTTGCCTCGGCCCGGTTCGGCAGCAGCGCCGCCCTGTTCGGCATAGCCATTTGTCTGATCGCGCCATTGCTCGGTTTGTTCTTGTTGCGACATGCCGGGCATTTCAAGCCACCGCCGATGCGGCGTTGGGCGTATGCACTCTATCCGCTGCACTTTCTACTGCTATTGCTCGTCCGCCAGATCGCCGCATAACCCTTGTGGGAGCGGGCTTGCTCGCGATGGCGGCGTCACATCCGGCATGGATGTCGGCTGACCCGCCGCCATCGCGAGCAAGCCCGCTCCCACAGGGATCTATGTTGATCTTGCGATCGAGTCAGGTGCGGCCATTTCAGTCCATGTCGTAAACGCACCTTTGCGTGGCGTCCGTAGGCATTTGACCTGTCTGCGCCGGTCATACCATCGCATCAAAGGGCACTGCCGACAGGTACGTGCCTCACCGAGACGAATGGCGCACCGCCGCCGCTGGGAGAGACGCGATGTTCAGCAAGCAAGACCAGATCAAGGGTTACGACGATGCACTGCTGGCGGCGATGAATGCCGAGGAGCAACGCCAGGAAGATCACATCGAGCTGATCGCGTCAGAGAACTACACCAGCAAACGCGTCATGGAAGCGCAAGGCAGTGGCCTGACCAACAAATACGCCGAAGGCTATCCGGGCAAGCGCTACTACGGTGGCTGCGAGCACGTGGACAAGGTTGAAGCCCTGGCCATCGAACGCGCCAAGCAACTGTTCGGCGCCGATTACGCCAACGTGCAGCCTCACTCCGGTTCCTCGGCCAACAGCGCCGTGTACCTGGCCCTGCTGCAAGCCGGCGACACCATTCTGGGCATGAGCCTGGCCCATGGCGGTCACCTGACCCACGGCGCCAAAGTGTCGTCCTCGGGCAAGCTGTACAACGCCGTGCAGTACGGCATCGACACCAAGACCGGCCTGATCGACTACGACGAAGTCGAGCGCCTGGCCGTCGAATGCAAGCCGAAGATGATCGTTGCCGGCTTCTCGGCTTACTCCAAGACCCTCGATTTCCCACGTTTCCGTCAGATCGCTGACAAAGTCGGTGCGCTGCTGTTCGTCGACATGGCTCACGTCGCCGGTCTGGTCGCTGCCGGTCTGTACCCGAACCCGCTGCCGTATGCCGACGTGGTCACTACCACCACCCACAAGACCCTGCGCGGTCCACGTGGCGGCCTGATCCTGTGCAAGGCCAACGAAGAAATCGAGAAGAAGCTCAACGCAGCAGTCTTCCCGGGTGCCCAGGGCGGCCCGCTGATGCACGTGATCGCGGGTAAGGCCGTGTGCTTCAAGGAAGCGCTGGAGCCAGGTTTCAAGGCTTACCAACAACAAGTGATCGATAACGCCCAGGCCATGGCCGGCGTATTTATCAAACGCGGCTACGATGTAGTGTCCGGCGGCACCGACAACCACCTGTTCCTGGTCAGCCTGATCCGTCAGGGCCTCACCGGCAAAGAGGCGGATGCAGCACTCGGTCGCGCCCACATCACTGTGAACAAGAACGCTGTCCCGAATGATCCACAGTCGCCGTTCGTCACTTCCGGCCTGCGCATCGGCACCCCGGCGGTGACCACGCGCGGCTTCAAGGTGACCCAGTGCGTCACGCTGGCCGGCTGGATCTGCGACATCCTCGACAACCTCGGCGACGCCGATGTCGAGGCCAATGTCGCGCAGCAAGTGTCGGCCCTGTGCGCAGATTTCCCGGTTTATCGCTGAGCGCGGTTTTGGAGTAAATGACTATGCAACGCTACTCGGGCTTCGGCCTCTTCAAACACTCCCTCAGCCATCACGAAAACTGGCAGAAAATGTGGCGCACGCCGACCCCTAAAAAGGTCTATGACGTGGTCATCGTCGGCGGTGGCGGGCATGGTCTCGCCACGGCTTACTACCTGGCCAAGGAACACGGCATCACCAACGTGGCCGTGGTCGAAAAAGGCTGGCTGGGCGGCGGTAACACCGCGCGCAACACCACCATCGTTCGCTCCAACTACCTGTGGGACGAGTCGGCGCACCTGTACGAACACGCGATGAAATTGTGGGAAGGCCTGTCCCAGGACCTGAACTACAACGTGATGTTCTCCCAGCGCGGCGTTTACAACCTGTGCCACACCCTGCAGGACATCCGTGATTCCGAGCGTCGGGTCAGCGCCAACCGCCTCAACGGCGTGGACGGTGAGCTGCTCGATGCCAAGCAAGTGGCTGACGAGATTCCGTACCTCGACTGCTCGAAAAACACGCGCTACCCGGTGATGGGCGCTACCGTCCAGCGTCGCGGCGGCGTGGCCCGTCACGATGCCGTGGCGTGGGGCTTTGCCCGTGCCGCTGACGCACTCGGCGTGGACCTGATCCAGCAGACCGAAGTGATCGGTTTCCGCAAGGAAAACGGTGTGTGCATCGGTGTTGAAACCAACAAGGGCTTCATCGGTGCCAAGCGCGTCGGTGTGGTCACGGCCGGTAACTCCGGGCACATGGCCAAGCTCGCCGGTTTCCGTCTGCCGATCGAATCCCATCCGCTGCAAGCGCTGGTATCCGAGCCGATCAAGCCGATTATCGACAGCGTGATCATGTCCAACGCCGTACACGGCTACATCAGCCAGTCCGACAAGGGCGACCTGGTGATCGGCGCCGGTATCGACGGCTACAACGGCTACGGCCAGCGTGGTTCGTACCCGGTGATCGAACACACCATCCAGGCCATCGTCGAGATGTTCCCGGTGCTGTCGCGCGTACGCATGAACCGTCAGTGGGGCGGCATCGTCGACACCACGCCGGACGCGTGCCCGATCATTTCGAAAACCCCGGTCCCGAACATGTTCTTCAACTGCGGTTGGGGCACCGGCGGCTTCAAGGCTACACCTGGCTCGGGCAACGTATTTGCCGCAAGCCTGGCCAAGGGTGAAATGCACCCATTGGCCGCACCTTTCTCCATCGACCGTTTCCACAACGGTGCGTTGATCGATGAACACGGCGCTGCTGCGGTTGCCCACTAACAGGAGAAATCCCCATGTTGCATATCTTCTGTCCTCACTGCGGCGAGCTGCGCTCCGAAGAGGAATTCCACGCATCCGGCCAGGCGCACATCCCGCGTCCACTGGATCCGAACAGCTGCACCGACGAGGAGTGGGGCGACTACATGTTCTTCCGCGATAACCCTCGCGGTCTGCACCACGAACTGTGGATTCACGCCGCCGGTTGCCGTCAGTACTTCAACGCCACCCGCGACACCGTGACCTACGAGATTCTCGAGACCTACAAGATCGGCACCAAGCCACAATTCACCGACAAGACCGATAGCCCGAAAGCGGCCACCACGGCTCTGGGAGAGAAGGTATGAGCCAGATCAATCGCCTGTCCAACGGCGGACGGATCGACCGCAACAAGGTGCTGAGCTTCACCTTCAACGGCCAGGTCTACAAAGGCTTTGAAGGCGACTCCCTGGCCGCTGCCCTGTTGGCCAACGGTGTCGACATCATCGGCCGCAGCTTCAAGTATTCCCGTCCGCGCGGCATCTTCGCCGCCGGCGCCGAAGAGCCGAATGCCGTGCTGCAGATCGGCGCGACCGAAGCCACGCAGATCCCGAACGTACGCGCCACGCAACAAGCGCTGTACCAAGGCCTGGTCGCCACCAGCACCAACGGCTGGCCGAGCGTGAACAACGACATGATGGGAATTCTCGGCAAGGTCGGTGGCAAGCTGATGCCGCCGGGCTTCTACTACAAAACCTTCATGTACCCGCAATCGTTCTGGATGACTTACGAGAAGTACATTCGTAAGGCCGCCGGTCTTGGCCGCTCGCCGACCGAGAACGATCCGGACACCTACGACTACATGAACCAGCACTGCGACGTGCTGATCGTCGGCGCCGGCCCTGCTGGCCTGGCCGCTGCACTGGCCGCTGCGCGCAGCGGTGCCCGCGTGATCCTGGCTGATGAACAGGAAGAGTTCGGCGGCAGCCTGCTCGATTCCCGCGAAAGCCTCGACGGCAAGCCAGCCACCGAGTGGGTCGCCAGCGTCATTGCCGAACTGAAAGACACCCCGGACGTGCTGCTGTTGCCGCGCGCCACCGTCAACGGTTACCACGACCATAACTTCCTGACCATTCACGAGCGCCTGACCGATCACCTCGGCGACCGCGCCCCGATTGGCCAGGTGCGTCAGCGCATTCACCGGGTTCGCGCCAAGCGCGTGGTCCTGGCGACCGGCGCTCACGAGCGTCCGCTGGTTTACGGCAACAACGACGTGCCGGGCAACATGCTTGCCGGTGCAGTCTCGACTTACGTGCGCCGTTACGGCGTGGCACCGGGCAAGAAGCTGGTGCTGTCGACCAACAACGATCACGCCTACCGCGTTGCGCTGGATTGGCTCGACGCCAGCCTGCAAGTCGTGGCCATCGCTGATGCCCGCAGCAACCCGCGTGGTGCGCTGGTGGAAGAAGCCCGTGCCAAAGGCATTCGCATCCTGACCGGCAGTGCCGTGATCGAGGCCCGTGGCAGCAAACACGTGACCGCCGCTCGCGTTGCCGCGATCGATGTGAAAGCACACGCCGTGACCAGTCCTGGCGAATGGCTTGATTGCGACCTGATCGCCAGTTCCGGCGGTTACAGCCCGGTGGTTCACCTGGCGTCGCATTTGGGCGGCAAGCCGATCTGGCGTGAAGATATCCTCGGTTTCGTACCGGGCGAAGCACCGCAGAAACGCGTGTGCGTCGGTGGCATCAACGGCGTCTATGGCCTCGGCGATTCCCTGGCCGATGGTTTCGAAGGCGGCGCTCGCGCAGCCAGCGAAGCCGGTTTCAGCGTGGTCGAAGGCACCTTGCCGAAAGCCCTGAGCCGTCTGGAAGAGCCAACCCTGGCGCTGTTCCAGGTGCCGCACGAAAAGAGCACCGCACGTGCGCCGAAGCAATTCGTCGACCTGCAAAACGACGTCACCGCCGCCGCCATCGAACTGGCGACCCGCGAAGGCTTCGAGTCGGTTGAGCACGTCAAACGCTACACCGCACTGGGCTTCGGTACTGACCAGGGCAAGCTCGGCAACGTCAACGGCCTGGCCATCGCCGCCCGTTCGCTGAACGTGACCATCCCGCAGATGGGCACCACCATGTTCCGTCCGAACTACACGCCGGTCACCTTCGGCGCCGTGGCCGGCCGTCACTGTGGGCACATCTTTGAACCTGTCCGCTTCACCGCGCTGCATCACTGGCACGTGAAGAACGGCGCCGAGTTCGAAGACGTCGGTCAATGGAAGCGTCCTTGGTACTTCCCGAAAAACGGTGAAGACATTCATGCCGCGGTGAAACGCGAATGCAAAGCCGTTCGCGACAGCGTCGGCCTGCTGGATGCGTCGACCCTCGGCAAGATCGACATTCAAGGCCCGGATGCGCGTGAGTTCCTCAACCGCATCTACACCAACGCCTGGACCAAGCTCGACGTGGGCAAGGCCCGTTACGGCCTGATGTGCAAAGAAGACGGCATGGTTTTCGACGACGGCGTGACTGCCTGCCTGGCCGACAACCATTTCGTGATGACCACCACCACCGGCGGCGCTGCACGCGTGCTGCAATGGCTGGAAATCTACCAACAGACCGAATGGCCAGACCTGAAGGTGTACTTCACTTCCGTGACGGATCACTGGGCAACCATGACCCTGTCCGGGCCGAACAGCCGCAAGCTGCTCAGCGAAGTGACCGACATCGATCTGAGCAACGAAGCTTTCCCGTTCATGACCTGGAAAGAAGGCCTGGTCGGCGGTGTGCCAGCGCGGGTGTTCCGGATCTCGTTTACCGGTGAGCTGTCGTACGAAGTCAACGTACAGGCCGACTACGCCATGGGCGTGCTCGAGAAAATCGTCGAGGCCGGCAAAAAGTACAACCTGACGCCGTACGGCACCGAAACCATGCACATCCTGCGGGCCGAGAAAGGCTTCATCATCGTCGGTCAGGACACCGACGGCTCGATGACTCCGGATGACCTGAACATGGGCTGGTGTGTCGGTCGCACCAAACCGTTCTCGTGGATCGGCTGGCGTGGCATGAACCGCGAAGACTGCGTGCGTGATCAACGTAAACAGCTGGTGGGCCTGAAGCCGATCGATCCGACCAAATGGCTGCCGGAAGGTGCGCAACTGGTGTTCAACACCAAGCAGACGATCCCGATGACGATGGTCGGTCACGTCACCTCCAGCTACCTGCACAACTCCCTGGGCTATTCGTTTGCCATGGGCGTGGTCAAAGGCGGCCTGAAGCGCATCGGTGAGCGTGTGTTCGCACCGCTGGCCGATGGCAGCGTGATCGAGGCGGAAATCGTTTCTTCGGTGTTCTTCGATCCAAAGGGTGATCGCCAGAACGTGTGATTGCCGGATGTGATTATGACTGTAGGAGCCGGCTTGCTGGCGATGAACGATAACGCGGTGCACCTGATACACCGCGTCGTCCGGATCGCCACCAAGCCGGCTCCTACAGGAGGCAACCGCACCATCAACAGAATTCAGGAACAGGTGCTTTATGACCGCAGCCAATGTTTACCAACAACGCCCAACCACCGGGGCCAAGGCCGAGTCGTCGCTGCATCATGCCGACCTCGCCAGCCTGGTCGGCAAGGGCCGCAAAAACGCCGGCGTGATCGTGCGTGAGAAAAAACTCCTCGGCCACCTGACCCTCCGTGGTGATGGCCACGATGCCGCGTTTGCCGCAGGCGTGCACAAGGCCCTCGGCATCGAATTGCCAGGCGCACTGAGTGTCATCGTCAAAGGCGAAACCAGCCTGCAATGGATGGGGCCGGATGAATGGCTGCTGATCGTGCCAACCGGCGAAGAATTCGCCGCCGAGCAGAAACTGCGTGAAGCGCTGGGCGACCTGCACATCCAGATCGTCAACGTCAGCGGCGGTCAGCAGATCCTCGAACTGAGCGGCCCGAACGTACGCCAGGTGCTGATGAAATCCACCAGCTACGACGTGCACCCGAACAGCTTCCCGGTCGGCAAGGCAGTGGGCACCGTGTTCGCCAAGTCGCAACTGGTGATCCGCCACACCGCCGAAGACACTTGGGAACTGCTGATCCGCCGCAGCTTCTCGGATTACTGGTGGTTGTGGTTGCAGGATGCGTCGGCTGAGTACGGGCTTAGCGTCCAGGCTTGAGATTTTATCGCCAGCAAGCCGGCTCCTGCAGGCCCGTGTCCTACACATCATTTGTGAACGACAGAAAACTGTAGGAGCCGGCTTGCTGGCGATCAACCGCGCAGCGGTTGCCCATAACAACAGGAGTCACCGCACTATGAGCCGCGCCCCAGACACATGGATTCTGACCGCCGACTGCCCAAGCGTTCTCGGCACCGTGGACGCGGTGACCCGCTTTCTGTTCGAGCAGGGCTGCTACGTCACTGAGCACCATTCCTTCGATGATCGGCTTTCGGGCCGGTTCTTCATTCGCGTGGAGTTCCGTCAGCCCGACGGCTTTGACGAACAAGCCTTTCGCGCAGGCCTCGAAGAACGTGGTCAGTCCTTCGGCATGATCTTCGAGCTGACCCCGCCGCACCATCGGCCCAAAGTGGTGATCATGGTCTCTAAGGCCGATCACTGCCTCAACGATTTGCTTTACCGCCAACGCATCGGCCAGCTGTCGATGGACGTCGCCGCCGTGGTCTCCAACCACCCGGACCTCAAGCCGTTGGCCGACTGGCACCAGATCCCGTATTACCACTTCCCGCTCGACCCCAACGACAAGCCGGCGCAAGAGCGTCAGGTGTGGCAGGTGATCGAGGATTCCGGCGCCGAACTGGTGATCCTTGCGCGGTACATGCAGGTTCTGTCACCGGAGCTGTGCCGCAAACTCGACGGCAAGGCGATCAACATCCATCACTCCCTGCTGCCGGGTTTCAAGGGCGCCAAGCCTTATCACCAGGCCTACAACAAGGGCGTGAAACTGGTCGGTGCCACAGCGCACTACATCAACAACGATCTGGACGAGGGGCCGATCATCGCCCAGGGCGTGGAGGTGGTGGATCACAGTCATTACCCGGAAGATTTGATCGCCAAGGGGCGCGATATCGAAGGGCTGACATTGGCCAGGGCGGTTGGGTATCACATCGAAAGAAGGGTGTTTTTGAACGCGAACAGAACCGTCGTTCTTTAGATCGCCATCGCTGGCAAGCCAGCTCCCACAGGTTTTGTATCGTTCACAAATTCTGTGAACACCCCAATCACTGTGGGAGCTGGCTTGCCAGCGATGAGGCCATAACAGACAACACAAGACACACACAGGCAATAACCCGAGCAATCAACGCGCCGCCGATCCATGGCGACGCGACCGCTACATAAAAACAACAGCGAGGTGAAAGCATGTCTGGCAATCGTGGTGTGGTGTATCTCGGCGCTGGCAAGGTCGAAGTACAGAAAATCGACTATCCGAAAATGCAGGACCCGCGTGGCAGGAAGATCAATCACGCTGTCATCCTGCGCGTGGTTTCCACCAACATCTGTGGTTCTGACCAGCACATGGTGCGCGGCCGTACCACCGCTCAGACCGGTCTGGTGCTGGGCCACGAAATCACTGGCGAAGTGATCGAGAAGGGCAGCGACGTCGAGAACCTGCAGATCGGCGACCTGGTGTCCGTTCCGTTCAACGTGGCTTGCGGGCGCTGCCGTTCCTGCAAGGAAATGCACACCGGCGTCTGCCTCAGCGTGAACCCGGCGCGTCCGGGCGGTGCTTACGGTTACGTCGACATGGGCGACTGGACCGGCGGCCAGGCTGAATACGCGATGGTGCCGTACGCTGACTTCAACCTGCTGAAACTGCCTGATCGCGATCGCGCGATGGAAAAAATCCGCGACCTGACCTGCCTCTCCGACATCCTGCCAACCGGTTACCACGGTGCAGTGACGGCCGGCGTTGGCCCGGGCAGCACCGTGTACATCGCTGGCGCCGGCCCGGTCGGTCTGGCTGCAGCCGCTTCCGCTCGCCTGTTGGGCGCTGCGGTGGTGATCATCGGCGACGTCAACACCGTCCGCCTGGCCCACGCCAAGGCGCAAGGTTTCGAAATTGCCGACCTGTCCCTGGACACCCCACTGCACGAACAGATCGCTGCGCTGCTGGGTGAGCCGGAAGTGGATTGCGCCGTCGACGCCGTGGGCTTCGAAGCGCGCGGTCACGGCCATGACGGCGTCAAACACGAGGCTCCGGCCACCGTCCTCAACTCGTTGATGGGCGTGGTTCGGGTTGCCGGCAAAATCGGTATCCCGGGCCTGTACGTGACCGAAGATCCGGGTGCTGTGGATGCTGCCGCGAAAATGGGCAGCCTGAGCATTCGCTTCGGTCTGGGCTGGGCCAAATCCCACAGCTTCCACACCGGCCAGACCCCGGTGATGAAGTACAACCGCCAGTTGATGCAGGCGATCATGTGGGATCGCATCAACATCGCCGAAGTGGTGGGCGTTCAGGTGATCAGCCTGGATCAGGCACCGCAAGGCTATGGCGAGTTCGATGCGGGCGTGCCGAAGAAGTTTGTGATCGATCCGCACAAGCTGTTCAGCGCGGCATAAGGCTTCACGCAATACAGAACGGCGACCTTCGGGTCGCCGTTTTTGTTTGAGCCATGCATCAATCCGCAGACGAGCGGGCTGAAAATGGATGTAGCGCTGAGGAACATGCCGACGGAAGACCGGTCAAAACGGCAGCTTTTCCGCCTGTTACCGGCGGTTTTCATGGCACAAGAGGATGTCTGGATGAAGTTTTCACGTGGTTTTGTACTGGCATCGCTCATGACCCTGGCGGCCAGCCCGGTCTTTGCTCAGTTCAGCCTGAGCGATGCGGCCAATGCCATTTCCGGCATGAATGGCGATAACGCTGCCACAGCGGCAGCGCCGACCTCTGAAACGGCAGGTCTGCTGGGTGCGCTCAGCCAGTTGAACCTGACACCACAGCAAGTCGTTGGCGGCACCGGAGCGATGCTCGGTCTGGCCAAGAATCAATTGAGTTCGACCGACTATTCGGAACTGGCCAAAAACGTACCGGGCATCGACATGTTGTCCGGCGGTGGTGAACTGGGTGTCCTCGCCGGGTTGCTCGGTTCGTCCGGTAAGGCGGCCGGCCTGGATAACGCGCTGGGCAACGTCAAGGACACCAACGACCTGAACAACGCGTTCAGCGCATTGGGCATGGACAGCGGCATGATCGGCCAGTTTGCCCCGCTGATTCTGCAATACTTCGGTCAACAGGGCGTGGGCGGTTCACTGCTGCAGAGCCTGGGCGGAATCTGGGGCGCCGGCATCTGATTCAGCGGCGCTCGGCGCGCAAGGCGTCGATGCGCCGGTCCTTCTCGATCCAGAGCTGGTTGACCCAGTTCTGGACCGTCTCGCGAAACGCCGGATCGTTCTCGTAATCACCCTGCCACAGCGCGGGGTCGAGTTCGCGGGTGTTGATGTCGATGATCACCCTCGGCACGTTACCGCTGATCAAATCCCAGAACCCCGGAATCTTCTGCTGCGGATACACCACCGTCACATCGAGAATGGCGTCCAGCTGTTCACCCATTGCCGCCAGCACAAACGCCACGCCGCCGGCCTTGGGCTTGAGCAGATGGGTGAACGGCGACTGCTGCTGAGTGCTTTTCGCCGCCGTGAACCGGGTGCCTTCTAGGTAATTGACCACCGTCACCGGCTGACGTTTATACAGATCGCACGCCGCTTTGGTGATCTCCAGGTCCTTGCCGGCCAACTGCGGGTTCTTTGCCAGAAACGCCTTGGTGTAGCGCTTCATGAACGGGTAATCCAGCGCCCACCAGGCCAGGCCCAGGAACGGTACCCAGATCAGTTCTTTCTTGAGGAAGAATTTGAAAAACGGCGTGCGCCGGTTGAGTGCCTGGATCAGCGCCGGGATATCGACCCAGGATTGATGGTTGCTGATCACCAGATACGACGTGTCGACCCGCAGGTCCGCGCCGCCGCGAATGTCCCATTGTGTGGGGATGCACAGACGGAAGATCAGCTTGTCGATCTCGGCCCAGGTCTCGGCGATCCACATCACCGCCGTGGATGCATAATCACGCCAGCGGCCGGGCAGGACCAGTTTGAGCAGGGCAAACACCATCAGCGGTCCGAACAGGACGAGGGTGTTGAGCAACAGCAGCAGGGTAACGAAACAGCCGGTGAGCAGGCGGCGCATAAGTAACTCTTGGAAGCGTTTGGGCGCGCCATGATAAGCAGCTTCGGGCGACAGGCCAAATCGGTGGTGACGAATGTTTCACCTTTGTCTCGGTATATTTCGATGCCATTCAGATCAAATTGCTCCAGTGACTGTTCCGGCCTCTTCGCGGACAAGCCCGCTCCCACAGTGGATTGGGGTGTACGCAAGTTTTTTGAACGACACAAAACCCTGTGGGAGCGGGCTTGCCCGCAAAGCGATCTCAAGAACGAACGAATTGCCCACTGACGGTCTAAAATTGCGCTGCCCATCTGCCAAGGACATCCATCACGTGAAATCCCTCCTCGCATTGCTGTCCCTCGTGGCCCTGCCGGTCCTGGCCGCCGAGCCGACCCTGTACGGGCGCTACGAATACATTGCGCTGCCGGAAATCGGCGGCGAAGTCCTCAAGGCGAAAATGGACACCGGCGCCCTGACCGCGTCGCTGTCAGCCAAAGACATCGAAACCTTCACCCGCGATGGCGATGAGTGGGTGCGCTTCCGCCTCGCGACCAAAGATGCGAGCAACAAGGTCTACGAGCACAAAGTCGCGCGGATCAGCAAGATCAAGACCCGCTCCGAAGAAGACGAGGATGAAGATGCCGCGGCGCCCACCAAACGTCCGGTAGTCGATCTGGAACTGTGCCTGGGCAACGTCAAGCGCACGGTCGAGGTCAACCTGACCGACCGCAGCAGCTTCAACTACCCGCTGCTGATCGGCGCCAAAGCCCTGCGTGAATTCGGCGCTGCGGTGAACCCGGCGCGACGTTTCACCGCCGACAAACCCGACTGCTGATTTCAAGTGGTCTCATTGACGTGAGGTGAGGCTTGGGGCACCGTTCGCCCACCCAACTGCCGGGCTCGGACGCCATGCCTCATATCCTGATTGTCGAAGACGAAGCGGCGATTGCCGACACCCTGATTTTCGCCTTGCAGGGCGAAGGGTTCACCACGACGTGGCTGAGCCTCGGCGCCGCCGCGCTGGAGCTTCAGCGGCAGACGCCAGCGGATCTGATCATTCTCGACATCGGTCTGCCCGATATCAGTGGCTTCGAAACCTGCAAGCAACTGCGGCGTTTTAGTGACGTGCCGGTGATTTTTCTCAGTGCCCGTGATGCGGAAATCGATCGCGTCGTGGGTCTGGAAATCGGCGCCGACGATTACGTGGTCAAGCCGTTCAGCCCACGGGAAGTGGCAGCGCGCGTGCGGGCCATCCTCAAACGCATGGCGCCGCGTGCGGTGGTCGAGGTTGCATCGACACTCTTTCGCATCGACAGCGAGCGAGTGCAGATCAGCTATCGCGGCCAGTTGCTGACCCTGACGCGCCACGAATTCCGTCTGCTGCAATGCCTGCTCGAACAACCTGAACGCGTCTTCAGCCGCGAGCAACTGCTCGATGCGCTGGGCGTCGCCGCCGATGCCGGGTACGAGCGCAGCATCGATAGCCACATCAAGAGCGTGCGCGCCAAATTGCGCCAGGTGAAGGCCGACGCCGAGCCGATCCAGACCCATCGCGGCCTCGGCTACAGTTACAGCCCGGGACACAGCTGATGCCATTGGGGATCCGGATTTTCCTGGTCTATGTGCTGTTCATCGGCCTGACGGGTTACTTCGTGCTCAGCACCGTGATGGAAGAAATCCGCCCCGGCGTGCGTCAGTCCACAGAAGAAACCCTGGTCGACACCGCCAACCTGATGGCCGAAATCCTGCGCGACGACTTCAAGGCCGGCACGCTTAACCAGAACCGCTGGCCGGAATTGCTCAGGGCCTATGGCGAGCGGCAGCCAAAAGCCAATATCTGGGGGCTGCCGAAGAATCAGGTCAACCACCGTATCTACGTTACTGACGCCAAGGGCATTGTGGTCCTGGATTCCAGCGGCGTGGCGGTGGGCCAGGATTACTCGCGCTGGAACGACGTTCTGCTGACCCTGCGCGGCGAATACGGCGCCCGCTCCAGTCGCAGCGATCCGAACGATGCCAGCTCTTCGGTGATGCACGTTGGCGCGCCGATCCGCGATAACGGCCGGATCATCGGCGTGGTCACCGTCGCCAAACCCAACAGCTCGTTGCAGCCTTACGTCGATCGCACCGAGCGTCGATTGCTCGCCTATGGCGCCGGGCTGATCGGCCTCGGTCTGCTGTTCGGCGCGCTGCTCTCGTGGTGGCTGAGCGCAGCGCTGCGGCGCTTGACCGCTTATGCGAAAGCCGTGAGTGAAGGCCGGCGGGTCGAGGTTCCGCATTATCGCGGCGGCGAAATGGAGCAACTGGCGACCGCTGTGGAGCAGATGCGCACGCAGCTCGAAGGCAAAGCCTACGTCGAGCGCTACGTGCACACGCTGACCCATGAACTGAAAAGCCCGCTGGCGGCGATTCGCGGCGCGGCGGAGTTGCTACAGGGTGAGATGCCGTTGGCTCAACGGCAGCGTTTCGTCAGCAACATCGACAGCGAAAGCGTGCGGATGCAGCAGTTGATCGAGCGTCTGCTGAACCTGGCTCAGGTTGAGCAGCGCCAAGGGCTGGAAGAGCGAGTGGCCGTGCCGTTGGCGAGTCTGGTCGATGAGTTGCTGAATGCGCAGGCTGCGCGCATCGAAGGCAAACAGCTGCGCGTGGAACAGGCGATTCCAGCGGATCTGACGATCACTGGCGAGCCGTTTCTGTTGCGTCAGGCGCTGGGCAACCTGCTGGACAATGCGCTGGATTTCACGCCGGCGAATGGCGTGCTGCGATTCAGCGCGAAGCCGGTTGGGGAGCAGATTGAATTCACACTGTTCAACCAGGCCGAGGCCATCCCCGACTACGCATTGCCGCGATTGAGTGAGCGCTTCTATTCCTTGCCGCGTCCGGACAGCGGGCGCAAGAGCACCGGGTTGGGGCTTAACTTTGTTGAGGAAGTGGTGAAGTTGCATGGTGGGACGTTGCACGTCGGTAATGTCGAGGGCGGGGTTGAAGTGACTTTGCGCCTGGCTTAGGACCGAGTCGCGGCCTCTTCGCGAGCAAGTCGAATCGTCGCACCGCCGCTCCCACATTCGATCTTCAGCGAATATGGATTTTGTGTACGGCCGAGATTAAATGTGGGAGCGGCGGTGCGACGATTCGACTTGCTCGCGAAGAGGCCGGCCCAGTCTCCACATAAACTCCATATTCCCCCCACAAACCCTCCACACACCGTTACCAGACTCTCCCCATCCAAACAGGGAGAGTCCCATGAACCGAAATCTGACCATAAAACTCGGGGCCATTGCCCTGCTGATTCTGTTGTTGCTGATCCCGTTGCTGATGATCAACGGCGTGATCCAGGACCGTCAGCAACTGCGTGACGGCGTGCTCGAAGACATCGCGCGCAGTTCCAGCTACAGCCAGCGTCTGAGCGGACCGTTGATGGTGGTGCCGTATCGCAAAGTGGTGCGCACCTGGAAGCTCAACGAGAAAACCAACGAGCGTTACCAGGAAGTCGGCGAAGAACGCGGTCGTTTGTATTTCCTGCCGGAGCGTTTCGAGCTCGACGGGCAGGTGCAGACCGAACTGCGTTCCCGGGGCATTTACGAGGCGCGGCTGTTTCACGCCGACAACCGCATCAGCGGGCACTTTTCGGTTCCGGCACAACTGGGCATCAAGGAAGACTTCGCCGACTACCAGTTCGATCAGCCGTTCCTCGCGGTCGGGATCAGCGACATTCGTGGCATCGAGAATGCGCTGAAACTGGAGCTCAATGACCTGCGCCTGGATTTCGTACCGGGCAGCCAGGTGGGCTGGCTGGGTGAGGGCGTGCATGTGACGTTGCCGGCGCTGAACACCAGGCAAGCCACGGAGCTGGCCTTCGGTTTCGACCTGCGTTTGCAAGGCACCGGTCAACTGCAAATTCTCCCGGTGGGCAAGACCAGCAAAGTCTCGCTGGCCGCCAACTGGCCGCATCCGAGCTTCATCGGCAACTATCTGCCGGCCCAGCGCGAAGTCTCTGATCAGGGCTTCACGGCCAACTGGCAGACAACGTTCTTCTCCACCAACCTGCAAGAAGCCCTGAGCAGTTGCGTAGCCGGCAACGACTGTGACGCGTTCAACGGCCGCAGCTTTGGTGTGAGCTTCATCGATCCGGTGGACCAGTATTTGAAAAGCGATCGGGCCATCAAATATGCACTGCTGTTCATCGTTCTGACTTTCGCCGGTTTCTTCCTCTTCGAAGTCCTGAAAAACCTGGCGGTGCACCCGGTGCAATACGCGTTGGTCGGCGTGGCGCTGGCGTTCTTCTACCTGTTGTTGCTGTCATTGTCCGAACACATCGGCTTTGCACTGGCGTATCTATTGTCGGCGAGCGGATGTGTGTTGTTGATCGGCTTTTATGTCTGCCACGTGCTGCGCAGCGTGCGCCATGGCTTGAGTTTTTCGGCGGGATTGGCGGCGTTGTATGGTCTGCTCTATGGCTTGTTGAGTGCCGAGGATTACGCGTTGCTGATGGGCTCGTTGCTGCTGTTCGGCTTGCTGGGTGTGTTCATGGTGCTGACCCGCAAACTGGATTGGTACGGGATCGGGCAGAAAGCAGCCAAGCCGCTGGAATTTGATATCGGGGTGGTGGAATGAGCCGGTCGTTGGGGTTGCGTGAGGATCAGCAGGAGGGGGAGGTGTTGGCGACGCTGGTATGTGGCTTGTTTCCGGTAGATCCGGTGTGGTGCATTCGCGAGCAAGTCCGCTCCCACAAGGGCTCTCTAGTGAACACAAAATGTATGTTCACCACAGATCAACATGTGGGAGCGGCGGTGCGACGATTCGACTTGCTCGCGAAGAGGCCGGTCCAGTCAGTGCAAATCTAGACCTTAGGCATCGTCACCACCATCGAAGGCCGCTGACTCACCTCGAAATACCACGCGGCTAATTGCGGATTCGACTCGCGCCATTCCAGATCCGGATGGCGCAGGTCGAGGTAACCCAGCGCACACGCCACGCTGATCGCCGCGACATCGAAATGGCTGGTCAGCTCGGCAATCGCGTCTTTTTCCAGCAGCGCCAAGGCGCGGCGAATCTTGTCGCGCTGGCCATCGAGCCATTCGTCCCAGTGTTTTTCCGGGGCGCGCAGGGCGACTTCATAACGAACCAACACCGCAGCGTCCATGATCCCGTCGGCCAGGGAGGCCAGGGTCAGGCGCCGCCAGCGGGCCGAGCCTTCACGGGGGATCAGCGGGTTGCCGACGTGCTGGTGGTCGAGGTAATCGAGGATCACCCGGCTGTCGTGAATGACGTTGCCGTCAGCCAGGCGCAGGGCCGGGATTTTGCTCAGCGGGTTGTCATGGGTAAGCGGCAGGTCCGGGGCGACCGGGGTCAGCACACAGTTTTGCAGGGCGACGCGGTCTTGCTGACCGGTTTCGTGCAGCAGCACCATGACTTTGCGAACGAAAGGTGACAGCGGATTGTGGTAGAGGGTCATGCTCGGGGCGGACATGGCAGTGTCTCGGTCGGTGGACAGTGTCGGGAGCATAGCGCGTGGATCACGCAACTTGTAGGAGCCGGCTTGCTGGCGATGGCATCGACTCGGTTTTTCAGATGCACCGGGGTGATGCCATCGCCAGCAAGCCGGCTCCTACAGGTTGGGTGTTGTCAGCGGCGTTGCAGCAGGCCGCGCAGGGCGAGGATTGCGGGAACACCCAGGCCCAGCCAGCTCAGGGCATCCCAAACGCCATCCCCCAGCAACGCGGCAAACAACCCCGCCGCGCTGAGCAAGGCGATGACGACGGGCGTTGCGAAGACCTTCCAGAAGTTTGACTGTCGGGGTGTCATGCCACGCTCTCCGCTTTCTCCAGTACGGGTTTTGCCGCCTTGCGCCGTACCATCCACAGGTAAACCCCGCTGCCGAGCACGATGATGGTCAGTACATCCAGCGTCGCCCAGAGGATTTTCATCGGCATGCCGCCGTAATCGCCGAAGTGCAGCGGCTGCGACATGCCCATGGCGTCCATGTACCAAGGCCGTTCAGCCACGGCGGTGACTTGCAATGTACTGGCGTCGATCAGCACCGGTGTCAGCAAGTGCGATGTCAGGTGCGTGCTGCCCTTCATGAACACCGCGTAATGGTGTTCGCTGGAAAACCGCGTGCCGGGGAAGGCAATAAAGTCCGGCTGCATGCCGGGCGCGACTTCCTTGGCGATGTCGAGCAAGCGGGTGGCCGGCGCCAGTTGTGTCAGGGCGGGGGCGTCGCGGTACGGCGCGACCATCGCACTCAGGCTGTCGTTGCGCCACGCGGCGATCAGCAGGTCGGCGCAAGCACTGATGACGCCGGTCACGCCAACCACCAGCGCCCAGGTCAGGGTGACCACACCGATCAGGTTGTGCAGGTCGAGCCAGCGCAGGCGAGTGGATTTGTCCTGGCGCACGGTGGCGAATTTCAAGCGGCGCATGAACGGCAGGTACAGCACCGATCCGGAAATAATGGCCACGACAAACATCAGTCCCATGAACGCCAGCAACAGCTTGCCCGGCAGGCCGGCAAACATGTCCACGTGCAAGCGCAGCATGACCATCATGAAGCCGCCGTTGGCCGACGGCATCTCCAGCGCTTCGCCGGTGCGGGCGTCGAGCATGAAGGTGTGGGACGAATTCGGTTCGGTACCGGCGGTGGCGGCCATGATCGTGATCGCGGCGTCGGGTTCGTCTTCGTCGAAGCCGAAATACTGCATGACTTCACCGGGACGATGTTTTTCCGCGGCCTGCACCAACTGCTGCAAATTCAGCTTCGGGGTGTCGGCCGGCATTGCTTTCAGCTCGGCGGCATCGCCCAGCAGGTGGTCGATCTCGTGATGGAAGATCAGGGGCAAGCCGGTCAGCGCCAGCATCAGCAGGAAGACCGTGCAGATCAGGCTGGTCCAGGTGTGGACGAAGGACCAGCGACGAATTGTTTTGCTTTTCATTTCTCAGCCTTCAGAAATACCAAAGCCGTCCACGAAGGACGGCCTGATTACAGCGCGTATCCAATCAAGCGTTTACCACTTGTACGTGGCACTGGCGACGACACTGCGCAGGTCGCCGTAATAGCAGTAAAAGCCGTCACAGGTAGAGATGTAATCCTTGTTGAGCAGGTTGGTCGCGTTCACGGCCAGCGAGGCACCTTTCAAGCTGTTATCCAGGCGACCCAGGTCGTAATGAACCGCCGCGTCGAACACGGTATAGGCATCCGCCTTGCCCAGCGTGGTGTTGCCCTGGTCGCCGTAGGTATTGCCGGTGTAACGCGCGCCGGCACCAATGCCGAAGCCATCCAGCACGCCGTTGTGCCAGGTGTAATCGGTCCACAGCGAAGCCTGCTGGTTGGGCATCAGTTGCAGACGGTTGCCTTTGAAGTCGCCTTTTTGCACTTCGGACTTCGCCAGGGTGTAGGCGGCGATGATTTTCAGGTTGTCGGTGACGTCGGAGACCGCTTCCAACTCCAGGCCTTTGACTTTCACTTCACCGGTCTGGCTGGTGATCGGCACGTTGCCGACGGTGGTGGTGACGGAGACGTTTTTTTGGGTCAGGTCGTACACCGCAGCGCTCAGCAACGTGTTGCTGCCCGGCGGCTGGTACTTGATGCCCAGCTCCCACTGCTGGCCTTCGGTCGGCTTGAATGATTGAGTGGACGATGCGGTGGCATTGCTGGTGGGCTGGAACGACTCGGCGTAAGACAGGTAAGGCACGATGCCGTTGTCGAATACATAGCTGATCGCCGCGTTACCGCTGAATTTCTTGTCGCGCTCGGTGTTGGTGGCATCTTCCTTGAAGAACTTGGTGCCGGTGTGGACCCAGTCCTCACGGCCGCCCAGCGTCAGGCGCCATTGGTCGAGGGCCATCTGGTCCTGGACGTACAAACCGGTCTGATGGGTCTTCTGATCCTGGTCATAGAAGGCATCGGACCGTGCCGGGCGAGTGATCGGCAAACCATATTGCGGGGTGTTGACGTTGATGCCCGGCGCGGTCCCGAAGATCGACAGGTAGTTGGTGTTGTTGCGCTGGTGGTCCAGCCCGATCAGCAAGGTGTGACGGACATCACCGGTGGAAAAATCGCCCTGGAAGTTGTTGTCCACCGCGAACTGGCTGATGTCTTCCTCGACATTTGTCGTGCCGCGCCCCGTGTTGCCCTGATCGTCGACGACAAAACCGAACGCGGCAAACGCCGGGTTGTAGGCGTTGACGGTAATGGCCTGGAACGACAGGTCGGACTTGGTGTAGCGCAGGTTCTGACGGAACTGCCAGACATCGTTCAGGCGATGTTCGAAGGCGTAGCCCAGCGCGTAGTAAGTGCGGTCGTAGTACTCGTAGTTCGGATCTCCCAGGTTCTTGTGGTGGGAAATATCGCCGAACGGCATGTCGATTTTGGTGCCCTGGATCGAGTGGAACTGGCTGGTGATGCCGGTATCGTCACGGGTGAATTGCGTGAGCAGGGTGAATTTGGTGTCGTCGTCGATGTTCCAGGTCAGGCTCGGCGCGATGTTGTAGCGCTTGTTGTCGATGTGGTCGATCTGCGTGCCGCTGTCGCGAACCACGCCGCTGACGCCATAGAGGAACTGGCCTTCGTCGTCGATTTTGCCGGTGCTGGCGAAGTTGATCTGGCGATGATTGTCACTGCCGTATTGCACCTGGATTTCATTGCTCGACTCGGCGCTGGGACGACGGCTGACCATGTCCAGCAAACCGCCTGGCGGGGTCTGGCCGTACACGGATGAAGCCGGTCCGCGCAGCAGCGCGAGGCGGTCGAGGTTCCAGGTTTCCGGTTTCGGGTTGGCGTACACGCCTTTGGGCAGCGGCAAGCCGTCGAGGAACTGGGTCGGTTCAAAGCCGCGTACCCGCAGCCAGTCGGCGCGGGTGTCGCTGCCGAAACTGCTGGCGGTGATGCCCGGCATGTAACGCACAGCGTCATCGAGGCTGTGCACACTGCGGTCGTCCATTTGTTCGCGGGTGGCGATCGAAATCGAACGCGGCGCCTCAACCAGCGCGGTGTCGGTCTTGGTGCCGGCGGCGGTACGCTTGGCCAGGTAACCTGCCACCGGGCCCCAGGCGCTTTCAGTGTTTTCAACGCCGATGATGGCCGTTTCCGGCAACGCCATCATGCCCTCAGGTGCAGCGACCAGGCTGTAGGTGCCAGTGCTGCTCTGTTCCAGTTGCAGACCGGTGCCGGGCAGCGCGGCGCGCAAGGCACCCGCGGCATCATATTGGCCATTGACCGGTGCCGACGTCTTGCCCGCCGCCAACGCCGGATTCAGCGACAACGCGAGGCCGGACTGGCTGGCGATCTGGTTCAACGTGCTGGCCAATGGCGCGGCCGGCAGGTTGTAGGCGCGAACGCTGGACGCCTGTTCAGCTGCGATCAGTTGGCTGCTGGCCAGAGGGGTGCAAAAGGCAATGGCGACCGCCAGCAAACTGGGGCGCAACAAGGTGTCTAGCGAACGGGACATACGGCGGCTCCTGAAAGGGAATACTTCTCAATTGCCTAGGTGCCGAACGAAAAACCAAAAGTGATAGGGCTGGATGAAAATAATTTCGATTCAGCAATTGTGGTGAGGCTTGCCCGCGAAGGTGCCCGTTCAGACGACATCGTGCTCAGGGCTTGGCATCCGCCTTCGCCACCGTCACCCACCATTGTGTGTGCTGCTCGATCTGCACCGGTAAGGTCGGCAACAGGGCGCTCAACGCCAGATCGGTATCGTGCAACGGGAAACTGCCGGTGATCCGCAGGTCGGCAACCTCTGGCGCAACACCCAGATGCCCGCGGCGATAGCGCCCGAGTTCATGGACCAGATCCTCCAGGCGTGCGTTATCCACCACCAGCATGCCGCGGGTCCAGGCATCGGCACCGAGGTTGAGCGCGATGATCGGGCCCAGGCCATTGTTGCGCATCAACACTTGCTGGCCTTCGCGCAGAATCCGTTCTTCAACGCTCGACTCTGGATGGGCTGCCACGGCGGACTGCAGCACGCTCAGGCGCGTGCCTTCTTCTTCGCGCTTGACCAGGAACCGCGTGCCGAGTGCGCGCATGCTGCCTTCACGGGTTTCGACGATAAACGGCCGGGCATCGCCGTGGCCGGTTTCGACGAGGATTTCCCCGTCCTGAAGAATTACCCGGCGCTGCTTCTCATCAAAGCGCACGTCCACGGCACTGTGGGTGTTGAGGTTGATCACGGTGCCGTCGCTCAGGCGCAAGGTGCGTTGCTCGCCAGTGGCGGTGCGCTGATCGGCCAGCCAATAGTCGACCGGCAAATAACGTTCACCGGCGAACAGTGCCAAACCGATCACCGCCACGATGCTCGCCACGCCGCTGCCCAGCTTGCGCACACGTCGGCGAATGCTTTCACGCGATTGCAGCAACGCGGTGCGGGCCGGGCCGCTGGCCACGCTGAAACGCTGGTCGAGCATGCCCAACTGACGCCAGGCGCGGGCGTGTTCTTCGTGGGCGGCGTGCCATTTGGCGAACTCTTCGCGTTCCACCGGGTTGCCGGAGTCCAGCGACAATTGCCAGGCAATCGCCGCATCCAGCACCTGCGCCGAGACCGGTTTGGAACTGACCGCGCTCATACCGGCTCACCGTACAGCGCGATGTAGCACTGACGAATGCCCTGAGCCAGGTATTGACGCACTCGCGGCACTGAAACCCCCAGGCGCTGGGCGATTTCCATGTGGCCGAGGCCGTCGAGACGGTTGTAGAGAAACGCTGCCCGGGCTTTGCTGGAGAGTGTGCCGAGCAGGCGATCGATGTTTTTCAGGTCTTCGAGGATCAGTTGCTGTTCCTCCACCGACGGTTGCTCGCCTTCGGGGATCAGCATCAGCTCGGTGAGGTAAGCCTGTTCCAGCGCGGCACGCCGGAAATAGTCGAACAGCAAGCCCTTTGCGATCGCCACCAGAAACGCACGCGGCTCGCGTGGTTCATTCAGTTGATCACGGCCCAGCAACCGCACGAAGGTGTCCTGACTGAGGTCTTCGGCCCGTTGCGGGCAGGCGACATTGCGTCGAAGCCAGGCCAAAAGCCAGCTGCGGTGGTCGCGATACAACGCACCGACGAGCTCATTGTGGGGGCTTTGGACTGACGACACGCAGTATCACCGATTGGGAAGTGTTAACTAACGAGAATTATTCGCGATTGTGGCAGAGGCGGGGGAGGTAAGCAATTGGCCACTGGTCAGGTGGATTGAGGGCAGGTGGACCGCGTTATCGTTCTTCGCGGGCAAGCCATGCTCCTACAGGGTTTGCCCGCGAAGGCGTCAGAACAGGCACTAAAGATTTAGAAGGAAGGCACGCGCTGTCTGCGCTTCCACTGATTCACCCGCTGCTGCAAATTCAACGGGCTATGAATCTGCTGCTGCCGCGCCCGGCTGAACAGGATCAACGCCAGTTCCGCAGTCGCCAGCGCATCGGCACTGGCGTTGTGGCGCTCGAACACTTCGAGCTTGAACCAGTCGATCCATTCATCCAGCCCCGCCTCGCGGATATGCGCCTGCGGGCACAGCATCGGCGCGATGTCCGCCACATCAAGAAACGTATGCTGCAGCTTGTAACCCAGATGATCCTTCAACGCGCGCCCAAGCATGTGCTGATCAAACGGCGCATGAAACGCCAGCACCGGGCTGTCACCCACAAACTCCATGAACTCGAGCAAGGCCTGCGCCGGATCAGTGCCAGCAGCAATCGCACTCGGCCCCAAGCCGTGAATCAATACGCTGGGCGCCACTTTCATATCCGTGCATTGCAGGGTGCGTTCGAACTGCTGGCTGAAGTCTATAGCGCCGTCCTCGATCACCACCGCGCCAATGGACAGCACCCGATCCTTGTTCATATTCAACCCGGTGGTTTCCAGGTCCAGTACCACCCAGCGCTGTTCGCGCAGGCTGCATTCGCTCAGCTCGGCTGCCGTCGGCAAGTCTTTCAGACGTTGCTGCAAGTCGCCGGACAGCATCGGACCTGCCGGGCGCAACCACGAAAACAGGCTCATAGCTGATACCGCAGCGTCAGGCTGCTTTGCAGGCGTTGGGCCTGGCGCAGGGATTCGCGCAGGATGCGTCGGTCCAGATGATTGAGGCTGTCGGGATCTACCCGGTTGGAGTAGGGCAAATTCTCCCGGGTCTGTAGCTGATGTTGCTGCATGCGGGTTTGCTGGATGAAGTGATACGCCTCTTCGTACGCCGCACCGTCCAGCCGTTCGATAACCTCTTTTTCGACCAGTTGGCGAAAGCGCTCCAGCGTATTGTTGGTTTCGATGCCGTGGGCCAATGCGAGCAATCGGGCGCCATCGACAAAGGGCGTCAAGCCCTGGACTTTCAGGTCCAGCGTGGCTTTCTCGCCATTCTTGCGCGCCAGCACGAACTCGCGGAAACGGCCTACAGGCGGGCGGTTGCGCAGGGCGTTTTCGGCCATCATCCGCTGGAACAGCCGGTTGTCGGCGACCTGGTCGAGAATCCCGCGACGCAACTGCTCGCAGCTTTGCTCGTCGCCCCAGACCACGCGCAGGTCGAAATAGATGCTCGAACCCAGCAGGTTTTCCGGCGTCGCTTCACGAATAAACGCCGCAAAACGCCGCGCCCATTCGGCCCGGGACAAACACAGCTCGGGATTGCCAGCCATGATGTTGCCCTTGCACAGAGTGAAACCGCACAGCGCCAGGCTCTGGTTGATGTGTTGAGCGATGGGCAGCAACTTGCCGCGTATCTCGGCGGCGTGCGCCGCGTCCCGCGCTTCGAACAGAATGCCGTTGTCCTGATCGGTGTGCAGCGTTTGCTCACGGCGGCCTTCGCTGCCGAAACACAACCAGCTGAAGGGCACACCGGGGTCGCCTTTCTCGGCGAGGGTCAGTTCGATCACCCGGCATACGGTGTGGTCGTTGAGCAGGGTGATGATGTGGGTGATCTGGGTCGAGGACGCGCCGTGGGCCAGCATGCGCTCGACCAGTTGGCCGATTTCGCCGCGCATCGCCACCAGGTTTTCCACGCGCTGTGCGCTTCGGATGGTGCGCGCCAGGTGCACCAGATCCACCCGTTGCAGGGAAAACAGGTCACGTTCCGAGACCACGCCGCACAGGCGATGATCCTTGACCAGGCAAACGTGGGCGATATGCCGCTCGGTCATCGCAATCGCCGCATCGAAGGCACTGTGGTCCGGCGTCAGGAAAAACGGCGCACGGGTCATGTGCAATTCGATGGCTTCGTTGAAGTCGTTGGTACCTTCGGCCACCACGTGGCGCAGGTCGCGCAGGGTGAAAATCCCCAGCGGCGCTTTGTGTTCATCCACCACCACAATGCTGCCGACCTGCTGCTCGTGCATCAGGGTCACGGCTTCGCGCAAAGGCGTTGCCGGGCTGCATGTCACCGGATGGCGCATGGCCAATTCGCCAAGACGCGTGTTCAGCGAATACTGAGTGCCGAGGGTTTCCACGGCTTTTTGCTGGACTTGCTGGTTGACCTGATCCAGCAAACTGCTGACGCCGCGTAGGGCAAAGTCGCGAAACGCGTTGGAAAGTGCGAACAGTTTGATGAACGCCAGCTTGTTCAGTTGTAGGCAAAAAGTGTCTTCGGCTGCCAGATGTTCGGTGCGCGTCGCACGCTCACCCAGCAGCGCGGCGAGGGGAAAGCACTCGCCGGTGGCGATTTCGAAGGTGGTTTCGGTGCCGCCCTTGGCCGTGTGGGGGCGTTCACCCACGACGCGGCCCTGTTTGACGATGTAGAAATGTTCAACCGGGCCATCGGCGGGCTTGATGATGCTTTCGCCGGGCGCATAAAAACGCAGCTGACATTGTTCCACCAGGTACGCCAGGTGAGCGTGTTCCATTTGATTGAAGGGCGGGAAGCGCTGAAGGAATTGCAAAGTGCCCTGGATGTTTTGCAACACCGCGGTTTTCCCTGCCTGTGTGAAGGCGTCCGCTTTACTCATAACCATTACCGCAGTCTTTTTTCGAATTGTTGTTGTCGGATGACTCAGCCATGGTCGGCCCAGGAACGCAGGGTGCCCATTGGACGTAAGTCTAGGTCGGGCCTTCCGGTGATGAAATTTCGGAAATTCCTTACGCAATCGTAGGAAGAATCTATCCTTTCCCCTATAGGAAATAAATCCGACGAAGTGCACATTCAAGGTCTGCTTAGCGATGTCTCAGCACTGTGCTAGGGAATGAAATTGATTATTTAGAGAACGCTATGTCCGACCACGATATTTTGAGTGACGCCGAGCGCGAGGCGCTGAGTGCCGTCATGCTGGAGCCCGACCTGCCGCCACAACGGGTACTGATCGTCGATGACGATAAAGATGCGCGTGAGCTGCTGTCGGAAATCCTGGGTCTGGATGGCATTCGTTGCATGACCGCGGCCAGCGGTGAAACCGCACTCAAGATGTTGAGCGAGAAACCTTCGATCGGCCTGGTGATCACTGATCTGCGGATGGGCCATGTCGATGGTCTGGAGTTGGTCCGTCAGGTTCGAGAGTCAGTACGCGCAGCCATGCCCATCATCATCGTTTCAGGCGATGCCGACGTGAAGGACGCGATTGCTGCAATGCATTTGAGCGTGGTGGATTTCCTGCTCAAGCCGATTGATACCGCCAAACTGCTGGAACTGGTCAAGCATGAGTTGGGGATGGATGTGTGAATTGTTAAAGGATCAAAAGATCGCAGCCTTCGGCAGCTCCTACAGATGTACGCAATCCCAAGTAGGAGCTGCCGAAGGCTGCGATCTTTTGACTTCGCTTTAAAAAAAAAGCCCTGATCGGAAGATCAGGGCTTTTTCATGTCCGGCATCACCGCTCAGTTACAGGCCATTTGCAGCCTTGAACTCGCGACGACGACGATGCAGCACCGGCTCGGTGTAGCCGTTTGGCTGTTTGGTGCCCTCAACCACCAGTTCGACCGCCGCCTGGAAGGCGATATTGCTGTCGAAATCCGGTGCCAGCGGGCGGTACAGCGCGTCGTTGGCGTTCTGACGGTCAACCACCGGCGCCATGCGCTTGAGGCTTTCCATCACTTGCTCTTCGGTGACGATACCGTGACGCAGCCAGTTGGCGATGTGCTGGCTGGAAATCCGCAGCGTGGCGCGGTCTTCCATCAGGCCGACGTCGTTGATGTCCGGCACTTTCGAGCAGCCAACACCCTGGTCGATCCAGCGCACCACGTAACCGAGAATGCCCTGGGCGTTGTTGTCCAGTTCGTTCTTGATCTGTTCCGCGGTCCACTGCGGGTTTACCGCCAGCGGGATGGTCAGGATGTCATCCACCGAGGCGCGCGCACGTTTGGCCAGTTCGGCCTGGCGGGCGAACACATCGACCTTGTGGTAATGCAGCGCATGCAGCGCAGCCGCCGTTGGCGAAGGAACCCACGCGGTGTTGGCACCCGCCAGCGGGTGAGCGATTTTCTGTTCGAGCATCGCCGCCATCAGGTCGGGCATGGCCCACATGCCTTTACCGATCTGCGCGCGACCTTGCAGGCCGGTGCTCAAACCGATATCGACGTTCCAGTTCTCATAAGCGCCGATCCACTTCTCAGCCTTCATGTCCGCCTTGCGCACCATCGGGCCGGCTTCCATGGAGGTGTGGATTTCATCGCCCGTGCGGTCGAGGAAACCGGTGTTGATGAACACCACGCGCTCGCTGGCCGCCTTGATGCACGCCTTGAGGTTGACCGTGGTGCGGCGTTCCTCGTCCATGATCCCGACTTTCAAGGTGTTGCGCGGCAAGCCCAGTGCATCTTCGATGCGACCGAACAGCTCGTTGGTGAACGCGGCTTCATCCGGGCCGTGCATTTTCGGCTTCACGATGTAGACCGAACCGGTGCGGCTGTTCTTGCGCGAACTGTTGCCGTTGAGGCTGTGGATCGCCGCAAGGCTCGTCACCAGACCGTCGAGAATGCCTTCCGGCACTTCGTTGCCGTCTTTATCGAGGATCGCGTCGATGGTCATCAGGTGACCGACGTTGCGCACGAACAACAACGAACGACCGTGCAGGCTGAATTCCTTGCCATCAACGCCGGTGTAGGTGCGGTCGGCGTTCATGGTGCGGGTAAAAGTCTGACCGCCCTTGGAGACTTCTTCCGACAGGTCGCCCTTCATCAGGCCGAGCCAGTTGCGGTAGATCACCACTTTGTCATCGGCATCGACGGCAGCGACGGAGTCTTCGCAGTCCATGATGGTGGTCAGCGCGGCCTCCATCAGGATGTCTTTGACGCCGGCAGCGTCGGTCTGGCCGACCGGGGTGCTGGCGTCGACCTGGATTTCGAAGTGCAGGCCGTTGTTTTTCAGCAGGATTGCGGTGGGTGCCGCTGCATCGCCGTGGAAACCGATCAACTGAGCGTCGTTGCGCAAGCCGCTGTTGCTGCCGCCTTTGAGGGCGACCACCAGTTTGCCGTCAACGATCTTGTAGCCGGTGGAATCGACGTGGGAGCCGGCGGCCAATGGCGCGGCTTCGTCGAGGAAGGCGCGGGCGAAGGCAATCACCTTGTCGCCGCGAACCTTGTTGTAGCCTTTGCCTTTTTCCGCGCCGTCAGCTTCGCTGATCGCGTCGGTGCCGTAGAGCGCGTCGTACAGCGAGCCCCAGCGGGCGTTCGAGGCGTTGAGCGCGAAGCGGGCGTTCATCACCGGCACCACGAGCTGCGGGCCGGCCATGCGGGCGATTTCGTCATCGACGTTTTGCGTCGTTGCCTGGAAATCGGCCGCTTCTGGCAGCAGATAACCGATGTCTTGCAGGAAGGCTTTATAAGCCACGGCGTCGTGCGCCTGACCGGCACGCGCTTGGTGCCAGCCGTCGATACGAGCCTGGAAATCATCGCGTTTGGCGAGTAGGGCTTTGTTCTTCGGTGCCAGGTCGTGAATGACCTTGTCGGCACCGGCCCAGAATTTATCGGCGGTGAGGCCGGTTCCGGGAATGGCTTCGTTGTTCACGAAGTCGAACAGGACTTTGGCGACCTGCAGGCCACCGACTTGAACGTGTTCAGTCATTGCTTGCCTCACTCTGCTCAGCTATTTCGCTTTTCAGCTCTTCAAATTAACAATGAAGCCTCTGGCTATTTAAACCACAAACCCCTTCCACCAGTACATGCCATTTCGGGCGGCTGGGATGGAACCGATCAACGGCGTTGAGGCCTTGCTGATAGGGCTTTCAGGGCTGCGACCGCGCCTGTGGCAGACATCGATCCAACGTTATGTAGTGCGCGCTGCGGCATACTACATGATGAATTGCGGTTGTGAAAATTAGACTAATTACGTCGTTCTGCGACCCCGTGACGCATTGCAGTCACGTCGGGGATGGGGATGTTCTCAAAAAAGTATGAGATTGTTCCAGTTAAATATAAGAAGTTGTACACGATTTGTTGTCCGCTTCAGATTGGCGGTGCTCCGGATCGCTGGCAAGCCAGCTCCTACAAGGTTTGCGCAAGACCCTGGAGCTGGCTTGCCAGCGATGGCGCCAGACGAATCAACACAGGATCGCCCCTTGCCTATACTTCTCTTTCTACAACAAAAGAGGGCTGCGCCATGGACCACCTCGTACTCACTGTTTTCGCACCGGACAAACCTGGGCAGGTCGAGCGCATCGCCCAGTGCATTGCCGAGCACGGCGGCAACTGGCTTGAAAGCCGCATGTCACGCATGGCCGGGCAGTTTGCCGGGATTCTTCGGGTGGGCGTGCCGGCCGAAGCCTACGACGAATTGGTCGATGCCCTGCAGGCGTTGTCGGCCCATGGCATTCGCGTGTTGATTGCCGAAAGCGGCATCGAGCAATCTTGCACCTGGAAACCCATTGCCATGGAATTGGTAGGCAACGATCGTCCGGGGATCGTGCGCGACATCACGCGACTGTTGAGTGAGCAGGGGGTCAACCTGGAACGACTGGTGACTGAAGTGCGCCCGGCGCCGATGAGCAGCGAGCCGCTGTTCCACGCCGAAGCGATTCTCGCCGTGCCACTGACGCTTTCACTGGATGTGTTGCAGTCGCGCCTGGAAACCCTGGCGGACGATTTGATGGTGGAATTGGTCCTGCGCAGCGAACCCTGACAGGGTTATCCAAGTTATACGTGCACCTGCCTGTGGATAACCTGTAGAGACAGCCCGCCAGCCCAAGCCGGCCGGGCTTCTTCAACATCTGATCAAAAAACCATCAGTTTCAACAAGTTGCGCACAAACGCCGGGGATCACGCTGTGGATAACCTTGGGAAGGATCGATGCAGGCCACGAAATATGTGGCCTGCAGAGGTTCGTACGATTTTTGATCAGCTGCGTCGGCGCAAACTTATCCACGCATCGACGCTGTAAACCGCCAGCCCGGCCCAGATAAAGATAAACGCCACCAGTGTGCTTGACGACAAATGTTCGCCAAACAGCAGCACGGCTTGCAGCAGCACCAATGTCGGTGCCAGGTACTGGAGGAATCCCAGCGTGGTGTAGGGCAAATGCCGTGCGGCGGCGTTGAAACACACCAGCGGCACGAGGGTTACCGGCCCGGCGGCAACCAGCCACCAGGCTTCGGTCGTCGTCCAGAACTCGGGCTGAGCGCTCATGGCCGTCTGATTGAATAGCAGCCAGGCCAAGGCAATCGGGACCAGCATCCAGGTTTCCACCACCAGGCCGGGCAGGGCTTTGACCGGCGCCTGCTTGCGGATCAAACCGTAGAAGCCAAACGTCAGCGCCAGCACCAGCGACACCCACGGCAGACTGCCGACCTGCCATACCTGTTGCGCCACGCCGATCGCGGCCAGACCCACCGCGATCCACTGCATGCGCCGCAGCCGTTCGCCGAGGATCAACATCCCCAACAGCACGTTCACCAGCGGGTTGATGTAGTAACCGAGGCTGGCTTCGAGCATGCGCCCGTTGTTCACCGACCAGACGTACGTCAGCCAGTTGGCCGCGATCAGCGTGCCGCTCAGCGCGAGGATCGCCAGTCGTTTCGGGTTGTCACGCAGCTCGCGCCACCAGCCAGGATGCTTCCACACCATCAGTAGCAAGGCACCGAACAGCGCGGACCAGAGCACGCGGTGGATGATGATCTCCACGGCGGGCACGTTGGCGATGGCTTTGAAGTAGATCGGGAACAGGCCCCAGATGATGTAGGCACTCAGGCCCAGAATGTACCCGCGACGCGGGTTGGCGGCTTGCATGCAGAATCCTTGCTTAGGCAGCTAACAAAGGAGGGATTGTATAGATGTGTCAGGAGTTTTGTAGGAGCCGGCTTGCTGGCGATGCAGGCGCCTCGGTTTGTCAGCAATACCGAGGAGAGGCTATCGCCAGCAAGCCGGCTCCTACAGAGGTCAGAAGAGTTTGAGGGGTTCTTCGTTGAGCGCAGCCAATTGCTCGCGCAATGCCAACACCTGATCACCCCAATACCGCTCGGTCCCGAACCACGGAAAACTGTGCGGGAACGCCGGATCATCCCAACGACGCGCCAGCCACGCGCTGTAGTGCATCAGGCGCAACGCGCGCAGCGGTTCGATCAGCGCCAGTTCCCGCGGGTCGAAGTCGTGAAATTCGTTGTAGCCGTCCATCAGTTCCGACAACTGACCCAGGCATTCCTGACGGTCGCCGGCGAGCATCATCCAGATGTCCTGCACCGCCGGGCCCATGCGGCAATCGTCGAGGTCGACGATGTGGAACATCTCGTCGCGGCACATCATGTTGCCGGGGTGGCAATCGCCGTGCATGCGGATGTTCTGGTGTGGCGTGGTGTTGTAGACCTCTTCGACACGCTTGAGCAGGTCGCGGGCCACGGACTCGTAAGCCGGCAGCAGGCTTTTGGGGATGAAATTGCCTTCGAGCAGCGTCGTCAGCGAATCGTGACCGAAGTTCTTCACGCCCAGCGCCTCGCGGTGAGCAAAGGGTTTTGTCGAGCCCACGGCATGCAGGCGGCCGAGCAATTGGCCCAGGCGATACAACTGATCGAGATTGCCCGGCTCCGGAGCGCGCCCGCCACGGCGGGGGAACAGGGTGAAACGGAAACCTTTGTGTTCGTGCAGGCTGGCACCGTTGTGAATCATCGGCGCCACCACCGGCACGTCGCACTCGGCGAGTTCGAAGGTGAACTGGTGCTCTTCGAGAATCGCTTCGTTGGTCCAGCGCTGCGGGCGGTAGAACTTGGCGATCAGTGGCTCGGAGTCTTCGATGCCGACCTGATAGACGCGGTTCTCGTAGCTGTTGAGCGCCAGAATGCGCGCGTCACTGAGAAAGCCGATGCTTTCGACGGCATCGAGCACGAGGTCTGGGGTGAGGGTTGCAAACGGGTGGGCCATGCTGACTCCTGCGCGCAGCAGGCTGCCGCGTCCGGCCAAGCATGGTAGCGCAGACGGGCTGTCTTTAGTGTTTGAGGTTGAGATGAGTGTTGTTCGGGCTGACGCTTTCGCGAGCAAGCCCGCTCTCACATTTGACCGCATTCTTCTGGGCAATGTCGGTCAATGTGGGAGCGGGCTTGCTCGCGAAGGCGGCTAATCAGGCGCCGACGATCCCGCCATCCTCACGGGAAATCGCCATCACCGAAGACCGCGGCTTGCCATTCGGCAAATGCTCAGGGAACGTCGATCCACCGTTTTCCCCCGGATGCTGAATCCCGACAAACAGCGTCTTCTGATCCGGCGAGAAGCTGATCCCCGTCACCTCGCAGCCAATCGGCCCGACCATGAAGCGGCGGATCTCCCCGGTGACCGGGTCGGCGCAGAGCATCTGGTTATTGCCCATGCCGGCAAAATCACCGGCGTTGCTCGAGTCGCCATCGGTCAGGATCCACAAGCGCCCAGCCTTGTCGAAACCCAGGCCATCCGGGCTGTTGAACATATTCTGTGGCGTGATGTTCGACGAACCGCCTTTCGGCGTGCCAGCGTGGACGCCAGGGTTGCCAGCGACCACAAACAGATCCCAGGCAAAGCTTTTCGAACCGTGATCATCACGGTCGGTGCGCCAGCGCAGAATCTGCCCGTAAACGTTCTTCTCGCGCGGATTGGGCCCGCCCACCGGTTGACCGTCTTCACCGCGCTTGGCGTTGTTGGTCAGCGTGCAATAGACCTGGCCATCCTTGGGGCTGACAACGATCCACTCCGGACGGTCCATGCGCGTGGCTTTCACCACGGTAGCTGCGAGGCGCGCGTGAATCAGCACTTCGGCCTGATTGGCAAAACCGCTGCTGGCGTCGATACCGTTTTTGCCGTGGGTCAGTTCGATCCACTCGCCCTTGCCTTTCGGGTGATCGGCATTGCCGTCGCCCGCATCGAAGCGCGCCACGTACAAGGTGCCGTGGTCCAGCAGGTCACGATTGGCCTTCGGGTTTTTGTGGTTGATCTTGTCGCGGCTGACGAACTTGTAGATGAACTCTCCGCGCTCATCGTCGCCCATGTACACCACGGCGTGGCCGTCATGGGTTTCGGCCAGGGCAGCGTTTTCATGTTTGAAGCGGCCCAGTGCGGTGCGCTTGACGGGGGTCGACTGCGGATCGAACGGGTCGATTTCCACCACCCAGCCGTGACGGTTGAGTTCGTTGGGGTTTTTTGCCAGGTCGAAACGCTCGTCATGCGGGTGCCAGTTGATCTCTTTGCTGGCGGCCACTACGCCGTAGCGTTTCTGCGCGGCGTCGAACTTCTGCTCGGCATTGCTGCTGCCGAAGCAGTCGGTGAAGTTCTCTTCGCACGTCAGGTAAGTGCCCCACGGCGTCTTGCCGTTGGCGCAGTTCTGGAAGGTGCCGAGCACGTTCTTGC
Source organism: Pseudomonas migulae NBRC 103157 (assembly GCF_002091715.1). Classification (GTDB taxonomy): domain Bacteria; phylum Pseudomonadota; class Gammaproteobacteria; order Pseudomonadales; family Pseudomonadaceae; genus Aquipseudomonas; species Aquipseudomonas migulae_A. Next base: position 86,142 of record NZ_BDAG01000005.1, on the reverse strand, counting down.
CATGCGGGTCGGCGCTGGTTTTCAACAGGTCATGGCCGGCAGCAGGGCCGCTGAGGCTGATCGGCGCGTTACCGTGAATGCGGCGGTTGTAGCGCGAACCTTGAACGAATTGCCATTGGCCGTTCTTGCGCTGCACTTCGATGACCGACACACCTTCGCAGGCCAGCGCCTTGCGCACTTCTTCCTTCGATTGCGGCATGCCGCCGTGTGGGTAGAGGTAGCGGTAGTTAGTGTATTCGTTGTTGATCGCCATCAGCGCCCGGTCTTTCTCACCCGGAAACTCGAACAGGCTCATGCCGTCATTGTTGTCGCCGAACTGCACTTCCTGCTGTTCTGCGCTGCCGTTACCGCTAGGGTCGAACGCCGGACCGTTCTTTTGCAACGGCTGGCCCCAGCTGATCAGCACCGAAGACTTGTAGCCAGGCGGCAGGGTAATGGCGTCGCTGGTAGCGGCGGGGATGCTGTCAAAGCCCAGCAGTTTGCTGGTGCCTGCGCTGACACTGGCCGCGAGCACGCTGCGGCTCAGCAGGTTGCCGCCCAGGAACATGGCTGCACCGCACAGGGCGCCCGCGCTGATGAAGCCACGACGGCTGAGGCCGACCATGTTTTCGAGGTCGGTGTTTTGGTTGTCTTCTAATAGGCTCACATCAGGCTCCCTGCGGGTTTTTGCAGTCACCTTAAAGAGCGTTAATGACGCTTGTGTTTCAGAGCGGTGTACCGAGCAAAACGTTTGATGGCGCAAATTGCACCCGTACCGGTTTATGGGTGGCGAGGCCGAGGGTTTTCAGGTGCAGCGGCTCGGCCAGTGCGCACAACGTCTGGCCATTGGGCAGGCCGATGCGCACTTCGCTGGGACCGTCTTCGGCGTCGAGGATTTCTTCGATGATGCCGGTCAGGTCATTGTGTCCGGGTGTTGCAGTGTCTTCGATGGCCAGCAGCTCGAGCCAACCCGCCTTGATGAGGGCGACGACTTCGGTGCCGGGCTCCAGATCCAGGCGCAAGGTGCTGTCGTGGGTGATCTGTGCATCGAGGGCCAGGCCTTCGGCCAGTTCAAGGCGAATCAGGTCATTGCGCCCCTGAGCTTCAATCGCCACGACCTTGCCGTGCAATTGATTGCGCGCGCTGGTTCTGAGCATCAGGCGGCCGAGCAGGTCCAGGTCGCTGGCGTCTTCGGCCGCTTCCAGCACCTGAGCCTGCAGCGTTTGCAGTTTTTGATACAGGCGCAATACGCGTTCGCCCTCGCTGGACAGCTTCGCGCCCCCACCGCCCTTGCCGCCGACACTGCGCTCCACCAGCGGTTTCTGCGCCAGGTTGTTCAACTCGTCGATGGCATCCCACGCGGCTTTGTAACTCAGCCCCGCACTTTTCGCGGCGCGGGTGATCGAGCCCTGTTCGGCGATGTGTTGCAGCAATGCGATGCGCTGCGGGCGACGGACAATGTGTTGGGACAACAATGTGGGCAATGACATGGCAGGCGCTTTGGCTGGTGACGATGGTGAGGACGTTGGCGGCTCGGGCTGCGGGAGTCAAGTCAGGTGCAATCTCTGTGGGAGCGGGCTTGCTCGCGATGAGGTCGCCACATTCAACATTGATGTGGCTGATAAACCGCCATCGCGAGCAAGCCCGCTCCCACAGGTTTTGTGTCTGGCTCAAGTCAGGCGATGTCGCCGGGTTTGGGCGTGCGCGCCAGGCAATAGACATCGACCCGCGAGGCGCCCGCCTCGATCAACAGGCGCGCCAGAGCCTGGGCGGTTGCGCCGGTGGTCAGCACGTCGTCGACCAGTGCCAGGTGACGCCCCTTGATCACCGCATCAGGCATCAGGGCGAAGGCGTTGCGCAGGTTCTTTTTGCGGGCTTCGGCCTTCAGGTCTTGTTGCGCACTGGTGTCTTGAATTCTCTTGAGTAGCTGTTCGTCGCAGGGGATATTCAGGCTCGCGCTCAACCAGCGAGCCAGCATTGCGGCCTGATTGAAACCCCGTTGACGCAGACGTCTGGTGGCGAGCGGAACCGGGACCAGCGCATCTGGCCGATCCAGCGCTTCATCGAAGCGATGTTGCAGGAAATGAGCGAGAAGTTCGCCAAGCAGGTTGCCAAATGGCCACTTGGCGCTGTGTTTGAAACGGGTGATCAGGCTGTCGACCGGAAAGCTGTAGGTCCACGGGGCGATCACGTGTTCGAAGGCGGGCGGTGCCATCAAACATTGGCCACAGGTCATGTCCGCCGCGGGCAAGGGCAGGGCGCAGGTCAGGCAGTGATCGCCGAGCCAGGGCAGGTCGGTTTCACACGCCGTGCAGATCGGCGTCGCTTCATCCGCCATCTCGTCGCAAAGCAGGCAGGATTGTTTGTTTTTTAACCAGATGTAAACCGGTCCTTTGTATCGTGGTTGACAGCGCATCGCTCTTCCTTAAATATGCCGAACATCCGTGTCGCGTCTGTGGGTATTCCATTCCCCAGTCGCTTGCCAAGCATAATCAAGGAAACACCCATGAGCGCCAGCACCTCTGCAACTCTGCGTCATGACTGGTCTTTGGCCGAAGTCAAAGCACTCTTCGTTCAGCCATTCAACGACCTGCTGTTCCAGGCGCAGACCGTGCACCGCGCCCATTTCGACGCCAACCGCGTCCAGGTTTCCACGCTGCTTTCGATCAAGACCGGCGCCTGCCCGGAAGATTGCAAATATTGTCCGCAGTCCGGTCACTACAACACCGGCCTGGAAAAAGAAAAACTGATGGAAGTGCAGAAGGTCCTCGAAGAGGCTGCCCGCGCCAAGGCCATCGGTTCGACCCGTTTCTGCATGGGCGCGGCGTGGAAACACCCGTCTGCCAAAGACATGCCGTACGTGCTGGAGATGGTCAAGGGCGTGAAAGCCATGGGCCTGGAAACCTGCATGACCCTCGGCCGTCTGGATCAGGACCAGACCGAAGCGCTGGCCAAGGCCGGGCTCGATTACTACAACCACAACCTCGACACCTCGCCCGAGTTCTACGGCAGCATCATCACTACCCGCACCTACAGCGAGCGCCTGCAGACCCTGGCCTACGTGCGTGATTCGGGGATGAAGATCTGCTCCGGCGGCATCCTCGGCATGGGCGAGTCCCTCGATGACCGTGCCAACCTGCTGATCCAGCTCGCCAACCTGCCGGAGCACCCGGAATCGGTGCCGATCAACATGCTGGTGAAAGTCGCCGGTACGCCGCTGGAAAACGCCGAAGACATCGACCCGTTCGATTTCATCCGCATGCTCGCCGTCGCGCGCATCCTGATGCCGCAATCCCACGTGCGCCTGTCCGCCGGCCGCGAAGCGATGAATGAGCAGATGCAGGCCCTGGCGTTCTTTGCCGGCGCGAACTCGATTTTCTACGGCGAAAAACTGCTGACCACCGCCAACCCGCAGGCTGACAAGGACATGCAACTGTTCTCACGCCTGGGGATCCTGCCGGAAGCGCGTGAAGAGCACGCCGATGAAGTGCATCAGGCGGCTATCGAACAGGCGCTGGTGGAGCAGAAGAGCAGCGAGCAGTTTTACAACGCTGCTGTTTGATCAACACCTGTAGGAGCCGGCTTGCTGGCGATGGCATCTCCTCGGTTGTTCAGACAGACCGCGGTGATGCCATCGCCAGCAAGCCGGCTCCTACAAATCTGACCTTTGAGGCCTGCATGTCTTTCGATCTCGCCGCACGCCTTGCTGCCCGTCGTGCCGAAAATCTCTACCGCCAACGTCCATTGCTCGAAAGCCCTCAAGGCCCGGAAGTGGTGGTCGATGGCCAGCCGTTGCTGGCGTTCTGCAACAATGACTACCTGGGCCTGGCCAATCATCCGCAAGTGATCGAGGCCTGGCGCGCCGGAGCGTCCCGTTGGGGCGTCGGTGGCGGCGCTTCGCATTTGGTCATTGGCCACAGCACGCCACATCATGAGCTGGAAGAGGCGTTGGCTGACTTGACTGGCCGCCCTCGTGCGCTGCTGTTTACCACTGGTTACATGGCCAACCTTGGCGCGGTGACCGCGTTGGTGGGGCAGGGCGATACGGTGCTCGAAGACCGCCTCAATCACGCCTCGTTGCTCGATGCCGGTCTGTTGTCAGGTGCGCGTTTCAATCGTTATCTGCACAACGACGCGGCGAGTCTGGCCAATCGTCTCGAGAAGGCCACCGGCAATACGCTGGTGGTCACCGACGGCGTGTTCAGCATGGACGGCGACATCGCCGACCTGCCGGCATTGGCCCGGGAAGCGAAGGCCAAAGGCGCGTGGCTGATGGTCGATGATGCGCACGGTTTTGGTCCGCTGGGCGCCAACGGTGGCGGGATCGTCGAGCATTTCGGCCTGAGCCAGGAAGACGTGCCGGTGCTGGTGGGCACCCTCGGCAAAGCTTTCGGCACTGCTGGCGCCTTTGTTGCCGGCAGCGAAGAACTGATCGAGAGTTTGATCCAGTTCGCTCGTCCGTACATTTACACCACCAGCCAACCGCCTGCCCTGGCCTGCGCGACGCTGAAAAGCCTGGAACTGCTGCGCACCGAGCACTGGCGTCGTGAACATCTGAACATCCTGATTAGTCAGTTCCGGCAAGGCGCCGAGCAGATCGGCCTGGAGTTGATGGACAGCTTCACGCCGATCCAGCCGATCATGATCGGCGATGCCGGGCGTGCGGTGCGCCTGTCGCAAATGCTGCGCGAACGTGGATTGATGGTGACCGCGATCCGCCCACCGACCGTGCCCGCCGGCAGCGCCCGACTTCGTGTGACCCTGACCGCCGCGCACAGCGAGGCGCAGGTGCAGCTATTGTTAAATGGACTGGCCGATTGTTTTGCACAACTGGGACCGGAGCCAAGCCATGCGTGATCGTCTGATTCTGCTACCTGGCTGGGGCCTCGGGATTTCGCCTCTGGAGCCTCTGGCGGCCGCATTGCAAGGGCTGGACGAACACCTGCGTGTCGAGATCGAGCCGCTGCCGGAGCTGGAATCCGGCGACCTTGAAGAATGGCTCGACGAACTCGACTCCACCGTGCCTCAGGACGCCTGGCTCGGCGGCTGGTCCCTCGGCGGCATGCTCGCTTCCGAGTTGGCGGCCCGACGCGGCGATCGGTGCTGCGGCTTGCTGACGTTGGCGAGCAATCCTTCGTTTGTCGCCCATGAGCAATGGCCGAGCGCGATGCCCGGCGAGACGTTCGACGCGTTTCTGGCCGGATGCAGTGCCGATCCGCGCATGACGCTGAAGCGCTTTTCGCTGCTCTGCGCTCAAGGCGCTGAAGACCCGCGCGGGTTGTCTCGGTTACTGCTTGGTGGCGCGCCCCACACCTCTGCTTCGGTATTGATGAGCGGCCTGGAGCTGCTTGCGCAACTGGATACCCGTCAGGCGTTGCAAGCATTCCGCGGCCCGCAACTGCATTTGTTCGCCGGTCTCGACGGGCTGGTGCCGGCCGAAGCGGCGGGGGATTTGCTGGCGTTGCTGCCGGACGTCGAAATCGGCCTGATTGAACAGGCCGGCCACGCGTTTCTTCTGGAAGACCCTCACGGTGTGGCGGGGGCGATCCAGGCCTTTTTGCATGAGTGCGGTGATGACTGACTTATCTCTCCCGCTTCCCCATCCAAAGCAGTCCGGCGGCTTGCCGGACAAGCGCCAGGTGGCTGCGTCCTTTTCCCGCGCGGCGGCCAGCTATGACAGCGTCGCCGAATTGCAGCGTGATGTCGGCAGCCAGTTGTTAAGCCGTTTGCCGGGTGATTTCGTGCCGGGTCGCTGGCTGGACCTGGGCTGTGGCACCGGGCATTTCAGTCGTGTGCTGGGTGAGCGTTTTCCTGTCGGTCACGGCGTGGCGCTGGACATCGCCGAAGGCATGCTCAATCACGCGCGCCCGTTGGGTGGGGCCACATATTTCATCGCCGGCGATGCAGAACGACTGCCCTTGCAGGATTCGACGTGCGACCTGATCTTCTCCAGTCTGGCGGTGCAGTGGTGCGCGGACTTCGCTTCGGTGCTCAGTGAAGCCCATCGTGTGCTGAAACCTGGCGGAAAGTTTGCATTTGCTAGTCTGTGCGTGGGCACGCTGTTTGAGCTGCGTGACAGTTGGCGGCAGGTGGATGGCATGGTGCACGTCAACCGCTTCCGCGAGTTCGGGGTTTATCAACAGCTGTGCGCGGCCAGCGGCTTGAAGGTCGCAAGTCTGCAAACCCGTCCTCACGTGCTGCATTACCCGGATGTGCGCAGCCTGACTCACGAACTCAAGGCGCTGGGTGCGCACAACCTGAATCCCGGACGGCCGGGCGGTTTGACCGGCCGGGCGCGGATTCTCGGCCTGGTCGAGGCTTACGAACAGTTTCGTCAGGCCGAAGGCCTGCCGGCGACTTATCAAGTGGTGTATGCCGTTTTGGAGAAACCCTTATGAGCGCAGCGTATTTCATCACCGGCACTGACACCGATGTCGGCAAGACCACTGTGGCGGCGGGCTTGCTGCATGCCGCACGGTCGGCGGGCCTGAGTACGGCGGCGGGGAAACCGGTTGCTTCAGGTTGCGACGTGACGCCCAAGGGTTTGCGCAACGCCGATGCGTTGGCGTTGCTGGCGGAATGCTCGGTGCCGCTGACGTATGCACAGGTCAATCCGGTGGCGTTCGAACCGGCAATCGCACCGCATCTGGCGGCACGCGAGGCGGGCGTGGCGTTGACGGTGCAATCCTTGTTGGCACCGATGCAGAAGATTCTGGAGATGCAGGCGGATTTCACCCTGATCGAAGGCGCCGGTGGCTGGCGCGTGCCGCTGGCGGATCAGGACAACCTGTCGGACCTGGCCATGGCGCTGAATCTGCCGGTGATTCTGGTGGTCGGCGTGCGGTTGGGTTGCATTAACCATGCGTTGCTGACAGCCGAGGCAATTGCGCAGGACGGTTTGCAACTGGCGGGTTGGGTGGCCAACATCATCGATGCCAAGACGGCGCGCCTTGAAGAAAACCTTGCCACGCTTGCCGAGCGGATTCCTGCGCCATGTCTGGGGCGAGTGCCGAAACTAAAGCTGGTGACAGCGGAGGCGGTGGCGGAACACCTTCAGCTGGATTTGCTGGACTGATCATTCAAGCAATGGTTTTACCTATGACAAGGCACTGTGCCATTAGTGTTTTTGTCGGGTGTTTTGCGCGTGCGTCTGTTTCAATGCCCGCTGTTGATCCTTTCCAGGACGAGTTCTCCCATGGAAATCTCAGGAAGTACCGCTTTTTATGCCGGTCTGAGCACTATTCAGACAGGGCAGAACCGTGTCGATCAGGCTTCCGGGCAGATCGCCAACACTACAATCGAGCGCTCGGTGACCAGTCAGTCTTCCGAGGTTCAGGTCGATCGCCTGCGTTCGGTCGATCGTAGCCAGCAGTCGGACCTGGCCAGCAACATGGTCGAGATGGAGCAGGGCAGGTTTCAGGTCGAGGCAGGCGTCAAAGTCGCCAAGGCTTCCGATGAAATGCTTGGTACGTTGATCGATACGTTCGCCTGATCATCCGCTGAATCAGTACATCCAACGCCGCGACCTCTCGCGGCGTTTTCGTGTGTAAGTCCTTCTCCCCAAACTAAACTTTCTTGTACGGCGTGTTGCCTGGGCAACGGCGCAGTGTGGTCGTACGTCCGGGATTTGCGTCGAGCGATGACGAACGGCAAAAGATCGACGCTTGACAAGATTTGGGCGTAAACGTATGTTTCAAACAACTGTTTGACCGTTACAACAAATCACCACGGTCGTTCATTCCCGGTTACATCAGCAGAGGTTTATCGCTATGCCTGACTACAAGGCCCCCTTGCGTGATATTCGCTTCGTTCGTGACGAACTGCTCGGCTACGAAGCGCACTATCAGAGCCTTCCGGCTTGTGCAGACGCAACTCCGGACATGGTTGACGCCATTCTCGAAGAAGGCGCCAAGTTTTGTGAGCAGGTGCTGGCTCCGCTGAACCGCGTGGGTGACACCGAAGGCTGCACCTGGAGCGAGTCCGGCGTTAAAACCCCGACCGGTTTCAAAGAAGCCTACAAGCAATTCGTTGAAGGCGGCTGGCCAAGCCTGGCGCACGACGTAGAGCACGGCGGCCAAGGCCTGCCAGAGTCTCTGGGCCTGGCAGTCAGCGAAATGGTCGGCGAGGCCAACTGGTCGTGGGGCATGTACCCAGGCTTGTCCCATGGCGCGATGAACACCATTTCCGAGCACGGCACGCCTGAGCAGCAAGAGGCTTACCTGACCAAGCTGGTGTCCGGCGAATGGACCGGCACCATGTGCCTGACCGAACCGCACTGCGGCACCGACCTGGGCATGCTGCGCACCAAGGCTGAACCTCAGGCCGACGGTTCCTACAAAGTCTCCGGCACCAAGATCTTCATCTCGGCCGGCGAACACGACATGGCCGACAACATCGTCCACATCGTGCTGGCCCGCCTGCCGGATGCACCGGCTGGCACCAAAGGCATCTCGCTGTTCATCGTTCCGAAGTTCCTGCCGAACGAAGACGGTTCGATCGGTGCGCGAAACGCCGTGTCCTGTGGTTCCCTGGAACACAAAATGGGCATCCACGGTAACGCCACCTGCGTGATGAACTTCGACGCGGCCACCGGTTTCCTGATCGGCCCGGCGAACAAAGGCCTGAACTGCATGTTCACCTTCATGAACACCGCACGTCTGGGCACCGCGCTGCAAGGTCTGGCCCACGCCGAGATCGGCTTCCAGGGCGGCCTGAAATACGCTCGCGATCGTCTGCAAATGCGTTCCCTGACTGGCCCGAAAGCGCCGGAAAAAGCCGCTGACCCGATCATCGTGCACCCTGATGTTCGTCGCATGCTGTTGACCATGAAAGCGTTCGCCGAAGGCAACCGCGCGATGGTTTACTTCACTGCCAAGCAAGTCGACATCGTCAAGTACGGCGTGGACGAAGAAGAGAAGAAGAAAGCCGACGCACTGCTGGCGTTCATGACGCCAATCGCCAAAGCCTTCATGACCGAAGTCGGTTTCGAATCCGCCAACCACGGCGTGCAAATCTACGGCGGCCACGGCTTCATCGCCGAGTGGGGCATGGAGCAGAACGTTCGCGATAGCCGCATTTCGATGCTGTACGAAGGCACCACCGGTATCCAGGCACTCGACCTGCTGGGCCGTAAAGTGCTGATGACCCAAGGCGAGGCTCTGAAAGGCTTCACCAAGATCGTCCACAAGTTCTGCCAGACCAACGAAGGCAACGAAGCCGTTCAAGAGTTCGTCGCGCCACTGGCTGCACTGAACAAGGAATGGGGCGAGCTGACCATGAAGGTCGGTATGGCCGCCATGAAAGATCGCGAAGAAGTCGGCGCGGCCTCCGTGGATTACCTGATGTACTCCGGTTATGCCTGCCTGGCCTACTTCTGGGCTGACATGGCGCGCCTGGCAGCCGAGAAACTGGCGGCCGGCACCACCGAAGCGGCGTTCTACACCGCCAAGCTGCAGACCGCGCGCTTCTACTTCCAGCGCATCCTGCCGCGTACTCGCACTCACGTTGCAACCATGCTGTCGGGCGCCAACAACCTGATGGACATGAAAGAAGAAGACTTCGCACTGGGCTACTAAGTCCCGGGCTGTCGCTTCATGAAGCCGCTGTTTCCTTCGGGGACAGCGGCTTTTTTGTGGGCGATTTACGCGCGTAAATATTCCTGACTAAAACGCTAAGAAGAACGACTTTGCTGCCGTTAAAGAGGATGGCGATGTGACATGTCGTTCGATGAGTGGGCACAATGCCATCTCAGTTTGCCGGGTCGGAGCTTTACCCTTGCCGCGTTCTTCCGCTGTACGTTTCAGTCATTTCCTACCGTCACTTCTGCTGTTGATTGCGGGGCTGGCGGCTGCCTACGTCAAGGACCTGAACGTCTTCTTCACGTCACTGTTCAACGTGTTGCCCACCCTCGTTTTGTTGCTCGGCGGTGCTTACTGCGCGGTTTACCGACGTCAGCGCGAGCTGTTTCTGATGGTCACGGTGTACATCGCCTACTACCTGCTCGACACCCAGACCGACTATTACCGCGACAACGGCAAGGTGCGCGAAGACGCCGCTGTGGTGTTTCACCTGTGCTGTCTGCTGCTTCCGCTGATGTTTGGTGTGTTCGCAGCGTGGCAGGAACGCACCCATCTGTTCCAGGACATGATCGCCCGTTTCGCGGTGTTGCTGGCGGTCGGGAGTGTGGCATTGGGGCTGGAGCAAAGTTACCCACAGGCATTGCTGATGTGGCTGTCGGAAATCCGCTGGCCTGCCCTGCATGGCGCCTGGATGAGCCTGATCCAGCTGTCCTATCCGGTGTTCATCGCTTCGTTCCTGCTGCTGAGCTGGCAATACTGGCGTAATCCGAGACCGTTGCATGCCGCACAGTTGGTGGGTTTGCTCGGGTTGTTCTGGGCGCTGCCGAAAACCTTCATCCTGCCGTTTACCCTCAACATCATGTGCAGCCAGGTGATGCTGATGATTGCGGCGGCGGTCGCCCATGAAGCCTATCAAATGGCCTTCCGTGACGAGCTGACCGGTCTGCCGGGGCGTCGCGCCTTGAACGAACGCATGCAGCGCCTGGGGCGCAATTACGTATTGGCCATGAGCGACGTCGACCACTTCAAGAAATTCAACGACACCCATGGTCACGACGTCGGCGATCAGGTGCTGCGCCTGGTTGCCAGCAAACTGTCGAAAATCGGCGGTGGCGGTAGGGCTTATCGCTATGGCGGAGAGGAGTTTGCACTGGTGTTCGCGGGCAAGACGCTTGAGGAGTGCATGCCGCACCTGGAAGTAATCCGTGAATCCATTGCGACCTACAACATCCATCTGCGTAATCAGGACAACCGTCCTCAGGACGACCAGCAGGGGCGTCAGCGTCGTTCCGGTTCTGCGGCCACGAGTGTCTCGGTCACCGTCAGCATCGGCGTTGCCGAACGGGTGGACCAACGTAATCCTGAAAAAGTGCTCAAGTCTGCCGATGAGGCGCTCTACGCTGCCAAAGGTGCCGGGCGAAACTGTGTGGTGGCTTACGGTCAGAATCGTCGTGGCGCTGTGCGCGAGGCGGCTCCGGGTTGAGTGATGACGGCGCATTCAGCGTCTGGACTGTGATTGTGAGGCGTGGTCGGCGGCAGTAGGTTTAAGGCATCTGCTGCCGGAGAAATGACCATGCCCGAGTACAAAGCTCCCCTGCGCGACATGCGCTTTCTGATCGACCACGTCTTCGACTTTCACAGCAACTACGCGGCGCTGGGGGCCACCGAGGCCAGCCCGGACATGGTCAATGCGATCCTCGAAGAAGGTGCGAAATTCTGCGAGAACGTGCTGGCACCGCTCAATCGCAGCGGCGATGAAGAAGGCTGTCATTTCGACAATGGCGTGGTGACAACGCCTGCAGGCTTCAAGCAAGCCTTCGCACAATACGTGGAAGGTGGCTGGCATGGTCTGGCGGCTGATCCCGCTTACGGCGGCCAAGGCTTGCCGAGTTCACTGGGGCTGGTCATCAGCGAGATGGTCGGTTCCAGCAACACTTCCTGGGGCATGTACCCCGGCCTGACCCACGGTGCGATGTCGGCCATTCACGCCCATGGCACCGACGAACAGAAAAACACCTACCTGAGCAAACTCACCGCGGGTCAGTGGACCGGCACCATGTGCCTGACCGAAGCCCATTGCGGCACCGATCTGGGCATCATCAAGACCCGTGCAGTGCCTGCGGCGGACGGCAGTTACGCCATTTCCGGCAGCAAGATCTTCATCTCCGCCGGCGAACACGACATGAGCGACAACATCATTCATCTGGTGCTGGCGAAACTGCCGGATGCGCCTGCAGGAACCAAGGGCATTTCGTTGTTCATCGTTCCCAAGTTCCTGCCCAATGCAGAAGGCGAAGCAGGAGAGCGCAACGGCGTTTCCTGCGGCTCGATCGAGCACAAGATGGGCATCAAGGCTTCGGCCACCTGTGTGCTGAACTTCGACGAGGCCAAGGGCTTCCTGATCGGCGAGCCGAACAAGGGCCTGAACTGCATGTTCACCATGATGAACCATGCGCGCCTCGGCACCGGGATGCAGGGGTTGTGTCTGGGTGAAGCGAGCTTCCAGGGCGCAATCAAGTACGCCAACGACCGTCTGCAGATGCGCTCGCTGACCGGCCCGAAAGCGCCGGAAAAAGTTGCCGACCCGATCATCGTTCACCCCGATGTGCGGCGGATGTTGCTGACCATGAAAGCCTTCAACGAAGGCAATCGCGCACTGACATACTTCACCGCGCAATTGCTGGACGCTGCGCACCTGAGCCCGGATGAAACCGCGCGGCAGGACGCCGAAGACCTGTTGGCTTTCCTGACGCCGATCTGCAAAGCCTTCATGACCGACACCGGGCTGGAGGTGACCAACCTCGGCATGCAGGTGTTTGGCGGTCACGGTTTCATTCGTGAGTGGGGCATGGAGCAACTGGTTCGCGATTGCCGGATCGCACCGATCTACGAAGGCACCAACGGCATCCAGGCGCTGGATTTGCTGGGGCGCAAGGTGCTTGGCAGCCAAGGAAAACTGCTGCGCGGCTTTACCAAAATCGTTCATAAGTTTTGCGCGGCGAACGCCGGGCATCCGCAACTCGCCAGTTATGTGGCGCAACTCAATGGGTTGAATCAGCAGTGGGGCGAGTTGACGACCCAGATCGGCATGGCCGCGATGAAGAATCCGGACGAAGTGGGCGCCGCGTCGGTGGATTACCTGATGTACAGCGGTTACATCATCCTTGGTTACTTGTGGCTGCGCATGGCGCTGGTGGCTCAGTCACAACTGGATGCGGACAACGGCGATGCCGATTACTGCCGGGCCAAACTGGCGACCAGCGAGTTTTACTTCAAGCGCTTGCTGCCACGCACTGCCGCTCATCGCGCAGCCATCGAAGCGGGCAGCGATTGCCTGATGAAGCTGCCGGCTGAGTTGTTTGCGCTGTAACGGTTACGTTTAAAAGCTTCGCGGGCAAGCCTCGCTCCTACAGGTCATGCACCCAATCGAAATGGCGCAAACCCTGTAGGAGCGAGGCTTGCCCGCGAAGGCGTTCTGGCAGACACAAAAATGCAATGACCAAAAATTACAAAACGGTCATAGCCTGACCCTATGTGTCGCAAAAGTTGTTGGGTTACACTCGGACCCAACGAAAACTCTTCCTACGAATCACCTGTAAAGATCCTGCGAGGTTTGCCATGGCTGACTACAAAGCGCCCCTGCGCGATATGCGCTTCGTCCTCAATGAAGTATTCGAGGTCGCCAAACTCTGGGCCGAGTTGCCTGCGCTGGCCGAGACCGTCGATGCGGAAACCGTTGAAGCCATTCTTGAAGAAGCCGGCAAGGTCACCAGCAAAAGCATCGCGCCTCTGAGCCGTGCCGCTGACGAAGAAGGTTGCCATTGGGCGGACGGTGCTGTCACCACGCCGGCAGGTTTCCCACAGGCTTATCAGACTTACGCCGAAGGCGGTTGGGTTGGCGTTGGTGGCGATCCGACCTACGGCGGCATGGGCATGCCCAAGGCGGTTTCGGCTCAGGTCGAAGAAATGGTCAACTCCGCGAGCCTGTCGTTCGGTCTGTACCCGATGTTGACTGCCGGTGCTTGCCTGTCGATCAACGCTCACGCCAGCGACGAGCTGAAAGCGGCCTACCTGCCGAACATGTACGCCGGCGTCTGGGCCGGCTCGATGTGCCTGACCGAGCCGCACGCCGGCACAGACCTGGGGATCATCCGCACCAAGGCCGAACCTCAGGCCGACGGTTCCTACAAAGTCAGCGGCACCAAGATTTTCATCACTGGCGGCGAACACGACCTGACCGAGAACATCATCCACCTGGTGTTGGCCAAACTGCCGGACGCGCCGGCGGGGCCGAAAGGCATTTCGTTGTTCCTGGTGCCGAAGTTCATGGTCAATGCCGATGGCAGCCTGGGCGCGCGCAACCCGGCGACTTGCGGTTCGATCGAACACAAGATGGGTATTCAGGCGTCCGCGACCTGCGTGATGAACTTCGATGAAGCCGTGGGCTATCTGGTCGGCGAGCCGAACAAAGGCCTGGCGGCGATGTTCACCATGATGAACTACGAACGTCTGGGCGTCGGCATCCAGGGCCTGGCCTCTGGCGAGCGCTCTTACCAGAACGCCATCGAATACGCCCGCGACCGTCTGCAAAGCCGTTCGCCGACTGGCGCGCAGAACAAAGACAAAGTGGCTGACCCGATCATCGTCCACCCGGACGTGCGTCGCATGCTGCTGACCATGAAAGCCTCGAACGAAGGCGGCCGTGCGTTTTCGACGTACGTGGCCATGCAACTGGACACCGCCAAGTTCAGCGAAGACGCGACCACCCGCAAGCGCGCGGAAGACCTGGTGGCGTTGTTGACCCCGGTAGCCAAGGCGTTCCTGACGGACCTCGGCCTGGAAACCACCATTCACGGCCAGCAGGTTTTCGGCGGCCACGGTTACATTCGTGAGTGGGGCCAGGAACAACTGGTTCGCGACGTGCGCATCACCCAGATTTACGAAGGCACCAACGGCATTCAGGCGCTGGACCTTGTAGGGCGCAAGATCGTCGGCAGCGGCGGAGCGTTCTACAATCTGTTCGCCGACGAGATTCGTCATTTCACCGCGACTGCCAGCGCTGACCTGGCCGAGTTCACCCAGCCGCTGAACGATGCCGTGACCACCCTCGACGAATTGACCGCATGGTTGCTGGACCGAGCAAAAAACAACCCGAACGAAATCGGCGCGGCCTCGGTCGAGTATCTGCAAACCTTCGGTTATGTGGCCTACGCCTACATGTGGGCACTCATGGCCAAGGCGGCCTTGGGCAAAGAAGCGCAGGACGATTTCTACGCGAGCAAACTGGGCACCGCGCGGTTCTATTTTGCACGCCTGCTGCCGCGTATTCACTCGTTGAGCGCGTCGGTGAAGGCCGGTAGCGAATCGCTATTCCTGCTGGACGCAGCGCAGTTCTGAGGATGTAACGTCATGTAAGCATTCGCTTACATGACGTGCTGCTTTTCTCCCATAGATGGAGATTGGATCCACAGCTAATCTACTTCTCATGGACGTCGCGCAGGAAGCGCAAAGTAACAACACGGACACGTAGGATTCTGCCAGGACGGCGGAGTGAAATGGATGTCAGGGAAACAGTCTGCAAAGCCCCGCTTCGGCGGGGTTTTCTTTTGCCCGCAGAAAAGTAGTCAGCTCAGCCCATCCAGGGTTGCCGAGCGTTCATCCGGTGCGTTCATCACTTCTTCCAGCAAGGTTCGCAACAAGGCCAGCGAGGCTTGTTGCCGCTGCACATCCCGACACACCAGCCCGACTTTCAGCGGCACCCGTGGTTCGGTCAGCGGTTTCCAGAGCAGTTCATGGTTGCCGAGCGCTTTCTGCGAGCGGCCAGGAAGCACTGTCGCCAGTCGGGTGTGGGGCAGACTGTCGAGAATCCCCGCCATATTGTTCAGTTCCGCCTGCACTTGCGGGCGCCGCCCCAGGTTGGCCAGTTGCGTTTGCCAGATCTGCCGCACCTGAAATTCTTCACCCAGCAGCAACATCGGCAACTCGGCAGCCTGACTCATGGAGACTTTCTTGAATTCGCGCAACGGGTGATCCGCCGGGATGACGAGCGTCAGTTCATCTTCGTACAGCATCACGCCGTGCAGCCCAGGCTGTCGGGGCGGCAGGTAACTGATGCCGATGTCCAGAGCACCGTTAAGCAACCGCCGCTCGATCTCCAACCCGGTCAGTTCATAGATCTGCACCACCAAGTGCGGTTGCGCCTTGCGCACGCGCTCGAGCATTTGCGGCACAAGACTGGTGTGGACCGTCTGCAACACGCCAATGGCCAACGTGCGCAGCGCTTGTCCCTTGAAATTGCCCAGCGCTTCACGGGCCCGTTGCAAACCATCCAGCAAGGGCAGGGCGTGGTTGTACAACGTATGGGCGGCCAGGGTAGGCAGCAGGCGTTTGCTGCTGCGCTCGAACAGGCTGACATCAAGGTTTTGTTCGAGGTGGCGGATCTGTTGGGACAGTGCCGGCTGAGAGATTGAAAGTCGCTCGGCGGCCCGGCCGACATGGCCCTCTTCGTAGACCGCGACGAAATAACGCAGTTGTTTGAAATCCATAAGTTTTGCTTATTGAAAATGCTGAAAAATCGAAATGGCCCGAAGCCTGCTCTGAGCCTAGTCTAACCGCATTCACAAGGCTTACAGGGCCATAGAGCGCGATGAATACCGTTTACGCCGAGGTTGTTTACATAGGTCAGGCAAAAAACCTCAAGCGAGGTTTTTCTGGATGAATCTGTTCAATTTACGGCGTAGCGCTCCCAGTCTTGATGACCTGACTGCGGACAATTTCCTGCCGTCCAGAGGTGACAATCTTTCCAGCGAGTGCCTGATGCCCAGTGTCGAGCGGCCGAAACAGATTTTTGTGCGCGGCCAGGGCTCCTGGTTGTGGGACAGCGACGACCGTGCCTATCTGGATTTTTCCCAGGGTAGCGGGGCCAATAGCCTCGGACATAGCCCTTCTGTACTGGTCAATGCGATCACGGCGCAGGCTCAGTCGCTGATCAACCCCGGTTTCGGCCTGCATAACCGCGGCATGCTCAACCTCGCCGAGCGGCTCTGCGTCAGCACCGGCAGTGATCAGGCATACTTGCTCAACAGTGGCAGCGAGGCCTGTGAAGCGGCGATCAAACTGGCGCGCAAGTGGGGGCAGCGGCATCGCGGCGGTGCTTCGCGGATCATCGTGGCCAAGAAGGGGTGTCATGGCCGTAGTCTCGGGACGATTCCCGCGTCGGACAGTTCCACTCTGACCAATCGCTTCGAGCCACAGCTCCCGGGTTTCAGCCACGTGCCGTTCAACGATCTTGCAGCGTTGCATGCAGCGGTTGATGCCCGGACCGTTGCCATCATGCTCGAACCGATCCAGAACGAAGCCGGGGTGATCCCCGCCACCGAGCTTTACCTCAAAGGTGTCGAACGCCTGTGTCGTGAGCTCGGCATTCTGCTGATCTTCGACGAAGTGCAGACCGGTATCGGTCGCCTCGGGACATTGCTCGCGGAACAATCCTACGGCGTGCGTGCAGATATCGTTGTCCTCGGCAAAGGGTTGGGCGGTGGCGTGCCTCTGGCAGCATTATTGGCGCGGGGCAAGGCTTGCTGTTTCGATATTGGCGAGCTGACGGGCACCCATCATGGCAATGCACTGATGACCGCCGCCGGCCTTGCGGTACTCGATAACGTGCAGGACAAGGGGGTTCTCGAGCATGTCCGGGAAACCGGCCAGCACCTGCGTGAAGGCCTGGCCCGCCTGACTCATCGCTATGGGCACGGTGAGTTACGCGGACAAGGGCTGCTCTGGGGGCTTACGCTGTCCGAGGATTCGGCTGACGCCGTCGTTAAAGCGGCGATGTACGAAGGGTTGCTGCTCGACGCCCCGCAAGCCGATTGCCTGCGCTTTACCCCGGCGCTCACCGTGAGCAAGGCCAACATCGACGAAATGCTCCTGCGCCTGGCCCGTGCCTTTTCCCGCGTACGCACCGCACAGTTGCAATGCCGGAAAGGGATCGCCGTGTAATCAGATCCGCCCTACGCAAATTCCCGAACCGTCTTGCGGTATTACGCATCGCCCCACGTTTGATTCTTTTAACGTGGGGTGTTTTTTTGTCTCTGCGTTTTGCCAGATGCCAATCGGGGCTTGAGCAATAGCGGGATCAATGGCCTTTTAGAGGGCGCCGGCAGGGAGTGCCGGTGCCCGACGTTGTCGTGGGGATGGTTTTGATTTCTATACCACTGAGTGGTATGTTTTTGCGGAAGGGAAGCCGATGTTACCCAGGTTATTCAAGACCAAGCGTTTTGCGGTACAGGCTGGTAAGGCCTGGATTTGTGATGATGAGCTTCGTGAGGCGTTCACCGAAATGCTCAATGGCCAGGCTGAAAGCCTGGGGGGTGGAGTCTGGAAAAAGCGTCTGAAGGCCAATCGACACCGCTCGATTGTTTTTGCAAAAGGTGGTCGGTATTGGATCTATCAGTTGCTGTTTGCCAAGAAAGATCGGAGCAATATCAGCCTTGCAGAGCTGGCTGAATTGCGTGTTTTAGCCAAGGTTTATGGCGCAATGACAGATATGCAAATCCAGTACTTGCTGGAGACCAAGGAGTTTGTGGAGATACCCCATGAGTAAGAAATACAAAAGTGAAGTATTTGAGTCGATTCACGAGTCCGCTAGCGCCTTGTATGCCATCGGTGCCATCAGCAAGGCAACCATGCGCGAATTCGACGAATCCTGTCTTGCCACCGTTCCGGACGCGATGCCGGCGGCGCAAATCAAAGCGCTGCGTGAGCGCAACAACGTCAGCCAGCCGGTATTCGCGCGTTATCTGAACACCAGCGCGTCGACGGTCAAACAGTGGGAAGCTGGGGACAAACATCCCAGTGGCATGGCCCTGAAGTTGTTGAGCATCGTGCAGAAGCACGGTCTGGAGATACTCGCCTGAAGAACCGCACTGAACCCTGACGAACAGCGCAGGTCGATTGGGTGTGACTCACACGAGTTCACTTCACCTCAGGAGCTGACCCATGGACTTCATTCGCATCATCATCGCCATTCTGTTGCCGCCACTGGGTGTGTTTCTGCAAGTCGGTTTCGCCGGCGCATTCTGGTTGAATATTCTGCTGACGCTGTGCGGTTACATCCCGGGGATCGTGCATGCGGTGTACATCATCGCCAAGCGCTGAGTTTCGCGGCGCAAGTTAGATCGCTTTCGTCGGAACGCCGCCCGGAGCCGGCTCGCTCCCACATGGAAACGCGTTCCTCTGATAGAACCCGGTCAAATGTGGGAGCGGGCTTGCTCGCGAATGAGGCGCCGCTATTTCTGCTCAAGGCGCAGGATTCAGTCCATCTGATCCATCACCCGCCGATAAAACAACCACTCCTGCTCCAGCGCATGGGCCTGATTCCCAGCCTTGCGAAAGCCGTGACGTTCGTCCGCGTAGTAATGCGCTTCAACCAGAATGCCGTTTTTCTGCAGCGCTTCGACCATGTCGCGGGTTTGCTGCGGCACGACCACGGCGTCGAGTTCACCCTGAAAGAAAATCACCGGCACGCTGATGTTGCTCGCATGCAGCAGGGGTGTTCGTGCGTCGTAGCGCTCGGCGTCTGTGACAGGATCGCCGATCAGCCAATCCAGATAATCGCCTTCGAACTTGTGCGTCGCACGGCCGAGGGCAACGGGATCGCTGACACCGTAAAGGCTGGCGCCGGCGCGGAAGACCTTTTTGAACGCCAACGCGCACAGCGTGGTGTACCCGCCGGCGCTGCCACCACGAATAAACGCCTTGTCGCCATCGATCAAGCCGCGCTGGGTGAGGTGGGTGACCACCGCGCAGGCATCTTCCACATCCACGTCTCCCCAACTCAAATGCAACGCCTGGCGATAGGCTCGGCCATAGCCGCTGCTGCCACGGTAGTTGAGGTCGGCCACGGCGAAACCGCGTTGCGCCCAGTACTGGATGCGCGGATCGAGCATCGGGTAGCACGCCGATGTCGGGCCTCCGTGGATGAACACCACCAGCGGCGGCTTCGTGTCGCCCGTCATCGCCGGGTAGAAGAAACCGTGAGCCTCGCCTGAACTGCTCGGGTAACGCAAGGTTTGCGGGACGCTGATTTGCTCGGCGGGCAACGGTGCCATTCCCCCGGCCAACACCTTGACCTGTCGGGTTTTGCGGTCGATGGCGATCACGGCGGACGAACTGACTGGCGAGGCAGCGATGCAGTAGATGAATTGGTCATCCAGTGCGAGATGGCGGAAACGGCTGTAGTCCCCGGTGAAGTCTTCAGGGTTTTCACCGCAAAGTCCCAGCCGGCCGAATCCGCCCTCGGTCCAGCTGGCCAGATAGGCGTTTTCGTTGAGGGGCAGCCAAGTGCAACCACCCAACTGCCAGGGCGCTGGCCCATGATCAGCCGCAGCGCTGGGCAACGGGCGCCAAGCATAGGAAGACTCGACCCACGGCTGCCAGTAGCCGCCACGGTCCGTCAGACAATACAGACGACCACTGCCGTCGAATCGAGGCTGCTGCAGCGACTCCTGAACAGCGTCGCCCGCCACACAACGGGCTTGAGTGAAACGGCCGTCGCCCTGGCGGTCGGCAACCATCAGGCGAGTCGCGGTCCATGGCTGGTCCGGGCGACTCCACTCGATCCAGGCCAACCGTTGAGCGTCAGGGCTCAACGTCGGCGCGGCATAAAAGTCTGCACCTTCGACCAGCAGGTGACGCGCGCCGTCCGCCAGATCGATGGTCACCAGACGATGACGGTCTCGATGCTCTTCAACCGCCAAAACCTGCCCATGCGCAAACTGCAGGTCGCCATAGCGGCATTCGCCGGATGTCAGCGTCTCGGGCGTTTCGTCCTTCAGCGATTGGCGATACAGCTGCTGATCCGCCTCGTTGACGAAAACCACCCCGTCATCTGTCAGGCAAAACGCTCCACCGCCATATTCGTACACTCGACTGCGCACACTGAAACCGGCTGGCGTCAGGCAATGTGCCTGGCCGTCCCGCCAATGCCAGAGGCGGCAAGCGGCGTCCTCGGGGCGGTATTCATTCCAGAACAGGCCATGTCGGCCCACCTGTAATTCGGCAAAGTCGATACCGGCAGCGACTGCTTTAGCAGCGCTGAAAGGTTCAGCTTTTGGCGATGAGTCGTGAGTTTCGTTCATTGCGAAAGGCCAGTTGCTCAATGGTCTGGGTTGCGTGCTCGGCTTCTTCGCGGGCCTTGAGAATCACACCGTGATGTTCCGATTTGCTGCACACCGGGTCGGCATTGCTCGCGTCACCCGTGAGCATGAACGCCTGGCAGCGGCAACCGCCGAAATCCTTTTCTTTCTCGTCGCAGGAGCGGCACGGCTCGGGCATCCAGTCGTAACCGCGAAAGCGGTTGAAGCCGAACGAGTCGTACCAGATGTGCTGCATGCTGTGGTCGCGCACGTTGGGAAACTGTACCGGCAACTGTCGGGCACCATGACAGGGCAGGGCGGTTCCGTCCGGTGTCACTGTCAGAAAAATACTGCCCCAGCCATTCATGCAGGCTTTCGGGCGTTCTTCGTAGTAGTCCGGCGTGACGAAAATCAGCTTGCACGGATGCCCTTCAGCTTCCAGTTTGGCGCGGTATTCGTTGGTGATGCGTTCGGCGCGGACCAGCTGTTCCCTGGTCGGCAGCAGACCGACCCGATTGAGCTGCGCCCAACCGTAGAACTGGCACGTGGCGAGCTCGACGAAGTCCGCCTCAAGGGCGATGCACAGCTCGATGATCCGGTCGATCTTGTCGATGTTGTGCCGGTGGGTGACGAAATTCAGCACCATCGGATAGCCATGGGCCTTTACCGCGCGAGCCATTTCCAGCTTCTGCGCGAAGGCCTTTTTCGAGCCGGCCAGCAAGTTGTTCACTTGCTCGTCGCTGGCCTGGAAGCTGATCTGGATGTGGTCCAGGCCGGCTTTCTTGAAATCGCTGATTTTCTGCTCGGTGAGGCCGATGCCGGAGGTGATCAGGTTGGTGTAGAAACCCAACTTGCGCGCCTCGGCAATCAGTTCGGCGAGGTCCTGGCGCACCAGCGGTTCACCGCCGGAAAAGCCCAGTTGCGCGGCACCCATTTCCCGCGCTTCGCGGAACACCTTGATCCACTGCTCGGTGCTCAACTCTTTGCCTTGCTCGGCGAAATCCAGCGGATTGGAGCAGTACGGGCATTGCAGCGGACAGCGATAGGTCAGCTCGGCCAGCAACCACAGCGGCAGGCCGATTTCCGGTTTGGGCGGTAACTTGTCCGACACGGAATCAGGCAAGTTCGATCCAGTGCTGAGCACGGGCGACCTCCATGAATTGCTCGATGTCATCACCGAGCTCCGGCACGCCGGGGAACTGCGCATCGAGTTCGGCGATGATCGCTGCGACATCACGCTCGCCGTCGATTAAACCGCCGATGAGCGCAGCACTTTCATTCAGTTTGATCATGCCTTCCGGGTACAGCAGCACATGGCCTTTCTGCGCCGGTTCGTACTGAAAGCGGTAGCCGGGACGCCAGGTTGGGGTCTTGCTGCGATCGAAACTCATAAGGTGATTCCTTTGTGCCAGACCCGTTGCTCGGTCACGCTGTGATACGGCGGGCGTTTCAGTTCGTAGGCCATGCTCATGGCATCGAGCATGCTCCAAAGAATGTCCAGTTTGAACTGGAGAATTTCCAGCATGCGTTCCTGGCCTTCCCGCGTCGTGTAGTGCTGCAACGTGATGGCCAGACCGTGTTCGACATCGCGGCGCGCCTGGCCCAGACGGGTGCGGAAATATTCGTAACCGGCCGGGTCGATCCACGGGTAATGCTGCGGCCAGCTGTCGAGGCGCGACTGGTGGATCTGCGGCGCGAACAGCTCGGTGAGCGAGCTGCTGGCGGCTTCCTGCCAACTGGCCCGACGGGCGAAGTTGACATAGGCGTCCACGGCGAAACGTACGCCGGGCAGCACCAGTTCCTGGGAGCGCAGTTGGTCCGGATCGAGGCCGACGGCCTGCCCCAGACGCAGCCAGGCTTCGATGCCGCCGTCTTCACCGGGGGCGCCGTCATGGTCGAGCAGACGTTGAATCCACTCGCGACGGATCTCGCGGTCCGGGCAATTAGCCAGGATGGCGGCGTCCTTCAGGGGAATGTTCACCTGATAGTAAAACCGGTTGGCAACCCAGCCCTGGATCTGCTCGCGGGTCGCCCGGCCTTCATACATCGCCACGTGGTAAGGGTGATGGATGTGGTAGTAGGCGCCCTTGGCGCGCAGGGCCGCTTCGAATTCGGCGGCGGACAGCGGGGTGTCTGTCATGTCTGTTCTCCGGGAACAACCATTGGATTCTGTGGTGTCTGGTCTGGCGTCATCGCTGGCAAGCCAGCTCCCACAGTGGTCGCGTAACCCTGTGGGAGCGTGGCTTGCCCGCGATGGGGCCATCCGCTACAGCACAATACTCATGCCGTCGTACGCCACTTCAACATCACGCCGAACCAGCTCGGCACGCTCCGGCGAATCCTCATCGAGGATCGGGTTGGTGTTGTTGATGTGGATAAGCACCTTGCGCTGCCGGGGCAGCTTCTCCAGCACTTCCAGCATACCGCCGGGGCCATTCTGCGCCAGGTGACCCATCTCCCGACCGGTGCGGGTGCCGACACCACGGCGCTGCATTTCGTCGTCGTCCCACATCGTGCCGTCCACCAGCAGGCAGTCGCTGCCGGCCATGATTTCCAGCAGCGGCGCGTCGACCTTGCCCAGGCCCGGCGCGTAGAACAGCTTGCCGCCAGTGTTCAGGTCTTCGACGATCAGTCCGATATTGTCGCCCGGATGCGGGTCGAAGCGGTGCGGCGAGTATGGCGGCGCTGCGCTGCGCAGCGGCAACGGCGTGAAGCGCAGGCTCGGGCACGTCGGGATGGTGAAGCTGCGGTCGAGTTCGATGCGGTTCCAGTTCAAACCGCCGTTCCAGTGAGTCAGCATGGTGAACAACGGGAAACCGGTGCTCAGGTCTTCATGGACCATGTCGGTGCACCAGACATTATGCGGGCAACCTTCGCGCAGGCTGAGCAGGCCGGTGGTGTGGTCGATCTGGCTGTCCATCAGGATGATCGCGCTGATGCCGGTATCTCGCAGCGCTCGGCCCGGTTGCATCGGGGCAAAACTCTGGAGTTGGGCACGAATGTCCGGCGAGGCGTTGCACAGCACCCAGTTCACGCCGTCATCGGAAATCGCGATGGACGACTGGGTCCGCGCCTTGGCGTTCAGGCTCCCGTCGCGAAAACCCGCGCAGTTCACGCAGTTGCAGTTCCACTGGGGGAAACCGCCGCCAGCGGCGGAACCTAGAATCTGGACAAACATGGGTGCTCCATCATTTCAACGCTGAAAATAAAAACGCCTCGGCAAACCGAGGCGCTGAACGGCAGGACAAACTTAGCGGCTTGCGAAGTACATGGTGACTTCAAAGCCGATACGCAGGTCGGTGTAAGCAGGTTTGGACCAGGACATGGGAGCGCTCCTTCAGGTGATGGGACAGTTGAGATCTATACATATAGTCCACCTCCAGCCGGAGATGTTCAGATAGTTAGGTGGCTATGTTACTCAAAATTACAGAGCGAAAGGCCTGCATTCTCGGAAAAAGCTAATTGCACCAGCGGTAATGATCATTTTGTCACTTGCCAAGGTGCTTGCGGTTGCGAACTGCTGGCCAGGCAACGCCAGCCGCCTTCGGCGTTGTTCAGTCGATGGGCGGCGGCGATCAGGGCGCTGCGATCGACGGCCAGAATCGACAAGGTCAGCTGCGTCAGGTAATCCGACGAGCGGCCAGCCAGTTTGCCTTGCCAGAGCAGTTCGGCAGCCTGGGTCAAGGGAATGGCAGCAATGTCGAATTGATCGGCCAACGCCTGGCGCTGGGCAATGAAAGCCGCCTCGTCGATCCCCTCGACCAATCCGGGCAGGTCGCTCAGGAAGCATTCCATGTGTTCCAGCAGTTTCAATGGCGCGGTGCCCGGAGACTGAACGCCAAGCAGGATTCCTGTCTGCCCATGGATCTGACGCAGTGCGCTGAACACCGCGTAACCCAATTGCAGTTCCACGCGCAGGCGCTGATACAACGGCGTCTGACAGACAAGCGCCAACAAACGCCAGGCGGCTTCGTCGCAGATGTCCTGGGTTGCCGTCGGACAAAACAGCAACAACGCGTGCTCGCTGGATTCGGTGTCGAACGTTGTCCACAGGCGCTGTGAGTTGATCGAGGGCGGCGAGGACTTTTGAGTGTCCGCTACGCCGGGCACTCGGCTCAGCGCCAGCCCCATCGCTGCTTGAGTCTGTGCCGACAGGCCAGTGGCCAGGCCTTCCCAGCGCGCACTCGACCATAGCAGCTGCAGGTCTTCAGAGACGCCAGTGTGCTCGAGGCAATGATCGGGCAGTGCCTTGAGCAGGTGTTTAATCGGGATCAGCGCCGTGTTTTTCGGTTCTTCCTGTGGGAAGCCGCTGGCAGGTTTTGTCAGCTCTTTCAGTGCATGTTCGAGAACGGTCGGCATCGGCTCCTGCAGTCCCGTCACCTTCAGCAGCCATTCATTGCCCGATGCGCTGAAGGAAAAGTCGACGCCCGCCTGACGCGCATCCTCGCGCAGTGGCTGCAGGCTGTTTTCCAGACGCTGTTGAAGGCGGGGATGAGGCTGGGCCTCGAGTCGCCAGCGCAAATAAATCGCGCCTTCAGCGGTGTTATCCGGCAAGGTCTGGCTGAATTGCATCGGCGAATTTTCGCGACGGCTGCGCGAACGATCCTGGGCAAATGTGCGCAGGCCGCGGTGCTTGCTGGTTTGCCCGCGAATCAGTCCGGCGTTTTGGGGCGGCGCCTCGGCGTGCAAGAACGGATTCGGTGCCGGCAGTTGCCATTCACCGCTGAAGTTATCCACAGCGCCGATTTTCTTCAGGATGCCTTTGAGCGCTGCAACGCCTTGTTCGGATAAGCCGGTTTCAAGCTGTTCGCTGTCGAGTCGGGCTAGTTGCAGCGCACCGCTGACTTGTTGCTGGCGCTGAAGCAGGGCCGCGTACGCTTCTCGCAGAGTGGCCCAGTCTTGCTGCGCGGCAAAAAAGCCCAACCAATCCAGCAGCTTCTCGCGCAGGACGCTCGCCGGTGCGGACGTTGTAAATTCGACGTGCAGCACGGCTTGTCCGGCAAATTGGTACAGCGACTCGGCGTTCAAATGCTCAGCCAGACCGCGCGTGCGCAAATCAGCCAGCAGCCCGCCGGGTTTCGCAGCGTTCAAACAATGGCACAGAAACGCCAATGCTTCAGTCGATGAAGCGGGCAGCGATTCGAAGGTAAACAGCAGATCAAGCCTGCGCTCATTCACCTGTTGATAACTTGCGTCTGAAGATTCCATCAGCGGCACAAGCGCCTGTTGCGGGACGTTTTCGCCGATGGGGATCGCCGCGCCGAAACTCAGTGCCATTTGCTGCAGCTCTTCGATACTTTGCGGGCCGGCCAGGCTCAGCGTCATCTGCCCGGTCTGATAAAACCGTTGATGGAAATCCTTCAACGCATTCTGAAAGTCTGGCTGCGGCAGCGGCAGGCTGTCGCGGTTGCCGGCATGAAAGCCGCGCAACGGATGGGTCGGCGAAAGTCCATCGAACAGCGCCAGTCGCTGTTGCGCCGTCGCATCCTGCGACCAGGCAACAAACTCTGCCTGCAACACTTCCCGTTCCCGCTGCTGATCGTCCGGATTCATACGCGGATGAGCGAGCATGTCTGACAGACGTTCCAGCCCACCGTTGAACGCCTGTGGCGACAGTTCGAAAAAGAAGTCCGTGGTGCGCTCGCTGGTCCGTGCATTCACCTGCCCGCCATGACCTTGCACGTAGGCCATCAGCCCTTGTTCCGCAGGAAAACGCTCGGTACCGAGAAACAACAGATGCTCAAGAAAATGCGCCAGGCCGGGCCATGCCAATGGCACGTCATGACTGCCCGCAGCGACCCGCAACGCCGCCGCACAGCGCTTCAAATTCGGGGCATGACGCAGCGTCACCCGCAGGCCATTGGCCAGGGTTTCAGTGTGGGGGCGAGGGTGATTCAACGCAGGCATGAGCACTTCCAGAACAGAGAAGCGCTAATGCTAGCGGATAACGGGTGATCAGCGCTTGTTCAGCTCGCCGTAAAGCTCGGGACGGCGATCGAGGAAGTAGCGATTGACGGCGCGGGAGTCGACCATGAGCTGGCGATCCAGCTCACCGACAATCAGCGCTTCATCGAGGCCGGCCTGAGCAATGCGGCTGCCATCCGGTGCGGCGATGCTGCTTTGGCCGCAGTAATGGATTTCGCCTTCATTGCCGCAATAGTTGGCATAAGCGACGTAGCACTGGTTTTCGAAGGCTCGGGCGCGGACGGTGACGTCGGCGACGAAGTCGTAAGGAATCATGTTCGCTGTCGGCACCAGAATCAGCTCGGCGCCGGCCAGTGCCAGACGTCGCGCATTTTCCGGAAACTCAACGTCGTAGCAGATCAGGAAACCCAGCGTCCAGCCGTTGAGTTCCACCAACGGAAAATCACCCTGCCCGGCGCTGAACATCGAGTGATCGAGGTCGCCGTACAGGTGAGTCTTGCGGTAGTTGCACAGGCGTTCGCCATTGGCATCGATCAGTTGCACGGCGTTGTAGATCTGCCCGTCCTCGGTGCGCTCGGGGTAACCATACAAAATGGCGATCCCCGCGGTCTTGGCAATGCGCGCAATCTGTTGCGCCGATTCACCGTTGTGCACCTCCGCCAGTACGCTGACGGCATCGCTGCCGATGTTGTAGCCGGTCAGGAACATCTCCGGCAGCACCAGCAAATCGGCACCTTTCGCTTCCTGCGCCAGTTGGTGCAGGCGTTGCAGATTGCCGGCGACGTCCAGGGGCAGCGGCGGACATTGGTAAAGGGCTACGCGCATTTGGAACTCCTTTTACTCGGGCAGGGCGATCGGACCGATCTCGTTGAACACATCTCCTGGACCCGGGTTCTCGGCGTGAGTTTCACCGCCGAAGTGTTTCATGATGCCCCACACCGCATTGAGCGACGTCTGCACCGCGCCTTCGACCCACGCCGGGGTCCACGATACATCGTCGCCGGCGATGAAAATCCCGCGTTGTTCGGCCGGCATATCCGCCTGCATGAAGTGCGCATACATGCGCTGGTTGTAACGGTAGTGACCGGGCAATGCGCCTTTGAATGCGCCAAGGAAATGCGGGTCGGCTTCCCACGACACGGTGATCGGATCGCCGATGATTCGCGCGGCGATGTCGACTTTCGGGTAGATTTTTTTCAGCGCGTTCAACGCCAGTTCGACGCGTTTTTCCACCGGGTGCGGAAGCATTTTCAACGCATCGCTCATCCACGAGTACGACAGGCAAATCACGCCTGGCTTGTCGTCGCCGTTGTCGAACAGATAGGTGCCGCGGGTCAGGCGATCGGTGAGGGTCATGCTCATCAGGTCGCGGCCGGTTTCCGGGTCCTTGTCCTTCCAGAACGGCCGGTCGACCATCACGAAGGTTTTCGAGGATTGCATGTAGCGCGTGCGGTCGAGGGCCATCCACATTTTTTGCGAGAACAGGGTTTCGTCGCATTCGATCTGGGTGGTCAGCAGCCAGCTCTGACAAGTGGTCAGCACTGCCGCGTACTCGCGGGTGTCGCCGTTGTTATCGGTGACCGCAAAACGGCCGTCCGGGGCGTGAGCGATTTTCTTGACCCCGGAGCGTGGCGCGCCTCTGTGCAGCGACTTGAGGCTGGTGCCTTCGGGCCAGTGCACGCAACGTTCCGGCACATGACGCCAGATGCCTTGCGGCACTTGTTCGACGCCACCGACGACCAGATGTTGGTGATCGTCGCAGTTGGTCATCACGACGCGGAAGATTTCCAGCATCGAGTTCGGGAAGTCCGAGTCCCAGCCGCCGGTGCCGAAACCGACCTGGCCGAATACTTCGCGGTGATGGAACGAGAGCTTGGCGAAGGCTTCGGAGGTGGCGACAAAGTCGTAGAAGGTGCGGTCGTCCCACAGCGGAACCAGGGTGTTCCACAACTCTTTGAGGCGCGGCACGTCACGGTCGCGGATCGCTTGCTGGATATCGGAGAACTGCGAGCCGGCCTCCAGGGCGTCGGCCCAGGCGTCAGCCACTTCCTGGAACAATGCAGGAAGGTCGGCCAGCTTCTGTGCGTAATGGGTTTTGCCTTCCAGGTCGATCACGGTGCTGCCAGAAGCAGGCGTCAGCGGGTTGGGGAAGGGTTTGGTCTCGAGACCCAGCTTGTCGACATAGTGGTAAAACGCCGTGGACGACACCGGGAAGCGCATGCCGCCCAGTTCGGCGACGATGCCGTCGGTCCCGTTGAACGCCTGGGAGCGCAGGCGGCCGCCCATCTTCGAGGCTTCGTAGACGACGGGCTTGAGGCCCAGTTTCATCAGTTCGTAGGCCGCGACCAAACCGGCGATACCGGCGCCGACAATCGCCACTTCGGCGCCGTGGTTATGCGCAGGAATGCTGCCGAGGCCGGCCGGGTGCTCGATCCAGTCGTCAAAGGCGAATGGAAAGTCCGGGCCGAAAATGGTGACTGGTTTCTTACCGTCTGCAGGATGGCGATTGTTCTTGTTCATGGCTGACCTTGCTGGCGACCGGACGCGGGGTGCGCGTCTGAGTATAGGAAAAGATGGCAGCCATTCTAGAGAGCGTAGAACACGTTAATAAGACGCAATGTGTCGTCGTTTTGCTAATTACTTGATCAAAACGACGATCCGTGACTGCACACTGCTTAATGTGGGAGCGGGCTTGCTCGCGAATGCGGTGGACCAGCCAACACTAATGCCGGCTGAAACGGCCCCTTCGCGAACAAGCCCGCTCCCACAGGGAATCGCGTTTAAACCGGCTGCCCGCGATCAATCTTGCTGCTGAGAATGATCGACGTGGTCGTCTTCTCCACCCCATCCACACTCCCGATCTGATCCAGCAACTGATCCAGCTGCTCCGGCGAATCGGTTCTTAACCACGCCACATAATCAAATTCGCCACTGACCGCACACAACTGCTGCACCTGTGCCATTGCACTCAACCGCCGTAACACTTCCTTGCCCGAGCGCGGTTGCACCGTGATCCCGACATACGCCTGCAAACCGCCATCCACCACCCGTTGACCCAATCGCACGCCGTAACCGGTGATGACCTTGGCCTTTTCCAGCCGCGCCAGCCGCGATGTCACCGTGGTACGAGCGATGCCCAGTTGGCGGGCGAGCATGGCCACGCTTTCGCGGGCATTGATCTGCAGGGCGGCGATCAATTGGCGGTCGATTTCGTCAAGAACGGGTGGGCGGATGTCGGGCAAGGGTGGTCTCCAGCGATACAGATCAATGGTTCAGCATGTTACAGGCACATCTCCCACTGTGGATGCCTGATCCTGGCGCCGTACCGTTCATGCCCTTTTTGTCTGCGACAATTTGCCATAAGTAACCAGTTCGTACATTATTCCGCGCTTGTCAAAAATGGGGAAATTTTCCGACATGAATACTTCTGGGGCTGCTGGCGGCAGCAAATGGTTGCTGCGCGGGCTGGGTGTCCTGATTGCATTGATCGGGCTTGGCCTGGCGGGTGGCGGTGGCTACCTCGTTTCGCTGGGTGGCAGCGGGTACTTCCTGCTGATGGGCCTGGCGATGCTGGTGTCCGGGCTGATGATTGCTCGTCGTAATCCACAAGGCGCGCGGCTGTATGGTGTCGCGCTGATTCTTACGGCGATTTGGGCCGTGTGGGACACCGGTTTTGAATACTGGCCGCTGGTCTCGCGCGTGCTGACGTTTGCCGTGATCGGGCTGGTCGTCGCGCTTGTCTACCCGACGCTCGTGCGCGCTTCGGGCAAGAATGCGGGCCGTGGTGCTTATGGCCTGGCCGGTATGCTGGGCGTCGGCGTTGTTGCAACAATGGCCTACATGTTCGTGCCGACCCATGTGGTTAAGGCCGGCACCGAACCGGCTGTTACGCCGGTCGCACCGGGCACCGAACAGAAAGACTGGGCCCACTGGGGCAACACCACTGCCGGCAACCGCTTTGCCGCGCTGGACCAGATCAACAAGGGCAACATCGACCAGTTGCAGGTGGCGTGGACCTTCCGCACCGGCGACATCCCGCAAAGCACCGGCGCTGGCGCTGAAGACCAGAACACCCCGCTGCAGATCGGCGACACGGTCTACACCTGCACCGCCTACGGCAAAGTCTTCGCCCTCGACGCCGACACTGGCGCCCAGCGCTGGAAGTTCGACCCGCAAGGCACCGCGCCGAACTGGCAGCGTTGCCGTGGCCTGGGTTATTCCGAAGCCCCTGCGTCTTCGGGCAATCAGCCTGCAGCCTGTACGAAACGTCTGTTTCTGCCGACCGGTGATGCGCGTTTGATCGCGATCAATGCCGACACCGGCAAACCCTGTGAAGCGTTCGGCAACAAAGGCACGGTCGATTTGACCACCGACATGGGCGAAGTAAAACCGGGTTATTACCAGCAAACCTCGACGCCACTGGTCGCAGGTGACGTGGTGATCGTCGGTGGCCGTGTGGCCGACAACTATTCCACTGGCGAACCGCCAGGCGTGGTCCGCGCCTATGACGTGCGCAGCGGTGAATTGGTGTGGGCGTGGGATCCGGGCAATCCGGACATCACCAAGCGTCCACCGGCCGGTGAGACCTATACCCGTGGCACACCTAACGTCTGGTCGGCGATGTCCTACGACGCCAGGCTCGGTCTGGTTTACCTGCCAACCGGCAACGCCACGCCAGACTTCTTCGGCGGCCAGCGCACAGCATTCGATGACAAATGGAGCTCGTCCATCGTCGCCCTCGACGTGAAGACCGGTCGGGTGCGCTGGCACTTCCAGACAACTCACCATGACTTGTGGGACTTTGACCTGCCTGCGCAACCGCTGCTGTACGACGTGCCGGACGACAAGGGCGGCCTGCAGCCAGCCTTGGCGCAAGTCACCAAACAAGGCGAGATCTTCCTGCTCAACCGTGAAACCGGCGTGCCGATCGCCCGTGTCGAAGAGCGCCCGGTGCCGCAAGGCAATGTGCCCGGCGAACGCTATTCGCCCACACAGCCGTTCTCGGTGGACATGCCGTCCATTGGCAACAAGACCCTGACCGAAGCGGACATGTGGGGCGCTACACCGTTTGACCAGTTGATGTGCCGCATCCAGTTCAAAGGCATGCGCCACGAAGGCGTCTACACCCCACCGGGCATGGACCGCGCGCTGCAATTCCCGGGCTCGTTGGGTGGTATGAACTGGGGCAGTGTCTCGGTTGATCCGAACACGAACTACATGTTCGTCAACGACATGCGCCTGGGCCTCGCGAACTACATGATCCCGCGAAACAAGATCGCCGCCGGGGCCAGCGGGATTGAAATGGGCGTCGTGCCACAGGAAGGCACCCCGTTCGGGGCGATGCGCGAACGCTTCCTCTCGGCGGCTGGCATTCCGTGCCAGAAACCGCCGTTCGGCACAATGTCCGCCATCGACCTCAAAACCCACAAGCTGATGTGGCAGGTTCCAGTCGGCACTGTGCAAGACACCGGTCCGCTGGGCATCCGCATGCACCTGCCGATTCCGATCGGCATGCCGACCCTCGGTGCGTCTTTGGCCACTCAGTCCGGCCTGTTGTTCTTCGCGGGTACTCAGGATTTCTACCTGCGTGCTTTCGATACCGGCAACGGGAATGAGATCTGGAAGGCGCGTTTGCCTGTCGGCAGTCAGTCTGGGCCTATGACTTACGTTTCGCCGAAAACCGGTAAGCAGTACATCCTGCTGACGGTGGGTGGCGCGCGTCAGTCGACAGATCGTGGGGACTACGTGATTGCATACGCCTTGCCTGAGTAAGGGCTGAATCGCAGGTACGAAAAAGCCGCGCAGATGCGCGGCTTTTTTGGCTGAGCGGACAGGATGGACAGCTATCGTCAATCGTAGTCGAATGCGGAATCTGGGGGTGCGAGGCGATGAAATGACCAGGAACATGCCTGCAGCTGTGCGGAATCACGCAATACAGATTGCCCATCACGAAATGGGCCACTACGTCGTGGCCCGCGCATTGGGGTTTGCAACGGGCGGCGTGACCCTGTCGGTGACCATGGACTTGCGGCATCAAGGGGGCGCCGCCATTACCCTGGCGCGCCCGATTTCGTCGATTGAAGCAATGAAAGCGCATTTGGAAGCGCGGATGATGGTCCTGTTGGCTGGCGCTATGGGGCAGACATTGTCTTCATCCGGGAAACGCGTCGACAAGTCGAAAGCGGTAGCCATCCTCAAAGGCGCGCAGGGGGCGGAACAGGATTACGCCAAAGTAAAAGAGTTGCAGCATTTGCTGCGCAACATTACCTGTCCCGATACGGACCCTGCGTCATCTGAGCGTATTGCGGCTGAGCTTAAAGCGATGACTGATCGTGTATGGAGTCGGACTCAAGAAATCGTCGAGGAACTGGCCGATACGATCACTGGTTTAGGACATGTGCTGGTCGAGGGCATGGTCATCGTGGAGCAGTGGGGCAGGGCGGCGGATACATACGAGGTCGTTTTTACCCGTGAAATGCTTGAGCGGTTGGGGCCAGTGCGGGCCATTCCAGTGCTGAGTGTTATCGCGTAAATAGCCATTTTGCACACCACTTATCCGCCAAAAAACGAGCTGGTTGCTCCCATTTGATCAAGACGATACTATTGCCACGTCAGCACAGACCGGAACCTTGGAAGCAAGGGGTGTTGATTTCGGTGGCGCAAGCCACTCCTAGCCAGTGAGCGGGATAAGCGGGAAACCGTGAAAGGAGAGGCCGATATTGAGATTCACAAAAAGCCCTGGTGCGAAAGCATCGGGGCTTTTTGCTGTCTATCAAACAGATTTTCCAGCGTTACGCATTTCGAGAATGTAACGCACGTTGTGCGGCTTGCCCTTGGGCAGCTTCGCCCGACCCCACTCCGCGACCTCATAGGCTGAAATCACTCTGAGCTTGAGCAGGTTCGTCGTATTGGGCGGTTTACTGATCGAGAAGAAAATCGCGTAGTCATGCAGGTCGAGGCAGAAGTAGCGCTGACTGTTTCCTACGTAAAAGGGGACAGCTAGCCCTTTGAAAAACCGTTTGTGAAGGTATTCCGCGATCTGGCTGCTGCAATGGTGCCGTTCAGCACAGAAGTATCGGTTTTCGCCTCGGTGCGTTATCGACTGTCCATTACCTTTGTCATCAGTGAAGCAATGAAATCCGAATTCGAATTTGACATTGAGCTGTTCACCGGCGACCTCAAATACCAGTTCGAACGGCTGGAGGTGCTCCATGCTGTAGTGGCGTCCGCCAATCGTCAGGTCATTCCATTGCATGTAGCTCGCCGCCGGACGCAGTAAAGTAAGGCATTGAAGCGGCACTCCCGATCATGATGTGAAAGCCCCGAATACTCGGGGCTCACGACCAATCGCCGCTATTTTTTTGGTTTCGTATCGGCTCGATCAAGCCCGCCTTCCAGCACCTTCACCACATCATCGACCACGGCCTTGCTCATCGCCGTCAGGTAATGCGCAGCCCAGATATGGCGGTCGGTGTCGCGGTTAAAGGCGGCATCTCTGGTCAGTTCCTTGGAAAGGAATAGAAAATCTGAGGCCATGGCTAGCGCATCACCGAGGGGAACGTCTCGAGTGACATGGAACAGCGGTTGGTTTGAGCAGTAGATGAAGGGGGTGAGGCCGATGGTTTTCAGTTCTGAGGGTGAATCTGATTTGTTCATGGTTTATCTCCTAAGCTTGAGGAGCCGCCATGTTCGTTTCCAAGCGAATGGGTGGCGGCCGTGCGCAGGTTGGAAACCGGGAGCCTAGGAAACCGGCACGTCCGAAGACGTCCCACGCACAGCCGCCATGACACAGGATTACAGGCGTAAACGTCTGCGGTCATGTTGGGCACGTTGTTGTCATACGCTCGACGGGTTTCCAAGCCCGATCGCTGAATGGTCAGCGACGTCCGGAGACTATCCCGTCGAAGAAAAGCGCAACAAGGCATCAAAGTGCCCAAAAAGGACGATTCGGAGTTTGCCTACAAGGTCTGAGGACGTCATCCGATATTGCGCCACCTTAAGTAAACAAAACCAAACGCCAGACGCGAACACCCAGCTCCAGCGAGCAACCACCGTTAACAATCTCATTGGCAACCCAAGTGGTCGTGCGACCGCTAACGCCTAGAGTTATTCCCTTGAGGTCATATTCCTTGGGTGGCATATTGGTTTGGGTTGGGAAGTTGAATACACCGATGAATTTGAAGGCTGGTGGGAGAATTTGGACGCGAAAGAGCAGGCCTCGGTGTCAGCCAGTGTCGATCTGCTTGGGCTGCTCGGACCGGGCCTGCGTTTCCCGCATAGCAGTGACATTAAAGGCTCACGACTGGGCAACCTGCGAGAGTGGCGGGTCCAGCATGCCGGTCGTCCCATTCGCGTGCTTTATGCGTTTGATCCACGCCGATGCGCGTAACTTTTAATCGGAGGGGATAAAACCGGTCGAAACCGTTGGTATGACGAACATGTCCCGCATGCTGAAAAACTGTATGACGACCATTTGGAAACATTGCGTAA
Source organism: Pseudomonas migulae NBRC 103157 (assembly GCF_002091715.1). GTDB lineage: Bacteria > Pseudomonadota > Gammaproteobacteria > Pseudomonadales > Pseudomonadaceae > Aquipseudomonas > Aquipseudomonas migulae_A. The sequence goes on along the minus strand of NZ_BDAG01000005.1, from coordinate 51,035 downwards.
AGAGGGCCGCAACGATGGCTAAAAAATTTGCTGAACTTCAAGCTCGTATGACGCCAGAGTCTCGCGCTAACGCAGAGCGGTTGTTCCAGCAGCACTTGAAAGAAATGCCCCTGCATGAACTGCGTAAGGCCCGGGAGCTGAGCCAGGAAACACTGGCCAAGACGCTGCATGTCAATCAGGCGGCGATTTCCAGGATGGAGCGACGCACCGACATGTACATCAGCACGTTGCGCAACTACATACGCGCAATGGGTGGCGAGCTGGAGATCATCGCGACCTTTCCTGAGGGGCAGGTAAAGATCGAAAACTTTGCAAACTGAGCGACTCAAAAATCAGCGCTAAAAAACCAATCACTCAGACACGAAAAAGCCGCGCATTCAGCGCGGCTTTTTTGTTTGGTGGGCCCACACGGACTTGAACCGTGGACCAAAGGATTATGAGTCCTCTGCTCTAACCAACTGAGCTATAGGCCCTCAGTAGGCCGCGGATTATAGCGACGGTTTCTCGGCTGTGCTATCCGAAAAATCCGATACGGCTATACGAAGAAACGTCGCGGCGAATTCGTCCGGCGGCAAGGGCAGGCTGACGATGTAGCCCTGAATCTGTTCGCAGCCTTCCTCCGCGAGGAATAGTTGCTGCGCAAAAGTCTCGACCCCCCCGGCAATGACGGTGAATTGCATGCTGCGGCCCAGCGCGATGATCGCGCGAACAATGGCCGCGTCATGGGGGTCATCCGGCAGGCCGCGGACGAACGACTGGTCTATCTTGAGGATGTCCAGCGGCAGGCGCTTGAGGTAACTCAGGGATGAATAGCCGGTGCCGAAGTCATCGATGGCCAGTTGCACGCCCAGGTGTTTGAGCTGATGCAGCACCGCCAGCGCTTCCTCGGCCTGGCTCATGATGAAGTTTTCGGTAATTTCCAGTTGCAATAATCCGGGCTGAAGACCGTTGTCCTTGAGCAGTTGTTCAATTCGGCCGAGCAGGTTGGGCTGGCGCAGTTGCGCGCCGGCGAGGTTGACTGACAATGGGCCGAGGCATTCATAAGTCAGGTTCCATTCGTACATCTGCCGGCACGCGGTCTCGAGCACCCAGTCGCCGATCTGCAGGATCATCCCGTTCTCTTCGGCCAAGGGAATGAAGTGCTCCGGCGGCACGGCACCGAAGGTCGGGTGATGCCAGCGGATGAGGGCTTCGGCCCCCACCAGGCGATTGTCGTCCAGGCTGATTTTCGGCTGGTAGTGCAGCAACAGTTCATTACGCTCGATGGCCCGGCGCAGTTCATGTTCCAGTGCGACGCGCTCGCTGGCCTGGGCGGTCAGGTCGCGGGTATAGCTTTCGACCCGGTTGCGGCCCTTGGCCTTGGAGCGGTACATCGCCGCGTCGGCGTTCTTGACCAGCGTGGCGACGTCGCAGCCGTCCTTGGGGTAGAGGCTGGTGCCAATGCTGGCACTGATGAAGAACTCGTGCTCGCCAGCCTGGAATGGCGCAGAGAAGCAGTTGAGCAGTTTGGTGGCAATGTTGTCGGCGTCGCTCGACTGTTGCAGGCCGGGCAGCAGGATGATGAATTCGTCACCGCCGAGGCGCGCCACGGTATCGATGTCGCGCAACTGCTCCTTGAGGCGCACGGCGATGCCCTTGAGCAGCAGGTCGCCGACCGGGTGGCCGAGGCTGTCGTTGATGTGTTTGAAGCGGTCGAGATCGAGGAACAACACGGCGCCCTGGCCGCCGTTTTCCTGCTGGTTGTTGAGTGCGGTCAGCAGTCGGCTCTCGAACAGCGTGCGGTTCGGCAAGCCCGTCAGCGGGTCGTGATGCGCCTGGTAATCGAGTTTGGCCTGCGCGTGCTTGAGGCTGGAAATGTCCGCGAATACGGCGACAAAGTGGGTGATGAACTTGTCGCGGTTGCGCACGGCGCTGATGGTCAGCCAGCTCGGATAAAGTTCTCCGTTCTTGCGCCGGTTGGAAATCTCGCCCTGCCAATGCCCTTCGGCCGTCAGTTGATGCCACATGGCCGCGTAGAAAGCGCTGTCATGCAGGCCCGAAGCGAGCAGGCGAGGGGTGTGGCCCAGTGCTTCGCTTTCGCTGTAGCCGGTGATTTCGGTAAACGCGCGGTTGACCGCGCTGATGTGCTGCTGGGTGTCGGTGATCAACACGCCCTCGGCAGTACTCTCGAACACGGTCGCGGCCTGTTGCAGTTTTTCCTGCATCAGGTGGCGCTCGGTGATGTCCCTTGCGATGGTCAGCATGCAATCTTCGTCGCCGATCGGCAGTGGACGGCTCGACACTTCGCAGAGGCGGATCTTCCCGTCGCTGCGGCGGATATGGCAACTGAAGTCGCGGACGAAACCATCCCGATGCAGCAGGTCCAGCATCTGTTTGCGTTCGTTGAGATTGACCCAGATCCCCAACTCCAGCGCCGAGCGATCAACGGACATCGCGCTGTTGAAACCGGTAATGCGGCTGAAACCCTCGTTGACCTCCAGTAGCAAACCGTCGCTCTGCCGGGACAGCAATAAACCGTCGGGTGAGGCGTGGAAGGCCTTGGCGAATTTTTCTTCGGAGGTTTGCAGCTGTTGCTGGGTTTCCTTGAGTTTGCTGATATCCCGGACGACCACCACCAGCGCCGGGGTGGTGTCGAGGTCGAAAGGTTCGGCAGAGATCAGGCCGGTAAATACCTGGCCATTGTTACGGCGAAAGGGCATTTCCAGGTTGCGGATGCTGCCGGCCTGCAGGCGCTGCAGCAAGCCCGGCCCGACGCCGGGGATGCCCCAGATGTTGAGGTCAGTGGCGGTCTGGCCGATGACGTCTTCTGCCTTGAGGCCGATCTGTTCTTCAAACGCTTCGTTCACCTCCAGCAGGCAGCCGTCGGAGAGTCGCGCGATGACCAGGATGTCCGGGCATTGCTGGAATACCGAGGCGAACTTTTGTTCCGACAGGCGCAACGCCTCTTCGGTGCGCTTGGCTTCGCTGATGTCGATCATCAGGCCACGCATCACCGGTTCATGCCCGTGTTCGATCAGGCTGACGATGTCGCGTACCCATATGCAGCGTCCATCGGCAGTGATGACTCGGTAATCGAGGCTGTGATCGCGCCCGGCGAGGACTTCGTGATCGCAGAATGTCTGGGCGCGGGTCAGGTCGGCGGGGTGGATGATGTTGCGCCAGAAGCCCGGTATCAGCCAATGGGCCAAGGGATAGCCAAGCAATTCTTCGGCGTGGGGCGACACGTAGCTGTAGGTGAAGTCGGAGATCCGCGCTTCCCAGGCAATGGCCGAAAGACTCTCCACCAGCCCGCGGTAATGGTATTCACTGCTGCGCAGTTCCTGTTCCAGGTCGACGCGACGGGCGATTTCCGAGCTCAGGCGGCGGTTGATCCGGATGACTACCGCCAGCACCGTCATCAGCAGCAACAAACCTGGCAAGCCGTACACCAGCAGGTCGGACCAGAACGTTCGATGATCGAGAACGTTGCCGACCCAATGCTCCTGGATGGTGTTGATTTCGTCCGGTGTCATGTCCGCCAGGACTTTGTCCAGAATGCTGACCAGCATCTTGTTGTCCCGGGGCACGCCCATGGCCAGCTGATAGCGATAGGGCGTCTCACCGCTGACATACAGCCCGTCCAGTTTGAGCTGACGCAGGCTCCAGACGCTGGAAGCGAGATCGCCGACCACCGCGTCCACTTCATCGGTCGCCAGTGCCTGCAAGGCTGAGCTGACATTGGGCAACGCCACCAGATTCAGGTCGGGGTGATGGGTGCGCAGCAGTTCATGGGGGGCGTAGTTTTCCACTACGGCGATTTTCAGGCCGTACAGGTCTTCGAGTTTGCGCGGTTGAGCGCCGCCGATGTGGGCAAGAATGACAATTGGAAAGTCCAGGTAGGGACGCGTAAATGATAGATATGTCTGGCGTTCCGGGGTCGACATGATGCCCGGTAACAGGTCCAGTTTGGCTTGTTTGGCCTGTTCGAGAACAGCCGTCCAGCTTACGGGTTCGATGGGCGTGAGCTTGATGGCCAGGCGTTGGCGGATCAGGTCGATGTAGTCCGCGGCAAGGCCCTGATAGCGGCCCTGATCATCGCGAAACTCGAAGGGAGGCCATGACGCATCGACACCCAGGCGCAAGTCCGGGTGGGCCGCCAGCCAGCTACGTTCTTCGTCGGTCAGAGTCAGCGCGCCAGCCGTTGCGGTCCAGGTCATCAGCGACAGCAAAAAAACCACGGTCGGCAGTCTGGGCATAACGGTCTCGTTATGGCTCGGGGAATGCTTCGAGTGTAGACGGGCTATTCAGCGGGGGGAGGGGAAGTGCGGGGGATTTTATCTGCACAAAGCAAAACCCCCGGCCTGGGCCGGGGGTTTTGTGATCACTCGTCGAGGAAGGAGCGCAAATGCTCGCTTCTCGTCGGGTGGCGCAGCTTGCGCAGCGCCTTGGCTTCGATCTGACGAATCCGTTCACGGGTCACGTCGAACTGCTTACCAACCTCCTCAAGGGTGTGGTCGGTATTCATGTCGATACCGAAGCGCATGCGCAGAACCTTGGCTTCACGGGCAGTGAGGCCGGACAGGACTTCGCGAGTCGCTTCTTTAAGGCTCTCAACGGTAGCAACATCGATTGGCGACTGCATCGTCGAGTCTTCGATGAAGTCACCCAGATGGGAGTCTTCGTCATCACCGATCGGGGTTTCCATGGAGATCGGCTCTTTAGCGATCTTCAATACCTTGCGGATCTTGTCCTCAGGCATTTCCATGCGTTCGCCCAGCTCTTCCGGGGTCGGTTCGCGACCCATTTCCTGCAACATCTGCCGGGAAATACGGTTGAGCTTGTTGATCGTCTCGATCATGTGCACCGGAATACGGATGGTGCGGGCCTGGTCGGCGATCGAGCGAGTGATCGCCTGACGGATCCACCAGGTGGCATAAGTCGAGAATTTGTAGCCGCGGCGGTATTCGAACTTGTCTACCGCTTTCATCAGGCCGATGTTGCCTTCCTGGATCAGATCGAGGAATTGCAAGCCACGGTTGGTGTACTTCTTGGCGATGGAGATCACCAGACGCAAGTTCGCTTCAACCATCTCTTTCTTCGCGCGGCGGGCCTTGGCCTCACCGATCGACATGCGACGGTTGATGTCCTTGATCTCGGCGATCGTCAAACCGGTTTCGGTTTCCAGCGCGGTCAGCTTCTGCTGGCAACGAATAATGTCCGGCTGCAGGCGACCAATGGCTTCAGCGTATTTGCTTTTGCCTTTGGCCAGCGCGTCGGTCCAGCTTTCGTCGACTTCATTGCCCGGGAACTGGCGCAGGAAATCGGCACGCGGCATGCGAGCATCACGAACGCACAGTTGCATGATCGCGCGCTCTTGCTGACGCAGACGATCCAGGGCACTGCGAACACGCTCGACCAGGCCTTCGAATTGCTTCGGCACCAGTTTGATCGGCATGAACAGCTCAGCCAGGGCCAACAGTTCGGCGATTGCCAGCTTGTTGCCACGACCGTGCTTTTTCAGCGCCTTGCGGGTGATTTCCATCTGATCGGAGACAGCGCCAAAACGCTGTGCCGCGATAATCGGATCCGGACCGCTTTCGGCTTCTTCTTCGTCATCCGTTGCTTCGGCATCATCGTCGTCGGTGTCGTCGTCCGCTTTCACGGCTTTCGGATCGACTGGCGGCGGCACTTCTGCAGCAGGCGGCGCAATGCCGTCGTCCGGGTCGATATAACCGCTCAGGACGTCGGACAGGCGGCCACCTTCGGTGGTGACGCGAGTGTACTCGGAGAGAATATGGTCAACCGTGCCAGGGAAGTGCGCGATTGCGCCCATCACTTCGCGGATGCCCTCTTCAATACGTTTGGCGATTTCGATTTCGCCTTCACGTGTGAGGAGCTCTACCGTACCCATTTCACGCATGTACATGCGCACTGGGTCGGTGGTGCGACCAATGTCGGTCTCGACCGCTGCCAACGCTGCTGCTGCCTCTTCGGCCGCGGCTTCGTCGGTATCGGCGTCGGCCAGCATAAGGGAATCCTTATCTGGCGCAACCTCGAATACGTTGATCCCCATGTCATTGATCATGCGGATGATGTCTTCCACCTGTTCCGGATCTGAAATATCCTCCGGCAGGTGGTCGTTGACCTCCGCGTAAGTCAGGTAGCCCTGCTCACGACCAAGTGTGATCAACTCTTTGATACGAGACTGCTGTTGCGCTTTTCCGGACATAACACCCTATCCACTGAAGGTCTTGGCGGGCAAAAAACAAGCCGAGGATTATACCTGAGCTATGACCTCACGCGCCAGTTGAGGTCGGGTTTGATGTGGCCATATTGCGTTTTAATAGGTCGCGCATCTGATTTGCGATCTGATTTGCTTCCTCTGCGGTCAATCCTGGCTGCCTTGCTTTTCTGATAAGTGCTTCAAGGCTATCGGTGTGTTGACCGGCTGATAGCCTAGTAATGGTGTCTAAAAACTGTTGTTCAAGGTTATCGCCTTTAATCAGCCATTCCTTTTCCGCCAATGCTTTGAGAAGGCGTCCCTGTTCCGTCCCGTGCCAGCGGGCCATTAACTGAATTGAGTTTAGCTTAGGATTTTTTTGCACTGCCTCGATAAGGGCCACCAGCAGTTGTGCGTAGGTGTTGCTCTCATTGGCGAAGTGATCGGCGGTTTCTACCTTGCCGGCCAGTTCCGGGTGATGAATGAGCGTGCGAAGTGCAATCAGTGTCGGAGCTTCCACGGCAATCGGTGTGCGCGGAGCGCTCGGTTGATCGCGATCACCGCCACGTTTGCCATTCTTGTCCCAGGGCTTCTTGTCCCATTTCTTGCCGCCGGCGCCGGGTTTCTTCGGCGTCCATTCCTGCTGCGGCACATGCATCTCTTGTGCCTGCGGCTGATGGTAGTCGCTGTAGTCCGGCATGGCGTCGTAATCGATGCCTGGATCATAGGCGGGTGGCGCGTCCTGAGGCGCGCTTTGCACCAGTTGGCTCACGGCTTCACCGCTCAGTCCGGTGATTTCAGTCAGGCGCTTACGCATCAGGATGCGCAGGTTCGCACCCGGGACCTTGTCGATCAGCGGTGCCGCGAGGGTGGCCATGTGGGCCTTGCCTTCGAGCGAGCGCGGATCGGATTCTTCGGTCAGCTGCTGAAAGAAATAATCTGCCAGTGGCTGTGCGTGCTGATTGATTCGCGCGCGGAATGCGTCAGTGCCTTCGGAGCGGACCAGCGTATCCGGGTCCTCGCCCTCCGGCAGGAACAGGAAGCGCGCCCGTCGCCCGTCTTGCAGGCAGGGCAGTGTGGCTTCCAGCGCTCGCCATGCGGCATTACGGCCCGCCTGGTCACCGTCAAAGCAGAACAGCACGTTGGGCACGACGCGAAACAGCCGCTTCAAGTGCTCTTCGCTAGTGGCTGTGCCCAGTGTGGCAACGGCATTGCGCAGGCCTTGCTGGGCGAGGGCGATGACGTCCATGTAGCCTTCGACGACGATGATTTCGTCGAGGTTGCGATTATTTTTGCGTGCTTCATAAAGGCCGTAGAGTTCCTGGCCTTTATGGAATACCGGTGTTTCCGGTGAGTTCAGGTATTTCGGTTTGTCATCGCCCAGTACTCGGCCGCCGAAAGCGATGATGCGCCCGCGGCTGTCGCGGATTGGAAACATCACGCGATCGCGGAAGCGGTCATAGCGCTTGCCGGTTTCAGCGTTCTCGATCAGCAGGCCGGCATCGACCATGGCTTTTTGTTGCAGGGTGTCGCTGCTCAAATGCTTGAACAGATTGTCCCAGCCCGGCGGAGCGAAACCGAGGCCGAAGTCCCGGGCGATCTCGCCGGTCAGTCCGCGACCCTTGAGGTAATCCACAGCGGCTTTGCGCGACGGATGGCTTTTCAGCGCCTGGCGGTAGAAGTCGGCGGCAGCGGTGAGCAGCGGGTATAGCGGCGAATCGGTCGGCTGCCGCGGTTTGTGCGGCCGGCCGCTTTCTTCGCGGGGGATTTCCATGCCGGCGGCTTTGGCCAGTTCTTCGACAGCCTGGATGAAGTCCAGGTTGTCGTGGTCCATCATGAAGCCGAGGGCATTACCGCCAGCGCCACAGCCGAAGCAGTAATAGAACTGTTTGTCTGGGCTGACGCTGAAGGAAGGGGTTTTTTCTTTGTGAAACGGGCAGCAGGCGGTGTAATTCTTGCCGGCCTTTTTCAGTTGCAGGCGCGAGCTGACCACATCGACGATGTCGGTGCGGTTCAGAAGGTCGTCAATGAAGCTCTGGGGAATTAGCCCGGCCATGGCGTTCTCGTCATCTGCGCTGAAATGGACCCGAAACGAAGTGCGACCGAACGCGGGTCGTTGTTTGAGGCGCGCAAAATGTGCGGCTCGACCAGTGTCGTCTGCGTAATCGCTGTCGGGAAGTGTATCTGCCGAAAATCCACTGACGTTAATACCAATCAGTATTCGACTATTTGAAAGTGTTTCGCTGAATCCGCTGCGACCAGTCGATGGCCCCGGATAGCTCATAAGCGGGCACGCAAGAAGGTGCCTTGGGCTGATCGTCGTGAGAGGAATCAGTGGGTGTGCTCGTCAGTAGCCTTGGAAGGCTCGTCAGAAAAGACGTGCACCGCTGGCAAAAGAGCCAGGTCTGACGCTGTGAAGCAGGTTTGTCTCGGTCGCGTGTGCGGCTTTGACGGTGAAGCATCAAGCGTTTTCCGCAAATGCCATTAGCCCGGCTGAGGGCCGGGCTTGGCAGAAGCTTGCTACGATCGTCTGTGTATTAGTACAGACGAACGGCGCGGCGCTGTTCGCGCTGAACTTTCTTGGCGTGACGCTTAACAGCGGCTGCTGCTTTGCGCTTACGCTCAGAAGTTGGCTTCTCGTAAAATTCGCGGCTACGAACTTCAGCCAGTACACCGGCTTTTTCGCAGGAGCGCTTGAAACGACGCAGAGCTACGTCGAAGGGTTCGTTCTCTTTTACTTTGACGGCTGGCATCCAGAGCTACCTTCATTCATTACCGGGGTCAACATCCTCGCGGCAAAAGAGCACTTGAAGACGTCGGTTTTTAAGGGTTGCGGATGTTAACCCCTCATCGCTCGGAATGCAAAGCCTCTGATCGAAAACCGCTAGTCGGGGCATCGCATGGCGACTATTATGCGCGCCTTCGAATTCAGCCTAAACAAGGCGCAAACCCATGCTAGTACTGGGATTAGAAACCTCCTGCGACGAAACCGGTGTCGCATTATATGACAGTGAACGCGGCCTGCTGGCCGACGCGTTGTTCAGCCAGATCGACCTGCACCGCGCCTATGGCGGTGTGGTGCCGGAGCTGGCCTCGCGCGATCACGTCAAACGCATGCTACCCCTGATTCGTCAGGTGTTGGCTGAAGCTGACTGCGTGCCGACCGAGATTGATGCCATCGCCTACACCGCGGGTCCGGGGCTTGTGGGTGCGCTGCTCGTGGGCGCTTCCTGCGCTCAGGCGCTGGCCTTTGCCTGGGGCATTCCAGCTCTCGGCGTGCACCATATGGAAGGCCACTTGCTGGCGCCGATGCTGGAGTCGAAACCGCCCGAATTCCCGTTCGTCGCTTTGTTGGTGTCCGGCGGTCATACGCAGCTGGTTCAGGTCGACGGGATCGGTCAATACACGCTCTTGGGCGAGACCCTTGACGATGCCGCCGGTGAAGCGTTCGACAAGACGGCAAAGATGATGGGACTGAATTATCCGGGCGGTCCGGAAATCGCTCGTCTCGCGGAGCAGGGCGTTGCAGGACGTTTTACCTTTCCGCGTCCGATGTGCGACCGCCCGGGACTGGCGTTCAGCTTCAGCGGCCTGAAGACATTTGCCCTGAACACCTGGCAGCAGAGCGTCAACGCCGGGGACGACAGCGAGCAAGCCCGTTGCGACATCGCGCTGGCGTTCCAGCAGGCCGTGGTAGAGACTTTGACCATCAAGTGCAAGCGTGCCCTGAAACAGGCGGGCATGAAGCGTCTGGTGATCGCTGGCGGCGTCAGCGCGAACAAGGCGTTACGTGCGTCCTTGGAGAAAATGCTCGGCGACCTGAAGGGCGATGTGTTTTACGCCCGTCCGGAGTTCTGTACCGACAATGGCGCGATGATCGCGTTTGCCGGGTGTCAGCGTTTGCAAGCCGGTCAGCATGAAAGCCTGGCGATCAGCGTTCAGGCGCGCTGGCCGATGGAGCAATTGTCGGGGCTGTGATGAGCGGCGCTCATGTCCGGTATTTAGAAATGCCGTTCGCGCCCGGCAAACAGGTCGCGTAGATTGCCGCGATGACGCCAGACGATCAGCCCTGTGAGCGCACTCATGGGCAGCAACGCCGCTGGTTCTTGCCAGGCCAGCAGCGGCAGGGTCAGCGGTGTGGCGATCAGGGCGGCGAGTGAGCTGGTGCGGGTCAGGAAGAACGTCAGCAGCCATGCGCAGACCGCCAACAGGGCTGCAGGCGGATAAAGGCCCAGCAACATGCCGGCGGCAGTGGCGACACCCTTGCCGCCGCGAAAGCGAAAGTACAGGGGGAACAGGTGACCGATGACGGCGCAAACGCCGATCCAGGCTTGTTCTTGCAGCGAAAGGCCCGCAATGCCTGCGATCAGCACCGGCAGCAGGCCTTTGCAGAGGTCGCCGATCAAGGTCAGGATGGCGAGTTTCTTGCCGGCCAGGCGCAGCATGTTGGTGGCGCCGGCATTGCCCGAGCCACTCATTCGCGGATCGGGGTTACCGGTCAGGCGGCTGAGCAAAATGGCGAAGGACAGAGAGCCGAGCAGGTAGGCGAAGGTCGCCAGTAACCAAAACATGCTAACTATTCCGGGCGAGGACGCCCTGATTCTAACGGCGCATTGCGCCCTTGTCGTGCAGCGGAGAAGAGTGCTTGGACAGAGTGTTTATCGAGGGCCTGGAAGTCGACACCGTGATTGGTGCCTACGACTGGGAGCGAGGCATCCGGCAATGCCTGCGTCTTGATCTGAGCTTCGCCTGGGATAATCGCCCGGCCGCTGCCGGTGACGACCTGACCCTGGCGCTCGATTACGCGAGCGTTTCGTCGCGCATCCAGGCCTTTGCCGAGCAGGCGCAGTTCCAACTGGTCGAGACTTTTGCCGAACGTCTGGTGGAAGTGCTGATGAGCGAATTCAATATCACCTGGATGCGCCTCAAACTGACCAAGCCAGGCGCCGTCCCGGCGGCCACTGGTGGTGTGGGCGTGGAGATCGAGCGCGGATGTCGCTGACTCAGGTGTATCTCGGGCTCGGTAGCAATATCGAGCGCGAAACCCATTTGCAGGCTGGCCTGGAAGCCCTGGCGGGTTTTCTGGTGGATATACGCTGCTCGGCGGTGTTCGAAAGCCAGCCTGTGGGGATCAAGAGCGGGCCGTTCTTCAATTTCGTGGTGTCGGCTTACACCGATCTGCCGCTGATGGAGTTGGACCGCCGGTTGAAATTCATTGAGGCGGACAATGGCCGCTATGCGCCGGACCGCAAGGGTTTGCCGCTGGATATCGACGTGTTGCTGTTCGGTGATCTGGTGGGCAACTTCGATGGCCTGATTTTGCCAAGGGCTGAGATTCTGAAAAATGCCTTTGTGCTGTGGCCGTTGTCGCTGATTGCGCCGGATCGCGTGCATCCGGGTGTGGGCAAAAGCTTTGCGACGTTGTGGCGCGAAGCGCAGATTGACCAGGTGTTGGCGCCGGTGGCGTTTGAGTGGCGTGGCGAACAGTTGACCCCTTCAAATTTGTTGTAAAGCGGATGACGTCATCGCGGGCAAGCCCGCTCCCACAGGTACGGTGAAAATCCTGTGGGAGCGGGCTTGCTCCGGGCGGCGATCCGACGAAGCTTTCAGGCAGACGCCGCTTCTTTGTAAGCCTTCAAAGCCTTGAGCCGCTCGCGCTTGATCGCCTCACCCAGCTCCGGCCCCTTGAATCCCTTCTCCAGCAATGGCTGAACCGCCACGCTTCGCGCAGCATTCGCCGCCCCACGCAAATAATCAGCCTGTGGATAACTTCTCTGCTCCAGCCCTTTGCGTCCACGCGCATCCATTTCACACGCCGCAATAAACTCTTCAAACCGCTGCGGCCGACGGTAGACATCGAAGCTCTGCAGCAACTCCAGCAAGGTCGAAGGCTTCAGTTCCAGAGCGCGATGACCATGGGTGTGATATTGGCCCACCAACAGCGCCAACTCCTGGCAGTCCTTCGGCGCCTTGAAGCGTTCATTGACTGCTTTGATCAGCTTCAGCCCCTTGTGTTCGTGGGCAATGTGCCGCGGCCATTCTTCTTCCGGTGTCAATCCTTTGCCCAGGTCATGCAGCAGGCAGGCCCAGCGCACCGTCAGCGGCTGTTTGTGCAGTGCCGCTTGTTCGAGCACGCTCAGGGTGTGGGCGCCCGTGTCGATTTCAGGGTGATGGGCTTCGGGTTGCGGGACACCGAACAGTGCGTCGACTTCCGGCATCAATACCTTCAGCGCGGCACAGTCGCGCAGCACCTGGATGAACACTTGTGGCTGATCTTCCATCAGTGCGCGGGAAATTTCCTTCCAGCTGCGTTCCGCCGTCAGCGCTTCGAGTTCTCCTGACTCGCTGAGCTCACGCATCAACTCCAGCGTTTCAGGTGCAACGGTAAAACCGAGCTCGGCATATCGCGCGGCAAAGCGCGCAACACGCAAAACACGGAGTGGATCTTCGGCGAACGCGGGGGAAACGTGACGAAGCAAGCGAGCCTCGAGATCACGTTGGCCATGATAGGGGTCGGTCAGATTCTGCTGGTCGTCTTCTGCCATGGCGTTGATCGTCAGGTCACGACGGATCAGGTCTTCTTCGAGCGTCACTTCAGGGCTGGCGTGAAAGGTGAAGCCGCCATAGCCGCGTCCGCTTTTGCGTTCGGTCCGGGCGAGGGCGTATTCCTCACCGCTTTTCGGGTGAAGGAAGACCGGGAAGTCCGCACCTACCGGGCGAAAGCCCTTGGCGAGCATTTCTTCGGTGGTGGCTCCGACCACAACCCAGTCGATATCGGTAACAGGTTTGCCCAGCAGGCGATCACGAACTGCGCCGCCGACTTTATAAATCTGCATAAAAACCTCCGTTAGCTCGACAGAATAACCGTTGCGTCGAACTTTCGGAGGCAAAAACAGGATCAAAGATGGATGACGGCCAGGTCCAGTCGCCCGTAATCGCCTTCGTTGTGCTCGCTTCTGGGCGGAACGTGGTGGGTTTTCATCACTTGGTCCCCTTGCAGGGTTTCCAGGTGAATGTCGAAGCCCCAGAGACGGTGCAAGTGCTTGAGCACTTCCTCGGTGGATTCTCCCAGCGGTTTGCGGTCGTGCTGCTGGTGACGAAGAGTCAGGGAGCGGTCGCCACGGCGGTCGATGCTGTAGATCTGGATGTTGGGTTCGCGATTGCCCAGGTTGTACTGGGCTGCCAGGGTTTCACGGATGGTGCGGTAGCCGTCTTCATCGTGAATGGCCGGCACCAGCAGATCGTCCTTCTGGTCGTCATCAAGAATGCTGAACAACTTCAGGTCGCGGATGACCTTCGGCGAGAGGTACTGCAGGATGAAGCTCTCATCCTTGAAGCTGCTCATGGCGAACTTGATGGTCGACAGCCAGTCGGTGCCCGCGATGTCCGGGAACCAGCGGTAATCCTCCTCGGTGGGGCTTTCACACATGCGCCGGATATCCCGGTACATGGCAAACCCCAGGGTGTAGGGGTTGATTCCGTTGTAGTACGGGCTGTCGAAGCCTGGTTGAAAAACCACGCTGGTGTGGGACGTCAGGAATTCCATCATGAAGCCGTCGGTGACCAGGCCTTCGTCGTACAGGTCGTTCATCAGGGTGTAATGCCAGAACGTGGCCCAGCCTTCGTTCATCACTTGCGTCTGGCGTTGCGGGTAGAAGTACTGCGCAATCTTGCGCACGATGCGCACGATCTCGCGCTGCCACGGTTCCAGTAGCGGCGCATGTTTTTCGATGAAATACAGGATGTTTTCCTGAGGTTCGGCGGGGAAGCGTGCGTTGTCCTTGTCGCTGTACTTGTCCGCGCCTTTTGGGATGGTGCGCCACAGATCGTTGATCTGCTTCTGCAGATGCTCTTCCCGATCCTTTTGCCGACGACGTTCCTCTTCCGCGGAAATCGGGTAAGGGCGTTTGTAGCGGTCGACCCCGTAGTTCATCAGCGCGTGGCAGGAATCCAGCAGGTCCTCGACCGCATCGATGCCGTGGCGCTCTTCGCACTGCATGATGTACTGCTTGGCGAACACCAGATAATCGATGATCGAACTCGCGTCAGTCCAGGTGCGGAACAGGTAGTTGCCTTTGAAGAAGCTGTTGTGTCCATAGCAGGCGTGAGCCACCACCAGTGCCTGCATGCAGATGGTGTTTTCTTCCATCAGATAGGCAATGCAGGGGTCCGAATTGATCACGATCTCGTAGGCCAGCCCCATCTGGCCGCGAGAGTAGGATTTTTCGGTGCTGAGGAAGTGTTTGCCGTAGGACCAATGGTGATACCCCAGCGGCATGCCGACAGAGGCGTAGGCGTCCATCATCTGCTCGGCGGTGATCACTTCGATCTGGTTGGGGTAGGTATCGAGTGCATAGCGAGCCGCGATACGGCTGATTTCGCGGTCGTAGGCCTGGATCAGCTCGAATGTCCATTCGGAGCCGGTGGAAATGGGTTGGCGCTTCTGCTCTTTGGCGGTCATGTCACTAACCTGCGCTGGAAGAGTTCACGGAAGACCGGATAGATATCCCCGGCCGAGACCAGTTGCTGCTGGGCAAAAGTGTCAGAAAAGGCTTCGGCGATGCGTTCATATTCGAACCACAAGGCCTGATGTTCGCGCGGGGTGATCTCAACGTAAGTGTAGTACTGCACAAACGGCATGATCTGGTTGATCAGGATGTCGCGGCAGATCGGCGAGTCGTCATTCCAGTTGTCGCCGTCGGAGGCCTGTGCGGCATAGATGTTCCACTCGTTGCTTGGATAGCGTTCGGCCATGATCTCCTGCATCAGTTTCAAGGCGCTGGAAACGATGGTGCCACCGGTTTCGCGGGAGTAGAAAAACTCTTCCTCATCCACTTCCCGGGCGCTGGTGTGGTGACGGATGAACACGACGTCGATCTTTTCATAGTTACGCTTGAGGAACAGGTACAGCAGGATAAAGAAACGCTTGGCGATGTCCTTGGTCGCCTGGGTCATGGAACCGGACACGTCCATCAGGCAGAACATCACAGCCTTGGAGCTGGGGTTGGGTTGTTTGATCAGCAGGTTGTACTTGAGGTCGAAGGTGTCGAGGAACGGAACGCGGTGGATGCGCGCACTGAGTTTTTCGATTTCGGCCTCGATTTCCTGAATATCGCCGAAGTTGTCTGGTTCATCCCGCTTGAGTCGCAGCAGTTCTTCTTTGGCTTCGCGCAGTTTCGCCCGGCTGCTGCCGGACAGGGCGATGCGCCGTGCATGAGCGGAGCGCAAGGTGCGGATGATGTTGATCCGCGACGGGTTGCCTTCGTTGCTGATCCCTGCACGTACAGTCTTGAAGGTGTCGGTGCCGGTCAGGTTGCGCTTGACCAGGTTCGGCAGCTCAAGGTCCTCGAACATGAACTCGAGGAATTCTTCCTGGGTGATCTGGAAGACGAATTCGTCCATTCCTTCACCCGAGTTGCCGGCCTTGCCCGGACCTCTGCCGCCGCCACCTCCGGGCGGACGGGCAATGTGCTCGCCGCTGGTGAATTCCTTGTTGCCCGGATGCACGACGGTCTGCTTGCCGCCGCGACCGTGGTGAAGCACCGGCTCGTCGATGTCGCGGCCGGGAATGCTGATCTGTTCGCCGTGTTCCATATCGGTAATGGAACGCCGACTGACCGCCTCTTCGACAGCCTTTTTGATGTGATCACGGTAACGCCGCAGAAACCGCTGACGGTTCACCGTGCTCTTGTTCTTGCCATTGAGACGTCGGTCGATCACATAGCTCATGACTGCTCCTTAGAAGCTGTCCTGAAAGGGGCGAGCGGTTATGCAGCATCGAATGTGCAAAGGGATGTTCACGCTCCCCCAAGCGCTTTTGACGCTGATTGAACCTCGCTACCGACTTTCGAACACCTTCCAGAGGTCTGTGTAGCAGAAAATGCATACACAGGCCTCTGGCTGACGACAACCGGTCTGACCGGCAGCGGGTTATTGTGATTTTCTGACCCGCAGATACCACTCGGAGAGCAGTCGTACCTGTTTGTCGGTGTAACCCCGCTCTACCATCCGTGTGACGAAGTCGTTGTGCTTCTGCTGGTCCTCTTTGCTGGCCTTGGCGTTGAAGCTGATGACCGGCAGAAGGTCCTCGGTGTTGGAGAACATTTTCTTCTCGATGACCACCCGCAGTTTTTCGTAGCTGAGCCAGGTCGGGTTCTTGCCGTTGTTGTTGGCCCGGGCGCGCAGCACGAAGTTGACGATTTCGTTGCGGAAATCCTTCGGATTGCTGATGCCGGCCGGTTTTTCGATTTTCTCCAGTTCTTCGTTCAGTGCTACGCGGTTGAGAATCTCGCCGGTTTCCGGGTCGCGGTATTCCTGGTCCTGGATCCAGAAGTCGGCGTACAGCACGTAGCGATCGAAGATGTTCTGGCCGTACTCGCTGTAAGACTCGAGGTAGGCCGTCTGGATTTCCTTGCCGATGAACTCGATATAACGGGGTGCCAGGTACTCCTTGAGGAACCGCAGATAGCGTTCACGGGTTTCGGCCTGGAATTGTTCCTGTTCGATCTGTTGTTCGAGCACATAGAGCAAGTGCACCGGGTTGGCGGCGATTTCGTGCGGATCGAAGTTGAAGACCTTGGACAGGATCTTGAACGCGAACCGGGTCGACAGGCCGTTCATGCCTTCATCTACTCCGGCGTTGTCGCGGTATTCCTGGATCGACTTGGCTTTCGGATCGGTGTCCTTGAGGTTTTCGCCGTCATACACGCGCATCTTGGAGTAGATGTTGGAGTTTTCCGGCTCCTTGAGGCGTGAGAGCACGGTGAACTGGGCGAGCATTTTCAGGGTGTCGGGCGCGCAATGGGCCTTGGCCAGGGAGCTGTTGAACAGGAGCTTGTCGTAGATCTTCACCTCATCACTGACCCGCAGGCAGTACGGCACTTTGACGATGTAGATCCGGTCGATGAAAGCTTCGTTGTTCTTGTTGTTGCGGAAGGTGTGCCATTCCGATTCGTTGGAGTGAGCCAGCAGGATCCCGGTAAACGGAATCGCCCCGAGACCTTCGGTGCTGTTGTAGTTACCTTCCTGGGTGGCGGTCAGCAATGGGTGCAGCACCTTGATCGGTGCCTTGAACATTTCGACGAATTCCATCAACCCCTGGTTGGCCCGGCACAGCGCGCCCGAATAGCTGTAGGCGTCGGCGTCGTTCTGTGGGTATTCCTCCAGCTTGCGGATATCGACCTTGCCCACCAGTGCCGAAATGTCCTGGTTGTTTTCATCACCCGGTTCGGTTTTGGCCACCGCGATCTGATTGAGGATCGACGGATAGAGTTTCACTACGCGGAACTGGCTGATGTCACCGCCGAACTCGGCCAGGCGCTTGGTGGCCCATGGCGACATGATGGTATTTAGGTAGCGCCGTGGAATGCCGAAATCTTCTTCGAGGATCGCGCCATCTTCCGTGGCGTTGAACAGACCCAGAGGCGACTCGAATACCGGCGAGCCCTTGATGGCGTAGAAAGGCACTTTTTCGATCAGTTGCTTGAGCTTCTCGGCCAGGGACGATTTGCCGCCACCTACGGGGCCGAGCAGATAAAGGATTTGTTTCTTCTCTTCCAGGCCTTGAGCGGCATGGCGGAAATACGACACGATCTGGTCTATGCATTCTTCCATCCCGTGGAAGTCTTCAAAGGCCGGATAGCGGCGGATCACCTTGTTGGAGAAGATTCGCGACAGTCTCGAGTTGGTCGAGGTGTCGAGCAGCTCCGGTTCTCCGATGGCCAGCAATAGGCGCTCGGCGGCGGAGGCGTAGGCGCTGCGGTCCTGTTTGCACAGTTCAAGATACTCTTGCAGCGTGAGTTCTTCCTGGCGTGTGGACTCGAATCGTTGTTGGAAGTGGCTAAAGATACTCATGACGTCACCTCGCTCGATACGTGGAGCCGACGCCGGATCATTCAGTCGATGCTGGCAGCAACCGGATATGCAGTCGCTGTTTACCCCCCAGAACTCTTTCGGAACTGACGACTCCGAAAGCTACTCCCGATGATCCGCGCGCCGGTGTACCGGCTCTCCCCTGTTTTGGATGGCCTGCGCTTAAGGATAGTTGGGAATTCGGGAGGTAAAGGGTGGATACGTAATTAGTTATGGCTGACCGTTCGTCCGCCACCGCGCTAGCCCGCGGGAGCCGGGGGCTTGCGCGTTACAAAAAAATTATTCGGAAGAGCCTTGCGCTGTTTCCGAAGGATAAGTCGTACGCCACAGCTCAAATCCGCCATCCATGCTGTAGACGTCGGAGAAGCCCTGACTGATCAGGTAGGCCGCCGCACTCTGGCTGGAATTGCCGTGATAGCAGACCACGACCGTCGGGGCGTCAAGATCGGCGGCGCGGATGAAATCCGAAATGGACACGTTGTCCAGATGCTTCGAGCCGGCGATATGCAGCGCGGCAAATGTTGCAGGGTCTCGAACATCGACCACCACTGCGCCTTGTTCGCGCAGGGCCTGGGCCTGTTCTGGGGGGATGCGTTTGAATTCGCTCATGGCGGGCTCCTGTGGCTCGGCTGAAAGCGCAGTCTAGCGCTGGGCGCTGGCTGACGTTTGTTCGGGAATAGGGGAGGCGACTGGCGGCAGGGTATGGCCATGCTCGTCGCATTTGCACTGCAGGCGTTCAAAGGTGTCGACGTTCATCAGGGTCATCGAACCACCCCAGACGCATCCGGTGTCGAGGGCGAAGATGCCCGGCTCATTGCATTGGCCCTCAAGTGCCGCCCAGTGACCGAAGATGATTTTCACCCCCTTGGTCTTGCGTTCCTTGTACTTGAACCACGGGGCGTAACCTGGCGGTGCGGTGTCGACACCTTCCTTGCCCTTGAGGTCCAGCTTGCCTTCGCTGGTGCAGAAACGCATGCGGGTGAAATAGTTGGTGATCACACGCAGGCGGGTCACGCCTTTGAGGCCACTGTCCCACTTCAATGGTTCGTTGCCATACATGCCGTCGAGGTAAGGAGCCAAACGGTTGTCGTCGCGCAGGGCCTCTTCGACCTCGGCGGCGCACTTCAAGGCTTTGCGCAGCGACCATTGTGGCGGTATGCCGGCGTGGACCAGGGCAATGTTGCGCTGTTCGTCGTAATGCATGAGTTTTTGCTGGCGCACCCATTCCAGCAGTTCCACGCGATCCGGTG
Organism: Pseudomonas migulae NBRC 103157; assembly: GCF_002091715.1. Classification (GTDB taxonomy): domain Bacteria; phylum Pseudomonadota; class Gammaproteobacteria; order Pseudomonadales; family Pseudomonadaceae; genus Aquipseudomonas; species Aquipseudomonas migulae_A. Next base: position 31,715 of record NZ_BDAG01000005.1, on the reverse strand, counting down.
CTTCGAGAATCTCGCGCAGGGTGTCGGCTTTCTTCAAGCGTTCGATGTTATGACCGGCGGCCAGCAAGTGCAGGTCGTGGTTACCCAGCACGCACACCAACGAATCGCGCAAGCTATAGAGGAAGCGCAAGGTTTCCAGCGACTGCGGGCCACGGTTGACCAGATCGCCGACCAGCCACAGTTTGTCCCGGGCGGGGTCGAAGGCGACTTGTTCGAGCAGGCATTTGAGCGGTTCGAGGCAACCTTGCAAGTCACCGACGGCATACGTTGCCATCAGTGCAGGGCTCCAGGCACCGCCAGGCGGAATGGGGCGATGATGGCGTCGAAGTGCTTACCGTCATCGGCGATCATTTGATAGGTGCCTTGCATGGTGCCGACCTTGGAGGTCATGACGGTACCGCTGCTGTAGGTGTGGCTTTTGCCCACATCGATCAACGGTTGCTGACCAACAACGCCGGCACCGCGAACCTCTTCGACATGTCCGTCGCCATCGGTGATCACCCAATGCCTCGACAACAGTTTGGCCGGTAATTCGCCATTGTTGTGCACGGTGATGGTGTAAGCGAAGGCAAAGCGGTTTTGCTCGGGTTGCGATTGTTCTGCCAGATAGCGGGTGACGACGCTGACGTCGACCTGATAACGAGGATCGGACATGCAAGAGGCCTTAAAAACGAAGCGGGACGCGGGGCGTAGCTGATGCAACTCAGTCTAGGCCAAGTATCGGGTAGTAAACCAGACATGGGAGCTGGTGTCCTACCCGATAACGCTTGTTGCCTGTCAGTCGGCGGCGGGCTTCTGTAGGACTTGTTCGCTGAGCTTGTCGGCCAGGCGCACGAAGGCGGCCAGATCGAGCTGTTCGGGACGCAAGCTGCCGTCGACACCGGCGGCGGTGATTTCGTCGTTGCTCAGCAGCAGTTTGAGGGTGTTGCGCAGGGTCTTGCGGCGCTGGTTGAAGGCTTCGCGCACGACGCGCTCCAGCAAGCGGTGATCCTTGGCCGGGTGCGGCAGTACGGCGTGTGGCACCAGACGCACGATGGCCGAGTCGACTTTCGGCGGTGGGTTGAACGCGCCTGGGCCAACGTTGAACAGGTGCTCCACGCGGCAGTGGTACTGAACCATGATCGACAGGCGACCCCAGTCGCCGCCGCCAGGGCCGGCAGCCAGACGCTCGACCACTTCCTTTTGCAGCATGAAGTGCATGTCGCGAATGATGCCCGCGTTGTTCAGCAGGTGAAATATCAGCGGCGTAGAGATGTTGTACGGCAGATTGCCGACCACTCGCAGGCTGTTCGGCGCAGCGTTCAGGCTGTTGAAGTCGAACTTCAGCGCGTCACCCTGATGCAGGTTGAAGTTGCTCTTGCCGGCGAACTGTTGGTTGAGGATCGGGATCAGGTCTTTGTCCAGCTCCACCACGTCCAGCTGGGCGCCGCTGTTCAGCAGGCCTTGAGTCAGCGCGCCCTGGCCCGGGCCGATTTCCAGCAGGCGGTCTTCGGGTTTGGCATGGATGGAGCGCAGGATGCGGTCGATAACGCCGGCATCGTGCAGGAAGTTCTGGCCGAAACGCTTGCGCGCACGGTGTTGGTAATGCTCGGTCATAAACGGGTCTCGGCCATCTGGTAGGCGGTTTCCAGGGCGACTTGCAGGCTGCCGGTGTCGATTTTGCCGCTGCCGGCCAGGTCCAGGGCAGTGCCGTGGTCGACCGAAGTGCGGATGATCGGCAAGCCGAGGGTCACGTTGACTGCCGCGCCGAAGCCTTTGTATTTCAGCACGGGCAGGCCCTGGTCGTGGTACATCGCCAGCACCGCGTCGCAGTGCTCCAGATATTTGGGGGTAAACAGAGTGTCGGCGGGGAGGGGGCCGCGAAGGTCCATGCCCTCGCCGCGCAGGCGCTCTAATGTAGGTTCAATGATGTCGATTTCTTCATGGCCCAGGTGTCCGCCTTCACCGGCGTGCGGGTTGAGCCCGCAGACCAGGATGCGTGGCCGGGCGATGCCGAATTTTTCCTGCAGGTCCGCGTGCAATATCCGCGTGACCCGTTCCAGACGCTCCGGCGTGATTGCATCGGCAATCTCGCGAAGGGGCAGGTGAGTGGTTACCAGCGCCACACGCAATCCGCGAGTCGCGAGCATCATCACCACTTGCGCGGTATGCGTCAGGTCCGCGAGAAATTCCGTATGACCGGAAAAGGCGATGCCTGATTCATTGATCACACCCTTGTGCACAGGGGCGGTAATCATCCCGTCGAAATGCCCGTCGAGGCAGCCCTGACCCGCGCGGGTAAGGGTTTCCAGAACGAAGGCCGCATTGGCTTTATCGAGCTGCCCGGCAATCACCGGCGCACTAAGCGGTGTATCCCAGACATACAGACTGTTGGCTGGCGCGGGTACATCCGGCCAGGCATCAGGCGTGACTGGCAGCAAATCGACAACCACACCCAGTTGCGCGGCCCGCTCTATGAGCAGGTCGCGACTGGTAATGGCAATCAGGGGGTGTGGCTGGGCTTGCGAGGCGAGCAGCAGGCACAGGTCAGGACCTATGCCGGCCGGTTCACCGGGTGTCAGCGCGAAACGCTTGGGTTTCACTGCGCTGCCTGGTCTGCACCAGGGAGTTTGATCTCTACGTACGCTTCGTCACGGATCTGACGCAGCCAGGTTTGCAGCTCTTCGTCGTATTTGCGGTTACGCAGTACGGTCATGGCTTGCTGCTCACGGGCCTGGGTGGTGCTGTCAGTGGCGCGACGGCCAAGGACTTCCAGAACGTGCCAGCCATATTGAGTCTGGAATGGCTTGGACAGCTGACCTTGTGGGGTCTTGGCCATCACTTCGCGGAATTCAGGCACCAATGCATTCGGGTCGATCCAGTTCAGGTCGCCACCGTTGAGGGCGGAACCCGGATCTTCCGAGAAACTTTTCGCCAGTTCGCCGAAATCTTCGCCCGATTCGATGCGGCTATAGAGCGATTCAGCCAAAGCCTTGGTTTTAGCTTCGTCGCGGATCGGGCTAGGTTTGACCAGGATATGACGCACGTGCACTTCATCACGCGTCTGGGTCTCGCCGCCACGCTTGTCGAGGATCTTCAGGATGATGAAGCCCCCCGGCGTGCGCATTGGCTGGGTAACGTCGCCAACCGCCATGGTGCTCAGCATGCGATCGAACGGAGGTGGCAATTGAGCGGCTTTACGCCAGCCCATGTCGCCGCCTTCCAGTGCGGTTTCGCTGGCGGATTTGGCGATTGCCAACTGACCGAAGTCAGCGCCTTGCTTGAGCTGCTGGTAAACCGCGTCTGCCTGTTTGGCTGCATTCTGAATCGCGTCGGAGTTAGCGCTTTCCGGCGTAGGAATCAGGATGTTGGCCAGACGGAATTCTTCGGACAACTGCATTTTGCCAAGGTCGGAGGCGAGGAAGTTCTTCACTTCCTGTTCGGACACCTGGATGCGTTCGGCCACACGGCGTTGACGCACACGGCTGATGACCATTTCGCGGCGAATCTGTTCACGGGCGTCGTCGTAAGACAGACCGTCGCGAGTCAGTGCGGCGCGGAATTGTTCAATCGACATGTTATTGCGCTGGGCAATAGTGCCGACCGCCTGGTTCAGCTCTTCATCGGTAATGCGGATGCCGGAGCGTTCGCCGATCTGCAGTTGCAGGTTCTCGATGATCAGGCGCTCCAGCACCTGCTGGTCCAGCACGCTGGCCGGCGGCGCGGAAGCGCCGCGTTTGGCGATGGTTTGCTGAACTTCGTGAACACGCTGGTCCAGTTGGCTCTGCATGACCACATCGTTATCGACAATGGCCACCACTCTGTCGATGGACTGTACCGCGGCATTCGCCGCAGTACCCAGGAACAGCGCGCCCAGCACTAGCGGGCGCAGACAATCAGAAAGCTTGGTCTTCACGTTCACGATAACCTTGGATGCCTTTGTCGAGGAAGCTCTCTACTTTGGCGCCGGTGAGGCCGCCGAGACCTTTCAGAACGATCTGTAGGAAGATGCCATGGTCGCCTTTCTCGTTTTCAGGGGCGTTCTGACTGAACTCGTCATACGACACCCAGTAACGGTTGATCAGGCGCAGTTTCCAGCAGCAGTTGTCGTACTCGAAACCACCGAAGGCTTCCAGGGTACGGTTGCGGTTGTAGTCATATTGCCAGCGGCTGATGGCGTTCCATTGCGGCACGATCGGCCAGATCACCGAGAAGTCGTGCTGCTGGATCTTGTAGTAATCCTTCACGTAACCCGGGGTGCCCGGAGTGCCGTAGTCACCGCCGCCCACCGACCATTGACCGGTGTTCTGGTCGTAACGAACCTGGTCATTACGATAGCGATAGCCGGCGTTGATGACCTTGTTCGGGTTGTCTTCAGGCTGGTAGTGGAACATCGCGCTGCCCGAGCGAGGGCTGTGGCTGTCCGGGTCCCAGTTGTAATCGGCGGTCGTGCGCCAATCGCGGTTCCAGCGGTATTCGTATTCCAGCGCGTACGGAGAAACGTTGGCCTGGGCATCTTCGCGGGTTTTCGCATCGATACCCGGCAACTGGACTTCGCGATCCTTGAAGTACAAGGCCTGGCCGACGCTGATGCGTTGACGTTCGAAGCCGTCTTCTTCGATCCAGCGGTTGGTCACGCCCAGCGACAGTTTGTTCTCGTCGCCGACACGGTCGGAGCCCGAGAAGCGGTTGTCACGGAACAGAGACGCATAGTTGAAGGTGTATTCGCCAGTGTCGAAGACCGGGATGTCTTTCTGGTCTTCTTCAGGCACATACAGGTAGAACAGACGTGGTTCCAGGGTCTGGCGATAGTTCTTGCCGAACCAGGTGGTGTTGCGGTCGAAATACAGGCCGCTGTCGATACTTGCGATCGGGACGCCACGGTTTTGCGAACTGCTGAACGACTCGCCGAGGGCCGAAGCTCTATTGCGATTCGTCAGGAGATCATTCTTGCCGGTGCTATCAAGATCAAGGTCGTACTGAGTGTATTGATACTTGAGCGACGGCTTCACGAAACCATACGTCCAATCCAAAGGCAGGCTCACGCCTGGCTTAAGGTTCAGACGATTACCGTTGGCACGAGCCAGGCCCGTCACGTTGGTGTCCAGGCGAGGCGACAGGACGCCGTTTTCATCGGAAAACTGACCTGTTTCCAGGTCCCGCTCAAACCGAACGACTTCTGTTTCGTAGTCGAAATTCAAGCCATTCGGATGCACAGGCAACTGACCGTTGAAGGTGAGTTGCGGCAGGCGATCATACGGCGTGATGTTTGAAACGGTTGCGAGCTGATAGGCCTGGGCGTTCAAACGAGCGGTGTAGCTGTCGCCACGGTAGGTGACGGAGCCCTGCTGATTGACGTAATCGTTGCTTTTCACGCCAATCTGATCGGTCTGCAGATCCTGGAAGTAATACGGATCGCTGATCTTGGTGTAATCGACTTGAGTGAAGACGCGAGAGTCAAGACCACCCTTGTGCTGCCAGTTGTACATGTAGCGGGTTTTTTCGTAGTCGGTCTGCTGGCTACGATCGGTGTTGTCATCGTTGAGGTACGCGGCGCCGAACTGACCTTCGCTGGACTTGGTCAGGTAACGGAATTCGCCTTCCATCAACAGGCCGCGCTTGCTCATATAGCGCGGGTACAACGTGGCGTCGTAGTTCGGCGCCAGGTTGAAGTAATACGGAGTGACCAGCAGGAAGCCGGTATCGCTGCCGGTGCCAATGGTCGGCGGCAGGAAACCGGACTGACGACGGTCGTCGATCGGGAAATAGATATACGGCGTGTACAGGACAGGAATGTCCTTGACCCGCAGCGTCACGTTGGTCGCAGTACCGAAACCGGTGGCCGGGTTCAAGGTGATGTTGTTGCCCTTGAGCTGCCAGGCATTGCTGTTCGGTTCGCACGTGGTGTACGTACCATCCTTGAGGCGGATGATCGCGTTCTCGGCGCGCTTGGCGTACAGCGCGTTACCGCGGATACGGGATTTGTGCATCACGTATTCGGCGTTGTCGACCTTGGCTTCCCCGGTGTCCAGCTGCACTTCGGCGTGGTCGCCGACAATCAGCGCGCCGTTGTCGCGAATGCGCACGTTGCCGTCCAGCTCGCCACGGCTCTCGGCCTGATAGAGGTTCGCTTCGTCGGCTTCAGCCTGCATGCTGCCCTGACGCAAGACCACGTCGCCCGCCAGGGTCGCGATCTGCTCATCCTGCTTATAGCGGGAGGCCTTGGCGCCGACAAAGGTCGGAGCGTCACTTTTATTCGTCTTGTCATTCATGCCAGGACGAATCGGTTCGATATAGGAACCAGAGCAATAAGGACCGGTTTCGGCCAATTGCGCCGCAGTGAGCTTCTCGCGCGGAACCCAGTCGAGGTGACTGTAGTCTTCGCTACGTGACTTGAGACCGCGGCCTTTGGATTCGGTGACCAGCGTAGTCTTGGCGCCAGTGTCTTCACCGCTGGCGCTCTCGGCCGGGGCTTCACCGGTCGCGGAAACAGCGCTGCCGTCATGGACGGGACGCGGTGGCAATGCAGCCGCCGGCGTCTTTGGTGCACAGTCCCAGGCACCCGAAGCAGAGACTGAGCAGTCATACTGTTCCGCGGCGACCACGAACGAAGTGGCTAGAGGTTGCAGGGCCAGCAGACTGCCGGTAACCAACAACGGAAATTTTTTACGAAACGCGGGGGATTTCAATGCCATCTTATTAGTCCGGGCTTCCTGCGTGCCATCTGCCCGCGGTGTGGGCCGCACGCCTCTCGATGGTCTGAAAAAGATGCTGGATAATAAAGCATGACCCGCTTGACGGCTAGCGCCGTCGGAGACCCTTGCAATGCCTGACCAAGATGTACGTTTGCAACACCTGAAAGTTTGGCTCGATGAGCAGTTGGCGACCCTCTTTGCAGAACAAGGTTGGGGCGCCGTACCCCCGGCCACGTTGACCGCGGCCAGTAGTGATGCGAGTTTTCGGCGCTATTTCCGCTGGGAAGGCGCAGGCAGAAGTTTCGTCGTAATGGATGCACCACCGCCCCAGGAAAACTGCAAACCCTTCGTGGACATCGCTTTTTTGCTGGCGAAATCCGGAATAAATGTTCCGAAAATTTATGCGGAGGACCTCGAACGCGGTTTTCTTTTGCTCAATGACCTGGGCAACAAGACGTATCTGGACGTCATCGACAGCAAAAATGCCGACGATTTGTTCAAGGATGCCCTACAGGCACTGCTCGCTTTTCAGCAGCTGCCGATGGTTGCGCCGCTGCCGAGTTATGACGTGGCACTGTTGCGTCGCGAGCTGGAATTGTTCCCTGAGTGGTACGTGAAACGTGAGTTGGGCATCGAGTTCGACGCTGCGCAACAAATGCTCTGGCAGAACGTGACGGAGCTGTTGATCGACAGCGCGCTGGCGCAGCCCAAAGTGCTGGTGCATCGCGACTACATGCCGCGCAACCTGATGCTCAGCGAGCCGAATCCCGGCGTGCTGGATTTCCAGGACGCGGTCTACGGCCCGGTGACCTACGACGTGACTTGCCTGTTCAAGGACGCTTTCCTGAGCTGGCCCGAGGAGCGTGTGCGCGGCTGGCTGGAAGATTACTGGCAGCAAGCGGGCGCCCTGGACATTCCGGTTCAGCCGGACTTCGAAGACTTCCTGCGCGCCAGCGACCTGATGGGCGTACAGCGCCACCTGAAAGTCATCGGTATCTTCGCGCGCATTTGCCATCGCGACGGCAAGCCGCGTTATCTGGCCGACGTGCCGCGTTTCTTTGCTTATATAGATGCCGTGATCGCCCGCCGCCCTGAACTGGCCGAGCTGGATGTGTTACTCCTCAGTCTGCGTGCTGGAGCGACTGCATGAAGGCAATGATTCTGGCAGCGGGCAAGGGCGAACGCATGCGCCCGCTGACCCTGACGACGCCCAAACCGCTGGTTCGTGCCGGCGGCGTGCCATTGATCGAGTACCACTTGCGTGCGCTGGCCGCCGCCGGGTTTACCGAGATCGTGATCAACCATGCGTGGCTGGGTCAGCAGATCGAAGACTATCTGGGTGATGGTTCGCGTTATGGCGTGAGCATTCAGTACTCGCCGGAAGGTGAGCCACTGGAAACCGGTGGCGGGATTTTCCGTGCGTTACCGTTGTTGGGCGATGAGGCGTTTGTGGTGGTCAACGGCGACATCTGGACCGACTACGACTTCAGCGTGTTGCATCAGCCCATCAACGGTCTTGCTCATCTGGTGCTGGCGGATAACCCGAACCACCATCCAGCGGGCGATTTCACGTTGGTCGACGGGCAAGTGCACGATGGCCAGCCTGATGCGCCGACCCTGACCTACAGCGGCATCGCGGTGTTGCATCCACAGTTGTTCGACGGCTGTTCGGCCGCCGCTTTCAAGCTTGCACCGCTGTTGCGCAAAGCCATGGCTGACGGGCAGGTGACGGGTGAGCGCTTGCACGGTCGTTGGGTGGATGTCGGCACTCACGAGCGTCTGGCTGAAGTCGAAACGCTGATAGAAGCGAGTCGCTGACATGCTGTGGCCAGGGACTCTGATTGGAGCCGGAGCGGGCTATGCCATCGCCAGCATCCCGGGGGCCATGCTCGGCGCGTTGTTGGGGCAGGCGCTGGATCGGCACTTGAAACTGCAGAGCTGGGGGCATTTGCGTGAAGCGCTCGGAGGTCGTCCGGTGCTGCGCAACGATGAACTGCTGTTCGTGTTGCTGGGGCGGCTGGCCAAGTGTGACGGGCGGGTGGTGGATGGCCACATCCAACAGGCGCGTCAGGAAATGCAGGCGCTGGAAATGAGCGAGTCGGCAAAGCGCCGGGCGATCGCGGCGTTCAATCGCGGCAAGTCGGGACATGACCGGTTGCGCGGCTATCTGCGACGCTTGAGTGCTCAACCCCATGCGGCGGAGGGCGTGTTGCGCGCCTGCTGGCGAATGGTCTGGGCCGATGGCCGCGCCGGTCATGCCGAGCGCGAGCTGATTGTCCAATGGGGCAAATGGCTCGGCTGGACGTCGTATCAGGTTCAGGGGCTGGCGGCGGACTACGAGCCGTCCAGGCCATCGGTCGTCAACAGTGCGGTCACTTATCAGGAAGCGATGATGCTGCTGGGCGTGTCCGCCACCACTGAGCCGGCGCAGATCAAGCGCGCTTATCGACGCCTGCTGAGTCGCCATCATCCGGACAAGATTGCCGGCAGCGGGGCGACGGCGTTGCAGGTGCGTGAAGCGACGGAAAAGACGCGCGAATTGCATAGCGCCTATACGTTGATTCGTCAGCGGCGGGATTTTCGCTAGCCGGGAAGGTTTGTGTTGCCGGTGATGCCCCCTTCGCGAGCAAGTCGAATCGTCGCTCCCACATTTGATTTCGGTTGGACACAAATTCTATGTCCGCTGAAGATCAAATGTGGGAGCGACGGTGCGACGATTCGACTTGCTCGCGAAGGGAGCAACTCGGTCTGTCAGTCCGCAGGCTGCGGGTTCAACCAACCCCGCACCCGGCGCACCAACTGCTCCTGCTCGGCCTTGCTATCCCCCGGCAATGCCTTGAGCGATACCTGACTGAACGCCGAAGCCTTCAAACGCTTGCTGGCCTGCAAGCGTTCCAATGCCGCGTTGCGGTCCAGCGGCTTATCCATGTAGAAGATGTCGGCCGTCGGCAATTTAAGGGTCGGTGTCAATTCAGCCAGTTCCGGTTTCGCCGCAACGGGCGTCTGGGCGGCGACCATCGCGAATTTCTCGACTTGCGAAGGCTGCTTCTCACTCAGGTAACGGGCGGCCCAGTACGCGCCGGTGCCATGACCGAGCACCACAATGCGGCGAGCGCTCTGCTGTTCGGCGTAGGCGATGGCCGCATCGATGCGTGCGAAGATTCGCTCGGCGTCGGCTTTGGCCTGCTCGTCACTGGTTTCGGCGATGGCCTTGTCGACGACTTCCGCTTCACCGCCAGCCGCCTGCTCGATGGGGGCAGCGGTGGTCGAGTCCTTGCTGCCGACGTCAGGGGCCTTGGGCGTTGGCGCGACTTCGACGGTACGTGGCGCGATGGCATCGCTTTGCAGGTCGGGCAGGGTGATACTCAGGCTGCTCCACTCGGCGTCCGGCAGTTTGCGTCGCAGGGGGCCGATTGCTTGCGGCCAGTCAACGGTTTCACCGGCGCCTGGGATGATAATCACCGCGCCTTTGGGGTCCGCCGTATTGGCCGGTTTCCACAAGGCCAGAAAGGTATCGCTGCCCGCTTGCAACTGTTGCTGTTCCTGAGCAGGGATTTTTCGCTCAAGTGCTGTCGCTTCTTCCTGGCTACGCTCAAGCAGCGGCTGACGTTCGACCGGTTTTTCGTCTGCGGGTTTTTCCGCGGCAGCGGGTGCGGGATCAGCGGCCTGGACGGAAAAGGCGCAAGGCAGGATCAGCGACAGGCACAATGCTGGCAGTGCCAGGCGGTAGACAGGGGGCATCGGATATTCCAGGCCAGAAGTTATTCCGGCAGCCTAATGGGTTGGTCAGTATTTGTCAGTGTGTGAGACTTCGATGAAGCGTTTTCGCTGCCTGTGGGTTATCGGCTGTTTGTGGTTTCCCTTGATGGGGTGGGCGGCGCCTGCGCCACCCGCGCACGTCGCACAATTGTCCGCACGCCAGCAGCAATGGCTGGCGCAGCATGATGAATTGCGCGTCGGGCTGGTGTTGCAAGTGCCCTATGCGCAATACGATCGCCGCTTGCAGCGGCTGTCCGGGGTCAATGTCGAGTTGATGAAGTGGCTGGCCAGGTCGCTGAAGGTCGAGCTCAGCTGGCGCAATTTTCCCGACCTCGCGCAGCTGGAGGCCGCCGCCCGCGAAGGTGAAATCGACATCGCGCCAGGGCTGGTGCAAACCCCCGGTGGCCTGCGCCTGTGGCAGTTTTCCGACCCGTACATGCGGGTGCCGCAGCTGGTGGTCAGCGACCAGAAGGCTGCCGGCGGGGTGGAGCTGGAAAAACTCGACAGCCAGACCCGCGTTGCCGTGCGCATGCCCAGCGCCACCGCCGATTACCTGCGCAGTAATTATTCGCACCTGAACCTCCAGGGCGTACCGATGGAGCGCCAGGCCTTGCAACTGTTGCTGAGTCAGCAGGCCAGCTACGCCGTGGTCGACGAAGCACAGTTGGGGCGTCTGTCTGTCGAACCGGAGTTTGCCGGGCTGGTGGTCGTCGGCGACATCGGTCTGCCGCAGTTGCTGCGCGTGGCCACGCGGCGGGACTGGCCGGAACTCGCCGGCATTGTCGAAAGTGCGCTGCGAGCGATCCCGGCCAAGGATCTGGAGCAACTGCACAATCAATGGCTGCAACCCAAGTACCCGCGACTGACGGAGTCCCCGGGTTTCTGGCAGAACCTCAGCCTGCTGTTGGCGGTGCTGATGCTGAGCTGCATGGCGATCGTGTTCTGGCAGCGTCGGCAGCAACACAGCCTGGAGCATCGTCTGTTAGCCGCGCGGGAAGACATTGCCTTGCGAGCCGCCAGTGAAGAAGCATTGCGCCTCACGCAGTTTTCCATCGACCAGAGCACCGTCGGCATTCTCTGGGTCAACTGGGACAGCCATGTGCGCTACGCCAACCGGGCCGCCGAAACCATGCTCGGCTATCCGGCGGGCGGCATCATCGACCGGCCGCTGATTGACTTCGAGCCCGGTCTGCACATGGACCGCTGGCTGAACCTGTGGAAACGCGCCCGCGCCAGCGAAGAAGGTCCGCAAAGTTTCGAAACCAACTGTCTGCGGGCCGATGGCAGTCTTTTGCCGACGGATGTTTCATTGAGCTTCCTGCGTTTCCGCGATGGCGAATACCTGGTGGTCTACCTCAATGACGTCACCGAGCGCCGTCGCGCCCTGGCCGCGTTGCAGGAAAGCGAGGCGCGCCTGCAAGGGATCGCCGCCAACGTGCCGGGATTGGTCTTTCGCCTGGAACGGGCGCCGGTGACGGGGCAAATCGACTTTGCCTACATTAGCGAAGGCAGCGAGAGCCTGGTGGGTTATTCGCCGGCGACCCTGGCCCATCGCGACAAAGGCCTGCGCAGCCTGGTGCATCCGGACGACAAGGCCAGCTACCACCGGACGCAGGACCACGCGCTGGACACCGACAGCGACTGGTCGTGGCAGGGGCGGATTCTCACGCGTCAGGGCGAGCAGCGCTGGGCCGAGATCAAAGCCATCACTCGACGCCTCGAAGACGGCGCCTATGTCTGGGATGGCATCGTCTGGGACATCAGCGAGAGCAAGCGTATCGAACTGGAACTGGCCAGCTCCCGCGAGCAACTGCGTGAGTTGTCGGCGCACCTTGAGAGCGTGCGGGAAGAGGAAAAGGCCCGCATCGCCCGGGAAGTTCACGACGAGCTGGGTCAGATGTTGACTGTGTTGAAGCTGGAGACGTCGATGTGCGAATTGGCCTACGCCCAGCTCGATCCTGGTCTGAATGAACGATTGAACAGCATGAAGCGCTTGATCGCTCAGTTGTTCCAACTGGTGCGAGATGTTGCCACGGCGCTACGCCCACCGATTCTGGATGCCGGCATCGCCTCGGCCATCGAATGGCAGGCCCGGCGCTTCGAGGCGCGCACGCAGATTCCGTGCCTCGTGCAAGTGCCGGATAATTTGCCGGTGCTCAGTGATGCCAAGGCGATTGGCCTGTTCCGGATCCTTCAGGAGGCGCTGACCAATGTCATGCGGCATGCTCAGGCGCATACTGTGGAACTGACGTTGGCGCTTGAAGGTGACGAGTTGTGTCTGACGGTCAGCGATGATGGCGTAGGATTTGTCCCCGCTACCGGAAGGCCGACATCCTTTGGGGTTGTCGGCATGCGCGAGCGGGTGTTGATCATGGGAGGACAGTTGTCGCTTGAAAGTGAGCCGGGGGAGGGCACGACCCTGAGTGTGCGTGTGCCGTTGGATGAGGCCTGAAGAATTTTTGTTGGTTTTACTGACGCTTTCGCGAGCAAGCCCGCTCCCACACTAGTTCGCACAAACAACCCCGATCCATTGTGGGAGCGGGCTTGCCCGCGAATGATCTTGAATCTGGAGAAGAACGTGATCCGTGTACTGGTAGCCGAAGACCACACCATCGTTCGCGAAGGTATCAAGCAACTGATCGGCCTGGCCAAGGACTTGCTGGTGGTGGGCGAGGCGAGCAATGGCGAGCAGTTACTCGAGACCTTGCGTCATGTTCCCTGCGAAGTGGTGTTGCTGGATATCTCCATGCCCGGCGTCAATGGCCTGGAAGCGATTCCGCGGATCCGCGCGTTGAACAATCCGCCCGCCATCCTGGTGTTGTCGATGCATGACGAAGCGCAAATGGCTGCACGGGCCTTGAAGGTCGGTGCCGCAGGCTACGCGACCAAGGACAGCGACCCGGCGCTGCTGCTTACGGCGATCCGCAAAGTCGCGGCGGGCGGGCGTTACATTGACCCGGAGCTGGCCGACCGCATGGTCTTCGAAGTTGGCCTGACCGATTCGCGGCCGCTGCATTCACTGTTGTCAGAACGTGAGTTCTCGGTGTTTGAGCGCCTGGCCCAGGGCGCCAACGTCAATGACATCGCCCAGCAACTGGCCCTGAGCAGCAAGACCATCAGCACCCACAAGGCGCGGCTGATGCAGAAACTCAACATCACTTCGCTGGCTGAACTGGTGAAGTACGCGATGGAACATAAACTCCTCTGAAAACACCGAATCCCCCCTGTAGAAGCCGGCTTGCTGGCGATGGCGATCTCAATGACGCCGTCGCCAGCAAGCCGGCTCCTACAGAAACGCGCAACGCCATGTCCATTTGCGACATCCTTAAAACCCGCTTTTGCCCGTTCTTGTGGTTTGCCGCTTGAAACCTGCCGCTGACCCTATCCAATCCCGCCATCCTTGTAGGGCAATCCCTACCCCCAACCTTCCATCCGGCTGAGGCGATTCTCTCCTGCGCCCCGATTTGCGTGGTCAGCAGCGTCCACTAGGCTTAGTCCCACAGCAGTCATCAATAACAAAGGTGTGGGTATGAGCCAGGTTGATTCAAACGCAGGGGCCAGCGACATTCTGGTCAGCTTTCGTGGAGTGCAGAAGAGCTACGACGGCGAGAACCTGATCGTCAAAGACCTCAACCTGGACATTCGCAAAGGCGAATTCCTCACCTTGCTCGGGCCGTCCGGCTCGGGCAAGACCACCAGCCTGATGATGCTCGCCGGTTTTGAAACGCCAACCGCCGGCGAAATCCTCCTGGCCGGGCGTGCCATCAACAACGTGCCGCCGCACAAGCGTGACATCGGCATGGTGTTCCAGAACTACGCACTGTTCCCGCACATGACCGTCGCCGAGAACCTCGCGTTTCCGCTGACCGTGCGCGGCTTGAACAAGAGCGATGTCAGTGACCGGGTCAAACGTGTCCTGAGCATGGTTCAGCTCGACACTTTCGCCCAGCGCTATCCGGCGCAACTGTCCGGCGGTCAGCAACAGCGTGTGGCTTTGGCCCGCGCGCTGGTGTTCGAACCGCAACTGGTATTGATGGACGAGCCTCTGGGTGCACTCGACAAACAACTGCGTGAACACATGCAGATGGAAATCAAACACCTGCACCAGCGCCTCGGCGTGACCGTGGTCTACGTGACCCACGATCAGGGCGAAGCCTTGACCATGTCCGACCGCGTGGCCGTGTTCCATCAAGGCGAAATCCAGCAGATCGCGCCGCCGCGCAGCCTCTACGAAGAACCGAAGAACACCTTCGTCGCCAACTTCATCGGCGAGAACAACCGTCTCAACGGCCGTTTGCACAGCCACACCGGCGACCGTTGCATCGTCGAACTCGGTCGCGGTGAAAAGGTTGAAGCCCTGGCGGTCAACGTCGGCAAGACCGGCGAGCCGGTCACGCTGTCGATTCGTCCAGAGCGCGTGAGCCTCAACGGTTCGAGCGAGTCCTGCGTCAACCGCTTCTCAGGGAGGGTGGCGGAATTCATCTATCTGGGCGACCACGTCCGGGTTCGCCTGGAAGTCTGCGGCAAGACCGACTTCTTCGTGAAACAACCGATTGCCGAGCTCGATCCCGCGCTCGCTGTCGGCGACGTGGTACCGCTTGGCTGGCAGGTCGAACACGTTCGCGCGCTCGACCCACTTCTAGAGGCGAACTGATCGCCCCCTGCTTCAACCAACCCTGCACGTGGAGAGAACAATAAATGTTGAGATCCCTGAAATTCACCGCCCTGGTCATGGGCATGATCGGTGCGGCACACGCGATGGCGGCGGGCCCGGACCTGACCGTGGTGTCCTTTGGCGGTGCGAACAAGGCTGCGCAGGTCAAAGCCTTCTACGCACCGTGGGAAGCGGCGGGTAACGGCAAGATCGTCGCCGGCGAATACAACGGTGAAATGGCCAAGGTCAAAGCCATGGTCGACACCAAGAGCGTGTCCTGGGACCTGGTGGAAGTTGAATCGCCAGAATTGTCCCGTGGTTGCGACGAAGACATGTTCGAGCAACTCGACCCGGCGCTGTTCGGCAAGACCGAAGACTACGTCAAAGGCGCTATTCAGCCTTGCGGCGTGGGTTTCTTCGTGTGGTCGACCGTATTGGCCTACAACGCCGACAAGCTGAAAAGCGCACCGACCAGTTGGGTGGATTTCTGGGACACCAAGAAATTCCCGGGCAAGCGCGGCCTGCGTAAAGGCGCGAAGTACACCCTGGAATTCGCACTGATGGCCGACGGCGTTGCGCCGAAAGACGTCTACAAAGTGCTGGCCGGCAAGGACGGTCAGGACCGCGCATTCAAGAAGCTCGATGAGCTGAAGCCAAGCATCCAGTGGTGGGAAGCCGGCGCGCAACCGCCGCAGTACCTCGCTTCCGGTGACGTGGTCATGAGCTCGGCCTACAACGGCCGGATCGCTGCCGTGCAGAAAGAAAGCAACCTGAAAGTCGTGTGGAACGGCGGTATCTACGACTTCGACGCTTGGGCGATCCCAAAAGGTCTCGACAAGGCGCGTGCTGAAGCGGCGAAGAAATTCATCGCGTTCTCGGTGGCACCGCAGCAGCAGAAGACCTATTCGGAAAACATCGCCTACGGCCCGGCCAACACCCAGGCCGTACCGTTGCTGGCCAAGGATGTCCTGAAAGACATGCCGACCACCCCGGAAAACATCGCCAACCAGGTGCAGATCGACGTCAGCTTCTGGGCTGACAACGGCGAGCAACTGGAACAGCGCTTCAATTCCTGGGCTGCGAAGTAAGCATCACCCTGTAATGGTGGGTTTACCCACCTGTGGGAGCGGGCTTGCTCGCGAAGACGTCAGCACATTCAGCATCTTTGCTGACTGACACTCCGCTTTCGTGAGCAAGCCCGCTCCTACCTAAACGATCGAGGTGGCATTCCCTCCTCTGTAACGATCAAAGATTTCCGGAGTACGCCATGGCCACCGCCATTCCCCTGAACGCGGGCACTGACCCCACCTTGAAGCAGCGGCTCAAGCACGCCGAGCGGATCAACCGCTGGAAGGCCCAGGCCTTGATCGCGCCACTGGTGCTGTTTCTGTTGCTGGTGTTCCTGGTGCCCATCGTGGCGCTGCTCTACAAAAGCGTTGGTAACCCGGAAGTGGTCGGCGGCATGCCGCGCACCGTGGCAGCCATCGCCAGCTGGGACGGTCGCGGCCTGCCTGCTGAGCCGGTGTACAAAGCGGCCAGCGAAGACCTCGCTGAAGCGCGCAAGAATCAGACCTTGGGCGACCTGTCCAAACGCTTGAACATGGAGTTGGCCGGCTACCGCAGCCTGCTGACAAAAACCGCCCGCGCCTTGCCGTTCGCTACCGAACCGGCCTCTTATAAAGAAGCGCTGGAAGGGCTCGATGAACGCTGGGGTGATCCGGCCTATTGGCAAGTGGTGCGCCGCAACGTCAGCAACATCACGCCTTACTACTTGCTGGCGGCGGTCGATCATCGTATCGACGACCTCGGCGAAATCGCCCCGGCCACGCCCGATCAGGCGATCTACCTCGACATCTTCGCCCGCACCTTCTGGATGGGCCTGATCATCACCGCCATTTGCCTGGTGCTGGCCTATCCGTTGGCCTACCTGCTGGCGAACTTGCCCTCGCGTCAAAGCAATCTGTTGATGATACTGGTGCTGCTGCCGTTTTGGACGTCGATCCTGGTCCGGGTCGCCGCGTGGATCGTGTTGCTGCAATCCGGCGGTCTGATCAACAGTGGCCTGATGGCCATGGGCATCATCGATAAACCGCTGGAACTGGTGTTCAACCGCACCGGCGTCTACATCTCGATGGTGCACATCCTGCTGCCGTTCATGATTCTGCCGATCTACAGCGTCATGAAAGGCATCTCGCCGACCTACATGCGCGCCGCGATTTCCCTCGGCTGCCACCCGTTCGCCAGCTTCTGGCGGGTGTACTTCCCGCAGACCTATGCCGGTGTCGGCGCCGGTTGCCTGTTGGTGTTCATCCTCGCCATCGGCTACTACATCACCCCGGCGTTGCTGGGCAGCCCGAACGATCAGATGGTCAGCTACTTCGTCGCGTTCTACACCAACACCAGCATCAACTGGGGCATGGCGACCGCACTCGGTGGGCTGCTGCTGTTGGCGACCGTGGTGCTTTATCTGATTTACAGCTGGCTGGTGGGCGCCAGTCGCCTGCGCCTGAGCTAAGGGGAGAATGAAATGCTGAGTCCTTATATGTCGCCCGTCGAGCGGGTGTGGTTCTACAGTTTGCGGATTCTCTGTGGCTTGATTCTGTTGTTCCTGATTCTGCCGGTGCTGGTGATCATTCCGTTGTCGTTCAACTCGGGCAGTTTCCTGGTGTACCCGCTGCAAGGTTTTTCGCTGCACTGGTATCAGGACTTCTTCGCCTCGGCGGAATGGATGCGCGCACTGAAGAACAGCATCATCGTCGCCCCGGCGGCGACCGTGCTGGCGATGGTGTTCGGTACGCTGGCGGCGATTGGCCTGACTCGGGGCGACTTCCCGGGCAAGGCGCTGGTAATGGCGTTGGTGATTTCGCCGATGGTGGTGCCGGTGGTGATCATCGGTGTCGCGAGTTATCTGTTCTTTGCACCTCTGGGCCTGGGCAACAGTTTCTTTTCGCTGATCGTGGTGCACGCGGTGTTGGGTGTGCCGTTTGTGATCATCACGGTGTCGGCGACGTTGCAGGGGTTTAACCACAATCTGGTGCGCGCCGCTGCCAGCCTTGGTGCTTCGCCGTTGACCGCGTTCCGCCGGGTGACCTTGCCGCTGATTGCGCCAGGTGTGATCTCCGGTGCGCTGTTTGCCTTCGCGACCTCGTTCGATGAAGTAGTGGTAACGCTGTTCCTCGCCGGTCCCGAGCAAGCGACCTTGCCACGGCAGATGTTCAGCGGCATCCGCGAAAACCTCAGCCCGACCATTGCCGCCGCGGCAACGCTGCTGATTGCCTTCTCGGTGATTCTGCTGCTGACCCTGGAATGGCTGCGTGGGCGCAGCGAGAAATTACGCACTGCCCAGGTCTGACACCGATCCCTGTAGGAGCCGGCTTACTGGCGAAAGCGAACTGTCAGCTGATGTATCAGTTAAATGACACACCGCATTCGCCAGCAAGCCGGCTCCTACAGTTGTTTTGTGTGTTTTTCGGGATTGAGGGTCATTCACACCCTGAATAGCAGACAAACCCCAATCCCCAGCTACTATTGTGCCCAGCTCCCCTATCTATAAGAGGCTGCGCACGATGAGTCTTTCCTCTTTCAAAATCGCTCACAAACTGATCACCGGCGCAGGGGCCATCGAGCAACTGGCCGCCGAACTCACGCGCCTGGACATCGACAACCCGCTGATCGTCACCGATGCCGCGCTGGTCAAGTCCGGCACGGTCGAGCTGGCACTCGCGCAGTTGGGGGGCCGTAGCTACGAGATTTTTGACCGTGTACTGCCAGACCCGGAAATCGCCATCGTCGAAGACTGCATGCGCGTTTACCGCGAAGGCGGGCATGACGGGCTGATCGGCCTGGGCGGCGGCAGCGCGATCGACATCGCCAAAAGTGTTGCCGCCTATGCCGGTTATCACGGCGCGCTGGAGGATCTGTTCGGTATCGACCAAGTGCCGCGCAAGGGCCCGCCGCTGATTGCCATCCCGACCACCGCCGGCACCGGCTCGGAAGTGACCAACGTCGCGATCCTCTCCGACAAGGTCGCGCAACTGAAAAAGGGCATCGTCAGCGATTATCTGTTGCCGGACGTGGCGCTGATCAGCCCGCAAATGACCCTGACGTGCCCGCGCAGTGTCACTGCCGCCAGTGGCGTTGATGCACTGGTGCACGCTATCGAGTCTTATTTGTCCCTCAATGCTTCAGCGATTACCGACGCGCTGGCCATCGGCGCGATCAAGTTGATCACCAACGCGTTACCCAAGGCCTACGCCAATCCTTCCAACCTGCAGGCGCGCGAAGACATGGCCACCGCCAGCCTGATGGCGGGGATGGCATTCGGCAATGCCGGCGTCGGCGCGGTGCATGCGCTGGCGTATCCGCTGGGTGGTCGTTTCAACATCGCCCACGGCGTCAGCAACGCCTTGTTGCTGCCGTATGTCATGACATGGAACAAGATGGCCTGCGTCGAGCGCATGCAGGATATTGCCGAAGCCATGGGGGTGAAGACCGCTCATCTGAGCGCCAATGACGCCGCGGGCAAAGCCGTCGAGGCGATGACCGCGTTGTGCGCCGCCGTGGAAATCCCGCCGGGCCTGCGCAGTTTCGGCGTTCCCGAGGATGCGATCCCGGCCATGGCCGTGGAAGCCGCGGGGATCGAGCGACTGATGCGCAACAATCCGCGCAAATTGAGCGCGATTGATATCGAGAAGATCTACCGCGCGGCGTACTGATCATCGCAGTCACGGTGCGCGCGCCAAAGCATGAGGTATACAATGCGCGCCATCGTGATTCTGCTCAGAAAAGGTGCGTCATGCAGCCCTTCGTAATTGCTCCGTCGATTCTCTCCGCCGACTTCGCCCGCCTAGGTGAGGAAGTGGACAACGTTCTGGCCGCTGGCGCCGACTTCGTGCACTTCGATGTCATGGACAACCACTACGTGCCGAACCTGACTATCGGCCCGATGGTCTGCGCCGCGCTGCGCAAGTACGGCGTGACCGCGCCGATCGATGCGCACCTGATGGTCAGCCCGGTGGACCGCATCGTTGGCGACTTCATCGAGGCCGGTGCGACTTACATCACTTTCCACCCGGAAGCCACGCAGCACGTCGACCGTTCCCTGCAACTGATCCGCGAGGGCGGCTGCAAGTCGGGCCTGGTGTTCAACCCCGCGACCCCGCTGGACGTGCTCAAGTACGTGATGGACAAGGTCGACATGATCCTGCTGATGAGCGTCAACCCGGGCTTCGGCGGGCAAAAGTTCATCCCTGGCACCCTCGACAAACTGCGTGAAGCTCGCGCATTGATCGATGCCTCGGGTCGTGACATTCGCCTGGAAATCGACGGCGGCGTCAATGTGAACAACATTCGTGAAATCGCGGCGGCTGGCGCTGACACCTTCGTGGCCGGCTCGGCGATCTTCAATGCGCCGAACTACCAGGAAGTCATCGAGAAGATGCGTTCCGAACTGGCGCTGGCCCGCCCATGAGCGGCTTTGAGCAGCTGTTCCCGGGACGTCTGCCACGGCTGGTGATGTTCGATCTGGACGGCACGCTGGTCGATTCGGTCCCTGATCTCGCCGCGGCGGTGGATAACATGCTGCTCAAACTCGGGCGCCAGCCTGTCGGCATCGAATCGGTGCGTGACTGGGTCGGTAACGGCGTGCACATGCTGGTGCGCCGGGCCCTGGCCAATCACATCGACGCCGAAGGTGTCGATGATGTCGAGGCTGAACATGCCCTGGAATTGTTTAACGGGTTTTACGAGGACGGTCACGACCTGACGGTGGTTTACCCCGGCGTGCGTGACACCCTCAAGTGGCTGAACAAGCAAGGCGTCGAAATGGCGCTGATCACCAACAAGCCGGAGCGCTTCGTCGCGCCGTTGCTGGATCAGATGAAGATCGGCCGCTATTTCAAATGGATCATCGGCGGCGACACCCTGCCGCAGAAGAAACCCGACCCGGCCGCGCTGTTTTTCGTGATGAAAATGGCCAACATTCCGGCGTCCCAGTCATTGTTCGTCGGTGACTCGCGCAGCGATGTGCTGGCGGCAAAAGCGGCGGGGGTCAAATGTGTGGCGCTCAGTTACGGCTATAACCATGGCCGGCCGATTGCCGAAGAGTCGCCGGCGCTGGTGATCGACGACCTGCGCAAGCTAATTCCCGGTTGCCTGGATCCGGCCGCTGAGATAACGTTGGCCGACGCTGTTCAACCCCCTTCTGGAAACGCCATCGTGGTGGTCACTCGCAAACTCTGGATGAAAGTCATCAAGGCCCTGGCCCGCTGGCGTTGGCGCGCCTGACTTGTTCCTGGCCGGTCTACCGGCGCGTTTGCATACCTGACTGTTAGCACCTCAAGCCACGAGGCTACTCCATGATCCGCGAAGAATTCCTGCGTTTGGCCGCTGCCGGCTATAACCGTATCCCGCTTGCCTGCGAAACCCTGGCCGACTTCGACACGCCGTTGTCGATCTACCTGAAACTGGCTGACGAACCCAATTCCTACCTGCTCGAATCCGTGCAGGGCGGGGAGAAGTGGGGCCGTTACTCGATCATCGGCCTGCCGTGCCGCACCGTGCTGCGGGTTCATGACCATCACGTCAGCGTGACCCATGACGGCGTCGAGATCGAAAGTCATGAAGCGGAAGACCCGCTGGCGTTCGTCGAAGCCTTCAAAGCCCGCTACAACGTACCGACCATCCCCGGCCTGCCGCGTTTCAACGGCGGCCTGGTGGGCTATTTCGGTTACGACTGCGTGCGCTATGTGGAAAAGCGTCTGGGCAAGTGCCCGAACCCGGATCCACTGGGCGTGCCGGATATTCTGCTGATGGTGTCCGATGCGGTGGTGGTGTTCGACAACCTCGCCGGCAAAATGCACGCGATTGTCCTGGCCGACCCTTCGCAGGAAGCTGCCTTCGAACAAGGTCAGGCGCGCCTGCAAGAGCTGCTGGAAAAACTCCGTCAGCCAATCACCCCGCGCCGGGGTCTGGATTTCAGCAAGCAACAATCGGTTGACCCGGTGTTCCGCTCCAGTTTCACCCAGGACGATTACGAAAAAGCCGTCGACACCATCAAGGAATACATCCTGGCCGGTGACTGCATGCAGGTCGTGCCGTCCCAGCGCATGTCGATCGACTTCAAGGCGGCGCCCATTGATCTGTACCGGGCGTTGCGTTGTTTCAACCCAACGCCTTATATGTACTTCTTCAACTTCGGCGACTTCCACGTCGTCGGCAGTTCACCGGAAGTGCTGGTGCGGGTCGAAGACAATCTGATCACCGTCCGCCCGATTGCCGGCACCCGTCCGCGTGGGGCCAACGAAGAGGCGGACCTGGCGCTGGAGAAAGACCTGCTGTCCGACGACAAGGAAATCGCCGAACACCTGATGCTGATCGATCTGGGTCGTAACGACACCGGTCGCGTATCGGAAATCGGTTCGGTGAAACTCACAGAGAAGATGGTCATCGAGCGTTATTCCAACGTGATGCACATTGTTTCCAACGTCACCGGGCAACTGAAAGCCGGGCTGACGGCAATGGACGCATTGCGGGCGATCCTGCCGGCGGGCACCTTGTCCGGCGCACCGAAGATTCGCGCGATGGAAATCATCGACGAACTGGAGCCGGTCAAACGTGGCGTCTATGGCGGCGCGGTCGGTTACTTCGCCTGGAATGGCAACATGGACACTGCGATTGCGATCCGCACCGCCGTGATCAAGAACGGCGAACTGCACGTGCAGGCCGGTGGCGGCATCGTTGCCGACTCGGTGCCGGCGTTGGAATGGGAAGAAACCCTGAACAAGCGTCGTGCCATGTTCCGCGCAGTCGCCCTGGCTGAACAAACCCCGGAAAGCTGATCGATGAACGTGATCCGTATGCCATGTCAGCTTTGGCTGACAAAGCGCTACGGGTCGCTCATTCGAAGGCAGCCTTTATAGTCCGTGAATTCAAGAGGTTCTCAAGCCATGTTGCTGATGATCGATAACTACGACTCTTTTACTTACAACGTTGTGCAATACCTCGGTGAGCTCGGCTCCCAGGTCAAAGTTGTGCGCAACGATGAACTGACCGTTGCCGAAATCGAAGCCCTCAACCCTGAGCGTATCGTTGTGTCGCCCGGTCCTTGCACGCCGACCGAGGCGGGCGTCTCGATTGACGTCATCAAGCATTTCGCCGGCAAACTGCCGATTCTCGGCGTGTGCCTGGGCCATCAATCCATCGGCCAGGCCTTCGGCGGCGATGTGGTTCGTGCTCGCCAGGTGATGCACGGCAAGACCAGCCCGGTGTTCCACGAAGACAAAGGTGTCTTCGAAGGCCTGAACCATCCGCTGACCGTCACGCGTTATCACTCGTTGATCGTCAAGCGCGAAACCTTGCCAGACTGCCTGGAGCTGACCGCCTGGACTCAGCTTGAAGACGGTTCGGTCGACGAGATCATGGGCCTGCGCCACAAGACGTTGAACATCGAAGGTGTGCAATTTCACCCCGAGTCTATCCTGACCGAACAGGGGCACGAGCTGTTCGCCAACTTCCTCAAACAAACCGGCGGCACGCGCTAAGGACTTCCCATGAATATCAAGACAGCCCTGAGCCGTATCGTCGACCACCTCGACCTCAGCACCGATGAAATGCGCGATGTAATGCGCGAAATCATGACCGGTCAATGCACGGATGCGCAGATCGGCGCGTTCATGATGGCCATGCGCATGAAGAGCGAAAGCATCGACGAGATCGTCGGCGCCGTGTCGGTCATGCGCGAGCTGGCGGACAAGGTCGAATTGAAGACCCTCGACGGCGTGGTCGATGTGGTCGGAACCGGCGGCGATGGTGCGAACATTTTCAACGTCTCGACGGCTTCTTCCTTTGTGGTGGCAGCGGCCGGTTGCACCGTGGCCAAACACGGTAACCGTGCGGTCTCGGGTAAAAGCGGCAGCGCCGATCTGCTGGAGGCGGCGGGCATCTACCTGAACCTGACTGCGGTTCAGGTGGCGCGTTGCATCGACAACGTCGGCATCGGTTTCATGTTTGCCCAGACTCATCACAGAGCCATGAAATACGCCGCGGGCCCGCGCAAGGATCTTGGTCTGCGTACCCTGTTCAATATGCTCGGCCCGCTTACGAATCCGGCCGGCGTGAAACATCAGGTGGTGGGCGTTTTCAGCCAGGCGCTCTGCCGGCCGTTGGCCGAAGTCTTGCAGCGTTTGGGCAGCAAGCACGTGCTGGTGGTGCACTCGAAGGACGGTCTGGACGAGTTCAGTCTGGCCGCGCCGACTTACGTGGCGGAACTGAAAAATGACCAGATCACCGAGTATTGGGTCGAACCGGAGGATTTGGGCATGAAGAGCCAGAGCCTGCACGGCCTGGCGGTGGAAAGCCCGGCCGCTTCGCTCGAGCTGATTCGCGATGCCCTGGGCAAGCGCAAAACCGAGAGCGGTCAGAAAGCCGCCGAGATGATCGTGCTCAATGCCGGTGCTGCGCTTTACGCCGCCGACCTGGCGACCAGTTTGAAAGAAGGCGTTGCCCTGGCGCACGATGCGCTGCACACAGGCCTTGCCCGGGAAAAACTTGAGGAGTTGGGTGCATTTACCGCGGTATTCAAAGTGGAGAATGAGGGATGAGTGTACCGACGGTTCTGGAAAATATTCTGGCGCGCAAAGTCCAGGAAGTCGCCGAGCGTAGCGCTCGTGTGAGCCTGGCGGAGCTGGAAAGTCTGGCCAAGGCGGCCGATGCACCCCGTGGTTTTGCCAAGGCATTGATCGCACAGGCCAAGCTGAAACACCCGGCGGTCATTGCGGAAATCAAGAAAGCTTCACCCAGCAAAGGCGTGATTCGCGAGAACTTCGTTCCGGCGGACATTGCCAGGAGTTACGAGAAGGGCGGCGCAACCTGCCTCTCGGTGCTCACCGATATCGATTACTTCCAGGGCGCCGATGCGTATCTGCAACAGGCCCGGGCGGCGTCCAAACTGCCGGTGATCCGCAAGGATTTCATGATCGACCCGTACCAGATCGTCGAAGCCCGTGCATTGGGCGCTGACTGCGTGCTGTTGATCGTCTCCGCATTGGATGACGTGAAAATGGCCGAGCTGGCGGCAGTGGCCAAAGGCGTCGGCCTCGATGTGCTGGTGGAAGTCCATGATGGCGACGAGTTGGAGCGCGCCTTGAAAACCCTCGATACTCCGCTGGTCGGCGTTAACAATCGCAACCTGCACACGTTCGAAGTCAGTCTGGAAACTACCCTCGATCTGTTGCCGCGTATTCCGCGTGATCGTCTAGTCATCACTGAAAGCGGCATTCTCAATCGGGCCGATGTCGAGCTGATGGAAATCAGCGACGTGTATGCGTTCCTGGTTGGTGAAGCGTTCATGCGCGCCGAAAGCCCGGGCACCGAGCTGCAGCGTCTGTTCTTCCCGGAGCGTGGTACGGCGGTGAGTTGTTCTACACTCGACTGACGACATGCCGGAACCCGTGGTGCTGCCTTCGCGAGCAAGCCCGCTCCCACATTGGATCGCCGTTGTCTGGACGGATGCGAACCAATGTGGGAGCGGGCTTGCTCGCGAAGAGGCCCTACAATTCCCCAAAAAACTCATGCTTTGTGGAGCAGTCCATGACCCAGTCGACACATCTAACCGTTGAAGCGGGCCTGCAAGCCGAACAGGATTTGCTGGCCTCAGTCTGCACCGGCGACTCGGAATTCGGTCTGCTGTTCTGGCAGCCAAGTGACAAAGCATTGGTCATGCCACGCCGCTTGAATCGCCTGCCTGGCTTCGAAGCCGCCTGCGAAGTATTGGCCGCCGCCGGCTGGCCGGTACTGTTGCGTGAAACCGGCGGCGAACCCGTGCCGCAATCAGCATCAACCATCAACATCGCACTGGTCTACGCGCCGCCCCGCAGCGAGGGCGACCAGAATCGCATCGAAACCGCCTATCGCAGGCTCTGTGACCCGATCTGTCAGTTGCTGGATGAATTGGGTGGCGTTTCGTCCTTGGGCGAAGTCGATGGCGCCTTCTGCGACGGCCGTTTCAACGTCAATCTGGATGGACGCAAGATGGTCGGCACCGCTCAGCGCTGGCGCCAGAGCAAGGGCGGTTCGCGTCCGGTCGGCTTGGTGCACGGTGCTTTGTTGCTGGATGACGAGCGCGAATCGATGGTCGCCGCAGTCAATCGCTTCAACGAGGCGTGCGGTCTGGAACAGCGGGTTCGCGCCGAGAGCCACATCGCCTTGCATGAAAAGTTTGCGGCGCCCGATGCACTGGAGCGGCTCGACGCGCTCTATCGCCAGTTGCTGGCAGACATGTTCAAGGTTTAGCGCGTACCGAAGACCACCATGGTCTTGCCTTTGACGTCGACCAGGTTGCGTTCCTCCAGATCCTTGAGCACGCGACCGACCATCTCCCGGGAACACCCTACAATCCGCCCGATTTCCTGACGGGTCACCTTGATCTGCATGCCATCGGGGTGGGTCATGGCGTCTGGCTGTTTGCACAGTTCCAGCAAGCAACGAGCGACTCGGCCGGTGACGTCGAAGAACGCCAGGTCACCGACCTTGCGGGTGGTGTTGCGCAGGCGCTGTGCGATTTGTCCGCTGAGTACGTAAAGAATGTCTGGATCCTGCTGGGATAACTCGCGGAATTTGGCGTAGCTGATTTCCGCGACTTCGCACTCGATCTTGGCGCGTACCCAGGCGCTGCGTTCCTGTTCCAGGCCGGCCTGTTCAAACAGACCCAGCTCACCGAAAAAGTCTCCGGAGTTCAGGTAGGCAATGATCATTTCCCGACCGTCGTCATCCTCGATCAGGATGGTGACCGAGCCTTTGATGATGAAAAACAACGTCTCCGAGCGGTCGCCGGCGCAGATGATGTTGCTCTTGGCCGCATAACGACGGCGCTGGCAATGCATCAACAGCTTGTCGAGGTTTTTGACTTTGGGTGTAGGGGCAATAGCAACCATGGTTGTATCCCGAAAAAGACTGCACGGTATGTTTGGTTTTTTTATGAGGCGCTGAGGTTGCTTCAAAGATGGCTATGCGCCAGCGAATTGGCGCCAGCTTAACAGACACTTCCCGCAATATTCGAGATTTTACCTACAAGCCGGAACGTTATGTCCTAGGACGGCGAACGCTATCAATCCAGGGCCCTGTGCTAAGCTGGCGACCCTTTTTTTATACAGTGGAGTCTTGGCGATGAAGGCACGCATCCAATGGGCTGGCGAAGCCATGTTCCTCGGTGAATCCGGCAGCGGTCATGTCGTGGTCATGGACGGTCCGCCCGATGCCGGTGGTCGTAACCTGGGTGTCCGGCCGATGGAAATGCTCCTGCTGGGTGTCGGCGGTTGCAGCAATTTCGATGTGGTCAGCATCCTCAAGAAATCCCGTCAGGCCGTCGAGAGCTGCGAAGCCTTCCTCGAGGCTGAGCGCGCGACCGAGGACCCGAAGGTTTTCACCAAGATCCACATGCACTTCGTGGTCAAGGGTCGCGGGCTGAAAGAAGCCCAGGTCAAGCGCGCCATCGAGTTGTCTGCCGAGAAGTATTGCTCGGCCTCGATCATGCTCGGCGCGGCGGGCGTCGCGATTACCCACGACTACGAAATCATCGAACTCGGTTGAATCGACATTCAACTATCATAAAAGCAGTGCAGACTCTGGCGATCCCAAGCTGACGTCTGCATAATGCGCCACTTTTTTCAGGGTAGTGGTCCGTCAACCAGCCAGCCGCTCGCCCGAACAGACAACCAAAATCGCCATCGCGAAGAGGTGTTAACCGTCCTACGCAGGTGCGTCGTTCGCATCTGACGGGCATGCTTGATCACGCGGCCCGGGCCGCAATACATAGAGAGTTTTTAACGGTGAAAAGCAAACTCAAGCTCCACGGGTTCAATAACCTGACAAAGACCTTGAGCTTCAATATCTATGACATCTGCTACGCGGAGACCCCGCAAGACCAGCAGGCTTACGTCGAGTACATCAATGAAGAGTACAACGCGAAACGCCTGACGCAGATCCTCACAGAAGTTGTCGATATCATTGGTGCCAACATCCTGAACATCGCCAGTCAGGACTACGACCCACAGGGCGCCAGCGTCACGATTCTGATCTCTGAAGAGCCGGTAACGCCGACCGACAGCCAGATCGAAGAATCCCCGGGCCCGTTGCCCGAGATTATCCTGGCCCACCTCGACAAGAGCCACATCACGGTGCACACCTACCCGGAAATCCATCCGGACGACGGCATTGCGACCTTCCGTGTGGACATTGACGTGTCGACCTGTGGCGTCATTTCACCGCTGAAAGCGCTCAACTTCCTGATCCACCAGTTCGATTCGGACATCGTGACCGTGGATTATCGTGTGCGCGGTTTCACCCGTGACGTCGAAGGCAACAAGCACTTCATCGATCACGAGATCAACTCGATTCAGAACTATCTCTCCGACGACACCCGCGACGCGTACCAGATGACCGACGTGAACGTGTACCAGGAAAACCTGTTCCACACCAAAATGCTGTTGAAGAACTTCGAACTGGATAACTACCTGTTCGGCGATGCGACCAACAACTTGTCCTCTGAGCAGCGCGCTCAAGTGACCGACCGTGTGAAACACGAAATGCTCGAAATCTTCTACGCGCGCAACATGCCGACCTAAGATTTCGATCACAGAAAAGGCGACTACCTCACGGCAGTCGCCTTTTTTATGTCTTGCCCTCGTAGGAGCAAGCTTGCTCGCGATGGACGTTAACGATAACGCGTGTTTTCTGGATAAACGCGTTGCCCTCAGGTTTATCGTGAGCAAGCTTGCTCATACAAGAAAATCAGATCCGGTACGTACTCTTGGTCATCACCTTGGCCATCAAGCTCATCCCGAATTTCACCGGCGCCGGAAACCGAAAGCCCCCTGCCTCCAGCGCACTTTCGGCATGGTGCTCTTCATCTATCCGCATCTGCTCAAGAATCGCCCGGGACTTTTCGTCCTCGGTCGGCAACTGCTCAAGGTGTTCGTTCAGGTGTTTGCACACTTGATGCTCGGTTGCAGCCACGAACCCCAGGCTGACTTTATCGCTGATCAGCCCGGCCACTGCGCCAATCCCGAACGACATGCCGTAGAACAGTGGATTGAGAATGCTGGTGTGACTGCCCAGTTGCTTGATGCGTTGCTCGCACCAGACCAGGTGGTCGATTTCTTCTTCGGCAGCATGTTCCATGGCCGCGCGGACCTGCGGCAGCTTGGCGGTCAGGGCCTGGCCCTGATACAGCGCCTGGGCGCAGACTTCGCCGGTGTGGTTGATGCGCATCAAACCGGCAACGTGCCGGGTGTCTTCGTCGCTCATTTGCGTTTCCGGCTGCAAGATCGCGGGGGACGGGCGGTACGGCTGGCCACTGAAGGGCAGCAGGGTACGCATCGCGGCATCGGCTTGCAGCAGAAGACGGTCAATTGGCGAGTAGTGACGTTGGGTAGTCATGCTGACCTCCGGGAAGAATCTCGGCGGCCAGTTTAACCCAATCGGCCGGGGAAGGTTTGCGCTGGGTCATTGCGACGCAGGCTGCAACTGTAGGAGCCCGGCTTGCCGGCGATGGCGGTCTCGATGACGCCATCGCCGGCAAGCCGGGCTCCTACAAGGGCGGGGTATGAATCAACCCGGCGGCCAGTGCATCTGACGCTGACCCAGCACATGCATATGAATGTGGTAGACAGTCTGCCCACCTTCCTCATTGCAGTTCATGACAACGCGAAAACCTTTTTCGCAACCCAGTTCCAGTGCCAGGCGCTGGGCAGTGAACAGAATATGCCCGGCCAATGCCTTATCGTCCTCAGTGAGGTCGTTCAAGGTGCGCACCGGCTTCTTCGGGATCACCAGAAAATGCACCGGTGCCTGTGGGGCGATGTCGTGGAAGGCCAGTACCTGGTCATCCTCGTAAATGATCTTCGCCGGGATTTCCCGGTTGATGATTTTGGTGAACAGAGTATCCACAGCTGTTTCTCCGTTATTTGGCTGGCCTGAGTGTACTCATCGGATATCGCCGAGCCCAGCCTTTTGCCTTGAAGGTTGATCAGCGCGGACAGTAGGCCTTGTTGACCATGCCCACGATTGTCCGGGTCAGCCAGCGCGAGCCAAGCCGTGGCAGGAAAGCGAACCAGCGGTTCAGACGACCCGGAATGATAATGGCGCGATTTTTATCCAGCGCCCGCACGGTATAGAGCGCGACTTCCTCGGGACTCATCAGCAGTTTGCTGTCGACCAGTTTGTCGGTGTCCAGTTGTGCGGTTCGGAAAAACGCCGTGCGGGTCGGACCGGGGCACAGCACCGAGACCTTGACCGCGCATTTCTTCAATTCAACGCGCAACCCTTCGGAAAAGTGCAGTACATAGGCTTTGCTGGCGTAGTAAGTGCTCATCCACGGGCCGGGATGGAACGCTGCAACCGAGGCGACATTCAAGATCTGCCCGCCCCCCTGCAAGGCCATGCTGTTGCCGATGGCATGGCACAGGCGAGTGAGGGCCAGAATGTTCACTTCGATCAGGTCTTGTTCGGTCATCCAGTCCTGCGCCAGAAACGGACCGCAGGTGCCGATGCCGGCGCAGTTCACCAGCAGGTCGATCTGCCGGTCGCCTTCTTCCAGCTCCAGCAGAAACCCGGACAAGCGCAGTGGCTCGCCGAGGTCGCAGGCGCGAAACAATACTTCCACGCCAAAGCGTTGGGTCAGTTCAATCGCAATACTTTCCAGCTGATCACGCTGTCGGGCCACCAGAATCAGGCTACGGCCACGGCGAGCCAGCGCTTCGGCCATCGCCAGGCCGATGCCACTGGAGGCGCCAGTGATCAGAGCGTAACGGGTCATGCAGTTCTCCATCGCAACAGCTCCGCGCCGGCGACGCAGGTGTCACGGGCGGGGAGCGCTGTTCATTCTTTCGCAGAGTCTACAGGGGCCGAGGCTTCTTCGGCTTCCTCGTCTGCGGAATCGGGTGCTGCTTCTGCCTCTGCAGCAGGCTCGACTTCCACTTCCTCCGTGATTACCGCACCGCTGTCATAGCTGGTTTCGGCCGCGCTTTCGTACTCTTGCTGGATCGCACTGAAGCCACCCGCCAGCAGACCAACGAAACCGAGGGCTATCACCACGACCCACAGCGAAGACAGCACTTTGACCGCCGTAGTGTTCGGCGGTGGTGGAGGGCCATAGCGATTGGCGATGTTGGTGCCCGGCACGCACATGATCACGAACGGAAAGAAACTGCCCACGAACGGCACGAGATTCAGTAACCAGAGCCAGCCGGACCAGCCAATGTCGTGCAGGCGCTGAACGCTGATCTGAATGCTGACGACCGCGATGGCAATGCACAGGAAAAATACCAACAGCCCTCCGACAATCAGGCCTGCGGTCGAATCGCTGCTGATCAGGGCGATGGCGAAAATTGCCACTACCGACCCGATGCCGAGCATGACCAGCGTCAGGACCATGGTCCAGGCCAGGTAACGCAAACGGCCGATGCGACCTTCAACGCCAAAAGGCTTGAGCGTGCCAAACTGTGGCAGGTTTTCGCCAACAGTAGCCCGTGGCGGTGCATAAGGAGATTCGGGATCTGCGAATGCCGATTGGCTCGAGGCAGGGGCGTGGTGTTGAACATCGTCCAGGCTCAGTTCAATCGAGGGTTCTGCCT